>CAWIGD010000018.1:0-332483 GCA_963835165.1 uncultured Alphaproteobacteria bacterium
GCGCTTGTCACAATTCCCTTGTTCGGCGTAATCGCTGATGATTTTGGTGATTTGCGGCGTTCGCCTATTTGCGGGGTCCAGTGAGACGTACATTTCAATAGGGCTAATGGCCTCACAAATTGACCAAGGGCTGCGTAGCCCCGGGACCATTTGAGGAATACATCAAGGAAGATGGTTTTCTGAGGTTCCAAAAGCTGTACGGTGTTCATATAATCAACCATTGCCAGGGAAAACTGGCCAGTGCGGTCATACGCCAAGGCACGCCAATAGCGAACTGTCCCGTTCGCCGGGAGCGCCTCGACTAGTTCATTTGCCACTTCGAGAGTGGCGGAAAAATCGTTGAGCTTCTCAAGTGCGGAATAGGCAAGCGGCAAAACTTTGGAAGCGCTACCGCAGCGTTTCACGAAGGTGCGCAGGCTAATAGCAGCCTCTCGGGGGTACCCTGCATCGAGCAAAGCTCGTCCAAGACCGACTACCGCGTCCGTATAGCATGGTTCACGACTTAGCTGAGCAAGTCGATTTTGAACCGGTTGCTGACGCTCCACATTCGAGGGCAAAGGTTGCATGCCGAGTTGGCTGTAGACTCCCTCGAATTCTGACCCCTTTGATGTGTGAGGCGCGGCGGCGAGCGGAGCGGCGGGCGGAGCGGACGATGTGTGAGGCGCGGCGGCGAGCGGAGCGGCGGGCGGAGCGGACGATGTGTGATGCCAATAAAGGGCTCCACCCACCACGGCGAGGACAATAGTCACCGCAAATAGGGTGACCGGAAAAATGGGCGGACGACGAGGTTCTGGCCCGCCACCTCCCCCGCCACCGGGAGCTATTCGTCCAAACCCGGCGAGACCTCCCGAGGGACGCGCGGGGGCCTCAAGCGCCGCCGCGACTGCCGCAAGCGCTGCCGTCTCGTTCACGCGCGCGAGGGCGTTGCCGGAATGTTCGCCCACTTCCCATCCCCGTGCCTGTGGTCCGCTATCGCGATTCGCGCTGGCAAAACTTGCGCTCGATGTTTGTCGAAACAACAGGATGGTCAGTCCCAAAGCAGCGCCAATGAGGACGCTTGCAATCACTCCGAAAGCAATCAGTCCTTTCACTCCCTCCATCGTTTGCGCCATTTCGGGAGCGCCGAAACTTCTGGTAAATTCAACGGCTAATTCAATCATCATCGTTTTGCCCTCGATCGGTCCGAGCGGAACAGAGGGACGGGTCTCGCTTGGCTCGGTGCTCGCCTTTTTTGGTCGCTTTGATCGCGTCCGGGGATTTGTTATTTCGTGCCAAACATTTGCTCTCGGGTGCCAATTGCACGACCGTCGCGCCCAAATCGAAATGAGAGGCAGGAGGCACCCTCAAAAAATCCGAGACACTGTCCGCCAAGCGCGGGCCGCGAGAGTGATTTGAGCCGCGCGCTATCGCGATGGTATTTCTACCGCAATGATGCATGTCCCGCCCTCCCCCAATTGGGGGATTAATTAATTCGATAATGTTCGTTTCGCATGTGACTTGAAATAATCCAAACGTCGGTATAGACTGTTTCTACAACGGGGGGAGGAACATGTCACCGGCGCATTACGGCAAGTTCGTCGCGTATTTCCGTGTCAGCACCGATCGGCAGGGGAAATCGGGCCTCGGCCTCGATGCGCAGCGCAAGTCGGTCCTCGACTTCCTGGACGGCGGGCGATGGTCGCTGGTTGCCGAATTCACCGAGGTCGAAAGCGGCAAGCGGTCCGATCGACCACAATTGGCCAAGGCGCTCGACGCCTGCCGGCGGCAGAAAGCCAAGCTGGTCATCGCCAAGCTGGACCGGCTCAGCCGCAACTTGGCATTCATCGCCACGCTGATGGAGTCCGGCGTCGAGTTTGTGGCGGTCGATAACCCGCACGCAAACAAACTCACAGTGCATATCCTGGCCGCGGTGGCGCAGCACGAACGGGAGATGATCTCGGAGCGCACCAAAGCCGCTTTGAAGGCCGCCAGGGCGCGCGGAACGCGTCTAGGCAATCCGAGGCTGGACGAGGCGGCAAAACGCGGCACGGCGGCGCTGAAGGCGAACGCGAGGCGGTTTGCGGCCAACGTGCTGCCGATCATCCGAGAGATCGAGAAGGCCGGCGCCGCGAGCCTCAATGCCATCGCCGCAAAGCTCAACGAGCGCAACGTTCCCACGGCGCGAGGCGGCAGGTGGACGCATGTACAGGTCGGGGCGGTGCTTCGCCCTTTCGCGGACGGCGCCGCAAGCGCCGTCGTGTAGAGCGAGGGTAATGAGGCACCAAGTAGCGGTAACGGGGGCTAAGGGTCGGGTCAGTCCCTGGTATAGAATCTCCAAGGCGCGGGGCCGGCCGGCCAGCCGTCGCATCCCTTCACCGTCGGGATGCTTGCCCTGCGCCAACTACCTCTCGGGACGGTGATGACGGTGCCCCATGCTCAGCAAGGCTTCACGCTCGAATGACGAGAGTATCGATGCTGCGCGCATGCGCGGTGAATGCGAAAATGAGTGCCATAAAAAGAAATTGGCGGACTTGGAGAAGGCAAAAATCCTGCTTGCTTGGGCTTGCAGGGTGTATGGCCCCGACGGGGATGCAGACGAGTCCGAATACAATCAGTTTCTGCGAATGGGCTGCGCAATAGCCAACATAACGCCCAAGACTTTGGCGCGTGTTAGCGAAGATGAGGTGGTCGCCACCATGCTGGCCGAGGATCGACTGGAGGCGGAGCGGCTGTTGGCAGCGCCGCAACGCGACCGGGGCCGGCCAGCGACGCCACACAAGCATCTATGGATCATGGGTACGATCGAAGCCTATATCGGCGCGGGACTGAGGAGAAAAGCCGCGAAGTATCGGACGGCCACGCATTGGAGGCTTTCCCCATCAACAATCGACACAATCTACAAGGAGAACAAGCTCGCTAAGCCCGTAAGCAAGCAAATACGCGCTTTTTTTGACGCTGATACGCCAGAAGACGTTGATGAGGCGATCCGGCGGCACCGCGGCTACGATCCGTGAATAAACACCCCACTTTTTACGATCCCATCTATTAGCGTCCTGTTCTATCTAGGTTGCCCATCAAACGCTGTTGGCCACAACAGTCAACGGCCAGACGATGAGGCGATCAATGGACAATCGAGAAGCCTTTTCAGTGCGCGAGTTCTGCGCGCGCTACGGCATCTGCAAGCAGACATTCTACGACGAAATCCACCGCGGGCGCATCTCTGCGAAGAAGCTCGGCAAAAAGACCGTAATCTTGCGGACTGACGCCGATGCTTGGGCCAAGGCGCATTATCTTGAATATTGGAGGTTTAGCCTATGACCAGAGTAGACCCCGTCGTCCTCCAGCGGTTGCGAAAAGCGAAAAGTTTGTCGCAAGAGCAATTGGCTGAGAAGACCAAGATTGAGAATCAGCCAAAGATCAACAAACAGACGATCTCGCGCCTTGAACGAGGCGAGCGGCTTAAGACTCGCAGCCGCACGATCAGACAACTCGCCCATGCACTGGGCGTCGATCCTGCGGTGTTAACCGGCGACAGCCCGGCACCAGACATTTCGTCAGAGAGCAGTGCTCTAGATTCTAAGTCGCAACTTAATGTCCGGGTCGGTACCGCCTCCCGCAATGCCCTGAATTTGGTGGCACGGCGCTACCGGGTGGAGCCGTCGCGGATCGTAGAACTTGCGCCGTTCCTGTTTGCTTGCGCCGCCGAAGAAAGCTTGCGTCGACGTCGGGAGCGGGTCAGCGAGGTCGAACGTGCGTGCGAAAACGCGCGAAATCTTGAGCGTGAGATTCGCCACTTCCCGGTTCCAAATTTCACTTATTCCGAGGAAAAGATCGCAGCAGAACATGAGTTAATCGAGCGTCGAGACTTGTTCGGCGCTTGGTTCTGCCGGAGGGCCAACTTTCTCGACCCCGCTTTCCATCACAATTTTGAGACCGAAAACCCGTTCGCGATGTTCCTCCGCAACCTCGCCACCGATATCGGCCGTGTTGCGAAATTCGAAGGTTGGTCAGGCGACGGGAGCCCAAACTACCGTGTATGCCCCGAGGAAGCGACCGAGCTTGTCGGTGGCGATCATGATAGAGCCGACGAAATACTTCGCGGACTGGTAGCGCTGAACGAGATGCCGAAGGAAATCCGTTCCCCCGACAAGGCGAAGGAACGAGCGGAATGGGTACGCGAAAAAGCTGCGGAGTACCGCAAACACCTCGCCGACGAGCTAGCTGATCTTGACCGGCTACTCGAAAGCAGGAGGGCATCAACATGACTGCCCTTGTGCCTACCGAGCATGCACGCATGCGGATCGCTCAACGCGGCGTTAGCCTTGCGGATGCTGAGCTAATCATTCTCGTCGGAACGGAAGTTAGCGACGGCTATCTGGTTCGCAGGCAGGACTATCAGCGCGTAGAAAAGGAGCTAAAGGGCTTTCTTGATCGCCTTAGGCGCCTCCAAGGAAAGCGATTGGTGATCGCCAATGGTCTAATCGTAACCGTGTATCACGCATCGCCGCGACGCGAGCGCCGACTTCTGCGCAATGTATACGAATTTGATCTCACCGAATAGAGAACGCAAAAAGCAACGATCCGACAGCAAAGCCATGGCGATGCCAACAGGGGAGAGAGCAAATGAAAACCATCGAAATGCACATCGATGAGGCAGTACGTCGGATCGTGCCGCCGGGCCGAACTTTCATAGGAAATGGACCGCCCGGATCACCAGGCAGCATGATCTACAACATTAAAGAGGCAGTCAGAGAAGCCATTAAAGCTGGCATTGAAATCGGGCGCAAAGACTACGCCGCTCGTGCTCGTATCGTGTACGACGCGCCTGAAGAAACGAAGGTAGTCGAAGTCAAAGCCGAAGCGGTGAAAAATGAAACTTGCTCATCAAGCGGGGACGATGATCGTCGTCTCAACGCTTTCTCTTGGGGCCGAACATCTGCCCGATCCGATGCTTGATGTTAAAGCGCGGGAAAACAACTTGGAATGGCGAGCCAGAGTGAAGCCGAGACAATCGTCTTTCCGGGCAATCGCGGCCTTGTCCAAAAAGCGCGATTTGGCTTCGCACACTCTTTCCGGTTGGGCGATCAGCTCCGACGTCAGTCCCGCGCCCCGGCACGCCGGGTGACGTGATCAGCTACTACTCGTTTGAAGCGGCATGTGCTTGGCGGATGAGTGGGAGCGCGCTTTCGACATCGCTGGCATTCCAAACGCTCAGCGACACGCCGCCCTCATGACGCGCATGGACGAAAAATTTCTTTTCAGTTGCATCTTTTGCGAACCCCGAAGGATCATCGACTTCGTTGAAATCAAGCGCGAGCAGCAAGGTCAGCTTCTTGCGCCGCGGGAGGACTTCGAGAAAAAATGCTGGGCCGTGATAGCTGACGGAATTGGGCTCAGCCAATTCCAAAACATCGCTGTCGAGGGCTTTGACCTGCGTCCGTAGTTCTTCAAAGAGCGCCCTTGCCTCGGCACTCATCTTGACCTTGCCCAAATCTTGTCGCTCCGCCAGCTTGCGCTTTTCAAGGTGACTGGCGGCGTCAATTAGCGACTGATCGACGGATAACGCGCGCCAAGCGGAAATTGCACGCGCTGCGAGGGCATCTGTGCGAAGACTCATTTCCTTGTCCGTCCACACTGGTTGATCTCGCACAAACTTGTTCAGCCTCACGGAGCTATCAGAGAACCCGCCGGTAATGGTCTTCTTTTCATCAAAAGAACGGTCAGAATACTTGGTGTTGTAGCCTGTGAGGGTTAGATTTCCGAGCCGATGGAGCCAAGTCTTCTGCACGTCTTTCCAGTTATCTCCCAGCATCTTTCGCCATTCTGTCCGCAGGCGGTCGTTCTGCGGCATGATATGTTCAATCGAATAGCTGCTGGTGTCCGTTGGCTCTTTGGTTCCGAAGTTCTCTAACCCTTCAAGCAAGTGGCGGCAGACACGCAAGCCGTATAGGTCCCCCTCTTTTAAGGCGCGCTCGAACTCGACATCGGTGGGAAATCGATAATTCTCGTGCTGTCGCGCCAGCGTTACCTTGAAATCCTCGAAGGGCCGTTCATCGCCGGTGTCGTAAGCGAGTGATGCGAATATCTGCCAGTAGCCTCTCGTCTGATAGCCGCAAATCGCGCGGCGCAGCACGTAGCTCTCGATCAGCGCGAGAGCCTCAAGAAATTCGCTGTCGGTGAGTGATCCTACTTGGTCGCGGCATTCAAATAGCCGCATGATCAGGATGGCCGGAACATCGACAAGGTGACGGATTTTAGCCAGAGCGCGAGCACGTTCACCAGTAACTCCACGACCCAAGCTAAAGGCGGCGTAGTGCCGGGCATGCCGCAACATATCCGCTAATCCCGCTTCAAGGCTGCCACCCTGCTCTTTCAAGATGGGGAAAAACTCACGGAATGCGTAATAAATCTCACTAGCCTTTTCCTGCTTAGACGCTTGGGTTTTCAGCGCCACGTAATCACGTGCAAAGGCATCGAACGTCCATTCGGAACCTTCAAACAGGGCTTCGATCTTGCACCAGTACGTTTCGTACAGGTTCGTTTGTTCCTTCTCGGGAAGACGCATCAAGATGAAGTTGCGTATGAGATCAGACTGGCTCAGATCAACGCCGGTTGAGTTCAGGCTTTCAAAAATAAGTTGCGGATCATCGGTCTGCCGATCAAGCGCAACATCGACGATTACAAGGCGTCCAATGCCCCTGTAAACGTCGGCGGGATTGGCTCTCAATAGCTCGTCACGGAAATAGTTATAGTTCTCCCGAATATGTTCTGATGCGTCTTGAGGCGGTTCCTTACCGTCAAGCAGCGCGCAGAGGGTCGCTTGGTCATGGCGGCGAAGTACCAGCTTCTGTTCTCGGTCACCTTCTTCCTGCACGTTCTTGAGGAAATAGGCTTCAATGCGTTTCGGTGTAGGATCGTTCTCTCCGCCGTTCCATTGGCTCTCGCGGATGTGGTCCCGCAGCGCGGCCAAGAGCAGCGTAAGCGTCGTAAGCCGCTGCTGGCCGTCGATCAGCAGCCAGCGAGTAAATCCCGCCAAGCTGTCGCCGGTGGCAACATAAACAATCGAACCAAGAAAGTGACCATGCTCGCCACTCGCGCGAGCCGCGCGCAACACGTCACGCCAAAGCTGGGCGCATTGCGTCTCCGCCTGCCAAGTGTAATCCCGCTGAAAAACAGGGATCACGAATTGTGAAGTGCCATTGATGATGTTGGTGAAGGGACGGTCGATGGCCTTCATTGAGCCGAACCTCTGTCTAATAATTTCTCATCGGTTACGGAGACGGCACCACAAGTGGGTTGACGTAGCCCTCAATATGTTTTGGACGGCTCAGTTGCTCGCTCAGGTATTTGAGGACCTTTATGTTCAAGGTGCACGACGTCGCCGCCGAATGATATCACGCGGGGCGCAGAATAGCGTTCCCCGTTCCCGACACAGAGACGAAGCTGCCCAGCCATCGGGCCGAAGGAGCGCAAGCCGCGGAAAGGCAGGGTGCCGAGCCCCAAGGAGGGCATAGGCGTGAAATCTGATGGATCGCCAACGGCGTATGTCTAAGATTCCAGATAAGTTATTGCCTAAGTGCCAACGCATTGAGCCATCGTTCACTTGTTCGTCCTGGTCTCACATCATCAGTTGTCCAGCATTCCGCTGAGCTGAGGCCGACTGACTGGAGCAATGGCCCAAGCTCGACTTCCGTCATGTCAGTGAAATGGCGTCCATCAGCAATGCATTCGCCGCTACCATACTTGAAGGATGCGTAAAGTGCGCCGTTAGGCCGAAGGGCACGAACAAAGCGCCGGAGAACCTCTGGTAGTTCCACTCGGGGCACATGCAGCAGGCTGGCGCACGCCCAGATTCCATCAAATGCACCGCGCCACATCATCTTCTGAAAAGTCGTCTGGATAACTGGGAGTTTGGTGTACTGGCGCGCCATGCGGCACATCTCTGGCGAAGCATCGAACGCCGTGACGCGATAACCGGCTCTGTGGAAAGCCAGGGCATCACGTCCAGACCCGCACCCGGCATCGAGAATATCTCCACCGGCCGGGACGTGGATCAGGAATTTTGATCGCAGATCATGAACATCGGCCTGCACGGTACCGGCAAAGTATGTTTCGGCGTTCTGGTTATAGTAATTGACGGACACTAGAACACCGCCGTTGCACGCTGTACCGGATTCCAGCACGCGATCCGATGCGTAACCGCGGCATCGTAGTTTTTCTGGAGGAAGGCGGCGCGCTCCTGTTCGTCGATGTCCCAGTCTGTCTCATCAGGGCCTCGCGGAGAGGGTGGTGGCTGGCGATAAGGAACTCATTCCGCCTATGTAGCCGTTCGATGAGCGACCGCGACGGCACGAGGTCGAACTTGCCGCCTTCGCCTCTATTGCACGCCCTGCACGCTAGAACGAGGTTCCAGATACCGTTGATGTTGCCCACTAGGTGCGCTCGCACCGCCCATGGGAAGAAGTGGTCGACATCCGCTCCATCGTTTCCGCCCTCCGTTGAAATTGGAGCGAAGCAATAGAAGCAGTGTCCCTTCTGGTAGCCGTTCAGCGCAGATCGTGCAGAGGTGACGACGATCCGACCGTCCCGCCACTGAACAAAGAAGTCCTCGCTTTCCGAATCGAAGGCAATGAGCGAACGATTTACTCCTAATCCCCAGGCCGTTTCCACGAGACGCCACCGAGCCTCGGTTTCGCGCATCAGATCATTCGGGTGAATAATCTCCCCCAAGTGTCCGCAATTCGTCAGTCAGGCGAATGCCCTTGCTCGTGCCGCGTTCATCGATGAAGAATTTTCTAGGGATTTCGGCAGGCCCAAGGCGGTGGAAGGCATCGATAACATTATTAAAGCCGAGAGCCGTCGTCATGCTGCGTAATTGCTTGCTCATCGATTTCGCCAGAATTTCGCTTTCGGCAGGCTTCAAGAAATCGGCTGGATTGGCTGGTTGCCTGCTTCGGAGCGTCTTGAAGGTGCTCGCAAATGTTTCGAGCGAACGGCAGTGCCAAATCGTCCAGCTTGACGAGGTCGCCCGGCGCGGCGCGAAGTTCGAGAAGCGCCTTTCCAAGGGCGAATTTGTACGACGCGACATTCCGGCCGAACAGTATCAATGCGCGCCAGTAGTTCTCAACCGAGGGCTGAACTTCGAGAAACTGCATCATCATTGAAAACCTTCACATTTGGTCGGAGACCTGCGAATTGATTACCCGGCCTGAAAAGTAATCGACGGCGGTTTTGGCAGCGAACCGCTAAATAGACACCAGAACGGGGTTAGGAGGCCCAGCTCCGGGAGCGCTAGGGGCACTTGCTAGGGCATACGAGAACAGCGCGGAAAATATGTAATAATAATCAATATGTTATGGGATTAAGAGTGGCGGAGAGGGAGGGATTCGAACCCCCGATACGGTTGCCCGTATTCCGCATTTCGAGTGCGGCGCGATCGACCACTCTGCCACCTCTCCGTGGTCGCAAGGGCAAACAAGCCCGGTCGGTGGCCGCTATGTATCCAACGCCGCCGGACGAAACAAGGGCGGGGCGCCAATCGATCGATGAGCTGATCGGGGAACGGCGCCCGGCCGCTTGATTTGCCGGGAACGACGCGGGTTCGCCGCGCCGCCGATCTCTCGTGTCCCGGGCGAGCGCAGCGAGACCCGGGACCTAGGGGCGACACGACGGATCGCGGCCGGCAACCCTGTTGCGCTTCGCGAGTCGTCGCGCTGGGTCCCGGCTCTCGTTCCGTTCGGCTTCGCCTCTCTGCACTCGGCCGGGACACGAGAGCGCGGCTGCCTCTGCTAAGAGCGTCTTGCGAAGAAGATGGACCCGCGGGTCAAGCCCGCGGGTGACGCCAGAGAACGGGTAAGCGCTGAGTCAATGCGAACGGGAACCGCGCTAGCGCGCGGCGACGCTCTCGCCGAGCCAGCCGATGATCAGGTCGGCGATCGCAAGGTTGTTCTTGTCCATCATCAGCATGTGGCTGTTGCCCTTCTGCCCGGCCTCCGGCAGCAGCAGGAATTTGGCCGAGCCGCCCGCGGACTTCACGGCGTTGACGGTGGCGACGCACCCGTTGCGGCGCTCGTCCCCGTTCGGTCCGGGCGCGCCCTGGCTGTTGTCGCCCCAGACCGAGAGCAGCGGAACCTTGGAGAAGATCTTCACGACCTCCTCCGGGGTCACCGGCGCGCAATTGCCCTCGACGTTGATGAAGCCGAGCATCTTGATCGCGCGCGCCCGCACCAGGTCCATGCCATAGGCGCCGGATTGCGAATGCACCATCACCACGGCCGGCCCGATCTTGTCGAGCAGCGCGCCGAGCGCCTGCACGGTATTGGCGCCGGCGCCCGGCAACGTCGCCTCCGCGTTCGGCACGAGCTGCGCGGTGTACTGGTCGAACGCGTCCACGGGAAACTGCGAGCCGGGAAACGGCGTCGGATAGGTCGCGCCGATGCGGAAGAAGTACCAGGCGCGCTCGCGCGGCGCGATCTGGAGGTCGGGCAGCAGGGCGGCATTGGATTCGGCGCGGGCGCGATTGATCGCGGTCGGGTTGAAGCCCGAGCGCCCGCGGCCGGAGTGGTCGACGACGTAAACCGGGAAGCCCTGGCGCGCGAAATAGGTCGCCCAGCCCTCGCGTCCGTCCGGCGTGGTCTCGTAGGTGGCGCCGGTATGGCCGGATCCGTGCACCATGACGATCGCGGGTCCGCGCACGGTCTGCGGGATGCGGTACTGCACGTACATCTGATTGACGGTGATCGTGCCGGGCTGCGAAATGCCGCCCACGGCGGTGCCGGGATGGGTCGACGCCGTCTGCTGTCCGTTGACGAAGAAGCTGCCTTCGTCCTGCAGCTGCAACGGTCCGCCGAGCGATCCCGCCATTGCGCTACCTCCTGTTGCCGGCAGCAGCCCGAACGCAAAGGCAGCGACTGCGGCGCGCAAGCTCCAATCGACGCTGGTCATGACGCTGATCATGGCGACCTCCCAATCCGGATGAGCGGCGACGCAAACGGCTGCTGGAGACGGAGGTTTGGATTGTGGTCGCCGTCGTGTTCTCGTCCGTCACCCGCCGAGAAGCATATTGCGCGTGCGCAAATAGACAAGGACGGCGGCCCCAGGCTTGCTCCGGTGCTCGGCCGCGCAGGACGGGCAAAGCGTGGGCCGAGTTCCGGCCTTGTTTCGAACAAAGGTGAGCGCGACGCAGCGCGCGTGGGCAGCAGCGAGCGCATCCATGCTCGCTTTATGCTTTCTTTACGTGCTTTACGCGCCGGATTCGTGGCTCGTGCCCACGCGGAAACACACCGCCGGATTAACCGGGAAAGATGGGAGAGGGATGACCGCGCGGTCCCGGAGGACTATCCTTGCCGCCTCCCGTCATCCCGTCGCGCCGGCATCCGGCGTCGGAGGACGATCCGTGGTTCGAATGGAAGCGGTTCGACGCGAACTGCGCGGCAGCGCCATCGCCCTGGTGCTGGTTGCCGCGACCACGCTCGTCGCCTACGTGCTGATCCAGTCGTTCGATGTGCGCCGGGGCTCGGTCATCTATCTGCTGCCGGTGCTGCTCGCGGGCTGGCATCTCGGCCTGCTGCCGGCGCTGGTCGCCGCGGTCGCGGGCGTGCTGTGGTCGGGATATTTTTTCTTCTCCCCGTACTACAGCTTCTATCTCGCCCGGCCGAACGAGATTCTCAATCTGCTGCTGTTCATGGTGGTCGCCGTGGTGACGAGCCACCTCGCCAACTCCATGAAGAAGCAGACCGAGCTTGCCCGCAAGAGCGAAAAGGAGATGGGGGATCTCTATGCCTTCTCGCGCCGCCTGGCAGCGGCGTCGTCGGCGGCCGACATCTATCTCGCGATCGAGGAGCATCTTGCGAGCCTGGTCCAGCGCAAGGTGGTGCTGTTCGGCGCCGTCGCCGACAGCGATCGCGACGTCAAGCCCGAGCAGGAGGGACTGTCGCAGCGCGTGCATTCGGCGATTGCCGAGGTTCGCGCCGGTCGCACGCTTGCGACCACCGTGGACGATGGCGCCGGCGATATCTGGCTGGTCCGTCGCGTTTCGCAGAAAAACGCCGACTTCGGCGTCATCGCCATCGATCTCGGCAGCGTGCCGCCATGGGCGGTCGAGGAGATTCGCCACCGGGTCGACGATGTGTTGTCGGACGCCGCGGCCACGCTCGAGCGGCTCGATGTTGCGCGCGCGCTCAACGATGCGAAGATGCGTTCCGAGACCGAGTTGTTGCGGGAGGCGCTGATCGGCTCGGTGTCCCATGAATTGCGCACGCCGCTGGCGTCGATCCTCGGCGCCGCGACGGTGTTGAGCAAATCCCCGGTGATCGCGAAGGACGAGCGGCTGACGGCGCTCGCCGGGGTCGTGCGCGACGAGGCGGAGCGCCTCAACAACGACATCCAGAATCTGCTCGATGCCACCCGCATCAGCCGCGAGCAGATCCGGCCGCGGCAGGAATGGATCGAGCCCCAGGACATCGTCAACTCCGCGCTCGAGCGCCGCCGCCGCCGGCTCTCCGGCCACAACGTGTCGCTCGATATGGACTCGAATCTGCCGCTCATCTATGTCGATGCCGTCCTGGTCGAGCAGGCATTCGTGCAGATCGTCGACAACGCGGCAAAGTATTCGCCTACGGGTTCGCCCATCACCATCGCCGCCAAGCGCAACGGCCGTGACGTCGTGCTGTCGGTGCGGGACCAGGGCGTCGGGCTGACGGCGGAGGAGAGCGCGCAAATCGGCGAGCGGTTTTTCCGCGGCGCCCGCCACGCGGCCACGACCTCGGGCTCGGGCCTGGGCCTGTGGATCGCCAAAGCCTTCGTCACCGCCAATGGCGGCAAGATCCAGGCCGTGAGCCTCGGCGCCGATCACGGCGCCGCGGTGTCGATCCTTCTGCCCTTCGCAACACCTGCGAGCCAACCCGAGGTCGGTCCCGATGACTGAAGTCAATCCCGTCGTTCTCGTCGTCGATGACGAGGTGCAGATCCGCCGCTTTCTGCAGGGCCGGGCTCGAACTCGACGGCTTCACCGTGCAGGACGCCGAGACCGGCGGCGATGCGCTGCGCTGGGCGACGCTCAAGCCGCCCGATCTCGTCATTCTCGATCTCGGCTTGCCGGACATGGACGGGGCGGAGGTGCTCGAGCGCCTGCGGGCATGGTCGAGCGTTCCGCTCATCGTGCTGTCGGTGCGCTCGAACGAGGCGGAGAAGGTCCGGCTGTTGGAGAGCGGCGCCGATGATTACGTGGTGAAACCGTTCGGGATGGCGGAGCTGCTGGCGCGGGCGCACGCCGCCATGCGGCGGCATGTGCGCGTCTCCACCGGCGAGCCGGTGGTCAAGGTCGGGCCGCTCGCGATCGATCTGGCCGCGCGCATCGTGACCATCAACGGCGCGCGCGTGATGCTCACGCCCAAGGAATATCGGCTGCTGCAGCTGCTTGCGCAGCACGCGGGAAACGTCGTCACCCACCAGTTCCTGCTCAAGGAGGTGTGGGGTTCGCCGCATCTGCACGACACGCATTATCTGCGCATCTTCGTGCGCAAGCTCCGGCAGAAGATCGAGATCGACCCGACCCAGCCGCGGATCCTGCTGACCGAGCTCGGGGTCGGATATCGCCTGGTGGTGCCGGAGGGGGCGACCGCGGTGGCGAGCTAGCTTCGGTTGTGTGGGCAGAGGTCGCGGGTGCGGTGTGTCTCTCCGGGGATTGGGGAGCGAGGCTCGCGCGATCGGCTCTCGCCGCGCCCCGCGCGGGGGAGGCGCGCTGGCGCCGATCATCGCGGGGAATCGAGCGTGCGCCTTTGCCAACTCTCGGGCTGCAGCGCCGCCTTGATCGCCTTGCGGCGCGCCGGATCGTACAGGTTCGGATAGTCGTAGGTGAGCGGCTTCGTGGGCTCCACATGCAGCGTCGCGAAGACCGGGCCGTCCTGCTTGAGGACATGGGCGGCCTGCTGCTCGAAATTGGCAAGTTGCGAAAAGTCGTGCACGTGGGCGTAGCCGGCCGCGCGCGCCATGGCGGCGAACTCGACCTCGGTGTTCGGGATCGGATGTCCGCCGTTGGCCTCGTAGGTGCCGTTCTGGACCACGATATGGACGAGGTTCTTCGGCGCGGCCGCGGCAATGGTCACGAGGCACCCGAGATTCATCAACAGGCTGCCGTCGCCTTGCAGGCAGATGATGCGCTTGTTCGGGCGTCCAAGCGCCAGCCCCAGCGCATGGGAGGAGTCGAGCCCCATCGCACCGACGGAAAAGTAGTTGAGCGTGCGCTCCCCAAGGTTGAGCCAGTCCACGGCCGAACTGTAGGTCGACACCACGACCTCATCGGTCACGTGGCGCGCAAGCACCCGGAAACACTCGTCTCGCTTCATCATGATGCCGAAGGCCTCCGGCCGATCAACAGCGCAACCGGATGCGAGCCGGCATAGGCATCCTCGATCGCCGGGCGAATCTTCGCCACGTCGGCCTCCTCGTTGACGAGGTGGTGCGGGATGCCCATGGCGTCGAGGATGGGCTCGATGATGCGCACGCCGTAGCGCGGCGAATTGCGCGGGGTGGTGTAGGGGTCGTGCCCGAGCAGCCCGATCATCATGCAGATCGGCTGGCCGTACTCGACGGCGATGCCGCGGATGGCGTTGATGGAATCGAGAAAGCCCGTGTACTGGATCAACGTCAGGGCGCGCTTGTCGCAGTAGGAGAGGCCCGAAGCGATGCCGATGCACTCGTCTTCCTTGCAGACGCGGATCAGCTTCAATTCCGGGTCGCGCGCGATCGGCCGCAACAGGCCGCCGCTGGTCACGATGTCGGGCACCGACAGGATGAACTCGATGCCGCTCGACTTGATCGCCGCGATGATGCCCGAACCCTTGAGCTCGATCTTGTCATCGGGCTCGGTCAGCAAATCCGCATCCATGCGCGGGCCCCCGGCAAAAAGACGCCGATGCGGTCAACATCGGCGTCGGTACCTAAGCGGAAATCAAACGTGCCGGCAACGGGCCTCGGGCATGGCCTGCCATGTCCCGGGCGCGGCGCAGCGCGAAGCCTTCAAGGGCGTTCACGCCCGTCTTCGCGGGCTATGGCGAAACGGTGCGCTGCAGACCCGGGACCGTTCCGATCCGTGGCGGTCCTCACTCCAGCCGGATGTTGGCCTGACGGATCACCTCGCCCCATTTCTGCCGCTCCGCGGCGATGTGGAGCGCGAATTCGTCCGGGCTCCCCAGCGGCAGCGACGCGCCGAGCGAAAGGTAGCGCTCACGCACCGGCTCGGCGGCAAACGCGGTCCTGGTTTCCCGGTTGGCCCACGCGATGACTTCGGCCGGCGTTCCGGCCGGGGCGAACAGGCCGAACCAGGTGCCGCTCTGCATCTGTCCGAAGCCGCTCTCGCCCATGGTCGGAACGTCGGGAAGCGACTCGAGCCGTTGCGCAGTGAGCACCGCGAGCGCGCGCGTCCTGCCCTCCTTGATCAGCGGCATCTGCAGGGTGACGCTGTCGAACATGACCTGGACATGGCCGGCGATCAGATCCTGGATCGCCGGCGCGGCGCCGCGATAGGGGACATGAACCATCGCGATGCCGGCGGTCTGCTTGAACTGCTCGCCGACCAGGTGTCCGGACGCGGCGTTGCCCTGCGAGGCGTAGCTCAGCTTGCCGGGATTGGCCCGGGCATAAGCCACCAGCTCGCGCACCGATTTGACCGGCAGGCCGGGATTCACGACCAGCACATTGGGAAAGGTCGCGACGTGGATGATCGGGACGAGATCCTTGGCGGGATCGAAGGCGAGCCGCGTCAGATGCGCGAGCACCGCATTCGTGCTCAGGCCGCCCATGAGCAGCGTATAGCCGTCGGCCGGCGCTCGGGCCGCGGCTTCGGCGCCGACCGCTCCGGCGCCGCCGGGGCGGTTTTCGACCACGACCGCCTGGCCGGATGCCTCGGCCAACCGTTGCGAGACGATGCGGGCGAGCGTATCGGCAAGGCCGCCCGCCGCGAGCGGCACGATGATCTTGATCGGTCGCGCCGGGTAGTCCTGGCCCCGGGCGGGAGCAGCCGCGAGCGCGGCGGCGCCGCACAGCGCAACCGCGAGCGACAAGGATAGAGCGCGCGCGACCGTCATGGTTGTTCCTCTCCCGCGTGGAACTTGTTCTGCTTTGTTTGCGAGTTCCATATCACATGGTGCACGGTCGACACGATGGGCGTGATGTGAGACATCGTCGCTGCTTGCGAGCGTTCGGCAAAGCCCGCATCATCCGGGTCACGATTACCCGCGCAAAGGACACCGTCGAGGGTCAGATGAAGCGTCTTGCTGTCGCGCTCATGTCAGGCGTCGTCTGCATCCAGGCGGTCGCGGCGCGCGCCGCCGACTGGCCGACGCGACCGATCCGCATCATCGCGCCGTCGACGCCCGGCGGGGCCGCCGACATGTTCGCGCGCCTGCTGTGCGAGCAGTTCAGCGAGACCTTGCACGAGCGCTGCTTCGTGGAGAATCGCGCCGGCGCCGGCGGGCTGATCGGCACCGCGGCCACGGCGCAAGCGGCGCCCGACGGCTACACGCTCACCACCTCGAGCACCGCCTATCACGTGATCGCGCCGGTGGTGAATCCCAATCCCGGTTTTGATCCGCTCAAGGACTTCACCCATATCGCCTATGTCGGCGGGCCGCCGAATGTGTTCGTCGTGAACCCGGCGCTCGGCGTGCGCTCGCTTGCGGAGCTCGTCGCGCTTGGCCGGCGCGGCCAGGCGATCGACTACGTCTCGCCCGGTTCCGGCACGCTCGGGCAACTGCTGGCGGAATTCTTCGCGCAGAAGGCCGGCATCAAGCTGCAGCCGATCATGACCAAGGGCGCCTCGCAGGGGATGATGGATCTCGTCAGCGGCAACGTGAACCTCGGCACCATGACCTGGACCTCGGCGCTGGGGCAGATCCGCGCCGGCAAGGTCGTTCCGATCGTGGTCTCCTCGCGCGCCCGGCTCGCCGAATTTCCCGACCTGCCGACGTTCAAGGATCTCGGTTACGACGATCTCACCGCGGTATCGTGGTTCGCCTTGTCGGGACCGGCTGGCCTGCCGAAGGACATCACGCAGCGGCTCAACGCGACCGTCGCGACGATGCTGGAGCGGCCGGAGGTGCGCAAACGCCTCGATCGCGACTCCATCGAGACGCATGCCATGAGCCCGGAGGAGTTCACGCAGTTCGTGGCCGGCGAGATCGCGAAATGGACGCCGGTCGCCAAGCGGGTGATGCAGGCGAATTAGAACCGGCTGCACCGACGCGGCCGGCGTTCCGGCCCGGATGTGCGACCTACTCCGATCCGGCCACGCCGGCTTTTTGCAGGACCGTGGCCCAGCGCGCGGTCTCCGATGCCATGAAGCGCGCGAGCTCCTCGGGCGAACCCTTGCCGACGGGAATGAACTGAAGGCCGACCAGCTGCTTGGTGACCTCGGGCTCGGCGACCGCCGCGTTCACCGCGCCGTTGAGCTTGGCGATGATGTCCTTGGGGGTATCGCCTGGCACCGCCACTGATTGCCAGGCCGCCCAGTCGAAGCCCGGCACACCCACTTCGGCGAGCGGGGGAAGCTCGGGCGCCGCGGGCGCGCGTTGCGCGGTCGTCACGCCGAGCGCGCGCACCTTGCCGGCCTGGATCAGCGGATAGGCCGGCGCGAGATCGCTGAACATCAGCTGGATGTGACCGGCGATGACGTCGTTGAGCGCCGGCAGCGTGCCCTTGTACGGCACGTGAGTCATCGGAACGCCCATCGCGATCTTGAACAGCTCGCCCATCAGGTGATGGAACGCGCCCGCGCCGCCGGAGCCGTAGCTCAACGGCTGCTCCTTCGCGAGCTTGACGAGGTCGGCGACCGAATGAACCGGGAGCGACGGGTTCACCACCAGCACGAACGGCACGTTGCAGATGAGCGCCGCCAAAATCAGATCCTTCCCTGGATCGTACGGCAGCTTCTTGTACAGGGTGGGATTCATCGCCAGCGTCCCGCTGGTCGCCATCATGATGGTGTAGCCGTCGGGCGTGCTTCTCGCGACCTGGACCGCTGCCGTCACGGTGCCGGCGCCGGGCCGGTTCTCGACCACGAACGGCTTGCCGAAGCGTTCAGAGAGCTTTTGACCCACCAGCCGGCCCAGGATGTCGGTGCCGCCGCCGGGAGCAAACGGCACAATGAAATTGACCTGACGGTTGGGGTAATCCTGCGCCTGCTCTTGCGCCCACGACGGGCCGTTGGACGTGCCGAACAAGGCAAGGGCGAGCAGTATCGAGCCGATGGATTTCATGCACGTATCCTCCCGGCCGATCGTGATGTCGGCTTGTCCCGACAGTAACGGAAGACGGCTCGGCCGGTAAGCACCCCCGAGGACGCGGGGAGGGGCAAAATGCCTGCGGTTCTTGACTTCGGGGAGCCGCATCCATACGTTCCGCGCGCTCTCGCAAAGAGCCGAATGCAGCCCGCCGACCGGTCCATGGCACCGGAGGCCACCGTCCGACAGCGCGATGCGCCCTCGGGCGCAAAGGTGTTTGGCGGTTCTCGCGCGGGCAGGCGGAACCAATCGCGTCATCCCGGGCTCGGCCCGGGATCCATCGTCTCGCGAGGTGATGGATTTGCCGGCTCAAACCCGGCAATGGCCAAACGGAGAAGGCAGGAAGCGATGTTCGACTCGCTGTCGGAACGGCTCAGCGGCATTCTCGACCGCCTGACGCGGCGCGGGGCGCTGACCGAGGCCGACGTCGATGCGGCGCTGCGCGAAGTGCGCCGGGCGCTGCTCGAGGCCGACGTCGCCCTCGACGTGGTGCGCGCCTTCGTCGACAAGGTCAAAAGCCATGCCGTCGGCATCGAGGTCATCAAATCGGTGACGCCGGGCCAGATGGTCGTGAAGATCGTGCACGATCAGTTGATCGAGACGCTCGGGGCGCGCAGCGAGCCGGTCGATCTCAACGCCCCGGCGCCGGTGCCGATCATGATGGTCGGCCTGCAGGGTTCGGGCAAGACCACCACCAGCGCCAAGCTCGCCAAACGGTTGACCGAGCAGGGGCGCCGCAAGGTGCTCATGGCCTCCCTCGACGTGCGTCGTCCGGCGGCGATGGAACAGCTCGCCGTGCTCGGCCAGCAGGTCAATGTCGATACATTGCCGATCGTCGCCGGCCAGCAGCCGGCGCAGATCGCGCAACGCGCGTTGCAGGCGGCCCGGCTCGGCGGCTACGACGCGGTTATCCTCGACACCGCCGGACGCACCACGCTCGACGAAGCGATGATGGCGGAAGCGGCCGAGGTCAAGCGCGCCGCCAACCCGCACGAGGTGCTGCTGGTCGCCGACGCGCTCACCGGCCAGGACGCGGTCAACCTCGCGCACGCCTTCAACGAGCGCGTCGGTCTCACCGGCATCGTGCTCACCCGCGTCGACGGCGACGGCCGCGGCGGCGCCGCGCTGTCCATGCGCGCGGTGACCGGCAAGCCGATCAAGCTCATCGGCACCGGCGAGAAGATGGATGCGCTCGAGGACTTTTATCCCGCGCGCATTGCCGACCGTATCCTCGGCATGGGCGACATCATCACGCTGGTCGAGAAGGCGGCGGCGACGATCGATGCCGAAAAGGCCGCGCGCGTCGCCGAGCGGATGCGCAAGGGCGCCTTCGATCTCTCGGACTTGCGTGAGCAACTCGCGCAGATGCAGCAGATGGGCGGCATGGCCGGGCTCATGGGCATGCTCCCCGGCATCGCGAAAATGAAGAATCAACTGGCGTCGGCGAATCTCGATGAGCGCCTGCTCAAGCGTCAGCTGGCGATCATCAACTCGATGACGCCGCGGGAGCGCAAAAGCCCTGACGTGCTCAAGGCGAGCCGCAAGAAACGCATCGCCGCCGGCTCCGGCACCAAGGTCGAGGACGTCAACCGCATGCTCAAGATGCACCGCACCATGGCGGACATGATGAAGGCCATGGGCGGCCGCAAGCGCGGGCCGATGGCGGGGCTCGCCAATATGCTCGGCCTCGGCGGCGGCATGCCGAGCCCGGAGCAGATGCAGCAGCTGGCGGAACGCATGCCGGGCGGATTGCCCGGCATGCCGCAAGGGTCACCCGGCATTCCGGGACTGCCGCCCACGATGCCGGGCCTGGCGCCGAAAACTCCGAGCGGTCCGCTGCTCCCGGGTCTCGGCGGCAGGCCGCCGGGACTGGGTGGATTTCCAGGATTGGGAAAGAAGAAGTGACATGCACCGGTCATTCCACCCGGGATGACGGATCAACATTGGAATTGTCGAACAACCGAAAGGAACTGCAATAATGTCCCTGAAAATCCGTCTCGCCCGCGCCGGCACGAAGAAACGGCCGGTTTATCATATCGTGATCGCCGACAGCCGCTCGCCGCGCGACGGCCGCTTCATCGAGCGGCTCGGCCATTTCAATCCGCTGTTGCCGAAGGACAAGACCGAGCGCCTCAAGCTCGATTTCGAGAAGGTCAAGGCTTGGCTTGCCAAGGGCGCGCTGCCGACCGACCGGGTGCTGCGCTTTCTCGATGAAGCGGGCGTGATGAAGCGGGAAAAGCGCAGCAATCCGGAGCGCGCGGTCCCGCGCAAGGAACGCAAAGCGCGCGCCGAGGAGGCCGAGAAGGCCGCAGCCGCGGCCAAGGCCGCGGCCGCCGCCAAGGCGGCTGAAGCGAAGGCGGCTGAAGCGCCGGCGAGCTGATGCCCGCCTTCGCCCGGTAGCCTGACGTGTCCGAGCGCATCTGCATCGCGCAGATCGGTGGCGCCCACGGTATTCGCGGCGAGGTCAAGCTCAAATCGTTCACCGCCGATCCGATGGCGGTGAAGGACTACGGCTTGCTGGAGCGGGAGGACGGCGGCGCCAGCCTCGAGATCGAGACGGTGCGGCCGGCCAAAACGCATCTGGTCGCGCGGTTTCGCGGCGTCAGCGATCGCGATGCGGCGGAACGGCTGACCAATCTCAAGCTGTTCGTGCCGCGCGAGCGCCTGCCGCCGCCCTCCGCCGATGAGTTCTATCATGCCGATCTGATCGGGCTGCCGGCGATGACGGCGGACGGGACGGAGGTCGGAACCATCGTCGCGGTCCATGACTTCGGCGCCGGCGATATTCTCGAGCTGCGGCCGCCGGCCGGCGGGACGACCATCATGTTGCCGTTCAACGAGGCCTGTGTGCCGGGCGTCGACATTGCAGGCCGACGTATCACCGTGGCGCTGCCGGCGACGCCGCCGGGAAAGCGCGGAGACGCGACCTAGCCTTTTGTTGGAGCATGATCTTGTCCGAAAACCGGTATCCACTTTTCGGGATCATGCTCTAGGTCCGGCGGATCGATCATCATGTGGCGCGCGAGCATTCTCACCATCTTCCCCGACATGTTTCCGGGGCCGCTCGGTTTCAGCCTGGCGGGCAAAGCGCTGGCGGCCGGTCTGTGGACGCTCGATGCCGTCGACATCCGCGCGTATGCGACCGACCGGCACCGTTCGGTCGACGACACCCCGGCCGGTGGCGGTCCCGGCATGGTCATGCGGCCCGACGTGCTGGCCCGCGCCATCGATGCGCAGGCGCCCGCGGGCGATCCGCGCCCGCGCCTGGCGATGAGCCCGCGCGGCGTTCCGCTCACCCAGGAGCGGGTCGAAGCACTGGCCCAGGGACCCGGCGCGGTCATTCTCTGCGGCCGCTTCGAGGGCGTCGACGAGCGCGTGTTCGAAGCGCGCAGCTTCGAGGAAATTTCGATCGGCGACTACGTCCTTTCGGGCGGAGAAGTCGCCGCCGTCGCCCTGCTCGACGCCTGCGTCCGGCTCCTGCCCGGCGTCATGGGCAAGGAGGCCTCGGGCGCGGAGGAGAGCTTTGCCCAGGGCCTGCTCGAATACCCGCAATATACCCGGCCGCAACTGTGGGAGGGTCGGCCGATCCCCGATGTGCTCACCTGCGGCGATCACGCCAAGGTCGCCGCCTGGCGGCGCGCCGCGGCGGAACGGCTCACCCGCGCGCGTCGTCCGGACCTCTGGGCGGCGCATGTGGCCCGCGCCGGCGCCTCCGCCAAGCCGCCGCGCAAGCGGCCGGACCGGAAGCCCGAGCCAGACGGGTGACAAAGCCTCTCCGGTGTCGTATTAGCTCGCCCGACCCGTACAACCAATAAGACCGCGCGCCTGCCATGTCGGCGCTGCCGATGGAGAATTTCCCATGAATTTAATTCATGAGCTCGAACAAGAGCAGATCGCAAAGCTTTCTACCGGCAAGGAGATTCCTGATTTTGGCCCGGGCGATACGGTGCTGGTCAACGTCAAGGTGGTGGAGGGCGAGCGCACCCGCATCCAGGCCTACGAAGGCGTCTGCATCGGCCGCGCGGGCGCGGGGCTCAATGAGAATTTCACCGTGCGCAAGATTTCCTATGGCGAGGGCGTGGAGCGCGTCTTTCCGCTCTATTCGCCGATGATCGACTCGATCAAGATGGTACGCCGGGGCAAGGTGCGCCGCGCCAAGCTCTATTATCTGCGCGGTCTGCGTGGCAAGGCTGCCCGCATCGCCGAGAAGCAGGATCACCGCTCGACTGACGATGTCGCCGAGGTGGCGGGAAAGGCCGCCGAGTAATTCGGCGCCGCGGCGCAAGGCCGATCCCGCGCAAGGCGCGTTGCGCGCTTGAGGGTGCGTCGGCTCGGGGCGGCGCAAGGCGCCAAAAGGCCCGTCCGATCCTATATATTCCTTAGGACCACGGCGATTTCCGGAGCATCCAGCTATGGCCAAGCCGCGTACGCTTTACGACAAGATCTGGGACGACCATCTGGTGGACGAGCAGCCGGACGGCACCTGTCTCATCTATATTGATCGCCATCTCGTGCACGAGGTGACGAGCCCGCAGGCGTTCGAGGGACTGCGCCTCTCCGGCCGCAAGGTGCGCGCACCGGAGAAGACGCTCTGCGTGGTCGATCACAACGTGCCGACCACCGACCGCAATCTGCCCAATCCTGATCCGGAAAGCGCGGCGCAGATCGCGTATCTCGCCGAAAACGCCAAGCTGTTCGGGCTCGAATATTTCAACGAGTTCGACAAGCGCCAGGGCATCGTCCACATCATCGGGCCGGAGCAGGGCTTCACGCTGCCGGGCACCACGCTCGTCTGCGGCGACAGCCACACCGCGACCCACGGCGCCTTCGGCGCGCTCGCCTACGGCATCGGCACCTCGGAAGTCGAGCACGTGCTGGCGACGCAGACGCTGATCCAGACCAAATCGAAGAACATGCGCGCGGTGGTGGACGGCAAGCTGCCGGCGGGCGTCACCGCCAAGGACATCATCCTCGCCATCATCGGCGAGATCGGCACCGCCGGGGGCACCGGCTACGCGCTCGAATATGCCGGCGAAGCGATCCGCGCGCTGTCCATGGAAGGCCGCATGACGGTGTGCAACATGTCGGTCGAGGGCGGCGCCAAAGCCGGCTTCATCGCGCCGGACGAGAAGGCCTTCGCCTATCTCAAGGGCCGGCCGCGGAGCCCGCAAGGCAAGCTCTGGGACGAGGCCATGCGCTACTGGGACACGCTGCGCTCGGACGACGGCGCGAACTTCGATCGCGAGATCAGGCTCGACGCGGCCAAGCTCCCGCCGCTCGTCACCTGGGGCACCAGCCCCGAGCAGGTCATTTCCGTGACCGGCTGCGTGCCGAAGCCGCAGGACATCGCGGATGAGAACAAGCGCCGCGCCGCCGAGACCTCGCTCGGCTATATGGGCCTCAAGGGCGGCGAGAAAATCACCGACATCGCGCTCAATCGCGTGTTCATCGGCTCCTGCACCAACGGGCGCATCGAGGATCTGCGCGCGGTCGCCCGGGTCGTCGACGGCAAGAGCGTCAACGGCAACGTCAATGCGATGATCGTGCCGGGCTCCGGTCTGGTGAAGGAACAGGCCGAGGCGGAAGGGCTCGACAAGATTTTCGTCAAGGCCGGCTTCGAATGGCGCGAGCCCGGCTGCTCCATGTGTCTCGCCATGAATCCCGACAAGCTCGCTCCGGGCGAGCGTTGCGCCTCCACGTCGAACCGCAATTTCGAGGGCCGCCAGGGCTACAAGGGCCGCACCCACCTGGTGTCGCCCGCCATGGCCGCCGCGGCCGCGATTGCCGGGCACTTCGTCGACGTGCGGGAGTGGAAGTAGCGCGGCCGGTTCAGTCCGCCGGAAACGTTGTTGTCGCGGTGAACGCCGAGCGGCTCGGCATTCGATCAGGCGCGGCGCAACGGGCAGCGCTTTGGCTCAGCTGCCGGGCTGCCACCAGCAGCGCATCTGGGGCGTGATGACGGTGCCGGCCACGCGATTTTCCGTCGCGAGCCACGAGGTGCATTGGCGCACATAGCCGCGACCGGGATACTCGTATTTGTAGGGCACCGGATAAATCGTCGAATAGGTCCGGTAGGGGGATGTGTCCGGCAACACCGGCGTGACCCGGATGCGCGTGCGCGCGCGTGCAGGCTCCGGGCGCGACTGCGCCGAGAACTCCGTCGCACCGGCGTTCTGTTTTGGCGCGGACGTGGACTGTGCGAAGCCAGCCGAAGGCGCGGCCAGGCCCAGCATGGCTGCGCCCGTCGCGACGACGATGACCGTTATTGTGCGTGTCATCTTTTCTTCAAGCCGTTGATCTGGCCTACGCTCGCCCATTGCGGCGCGGCCGTCAACGTCTGCGCCGTCGATTGGTCCGAGGGGCAAGCAAGGCGCGCGCGCCTTGGCCGCCTGCCCGCTCTCGCCTAAAACTGGTGCCATGACCAAACCGACATCTGCCGACCCGCTCGCGTGGCGCACGCTCAAGGCGCCTTCGCTCGAGGCGTTCGAAGCGCTCGCAGACACCGCATTTCGCCGGCTTCCGATCAAGTTCAGGGCGCTTTGCGAGGGACTCGTCATCCGGGTGGATGATTTCCCGACGGAGGATGTGCTGACCGAACTGGGAGCGCAGAGCGAATTCGATCTGCTCGGCCTGTTTCAGGGGGTCGGCCTGCCGTTCCGGTCGGAAAGCGCGTCTGGCCAGATGCCAAACATGGTGTGGCTCTACCGCCGGCCGATCCTCGACTACTGGGCCGAGCATGACGAAGCGCTGGGCACCATCATTTCCCACGTGCTGGTGCACGAGATCGGCCACCACTTCGGTCTCTCCGACGAGGACATGGCGGCGATCGAGGCGGCGGCGCGTTGACGCCGTCGGTGCTCCGCTCACGCCATGTCCGGCGCGCCACGGCCGTTCGTCAGCGATCGGCTGCCTTGCGTTTGGCCGAGCGGCGCCCGGAGATGCCCTTGTCCTCGGTCCCGTATCCGAGCGGCTGACGCTCGCAAATGCCCCCGAAGGGGTTCATTCGCGCCGCCATGCCGCATTCGTGGCTCGACGGGAATACGCAGGCGCCCGGGGGCGGGCTGCCGGCGTCGCGAATGCACCAGGTTTCAGCTCGCGCCGGGCCCGCCAGCACGGCGAACAGACCGACCAGCAGGCATGCCCCGCGCATTTTTCTCATTTCCTTCATTCACGGTCTCCGGCTATACGATCTCACACTTGACAAAACACCGCTCGCGTCCTGAAACAGAACAATTCCAAAGTGCTCAGGTGAGATGATGGACAAGTTTACCACGCTCGAAGGCGTCGCGGCGCCGCTCAGGATGATCAATGTCGATACCGACATGATCATCCCCAAGCAGTATCTCAAGACCATCAAGCGCACCGGGCTGGGCACGGGTCTGTTTTCGGAAAAGCGCTATCGCGACGACGGCAGCGAAAATCCCGACTTCGTGCTCAACAAGTCGGCCTATCGCAAGGCCAAAGTCCTGGTGGCCGGCGACAATTTCGGCTGCGGTTCCTCGCGCGAGCACGCGCCCTGGGCGCTCATGGATTTCGGCATCCGCTGCGTGATTTCGACCTCGTTCGGCGACATCTTCTACAACAACTGCTTCAAGAATGGCGTGCTGCCGATCAAGGTATCGCCGGAGGATTTGGAGAAGCTGTTCGACGACGCCGAGCGCGGCGCCAATGCCACGCTGTCGATCGACCTGGAGAAGCAGGAGATCAGGGGGCCGGACGGCGGCGTCGTCAAGTTCGACATCGATGCGCACCGCAAGCATTGCATGCTCAACGGTCTCGACGATATCGGACTGACCATGGTCAAGAACGACAAGATCGAGCACTTCGAGGAGACGTCCAAAACCGCCCGCGCATGGGCATGAGACCTGGGCGCGAGACTTGGGCGCGAGCCTCGACCGCAACCTGCAGGACCAGAGCGTAACGCGGGCATGATCGCAGCGCGTCCACATGCGTGTACGCGCTAACGCTTCGTCCGCGCTACCGGCACGCGCGATCGCGCGTCACGCCGCCTGCACGTGGGCGACCTGATAGAGACAGGGCTCGGCCTCCTTGATCAGCTCGCCGAACCGCGGCCATTTCTTGCGGAACTCGGGTGAGTGGTGAGCCGCCTTCAGCTGCTCGCGGTCCTTCCACTGGACATAATTCACGACATGGCTGCCGTCTTCGCTGCGATGCAGGCTGACCGATACGAAGCCGGGCTGGCTCGCCATGAAGCGGGCGCGCTCTTTCATCAGCTCCAGCACCTCGGATTGGTTGTCGGCCTGCACCTTCACGGTCGTGATCTGGGTCACGACGCCGTTGTCTTCGCGGATTTCGGGCATATGCGTTCTCCTGTTGTCCGCGGAGATAACGCGCACCTCGCCGTACAAGTTTCGGCCCGGCATGGGTGTTCTCGAGACGGGACGGTGATCAGTCCGGAACCGACGGCTGCCAGGAGCCTCCCGGCGCCGCCTGCAGGCCGATGACCCCGCTGTTCGCGATCGCGTTCTGCAAAAAGCCGGACGCGCGGACATCGTCGATGAAGCTGTTGACGGCGGTCAGAACGTCGGCCCTGCCCTTGGGCACGATGATGGTTTGCGGAACGCCGAACAGGCTGTCCGGCAATAGTCTCGACCCCGGCGTTTCGCCCATCAGCGTCGTGAGGCGCTGCCGGTTGGCGCCAAAGGCGTCGATTTCTTTTCCAGTCAGCAAACGCTGGATCCCGGCGGGATTGTTTTCGACTTCGAGCAGTGTCGCCTGCTTCAGCTTGCGCTTCAGATAGAGCGTAATGGAATCGTTCCTGACGCCGGCTATGACTTGTCCGGCGCGATCGATATCGGCGACCGCCCGGATCGGCGAGCCGTCGAGCACGAGAAAGCTTTGCTGCACCAGCATGTAGGTCTGCGAGAATTCGACCGTGCCGGCGCGCGACGGCTCATAGGCGACGAAGCCGATATCGGCCGCGCCGCTGCTGACCGCGTCGATCACGCCTTGGGGGCTGGCGGCAGGCTTGAGCTCCACCGGCACATTGATGCGCTTTCCAAGTTCGCGCGCGAGATCGGCCGATGCGCCCCGAATGGCGCCGGTCGCGCGGTCCTGCACCGCCTGGGCGGGATTGCTGCCAAGATAGACCGCACGCAGCGTGCCTCCGGGTGCGATGTCGTTGGCGAATGCCCAACGGGGAAACGCCAACGAGCACAGCAGAACGACAAACCATAATCGGCGCATGGCGTTTCCCGCTTGAAGCTGCCACCCGCGGGCTCGCCGCGCGTGCATACCCATCGTTCGCCAGCTTCTTGAGGGATGATGGAGCGGCGCGTCAAGCCGGCGATGACAGCGGATTCAGGCCACCGATTGGCCCTCAAGGTCGCGTTCCTCGATCGCCCGCGCGATCGCGACTGTCCGCCGTGCCATGTCGGCATGCAGCCGTTCCACCATGCGGCCGTCGAGCTGGACGACGCCCTTGTCTTTATTCTCCGGCAAGCTGAAGGCGGCGATGATCTTGCGTGCGTTGGCCACCTCCTCCGCGCTCGGCGAGAAGGCAGCGTTGCACGGGCCGATCTGATTCGGATGAATGAGGGTCTTGCCGTCGAAGCCCATGTCGCGCGCCTCGGCGCATTCGCGCGCGAATCCCTCGGCGTTGCCGAGATCGTTGTAGACCCCGTCGAGGATATCGATGCCATGGGCGCGCGCGGCCGTCACGCAGCCCATCAGCCACGGCACCATGGGTGCGCGCCCAGGGGTTATTTTCGCGCGCGTGTCTTTGGCGAGATCGTTGGTGCCCATCACGAAAGCCGCGAGCCTGGTCTCGACGTCCCTCGCCGCGGCTGCGATCTCGCCTGCGTTGAGCATGGCGAGCGGTGTTTCCATCATCGCCCAGATCCGGATCTTGTGGTCGGCGCTGATGTCGACCAGGCGTTCGGCCACGTCTTCCAGGTGGCCGGGGGTCGATACCTTGGGCACCAGCACCGCATCAGGCTTGGCCTTGGCCGCGGCGTTGAGATCGTCCAGCCACCATTCGGTGTCGAGGCCATTGATGCGAATGATGACCTCGCGCGCACCGAACCCGCCGGCGATGACGGCGTTCAACACCTGCTGGCGGGCGGCGGCCTTGCCCTCGGGCGCAACCGAATCCTCGAGGTCGAAAATGACGGCGTCGGCCGGCAAGGTGCGCGCCTTCTCGATGGCGCGGGCGTTGGAGCCCGGCATGTACAGCACGCTCCGACGCGGGCGAATGGTCATGTTGAAATCCCGTCTTGGTTTGCGGCAACGACGATAGAAACTTCAAATCCACCGCCTAGCCTACCGACCGAATGGCTGCGATGCCACTCTCTCGAAAGATGCGAAAAATCTTGGATGATCGATGGCTCGCGGGTGTTGACGGCTGCCGGACCGGCTGGGTCGTGGCATTCGCCCGCGCCGCCGATAGCGACATACGCATACGTATCGTCCCGCGCTTTGCCGACGTGCTCGCCGCGCCGGAGGCGCCGAGCATCGTTGCGGTCGACATTCCGATCGGCCTGCCGGAGCGCGCCGGCCCGGGCGGCAGGGCGGCCGAGAACGCGGTGCGGCCGCTTCTCGGCGCGCGACAGTCCTCGGTATTTTCGGTCCCTTCGCGGGCCGCGCTCGCGGCCGCGGACTACGGCGAGGCCTGCCGGATCGCGTTCGCCAGTTCGCAGCCGCCGCGCAAGGTATCGAAGCAGCTGTTCATGCTGGCCCCGAAGATCCGCGAGGTTGACGCGTGCCTGCGCGACGACGCGCAGGCCGCCGCACGTGTCTTCGAGGTCCATCCCGAGGTCGCGTTCTGGCGGCTCAACGGAGAACGCCCGTTGGGCGAGCCCAAGAAGGTCAAGGGCCGATGCTACGACCCGGGACTCGCCCTGCGGCGGGGGCTCCTGCTCGCGACCGGCTTTGCGGCCGAGCTGGTGAACGGCGCGCCGCCCAAGGGCGCCGGCCCCGACGACCTGCTGGACGCGCTCGCCTGTGCCGCCATTGCGCGGCGCATTCATGCCGGGCTGGCGCGACCGTTTCCCGATCCGCCCGCGCGCGATGCGTGCGGCCTGCCGATGGCGATCTGGGCGTGAGCGTCGAGCTCACGTCCGCGCCTCGGTCGCCGCCTGCCGCAGCCAGCGCTGCACCCGTGGCTCTTCGCACACGGCGACATTGAACCGCATCCACGGCGAGCGCTCGAGGTGCGGACGGAACACGGCGCCGGGCGCGAGCATGATGCCGTCGCGCGCGGCCGCTTCCGCCAGCGGCAGGGCGTCCTCGACCTGCGGGAACCGCGCCCAGATGAACATCCCGGAATTCGGCTCGGTGAAGATTTCGAGCCCGATCTCCTCGAACGCATGCACCACGTTGATGCGCGCCGCATCGAGCCGCTCGTGCAGCCGCGCAAGGTATTTGCGGTAATGGCCATCGACCAGCATCAGGTAGATGAGACGCTCGGTGAACTGCGAGGTCGTTATGTTGGTCAGCATCTTGATGTCGGCCAGCTCGTTGGCGATGGGCTGAGCGCAGGCGACGAATCCGACGCGCAAGCTGCCCGACAGCGTCTTGGAGAAGCTGCGCGCGTAGATGACGCGGTTGAGTTGATCGAGTGTGGCCAATCGCGGCGTCGCCTTCACCTGCAGATCGCAGAAGATGTCGTCCTCCACGACGAAGAAGCCGTGGCGTTCCGCGGCCTGCAGAACCTTGAAGCTGACATGCGGGCTCATGTCGCTGCCGGTCGGATTCTGCATCACCGACTGGGTGAAGTAGACCTTCGGACGGTGCTGCGGCGGCGAGTTCCTCCAGCGTCGCGATATCCGGTCCGTCCGGATTGCGCGGCACCGCCAGCATCTGCACGCCGCTGCAGCCGCAGGTTCCCGAACATGTTGTAATAGCCGGGATCGTCCACCAGCGCCGCGTCGCCCGGCTTGAGCAGATAGCGGATGACGAGCTCGAGCGCCTGGCTGGTACCATGCGTCAGCAGGATCTGGCCGGGCTGGGCGGTGATACCGAGTTCGGCGAGCAGCAGGGCCAGGTGCTCGCGCAGCGGCAGATAGCCGAACGGGTTGCCGTATTCGAGCAGGTAGGCGCCGTTCTTGCGCGCCAGCACGTTGAGGCTTTGCCGGATGCCGGCCTCGTCGAGCCAGGAATTGGGCAGCCACGGCCCGCCGGCAAGGATCGTATCCTCGCCGGCTTCCAGCAGTCGCCGGATCAGCCAGACCAGCTCCTCGTTGCGCTTATGGTCCGTCGACGGCGCCGGCTGCGAGGTCTCGGTGCGCGCCGCGCCGTATAGAAGCCGGCGCCGCGGCGCGAGCTGCAGATAGCCCATCGCGACCAGGCGATCATAGGCCTCGACCACGGTGAACCGACTGACATCGTGGCTTCCGGCGAAGCTGCGGATCGACGGCAGCCGCGTGCCGGGGCGCAGCAGCCGGTCGTCGATCTGCCGCTTGATGCCGGTGACGATCTGGTCGACCAGCGGACCGTCCGCGCTCAATGCCAGGGACAGCACGCGTCACCTCCTCCGCGGACTGGCCCGGTCTCGGCACCAGTACAGTCGCGCCAAGCAACATGAAAACTGTCCATGTCTGTACTTCGAAGTGTCTGGCATTAACCGCAACGTGTCAAGCAATGGGCCAGCGCGCCCGATCAATTTGCGGTTCGTTCCTACGAATAAACTCGCAAACAAATCAGAGGAGAATCAGATGCCGCTCATCCAGGTTCGCGTCATCAAGGACGTTTTCAGCAAGGACCAGAAGCGACAGATCATCAACAAGCTGACCGACGCCATGGTCTCGGTCGAAGGCGAGAACATGCGCGGCGTGACCTGGGTCACGATCGAGGAAGTCGAAAGCGGCGACTGGGGGATCGGCGGCAACGCCCTGACCACGAGCGACGTACACGCTCTCGCCAGGGGCAAGGCGGCCTGATCTCCCGCAACGTCACGGGAGACTAAATCGCGGCAACACGCGCAAGGCGGCGAATTACGCCGCCTTGCGCTTGGCCTCGATGAGCTTGCGGTTGATCAGACACTCCGCGATCTGGATGGCGTTGAGCGCGGCCCCTTTGCGCAGATTGTCCGATACGCACCACAGCACGAGGCCATTTTCCACCGTCGCATCCTCGCGGATACGGCTGACATAGGTCGCGTCCTCGCCCGCGGCCTCGAACGGCGTCGCGTAGCCGCCGGCCTCGCGCTTGTCGATGACCAGACAACCCGGCGCGTTGCGCAACAGCTCGCGCGCTTCGTCCGCCGTGATCGGATTCTCGAACTCGATGTTCACGGCCTCGGAGTGGCCGACGAAGACCGGAACGCGCACGCAGGTGGCGACCACCTTGATCTTGGGGTCGAGGATTTTCTTGGTCTCGACCACCATCTTCCACTCTTCCCGGGTGAAGCCGTCGTCCTGGAACACATCGATCTGCGGGATCACGTTGAAGGCGATGCGCTTGGGAAAGTTCTTCGGCGCGATTTCGTCCAGCACGAAGACCGACTTGGTCTGGGAAAACAGCTCGTCCATCGCCTCCTTGCCGGCACCCGAGACCGATTGATAGGTCGCGACCACCACGCGGGTGATCTTGGCCTTGTCGTGGAGCGGCTTGAGCACGACCACGAGCTGCGCGGTCGAGCAGTTCGGGTTGGCGATGATGCCCTTCTTGCGGAAGCCCGCGACCGCGTCGGCGTTGACCTCGGGCACGACCAGCGGAACGTCGGCGTCGTAGCGCCAGCACGAGGAATTATCGATCACGACCGCTCCCGCCGCCGCGATCTTGGGTGACCACTCCTTCGATACCGCGGAGCCCGCCGACATCAGGCAGATGTCCACGTCGGAGAAGTCGTGGTGCTCGAGTGTTTTCACCTTGAGCACCTTGTCGCCGAAGCTGACCTCGGTCCCCAGGCTGCGCCGCGAGGCGAGCGCCACCACCTCGTCGGCGGGAAAGGCCCGCTCGGCGAGGATGTTCAGCATCTCGCGCCCGACATTGCCCGTGGCACCAACCACCGCGACCCTGTAACCCATTGCCAATTCTCCGAAAGCTTCCGCTCCGCGACCCGGGCGGCGCAGGCATGTCCGGGAGAAATCGCCGACGCGCGATTTCTCCCTGAGCGTCTGCCTGGTCGAATGATCTGGTCCGAAAAGTCGGTGACTTCCCGGCGCCATGCTCTAGGCGAGAAAGTGGGCCATGACAACGTCGATTCAAGGGCCGACGGCGACTTCCCGCGTCGGCAGGAGGTCAGCGGCGCGGGGCGTCCCGGGTCGCATCGGTTCCGGATCAGCGCTTCAACCCATTGCGGGAGACGCCGCTCATTTCTGGAATGGATTCTGCCATCCGCGCGGTGCGCGGGCCGGGAACGCCGCCTCGAGATAGTCGAGCAGCACTTTGCGGTCGTTGTCGCTCGGCCGCGGCATCGCGTGCCGCTGTGTCATCCAGTCGAGAGTGTCGTTCCACTGCAGACGTGTCTGGGCCTGCTGCGCGACAATCTTGAATCCGTGGCAGGGCGTGCAGGCATAAAACGCCTGCTCGCGCCCGGCGGCGGCCGGATAGTCCTCCGGGCTCTCGTCCCGCGGCGTGAAGGCCGGGGCCTGCGCCGCGACCGGACCTGCCGCGAGCGCCAGTGTGGCCAATGCGAGGGCGCAGATGGCACGCGACCGCGTCATGCGATGCGAATCGCGATCCGGTGCATCGGATTGGCGCCATAGCCCTGCGGATTCCAGTTGCCCGCCACATGCGGCTGCATGACGCCGCGCGAATCGGTCGCGCGTGTCCAGATCTCGTAATAGCCCTCGCTCGGCAGCTTCACCGTCGCGGTCCAGCGCTGCCAGTCGTAGGGGTTCTTGGGCGCCGAGAGCCGGGCCTGTTTCCAGGTCGCCCCGAAGTCGGTCGAGATGTCGACGCGGCGCACCGTCAGGTCGCCGGCCCAGGCGGCGCCGCGCAGCTTCACCTCGCGCACGTCCTTGCCGAAGCTCGTGCCGTTCATCGGGCTGGTGATGATCGAGCGCACCGGCATCGATTCGAGATCCCTGAAGTTCTTCTCGTCAGCCCGGTCGCCCGGCACCATCGGGTTGATGGCGACCCGGTACGAGGTGCCCCCCATGCCCGGGCCGTCGTGCACCTTGTCGCGCAGCCAGATGCGGGTGAGCCATTTCGACGACACCGAGCCGGGCCAGCCCGGCATGATCAGCCGCACCGGCCCGCCGTGAACGTGCGGCAGCGGCTGTCCGTCCATGGCGAACACGATGAGGTTGTTGGCATCGAGCGCCTTCTTGATGGGGACGCCACGCGAAATCGCATCCTTGCTGGCGTCGGCGAGACTGCGGTCGGCGCCGTAGTTTCCGGTGAAGACGGCGGAGGGCTTGACCCCGGCTGCCTTGAGCACGTCGACGAGCCGCACGCCGGTCCATTCGGCGCAGCCGACACCGCCGTTGGTCCACTGGTTGCCGCGCGCCTGCGTCGCGAAGAACGAGCGGCCGTTGCCGCCGCATTCGAGCACCAGACGCCGCGTGACCGGCCGAAACTTGGCTTTCAGCTCGGCGAGGGTCAGTTCGAGCTTCTGGTTCACCTCGCCGTCGACGACGATCTTCCAGCCGTCGGGATCCTTGGCCGCTTCGGGCATCTGGCCGTTGTTGCGGATGAAGAACTTATCGATCGGCGTGGTGTCGTCGTCGAGCAGGTGCTCAGGTGTTTCCGCGACCAGCGGACGCTCGCCGAGCACGACCAGCTTGTCGGCCTTGCCGGGAAAATTGAGATATTGCGGTCCCTTGGGCGCCGCGCCTGGCGCCGGGGCCTGGGCCATGGCGCTGGGAATGAGCGCCGCCGGAATGAGCCCGGCCGGCATGTACTCGGCGAAAGGGATGCTGCCGCCGACCGCGACCCCCATCGCCGCGAGCCCGGTGCCGCCGAGGAAGCCGCGACGATCGACGCCGGTCCGGCGGCCGAAGGCGACCGCATCGGCGCGCTCCCGATCGTCCTGGTAGAGTTCGTCGATCGAGCGCTCGATCTTGCCCGGCATGGCGGTTCTCCCTGGTAGTTTTTTCTCTGGACGGCAAGCTTAGCGGAATATTCGCGCCGTTGAAGCCGTTAAGGTTAAACGGATCTTTCCAGCACCCGACAGAGGGAATTTTGACACACCCGCCGACGGAATGACCGCCACGAGGTCTCGGCTGCTGTCATCACGACCAAAACTAGTATATGGATCAAGGGAATCGGATGAGGACGCCATGAATATCAAGGTTTATGCGGCTGGGCTCTGCGCTGCGATGATCGCGGGCACGGCGCTGGCCGTTCCCGCTGCCCAGGCGCAGACCAAGAAGCAGTATGTCTACACCACCACGCGCGGGGCTCCGGCGAAACCGCGCGCGCGGGTGACCGTGGCGCCGCGCTCGTTCCTCGATGCCGGGACCGAGGTGCGGCCGGGCGACCGCAAGTTTACCGACTACGCCTTCCCGGCGAGCGGCAATGGCGGGCTCGGGATCAATGCGGTCACCAATACCGGTGGCAAGGTCGGCTGGGATCGCTCGCCGATGATGCAGCCGTTCCAGCTGCCGGGCTATAATCCGTGGTAGCTGCCTCGGCCACCTAACCGACCTGCGCTTAGACTAACATTGGCGGCCTCGGGCACGCCTGCGGTCGTTATGTTCGCAGCCGGGATACGGACTTACTCCGCCTTGATGTTGGCGGCGCGGGCGGTCTCGGTCCAATTCCTCAGATCAGTGGCGATCGTGCGCTGAAAGTCCGCGGGCGTGCCGCCGGCCGGTGAGATGCCCTGCTGCGCGAACTTGGCGATCAGGTCCGGATCGCGCAGCGCGCGGTTCACCTCGGCGTTGAGCCGCTCGATGATTTCGGTGGGCGTGCCTGCGGTGGTCAGCAGCCCGATCCACTGGATCGCCTCGAAGCCGGGAAAGCCTTGCTCCGCCACGGTCGGAAGATCGGGTAGCTGCGGGTCGCGGGTAAGACTTCCGCTCGCGATCGCGCGCAATGCAGCGCTCTGGATCTGCGGCAGCGACAGCAGCGTCGAGATCGCGGTGAACTGGGTGTCACCCGCGACCATCGCGGTCATGGCGGGCGCGCCGCCGCGATAGGGAATGTGCTGCAGCTTGATGCCGGCGCGCTGGCTGAACAGCTCCACTACGAGATGAGTCTGGGTCGCCGCGCCCGGCGAGGCGTAATTGAACTTGCCCGGATCGGCTTTCGCCAGCGCTACGAATTCCGCCAGCGACTTGGCCGGCACCTTGGGGTTGACCAGAAACAGCAGCGCATTCTTGGCCACCATCACGATCGGCGCGAGATCGCGCTGGGCATCATAGGGCACCTTCTGATGGGTGGCCGGAATGACAGTGAAGCTCGAGGCAACCATCAGCAGCGTGTAGCCGTCCGGGGTGGCCTTGGCGGTGGCGTCGGTGCCGACGATGCCGCTCGCGGCCGGCCGGTTGTCGATGATGAACGGCTGCCCCAGCGCCCGCTCCAGATACGGCGCCACCAGCCGTGCCACCACGTCGTTGAGGCCGCCGGCTGCGAACGGGACGATGAGACGAACCGGACGGCTGGGATAGGTATCGGTCTGCGCGCCGGCGACGTCGACTGCCATCACCATCGCCAATGCGGACAGCCAGAGAGCGAGCCGACTCCGACGCCATTGAATCATTGCACCAGTCCTGACGCCCGCTTGGCCCGCAGCGAGGTCATGCCGCCAGTTTGTCGATCTCTGCGATGACCGCGTCACCCATCTCCGACGTCGTCACGATCTTGGCACCGTCCGATTTGATGTCCGCCGTGCGCAGCCCTTTTTCGAGCGTGGCGGCGATCGCCCGGTCGATCAGATCGGCTTCCTTGCCCATGTCGAAGGAGTAACGCAGCGCCATGGCGAAGGAGGCGAGCATGGCGATCGGGTTGGCGATGCCTTTGCCCGCGATGTCAGGCGCGGAGCCGTGCACCGGCTCGTACATCGCCTTGCGCTTTCTGGTCTTGGGATCGAGCTCGCCGAGCGATGCCGACGGCAGCATGCCCAGCGAGCCGGTGAGCATGGCCGCGACGTCGGAGAGCATGTCGCCGAACAGATTGTCGGTGACGATGACGTCGAACTGCTTGGGCCAGCGCACGAGCTGCATGCCGCCGGCGTCGGCGAGCTGATGCTCGAGCGCGACGTCCTTGAATTCGCGCGCATGCAGCTGGTTGACGACCTCGTGCCAGAGCACGCCGGTCTTCATCACGTTGCGCTTCTCCATCGACGTGACCTTGTTGCGGCGTTTCTTCGCGAGCTCGAAGGCGACGCGGGTGATGCGCTCGATCTCGTAGGTGTCGTAGACCTGGGTGTCGACCGCGCGCTTCTGGCCGTTGCCGAGGTCGGTGATGGTCTTGGGCTCGCCGAAATAGACCCCACCGGTCAGTTCCCGCAGGATGATGATGTCGAGCCCGTCCACCACCTCGCGCTTGAGGCTCGACGCATCCGCCAGCGCGGGATAGCAGATCGCGGGCCGGATATTCGCGAACAGGCCGAGATCCTTGCGCAACCGCAGCAGTCCGGCCTCCGGCCGAACGTCATATGGGACGCTGTCCCATTTCGGTCCGCCGACCGCGCCGAAGATCACGGCGTCGGCCGCGTGCGCCTTGGCCATGGTCTCGTCGGTGATCGCGACCTTGTGAGCGTCATAGCAGCTACCCCCGACGAGCCCTTCCTCGGTCTCGAACCGCCCCATGCCGCGCGCGTTCATCCAGGTGATGAGTTTCTTGACCTCGGCCATCACCTCCGGCCCGATGCCGTCGCCGGGAAGAAGCAGGAGCTTGTAGGTCGCCATGTGTTGCCCTCGTCGCTGGCGCGGATGCGTGGATTGCTAAAGGCCGGGGCAGGTCTTTGCAAGAGACGCCGGTACCGTGGCCGGGACACCGATGCATCGGCGCGGGGTCACGAGCTCGCGCGCAGTGTGGTAGCGTCCGATTGCAGGAAAGGATGAAGCACATGGCGCAAGAGCGACCGAAGGTCGTCATTGTCGGTGCAGGCTTCGGCGGACTGGTGGCGGCGAAAACCCTCGCCCGCGCTCCCGTCGACGTGACCCTGATCGATCGCCAGAACTACCATTGTTTTCAGCCGCTGCTCTATCAGGTGGCGACCGCCGCGCTGTCGCCGGCGGAGATCGCATGGCCGATCCGGCATATCTTGCGGCAGCAATGGAACGCGACGGTATTGATGGCCGACGTCACCGGCGTGGATACGGCTGGGCGGCGGGTTGAAACCACCGCCGGTCCGATGCCTTACGACTATCTGGTGATCGCCACGGGCGCCATGCATTCCTATTTCGGTCACGACGAGTGGGAGAGCGTCGCCCCGGGACTCAAGCGCATCGAAGACGCGACCCGCATTCGCCGCAGCATTCTCCTGGCATTCGAGCAGGCCGAGCTCACGCACGACGACGCCGAGCGGCAGCGTCTGCTCACCTTCGTCATCGTCGGCGGCGGCGCAACCGGCGTCGAAATGGCGGGAGCGATCGCCGACATCGCACGCCAGACGCTGGCCAATGATTTCAGGCGGATCGACCCGCGCACATCCCGCATCATCCTGCTCGAAGCCGGCCCGCGCGTGCTGCCCACCTTGCCGGAGGATCTGTCGGACTATGCCGCGCGCGCGCTGACGCGGATGGGCGTCGATGTGCGGACCTCGACGCGCGTCACGAATTGTCATCAGGGCGGTGTCGACCTCGATCATGGTCGGATCGACGCCGGCACCATCATCTGGGCTGCCGGGGTGGTTGCTTCGCCGGCGGCCCGCTGGCTGAACGCCGAGCACGATCGCGCCGGGCGGGTGATCGTGCGTGCGGACCTCTCAGTGGCCGGCCAGCCGGACGTCTTCGTGATCGGCGATGCGGCGGAGGTCCGGGACAAAGCGGGACAACTGGTGCCCGGCGTGGCGCCCGCCGCCAAGCAAATGGGTGTGTATGTCGGCCGGCTCATCGCCGCGCGGGTCGCCGGCAGGTCCTTGCCGGCCTTCCGTTATCGCCACCTCGGCGACCTCGCGACCATCGGGCGGCGGGCCGCGGTGGTGAAATTCGGCAGGCTGCATCTCAAGGGTTTCGTCGGATGGCTGTTCTGGAGCGTGGCCCACATCTACTTCCTGATCGGGGTGAAGAACCGGTTCATCGTGGCGTTCACGTGGTTGTGGGACTACATCACGTTCCAGCGTGGCGCGCGGCTGATCACCGAGGCGCCCGGTGACGATGAGGGCGCCAAGCGAGCGTCGTGATCTCGCGCGGTGCCGGCTCGTCCAAACGTGGGTGCTCGGGTGCACGTATCCGGCGGTCGTCAACTTCCGCTGAACCAGTTGTAGCCCTGGTCTTCCCAGTAGCCGCCGAGATATTTGTCGGTGACCGCCATTTCCATCACGTATTTGGGATTCTTGAAGCCGAGCTTGGTCGGCATGCGCACCTTCATGGGGAAGCCGTACTTGCGCGACAGGATCTGGTCGTCGAACTTGAACGTCATCTGCGTCTGCGGATGCAGCGCGGTCGGCATGTCGATCGAGGTGGAATAGCCTTCGGCGCAGCGAAACCAGACATATTTGGCGCGCGTATCGGCCCCCACGCGCCGGAGGAACTCGCGCAGCGGGGTGCCGGTCCACTTGCCGATCGCGCTCCAGCCTTCCACGCAGATGTGGCGGGTGATCTGGGTTTCCTGCGGCAGGGCGTAGAGCTCGTCCAGCGTCCATGATTTCTTGTTGTCCACCATGCCGCCGACCTCGAACTTGTAATCGTCCTTGTCGACCTCGGGCGCCTCGTCTTCCGGATAGTACCCATTGAAGGGGAACGGACGCGTGATCGCGCTCTCGGGATAGGTCGGGGCGAGCTTGTTCGGATTGAACAGCCAGGCCTGCGCGCGGTCGTTGAGATAGGAAATCTTCGTCAGCACGTGCTCGGCCGACGGCCCGTCGATGATGTCGCAGCCGGTGAGAAAGGCCAGCGCTCCAAGACTCGCGCCGCCCCGCAGGAACAGGCGCCGCGTGGGCGCGGGCATGAGTTTCGCCGCGTCCTTGATCAGGAGCCTGGGATCGACGCCGGGCGGATTTGCTCGAATGCGTGACATCTTGTTGTCTCCTTATTGCCGGAGCATGATCTTTTCCGAAAACCGGTATCCACTTTTCGGGATCATGCTCTAGCGCCCGGTAATCATGGCGCGCAGCGACTTCGGCACCACCAGCGCCATGATCACGTGGACGATCAGAAATCCCACGATTGTCGCCATCGCGAAGAAGTGCACGTAGCGGGCGGCATCGTAACCGCCGAACAGGGCGGTCAGCTCCTGCAGTTGCACCGGCTTCCAGATCGCGAGACCCGACAGAACGATGACGATGCCGGCCAGGATGACGCCGAGATAAAGCAGCTTCTGGACCGCATTGTAGACCGAGAGATCATCGTGGTTGAGCTTTCCGGTCAGCGCGGCCCTGGCATCGGACAGCACGTCAGCCGGACGGATCGGGACGAGCTTGCGCCGGAATCGACCGGTCAGGACACCGAGCACGATATAAACGAGACCGTTCACCGCCAGCAGCCACATCGCCGCGAAGTGCCAGAGCAGCGCGCCCGCAAGCCAGCCTCCGAGGGTGATCCCGCGCGGAAACACGAACGGGAACAGGGGCGAAGCGTTGTAGATCTCCCACCCGGAGCCGATCATGACGATCATGGCCACGACATTGATCCAGTGGGTGACCCGCACCCAGACCGGATGTATGACCGCACGCGCGGGCGCGGCCGGCGTCAGTACCTGATCATGGGTGGCTTCGATCGACATGACACAACTCTTTTGCCCATCTCTTTGGCGCAACTCTTGCAGGCAATTGCAGGTGATCTATAGCAAACTCCGGCAGGCTGGTCGTTTCACGTTCCCGTGCCGCCAAGTCCCTGAACGAGCTACGTGAGCGCCGGCGCGGCGGACGCACGGTTCGAACCGCCGCCGGCAACAATCTGGTGAGGAATATGTCGAAGACCGGCACTGGCAATTTCTTTGAAGACTTTCGCATCGGCCAGATCATCAAGCACGCGACCCCGCGCACCATAACGGTCGGTGACGTCGCCCTCTACAATGGCCTGTTCGGTCCCCGTTTCGCGGTGCAGTCGTCGGACGTTTTCGCGCGGGCGATCGGCTATCCGCGCTCGCCGGTGGACGACCTGCTTGTCTTCCATGTGGTGTTCGGCAAGACCGTGCCGGACATCTCGCTCAACGCCGTTGCCAATCTCGGTTACGCCGCCTGTCGGGTGCTCGCGCCGGTCTATCCCGGCGACACCCTCACCGCGGTGTCCGAGGTGATCGGTCTCAAGGAGAACTCCAGCCGCAAGACCGGCATCGTGTTCGTGCGCTCGACCGGCTGCAAGCAGGACGGCAGCAAGGTGCTCGAATACGTCCGTTGGGTGATGGTGCGCAAGCGCGACGAGACGGCGCCGGTCCCCGGCGATCATGTGCCGCGCCTGCTCGATGCGGTGCTGCCGAGCACGCTCGGCGACGCCTGTCCGCGGATCGATGTCGCGGCCTACGACTTCACGCTCGCCGGCAGCCCCAGCCGCTTCGGCGACTACGCCGTCGGCGAGAAGATCGACCACGTCGACGGCATGACCGTGGAGGAGGCCGAACACCAGATTGCAACGCGGCTCTATCAGAACACCGCGCGCATCCACTTCGACCAGTATTCGGCGGCGCAGGGCCGCTTCGCGCGCCGGCTCATCTATGGCGGTCACGTGATCTCGCTTGCGCGCGCGCTCTCCTTCAACGGGCTGGCCAATGCCTTCCACATCGCGGCGATCAACGGCGGGCGGCACGTGTCGCCGTTGTTTGCCGGCGCCACCGTGTTCGCCTGGTCCGAAGTGCTCGCCAAGGCGGACGTGCCGGGGCGGGACGATGTCGGCGCGCTGCGGCTGCGCACCGTCGCCACCAAGGATCATCCGTGTGCGGACTTTCCGCTCAAGTCCGGCAAGGAGGATGACCCCGCCGTCCTGCTCGATCTCGACTATTGGGCGCTGATGCCGCGATAGCGCGCGAGGGGCGAATAGGGAATAGCGAAATAGCGAAGCGACATCTACTCGCTACTCGCCCCTACGCCGGTCTGCGCAAGTGCTCGACCAGCTGGCGTGCATAGGGCGGCAGCTCGTCGAAGCTGCGGATGCAGATCGTGAGCTCGCGCACGGCCCAGGCATCGGTCAGCGCCACCGGAACGATCGCCATCGCGCGCGCCACGCGGCGCGCGGTGGTCTCGGGCACGATGCCGATCCCGACATTGCACTCGACCAGGCGGCATACGGCATCGAAGCTGCGCAGCTGCACGCGCAACCGCAGCGGCTGTCCGATGCGCGCGGCTTTATCCGCGAGGAAACGCTGGAGCGCGCTGGCGCGGTCCAGACCGACGAAGTCGTGGTCCAGCACCTCCGCGAAAGAAATCTTCGAGCGCTTCGCGAGCGGATGATTGCGTGCGACCACCAACACGAACCGATCCTTGCGAAAGGGATAGGTTTCCAGCGTGCTTGCATCGACGGTGGCGGCGACGATGCCGAGATCTGCAACCCCTTCGGCAATGAGCCCCACGATCTCGTCGCTCAGCCGTTCCTCGAGATCGACGCTGACATTGGGATGTGTCGACAGGAACGAGCTCAGCGCCTCGGGCAGGAACTCGGTCAGGGCATTGGTGTTGGAGAGCACCCTGATCTGGCCGGCGAGGCCGCCCGCATAGGCGCCGAGATCCTCGCGCAGCCGCTCGGCCTGGCGCAGGATCGCGCGCGCATGCTGCAACAGGGTGCGCCCGGCCTGGGTCGGGGTCACGCCCTGACGTCCGCGCACGAGCAGCGCCGCGCCCAAAGCCTCCTCCATGTGGCGAATACGCGTGGAGGCCGCGGCCAGCGCGAGATGGGCGCGCTGCGCCCCGCCGGTAATGCTGCCGGCTTCGACCACGTGGCGAAACAGGCTCAGATCTGTGAGGTCGAACCGCATGGGCACTTGGGGTTGTGGCGGCTATTTGCCTTCGAGTTTGACGAAGGAAAGCTACGCCAAAAACCTATTGTCCGCCAGAACGTTGGGTATCATATTCGTGGTTGACGAAAGGATCGAAGCGATCCGCCCTGATTGCAGCGCGCTGCAACATTGGCTAGGAACGGTAGCGGACGGCGCGCGGGCGGGAACGGAGAAAAACAATGGCCGAGACCAAGGCGCCCGTTGAACGGCCGCTGTCGCCGCATCTTTTCATCTACAAGCCCACGCTGACGATGACGATGTCCATCGTCCATCGCGTCACCGGTGCGAGCCTCTATTTCGGCACGCTGCTGGTGGCGTGGTGGCTGATCGCGGCGGCGTCAAGTCCCAACGCCTATGCCGGCATCGGCTCGTTCATGAACTCGTTCGTGGGCCGGATCATCCTGTTCGGCTATACCTGGGCCCTGATGCATCACATGCTGGGGGGCATCAGGCATCTGATCTGGGATACCGGGCGCGGCTTCGGGCCCCACGAGCGGGAGTGGCTGGCCGTGGCCAGCGTCGTCGGCTCGGTCAGCCTCACCATCGTGATCTGGATCGTGGGCTACCTGTTCATGGGAGGGTCGCGCTGATGGTTGCGGGCAAGATGAGCACGCCGCTCGGGCGCGTGCGCGGCCTGGGCGCGGCCAAATCCGGCACCGAGCAGTTCTGGCGCCAGCGCCTGACCGCAGTCGCCAACGTGCCGCTGGTCATCGGCTTCGTGTTCATCGTGGTGGGTCTGCTCGGTCGCAATCATGCCGCGGTGGTGCAGATCCTCGGCTCGCCGCTGGTCGCCGTGGTCATGCTGCTGTTCATCCTGTCGATCACCACGCATATGCGCATCGGCATGCAGGTCATCATCGAAGATTACGTGCACGACGAGACGGCGAAGCTGGCCCTGCTCATGGCGAACACGTTCTTCGCCGTCGCAGTCGGGCTCGCCTCCGCCTTTGCCATCCTCATGCTCAGCTTCAAGGTCTGACCCGTGGCTACCAACGGCACACCCAATCCGGCCACCAACGGCCGCGCCTATCCGATCGAGGATCACAGTTACGACGTGGTGGTGGTCGGCGCCGGCGGTGCCGGCTTGCGCGCCGTGGTCGGCTGCAGCGAGGCGGGGCTGCGGACGGCCTGCATCACCAAGGTGTTTCCCACCCGCTCTCATACGGTCGCGGCGCAGGGCGGCATTGCCGCCGCGCTCGGCAATATGGGCGAGGATGACTGGCGCTGGCACATGTATGACACCGTCAAGGGCGCCGACTGGCTCGGCGACCAGGACGCGATCGAATACATGTGCCGGAGCGCCCCCGAGGCGGTGTACGAGCTCGAACATTGGGGCCTGCCGTTCTCGCGCCGGGAGGACGACGGCAAAATCTATCAGCGTCCGTTCGGCGGCATGACGACCCATTACGGCAAGGGGACCGCGCAGCGCACCTGCGCCGCGGCCGACCGCACCGGTCACGCCATGCTGCATACGATGTATGGGCAGGCGCTGCGTCACGCCGCCGAGTTCTTCATCGAGTTCTTCGCCATCGATCTGATCATGGATGAAGAAGGCCGCTGCCGCGGCGTCGTCGCCCTCAAGCTCGACGACGGCACGATCCATCGTTTCGGCGCCAATATGACGATCCTCGCCACCGGCGGGTACGGGCGCGCGTATTTCTCCTGCACCTCGGCGCATACCTGCACCGGCGACGGCAACGCCATGGTGCTGCGCGCCGGTCTGCCGCTGCAGGACATGGAATTCGTGCAATTCCATCCGACCGGCATCTACGGCGCCGGCTGCCTGATCACCGAAGGCGCGCGCGGGGAGGGCGCCTATCTCGTCAACTCGGAGGGCGAACGTTTCATGGAGCGCTACGCTCCCTCCGCCAAGGATCTCGCGTCACGCGACGTCGTCTCGCGCGCCATGACCATCGAGATTCGCGAGGGCCGCGGGGTCGGCAAGCACAAGGACCACATCCATCTGCACCTCGATCATCTCGATCCGGCGGTGCTGCACGAGCGCCTGCCGGGAATTTCGGAATCCGCGCGGATTTTCGCCGGCGTCGACCTCACCTGCGATCCGATCCCGATCGTGCCGACCGTGCACTACAACATGGGCGGCATCGCCACGAACTATCGTGGCGAGGCACTGACCAAGAAGAACGGCAATGACGATTCCATCGTGCCCGGCCTGATGTCGCTCGGCGAAGCGGCGTGCGTGTCGGTGCACGGGGCCAATCGTCTCGGCTCGAACTCGCTGATCGACCTGGTGGTGTTCGGCCGTGCCGCGGCCTTGCGCTGCGCCGAGATTCTGCGCCCGGGCGACAGCCATCCGGATTTGCCGAAGGACTCGGCCGACCGCGCGCTCGCGCGTCTCGACAAGTTCCGGCACGCTTCCGGCAAGACGCCGACGGCGCAACTGCGTCTCAGGATGCAGAAAGTGATGCAGAACAATTGCGCCGTGTTCCGCACCGCCGAGGTGCTGGAAGAAGGGCACAAGCTCATTCATGAGGTCTACGCCGGCGTTCCCGACATCAAGGTCACGGACCGTTCATTGATCTGGAACTCGGACCTGGTCGAGACCCTCGAGTTCGATAACCTGATCGTGCAGGCCATCGTCACCATGGACTCCGCGCGAAACCGCACCGAGAGCCGCGGGGCGCATGCACGCGAGGATTTCCCCGAGCGCGACGACAAGAACTGGATGAAGCACACGCTGTCCTGGATCGACCCGAAAGGCGTCGTCACCATCGACTACCGGCCGGTGCACGCCTATACGCTCACCAACGAGGTGTCGTATATCGAGCCGAGGGCCAGGGTGTACTGACGAGAACGCGAGGCGTTGGAAGGCACAAATAGTAATGGCCCAATTCACCCTGCCCAAGAACTCCAAGGTCACCGAAGGCAAGACCTGGGCTTATCCCAGCGGCGCGCATGACGTGCGCGAATACAAGATCTATCGCTGGAATCCCGACGACGGGAAAAACCCGCGCATGGATACCTACTACGTCGACTGCGGCGATTGCGGACCGATGGTTCTCGACGCGCTGATCTGGATCAAGAACAACATCGACCCGACCCTGACCTTCCGTCGCTCCTGCCGCGAAGGCGTCTGCGGGTCGTGCTCCATGAATATCGACGCCACCAATACGCTCGCCTGCACCAAGGCGATGGCGGATGTCAAAGGTGCGGTGAAGATCTACCCGCTCCCGCACCTCTCGGTGGTGAAGGACCTGGTGCCCGATCTCACCAACTTCTATGCCCAGCACGCCTCGATCGAGCCGTGGCTGCAGACCACCTCGCCGACTCCGCAAAAGGAGTGGAGGCAGAGCCATGAGGATCGTCAGAAGCTCGACGGTCTCTATGAGTGCATTCTGTGCGCGTGCTGTTCGACCGCGTGCCCGAGCTACTGGTGGAACAGCGAACGCTTCCTCGGCCCGGCCGCCCTGCTTCAGGCCGACCGCTGGCTGCAGGACAGCCGCGACGAAGCGACCGGGCACCGCCTCGACAATCTCGAGGACCCGTTCCGGCTCTACCGCTGCCACACCATCATGAACTGCGCCAAAGCCTGTCCCAAGAACCTCAACCCGGCCAAGGCCATCGCCGAGGTCAAGCGCATGATGGTCGAGCGGCAGGTGTAATCCCAGCTTCTTCAGGTCGGCTTCGCATCTTCTGCCGTGATCGCCAGGTATGCGATCTTGGGCCTACCCGGCACCGGCACGCCGAGTAGCATGGCGGGGCGGCGACATGCCGGGCGACCCATGACACGCTGACGTTGGGAATGGGTCCCGGCCTTGCGCCGATCAATCAGGCTGACTGATCAACCGGGTTGCCCACGATGCTCGTTCCGATGCCGTCGATGCCGGCACGTCAGGCCATTGCGTTGGCGGCACTGCTGCTTTGTGCCGATCTGGCCTGCGCCCAGGACCCGTCCTTCGGCCAGCGCCTCTATCAGGACAAGGCCGACTGCCAGTTCTGCCACGGCGTGAACGGCGACGGCCGCGGCGATCCACGCTCGCCGGGCAAGGCGCCGGATCTGCACAAGACCCGGCTCGACCGCGAGCAGCTGGTCGAAGTGATTGCCTGTGGCCGGCCCAGTTCCGAAATGCCGCACTTCGACAAATATGCCTACGAAGCCAAGGACTGTTACGGCCTTTCCGCCGAGGACCTCGGCAAGAACATTCCGCCCGATCCGCACTCGACCAGCCTGAACAAACGCGAAATCGCCGCGCTTGCCGACTACATTCTAGCGACCTTCGTGGGCAAGTGAGCGCGCGCGTGCGGACCGCTGCTCTTGTCTGATCGGGCCGCAATCTCGATGCGCTCCCTCTCCCACGCAAGTCGGGCTTGCCCGACTTGCGCGATCTAAACGCGACCCGGGCAAGCCCGGGGCGCGCGGGAGAGGGAGCAGACCGATTTCGCTGCTCGTCCGGCGCTCGGCTACTTCTGCACCAACTCGAACCGCACCGAGCTTTCGAATTGTCCCGCCGTCTCGCGGCCGGTGCGCGGATCGAACTGGCTCTGGCCGGCCTTGCGCAGATGCCGCGTGGTGAGCGCGGCCGCGGTCTTGGCTTCGAGGTCCTTCCGACAGCGCTCTTTCACGAAGATACCGTCGACCGGTGTCTCTCCGTCGTCGGGCGGCAGGCTTTCGCAGGCCCAGCCGTCGCGCCCGAAGCGCGCGGTGAGAAAGTTGCGCAGCAGATAGGCCTCGTCGCGGTTCTGCGTGTCGCCGCGGGGGTCGCTGACGAGGCGGATGCCGCGCAGCGTTCCGCCGTCGTCGATCAAGGCCGAGACCGTGACGGGAAAACCGTAGGTCTTGGTGCCGGAATATTGCTCCATCTGCGCCAGCAGGTTGTTGGCCTTGGCCCAGTATTCGAGTTCGTCGTCATAGCGGAAGTAGACTTCCCGCAGCCCGTTCGCCTCCGGCCGGCAGCGCCTGACCTCGCGCCAGCCGTTGAGCGGCGTCGACGGCGGCCCGCCATTGGTGCCGCAGGCATAGTCGATGAACTCGTCGGGCAATGCCTCGATCTGCGATCCGAGCCGCAGATCCCAGACTTCGCGTCGCGTCGGCCGGTCGCCTGTGCGGTTGTCCGGCGCCGCAAAGGCAGACGATGCGCACACCAACCACGCCGCGGCGAGACCGGGAGGAAGGCTGGCAGCGAGGCGCTGAAGCAGACGGCACGGCATGGTGGGGCGATCCGGCATGCGCGCGGAGCGTAGGCGGTCCCTGGTCCCTTCACAACGTGTTGCCCTGGTGCCGGCGGGGAAACATGTCATGATGCGCGACCGATGAAAGCAACCACGATCCGGCATCGCTGTTTCAGGCTTGCGGCAGCGCCGCTGCTGGCGTTCTGCCTCTGGCTGCCCGGCAACGCGGCATGGGCGCAAACCGCAGCCGATTTTCTCGCGGGCAACAGCAAGTCATGCCGGAGCTGTGCGCTGGAACGTGCCGCACTGAAACGACGCGACCTGTCGGAGGCGGATTTGTCCGGCGCGAATCTCGAGGGCGCCGTTTTGCACCGGGCGCGTCTGTTGCGGGTGAAATTCACCGGTGCCAAGCTGACCGATGCCAATCTCAACAAGAGCGACCTGAAAAACGCATCGCTGGCGCAGGCGAAGCTCGAACGTGCGATGCTCTATGAGGCGGATTTGAGCGCGGCGGATTTGAGCGGAGCCGATCTGACCGAGGCCAAGATGCAAAAGGCGCGGCTGGTGCGGGCCAAGCTCGACGGCGCGCACATGCCCGAGGCGATCCTCACCGGCGCGCGCCTCGACGAGGCTTCGCTGCGCGGAGCGAACCTCAGCGCCGCCAATCTGGTCGAAGCGACGCTGCGCCGGGCCAATCTCGAAGGCGCCAATCTCAACAATGCCGGGCTGGTCGACGCCGTCCTGCGCGAAGCCAACCTCAAGGGTGCCAATCTTTCGGAGGCGGACCTGTTCGGCGCCGACTTGAGCGGCGCCAATCTCGCGGGCGCCGACCTCTCGGAGGCGCGCCTGTCGCGCGCCATCCTCACCGGCGCCGTGCTCGACGGCGCCAAGCTCAAGGGCGCCCTCATGCCCGACGGCAGCGTGCACGACTGAGTGGTTTGCGTCCCACTTGGATCGGAAACCACTTCAGCTTATTGAATTGACGCGTTTGTGCGGCGAACCGGTTCCATTGCGCCGGAAGACGCTTCGAGCGCGATTGTTCGGAGACATCCATGCCCAGGGCGATCCGCCGAGTGGTGACCGGCCACAACGCCGCCGGCCGGTCCGTGTTCATCAACGACGCGGCGGCGCCGCACGTTTACAACCGCGGGCCCGGCAGCGCCGTCGTCACCGAGGTGTGGGAGACGCGGGCCACGCCCGCCAGCAACCGCGGCGGTGACGAGGTCACCGACCATCCCTTTCGGCTTGCGCCACCCAAGAATGGCTCGGTCTTCCGCATCATCGAATATCCTCCGGACAAGCAGCGCCTGGCCGCGCTCGAGCAGCAGCGCGCGAGCGCCGACGACAGCTCCGGTCACGGCGCCGCCTTCGACCGCGGATCGCCGCGCCATCCCGGCTTTCACAAGACGAACTCGGTGGATTACGCCATCGTGCTCGCCGGCGAGATCCACGCGCTGATGGACGAGGGCGAGGTGCTGCTCAAGGCCGGCGACGTCCTGGTCCAGCGCGGCACCAATCATGCCTGGAGCAATCGCACCGACGAGCCGGCCTATCTCGCCTTCGTGCTCATCGACGCCGAACCGGTATAGATGCATTGCGACCATGCCGGCGCCCTGCTGGCGGGCAGCCGCGCGCTATTGCATGATCGTTCATCGACATCTTCACGTCAGCTGACCAACCCCGGGAGAAACGCAAACATGGCTTTGAGTGCAGACGTTCGCCGCGTGGTCACCACGATCGACAAGAACGACAAGGCGGTGGTGCTGTTGGATGGCGCCAATCCGCACAAGAAGGTGCGGCCGCAGGCGCAGACGGTATCGCGGCTGTTGTGGGTGACGGACCAGACTCCGGCCGACCTGTCCGGCGCCGCCGATCGGGCCGCCATCGACATCGGGATCATGCCGCCGCGCGGCGGCACCGTGTTTCGCATCGTGGATTTTCCGCCGGAGACGGCGGAGACCCAGAAGCTCGATCCCCACACCATGCATCAAAGCCTCGGCGACGGCGCACCCAAGCGCGGGCTTCCGCCGCGGCACCCGGCCATGCACCGCACCCGCACCGTCGACTACGCCATCGTGATGGCGGGTGAGATCGACATGCTGCTCGACGATTCGGAGATTCATCTCAAGGCCGGCGACGTGCTGGTGCAGCAGGGCACCAACCATGCCTGGGTCAATCGCGGCACCGAGCCCTGCCGGATCGCCTTCATCCTCGTCGACGGCAAGGAGCCTTGAGCACGCGCACGCCCGCGGCGCATAATTGCGCCAAACGACAACGCGGTACCGGCACCGGAGAGCCGCACATCATGGAAGCGACCGGGATGGAAACGAGACCCGCCCACACCGAAACCACGCTCCGTCCGCCGGCATTCGCGGTGAGACCGCTGTCGGCGGCGCTCGGCGCCGAAATCATCGGCATCGATCTGAGCAAGGACATCGATGAACACGTCTGCGCCCAAATCCGGGACGCCTGGCACCAGCATCTCGTGATCCTGCTGCGCGATCAGGAGCTGAGCGAGGAGGATCAGGTCCGCTTCGCGGAAATGTTCGGGCCGCCCGCCGTGATCCACACCAAGCAGTTCGTGCGCAGCCACCCCGCCGTCATGCTGATCTCGAACATCCGCGAGGACGGCAAGCCGATCGGCGCCTTGCCGGACGGCGAGATGCACTTCCACACCGACCAGTGCCACCAGGAGCGGCCGGCCATGGCCTCGATGCTCTATGCGCTCGAAGTGCCGAGCGCGGGCGGCAACACGCTGTTCGCCAACGGGTACAAGGCGTACGAAACCCTGCCGGACCGAGGTCAAACGGCGCATCGACGGCCGCAAGGCGCTCAACGCCTACGATTACGATACCGCGGCGATGAAGCGGGGCACGCGGATCGCCGAAGGCGTACCGTCTTTTGTTCATCCCGTGGTTCGCACCCATCCGGCGACCGGCCGCAAGGCGCTCTACGTCAACCGCCTGATGACCGTGCGGATCGAAGGATTGCCCGCCCCGGAGAGCGACGAATTGCTCGACATGCTGTTCGATCACCAGGAGCGCCGCGAATTCATCTACGAGCACGTGTGGCGTCCGGGTGACCTGCTGATGTGGGACAACCGGTGCGCGCTGCATGCCCGCACCGATTTCAGCCCGGCCGAGCGGCGTCTGATGCGGCGCGTCACCATCCTGGGCGAAAAGCCGGTATGACGAGAGCACAACGCGTTGAAACGCAGGACGACGGCTCTGCGTCATCACGCGCGCGCTGGCCCGCGCGCATCCACCCGCTCGCGAATGACGGCTGGACACGCGCCGGCTTCTGCAAATTCATGAATGGACCCCTGCATGACGACTTCCCCCATCTATCTCACCGAAGCCGACGTCGGTCGCCTCGTCACGGTCAAGGACGCCATCACGACCTTGGAAGAGCTGTTCGCCACCTGGGGACAACCCTCCACCGTTAATCTGCCGCGCCAGCGTGCGCGCCTTCCCGGCGGCGCCTTCAACCTGATGGGCGCGGCCTATGGCGCCAAGGGGGTGCATGGCCTCAAGGCCTATGCCGGCTTGAAGGGGGCCCAGTTCCATACGCTGCTGTACTCGTCGCTCGACGGCAGGCTGAAGGCCATGATCGAGGCCGACCTGTTCGGCCAGATGCGCACGGGGGCCGCGAGCGGGCTCGCCACCAGGCTGATGGCCAATCCGGATGCGCACACGCTCGGCGTCATCGGCACCGGGCGGCAATCACGGACGCAGGTCATCGCGGTCTGCGCGGTACGGCCGATCAAGCGCATCAGGGTCTTCGCCCGTACGCCGGAACACCGCGAGGCTTATGCGCGCGCGCTCGAAAAGGAACTTGGCGTGGAGACGCTTCCGGCGGCGTCGGCGGAAGCCTGCGTTGCGGACGCCAATGTGGTGATCACCATCACCAAGTCGGCCGAGCCGGTCTGCCGGGCCGAGTGGCTCGCGCAGGGCGCGCATGTCAATGCCGCCGGCGCCAATTCCGGCGATCGGCGCGAGGTCGATGCCGAGACGGTGTTGCGCGCTGCGGTGAAGGCGACCGATCACGTCGAACAGGCCAAGGTGGAAGCGGGCGAGTTTCGCGAGCTGGTCGCCGCGGGCAAGCTCGCATGGTCCGATATCCGCGAGCTCGGCGAGTTCGTCACCGGCAAGGCCAAGGGCCGCACCTCGCCGTCCGAGCTGACGTTGTTCAAGTCGCTTGGTATTGCGCTTGAAGACGTGGCCTTTGGCGAACTCGTCTATCAGCGCGCGCTCGCCCAAGGCGTGGGGAAGCCGATTCCGGTGTAACCACAATTCGACGGTCATGCCCGCGAAAGCGGGCATCCAGTAAGCGCCGGTGATCGCTGCTGCGCCGTCGCATTCCAAAGACCCGCCATTGAATATTGGATCGCCCGCCTTCGCGGGCGATGACACCGGCGTGAATTACCTTGCGATCGCCTGTCGGAGAATCTTGCGCGCCGGCTCCGAGCCGTCGAGCGGGCGCAGCGTGCGGTGCTTGATCTTCCAGCCCTGCGGCGTGCGCACGAGCTCCCAGCGGTTCGCGGTCATGCGATGCACGCGGAACCCCCGGGAGCTGCCGTGGTTCGGGACCTCGACCGGCTCGCCTTGCGTCTGCGGCACCAGGATCTGCAGATAGGACGTGACCACGGCGGCATCGCCATCGATCGCGACGTGGGGCAGCCCGGTGAAATGCGCCAGTCCACCCGCGATCGCAGCCTGGTGTTCGGGCGTGAGCACGTGATTGGCGATGACATCCCGCCCGCGCGGGCTCGAAAGATTTTCGCCACGGTCGAAGACGCCGTCTTCCACCCAGCTTGCCGCGACGTGGCCGCTGCCGCCGGTGTCGGCGCCCGGCGGATGGCTCGCAATCAGGTTGTAGATTTCGAGGCGGTCTTCGATGGCGCGGATCCGGTCTTCGAGGGTGGATGCGGTCATCGCTCTCTCCATGCGTCCGGTTGGGCCGAGCCGAGCGAGACCCAACGCTACCTACGGGGGTGGGTGCTGGGTCTCGCCCAAAGGGCTCGACCCAGCCTGCGGCTCTGGCTCACCGCCGCGGGATGACCTCGCCGATGGCGCCGGCATCGTGGGCGGAGAAGAACAGCCTGCCGTCGGGAACGGCGATGATGGCGCGCGCGCCGCAGCCCTCGGACGCGATCGCGTATTCCCCGATGACCGTGCCGTCGGGCGCCATGCGGCCGATCTTGTTGGAAAAATTCTCGGTGAACCAGAGGTCGCCGTCGGGCGCCACGGTGACGCCGCGCAGGGACGCGTCCGGCGTCTTCACCGGCCATTCGGTGACGCGGCCCTGCGCGTCCATGCGTCCGAGCGCATTGGCCTTGGTCTCCACGAACCAGATGCTGCCATCGGGATGCGTGACCATGGCGCGCGGTTCGCAGTTCGGCGTCGGCAGTTGGTATTCGGTGACCTGGCCGTCCATGCTGATGCGGCCGATCTGCCCGGCCTCGTATTCGCTGAACCAGAGATCCCCGTCGCGGATCACCAGCGAGAGCGGCCGGCAACCCGGTGTGAGGCCGGCGGAGAATTCCGTCACGGTGCCGACCGGCGTGATCCGGCCGAGCCGGCTGACATGGGCTTCGGAGAACCAGACATTTCCGTCCGGACCCGCGACGATGCCGTCAGGGCCGGCGCCCGGGGTCGGAAGCGGAAATTCGGTGATCGTGCCGGTCGTGGTGATCCGCCCGATCCTGTTGCCGGCGTTTTCGCAGAACCACAACGCGCCGTCGGCCGCGGGCGTGATGCCGATCGGCCTGCTGTTCGGCGTCGGGGTGTCGAATTCGATGAAGCTGCCATTGCCGGGATTCATTCTTCCGATCTTGGATGTGCCGCTTTCGCAGAACCACAACTGCTGGTCCGGACCGAACACGATGATGTACGGCTTGCTGTCCGCCGTCGGAATCGGATGCAGAACGATCTCGACCTCCGCATGGACCGATCTCTCAAGGCGGGACGAGGCTGCACGATTCGTTGTCATCGCTGATGTTCTCCGCGTCGCGCTTGAGACGCAACGATCAAATGGAAATGCCGAACAGCCGCGCGGCGTTGGTGCCGAGAATGGCGTCCTGCTCCTTCTTGCCGATCTTCCTGGCGCGCCGGACGTATTCGACCGGTTTCTTTTCCGCGAACGGATAATCGGAGGCCAGCATGACGTGGCTTGCCGGAACCTTGGTGACCAGGAATTCGAGCATGTCGGGATTGAACAGCACGCTGTCATAGAAGAAGCGCGGCAGGTAGCTGCTGAAATCGCCCTTGAGCTGCGGCGCGCGGCCGTAGCGATACTCGTTGTCGTGCCGGCCGGCATAGAACGGCAGATAGCCCCCGCCGTGCGCGACCATGATCTTGAGCTTGGGGAACTGATCCATCACGCCTTCATAGATCAGCGAGGAGAGCGCATAGGCCTCTTCCAGCGGCTGCCCGACGGTGATCATCAGGCGGTTGCGCAGCATGCGCTGCTCGGTATTGCCGGCGGGATGAATGAAGATCACGGCGCCGACCTGTTCGGCCTTGGCCCAGAACGGCCGCAGCCGCTCGTCGCCGAGCTCGACGCCGTTCACGTGCGACGAAATGATGACGCCGCGCAGGCCGAGGTCGCGCACGCAGCGTTCGAGCTCCGCCGCCGCCAGCGCGACCTCGTGGAGCGGCAGCGAGCCGAGCCCGACCAGCCGGTCCGGATGCTGCGCCACCGCTTCGGCGACGCGATCATTGCCGAGACGATCCATGGCGAGGGCGTCGTCCGGCTCCATCCCATAGGTGCATTGCTGCATGATGCTGGGGCTGATCACCTGGATGTCGACGCCGGTCGCGTCCATCTCCTTGAGCCGCAGCGGCACTTCGGTCATGCGCTTGTACAGCGGCTCGGGGACGCCGCCCGGGCCCGCGACCGCGCGCGAATACTGCGACTGATCGTAGGTGCGCTTCACCACGTCGGGCACGAGGACATGGGCGTGCACGTCGATGACGGTCGGCTTGGGAGTCGGGCCCCTCGATCGCGCCGCTTTGGCGCGCGGGCGCGCGCCCTTGCTTGCCTTGGCAGGAGCCGGCCGCTTGGCCGCGCGCTGCTTGCGCCCCTTGGCTGCTTTCACCATGAACGAAACGTCCTCCCTCGGCTGTGCGTGGCTGCGGGCGCTGCGGCCGCGACGGTTATAGCAGCCGCGGGCCATGAGCCAGCCAGTGCGCGGGCGGAATGGAGTCTTTGTTGGAGCACGATCTTTTCCGAAAACCGGTATCCACTTTTCGGGATCATGCTCTAGTCAAAGGTGAGGATTGCAAGGATGATAACCGGCAATGGAATAATAAAACCGGGAGGTCGCCCGTGCTTGCTCCGCGTGCTCTTTGCGCGCTCCTCCTGATCGGCGCCGGCGCGAGCACCGCCGGCCGCGTCGAGGCGCAAACCTATCCCGATCGGCTGATCAAGATGGTGGTGCCGTTTCCGGCCGGAGGCCCGATCGACATCACGGCGCGCCTTGTGGTCCAGCGCCTCGGGCCGATCCTTGGGCAGACCGTGATCATCGAGAATCGCGGTGGCGCCGGCGGGGCGCTCGGCACCAAATCCGTCGCCGCCGCCGAGCCCGACGGCTACACGCTGCTGTTCGGCAATGCGAGCGCGCTGGTGGTGGGCCCTGCGGTCTATCGCTTCCGCGATTACGACACGGTCAAGCACTTCACGCCGGTGGCCAAGGTCACGGAGGGCTACGAGGTGCTCGTGGTCGCGCCCGACTTCCCGGCGAAGAACGTCCAGGAGCTCGTTGCCTACGCCAAAGCCAATCCCGCCAAGCTCAACTTCGGCTCCATGGGCTACGGCAATCTCACCCATCTCGCGGGCGAGTTGTTCAAGCTGCAGACCGGGACCGATTTCACCCATGTTCCCTACAAGGGGTCGCCCGAGGCGGTCGCCGGGATCGTCACCGGTCAGGTGCACATCCTGTTCGGGGAGGTTGCGGGCCTGCTGCCGCTCGTGCGCGAGGGCAAGATCCGCGGTCTCGGGGTGGCGAGCGCGACCCGTAACGCGCTTGCGCCCGAATTGCCGACCATGATCGAAGGTGGAATCCCGGACTTCGTGGCGCTCACGTTCACCGGGGTGGTCGCGCCGGCGGGCACGCCCGCGAGCATCGTCAACAAGCTCAATGCCGCCATCAACCAAAGCCTCAGGCCAGCCGAGATCGTGACGGCGCTGGGCAAGCTCGGGGCCGAGGTGCGGACGGGATCGGCGCAGGAGTTCGCGGCGTTTATCGCCAAGGAGCGGGACAAGTGGGTCGACGTGGTGACGCGCACCGGCATCAAGGCGGAGTGAGGTGCGCATATATCGCGGGCCCAGCGCAATCAACTTGCGTGTCCCGGGCGAGCGAAGCGAGACCCGGGACCCAGGGGCAGCACGGCTCCCTGTCGCCCTGGGTCCCGGCTCGCACTCGCGCGCACCAGCACGCCCATCCGTGATCCAGACGGGCGCTCGCTTGGCCGGGACACGCCCGCGGCGGGCTACTTCGGCGGAATGATCGGGAGGAGCAGGTAGGACTCCTTGTCGCCGCCGGAATAGATGGTGTTGTCTCCGACATTGTAGTCGGCGTGGTAATGCGTGTAGGGCGCGCTGCCGATGCCGTCGCGCGGCTGGATGTCGAGGCGGATGCGATGGCCCTGCTTGAACACCATCGACGTCGGCCAAATCTCCACCTGCACCTCGACGATCTCGTTCGGCTTGAGCCAGAGCCGCCGCAGATGCTTGTGATAGGGCCGATAGGGCAGCGACAAGTCGGGATCGAGCTCGCGATGCGAGACCCGCAGCCATCCCTTCGCCACCGGCACCGGCTGGCCCTGCTGGCCGACCTCGAGCACGTCGTTGCCGGCGGGATCGATGTTGCGCAGCGTGAGCAGCAGATCCATGTCCTCGGTGGTGCTCGAGACCCAAAGCTTCGCCATGAGCGGGCCGGTGATCTCGGTGTCCTGCGCGAGCGGCGGCGTGACGAGTGAAATGCCGGCGTCGCGCGCGGGTCCCGAGATATGGCCGCCATGGCCGGCGCTGGTGGCGGAATACGTCCGCTTCGCCGTCGCGGCCGGCTTGGCATTGGCGAGCGTGCCGGCAATGCCTTCGCCCGCGGCGTCGTCCGGCCCGGACAGATCGAGGTAGAGCTTGGTCCACTGCGTGCGCGCGATCGGCCATTCGTTCTCGTGGCGGAAATGGTATTCGCCGTGGCCGGTGCGGATCGCCAGCTTCACCGGCGGCTCCTGCATCACGCCGTTGTCGATGTCCTTGAGCCAGTAGTCGAAGAAGCGCAGCTGGTCGCGGCGGCCCTCCTCGCTGTAGAACGGATGGAAGTGCGTGCCGCAATGGATGCGCAGCTTCTTGTCCTTCGATGCCGCGCGCATGTAGCCTTCGGTGGCGCCGCGCAGGTGAAGTCCCATGCCGGACCAGTTGCCGACCGCCCACATCGGCAGATCGATCTTGTCCCATTGCGCCTGCTGGCTCTTGAACATGCCGCTGTCGAGGCTGTTGCGCATGAACCGCCACAGCACGTTGTCCTGAAAGGTGTCGGGATTGTTCTCGTAGGCACGGCCGAGCATGTGGTGCGCCATGTGGGTGGTGAACCATCCGACGATGAAGCCCGAGCCGAAAATGCCGCCGTGATAGAGGATGTCGCGATACTGATCGGCGGCGCCCTCCCACGGGACGATGCACGCGAGTGACGGCGGCTTGAGATTGGCCACCCACCACTGCGTGCGGGCAAAGAACGAGATGCCGATGGTGGCGACACGGCCGTTGCTCCAGGGCTGGTGGCCGGCCCACTCGATGGCGTCATAGAAGTCGATCGCCTCCTGCGGCGAATACAGCACGGATTGTCCCGGCGACTTGCCGGAGCCGCGCTCGTCGACACGCACGCAGCAATAGCCGCGCGGCACCCACCATTCCGGATTGACGGTCTCCCAGTTCATGTAGGGATTGGGCTTCTCCTCCAGGTCGTGCGGCGGCACCCAGAGCTTGTCCTTCTGGTAGATGCCCATGTTGATCAGCACGGGGAAATGCCCTTCGCCCTCCGGCCGGAAGACGTCGGCCTTGAGCTTGGCGCCGTCCCGCATGGGGATGTCGACGTCCTTCTCGAGCGTCATCTTGTACTTCGGCTCGGACGGCTTGGTCTCTTTGCGCGTCGCGACTTGCTCTTGCACGATACCTCCCCAACAGCTTTTCGCTCATCCAGGATCGGTCCATCGCAACCGGCCGATCGTCAGTGGAACCGTCAGAGGACGACGCTAGCAGAGGCCGCAACTCGCGGCTACGCGTGTCCCCACACCTCGCGCGCGGTCTCGACCACCAGGCGGAGCTTGGCGATTTCGCCCGCGACATCCATGGTGTTGCCGCCGATGCCGCTGGAGAAACCGCATTGCGGGCTCAATGCCAGCTGCTCCAGCGGCGCATGCTTCGACGCCTCGTCGATGCGGCGCTTGAGCTCGTCCTTGGATTCGAGCTTGCCGCTCTTGGTGGTGACCAGGCCGAGCACGGCGACCTTGCCCTTGGGCAGGAAGCGCAGCGGTTCGAAACCGCCGGCGCGCGTGCTGTCGTATTCGAGGAAATAGCCGTCGACATTGATCTCGTTGAAGACGAGCTCGGCGATCGGTTCGTAACTGCCTTCCGCTACCCAGGCGCCGGCGAAGTTGCCGCGACACAGATGCATGCAGACCGTCATGTCCGGCGGACGGTCCTTGATCGTGTCGTTGAGGAGCCTGGCGTAGGTCTGCGGCAGCGTCGCCGGGTCTTCCCCGATATTGGCGACCTGTTTGCGCAGGTCCGGATCGCAGAGATAGGCGAGATTGACCTCGTCGATCTGCAGGTAGCGACAGCCGGCCTGGGCAAGGTCGCGGATTTCCTCGCGGTAGAGACGGCTGAGATCGTCGTAGAATTCGGCGATGTCGGGATAGGCCTCGACATCGATCGCGTCACGCCCGCCGCGAAAATGCATCACGGTCGGGGATGGAAGCGTGATCTTCGGAGTGCTGCGTGCAATCGACGCCAGAAACTTGAAGTCGTCGACAAAAATTCCCCCGCCGTTCGGACGCGCGAGCTTGCCGGTGACCTGCATGGTCGGCGGGCTGTGAAGCCGGTCGCCGTCGGCGGAATGAAAACGCACCGTCAGCTTCGACGGCATCATCCGCACGTTCTCGAATTTCAGCATGAAATCCCGGTGCCAGGAATGGCGATTGTACTCGCCGTCGGTAACGAGCTTCAGCCCCAGTTCCTCCTGCATGCGGACCACGTCGCGGATCGCGGCGTGCTGGATGCGCTTGAGCTCGGCCTCCGGGATCGCCTTTTGCTCCGCCTGCTCCCGCGCCCTGATCAGTGCGTCCGGCCGGATGAGGCTGCCGACATGATCGGCGCGATAAGGCGGCTTGGTGCGTTGCATTCTGACGGTCTCCCGGGGCGGCGGCCCACTGATCGTGCGGTGTCAAACGGTATCACAGCGCGCCCGGTCTCCTGTAGACTGTGACCCCACGTACACCAGACGGGCTTGCACAAAAACAAAACCGCCGCTTCAAGCGGCCGGCGCGGGAGGAAACGATGATGAGGCGATACCGGCGCTCTGCCGTGACTGTCATGCGTCTTGCCGCAGTGGCTCTCGCCGCCATCGCGGCGGGATCGGCGCAGGCGCAGACCGTGTATCCGGAACGGGTGATCAAGATGATCGTGCCGTCGCCGGCGGGAGGTCAGACCGACGTGATGGCGCGCCTGATGGCGCAGAAGATGCAGCAGTCGCTGGGGCAGAGCGTGATCATCGAAAATCGCGCCGGCGCCGGCGGCGCGCTCGGGGCGCGCACCGCGGCCGCCGCCGAACCCGACGGCTATACCTTGTTCTATGGCAACACCAGCACGCTCGCCGTGATTCCGGCGGTGTCGAAGAACGCGGGCTACGATCCCGCGAAGAACTACGCGCCGGTCGCAAGCGTGTCGGAAAGCTACATGATCCTGGTCGTGCATCCCTCATTCCCGGCCAGGACCATCCAGGAATTTCTCGCTTATGCGAAGGCGAATCCCGGCAAGCTCAATTATGCCCATGCCGGCGCCGGCAACGTGACGCATCTCACCGGCGAGATGTTCCGCACACTCGCCGGCATCGACTTCGTCAACGTGCCGCACAAGGGCGGAAACGAATCGGTCCAGGGCGTCTTGGGCAACCAGGTCGACTTTGCGCTGGAAAGCCCGGTGATCCTGCTCCCGCTGATCAAGGAGGGAAAGCTCAGGGCGCTCGCGGTCACGAGCGCGAAGCGGCAAGCGGAGATTGCCGATGTTCCGACCATGGTCGAAAGCGGGATCAACGGTTTCGTTGCGACACTGCTGACCGGCGTCGTGGTGCCGGCGGGCACCCCGGGGCCGATCGTCAGCAAGCTCAACAGCGTGATCAACGAGACCTTGAAGTCGCCGGACATGAAGGACCTGGTCTTGCGGTTCGGCTCCGAGGCGCGCATCGGCTCGCCGAAAGAATTCGGCACGTTCCTGGCGGGCGAGACGCAAAAATGGACCAATATTGCAAAGCTGGCGGGCGTGGCGCTGGACTGACCGCACGACAGACGCGGGAAACAACGACGGAGCACGCGATGAAGGCTGGCGTTGCAAGCGAAAAGGGGATCGAGGTGCGCGACGTGCCGCAACCGCGCCCGAAGCCCAACGAGGTGCTGGTCAAGGTGCGCGCCGCCAGCCTCAATCGCGCCGATCTCACGACCGCGCGTGGCCTCCCCCACGGCAGCCACGGTGGCGTCGGCGCGCCGGTCGGCATCGACTGGGCAGGCGAGGTGGTCGAGGCCGGCGCCGAGGTTCAAGGCGGCTTCAAGCCCGGCGACCGGGTGATGTGCTCGGGCACCGGCGGCTACGCCGAATATGCGGTGAGCGACTGGGGCCGCGTCAACGCGATCCCCGATGGCATGAGCTTCGAGCAGGCGGCGACGTTGCCGGTCGCGCTCATCACCCTGCACAACGCGCTGATCACCGCCGGCCGACTGCGCCCCGGCGAGAGCGTGATGATCCAGGGCGCCAGCTCGGGCGTCGGGCTGATGGGCTTGCAGATCGCCAAGCTCATGGGCGCGAAGCTGGTGATCGGCACTTCCACCAACGACGCGCGCCGGGCGCGGCTGAAGGAATTCGGTGCCGATCTTGCCATCGACACGCGCGATCCGGGCTGGCCCGATGCGGTGTTGAAGGCGACCGACGGCAAAGGGGTCAATCTCGTCGTTGATATGCTCTCCGGGCCGGTGGTCGCGCAGACCATGAAGGCGATGGCGCTGCTCGGCCGCATCGTCAATGTCGGCCGCCTCGCCGGCACCAAGGCCGAGTTCGACTTCGATCTGCACGCGCTGCGCCGTATCGACTATATCGGCGTGACCTTCCGCACCCGTACGCTCGACGAGGTGCGCGAGATCGGCCGCCGCATGCGCGCGGATCTGTGGGACGCAGTGACGGCGGGCAAGCTGACGCTGCCGATCGATCGCCGCTTCCCGCTCGATCAGGCGGTCGAAGCGCACGCCCATATGCGCGCGAACAAGCATTTCGGAAAGATCGTGCTGACGATGTGAGGGTGGCACCATACCTCCTCGCGGCCGTTGCGGGTCGTTGCATCACCATCGAGCGGGTTGTCAGACGGCCAATTTCGCGCCGCCGCGGTGTCGCGCACCCGCGAGGTGCGCGAGATCGGTCGGCGTATGCGCGCCGATTCGGGGACGCGGTGACGGCGCGCGAGCGTTCGCTGCCGATCGACCGCCTTTTCCCGTTCGGCCGGGGTCCCCGCGGCGGCGGTTTGATATCAACGCGGTTGCAGGGCGGGCGCGGCGCCCGCTTGGCGAGTTGACCCGGATTTCGCTCCGCTCAATCCGGGCTACAGCCTGCTACAGCCTGCGCGATGCGGATTTGCCGCCAGCGCCGGGCGAATATGCCCGCGGCGGGGTTCAATACGACGGTACTTGAATGGCGAGCGCGGGACCGGCTTCGCAGCGCAGGTTAATAGCGCAGGTTAATCTGGACCCGGATTTCGCTTCGCTCAATCCGGGCTACGGGCTACAATGGGCTACGGGTGGCGCCGCAACGCCCGTGCCTCGCGGGTCAATTGATACGACCATCCGCGGTGTGCATGGCCGTGCGGAATGGATGGAAAGAACAATACCGAGTTTGAACAATCCACGAACTGAGCGCCGGTCGTGTTTCCGGCGACACACGCACCACCCGTCAAATCTTACTGCAGGATTTGGTCAGACCCGCTGGGGCAGACACCGTTAGGGACGGCGGAACGTCTCTTCGTTTGGGGCGCCGTCGTTGCCTCCAAGCTCCTCTCGGAGGCGTTTGGCGACTGGATCAGCGTCTTCCCTGCAACGCCAGCAGGGGGCAATTGAGGAGGCTGCCTGATGGCTACCGTTCTGACCGCCGGCGACCTCGCCGTCGTTCAATACAACAGCGGCACCACAGACTCGTTCTCGTTCGTCTTCGCGCGTGACATCGAGGCCGGCACCGTCGTCAATTTCACCGACAATGGCTGGCTGGCCGCCGGCGGATTCCGGCCGGGCGAAGAGCACAGTCACCTACACGGCGCCCACCGCGATTACTGCCGGTACCGTCATCACGCTGACGGGCCTCAATCTCGATGATGCCGGCGACCAGATCATCGCGTACCAGGGAACGCAGGCGAGCCCTACCATCCTCTACCTCGTCGATCTCGCCGACGGCAACAACACCGTCGCCGGCGATGCGACCAATGACAACACCACCGCCTTGCCGCCCGGCTTGACGCTCGGCGTCGAACGCGGTCGCGGTCGGCTTCGACAATGCGATCTACGCAGGACCGATCGACGGATCCCCCCCTCAGCTGTTCCCCCTCATCAGCAACTCGGCCAACTGGATCGCTGGCAACGCATTGCCCCCGTCGGCCCGTTATAACTACCCGCCGCACCTCGATCTCGATTCCAACAATTCGACGTCCGGGGGCGACGACTATCGGGCAGAGGTCACCTCCAACGGTGCCCCGGTCCCCATCGCCGATACCGACAGCGACATAGACGATTTCGACGGCGGCTTTATCACCTTCGCGCAGATCAACATCCAGAACCAGTTTCCCGGTGACGTGCTGTCGGTCATCGGCACGTTGCCATTCGGAATTTTTGCAACGCCTTTCGATCCGTCCACCGGCATCCTCCAGCTGTTCGGTTATGCCTCGCATTCCGCCTATCAGACCGCGATCGAGCAGGTCCGGTTCAGCACGGACGCGCCCGTCGGCGTAACGAAGAGCATTGCAGTCTGGGTATTCGACGACTTCTGGTGGAGTAACGAGGGGACGGCGATCTTCACGGTATCGAGTGCCGCCGCTCCTCCGGTCCTCGATCTCGACGCCAACAACTCCAATGGCGGCGGGCGGGACTATGTCGCGACATTCACCACCAACGGGCCGGCGATATCGGTCGCCGACACCGACGTTTCCATCACCGACCCCGACAGCACGACGATCCAGTCGGCCACGATCACGCTCGCAATCAACCGGCAATCGGGCGACGCACTCTCCGCGGGGACATTGCCGCCCGGCATCACGGCTTCGAGCTACAATTCCTTCACCGGCGTCATCACGCTCAGCGGTGCGGCCTCGCTCGCGGACTATCAGACGGCCTTGCACCAGGTGGTCTTCGACACCACGAGCCTTTCCACTGCCGACCGCATCATTAAGGTCACCGTCAACGACGGTACCTTCGACAGCAATGTCGGCACGACCTACATGCACGTCGTTCTCCCGCCGCCGAACGTCCCGCCGGCGCTCGATCTCGACGCCAACAATTCGACGACGACGGGCGCAAACTATCTCACCGTGTTCACCGATGGGGGCCCAGCCGTCGCCGTCGTGGACGCCGATGTCTCGGTCATCGACAACGACAGTCCAAACCTTGCCTCGGCGACGGTGACGCTGACCAACGGGGACCCGCTCGGTAGTCTGACGTTCAATGGCGCAGCCCCCGGCGGCATCTCCGTTTTCGGCTCGGGGACACATCAAATTACGCTCACGGGCGCCGCATCGGCTGCCGACTATCAGACGGCACTGCAGCAAATCACGTTCAACAACACCGACACCAATCCTTCGACCGAAACCCGCGTCATCGACATTGTCGTCAACGACGGCGCCGACAACAGCAACACGGCACAGGCCTTGATCCAGGTCGAGGTGGTGAACAACAGCGCTCCGGTGCTGGACCTCGATGCCGACGACTCGAGCGGCTCGTTTCAAAGCACTTTCCGGAACGCGTTCACAGAAAACGGCGCTCCGGTGCCGATCGCCGATGTCGATACCTCCATTACCGACGCCGACAGCTCCACGCTTTTATCCGCGACGATCAAGCTGGCGAACCCGCAAACCGGCGATCTGCTCACGGTCAGCGGGGCGCTGCCCGTAACGATCACCACGGCTGGCTACGATCCCGTGTACCGGCGTCCTCACGCTCACCGGTACGGCCACGCGGGCTGATTACGAAACTGCGCTGCACGCAGATTCGCTACAGCAACACCAGCGACGATCCCGTCGCGGGAGACCGCCTCATCGAGGTCGTGGTCAACGACGGGGCGAACGACAGCAATCTGGCGGTCGCGATCATCAGTGTCACCGCGACGAACGACGCCCCGGTCATCACAGTCGATCCGTCCGCCGCGTATGTCGAGAACGCCGCGCCGGTCGTGCTCGCGCCGCTGGCGACCCTATCGGATGTCGATGATACCGAGCTCCACGGGGCGCTCGTGAGCATCACCGCCGGCTCGTTTCCCGGTGACGGCGATATCCTCAGTGTCGGCGGCGTCACCAGCAACACCGTGAACGGCATTACGTTCGTCTGGATGCCTGCGCAGCATGCGTTGGTCTTCAGCGGTGCGAGTTCGGTCGCGAACTATCAGGCGCTGCTGCAGCAGGTTCAGTTCCAGTCGAGCAGCGACAATCCGACGGACTTCGGCCACAGCCCGCAGCGAACCCTGACGTGGGCCGTGACCGACAACGCGTCCGTGACCACCGCAACGACGACGATCAATATCGGCGCCGTGAACGACGCGCCTCAGGAGACGGTTGACGCAACCGCCGCGTACACCGAGAACGGCTCGCCGGTGACGATCTCGCCGGCCGCGACCGCGAACGACGTCGACAGCTCCGACCTGATCTATGGCGAGGTTAGAATCGTTGCCGGCGGGTTTGATGGCGACGTTCTGACCGTCAACGGCCTGCAGAGCGGGACCTTCGCCGGCATCGACTTTTCTTACGATGCCGGCTTGCAGCGCCTTCTGTTCGAAAGCCCGGCCGCGGTCGCGGATTACCAGGCGCTCATGCGGGCGGTCCAATTCGGGTCGACCAGCGAGAATCCGACGAACTTCGGCGCCAATCCGACGCGCACGCTGGGGTGGGGTTTGTCCGACGGCGAGGATTACAGTTCCCCCGCGCAGACGACGCAGATCACCATCACCGCCCTGAACGACGCCCCGGTCAACACCGTGCCGGGCGCGCAGACCGTCGCCGAGGACACCATCCTGCCGATCGTCGGCGTCTCGGTGGCGGACATCGACAGCAGCGCGCTCACCACCACGCTGTCGGTCGCTCACGGCATCCTCAATGTGACCGCCGGCCCCGGCGTCACCGGCAGCGGCACCGCCAGCGTAACCATCACCGGCACGGCAGCGGAGATCAACGCGGCGCTGGCGGGCCTCGCCTATACCGGCAACCTCAACTTCAACGGCGCCGACACGCTCACGGTCGCGACCAGCGACGGGACCGCCACCGACACCGACACGATCGCGATCACTGTCAATCCAGTGAACGACCCCCCGGTGCTCAATCTCGACGCGAACAGCTCGACCATCGGCGGCGCGGACTATCTGACCGCGTTCACCGACGGGGGCCCAGCCGTCGCCATCGTGGACACCGATGTCTCGGTCATCGACACCGACAGTCCAACACTTGCCTCGGCGACGGTCACGCTGACCAACCCGCAAGCGCTCGATCGTCTGACGTTCACTGGCCCAGCCCCCGGCAGCATCATCGTTGCGGGCTCGGGGACAAGTGCAATCACGCTCACGGGCGCCGCATCGGCTGCCGACTATCAGACGGCACTGCGGCAGATCACGTTCGACAACACCGGCACCAATCCTTCGACCGAGCCCCGCATCATCGACGTGGTCGTCAACGACGGGACGGCGGCAAGCAATACTGCGCATGCGATCGTCGAGGTCATCCAGGTCAACAACAGTGCACCCACCCTCGATCTCGACGGCGACAACTCGACGCTCCCCGGAACGAGCTACCGCACGACGTTCACCGAGAACGGGACGGCGGTCGCGATTGCGGACACCGATACCCTCATCGGCGATCCCGATATCGGCAGCACGATCGCTTCAGCCACCATCACGCTGACGAACCCGCAGATCGGCGATCTGCTGACCGCCACCCTGCCGTTGCCGGGCGGTATCACCGCTTCCGCTTACGACCCGGCCACCGGGACTCCTGACGCTCTCCGACGTCACTTCGCTTCGCCGACTACGAGACTGCGCTGGAGGCGATCCGCTTCAGCTCGGCTGGCGACACTCCGGTTGCGGGAACCCGCATCATTCAAGTCGTCGTCAATGACGGAATACACGGCAGCCAGCCCGCGATCTCGTTTGTTAAGGTCGTGGCCGTCAGAACGACGCCCCGATCAACACCGTGCCGGGCGCGCAGACCGTCGCCGAGGACACGACGTTGCCGATCGCCGGCGTCTCGGTGGCGGACAGCGACAGCAGCGCGCTCACCACCACGCTCAGTGTGTCGAGCGGCACCCTCAATGTGACCGCCGGCCCCGGCGTCACCGGCAACGGCACCGCCAGCGTGACCATCACCGGCACGGCAGCGCAGATCAACGCGGCGCTGGCGGGCCTCGCCTATACCGGAAACCTCAACTTCAACGGCGCCGACACGCTCACGGTCGCGACCAGCGACGGGACCGCCGCCGACATCGACACGATCGCGATCACTGTCAATGCAGTGAACGACGCCCCGGTCAACACCGTGCCGGCCGCGCAGACCGTCGCCGAGGACACCATCCTGCCGATCGCCGGCGTCTCGGTGGCGGACATCGACAGCAGCGCGCTCACCACCACGCTGTCGGTCGCTCGACGGCATCCTCAACGTGACCGCCGGCGCCGGCGTCACCGGCAACGGCACCGCCAGCGTGACCATCGCCGGCACGGCAGCGCAGATCAACGCGGCGCTGGCGGGCCTCGCCTATACCGGCAACCTCAACTTCAACGGCGCCGACACGCTCACGGTCGCGACCAGCGACGGGACCGCCACCGACACCGACACGATCGCGATCACTGTCAATGCAGTGAACGACGCCCCGGTCAACACCGTGCCGGCCGCGCAGACCGTCGCCGAGGACACCATCCTGCCGATCGCCGGCGTCTCGGTGGCGGACATCGACAGCAGCGCGCTCACCACCACGCTGTCGGTCGCTCGAGCGGCATCCTCAACGTGACCGCCGGCGCCGGCGTCACCGGCAACGGCACCGCCAGCGTGACCATCACCGGCACGGCAGCGCAGATCAACGCGGCGCTGGCGGGCCTCGCCTATACCGGCAACCTCAACTTCAACGGCGCCGACACGCTCACGGTCGCGACCAGCGACGGGACCGCCGCCGACACCGACACGATCGCGATCACTGTCAATGCAGTGAACGACGCCCCGGTCAACACCGTGCCGGCCGCGCAGACCGTCGCCGAGGACACCATCCTGCCGATCGCCGGCGTCTCGGTGGCGGACATCGACAGCAGCGCGCTCACCACCACGCTGTCGGTCGCTCGACGGCATCCTCAACGTGACCGCCGGCGCCGGCGTCACCGGCAACGGCACCGCCAGCGTGACCATCACCGGCACGGCAGCGCAGATCAACGCGGCGCTGGCGGGCCTCGCCTATACCGGCAACCTCAACTTCAACGGCGCCGACACGCTCACGGTCGCGACCAACGACGGGACCGCCACCGACACCGACACGATCGCGATCACTGTCAATGCAGTGAACGACGCCCCGGTCAACACCGTGCCGGCCGCGCAGACCGTCGCCGAGGACACCACCCTGCCGATCGCCGGCGTCTCGGTGGCGGACATCGACAGCAGCGCGCTCACCACCACGCTGTCGGTCGCTCACGGCATCCTCAACGTGACCGCCGGCGCCGGCGTCACCGGCAACGGCACCGCCAGCGTGACCATCACCGGCACGGCAGCGCAGATCAACACGGCGCTGGCGGGCCTCGCCTATACCGGCAACCTCAACTTCAACGGCGCCGACACGCTCACGGTCGCGACCAGCGACGGGACCGCCACCGACACCGACACGATCGCGATCACTGTCAATGCAGTGAACGACGCCCCGGTCAACACCGTGCCGGCCGCGCAGACCGTCGCCGAGGACACCATCCTGCCGATCGCCGGCGTCTCGGTGGCGGACATCGACAGCAGCGCGCTCACCACCACGCTGTCGGTCGCTCACGGCATCCTCAACGTGACCGCCGGCGCCGGCGTCAGCGGCAACGGCACCGCCAGCGTAACCATCACCGGCACGGCAGCGCAGATCAACGCGGCGCTGGCGGGCCTCGCCTATACCGGCAACCTCAACTTCAACGGCGCCGACACGCTCACGGTCGCGACCAATGACGGGACCGCCACCGACACCGACACGATCGCGATCACTGTCAATCCAGTGAACGACGCCCCGGTCAATACCGTGCCGGGCGCGCAGACCGTCGCCGAGGACACCACGCTGCCGATCGCCGGCGTCTCGGTGGCGGACATCGACAGCAGCGCGCTCACCACCACGCTCAGTGTGTCGAGCGGCACGCTCAACGTGACCGCCGGCGCCGGCGTCAGCGGCAACGGCACCGCCAGCGTAACCATCGCCGGCACGGCAGCGCAGATCAACACGGCGCTGGCGGGCCTCGCCTATACCGGCAACCTCGACTTCAACGGCGCCGACACGCTCACGGTCGCGACCAGCGACGGGACCGCCACCGACACCGACACGATCGCGATCACTGTCAATGCAGTGAACGACCCGCCGGCGCTCGATCTCGACGCGAACAACTCGACGGCGCCCGGCACCAGCTATCTCACCGCGTTCACGGCAACCGGACTGCCAGTCGCCATCGCGGATGCCGACGTTTCAATCATCGACAGCGACAGTCCTAACCTCGCCTCGGCGACGATCACGCTGACCAATCCGCAGGCGTCCGACAGTCTGACCTTCAATGGCGCACCCCCCGGCAGCATCACCGTATCGGGTGCGGGGACAAATGTAATCACCCTCACGGGTGTCTCATCCCAAGCCGACTATCTGCTCGCGCTGCAGCAGGTCCAATTCAGCAACGCCGCCGGCGATCCATCAAACGTCACGCGGGTCATCGATATTGTCGTCAATGACGGCGCCAGCAACAGCAACACGGCAACGGCGTTTGTCGAGGTGAAGGACTTGCCGAACACGGCGCCGGTGCTGGATCTTGATCCCAACGGCTCGCTTCGAACCACTTTCCACAACGCGTTCACAGAGAACGGCGCCCCGGTACCGATCGCTGACACGGATACCACCATCACCGACAACGGCAACACGATTGTTTCCGCGACGATCACGCTGACCAACCGGCAAACCGGCGATCTGCTCACGGTCAGCGGGGCGCTGCCGGGAGCGATCACCACGGCTGGCTACGATCCCGGTACCGGCGTCCTCACGCTCACCGGTTCGGGCACGCTTGATGAATACGAAACCGCGCTGCAGCAGATTCTCTACAGCAGCACCAGCGACGATCCCGGCACGGAAGACCGCCTCATCGAGGTGGTGGTCAACGACGGTACCTTCGACAGCAATGTGGCGGCGGCACTGATCAGTGTCACCGCGACGAACGACGCCCCGGTCATCACAGTCGATCCGTCCGCCACGTATATCGAGAATGCCGCCCCGGTATTGCTTTCGCCAGCAGCCAGCCTCACCGACGCGGACGACACTGACCTCAACTTCGCCGCCGTCCATATCACCGCCGGATCGTTTCCCGGCGACGGCGACACCCTGACCGTCAACGGCGCCACCAGCGGCACAGTGACTGGCATCACGTTCACCTGGAACCCCACGCTGCATGCGTTGGTCTTCACAGGTGCGAGTTTGGTCGCGAACTACCAGGCGTTGTTGCAGACGGTCCAATTTCAATCGACGAGCGACAATCCCACCGACTTCGACGCGAGTCCGCAACGGACCCTGACCTGGTCCGTATCTGATGGCACGACCATCACGACCGCAACGACGACGGTCGATATCACCGCCGTGAACGACGCCCCGGTCAACACCGTGCCGGGCGCGCAGAGCGTCGCCGAGGACACCATCCTGCCGATCGCCGGCGTCTCGGTGGCGGACATCGACAGCAGCGCGCTCACCACCACGCTCAGTGTGTCGAGCGGCACGCTCACCGTGATCGCCGGCGCCGGCGTCACCGGCAACGGCACCGCCAGCGTGACCATCACCGGCACGGCAGCGCAGATCAACACGGCGCTGGCGGGCCTCGCCTATACCGGAAACCTCAACTTCAACGGCGCCGACACGCTCACGGTCGCGACCAGCGACGGGACCGCCACCGACACCGACACGATCGCGATCACTGTCAATGCAGTGAACGACGCCCCGGTCAACACCGTGCCGGGCGCGCAGAGCGTCGCCGAGGACACCACCCTGCCGATCGCCGGCGTCTCGGTGGCGGACATCGACAGCAGCGCGCTCACCACCACGCTCAGTCGTGTCGAGCGGCATCCTCAATGTGACCGCCGGCGCCGGCGTCACCGGCAACGGCACCGCCAGCGTAACCATCACCGGCACGGCAGCGCAGATCAACGCGGCGCTGGCGGGCCTCGCCTATACCGGCAACCTCAACTTCAACGGCGCCGACACGCTCACGGTCGCGACCAGCGACGGGACCGCCGCCGACATCGACACGATCGCGATCACTGTCAATGCAGTGAACGACGCCCCGGTCAACACCGTGCCGGGCGCGCAGAGCGTCGCCGAGGACACCATCGCTGCCGATCGCCGGCGTCTCGGTGGCGGACATCGACAGCAGCGCGCTCACCACCACGCTGTCAGTGTGTCGAGCGGCACCCTCAATGTGACCGCCGGCGCCGGCGTCACCGGCAACGGCACCGCCAGCGTGACCATCACCGGCACGGCAGCGCAGATCAACACGGCGCTGGCGGGCCTCGCCTATACCGGCAACCTCAACTTCAACGGCGCCGACACGCTCACGGTCGCGACCAGCGACGGGACCGCCGCCGACATCGACACGATCGCGATCACTGTCAATCCAGTGAACGACGCCCCGGTCAACACCGTGCCGGCCGCGCAGACCGTCGCCGAGGACACCATCCTGCCGATCGCCGGCGTCTCGGTGGCGGACATCGACAGCAGCGCGCTCACCACCACGCTGTCGGTCGCTCAGCGGCATCCTCAATGTGACCGCCGGCGCCGGCGTCACCGGCAACGGCACCGCCAGCGTAACCATCACCGGCACGGCAGCGCAGATCAACGCGGCGCTGGCGGGCCTCGCCTATACCGGAAACCTCAACTTCAACGGCGCCGACACGCTCACGGTCGCGACCAATGACGGGACCGCCACCGACACCGACACGATCGCGATCACTGTCAATCCAGTGAACGACGCCCCGATCAACACCGTGCCGGCCGCGCAGACCGTCGCCGAGGACACCATCCTGCCGATCGCCGGCGTCTCGGTGGCGGACATCGACAGCAGCGCGCTCACCACCACGCTGTCGGTCGCTCACGGCATCCTCAATGTGACCGCCGGCGCCGGCGTCACCGGCAACGGCACCGCCAGCGTGACCATCACCGGCACGGCAGCGCAGATCAACACGGCGCTGGCGGGCCTCGCCTATACCGGCAACCTCAACTTCAACGGCGCCGACACGCTCACGGTCGCGACCAATGACGGGACCGCCACCGACACCGACACGATCGCGATCACTGTCAATGCAGTGAACGACGCCCCGGTCAACACCGTGCCGGCCGCGCAGACCGTCGCCGAGGACACCATCCTGCCGATCGCCGGCGTCTCGGTGGCGGACATCGACAGCAGCGCGCTCACGACCACGCTGTCGGTCGCTCACGGCATCCTCAATGTGACCGCCGGCGCCGGCGTCACCGGCAACGGCACCGCCAGCGTGACCATCGCCGGCACGGCAGCGCAGATCAACGCGACGCTGGCGGGCCTCGCCTATACCGGAAACCTCAACTTCAACGGCGCCGACACGCTCACGGTCGCGACCAATGACGGGACCGCCACCGACACCGACACGATCGCGATCACTGTCAATCCAGTGAACGACGCCCCGATCAACACCGTGCCGGCCGCGCAGACCGTCGCCGAGGACACGATCGCTGCCGATCGCCGGCGTCTCGGTGGCGGACATCGACAGCAGCACGCTCACGACTCTGCTGTCGGTCGCTCACGGCACCCTCAACGTGACCGCCGGCGCCGGCGTCACCGGCAACGGCACCGCCACCGTAACCATCGCCGGCACGGCAGCGCAGATCAACACGGCGCTGGCGGGCCTCGCCTATACCGGCAACCTCAACTTCAACGGCGCCGACACGCTCACGGTCGCGACCATCGACGGGACCGCCGCCGACATCGACACGATCGCGATCACTGTCAATCCAGTGAACGACGCCCCGGCGCTCAATCTCGACGCGGACAGCTCGACGACCGGCGGCGTGGACTATCTGACCACCTTCACCGGTTCAGCCGTCGCCATCGTCGACACCGACGTCTCGGTCGTGGACAACGACAGTCCAAGCCTTGCCTCCGCGACCATCACACTCACGAACCCTCACGCTGGCGACAGCCTGATCGTTGCCACACCTCCTCTTCCGGGCGGCATCACGGCGAGCGTCTACAATCCCGTCACCGGGGTCCTCACGCTCACGGGCGCCGCATCGGCTGCCGACTATCAGACGGCACTGCGGCAAATCACGTTCGACACTACCACCCCTTCGACCGAGACCCGCATCATCGACGTGGTCGTCAACGACGGGACGGCGGCAAGCAATATTGCGCACGCGATCGTCGAGGTCACCCAAGTCGACAGCAGTGCACCCACCCTCGATCTCGACGGCAACAACTCGACGCTCCCCGGAACAAGCTACCACACGACGTTCACCGAGAACGGGACGGCGGTCGCAATCGCGGACACCGATACCCTCATCGGCGATCCCGATATCGGCAGCACGACGCTCGCTTCGGCGACCATCACGCTGACGAACCCGCAGATCGGCGATCTGCTGACCGCCACCCTGCCGTTGCCGGGCGGCATCACCGCTTCCGCTTACAACCCGGTCACCGGAACCCTGACGCTCTCCGACGTCGCTTCGTTCGCCGACTACGAGACTGCGCTGGAGGCGATCCGCTTCAGCTCGGCTGGCGACAATCCGGTTGCGGGAAACCGCATCATTCAAGTCGTCGTCAATGACGGAATACACGACAGCCAGCCCGCGCTCTCGCTTGTCACGGTCGTGGCGGCCAATGACGCCCCGCTCGTCGATACCGTGCCGCCGGCCGGGCAGACCGTCGCCGAGGACATCACCTTCGCAGATCGCTCGGCGTCTCGGCGGCGACAGCGACAGCAGCGCGCTCAGGACCACGCTGTCGGTTCGCTCGACGGCACCCTCAATGTGACCACCGGCGCCCGGGCGTCATCACCGGCAACGGCACCTCCATCGTAACCATCGCCGGCACAGCAGCGCAGATCAACACGGCGCTGTGCGCGGCCTCGCACTATGCCGGTAACCCCGACTTCGCAGGCGCCGACGGACCATCACGGTCGCGATCAGCGACACGACCGTCATCGACACCGACGACGATCTCGATCACCGTCAATCCAGTGAACGACCCCCCGATCAACACCGTGCCGGCCGCGGTGACCGTCGCCGAGGACAGCCATCCGGCCGATCGCCGGCGTCTCGGTGGCGGACATCGACAGCAGCGCGCTCACGACCACGCTGTCGGTCGCTCACGGCATCCTCAATGTGACCGACGCCCCCGGCGTCACCGGCAACGGCACCGCCCACGTAACCATCGCCGGCACGGCAGTGCAGATCAACACGGCGCTGGCGGGGCTCGCCTATGCCGGCGGCCCCGACTTCCTCGGCGCCGACACGCTCACGGTCGCGACCAGCGACGGGACCGCCACCGACACCGACACGATCGCGATCACCGTCACTGTCAACGCGCTCACCGAACATGCGCATTGTGACTTCGACGGCGACGGCGGGTCCGACATTCTGTGGCAGGACGACAACGGCACTGCCGCGATGTGGCTGATGGACGGCCCCAACGCCACGTTCGTCGGCGCCGTCGGCCCGTTCAACCCAGGGCCGAGCTGGGAGATCAAGGCAACGGGCGATTTCAACGGCGATGGTAAGGCCGACATCATCTGGCAAGGCGATGACGGCACTGCCTCGATGTGGCTGATGGACGGCACCAACGCCACGTTTGTCGGCGCCGTCGGCCACGAATCCAGGGCCGAGCTGGCAGATCAAGGGCACCGGCGACTTCAACGGCGACGGCAAGGACGACATCATCTGGCAGGACGACGACGGCACTGCCTCGATGTGGCTGATGGACGGCACCAACGCCACGTTTGTCGGCACCGTCGGCCACAACCCGGGGCCGACCTGGCACATCAAGGGCACCGGCGACTTCAACGGCGACGGCAAGTCCGACATCATCTGGCAGGGCGATGACGGCACTGCCTCGATGTGGCTGATGGACGGCACCAACGCCACGTTTGTCGGTGCCGTCGGCCCATTCAATCCGGGGCCGACCTGGCAGATCAAGGGCACCGGCGACTTCAACGGCGACGGCAAGTCCGACATCATCTGGCAGGGCGACGACGGCACTGCCTCGATCTGGCTGATGGACGGCACCAACGCCACGTTTGTCGGTGCCGTCGGCCCGTTCAATCCGGGGCCGAGCTGGCAGATCAAGGGCACCGGCGACTTCAACGGCGACGGCAAGTCCGACATCACGTGGCAGCACGACCAGACGGCACGCCCGCGGTCTGGCTGATGGACGGCACCAACGCCACGGTTGTCGGTGCCTTCGGCCCGTTCAACCCGGGTGCCACCTGGGACATGATCGCGTAATCGAAGGATCGTCACGGCCATGGGGCGAGCGGCGCTGACACGCCGATCAGCATGGGCGGGGCGAACACACTGGTCGGGAGTGGCGGCGACGAGTGCGTGCGCATTTGATTGTAATACGAGGAATAGTCGGAAAGAATTTTCCGCAGATGCGACACGCCGAAAGCAGGTTAGCGCGGTGTAATCCCTCGACTTCGGATGAGGCAGGGGTTAGAGGCGTAAGGCAAGGCTCTACTTCACCCCCCGCCGCACGTAGTCGGCGATGAACGCGCGCATCGCCGGTGAGATGGTGATGGCCGCCCGCACCTCGTTGTTGGTGTCGGGGCCTGCCACCCATTCCGGCACGTAACCGATCGCCCGGACCGCTTCCTCGGCATGCTCCTTGTCGCCATTGAGCCGGAGCACCGCCGCGCGCAAGGCCGCGACCGCCGCTCCCGGCACGCCGGGTGGAAGCACGATTTGCCGCTGCATCGCTCCGTTGACGGTCAGCACGGTGCGATAGGCGTCCCAGAGTTGGCCTGTCGGCATTTCGCCTTTGATCTTCCTGTACAGGTCGGGGAACGAGAGGATGGGGAGACCCTCGACCTGTCTAGGTGCGTGCCCGATCTCGGCGCCCGGATTGGCGTCGTACCAGATGCCGATGGCGGCGCCCTCTCTCACCAGGGTCGGCTCCACCACCGCGCGATAGCTCGGCGGCGACTCCGCGTAGAAGTTGATCTCGTTCTGCTGCAACGCGAGCCGCGCAGCGCTGCTGCCGCGATAGGAGGTCACGTACTTGTACGGCACGCCGAGCATGTCGAGCCCGAGCCGCAGCAACAAATCCTTCGAATTTTCTGCTCCAAGCCCTCCTGCCACCACGCCCTCTGGCCTTGATGATGTCGGTTGCATCCTTGATGCCGGGCGGCACGTCGGTGCGCATGTAAGCGATGCTGGTGCCGGGCTGGTAGGCGACGAATTCATAGCTGCGGAAGTCGACGCGGAAGCGCTCGGGATTGTTGGCGTAGCGCCAGGCGGAGCCGGTGAAATAGCCGAGCGTGGTGCCGTCCTTGGGTGCGACCTCGCCGAGGTAGCCGGCCCCGATCATGCCGCCCGCGCCATCCATGTTCTGAACGAGGACGCTGGGATGGCCGTCGATGTGCTTGGCCAGATGCTTTGCAAGCAGCCGGCCCTCGATATCGGTCGGCCCACCGGCGGCGAAGTTGATGATGAGGGACAGCCGCTTGCCTTTGAAGAATGGTTCGTCGGCCGCGACAGGCGAGGCCGCTTATGAGCGCCGCGCAGAGCCCGAAAAGGGCGACAGGCACGCGTAGCGCCAGCATCGGAGCCTCCGCTGAATGGTGGAGGACTATAGCCGCCGGCCGCCTCGCCGGCCAATCGTTCTTGGTTCGCCGATCGAACCATGGAATCAATGACGGCGTCCGTCCTGGAGGCTGCTGGATGACAAGTCGGCATTGCCGTCTACTGGCGCTCTGCATCGTCGCCGGCGCGTGCCTGCCGCAGGCCAAGGCCGATGTCGTCGCCGAGTTCTACCAAGGCAGAACCGTCACGGTGGTGGTGGGTTCGAATGCAGCGGGCGGGTACGACACGTTCGCGCGCGCGGTCGCCCGCTACATGGGCAAGCACATTCCCGGCAGTCCGACCCTGATCGTGCGCAACATGCCCGGCGCCGGCGGAATGACGGCCGCGAATTTTCTCTACAACAATGCCGACAAGGACGGCAGCGTGATCGGCCTGGTGCAGAACAACACGCCGTTCGAGCCGCTGTTCGGCACCAAGGAGGCGCGCTACGACCCGGTCAGGTTCAACTGGCTGGGCTCGCCGAGCGCCGAGACCGCCATGGTGCTGCTCTGGCACGCGGCGCCGGTGAACTCGGTCGCCGAGCTCAAGGTGCGCGAGGTCGCAGTCGGCGTCTCCGGCGCCAATTCGACGCCGGCCTTTTTCACCCGGCTGTTGAACGCGACCCTGGGCACGAGAATGAAGCCCATCAATGGCTATCCCGGGCAGAACGATGTGCTCCTCGCCATGGAACGGCGCGAGATCGACGGCCATCCCAGCGCGTTTTTCAGCTCGGTGCGCTCGACGCGTCCCACCTGGCTCCGCGACAAGACCGCAAAGGCCATCGTGCAGTATGGCGCGGAGAAACTCGCCGAGCTTCCCGATGTGCCGTTTGCTCCCGATCTCGTGGGACATGACGGGGATCGGCTGGTGATGCAGGCGGCGTTCGCCCCGTTGACGCTGGGGCGGCCGTTGCTGACGCCGCCCGGCGTCGCGGCCGAGCGCGTGGCCGCGTTGCGCGCCGCATTCGCCGCGACCATGGCGGATCCGGATTTCCTGGCCGAAGGCGAAAGAGTGGGCTTGGGATTGAACGCGCCGCGGACCGGCGAACAGATCCAGGAGGTGGTGGAGCGCGCCTACCAGAGCCCGCCACGGGTCATTGACCGGCTGCGGCAGTTGAACGCTCCCTGATGCCTGCAGATGAAAATGTCCCTCCTCATCGGGGGGCCACCCGTGCTCGCGCGCGGCGCCCCCGCGCGCGCGAGTGGGCGCTACATCTGAATCTTCGCCGCCTTGATGATCGGCGCCCACTTGCGGACTTCGGCGGCGATGAAGGCTTTCGTCTCCTCGGGCGTGCCGCCGGCCGGCAGCGAGTTCGAGCTTGTTCAATTCCTCCTTGCCCTTCGCGCTGAGAATGAAGGCGTTGGCGGCGGCATTGATCTTGGCAATGATGTCTGCCGGCGTCCCGGTGGGCACGGCCAACGCAAACCAGGCGGTGGCTTCGAAGCCGGGGAAGCCTGCCTGCTCCACCGTGGGGACATCGGGCAATTGCCGCGTGCGGGTGGCGCTGGTCACCGCAAGCGCACGCAACCGTCCGGCCTGGACATGAGGGCCGGGGGACGTCGCCAAAGTGCAGGCGACGTCGAGTTGGCCGCCGACCAGATCGGTGAGCATTTGGGGCTCCGAGCGATATGGCACCACCGTCATCTTCGCGCCGGTCTCGGCCATGAACGCTTCCAGGGTGATGTGCGCGGTGGTGCCGACACCGGGTACGCCGGCGCTCAGCTTTCCTGGATTGGACTTGGCGTAGTCGACCAGCTCCTTGAGGGTCTTGGCCTCGACCTTGGCGTTGACGACAAAGATATGCGGCAGCCTGGAGAGGATCACGATCGGGGTGAGTTCGGTCTCCGGATCGTATGGCATGTTGCTGAACATGAACTTGTTCAATGCGAGCGAGGCCGCACCCGCCATCAGAATGGTATAGCCGTCGGGAGAGGCCTTGGCGGCGGCCATCGCCCCGATATTGCCGGCGGCGCCGGCGCGGTTGTCGACCACGAACTGCTGGCCGAGCTTGTCGGCGAGATCCTGCGCGACGCCGCGTCCCAACAGGTCCATCGCGCCCCCGGCGGGAAACGGAATGATCAGCATGACCGGGCGTGCGGGCCAGACCTGCGTGCTCGAAGCCTGCGCATGTGCGGGCGCGGGCGCCAACGGAGCAAGCGCGGCACCGATTAGGAATGAGCGGCGTGCAAACATGGACATGACGTCTCGCTGGTCTCACCTGCCATACATTCGACCGTCGAAAAGATGGCCTCAACCTCAAATTGTCAACCGGCCGGGCGGACATCAAGCGGCATGGCGTGTTGATCGCGGCCGCAATCTTCTCCAAGGTGCTGACGAGATTTCGTGCGCCCCGCCGAGAGCGGTTTGCATGATCCGGACCAAAGGCAGCTCATGTCACGAAAACTAGAACTCACCTTCGCCTGCGGCGATTACGAGATCATGCGTGCCTTGAAGGAAGGCATCGTGCGCCCGGAAGGGATCGAGCTCACGGTATTGACCGATATGGGGCCCTCACCGCGCCACTGGCGGTTCCTGCGCGGCCGCGAATTCGACGTCGCGGAGGTGTCGGGCTCGGGCTACGTGGCGGCGCGGGATCAGGACCTTCCGTTCCGCGCGATACCGGTTTTCCCCCATCGCCGCTTCCGTCACGGCTTCATCTTCGTCAATACGTCAAAGGGCATCAGCAAGCCGACCGATCTGATCGGCCGCAAGGTCGGCACCAAGGGCTACCTGTTCACCGCCGGACTCTGGATGCGCGGCATCCTCGAGCACGATTACGGCGTGCCGCACAAATCGATCGAATGGCTCAGCGAGCTCGACGAGGATGTCGACTTTTCCCCGCCGCCCGGTCTCCACATCACCCAGGTCTCGCAGGATAAATCGCTCGAGGACATGCTGGTCGACGGCGAGATCGACGCGCTGCTCTCGCCCGACCTGATCCGGCCGCTCACCGCGGGCGACAAGCGGGTCGGCCGTTTGTTTCCGAACTACAAGGAGGAGGAGATCGCCTTCTATCGCAAGACCGGCATCTTCCCCATCATGCACGTCGTCGGCATCAAGCAGGAGATCGTCGAGCGGCATCCGTGGGTCGCCACCAATCTCTACAAGGCCTTCGAGCAGTCCAAGGCGGTCGCCATGGAGCGGATGGAGAACCCGCGCATCGTACCGCTCGCCTGGTATCGCGAGGGCTGGGAGGAGCAGGAGCGCATCCTCGGCAAGGACCCCTGGGAATACGGACTGGCGGAGCGCAATGCCAAGAATTTCGAGCGGCTCGTCACCTATTCGCACGAGCAGGGCCTGATCAAGCGGCCGCTTCCGCTCGATCAGCTGTTCCTCAATGTCTCCGAGGGCCGCAAACGCGACGAATTCAGGATTTAGCTTTGGGTCGCCCCCTGTTCCGATGGCCGAGAAATATCGAGGAGAACCCATGAGACGTCTTGGCGCCGCGTTCTTCGCTCTCGCGGGTAGCTTCATCCTTGCGGGTCCGGCTCCGGCATCGGCCGACGAATGGCCGTCGCGGCCGGTCCGCATCGTCAATACCTTTGCGCCCGGCGGAGCCGCCGACATCCTGGCCCGCATCGTGGCCGATCACCTCTCCACCGCGTTCAAGCAGCAATTCTTCGTTGAAACCCGCGCCGGCGCCGGCGGCGTGATCGGCGTGCAGACCGTCGCGAATTCGGAACCCGACGGCTACAACTTCGTCATCAGTACGCTGTCGCTCACCATCATCGCGCCGTTCATCAATCCGAAGATTGGTTATGACCCGATGAAGGATCTGACCCATGTCGCCTATATCGCGGGCACGCCGATCCTGTTCATCGTGAGCGCGAAGAGCGACGTGAAGTCGCTCAAGGATTTCGTCGCCAAGTCGAAAGCGGGCGCCCGACCGCTCGCCTACGGTTCCTCGGGTCTGTCGAGCGCGGGCCAGATGGTGGCGCAGTCGTTTGCCATGAAGGCCGGCCTCAGATTCGAGATCATTCCCTACAAAGGCGCGGCGCAAAGCATCATCGACGTGGTCGCCAATCATATCGACTTTGCGACCCCGACCGTGACTTCGGCCTCGGGCCAGCTGCGCGGCGGCACGGTGACCGGGCTCGCCGTTTCCGCCGAGCAGCGGCTGCCCGACTATCCCGATGTGCCGACGTTCAAGGAGCTCGGTTACGACGTGGTGGCGACGAACTGGTTCGCGCTCGCAGGACCGGCGGGGCTGCCCGCCGACATCGTTCGTAAGGTCAATCGCGAGGTCAACATTGCGATGGCGAAGCCCGAGAGCCAGCAGCGCATGCGCGAGGACGGCATGCTGGTCCGCGGCATGGACGCGCCCGCCTTCCGCAAATTCATCGAGGACGAAGGCGCGCGCTGGAAGCCGGTGATCGAGCAGGCGGGCCTGGTCGAGAAGTGATGGCTTATCGCTTCTTCAGTTTTTCCTGATGCGGAACACCAGCACGTCGCCTTCGCGCGCGCTCGATTCGAGTGCATCGCCGGTCTGGTTCAGCAGGTTCGGGATGTCGATCGCGGTGAGCGGATCCGTGCATTCGGCGATAAGGACGTCGCCGGCCTTCAGTCCGGTCAGCGCCTTGCGCGCGCGCAACGCCGGCAGGGGACATTTGAGCCCGCGCAGGTTGATGGTCTTCTCGGCCATTTGATCTCGTTGAATTGACGGACTGCCTCAGCTTCCGCGCGTCGGGGGAGCAGTTTCGCGGAGCGGGACTGTATAATAGGGACCCATGGTCGTGGAACCCGATAGAGCGCAGCGGATTGTCCGGCTCACTCCCCTCGACGACGTGCTCGCACGGATCGACGCGCTGGCCAAGCCGGTCCCGCCGCGCGCAAGCGACCTGTCCGGCGCGGTCGGCTGCACCTTGGCCGAGGACGTGGTCGCGAATGCCCCGATTCCCGCGACGGCGCGCGCGCTGCGGGACGGCTGGGCCGTGCGCGCCGATCTCACCACCGATGCCGGGACGTATGCGCCGGCACCGCTCCCTTCCGCCGTGCGCGTCGACGTCGGGCAAGCACTTGCGGGCGATGCCGACGCAGTCGCGCCGCTCGACGCGGTGACGGTGCGCGACGGCGTGGCGCAGGCGCTGGCCCCTGTCGGCCCCGGTGACGGCGTGCTGGCGGCCGGCGCCGATGCTGCCCGCGGGACGACGCTGCTGGAAGCGGGCCGGTCTCTCCAGCGTCTGCAGATCGAGGTGCTCGCCGCGGCCGGTGTCACCGCCGTGCGCGTTCGCACGCCGCGATTGCGCCTGGTGCGCGCCCGCGGGAGCGGCGATGCTTTCATCGACGCCGCGTTCGCCTGCGTCGCCGATGCCATCGGGTCCATGGGCGGCGTCGCCGTTACCGCTGAGCCGGACAGCCTCGCAAGCGCGTTGGCCGATGCGGCCGTCGACGCGGTCGTGGTGGTGGGTGGCACCGGCAGCGGGCGGAACGACGCCACCGTGCACACGCTCGCGTCGGTGGGCGAGGTGCACGCGCACGGCATCGCCCTCCTGCCAGGCGAGACCACGGCGTTGGGCGCTGTCGGCTCCCGGCCGGTGCTGGCGTTGCCGGGCCGGCTCGATGCCGCGCTCGCCGCCTGGCATCTCCTGGGCCAGGTGATGCTGGCGCGGCTTGCCGGCAGCCGCGAGCCGCCGCGCCTGCGGACTGCCAAGCTGACGCACAAAGTGTCATCCACCGTCGGGCTTTCGGAACTCGTGCCGGTGCGCTGCGAGGGTGGTTTTGCCACTCCCATAGCGTCGGGCTATGTGCCGCTCTCGGCGCTGGCACATGCCAATGGATGGATTTTGATCGCTCCCGCAAGCGAAGGCTATCCGGCGCATACCGAGGTCATGATAAGACCTTGGCCATGACGGCACGGTTCGAGCCAAAATCGGTGGAGCGCGATCTCATCGCCGCGATCCGCCGCGCCGCGCGCCAGGAACAATTCCTCGAAGTGGTCTCGGCCGAGGAGGCGCGCGCACGCTTTGACAGTCACATCGATCTGTCGCCGCTGCCGCACGAGACCATCGGTTTGACCGAAGCACTGGGCCGCGTGCTTGCGCACGACGTCACCGCGCCGATCGATGTGCCGCCATTCGATCGCGCGAATGTCGATGGCTTCGCGCTGCGCTCGGCCGACACCGCAGGTGCGAGCGACATCGCGCCGCGCCGCTTTGCTCTTAACGGCGAGGTGATCGTGTGCGGCCATGCACCGGCGCTGGAAGTGTCGCCAGGTTCCGCCACCACGATTGCGACCGGCGGGATGGTCCCGCGTGGCGCCGATGCGGTGGTCATGATCGAGCATACCGATCTGGTGGAGGGAGATGGCGTACCGGCGATCGATTTGCGCCGCACGGTCGCGCCCGGCCAGTTCATCTCCTATGCCGGCTCCGATATCGCGCGCGGCGAGGTGGTGCTGCGGCGCAAGACCCGCATCTCGTCGCGCGAGATCGGCATGCTCGCGGCCTGCGGCGTCGCCGCAGTCGACGTTGTGCGCAGGCCCAGAGTGGCGGTGCTCTCGACCGGCGACGAACTGGTGGCGCCGGGTGGCGTGCTCGCGCCGGCACGGGTCTACGACAGCAACGGGGCCATCATCGCCGCGGCGGTTGTCGAAGCGGGCGGCGAGCCGGTCGCCTTCGGCGCCTTCCCCGACGATGAGGTGGCGCTCGAACTTGCCATGCGCACCGCGCTCGAGGCGTGCGACATCGTCGTGCTTTCGGGCGGTACGTCGAAGGGCACGGGCGATCTCTCGCACCGCATCGTGGCGAAGCTCGGAGAGATTCTCGTCCATGGTGTCGCGCTCAAGCCGGGCAAGCCGCTTTGTCTCGCGGTAATCGACGGCAAGCCGCTGGCCGTGCTGCCGGGCTTTCCCACCTCCGCGATCTTCACCTTCCATGCCTTTGTCGCTCCGGTGATCCGCGCGCGTGCCGGCCTTCCGGCGGAGGCGGCGCGGACCATCGAGGCCGACGTGCCGGTGCGTATTGCCTCCGAACTTGGCCGCAAGGAATTCGTCCTGGTCGCGCTGGTCGCGGGAGACGAAGGGCCGGTCGCGTTCCCGACCGCCAAGGGCTCCGGTTCGGTCAGCAGCTTCTCCCAGGCGGATGGTTTTCTGGAGATCGATGCCTTGGCATCCGCACTCGATGCCGGCACGCGCGCGCGGGTCACGCTGATCGGGCAGACGGCCGCGTTGCCCGATCTCGTGGTGGTGGGCAGCCATTGCGTCGCGCTCGACGTCGTGCTCGGGGCGTTGGCCGAGCAGGGGCTCAGCGCACGCACGATCGCAGTCGGCAGCATGGGCGGGGTGGCGGCCGCGGAACGCGGCGAATGCGATCTTGCGCCGGTTCATCTCGTCGACCCCGCGAGCGGGGTCTACAACGCCCATCTGCTGCGCGATGGGCTTGCGCTGGTGAAGGGCTGGCAGCGCATGCAGGGCCTCGTGCACCGGCCGGACGATGCCCGTTTTGCCGGCCGCGATGCCGCCGGCGCGCTCGATGCCGCGCTCGCCGACCGCAACTGCCTGATGGTCAATCGCAATGGCGGCTCCGGCACGCGGGTGCTGATCGACCGGCTGCTCGCAGGCGCGCGACCCGCGGGCTATAGCAATCAACCGCGCTCGCACAATGCCGTCGCAGCCGCGGTGGCGCAGGGCCGCGCCGATTGGGGGATCGCCATCGAATCGGTTGCCCGGCTCTACGGCCTCGGTTTTCTCCCGATCTCGCCCGAGGACTACGATTTTCTTCTGGTCGAAAGCCGCCGCAACCGTCCCGCGGTCGAGGCATTCCTTGCGGCGTTGCGCGATCCAGGCGTACGCGAGAACATTCGCGCGCTCGGCATGCGCCCCGCGGATGCCTGATGTGGTCCCGAGACTCGCGATGATGTTGCGCGTCCTCGCTATTTTCGTCCTCCTTGCGGCGGTGCCGCCCGAGCGGGCACAGGCGCAATTGCGCGGCCATGGCGGGCCGGTGCGCGCGCTTGCAATTTCGCCTGACGGGACGCAAGCGCTCTCCGGCAGCTTCGACACTTCGGTGATCCGCTGGTCGCTGCAAAGGAACGCGGCGGAGCAGGTGCTGCGTTTCCACGATGGCGCGGTCAACGCGGTCGCATTTCTGCCGGACGGCCGGATCGCCACCAGCGGCGAGGATGCGCGCATCGCGATCTGGCGGCCGGGCGAGCCGCAGCCCGCTATGGTGCTCGAAGGGCACAAGGCGCCGGTGGTGGCGCTTGCGGTGTCGCGCGATGGCGCGACGCTCGCTTCGGCGTCCTGGGACCACACGGCGCGGCTATGGCCGCTCGCCGGCGGCGCGCCGCGGCTGATCGAGGGCCACACGCAGAACGTCAACGGCGTCGCCTTCACGGCCGACGGCCGCGCGCTGGTGACGGTGGGCTACGATGCGACCCTGCGCCTCACGCCGCTTGTTGACGATGGTGGTGGCGGCCCGATCGTGACCACGCTGCCGGCGCCGCTCAATACGGTTGCGGTCGCGCTTGACGGCGAGATCGTCACTGCCGGCGCCGATGGCAAGGTTTATGTCCTCTCGGCCAAAGGTGAGTTCAACGGCGAGATCGAGGCGGCGCAAACACCGATCATCGCGGTCGCGCTGTCACCCGACGGCAGGCTCATCGCCGCCGCAGGCATCCGCGGGTCGGTCGCCATCATCGACCGCGCCTCGCGCAAGCTCGAACGCACGCTGGTCGGACCTGGACTGCCGGTCTGGTCGGCCGCATTCTTCCCCGATGGCCGCACGCTCCTCACCGGCGGCACCGACCGCATGATCCGCCGCTGGGACGCGGTGAGCGGCGAGCCGGTCGGCAATGTGGTCCTGGGCGCTCCGGAAGACCCGCTTGCCGCCTTCGCCGGCGATGCCGGCGCCGAGGTGTTCCGGGCCTGCGTTGCCTGCCACACCTTGAGCGCCGAGGAGGGCCCGCGCGCGGGCCCGACCCTGGCCGGCATTTTCGGGCGCAAGATCGCGACCCTGCCCGGTTACAATTTTTCCGACGCGCTGAAGAAGCTCAACATCGTGTGGACGCCGGAGACGGTGTCGAAGCTGTTCGAGTTGGGGCCCATGACCTACACCCCCGGGACCAAGATGCCGGAACAGCGGATCGGCTCGGCCGAGGACCGCGCCGCGCTGATGGGATTTCTGGAGAAGACCACGAAGGCCCAGGGGGAGCGCGTCGCCAAAATAGCCGTACGGCGGCTCATGCCGCCTGCGCCGATGTTCATGCGGTCGCCTGGACCAGTTCGAGCACAGCGTCCGCAACAGCGTCGGGGGTTTCCTGGGGCAGGTTGTGGCCGGCAACGGGGATCACCCGGTGCTGATAAGGACCGGTGAAGAGCGGGGCGTGCTTGACGGAGCTTGCCGGAGACGAGAGGCCGCTGCCGTCGCCATGCAACACGATCGTCGGGACCGTGATGCGCGGCCTGGCCGCCAAGCGTTGCTCGATCGGCTCCAGGCTCGGATCGCCCGCCACGTAGCCGAAGCGATGACGATAGGAGTGGATCACGACGTCGACGAAGTCGGGATTGTCGAACGAGGCTGCGGTACGGTCATAGGTCGCGTCATCGAACCGCCAGTTCGGTGACCACAGTCGCCACAGCAGCTTGCAGAATTCGCGTCGATTCGCCTGCAGTCCGGCGCGACCGCGTTCGGTGTGGAAGTAATACTGATACCAAAGGCGGTGCTCCTGCTCGGGCGGCACCGGCTTGGCGGAGCCGGCGATATCCTGAATGTTGTAGCCGTTGGCCGACACCAGGCCGCGCACCTTGTCCGGCCACAGCGCGGCGACGACGCAGGCGGCGCGTCCTCCCCAATCGTAGCCGGCGAGCACCACGCGCGGCCCACCGAGCGCATCGATGAGTTCCTTGAGGTCGTTGCCGAGCGCCGCCTGCTGGCCCGAGCGCGGCGTCTCCGCGGCGAGGAAACGGGTCGGACCGTAGCCGCGCAGATAGGGCACGATCGCGCGGCATCCGCGCGCAACCAACAACGGAATCATGCGGTCGTAGGTGCGGGGATCGTACGGAAACCCGTGCATGAGCAGCACCGGAACGCCGTCTTCGGGGCCGCTCTGCTCGTAGGCGATCTCCAGCACGCTGGTGCGGAGGCGGTTGAGATCGGGCGTCATGCAGCCTCCCCGCTCACGTCTCGGGCTTGCTGGCGCGCTCCTGCTCTTCGCGCTCGCGCAAATAGTCCTCGGTGGTGCGCGCCTTCGGGCGCGGCGGGGCACCGTAAGGGTCGAACTGTTGTTCCGTGATCGCCACCACCCGGCAGTCCTCGCACATCTTGATCACGTCGAGGCGTTGTGCGGAATTCTGAAACATCCAATGCTTGCCTTCGAGCTTGGCGGAAACGCGCTCGATCGTGCTCTTGACCCCGAACGGCTTGTTGCATCGGATGCAGTGGAACGGCTCCTCCTCCTTGAGCACGCGCGCACTCGCGGTGGCGGCGCGGAAATCGAGCTGCGGCCGCAGCGTAATCACCTTCTCCGGACACGTCGCCTTGCACAACCCACATTGCACGCATGCATCTTCCGCGAAGCGAAGCATCGGCCGCTCGGGATTGTCGCCGAGCGCGCCGGTGGGGCAGGCCGCCACGCAGGCGAGACAAAGCGTGCAACCCTCGACATTGATCTCCACCGCACCGAAGGGTGCGCCGGCGGGCAGCGCGACGACGTCGACGGGGGCCGGCGCGGCGCGCTGCAGCTCTCGCAGCGCGAGCCGCAGCACGTCTCGCTTCGGTCCGATTGGCAGGAAGCTTGCGGGACGCGGCGCCGCATCCGGACTTCCGATCGCGCGCAATGCATCGGCGAGCGAATCCGGGTCGTCCGTCTCGATGGTCGCTGCCCGGCCGATGCCGAAGCCCAGACCGGCGAGGATCGGCTCGGCAAGCGCGAGCGTCCGCTCGAGGCCGGCGGTATCGTGGCGCGGCTTGGCGCGCAGCAGCAAGCGCACCGCCCCCGCGCCGTAGGCGAGCGCCGCGGCGATGGCTTCGAGACCGACCTGGGTCACTTCGTTGACCGCGATCGGCAACACGTTCGCCGGCAGGCCGTCGCCGAAACGCGCGAGCGCGTCGATCAGCGGCACGCCGTGCGCCTCGTCGTGCAACAGCACGATCGCCGCTTGCGCGCCGCCGGCATCACGATAGGCGGTCAGCAGCGACCGCAGCTTGCGCATCAGCGCATCCGCCGGCGGCAGCGCATAGGCGGCGGCGCCGGTCGGGCAAACGGCCGCGCATTGTCCGCAGCCCGCGCAGATATAGGCATCGATGGCGACATGATCGCCAGCAGGCGTGATCGCGCCGGTGGGACAGAGATCGAGGCAGCGCGTGCAGCCGACGATCTTCGAGCGCGAATGGGCGCAGAGATCCGCGCTGTACGCCACGTAACGCGGCTTGTCGAAACTGCCGACGAGATCGCGCGCCTTGAGCACGGCCTTGAGCACGGCTGCGGGATCGCCGGGATCGGCGCGCAGATAGCCGTCACGCAGGTCCGATGCGGTGAACAGCGGTGCACTGCCGGAGATGTCGAGCACGAGGTCGCAGCGGGACACCGCCCCATCGCGTGTGGTCGGAAAGCTGAGTGCGCCGCGCGACGAGGGAGTTGGTTGGGCGTAGCCGTCGACCGTCAATTCGAACGCACCGAGATAGCCCTTGGCCGAACGGATGGCGCCTCTCACAACGGGGAAATCGGTCACCCGCGGCGGTGGCACGTGGGCGGGCGGCCTGATCAGCACCGTCACGTCGAGATGGTCCTTGAGCAGGTTGCCCGCCTCGATCGCCTGCTCGTCGCGGCCATAGATCAGGATCACGCCATCGCTGGTCAAGTTGACGAAGGAAAGCTCGGGCGCGGGCTCGGCCGCCGCCGCCAGCAGGGCGGCCATCTTGGGACCCGCGGCGGCCCCGTCCTTCGACCAGCCGGCGGTCTCGCGGATATTGGCGTATGTCACGGCTGCGTCACCGGCGATTTCCGAGAACAGCGGCACTTCCTGGGTGCAGCCCACGACAAGCGGCCCTCCGCTCTCCGCCGCGGCGCGGAATTTCTCAAGCTCGGCCCGGCAGAGCTGACGCGCGGTCAAAACCTCGGCGCCCCGACAGCCCCGCTGCACGGCCGAGCCGTCGAGCGGCATCGTGTCTTCGCACGAGCAGATCAAAATCTTTGGTGGCCGATCGGCCATCTCGTCTCCGATTTGCAAGGCCGCACGCGGCGTATCTTTCGGTCGTCACGCGCAGGCTTGACCCGGGGTATCCATCCGCCTCGCAAGGACCGCGTTCGCGAAAGAAGATGAATGGCCGCGGAACCGAATCTGCCGAATTCCGCATCCAACGTGCTGCGAGTCGGGCCGGCACCGACGCGGAAACACCGCCTCACTCGCCGGCGCGGTATTGGTCATGGCGTATAGCAGGTTATAATCATTACAAGCAGCTATCGCGAGTCCGGGAGCCCAAATGCCGCTCGAGGAGCGCACGCGCCTGAATACATCATCAAAGCCTGCGCTCGACCTGCCGCCGCCATTCAGGCTGATCACCCTGCGTGAAGTCGGCGACGCTTTTGCCCATGCCGCCAGCGTTGCGTCGGAGGCGGGAGCGGGCACCTTGGTCTATGTGGGCCGGTTCGATCTCGCAGAATTCGCCGTCGTGCTGGAGCCCGAGGAGCCGCTGGAGACCGCGCGCCGCGCGCTTTATGCCGGTCTCGTCGCGCTCGCCGACGCGCTGGCGGCGCACGCGCCGCCTGAGCGGCCGATCTCCTTCGACTGGCCCGACGCGGTGCGCGTCAACGGTGGACTTGTCGGGGGTGCGCGGCTTGGCTGGCCGCAGGGTGCGCCGGAGAACGAGCCGCCGGCATGGCTCGTATTCGGCGCCATGATCCGCACCGTGGCGATGGGTGAGGATGAACCGGGATTGCGTCCCCTCTCGGCCGCGCTCGAGGAGGAAGGCTTCGAGGATTTCGACTCCGACCGCCTGGTGGAAAGCTTCGCGCGCCATCTCATGGTCGCGATCGACACCTGGCAGGAGAAGGGGTTCGGCGAAGTTGCAAAGAGTTATCTCGCCGGGCTAGCGCCACAAAGCGGGGTGCGCCGCGAACTCGATGGCAACGGCGATCTCCTGGTGCGGCGCAGCGTGACTGGTGGCGGCAGCGTCGAGCGCCAGTCGCTGGTGCGCGCGCTGGCTCAACCGTCGTGGCTCGATCCCGCGACCGGCGGACCGCGGCGATGATGCGAATTCCGGCTCCTGCCCTGGACGTGATCCAGCGCAAGGCAGCGTGCGCGCAGCCGCGCGCGCGGACTGCGGGAACGGCATGAAGCTTCTGCGCACGATCCGGCTCGATCCCTCGGATACTTTTGTGTTCGAGCGCGCCGCCGATCCGGGCGAATGGGCGGTGTCGGGCGCCTTCATGTTCACGGATGCCGATCCCGATACGCTTGACGGCAAGCCGCGCGCTGCCTTCCGCAGCGGGTTTCTCGGCGTGCCGTCGTTGGGGTGGTCGACGCTGGTGCAGATCGTGGAGGCAAGTGAGGATGATCGCGCGGCGCTGGTGGAGATGCTGGCCAGGGAGTTGCAGGAGCGCCTCGGCGCGCCCGATCTGGCGGTTGCGCGCGCCGCCGCCGAAGAGGAGGTCGCGTTCGCGGCTTCGCTCTGCGATCATCCCCAAGACATGCTGATCGCGGTGCGCCGCACCTTCGAGGATGGTGTGATCCGCGAGGCATTTCGCACGCTGCGCCCGCGCGGTACGCGCAAGCCGATGCGGGCGTTCTCGTTCCTCGAAGTGGAAGGCGAGGAGGAGCCGGGCGACACGGTGGATCTCGTAAACCTGGCGAAGGAGAAGGGAGACGAGCGATGACACGGCAGTCGAGGAGTTTCGACATCGCTGTTGTGCGTGTGCGCAAGCGCGGGTGCACCGACGGATAGCATCGGCACCTTATCCAGCGATCGATGACTGCTGCGGCCGCTTCACTGCCACGACGAGGGTGCGAACTGGTCCAGGATAAGCTTCACTCCACCCTTACATTGGCATCGCGGATGATCTTGCCCCACTTGGCCGACTCGCGCCGGATGCGCTCGGCGAAAGCCTCCGGCGAGCTCACGATGGGAAAGATGAAGTTCGGCGCCAGGAATTTTTCGCGAAAGGCGGGGTCATCAAAGATACGCTGTGTCTGCCCGTTGAGCTTGGCGACGATCTCGGATGGCGTGCCTTTGGGTGCGGCCAGTCCATACCAGGACCCGGCTTCGTAACCCGGCAGCCCGCTCTCGGCCAGCGTCGGCACAGCTGGATATTGCCCGATCCGCGCCGCACTGCCGAAGCCGAGCACGTTGAGCGCGCCTGATTGCCACGGTTGCGCCACCAGCCCGATGCTCACGATCATCATCTGGATGTGACCGCCTATGAGGTCGGTGATCGCGGGTGCGGCGCCGCGATAGTGCACGGGGGTGAACTTGGTGCCGGTCATGCCTTCCAGCAGGATGATGTTGAGGTGTCCGCTCGATCCGATGCCGAAGGTTCCGTAATTGAGTTCGCCCGGCTTCTTTCTGGCGTAATCGATGAGGTCGCCGAGGGTGCGCACCGGCAACGACGGATGCACGACCAGGGCCTGCGGGCTGATGCCGAGACCGGTGACCGGCACAAAATCATTGATGGGGTCGTACGGCAGCTTGCTGTAGGTGTGAGGCGAGGTGACGAAGGTCGCGTCGGCTGTTACCAGCAGCGTGTAGCCGTCGGGCGCGGACCTGGCGACGTATTCGGTGCCGACCTGACCGGTGCCGCCGCCCGGCTTGTTCTCGATCACGACCTGTTGACCCCAGGCCTCGGCGAGCCGCTGTCCCAGCGCGCGGCCGATCACGTCGGTGATGCCGCCGGCCGCAAACGGCACGACGATGTGAATGGGTTTCACGGGATAAGACTGCGCCGATGCAGTTGAACGCGATCCGACCGCAATCATGATTGCGAGCATCGCTGCGAAGACGGCACGCGTTGCCGGCCATGACCTTTGACCCGTGCGTATCGCCGACATGGTCAACCTCATCAGGATTGCGATGCTGTGGTATAGAAGGCGTAGGACATCTCGTCGAGGCGTGACCGCATGCCGGATTTCTGGCTCTCCTGTGGGCATCATCTGCTTGACCGTGACGGCGGCGGCGGCCTGCTCGTGACCGATGAGTTTCTCAAAGCCTATCTTGCGCGGCCGGAGCTTGCGCCGCCGCCGGACGCATGCATTGCCGAGCGCACCTTGCACGCGGCGCTGCTCACCAATCCGCGCCGGCCGGTCGCTGCCTCCGAGATCGGAAAGATCGCCGATGCCGACGCGCGCGAGAACTGGACCGTGATGACTGCGTTTCGCGACCACCTCATCAATCATCGGACCGTGGAAGCCGCCTATCTCGATCTCCTCCGCCGCGGCGTGGGTGCCACGCCGTCCTTGTTCATCAATCAACTTGTGCATGTGATCCTGCGCAACGTGCTCGACGGCTGCGAAGACGTCTTCATGCTGCGTGCGGCGGAACTCTTCTTCCGGCCGCAGCGCCTGACCGTGCACGACGGTTCATTGATCGCGGCCGACGAGGAGACGATCGCGGGGGCGCAACCCCAGACGGTCTCTCCGCTGGTGGCGATGCTGGGCTTGCCTGCTGCCGGCGAGATCGACGTGCTCAATGAGGTCAACGCCGAAACCTATTGGGAACGCAGCGATCTGTTCGACATGGCGCTCGATCTCACGGCCGGCCGGCGCGGGCTCGACGCGCTTGGCAATGTGATCAAGCAATGGATCACGCACCTCCTGTCGATCGAGGTGGAGATCGAGGCACTCACGGAGGCGACCGACGTCAATCTCATCTGGTATGTCGGTCTCGATGCCGAAGCCACCGCGATCGGGGATGCGCTCTGGAACGACGATGAGCTCGATCAGGCCGCGCGTGAGCGCATCATTGGGCTCTACCGGCTCACGTTCCGCGACGCCGAGATCGTCCTGGACAAGGCCAGGGGCGAGCCCATCTATCTGATACTGGCGATGACACCTGACCGGATGCTGCGCATGAAGCCGCAAAATCTCGTGACCGGCCTGCCGATCGCACATTTCGAGGCGGTGTCGTGAACGTCGTGCCCGCTTTTGCCAAGATTACGGTCGGGATCGTTGTGGAGCGCCGCAAGGCGGAGAGCCCTTGGATCGATTTTACCTGGAAATCGGCCGCGGCATTGGCGGGCCTGCCGGACGCCGCGCCATGGACCGTCCTGTCCCAAGATCCGGAGGGCGCAACCTTCTATGCCGGCGCCGCCGAGATCGAGCTCTATCGCACCGAGACCAGCAACTACCGTGACAATCTGGGGTCCGGCGCGCCCATGCTGTGGGTGGCGCTGCGGCCGACCGGCGTCGAGCCGCCCTACGACGTCTTCGCGGTAACCGCCGATCCTGCCGAGGGCGAAGCCTGGACCGAAGCGGGCAGCGACCTTGTCGACGTCGTGCCGATGCCGGAGACGGTGCGCGCGACCATCGCGGCCTTCGTGGTCGAGCATCATGTCGAGCGGGCATTCCACAAGCGCAAACGTGACCGCGCTGATCCAGAGGCGCTGGCGCGGCGCGGGCCGATGCAGCAAGAACGAGATGAGTGAGCCGGAAAACTTCATCGCCCGCTGGTCGCGGCGCAAACGCAAGGCAGCGGAAGAGGCTGAAGCGGCGACGCCGCCCGCGCCGGCACCCGGTGGAGCGGACGACATCACGCATGCCGGCGGCAACGAGAGAAAGGCCGACGCCACGCCGCCGCCGCCAAGCGGCACGGGCGAGCCGAAGACTTCCGGGCTCGACTGGAGCAAGCTTCCGCCGCTCGAAACGATCACCGCCGAGAGCGATATCCGTGCGTTCCTGGCTCCCGGCGTGCCGCCCGAACTGACCCGTGCGGCCCTTCGTCGCGCGTGGGCTGCAGATCCCCGGATCCGGGATTTCGTCGGTCTCGCCGACTACGACTGGGACTTCAACACGCCGGGTGCGATTGCGGGTTTCGGATCCCTGGAAATGACCGACGAACTCCGCCGTCAGATCGCGCGGATGGTCGGAAGCAGCCTCGAGCAGGACGGGCTGGATAAGCCCGCTCCCACTCCAACGGAGGCGCGCGGCGAGCGATCGCCGATTGAAACCGCAATTGAATTGGCGGCCACAACTCCCGCGACGCCCACTGACGGAACTCAAAGCAAAGGTGGGATATCGCAAAGATCGGTCGCCAAGGACGATAGTGAACTACACAATTCCCACGCGCTTCCGCATCGCAACCAAGAAGATATTGCGGCGCAAAATGATCCGGAACTTCCCGACGATGGTCCAGGCGTCGGCAAACGCCTGCACGGACGCGCTTTGCCTAAGTGATTAGGTGACTCATAGCTTTCGGCTATTGACCGCTCTGCTGAGCGAGCGGTATTTTTGTACACTCGAACTGTAATAAAAAGAAAACTCGACCATGAGGGATGACGGCCTGGACGAAGCGATCCGCGTTGCTGGCGGCGTCGGCGCGCTTGCCCGAAAAATTGGCATCTCACAGCCTTCCGTATCGAACTGGGGCCGCATTCCCGCTGAGCGGGTGCTTTCGGTTGAAGCCGCGACCGGCGTGAACCGGACGATCTTGCGCCCGGATCTCTACGGGGGTGACCAGGCCTCGGGCGGCGACATCGATGACGTCGACGCCGGGCGTGCCCAGGAATACGGGCTGCTGTCGGTCTTGCTCGCACGCGCGCCCGATCGCGCACTGCTCGAGCGTCTTGCCACCTTGCGCGGCGATGCAAGTCCGCTCGGGCTGGCGCATGCCGCGCTCGCGGAGGCGGCGAGCCGCACCACGAGCGAGCGCGTCGAGCGCGAGTATTTCGATCTCTTCATCGGCCTCGGACGCGGAGAATTGCTGCCATACGGATCCTATTACCTGACCGGATTCCTGCACGAGCGACCGCTCGCCCGCCTGCGTACGGATCTCGGCAAGCTCGGAATCGAACGAGCGGCCGGTCAGGCTGAGCCGGAAGATCACGCCGCCATCCTGTGCGAGATCATGGCGGGCCTTGCGAGCCACCGCTTCGAGGCGCCTGCCGGTGCCGATCGCGAATTGTTCGAAGCGCATCTCGCTCCCTGGATCGGCCGTTTCTTCGCCGACCTGGAACAGGCCAAGGCTGCCGATTTCTATCGTCACGTGGGCGCCCTGGGGCGGCTGTTGGTGAACATCGAGACCGATGCGTTCGCGCTGCCGACATGAGCGGCGCGGAGCGCAGGGATGCAGAGCGCAGAGATCAGGTCGGACTTGCCCGATTGGGCAGTGACCGAGAAGGAACAGAGGAGGTTACGGCGATGACAAAAGAACCCAAGAGAGCGCTCGGCCGTCGTGAGTTCCTTCGCACTATTGGCGCCGGCGCGACCGTCGCTGCCGCCGCCGCCACCCCACTCGCGGGGGAGGCCCGAGCCGACACCGAGAGCAATGATGAGAAACGCAGGTCGCGTTACCGGGAGAGCGCAGAGGTGAAGACGTTCTATCGGGTCAACCGGTATCCGAGCTGAGGGAGGTAGCCGTGCTGATCAAGAGAACGGAACGTCAGGCTCGTCGCGGCACGCTTGCCGGCGCACTGCAAAGCAACTCGGACAGCGGGGTCGATCGCCGCGCTTTCCTCCGCCGCTCCGGCCTCGTCGCCGGCGGTCTTGCCACGCTGGGCGCGCTGCCGCTCACGAGCGTACGCAAGGCGGAAGCGGCTCCCGCGCCCGCCGGTGCGCAGGTCACCATCCGCAAGAACGTCTGCACGCATTGTTCGGTCGGCTGCACGGTGATCGCCGAAGTCGCCAACGGGGTTTGGATCGGCCAGGAGCCCGGCTGGGACTCGCCGATCAATCGCGGCTCGCATTGCGCCAAGGGCGCGGCGACGCGCGAACTCGTGCACGGCGATCGCCGCCTGAAGTATCCGATGAAGCTCGTCAACGGTCAGTGGACTCGGCTGAGCTGGGATCAGGCGATCAACGAGATCGGCGACAAGCTGATGGAGATTCGCCAGAAGTCGGGGCCGGAATCGGTCTACTGGCTGGGCTCCGCGAAATTCACCAATGAAGGCGCCTATCTCAATCGCAAGCTTGCTGCCTTCTGGGGGACGAACAATATCGACCATCAGGCGCGAATCTGTCATTCGACCACGGTCGCCGGCGTAGCCAATACCTGGGGCTACGGCGCGATGACCAACAGCTACACCGACATCCGCAATACCAAGACGCTGCTCTTCCTCGGCGGCAATCCGGCCGAGGCGCACCCGGTGTCGTTGCAGCACTTGCTCGAAGGAAAGGAATTGAACCGGGCGAACTTCATCGTCGCCGACCCGCGTCTCACGCGAACGGCCGCCCATGCGACCGAATATGTGAGGCTGCGTCCGGGCACCGACATTCCTGTGCTTTGGGGCATGCTCTGGCACATCTTCAAGAACGGCTGGGAGGACAAGGAGTTCATCGAGCAGCGCGTCTACGGGATGGATGACGTACGCAAGGAAGTCGAGAAGTGGACCCCGGAGGAGGTCGAGCGCGTCAGCGGCGTACCCGGCGCGCAGCTCCAGCGCGTGGCCGAGATGTTCGCCAAGGACAAGCCCTCGTGCTTGATCTGGGCGATGGGCCAGACCCAGCACACGATGGGGACCGCCAACGTCCGCGCCAGCTGCATCTTGCTGCTCGCCACCGGCAACGTCGGCAAGCCCGGCACCGGCGCCAACATCTTCCGCGGCCATACCAACGTACAAGGCGCCACCGACCTCGGCCTCGATGTCGTGACGCTGCCGCTGTACTACGGCCTTGGTCGAAGGCGCCTGGAAGCATTGGTCCCGCGTGTGGGAGGTCGACTACGACTGGATGCTCTCGCGCTTCGTCGACAAGAAGATGATGGAGACGTCCGGCATTCCTTCGACGCGGTGGTTCGATGCGACGCTGCTGCCCAAGGAGCAGGTGGCCCAGGCCGATAACCTCAAGGCGATGTTCGTCATGGGACACGGCGGCAACACCGTGACCCGGATGCCGGAGGCGGCCAAGGGCATCGAGAAGCTGGACCTGCTCGTCGTCGCCGATCCGCATCCGACCACCTGGGCGGTGCTCTCCGAGCGCAAGAACGGCACGTACCTGTTGCCGATTGCGACCAGCTACGAGACCAGCGGCTCGCGCACGGCCTCCAATCGCGCGATCCAGTGGGGCGAGCAGATCGTCAAGCCGATCTTCGAGTCGAAGGACGATCTTGAAGTCATGTATCTCCTGGCCGCGAAGCTCGGGTTCGCCGACAGGATGTTCAAGAACATCAAGGTCGAGAACAATCTTCCTGTTGCAGAGGATGTGCTCCGCGAGATCAATCGCGGTGGCTGGTCCACGGGCTACTGCGGTCAGTCGCCGGAGCGGTTGAAGCTTCACATGGCCAATCAAAAAGACTTCGACATGCGTACGCAGAAGGCCATGAGCGGTCCCGCGCAGGGAGACTATTACGGCCTGCCGTGGCCGTGTTGGGGCACTCCCGAGTTCAAGCATCCGGGAACGCCGCTGCTCTACAACACCACCCTTTCGATCAAGGAAGGCGGCGGCACCTTCCGCGCCCGCTTCGGCATCGAGCGCGAGGAAAAGCTGCCGGACGGCACGACCCGTAAGGTCAGCCTGCTCGGCAACGGCTATTACTCCAAGGACTCCGAAATCAAGGACGGCTATCCCGAGTTCACCTACGGCGTCCTCAAGAAGCTCGGCTGGAACAGCGATCTTACCGAGACTGAGAAGGACGGTGATCGAGCGAATCGGCGGCAACAACGCCGATGGCGTTTCCTGGGCGACCGATCTCTCCGGCGGCATCCAGCGTGTTGCGATCGAGCACGGCTGCGTTCCATACGGCAACGGCAAGGCACGCGCCAACGCGTGGAACCTGCCCGATCCGATCCCGGTGCATCGCGAGCCGATCTATTCGCCGCGGCCCGAACTTGTCGCCAAATACCCCACGCTGCCCGACGCTACGCAGTTCCGTGTGCCCAATGTCGGCTTCTCGGTGCAGAAGGCGGCGGTGGACAAGGGCGTTGCCAAGGAGTTCCCGCTCATCCTCACCTCCGGCCGGCTGGTCGAATACGAAGGCGGCGGCGAGGAAACGCGCTCCAACAAATGGCTCGCCGAGCTGCAGCAGGACATGTTCATCGAGATCAATCCCGCCGACGCCGCTGCGCGCGGCATCAAGGACGGCAGCTGGGTCTGGGTGACGGGTGCCGCGCTTAATTCCAAAGCCCGCATGAAGGCGCTGGTTACGGAACGCGTCGGCAAAGGCGTGAGCTGGTGTCCGTTCCACTTCGCCGGCTGGTTCCAGGGAGTCGATCAGCGCTGGAAGTATCCCCAGGGCACCGATCCGGTCGTGCTGGGCGAGAGCGTGAACACGCTCACGACCTATGGCTACGATCCGGTGACCGGCATGCAAGAACCCAAAGCCACGCTGTGTCAGATCAGAGCAGCGTAAGGAGGCTCGACAATGGCTCGGATGAAATTTCTCTGCGACGCCGACCGTTGCATCGAGTGCAACGCTTGCGTCACCGCCTGCAAGAACGAGAACGAGGTGCCATGGGGGATCAACCGCCGGCGCGTCGTCACCATCAATGACGGCAAGCCGGGCGAGCGCTCGGTATCCATGGCCTGCATGCACTGCACCGACGCGCCCTGTCAGGCGGTCTGTCCGGTGAACTGCTTCTACACCACCGCCGACGGCGTGGTGTTGCACTCCAAGGACCTCTGTATCGGTTGCGGCTATTGCTTCTACGCCTGTCCGTTCGGCGCGCCGCAATATCCCAAGGTCGGCAACTTCGGCTCGCGCGGAAAGATGGACAAGTGCACTTACTGCGCGGGTGGACCGGAGGCAGACGGTTCGGTTGCCGAATTCGAGAAGTACGGCGCCAATCGTCTGGCCGAAGGCAAGTTGCCGCTTTGCGCGGAGATGTGTTCGACCAAATCGTTGCTGGCCGGGGACGGCGAGATCATCGCGCAGATCTACAAGGAGCGCGTCGTCAAGCGCGGCTACGGCTCGGGCGCCTGGGGCTGGAAGACGGCCTATCGCGAAACGATCGCGTCGTAAGTGAGCCGACACGCAGATGTCGGCCAACCCGGAGGAACATGCATGGCGACGCATTTGACGCGCATCCGTTTTATCGTCGGCGCGCTGGCGCTTGCATTCATTGTCGCCTTCGCGGCGCCTGTGAACGCTCAGCAACGTAACCCCGACAATTCCGTCAATCCCACCGCGAGTGCGGTCAATGAAAGTCAGCTTCTCAACGAGCTCAGCCGGATTTCCGGCCGCTGTACCATCCCCGACCAGAAGGCCTGCACCATCGAGCAGCCGGCCGGGCGCGACTGGCGTCACTTCCATCAGGTGACTTTGCGATGGATCGGCGCCATCTCGGTCCTCGGCATGCTTGCGCTGCTCGTGGTCTTCTACCTGACCCGCGGCATGGTCCGGATCGAGGCGGGGCGTTCAGGGCGCGTGCTGGTGCGTTTTTCCACCTTCGAGCGCCTCGTGCACTGGATGACGGCAAGCTGCTTCATCATTCTCGCGCTGTCCGGACTCAACATCACGTTCGGCAGACCATTGCTGCTGCCGTTGATCGGGCCCGAAGCGTTCACCGCCTGGTCGCAGTGGGCCAAGTACGCGCATAATTATCTCAGCTTCCCGTTCACGCTGGGCGTGTTCCTGATCTTCATGATGTGGATCGCCTGGAACATTCCCAATCGCGTCGACGTCGAATGGCTGAAGGAAGGCGGTGGTATGGTCGGCCACCGGCATCCACCGGCCGGTCGCTTCAACGGCGGTCAGAAGCTGATCTATTGGATCGTGGTGCTCGGCGGGGGAGCCGTCGCCGCCAGCGGCTATCTCCTGATGTTCCCGTTCTACGGAACCAACATCGCCGACATGCAAGTGGCGCAGGTCGTCCACGGCGTCGTGGCGGTTCTGTTCGTCGCCGCCATGCTCGGCCACATCTATATCGGCACGATCGGGATGGAAGGCGCCTTCGAGGCGATGTGGGACGGCACGGTCGACGTGAACTGGGCGAAGGAACACCACAGCCTGTGGGCGGAACAAGAAATCGCCAAAGGCCATGTCAGCGCCCCGCCGCCCGAAGGACGCATGCAAGCGGCGGAGTAGCGGCCACGCACCATATCGCACGCGCCCGGCGGCCATCCGCCGGGCGCGTTTGATTTGGGAGGCCACGCAACGACGACCCGGGTATCGCTTCACGTTGCGCTACGCCCGGGACGCGCACGGCCTGCTATAGTGACGCCATGCGCATCATCGGCCTCGCCGGCTGGAGCGGTTCGGGCAAGACCACGCTCCTGACCCATGTCATTCCCCGCCTCGTCGCGCGCGGGCTCAAGGTGTCGACGCTCAAGCATGCCCATCATGCCTTCGACATCGATCAGCCGGGCAAGGATTCCCACACCCATCGCCTGGCCGGCGCCACCGAGGTTCTGGTCGGCTCGGCGAACCGGTGGGCGCTGGTGCACGAATTGCGGGGAGACGCCGAGCCCCCGCTGGCGGCGCTGCTCGAAAAGCTCAGCCCGGTCGATCTGGTGCTGGTCGAGGGCTACAAGCGCGCGCCGCATCCCAAGCTCGAAGTATATCGCGCTTCCATCGGCAAGCCGCTGCTCCATCATGATGATCCTGCCATTGTCGCTATTGCCTCCGACGAGCCGTTGGCGGCGGCCCGGGTTCCCGTGGTCGATCTCGACGATATTGACGGCATCGCCGACATCCTGATCCGATACGCCGCGCCGCTCGATGCCATCCCGGCACATGCGGGGTCGGGGTGATGGCGCAACTCACCGACGACTGCTTCGCGTTTTCGGGACCGCTGCTTCCGGTGGATGAGGTCGAGCGCATCATTCGCGAACGGGTCACCCCGGTTGCGGAGATCGAGACCGTTGCGCTCAACGCCGCGAGCGGTCGCGTGCTTGCAAGTGATGTCGTCGCGCCCATCGATCTTCCCCCGTTCGACAATTCGGCCGTCGACGGCTACGCCGTGCGCCACGCCGATCTCGATGCCAAGGCGGACACGCGGCTCACCGTGGTGGAACGCGTAACCGCCGGCCGTGCCTCCACGCAGTTGCTTGCCGCGGGTGCGGCGGTCCGCATCTTCACCGGCGCGCCCGTCCCGGCGGGCGCCGACACCGTCTTCATGCAGGAGGATGTGCATGCCGACGGCGAGAGCGTGATCGTGCCGCCGGGGCTCAAGCCCGGGGCGAATCGCCGGCTTGCCGGCGAGGACGTGCGTGCCGGATCGATCGTGCTGCCTGCGGGCCGGCGGCTTGCGCCCCAGCATGTCGCGCTGGCCGCGGCGGTCGGATTGACCGAGCTCAAGGTGTTCCGGCGTGTTCGCGTCGCCGTGTTCTCGACCGGGGACGAGATCGTCGAACCCGGTACGGCGCGGCCCGCTCCAGCTTTGTTCGATGCCAATCGCTATCTGCTCGCGGGGCTCATCCAAAGCCTCGGTGCCGCGTCGACCGATCTCGGCATCCTGCCGGACGATCCCGAGCGGCTCGCGCGCGCGGTCGCGGGCGCCGCGCAAGCACATGATCTGGTCGTGACCTCCGGCGGGGTGTCGACCGGTGAGGCCGACCATGTGCGGCACGCGGTCGAGACCGTCGGGCGTCTCGTGTTCTGGCGCGTCGCGATCAAGCCCGGCCGGCCGGTGGCGATGGGAGTTATCCCGGGGTCAACGCCGGAGGCGAGTGCGGCTTTCGTCGGCCTGCCCGGCAACCCAGCGGCCGTCTACGTCACCTTCGCACGCGTGGTGCGGCCGCTGCTGCTTCGTTTGGCAGGAGCCGAGGCCGTGCCGCTGCTGCCGCTGCCGGTACGCGCGGCATTCGGGTATCGCAAGAAGGCGGGCCGGCGGGAATACGTGCGGGTCAAGCTCAGGCGCAACGCCGACGGTATCGTCGAAGCGATCAAACACGCGCAGGAGGGCGCCGGTATCATCACCTCGCTCACCGAGACCGACGGGCTCGTGGAGCTGTCCGAACGCACGACGACGGTCGAGCCGGGCTCGACCGTCGGGTTTCTCTCCTATGCGGCGCTGTCGGGGTAGGGGTCAGATCCGCACGGCCGACGTCGCGAACGCCACATCGACCGGCTCTTGGACGCGGTTGAGGGCCACGACCGCGCAGACCGCGATCACGAGCGCTGCGATGCAGGCGACGATGAATGCGCGCATGGATAAATTCCCCTCAAATCGTGCGTATCATTTCACAACCATTATGTAGTGGCGTCGCCCGAGATCAAGCGCTCAAAGGTCGCATTGCTGCGCTGCAATGCGCTCGGCTTCGGCGGCGTCCTCGGGCGTGTTGACGTTGAAGAACGGATCGAAGGGTGCCGGTGGCCAATCGGCGATGGCGACGCCATGGCGGGCGGTCCAGGCTTCGATCTTGCGCAGGTCTTCCTCGACCAGCGCGTTGCGCAGATCGCTCCGCAGCCCCACCGGCCACACACCGACCACGGGATGCCGCCATTCGCCGGAGCGCGCGCAGGCGAGCGGAAGGCCGGCCTCCTGGCGGGCGGCTGTGAGGCGGGAAACGAGGTCGGGCGGTAGAAACGGACAATCGCCGGGCACGCTCACGACGTCGGCAACCTCGGGGGCATGCGCCGCCGCCCAATCGAGCCCGGCGAGGATGCCGGCGAGCGGGCCGGCGAAATCCGGCACCGTGTCAGGCACGACCGGCAGGCCGGTGTCGCCAAAGCGCGCGGGATCGCCGTTGGCATTGAGGATGATCGCGGTGCACTGCGGCGCAAGCCGCGCCAACACGCGCTCGAGAATGGTCTTGCCGCCGATCCGGATGCGCGCCTTGTCACCCCCGCCCATGCGCCGCGCCAGCCCGCCCGCGAGCACCAGGCCGAGGATTGACGGACGCATGACTACGATCTGCCAAGGCGGGCGCGGGGCAATGCTTCAAGCGCACATCTCAGCCTCCGTCCTACCCGCGCCGCGCCGGGAAGGGCGATAAACCCGTCGCGCTGCATCATGCCGCTGTCGTAGGAATTTCCCGAACCGATCAACCGTTCAGCCGGACCAACGAGCGACATCTCAATCATCGTGCATCGCCGCTTTCCGACGGTGCTTGGCACTCTCCTCCTCGACGAAGTCGAGATCCTGGTCGAACACGATGCGGTCCTCGCCGGCGAGCGCGACGAAGCGCTTGCCGCGCGCACGGCCGACCAGCGTGAGATTCGCCTTGCGCGCAAGCTCGACGCCCCAGGCGGTGAAGCCGGAGCGCGAGACCAGGATCGGGATTCCCATGCGCACGGTCTTGATCACCATTTCCGAGGTAAGGCGGCCGGTGGTGTAGAAAATCTTATCGTGTGCGGCGACGCCGTGCTTGAACATGAAGCCCGCGATCTTGTCGACGGCGTTGTGGCGACCGACGTCCTCCATGTAGATCAGCGGCCTGTCCTCGTGCGCGAGCACGCAGCCGTGGATCGCTCCGGCTTCGAGATAGAGCGAGGGCGTGGTGTTGATCTTATGCGTGAGCGCATAGAGCCACGACGTGCGCAATTGCGCCTGCGGCAGCGTGACATTCTCCAGCGCCTCCATCAGGTCGCCGAAGACGGTGCCCTGGGCGCAGCCCGAGGTTTGCACCTTCTTCTTCAGCTTCTTCTCGTAATCGGTCTTGCGCTTGGTGCGCACGACGACGACGGCGAGCTCCTCGTCGTAGTCGACGCCGGTGATCACGTCGTCGGGAAGGAGCATATGCTGGTTGAGCAGGTAGCCGAGCGCGAGATATTCCGGATAGTCGTTGATGGTCATGGCGGTCACGATCTCCTGCGAATTGAGGAAGATCGTGAGCGCGCGCTCGACCGTCACCCGGGTCTCGATCGCCTGTCCGGTCTGGTCGACGCCGGTGACGCGCTCGGTGAGCCGCGGATCGAGCGGATCGGGCCGAATGAGGTAGTCGTCCGGGGGTGCGGTCATTTGATTGGAATATAAGTGGTCGTCATCGCCCGCGAAAGCGGGCGTCGCCTTAATCGCCGGTTGCGGGCACGATACCGCCCTTAGCCCGGCAGAAACGCCGCGTGGCCCGTTTCCCCATCGGTGAGCTTCTCCACCGGCGCGCGGTAGAGGTCTTCGAGCCGTTCGCGGGTGAGCACGGCGCCCACGGTGCCTTCGGCGATGCGCTCGCCCGCGCGCAGGAGATAGGCGCGATCGGCGGCGCGCAACGCATGATTCGGATCGTGGGTGGTGAACAGGACGCCGTGCCCCGCGCCGGCGAGCGCGCGGATTTCGCGCATGACCTTGCCTTGGTTGCCGAAGTCGAGGCTCGCAGTCGGCTCGTCGAGCACGACGAATTGCGGCTCCTGCGCCAGCGCGCGCGCCAGCAGCACGAGCTGGCGCTCGCCGCCCGAGATCATCGTATAGGGCCGCGGCGCCAGCTGCGCGATGCCGAATTGCTCGAGCACCCGCGCCGCCACCATCCGATCATGCGCGGACGGACGGCTGAAGAGATTGCCGTGCGCGGTGCGCCCCATCAGCACCACGGTCTCGACGGTGAAGGCAAAGGTCGGCACGTGCGCCTGCGGCACATAGGCGATGAGCCGCGCGCGCTCGCCAATCGATATGCGAGCCAGCGAACGACCGCCGATCGTCACCTCGCCGGCTTGCGGCGTGAGGATGCCGAGCAGCGTCTTGAGCAGCGTGGTCTTGCCGCCGCCATTCGGGCCCAGGAGCGCCAGCACCTCGCCTTGCTCGATCGCCACATTGAGGGCGCGTCCGACCACGTGATCGCTGTAGCCGATGGTGAGGTCGCGCCCGGCGAGGGTCATGACCACGTCCGTTGCATGCCGGCCAGCAGCCAGATGAAGAACGGCGTGCCGATGACGGCGGTCAGGATTCCGAGCGGAATCTCGATCGGCGCAGCGGTGCGCGCGAGCGTATCGATGAACAGCAGATAGCCGCCGCCGAGCAGGGCGGCAGTCGGGACGAGGCGCGGGAAATCGGGCCCGACCAGCGCGCGGGCAAGGTGCGGCACCACCAGTCCGACCCATCCGATGATGCCCGAGGTCGCGACGCTCGCCGAGGTCACCAGCGTGGCTGCGACCACGATCGTGATGCGAAGCGGACCGGTGGCAACGCCGAGCGTGCGAGCCTCGTCCTCCGGCAGCGACATCACGTTCAATCGCCATCGCAATGCCACCAGCACGACGGTACCGAGCGCCACCGGACCAGCGAGCGGCACGAGATCGGAGGCGGTGGTGGCGGCGAGACTTCCGAGCAGCCAGAAGGTCATCGCAGGAAGCTGGTTGTAGGGATCGGCGAGATACTTCACCAGCCCGATGCCGGCGCCGAGCAGCGCGCCAACGACGACGCCGGTAAGCACCAGGACCAGGATGGGATCGCGCGCTTGCAGCAGCGAGCCGATGACGTAGACCGCGGCAACCGCGACGAGCCCGCCGACGAAGGCGAGGCTCTCGATGCCGATCACGCCGAGCGAGAAATAGATGCCGAGCACGGCACCGAGCGCCGCCCCGGAGGAGGCGCCGAGAATGTCGGGCGAGACCAGCGGATTGCGGAAAAGGCCCTGGAATGCCGTGCCGGCCACCGCCAGCGCCGCGCCCACCATCACGGCGGCGAGGACGCGCGGTCCACGCACCAGCAGCACGACGTTCTCGACCGCCGCCGGCGCCGTGCTCGGCCGTCCGGTGACGCGGGAGAGGAGCACGTCGGCAAGCTCGGCGAGCGTCACGGGATAGCGTCCGACGGTAAAGGCGACGATCAGCCCGAGCGCGAGCACGCCAAGCGCGATGAAGAGCCCCGGAAGGAAGCGGCGAGTCATGGGGGCCGGCTAGCGGGTTTCATGTCATGATCCATCAGGCCGGGGCCGGTAACCACCGGCGTGCCATCATGAGTATGGAACGTCGTTACTGGATATACATTCTCGCCAGTGCGACCCTCCAATCGCAACGCCGACGTTTACTGGATGCCCGCTTGCGCGGGCATGACAGCGGACAGCGTTGTCATCGCTCAATCCCGGCCTGCCAGCACGCGGTCGATTTGCCCATCGTCGGGCGTGACGTGATAAAAGCGCGCGTAGAACTCGCGCGTCAGCGCCCGCAAATCCTCCGGAAACAGATCCGGATAAAGAATCCTTGCAAGCCACCATAGCCCGATCAGGCGGTTCACCGTCGGGGGGAAGTCGACCCAGCCGAACGGCAGCTTGGGTGAAAGGTGCACGCGCCGCGCGCGCACGGCGGCGACCGGCGCCCAGGCCGGATCGCTCAAGACGTTTGCCGCGAAGTCCTGGTCGATGGTGACGATGACGTCCGGATTCCACAGCAGCACCTGTTCGATCGAGACATTGGCGAGGCCGCCGCGCGTGCCGCCGGCGACGTTGCGCGCGAGGAGCTCGATCGTTTCCACGTTGATCGAGCCGCCGAGCCCGGTCTCGAGCCCGCGCGGCCCGCGCGCATAGTAGACGCGGGGTCGCCGCTCCGGCGCAAGCGTGCCCACCCGCTGGGTGATGGTCTGGATCGTGTCCTCGGCGCTGCGTGCAAAGGCCTCGCCCTGCTCGCGCCGTCCGATCAACGCTCCGAGCGTGCGGTAGCCGAGCGGAATGCCGTCGAAGCGACCGTCGAGCAGCGCGTAGGGGATGCCGGTCTGCTGCTGCACGCGCTCGGCGAGCGACACATAGGTGGGGTCCACGCTGCCCACATCGAGAATGAGGTCGGGTTTGAGCGCGAGCACGACTTCGAGATTGGCGGTATTGCCACGTCCGGTAATGCGGCCCACTTCCGGCCGGCCGCCGACGTCGGGCAGCAGGAATTCGCGTTCCTCCGGCCGGTTGGCGCGCGGCCAGCCGATGAGAAGCTCCGGCGCGAGCGTGTAGAGAAAGATCGCCGCCGGCGGTCCGGCGGGAAACACGCGCGCGACCTGTTCCGGCACCGGTACGGCACGGCCGGCGCCGTCGGTGACGGTCGCGGCGCGGACCGTGCGCGGGGCGAGGACCGTGGCCGAGAGTCCGGCAAGCAGTGTGCGGCGATCGAGTCTCATATCGCGTAATCCTAGTCGACCACGATCGTCACGTCGCGAGCGCTGATCTTCATCGCGTTCTCCTATGGCGGCAGCAGCGGAGCCGAGAAGCCGTATCTTGCCAGCGCGCGCTGGCCGACCTTTTGGCCGGATGCTGCCGCGAATGCGGCTGCCACCTCGGTGAGGGCGCTGCGAAGGCTGCCGGCGGCGTGCAGGAGAACCGGGTCTGATGCTGCAGCGGACATGGTCATGGCAAGCAGAATGACGACGATTGACGGCAGGCGCAGCATCACGCCCCCGGCACGGTGGCATTGGGGAAGAACAGCTGCTCCCCGTTGATCTTGTAGTCCGCGATCGCCTTCTGCCCGTCGGGCGAGACCAGCCAGTCGATGAAGGCCTGGCCGAAATCCTTCTTCACGTGCGGATGTTTTTCGGGGCTCACCAGCATGACGCCGTACTGGTTGAACATGCGCCTGTCGCCGGCGAGCAAGATGTCGAGATCGCCGCGGTTCTTGAACGAGAGCCAGGTGCCGCGGTCGGCGAGCACGTAGGCGTTCGCCGCCGACGCGGTATTGAGAGCGGCGCCCATGCCTTGGCCGATCTCCTTGTACCAGGCGCCCTTGTCCTTTCCGATGTCGATGCCTGCGGCCTTCCAGAGCTCGAGCTCGGCGGCATGCGTCCCCGAGCGGTCGCCGCGCGATATGAAGTCGGCGCCCTTGGCCTTGATGGCTTTCAATGCCTCCGTGACGTCGGTCATGCTCTTGATCCCGGCGGGATCGCTCTTGGGGCCGACCAGGATGAAATCGTTGTACATCACGGGGTAGCGCTTAACGCCGGCGCCGTCGGCGATAAATTTTTCCTCCTGCGGCTTGGCGTGGACGAACAGCACATCGGCATCGCCGCGCCGGCCGGTGTCGAGTGCCTGGCCGGTGCCCTGCGCCACCACCTTCACGTCAATGCCGGTCTTGGCCTTGAACAGCGGCAGGATATGGCCGAACAGGCCGGAGTCCTGCGTCGAGGTGGTGGATGCGACCACGATCGACTTGTCCTGCGCATGCACCGGCGAGGCCGCGAGCATGGCAATGCTCGCAGCTAGAACGAACAGGCGGCGGGTCGGCATCATGTTCTCCTTCCTTGTTTCTTCTGGTCCGAGGTTGATGACGGTCAAACGAGCAGTTCGCCGGCGATGAATCGGCGAGCATCTTCGCTCCTGGGAGCGCAAAAGAAGGCGTCGGCTGGACCGCTCTCGATCACACGGCCGCGATGCATGAGTACGATGTCGCCGGCCAGCCGCTTGGCCTCGTGCAGATCATGCGTCGACATCACCACCTTGATGCCGCGCCCGGCGACGGCGCGGATGATATCTTCGATGGCCTTGGTCGCAGCCGGATCGAGGCTTGCCGTCGGTTCGTCGAGCAGCAGAACCTGCGGCTCCTTGGCAAGCGCGCGCGCGAGCGCAAGCCGCTGTTGCTCGCCGCCGGAGAGCTTGCGCGCCGGGCGCGCGCTGAGCCCGTCGAGGCCCACGAGCGTACAGAGTTCGCTGGCGCGCGTATCACGCTTCGCGCGCGGCACGCCGGCGGCCGCCAGCGCATAACGGATGTTGCCGGCGGCGCTGCGACGAAGCATCACCGGGCGCTGGAACACGATGGCCCGCTGCGTCGGCGCGGCGTTCTCGCGGCCGCCCCAAGTCACGCGTCCGTGCATGGGCGGAACCAGGCCCATGATGAGACGGAGAAGCGTGGTCTTGCCGGCGCCGTTCGGCCCGACCAGGACCGTGGGCGACCCAGCCGCAACCGCAAGCGAGATCCGGTCGAGGATCGTCACGCCGCCGGCGATGAGGCTGACGTCTTCGAGCAGGATCGGCAGATCGGTGAGGGGCGCGCGCATGGTCATCCCGCAAATCGTTCGCCGGCGCGCCGCAGGCCCCAGGCCGCGGCATTCACCACGACGACGATGGCGATCAGCACCACGCCAAGTCCGATGGCGAGCGGCAGATCGCCCTTCGAGGTCTCGAGCGCGATCGCTGTCGTCATGGTGCGGGTGAAGCCGTCGATATTGCCGCCCACGATCAGGATGGCGCCGACCTCCGCTGCCGCGCGGCCGAAGCCTGCCAGCAGCGCTGTCACCAGGCTGAAGCGGCCGTCCCAGATCAAGGTCGCGATCCGCCGGAACGGACCGACGTCCAGGGCCGCGAGCTCGTCGCGGTACTCGGTCCACAAATCCTCGATGGTCTGTCGCGTCAGCGCCGCGATGATCGGCGCGACCAGCACGCTCTGGGCGATGATCATCGCCTGCGGCGTGAACAGCAGGCCCCAAGATCCGAGCGGGCCCGCGCGCGACAGCAGGAGATAGACGACGAGCCCCACCACGACCGGCGGCAGCCCCATCAGCGCGTTGAGAACGACGATCACGACCTCGCGACCGGCAAAACGCGTGAGCGCGACGCCGGCGCCGAGCGGCACGCCGATGAGCCCGCCCACGATCACGGCCGAAAAACTGACCAGGAGCGACAGGCGCACGATCGCCAGCAGGACCGGATCTCCCGTCAACAGCAGTTGCAGCGCCGAAACGTTGTCCGGCATGAGCGCACCTCGTCGGCTGCGTGATGTTGCATTTCGGCCCAACCTGGTCAATTTTGGTAGCCAGTGCATAATTATTCATAGCTGTGCATATGATGGACCTGCTGACGACCGACGAAGCGGCGGTGTATCTGCGGCTCTCCGAGCGCAAGCTCTACGAGTTGGTGGCCACCGGTGCCGTGCCCTGCACCAAGGTCACGGGCAGATGGCTGTTTCCGAGAGCCGCACTCGACCGCTGGCTGGCGGCAGGGCTGGTCGTGCCTGCGCTTGCCCACGCGCCGGCGCCCCCGATCGTTGGAGGCAGCCACGACCCGCTGCTGGAATGGGCCCTGCGCGAGAGCGGCTCGGGGCTCGCCAGTCTGCCGGAGGGAAGCGAGGCCGGCTTACGCCGCCTTGCGCGCGGGGAGGTTACGGCCGCGGCGATCCATCTCCACCGGCTCGACGGCGATGACGAGGGTACGAATCTCGACGCCGTCGCCGGCACGTCTGGCCTGCACGACGTCGTCGTGATCGCGCTTGCGCGCCGCGAGCAGGGACTCGTTGTGGCGGCGGGCAACCCCTTGCAGCTGCGCGATGTCGCCAACATCGCCGCCAAGCGGGCGCGTCTGGCGTTGCGGCCGCAGGGGGCCGGCGCGCAACTGCTCCTGCTCGCGCTCCTTGCCCGTGCCGGCCTGGCGTTCGATGCGCTGACATTGGTCAAGCCGGCCTGTCCGACCGGCGCGGATATCGCCCAGGCGGTGCGATCCGGTCGCGCCGATTGCGGCGTCGCAACCCGCGCGGTCGCGCAGGCGGCCGGTCTCGATTTCGTGCCGCTGACGTGGGAGCGCTTCGACCTGGCGCTGCGCCAGCACGACTATTTCCGGCCGGGTCCGCAAGCGCTGTTCAAATTCGTCCGCACGGCGGCATTCCGTGACCGCGCGACGGAACTCGCCGGCTATGACGTGAGCGAGGCGGGAGACGTGCGAGGGTTCAATTGAGGCGAGGCCGGGCGGGGTCGGCGGGTCGGGCCATGGGGGTGGCGCGGGTTGTCACTTCAGGGCGCGCCGCTATATTGCGCCCGCCGCACCGTTCCCGGAGGGATGGCCGAGTGGCTGAAGGCGCTCACGGCAGCGTTCCGTGACCGCGCGACCGAACTCGCCGGCTATGACGTGAGCGAGGCGGGAGACGTGCGAGGGCTCAATTGAGGCGAGGCCGGGCGTGGGTCGGCGGGTCGTCCCGTGGGAGGTGGCGCGGGTTGTCACTTCACGGCGCGCCGCTATATTGCGCCCGCCGCACCGTTCCCGGAGGGATGGCCGAGTGGCTGAAGGCGCTCGCTTGGAAAGCGTGTATACGGGAAACCGTATCGTGGGTTCGAATCCCACTCCCTCCGCCAGCTTGTCGTCCAACCCACCGAGTCCGGTGCGCCGCCGCCTTCTGCGTGTGCCGTTAGAACCTCGGTTCGCGAGTCGCGGAGGGTTCTAGAGGCGCCTTTCGCGCGAACGGAACGCTCACCACGATGGCGCCTGTTACGCGCGGTCGCGGCGTTCATAATCGCCGAGGAGTTGGTACGCACGGTGCTCGCAGATCATCCTAGTGAAAGGATCATCTCGCTACTGGCGATCTCCGTGGCGCACCTCGAGAGCCATTGGGACGTGCAGCTGGAACTTCCGCTTGGGCTTGAAGATGAAAAGCGCCGGCCCGGCACCAGAGAGGGATGGCGCGTTGGAGGGCCGATCGCGCCGTTGACAAAATCCGCAACCGTTTCGGATGGGAGGCAGTCGAATATGGGTCGGCGTTAGGGCTCTCCCGTTCCGTCCCCGACGAGTTTCGTGAACTCGCCGAAAAGGTTCTCTAGTCAAGCCTACAAAAGTCGCCGATCTCATGAAGATCGTCCGCGGTGAAGTCGACGTCCACCGACATTCTGCTCAAGGCGATGCAACTTGGTCGGGTTCTATGCTGGATAGGTCAGGACTGCAGGGGTTCGCTCTTGCACTCCGGCCGTCAGGCGTGCCGGCTCGATTTTTCCCGGGCCAAGAATGTGGAGCACCGTTTCACCTGCGGCCATAAGATAATCTGCGATAATTCGGCGATGGCACCGCCACCACAGCACCTCTGCGCACATGATGGCGCAGCGCTGCACTTTGCCAAGGTCGCGCAGCCGGGTAAGACCGCCGTGGAAGCTGCCGCCCATTGCGTAGTCGGCATAGTTGTGAAAACTTTTATTCTTCCAGAACGCGTTCACGCTCAGCGGAACATCGTGTTGCTTGCCACGCAAACCGCCGAGCTCTGCAATGTGGCTGTATCCGATATGGTATGCCGCCAGTGCTTCGGGTAGCACGTCAGTATTGTATTGCGGGTTCGTGCGAGAGCGAGGAACGGTACGAATGTCGGCGACGAGCGTTACCCCACTAGCGCGTAATAGGTCTACGAAGTCGTTGATAGGTCGCGTCGAGTGCCCGATTGTGTAGAAGGGGGTTGCCATACGAGACTCCATCACTCTCGCGACTCGCGATTTAGGGATAACAATGGGACCAACCTGCCTCAATGGAATTGTGCTTGCGGTTTGCCGAAGCCAAGCACAAGCCTTCAATCGATCGCGTCTGAAAGACTCCGGCGACCTTGCTTCTCATCGAGTTCGTTTACCTGGTGGCTTCTTTAACTCGGTCAGACATTGGGCGGGATCATCTGATCTTATCTGCTGATCAAGTAACCGCCGACGAGCATGAGGCCAATTCCCACCCCTTTTGCAGCGCTGTCGCATCCGATCGGTCTTGGCGGCGCTGCCGAAAAGGGCCATCCTGATGTCCGGAAGGCCGTTCATCCGGGAACGTCGTTGAAGCGCAGTGCCCTTTCACGGCCGCCGTAAGGGACGATTGCCGGACAGGATCGCCCATGAATATTCCGATCACGAACTTCGTCTGCGCGGGCAGCCTCGAGGAGCTGAAGGCCAAGGGGCGGCTCGTCGTGCGCGGGGCGCATCGTCCGATCCTCGTGGTTCACGACCGCGGGCGCGTCTTCGCGCTTGACAGCCGCTGTCCACACATGGGGTTTCCGCTCGACCGCGGCAGCCTCGATGATGGCATCCTGACCTGCCACTGGCACCACGCTCGCTTCGATCTCGCAAGCGGCTGCACCTTCGATCTGTGGGCCGACGACGTGCCCACCTGTCCCGTCGAAGTGCGTGACTTGGAAGTGTGGGTGAAGCCCACGTTCGGCTATGCTGACACGGCAGCGCATTGGCGCCGACGGCTCAACGACGGCCTTGCCCACGACCTCGGCCTTGTCATTGCCAAGGCGGTACACGGCCAACTTGCCACCGGCGTGCCACCCGCGGACGCCGTCCGGCAGATCGTGTTGTTCGGCGCGCGCAACCGTGACGGCTGGGGCGTGGGCCTAACCATTCTTACCGCGCTCGCTAATTTGCTACCCGTGCTACCGGAGGAAGAGACCTATCTCGCGCTGTTCCACGGCGCGCGCCGCGTCGCCGCTGACTGCGATGGACAAGCGCCGCGCCAGGAGCGTGCGCCGCTCGCGAGCCGGCCCGATCTTGCTACCGTCAACCGGTGGCTGCGGCGTTGGACGGCCGTACGCCATCGCGAGGCGGCCGAGCGTACCGTGCTCACGGCCATCGCGAGCGGCGCTGCGCCGGCCGAGCTCGCCGATCTCCTGCTTACGGCTGAGGCAGATCGCGCCTTCGCCGACAGCGGACACTCACTCGACTTCATCAATAAGGCGTTCGAGTGCCTCGACCTGATCGGCTGGGAGCACGCTGCAACGGTGCTGCCGACCGTGGTCGGTCAGATGGTTGCCGCGCGCGGCGCCGAAGAATCGACTGCTTGGCGTCAGCCGGCGGATCTCATCGCCCTGTGCCATGCGATGGCAACGGAGCTCCCGGGCCTGTTCGCGGCCGGTCGAGGCGGGGACCGCTGGTCGAATCATGCGGCGCTCGCCCGCACGCTCCTCGGCGACGACCCGGTTGCGATCATGGATGCTCTCAAGGCGGCAGTCCGAGCCGGGGCCGCTCCCAGCGACCTTGGCCGCTCCCTTGCCTACGCGGCGGCGCTCAGGGTGGCTCGCTTCGGCAGCGCCAACGAGCACTCCGACTGGGAGACGGCCCACCACGTCTTCACCTATGCCAACGCCATTCATCAGATGGTAAAACGGATCGGGATCGCCGACTCGGACCGCCACGCCGAGGCTGCATGCAGTATCCTGCACGGCGCGATGGCGCTCTATCTCGCCCGCTATCTGAACGTGCCGCCAGCCCGCATTCCTGGCGACAGCGGCGACCTCCTCGACGATCTGCCCACCGATGTCGAGACCCTTCGGGCCGCTCTACTCGACGCCTTCGACCGGCAGCGGCAGGTCGACTTCGCGGCGCGCCTCGTGGCACGCCATCTCACACTCGGCCACCCGCCGCGCGCACTTATCGCCACGCTGGGCCGGGCGCTGTTGCGCGAGGACGCGGGCTTTCACGCCTATCAGATGCTGGAGGCCGGCGCGCGCCAGTTTGGAGAATGGGGCAACGCCGACGAGGGCCGGCACATCCTGATCGCCGTCGCCCGCTATCTTGCCGCCCATTCGCCTACCGAGCGTGCCGGATTGCAGACCGCCGATATTGCCCGGCGGCTCATGCGCGGCGGGGAGCTTCATCAGGAGGCTACCGCGGGTGGGAATCCTTCCATTGGCCTCGCCGCCGGCGATCGATAATGCTGGCGACGAGAGCGCGCATTTCCGTAATGGCATGAGGCGAGAGCGAGTCTGGAGACTCCGCGGAGAAGCAGAGTTCTGCGCTGCATGGCGTGCGAATTCGCACGATTACGCGGGCCTACTTGGAGAATGTTGGATCCCAGTTCCACTCCCTCCGCCATGAGATTGCGCTAGGCTCTGTAATTAAACGACAAATTATCCATGAAGCTTTTTTAGCCCCCAGATCAGTCCCCAAATCGAACGTAGAAAGAGCCGAATGCCGCGGGGTTGCCGACTGAGGCATCATCGAGGACCTACGGTTCGTCGCCGGAAGGGTCTTTGAGGTTCACACTCACACCTGGGGGACCGGGCACAACCCGGCGTCCGGCCCAAAGGTGGCCAAAGGTCACTGCGCCACGGGTGGCGCTATCTGACGTGTAGGACCAGTTGGTGGAAACTTATCAAGCCGAGCATCACCAGCCAAAAGACATAGCCCGGAACTTCGGGATCAAACGTCCTGATTATCCTTCTGATGCCTGTCCCTTGGTTCTCTTGGAGCACCTCTCGTGCTGTCGGTTGCAGCATCGTATCCCGTATGCTTTGCAGCATGGCATGCTTGTCGTATCTGCAGTACGGGCGTAGCACTGATCGAAAGAGCCACACTCGGGCGCTAGTTCGGCATGGCGGACCTCGGTGTGCGGCTTCATCTCCGGACGATCAGATCGTACTGATCGCGGCGGGCGGCGTGGTCGAACGTTCATACCGGTCCTGCTGAGCATCTGAGCGGGGCGGTACAAGCTGCAGTCTGGGAGCGTTCAGCGCGCGCGAATGTCTATTCTGACGGTTGGCCGGCTTCGAGGCGGCGCTGCTTATGGAATTCGGCGGTCCGTTGGCAGCGTCGTACTCCACGGGTTCACTAACGCGTGCGAGGTGCGACAGCGCCGCGCAGCTCACTCGGAGCATTCTGCCGGCGCGGCGGATCTGTGCAGGCTCAGCACTCGCCGGCTGGCAGCCCAGACGGAGTCATCGGTGCGGCGTGCTGATCGGCGCCATAATGGGGCCATTCGCGCGCCGCTGAGGCTGCTCAGGACGATGCGTCTGGTATCCGATGGTCGCGTTCGATGGAATCGAGGGCGCTACGTCTAGCTGTCAGCTTCGCGATCACGTCAGGGCTCATGCGGCGCGTCGATCGTCCTGCGCGGATGCGTCCAAGCACCAGGCGTGGCTATCCTCATCTACGGGATGCTGCTCGGCTGGCTGCAGCACCGCCGTTGCAAGCGCGAAGCAGTCGCCAAGGGCTCCCGGTGGCGAAAACGTACCAGGCATGCGGACGCAGCGCGGCGCCTGGCGGCTGGTCGAAGCGCACCGGCCTGCTGTGTCGCGCGGTGCGGTTGATGCTGGTCGGGACGTTCGCGGCGCAAGTCTGTTCTGACGTTGGCCGGCTTCGAGGCGGCATACTTGATTTGGGGTCTGTTCGCTCGCCACTTCAGCGTCGCAGATGCGCAGGCCACGGCCACAATTCTCGGTTATCTGTGCCTCGGCCTCGCCGGCTGGGTCAGCCCAGACAGTCATCAGTCGCGTGTTGGTGCCGTCCATCAGCCACATCGCGGCAGTGCCGTCATCGCCTTGCCAGATGATGTCGGACTTACCATCGCCGTTGAAATCGCCCGTTCCCTTGATCTCCCAGCTCGGCCCTGGGTTGAACGGGCCGACGGCACCGGCAAACGTGGTGTTGGTGCCGTCCATCAGCCACATCGCGGCAGTGCCGTCATCGCCTTGCCAGATGATGTCGGACTTACCATCGCCGTTGAAATCGCCCGTTCCCTTGATCTCCCAGCTCGGCCCTGGGTTGAACGGGCCGACGGCACCGGCAAACGTGGTGTTGGTGCCGTCCATCAGCCAGATCGCCGGCGTGCCATCGTCGTTCTGCCACAGAATGTCCGACTTGCCGTCGCTGTTGAAGTCGCCGGTGTCTTTGAAACGCCAGCTCGGCCCCGGGTTGAACGAGCCGGCCGCACCAGTACCCACTGCATTCATGCCGTCCATCAGCCAGATTGCCGGCGTGCCGTCGTCGTTCTGCCACGGACGCAGCCGTGGCAACTCGCGGCTGTGGGGATCGGCTGGTGGCGGCGCGTTCTGCTCGTGCAGCTCTTGCCAGGCAACGACCTCACGGTAATCCAACTCGAGCCACCTTGCTGCGCGCGATCGGGACCAGCGTCTACGCGGCTTCGGCACGCCTTTTAGGCATAGGCGAGGTTGCAGACATAGGCGGCAAGCTACGCTGCGCTCTGCCGGCGCCGACTTGATCGCATCTTGCATGCGATGGTCTGACGGAGGTCATACGTGATGTTGGCGAGTCGCGGGTGAAGCGCACCCGTCCGCCGTTGGCCGAGATGTCGATGCGCCGGCGACAATGGCGCCGTTGACGTCGAGACGGTCCACGCCGTCATGACCCTCGACGGTGTCGCTGCCGTCGCCGGGGTCCCACTGGAACACGTCATCGCCAGCGCCGAGGAGCGCGACGTCGTTGCCCTGCTGGCCGTCAACGTAGGTCGTTGCCGTTTCCGCCGAGGATGAGGTCAGCGCCGTTGGTGCCGAGAAGGGTATCGTCACGCAGCGCTGCCGTCGACCGTCACGTCGATTAGGGCGGCAGATTGCCTGTGGCACTGGAAGCTGTCGTTACCGCCATTCGCGTTGACCACGAGGTTTTCGCTCGTCCCGATGTCGATACTGAACGGCGCGGGATCGAGCCGGTCGAAGCGCACGCGGGTACCGTCGGCGGTGGCGGTGAAGACCTCCGCGCCGTTGCCGCCATCGACCTCGACGGTGTCGGTACCGTCGCCGCCTTCGTTCAGATCGGTGTCGTCGCCCGGGTTCCAGATCATGCGGTCGTCGCCGCTTTCGCCGAACACCTGGTCGTCGGCGTCGCCGCCGGTCAGGGTGTCGTTGTCGGCACCGCCGAACAGAAAATCGAAGCCTCCCTTGCCGAGGAGGATGTCGTTGCCGCCTTGACCAAAGAGCTGATCGTTGCCGAGCCGCCGGTGAGGATGTCGTTGCCCTCGCCGCCGAAGAGGCTGGCGGCGGCAGCGCGCCGTTGCTTCGTTGAGCGTGATCGTGTCGTTCCCGCGCAGGCCGAACCCCTGGATCAGGCTGGTAATGGCAACCGTGGCGCTGCCGCCCTGGATGACCACGGCGCCGCAATTGATGAGAATGGTGCCGGCGGCATCGCGGCTGACCGTGATCGTACTGTCGAGGGCGTCGCCGAATACCGTCAGCACGCCGCTAGTGGGGTCAAAGGATGCGGTGACAGCCATTGTCTTGTTCCTTTGGAACTGCGCTCCGAGCGGAGACGCGCTCGGTTGTACAGCCTTGGTGTGCGGCGGCGGCGGTCGGTTCAGGCACGATAGCGAGGGCGGCCGCAGCGGATGGCGGGTGTTTAGCCGCAGATCGGACGTCGAGCTTGAGGGCGGGTTCTCGTCGTTCTGGAATTTCCTTGGAGATTTCCTAAATGTTTTCCGACTATGCCTTAAAGCAAATGAAGGGGAGCAGCGCTGCTGAGTGGCTGAAGGCGCTCGCTTGGAAAGCGTGTATGCGGGAAACCGTATCGTGGGTTCGAATCCCACTCCCTCCGCCACCCGCTCAAGAGTAATTTTTGTAATTTGCTGCTCTCTACATCCGGCACGCCGCGCCGACTGGCGGGACGCGCGCGATGGTCATGCAGCAGGCACGTGAGCTTGTTACGGGCTGGTTTTCGCGCCAAGCGCGGATGATCTCAGGGGCTCCTGCTCGAGTGCGGCCGTCAGGTGCAGCAATGCCAAAATCTGCGCCACGATCTCACGCGGCTCCGGCTCGATCGAGACAATCACGGCATTTTCGTCCGGTCCTGGCTCCTCGAGCGCCTCGAACTGGCTGTGCAGCAAGGCTCGCGGCATGAAATGCTCATGACGGGTAGCGATACGACGTGCGATCAGCGTCTCGTCGCCTTTCAAGTAGACCAGACGAACGTCGATGCGATCCCCGATCAGGACATCGCGGTAGCGGCGCTTCAGGGCGGAACATGCGATGACGCCGTGTCTGCCCGAATGGCGTGTCTGGTCGATCCAGGCGGCGATCGCGGCCAGCCAGGGCCAACGATCCTCGTCAGTGAGCGGAATGCCGGCGTGCATCTTGTCGATGTTAGAGGCTGGGTGAAACCAATCAGCGTCCTCGAATTCCCATCCGAGGTGGAGAGCGAGAAGCGCGCCGACCGTCGATTTCCCCGATCCCGAAACACCCATGACGATTACGACCGCGGGAGCAGGGGATGAAGCACCTTCCATCGACCGGGGTTCCATTCGTCATTCGCCTTCTGAAGGCCGCCGCGGACCTGCTCGGCAGGCCAGATGTCGTCATATTGCTGACGGAGTCGTTCTTGGACTTCGATCACCCGGCGCTGGCATTCCGGATGCATCCGTCGTCCGGACCATTATCAACGAGGCTCCGTGTCGCGCAGCGCGGCGATTTCTGCCTATCTTGCCTATTTCTTCCCGAGCAATGCGGGCAGATCGTAAGCAACGAGATCGCTGATCTTGGCAAGCTCGATATCCGCGGGCGGGCACTCGGCCAGTATGTCGGGGTCGAATGCGTAGTGACCTTGTTTGGGAAACACCGTCGTGACCCGCTCGCCCCAGATTTTCTTCACGGCCGACAGGATGCGCAACTTGTCGTCGATCATGACATAGTGATCGGCAGGGTAGAGACGCGCGACGTCGTCGAGCTCCTGCTCCTTATGGATGTAGATGAGGACGCGGCCATCGAACGCTTGCCAGAGGCCGGATCGTTCAACCTTGCGCGGCTGGAACACGGCATCGCCGTCGGAGAGGATGACAGGCGTCCCCCACTGCTGCACGTGCTTCACGGCGTCCAGAGCACCGGGATAAAGCCGGTCCGCGAACGGGTAATCGACCAGCCAGCTCGACATTCGCAGCACTTCCGGGCGATGCAACGCTTCGATCCGGTAGCGTTCCAACGCGCCCAGGTAGTCGACGTATCCAAGTTCCCCGCGCAGCTCTTCGAGGATTTCCCAGTACCGGTCGCGCGTGGCGGTCCCGTATGTCTGCGCCAGGTGCTCTTTCAGATGGGCCTGCACGCGGTCGTTATCGACGAGCGTGTTGTCGACGTCGAACAGAAAGACAACATTCGGCGCTTTGGCCATCGCATTCCCACCTTTTTTGAGCGTGCTCGCTTCCGCAAGGGAAACCGGGAAACGCCAACGGGATGACGTCAGCCTTTCTTGGCCTTGCCCAGCAGTTCCTTGGCGATCTCAGTCACACGTTCGGGCTCGAACCCGAATTTTCGCTGCAACTCCTTGAGCGGAGCTGACGCGCCGAATGTCTTCATGCCGATGACACGGCCGGACCTGCCGACATAGCGTTCCCAGCCCAGCGTCGAGGCCTGCTCGACCGCAACGCGCGCCGTGACGTCGGGCGGCAGCACGCTGTCCTGGTACGCTTGCGTCTGGTGCTCGAAAATATCCCACGACGGCATCGAGACCACGCGCGAGCGGATGCCTTGGGCGAGCAGCTCCTCGTGGGCATTGACGCAGAGGCTGACTTCGCTGCCCGACCCGATCAGGATCACCTCAGGCTTGCCGCCCGGAGCGTCGCCCAGCACATAGGCGCCGCGCGCGACCCCGGACGCTGAAGCATATTTGCCGCGGTCCAAGGTCGGCAGCGGTTGACGCGACAGCGCCAGCACGGCCGGCTCGTGACGCAACTGCATGATATAGCGGTAGGCCTCGACCACTTCGTTGGCGTCGCCGGGGCGCAGCACCACCAGGCCCGGCATGGCGCGGAAGGAAGCAAGCTGCTCCACCGGCTGGTGGGTCGGGCCGTCCTCGCCGTCACCCATGGCATCGTGGGTGAACACGAAGATCGTGGGCAGCTCCATCAAGGCCGACAGCCGTATCGCGGGCCGCGCGTAATCACTGAAGATGAAGAACGTGGCGCCGAAGGCCCGCAGCTTTGACAGCGAGAGTCCGTTGACGGCGGCCGCCATCGCATGTTCGCGGATGCCGAAATGCAGGTTCCTGCCGCCGGGGGTGCCGGGCTCGATGTCTCCGGCCCCCTTGAACGTCAGGGTGGTCTTGTTGGAAGAGCCGAGATCCGCCGATCCACCGATCAGCCATGGGATGTTCTGTGCAAGCACGTTGAGCACTTTGCCCGAGGCATCCCGTCCGGCGATGCCCTTGGGGTCGGCCGGAAAGACGGGAAGCCCGGAATCCCATTTGGCAGGCAGCTCACGCCGCTGCATCAGGTCGATCTCGGTCGCGAGCTCCGGATATTTCGCCCGGTAGGCCGTGAACAGCTCGGTCCAGCGTTCATGGACTTGCGCGCCCCGCGCGCCGATTCCGGCGGCGAAGTGCTCGCGCACGGCGTCGGGAACCAGGAACTTGGCGTCCTCGGGCCAGCCGTAGTCGCGCTTGGTGAGGCGAACCTCCTCCTCGCCCAGCGGCTCGCCATGAGCGGCGGCGGTGTCCTGCTTATGCGGCGAGCCGTATCCGATGTGGCTGTCCAGAATGATGAAGGTCGGGCGTCCCTTGGTCTTGTGGAAGATGTCCAGGGCCTGCTCGATCCGGTCGATGTCATTGGCGTCGCCGACGCGCAGAACGTTCCAGCCGTATCCCATGAACCGGGCCGCGATGTCCTCGGTAAAGGCGATGCGGGTATTGCCTTCGATCGTGATGTGGTTGTTGTCGTAGATCCAGCACAGGTTGTCCAACCCGAGATGGCCCGCCAGCGACGCCGCTTCGGAGCCGACGCCTTCCATCATGCAGCCATCACCGCAAACCGCGTAGATGTTGTAGCCGAAGATCTCGAAGTCGGGGCGATTGTAGCGATCGGCGAGCCACGCCTCGGCAATGGCCATGCCCACGCTCATGGCGATGCCTTGTCCGAGCGGTCCGGTGGTGGCCTCGACCCCCGACACCCAATGGTACTCGGGGTGACCCGGGGCCTTGCTGCCGAGTTGACGGAAGTGCTTGATGTCGTCGAGCGAAACCGCGGGTTCCCCGAGCCGTTCGTAGGCGGCGTTCACCGCGCGGGTACCTGTGAGATGGAGCACCGACCACAACAGCATCGAGGCATGACCGTTGGAGAGAATGAACCGATCGCGGTTCGGCCAGATCGGATCCTTCGGATCGAAGCGCATGACCCGGTTCCATAGCGTGTAGACGAGCGGCGCCAGCGCCATCGGCGTGCCGGGGTGCCCGGAATTTGCCTGCTGGACTGCATCGATCGACAGCGTGCGAATGCAATTGATCGACAATTGGTCCAGTTGCGCGTCCGTCATCGGTGAATCCACCGCAGCGCTCGCGATAGCACTCATCTTTACGTCTCCAATGTCCAATATCCGGATTCCGAAGTTCGCAATCGCCGCACTAGGGGGTGCCGAGCCGTTCTGCCGCCGCGCGATCGGCGAGGATCAGTGCCCGATCCTGACGCACGTGCGACGCGGGGATAGATGGATCGCCGTCGCGCAGGCGCACGAGCGTTCCAGCCTTCTCACCGCCGGTCACCAGCCATAACACGCGCCGGGACCGGTTGATGATCGGGAACGTCAAAGTCATCCGGCGCCTGCCCTGATAGGGGCCAGTCACGGCGACGTCGGCGTCGGTGACAGCGAGCACCGGGTCTCCCGGAACCAGCGATGCGGTGTGGCCGTCCGGGCCGAGGCCGAGATGAACGAGGTCGAGCACGGCCGGAGACCCCGCCACCTCCCGCAACGTCCGGGCATATTGCTCGGCCGCACGATCGAGGTCCGCTGCCTCGACCGGCATCGCATGGACGTGGTCGGGCCGCAGCGGCGCATGATCGAGCAGGCTTTCGCGCAAGTGTGCGAGGTTCCGGTCCGGATCGGCCGCCGGCGCCGCCCGCTCATCCACCTGCACCACATGCACGTTTTCCCAGGGGAGCTCCTCGTCGGCCAATGCGCGCAGCATCATCCAGGGTGTGCGGCCGCCGCTCACCGCCATGATGAAGCGCCCGCCCGCGGAAACGGCCGCGCGCGCGTCGGCGGCGATGATCGCCGCCGCCTTGCGGGCAACGCCATCATCGTCGAGCTCGACTTCGATCTTCACGCGACAAGCTCCAGTGCGAGCATCCCCATCGGCGTCGCGAAGGGAGAAACGCCGGTCGTCTGCGCTGCGGCGCTCGATGGTTCATGCCTCTCAGCTCTTGGGTTTCTCCACGTGCCCACCGAATTCGTAGCGCATCGCCGACAGCAGCTTGTCGCCGAAATCCGCCTCGCCACGCGAGCTGAAACGCTGGTAGAGCGCGGTCGACAGCACCGGCGCCGGCACGGCTTCGTCGATCGCCGCCTTGATGGTCCAGCGTCCTTCCCCGGAATCGGAAACCCTGCCGGCGAAGTTGGTGAGAGCGGGATCTTTCGCCAGCGCGGATGCGGTCAGGTCCAGCAGCCACGATGCAACGACGCTGCCGCGTCGCCAAAGCTCGGCGATATCGCGCAGGTTGAGGTCGTATTGGTAGAGCTCGGGATCCCGCAGCGGGGTGGTTTCGGCATCGACGGCATGCTCCCGCTTGCCGATATTGGCGTGCCGCAGGATGTTCATCCCTTCCGCATAAGCGGCCATGAGACCGTATTCGATCCCGTTGTGGACCATCTTGACGAAGTGGCCGGCCCCGCTCGGCCCGCAATGGAGATAGCCCAGTTCAGCGGTGCCGACGATCTTTTCGCGGCCGGGAGTGGGCGCGATGTCGCCCGGGCCCGGAGCCAGCGTCTTGAAGATGGGATCGAGGCGCCCGACTGCCGCCTCGGGCCCGCCAATCATCATGCAGTAGCCGCGCTCCAGCCCCCACACTCCGCCACTGGTCCCGACGTCCACATAATTGATCCCCTTTGCCGCCAGCTCCTTGGCGCGGCGGACATCGTCCACGTAATAGGAGTTGCCGCCATCGATGAGGATGTCGCCGTTCTCCAGGTGAGGGACGAGGTCGGCAATGCTCTTGTCCACCACGGCTGCCGGCACCATCAACCAGACCGCCCGCGGCTTCTCGAGCTTACGCACGAGGTCCGCAAGCGAGGATGCCCCGACCGCCTTTTCCCGCGCCAGATCCTCAACAGCCTTCGGCGACATGTCAAAAACGACGCACTGATGCCCGCCCTTGATAAGTCGCCGCACCATATTGGCGCCCATCCTGCCCAGACCGATCATCGCGAGCTGCATGACATTCCTCTCCGTTAGAGCTGAGCTGCGGCCCGCAGCCGTTTCATGGCGTCGGTGACGCCTTCGCTGTCATTGAATATCGCCGACCCAGCCACCAGGACGTTGGCGCCGGCGGCAACCGCCAGCGGAGCGGTTGCCACATCGACGCCGCCGTCCACCTCGAGATCACACCCCGGTTTGATTTGATCGATCATCCGGCGCGCACGACCGATCTTCGGGAGCGTCGTATGGAGGAAATGCTGATGCCCGAATCCCGGGTTCACGGTCATGACCAGCACCTGGTCGAGGTCTTGCATGATTTCTTCCAGAACCTCCGCCGGCGTCGCCGGATTGATGGCGACACCGACCCGTTTACCCAGCGCCTTGATCAGTTGCACGGTGCGCGAGAGATCGTTGTTGCCCTCCCAGTGGACCATGAACGAGTCGGCGCCGGCCCGCGCAAATTCGTCGACGAAAAAATCCGGGTTCGAAATCATCAGGTGCGCCTCCAAGGGCAGGCGCGTTGCTTTCCGCAGCGAGCTGATGATCGGTGTACCCATGGAAATGTTGGGCACGAAATGTCCATCCATCACGTCGACGTGGATGCGATCCGCGCCGGCTCGCTCAGCCTCCGCCACCTGATCGCCCAAGCGGGCGAAATCTGCCGCGAGGATCGACGGAGCAAGCTTTACGGAGTCGGTCACATCGCATCCTTGAGCTTGCGGTAGCGGCGGATCAGGGTGGTGGTCGAGCTGTCGTGGCCGAGCTCGGGCTCGGTCTTGCTCTCGAGTTCCGGGATGATGCGCTGGGCCAGGACCTTGCCGAGTTCGACGCCCCATTGGTCAAACGAGTCGATGTCCCAGATGGTGCCCTGGGTGAACACGCAGTGCTCATACAATGCCACCAGCTTTCCGAGCGCAGCCGGGGTCAAACGATCCATCAGAATGGTGTTGGACGGCCGATTGCCTTCGAACACCCGGTGCGGCACCAGCCAATCGGGCGTGCCCTCGGCCTTCACCTGTTCCCGGGTTTTCCCGAACGCGAGCGCCTCGGTCTGTGCAAATACGTTCGCCACCAGCATATCGTGATGCCGGCCGAGCGTATTGAGCGCGTGTCCGAACGCGATGAAGTCACAGGGAATGAGGCGGGTGCCCTGATGGATCAATTGATAGAAGGAATGCTGGCCATTGGTTCCCGGCTCACCCCAGTAGATCGGACCGGTCTGATAATCGACCGTAACCCCGTCGAGCGTGACGTGCTTGCCGTTGCTCTCCATCGTCAACTGCTGGAGATAGGCCGGGAACCGTTTCAGGTATTGATCGTAGGGCAGCACCGCGACGGTCTGCGCACCGAAGAAGTCATTGTACCAGACGCCGAGGAGACCCATGAGGACCGGCAGGTTGCGCCCGAACGGCGCGGTCCTGAAATGCTCGTCGATCGCATGGAAGCCTCCCAGCATGGATTGGAAGTGATCCGGGCCGATCGCAAGCATGGTCGAAAGGCCGATCGCCGAATCCATCGAGTAGCGGCCGCCGACCCAGTCCCAGAACTCGAACATGTTTGCGGTGTCGATGCCGAATTCGGCGACTTTTTCGCCATTGGTCGAGACCGCAACGAAATGCTTGGCGACTGCCGCGGCATCGCCTCCGAGGCCCCGGAGCGACCACTCGCGCGCGCTTTGCGCGTTGGTCATGGTCTCCAATGTGGTGAAGGTCTTCGATGAGACGATGAACATCGTTTCCGCCGCATCGAGATCGCGTGTCGCTTCGACGAAATCGGTGCCGTCAACGTTGGACACGAAGCGAAACGTCATGGCGCGGTCGCTGTAATACTTGAGCGCCTCATATGCCATTACCGGCCCGAGATCGGATCCGCCGATGCCGATATTGACGATATTGCGAATGCGTTTTCCGCTGTGGCCTTTCCATTGGCCGGTGCGGACGCGATTGGCGAAGTCGGCCATCTTTTCGAGCACGGCGTGAACTTCCGGCACGACGTTCCTGCCGTCGACCACGATGGATGCGCCTTTTGGCGCACGCAGCGCCACATGCAGCACGGCCCGATTTTCCGTGACGTTGATCTTATCGCCGCGAAACATCGCGTCGATCCTGGCGCGCAGACCGGATTGTTCGGCGAGCTCGATGAGCAGCTTGAGCGTTTCGTCGTTGATGCGATTTTTCGAGTAATCGAGGTAGACGCCGGCCGCCTCCGCAGTCATCCGCTCCCCGCGCGTCGGATCATCGGCGAACAGCTTGCGCAGGTGCAGGTCCCGCACGGTCTCATAGTGATCGGCAAGGGCCTGCCATGCCGCGTGTCTGCTCGTAGATCGCGCGCGAGAGTTTTCCGATGGTGCGGCCATCTGCGGCATCCTTTCTGATCCTCAGCGCGTTTTTTCCGGACGGTTCTTGCTGGTCGGAGCAGCGTTCTCGTCTTCCCACAGCCGAAATCCACCGCGGAAGGCATTGGAGTTGTCGCCCGCGCGACATTGTGGCGGCAGCGCCTCGAGCTTGGCCACGTTGCCTCCTCCGATCACCGTATCGTCGGGCTCCAGTGCGGCGATCAGGCGCGTTACCACGTCCGTGACGTTACGCCGCCATTTCTTCTTGCCGAAGCGTTCCAGGCCCGCCCGGCCGACATAGTCTTCATAGGTGCCTTTCTTGTAGGGCAGGTGACCGAGCTCCATGGGCTCCACGACGCCATCGACGATCATGGCCGTTCCAAGCCCGGTTCCGAGGCCCAGAAACAGCATCTTGCCGCCTTTGTAGCTGCCCAATGCCTGCATGGCGGCGTCGTTGATGACCTGCACCGGACGACCGAAGGCGGTCGCGAAATCGAACCCGACCCATCCGGACCCCAGATTGTGCGGTTCCGAAACGGGCCGCCCGCGCAGGACGGGCCCTGGATATCCGATCGACACCAGGTCGTGCATCCATCCGGCGGCCAGCTTCTTGACCTCGGAAACCATCCGCCTGGGCGTCATCGTCGGTCCGGATGGAAATGATCGATGTTCCGTCTGCCCGGTGGCGAGGATCTTGACCGAGGTCCCGCCCACGTCGATGACCAGCACGTTCCTCGACGGGGGCTTGCCTGCGACAGCGGTTCGAGGTCGTCGCGCGGTCTTGCGCTTGCGGGCGCGCGGCTTCGATGTCACGGCGTCAGCTCGCTCGCTTGAGGACGTCCGATTTGGACCCGATCACGCCCATCAAGTCGTTCCACGACGTGACGAACGAGGCGGCGCCTTCGTCCTGCAGCCGGGCCGCCAGCGCCTTGACGTCGATCTTCGCGGCGGCGAACCGTGCCAGCACCTCTTCGCCGTCGCCGCCGTCGACGGCCATCGCCGGCTGGCTGCTGCCGGTTTCGGCAAGCGCTTTCAGCGTGCCCTCGGGCATGGTGTTCACGGTGAACGGTGCGGCCAGCGCCGTGATGTAGAGGGTCACCGAAGCCTTCGGATCCTTGGTCCCGGTGCTGGCCCACAACAGGCGTTGCGGCCGGGCGCCGGCATTGTACGCGCGCATCCAGCGCGGCGACCTCAGCAGGTCGAGATAGGCCTTGTAGGTCCGCTTGGCGACGGCGATGCCGAGCTGGTTGTTGAGTGCCTCGGGCACCTTGCCGGCCACTGCGACATCCCAGCGGCTGATGAAGACGGATGCCACCGAGCCGACATCGGGCGGCAATCCCGCTTCGATGCGCCGCTCGATTCCGCGCATGAAGGCATCGGCAGCCGCCAGATACTGATCATCGGAGAACAACAGCGTGACGTTGACCGGCACGCCTGCAAAGATCGCCTCTTCGATGGCCGGCAGACCTTCTGGCGTGCCGGGGATCTTGATCAGAAGATTGGGCCGTCGCGCCCGCGCATGCAGTTCCTTGGCCACGGCAATCGTCGATTTGGTGTCGTGCGCCAGCAGCGGCGACACTTCGAGCGAAACCCAACCATCCACGCCACAGGTCCGATCGTGAACCGGCCGGAACAGGTCGGCGGCTTGCGTAAGGTCTTCCAGCGCCAGCTCGAAGAACAGCTTCTCCCCCGACTTGCCTTCCGCGAGCTTGCCTTTGATCGCATCATCGTAGTCGCTGCTGTTCTTGATCGCGTGGTCGAAGATCGTCGGGTTGGATGTCAGCCCGGTGACCGACAACTCGTCGATATAGCGGCGGAGCACGCCGGTCTTCAACAAGTTGCGCGTGATGTTGTCGAGCCAGAGGCTCTGGCCCAGGTCGTGCAGGATTTGAGCGGCTTTCATGTTTTCACCTCATCGCGTCCCTGGTTCCGGTCATTGCCGTTCAACCGTTTCGGCGGAGCCGTCGTCGTCGCACGGGCACCTGGTCATGTGGTGCGCTTCGGGTTCGGGTGGCCCGACTCGATCGAGAGCCATGCGCGTCCGTCGCGCGCGATCAGACGATCGGCGGCGTCGGGGCCGGCGGTGCCCGCCGCGTAATTGGGAAAATCGCTGGCGGAATCGCGTGCCCAGGAATCGAGAAGGCCCTGGACGGGACGCCAGGCCGCCTCGACCGTATCGGCCCGCTGGAACAGCGTGGCATCGCCGATCAGACAATCGTAAAGCAGAGTCTCATAGCCCACGGCGGCAAGCGGCGCGAAATAGTCGCGGTAGGCGAAGTCCATTTCCACACCATCGATCTCGATCTCGGAGCCGGGCCGCTTGGCGCTGAAACTGATCGACAGCCCTTCATCCGGCTGGATGCGGAGCGTCAGGATGTTCGGGGGCAGCCGCTCGACCGGGGTATCGCGAAAGAGCGAGTAGGGAGCCTGACGGAACTGCACCGCGATCTCGGTGGTGCGGGTGGAAAGCGCTTTCCCGGTCCGCAGATAGAAGGGAACGCCGGCCCAGCGCCAGTTGTCGATTCCGAGCTTGACCGCCACATAGGTTTCCGTCTGGGAATCCGGCGCGACATCGGGCTCTTGCCGGTAATCCCGGACTTTGCGGCCAAGGACCTCCCCGCTGCCGTACTGGCCGCGGACTGCGTCCTCCAGCGAGACAGGACGGATCGCCTCGAACAACTCCGTCTTCTTGGCGCGCACGGCATCGGCATCGAACGAGATCGGCGGCTCCATTCCGATCATGGCGAGGAGCTGGAACAGATGATTCGGCACCATGTCGCGTAACGCCCCGGTGCGTTCGTAGAAGCGGCCGCGGCCCTCGACGCCCACGGTCTCGGCGGCGGTGATCTGCACGTGGTCGATATGGTCGCGGTTCCAAAGCGGCTCGAAGATGCCGTTGGCGAACCGCAGCACCATGATGTTCTGGACCGTTTCCTTGCCGAGGAAATGGTCGATCCGATAGATCTGGTCTTCGGACAGGATCTTGAGGATCTGCGCATTGAGGGCCTCCGCCGATGCAAGGTCGTGCCCGAAGGGTTTTTCGACGATCACGTGCCGCCACGCTCGCTCCGATTGCCGGGTGAGGCCCGAGCGGCCAAGCTGTTCGATCACCGGGCCGAAGAATCGCTCGGACACCGCCAGATAGAACAGCACATTGCCCGTATCCTTCTGCCGCACCTCCGGATCCATCAACAGCTTCCCGAGCTGGCTGTAGGTCTCGGGCTGGGTGAAGTCGCCGCACATGTAGTGCATGCGGTGAACGAGCCACGACCAAGCCTGTTCGTCGATCGACGCGACCTGCTGCTCGTGCCCGCCGCCGCGCGCGAACGCCTGCATCATCTCGGTCAGGCTTTGGCGCCATTGCTCGGTGGTCTGTTCGTTGTGATCGATGCCGATGATGGCGAAGTCGTCCGGAAGCTTTCCGGCTCTCACGAGATTGTAGAGGGCCGGCACCACGAGACGCTTGGTCAGATCGCCGCCGGCGCCGAAAATCGTCAGGGTCGCGGGTGGCGCCCGATGGCCGGATAGGCTCTTCGCCACGGTGTCCGCGGCTTCCGCTACCATGGTCGTCACTGCAGGCGCTCCCGGTGGCGCGTCTCGATCGGTGGTTCTGAAGCACGAGGGACGCGCGTGCCTTCTCGGTCCATGTTGGCTCTTTTCCCTGCCATCGGCATCCCGCTTTGTCAGGATCCATATGTCGAGGAATACTTAGGTCACGCAACGCCCGGACGATGGTCAGGTACGGCTCGCCAAGACGACTGTGTGCCAACGCTTCTCTGTTTTTATCACAACAGTGTGATGTCCGCCGTCAGCGTTGCCGGCGAATTCCCCTCAGCATACACCATCGTCGCGGCAGCCGTACCACGTGTGCGTGGCAAGAGATGGACCGCGAGCACCGTGCTCTTCGCCCCCGCGAACTCTTGGCGAGCGTCTCACCCGTCGAAGCGGAACAGCCGGAAGAAGTCGGTGGGATCGACGAAGACTTGCCGAGCGTCACCGAAGCCAGCCTGGCGGCCGAGATCACACCATCCGGCTGCGGTCTCGGGAAAGTCGCATGTGGTGACGTGATGCCAGATCTGGTCCCATTCGGCCGGCGTCAATACGCTCCATAGGGGCTTGTTCGTCCGTGCAAAACGATCGAGCCACGCGGTCCGATCCTCATCGGCCCGTCGCGTCGGTTCGTAGAGGAGGAAAATCCCGCGCGCACCGGTGGCGCCGCGGATCGCCTTCATCAGGCCAAGCTTGTCGTGGGTCGAGAGGTGATGGATCGACAGGCTGCACCACGCCGCGTCGGCATGCTCCGGCCTCCGCATCATGGCCTCAACGAAATCGCGGTGATCGAGATCGACCTCGAAAGGCAGCCCGGCAAGGTTGGCGGCGGCGAGCTCGAGGGCTGCTTGTGACAGGTCGATGCCGTGATAGTGGCGGACCTGGGTTCCGGGCAGTGCTGCCTTCATCAGACTGGCATCGCCGCAGGCGATGTCGAGAAAGCTGAAGGGCGCTTTGAAGACGTCGTTCAGGGTCGCTCGAAGGATATTCCCGATTTCGCGGTGAGCCAGGACACCACTTTCGACCAGCTTGCGGTAAGTGCCCCACTGTTCCTGAAACTGGGCCAGCGCGGCGGCGTCCACGACCGCGCCGCCGGGTTGAAATTGGTGAATATGAACGTTTACCAAGGCCGCTGCCTCCTCACCAAAACAGGTCGAACCGCAAGGAAATGCCGTTCGGGGAAAATCCGGAATTCGGTTCGATTTTCACCTGTGCGGGGCGAAGGCCGCCGCGAGGAGGGGTGTTTGCGATCGAAATTGTCGTTCCGGCATGAGCGCGGCTCCGGACTACTGTTGCTTAATCGCCCCCGGACTGAAGGTCTAACCCTTCCGGCGCTGCTTTTTTGCTGCCTTGCGCGCCTTATACCGCTCGTCGCGGGCGGCCTTTTGCTCGGCCAAGGCAGCCGCCTCGCGCTCGGCTTGCTCGGCGGCGGCCCGTGCCGCCATTTCCGCGGCTTCCCGTTCGGCCTTCTCGGCGAGCGCGGCGGCACGGGCCGCTTGCTCGGCCAGTTCGGCTTCATGCGCCCGCTTCGCGGCTTCCCGTTGAGCGGCGCGAGCGGTTCGTTCCGCGAGCATGGCTTCTCTTGCCGCCCGACGCTCTACGACCGCCGGATCGTCGGGGCCCGGGCTGGCGCGGAATTTCTCCAGCATCGCCTTTTTTGCCTCCGCGGAGGCGTTCTGGCGTTCTTGCAGATTGGGGAGCACGTTCCTTCGCATTTTCGAATCTCATTTCCTCTAGTTCAGAAAGGGGCCGGCCCGTGAGTGGATGGATCAATCGAGGCCAGCGCGCAAGCGATCTTTGGCGTTGCCGATGTCACGGGGACGGCGTCACCTGAGCCGGATCGAGGGAGATTTTGGTCATGAAAATCGATGGCGGCTGCCACTGCGGTTACATCACCTATGCGGCCGAGGCTGACCCGGAAAGAACCACCATCTGCCATTGCACCGACTGCCAGCGTCTCTCCGGATCGGCATTTCGTGTCGTCGTCCGCGTCCCCGGCGACACATTCAAGATCACCGCCGGTGAGCCGACCATCTATGTAAAGACCGCCGAAAGCGGCGCAAGACGAGTGCAAGGATTCTGCCCTCGATGTGGAACACCAATTTACTCGACCGCCGAAGGCGACGGGCCGAAATTCTTCTCCATCCGTGTAGGGACCGTCCGCCAACGTGCTGCGCTTGTGCCGCAGCTGCAGATCTGGTCTCGCTCACAACTAGGCTGGGTGACCGATCTCGCCTCCATTCGCAGGCTGGAAACGCAGTGAGTTACGGTGCCTTGATAGGATGCGAGGAATCAGTTCAGACGCCTGCGGGTGCTTCGAGGAAGTCCGCATGCATTTCTCTTAGGCAAGGCAGCCCAAGAAGCAAGCATGTGCCGTGGAGATCAGCCCTCGCCGGGCTTGGCGTATTAACGAATAAATTACGCACGCTCGGCCTCGATACGTTGCGCGACGCTTTTGTGAATCGAGAGCACATCAAACGTCACGTTAGCGTGATTCCACTCGCGGCTTTGTGTCTGGCCGGTCAGCGCCAAACCGGCAACCCTGCCGGCGCACAAACGGGAGACCGTATCATGCCGAGCTACAGTCCAGAACTCATCCAAACCATGCGGGCAGCCCTCGATGAGGTGATGACCAAGATTCCTCTGGACCAGGCAACGCCGGCAATCAAGGCGCATATGGCTGAGTTCATTTTGAAGGCGGCCGCGGAGGGCCAAACCAGTTACGACGGATTGTTGGCCGCGGCATCGGACAACATTCAAGCAATTCTTTCGGTGCTGACGTGAATCAGTGCGGAAGCGGTCGCGCAATGACGGGCCGGACCCGGAGCGTCGATAGCTGCCGCTGATCCGCCGCTCCTCCCGATCTCATGGGACAGTGCGGGACATCTCGTCTCCCCCTGATGCGGTTCAGGCAGATCAAGCTCGTCGGGGCGCGAGCGGGGATGGCGCAACCTGCCCAGGCATCGGCTGCGATTCCCGCAAGACCCGGTTTTCTTCGAGGCTGCGGGACGTCGACTGCACGGGCGAATTTGAATGGGGTGCTCGGAAGCAATTGGAATCCCGGCCCCTGAGCAACGACACGACGTCTCCGTTGGGGGGGCGCTTTTGGGCGGGTTAGTGGGCACATTCCGGCGCCCCTGCAGCCCCACGGTCGGTTTTGTTTGCGGTCGCTCACTGCATGTGTTTCCCTCTGCCCCCGGCTCCGTTAGCGACGTGGGGTGCGATGGCAAAATCGACTTTTCCCCTGGACAGCTTGCTGACTGCCCTTCCCGCGGACCTTTCAAGCGCCCTATTCGCGAAAGCGCACGAGATGTCACTTGCGGCCGATCAGATCGTGTTTCTGGCCGGGGATGCGGGCGACGGTTGTTACAGGATCGAAGATGGCTTGCTGAAGGTGAGCGTCTCCGCGGCAGCGGGAGGGGAACGGATCCTCGCGATTCTGGGAGCTGGCTCCATCGTCGGCGAGCTCTCGATGATCGATGGTGCGCCGCGGTCCGCTTCCGTCTCGGCGCTTCGCGACTCGAAGCTCAGATTTGTAAGCCGCGCTGCCTTCGAGTCGTTCGGCCGCTCCAACCCGGACGTCTACCGACACGTGATGATCTTGCTGGCACGCCGACTGCGAGACACCAACGACGCGCTCGCAGCGACAAGTTTTCTACCGGTCAAGGGACGCGTGGCCCGGGCACTACTCAACCTCGCTGAAGCCTTTGGTCGCGACGTCGGCGGCGGCCGCATCGTCCTGCGGCAGAAGGTCACGCAAAGCGACCTCGCTGCAATGGCCGGCATCGCACGGGAAAATGTCAGCCGCATCCTCAAGGAGTGGATGGACCGTTCATTCGTCAGCCGCCTCGCCGGCTACTACTGCCTGGAAAACAGAGCCGCCATCGAACGGGAAGCCGATCCGGACGGCGATCAATGAGGACATCCGGCCGACGCATGGCGGCGGCCAGCGACGCGATTCACGTCTGAGCCAGCAAGAGGTCGGCCACGGATCATTGCCGAGCTGAGGGCTCGCCCGCGGTCATGGGTCGGACACGATCGCCTTCGCGAACGAATGCTCCGGCGCGCGCGACCACCATCTCGCCTTCGGCGAGGCCTTCGCGAATCTCGGCCTGTCCGGCGGCAAGCAGACCGACGGTGACCCGCCGGGTCTCAATCCGGTTATCACGAACCACCTGAACGACGGCGCCGCCGGGTCCGTACAAAACGGCTGATAACGGAATCGCCGGGCCGCAGCGTCGGCCCACATCGATCGTGGCACGTCCAAAGGCGCCGATCCGCAGCTTCGGGTCGCTGCCGATGAAAAGCCGAATCTGGCCGAGTTGCGTTGTAGGATTGATTGCTACCGAGAAAATGCGGACCTTTCCCGGCAATTCGCCGACGCCGACGATCGCGATTTTCGCTGTCTGGTTGGACGCGACGCTGGCGAGGGTCTTGACCGGTGTCTCGGCCAAGAGCTCCATCTCCCCCTTTGCCGCAATTTTGAATAGCGGCTCCGCTCTGGCTGACGCCAGCGTGCCAACGACGGCAGACCTGGACGTGACGACGCCGGCGGCGGGCGCTTGTATGGCGACCGTGGTTCCCGCGCCCTGCTGGCCTTCCGGCGGGGCGAGGCGCGCCAACACCTGACCGGAAACGACCGTGTCTCCAGGTTCGACCAGCACCTGGGAAATCTGCAACCCTTCCCGGTCCGGACGCACGAGAATCTCGTTCCTTGGGACCACCACGCCGGTGACCTGAAGCGTGTCGGTGAAGCAAATGTTCGTGGTCCTTGCCACCGTCACCGCCATGTCACTGGCGGCACCCGCGTCCGACTCAGCGGCCGACGCGGACGATAGCAAGACGCAATAGCCGGTCACGGTCGCGGCGACCGCCACGGCAGACAGCAATCTTGCGCCTCCGCTGGAGCGCGGCCGTTTCCAACCGGCGATCGTGCGCCGATTCATCCGCGGGCTGGACGGGTGAAAAACAGAACGGGGTGACGCCGAGGTCCGTGAGCGGACGGTTTCGTGATCGAGATAGCAAGCGCACGCGTCTTGGCAGAATTCGATCATGACCAATGGTGGCCCAACCTCGCCTGCGCGGCAAGTCCCCAGCCGTTCGGCCGCCTTGGCGCGTGTTTCGCCATCAGGCCGCTATCGCGTTGGAGGCACATGTCGGCTGAACGCCGTGACAATTTTTTCCCGTGGCGCCGGACCGGGGCGGTGCAATGCCGGCTCCATCAGTCCCGACTCGACGCGCCTCCCTCGGGGGTGATGATCCCGGGCGGATCGGCATCCTTGGGCTCCTCGCACCAGCTCAAAATATCATAGGCAGGGATCGGCCTATGGAAACCCTTCAAATTCAGGTCGCCGACGTGCGAGACCTTTACCGATCGCTCGATGGAGCTGAGCGCCCGTTGGGCAATCAAGATTTGCCCCGGCCGTGCTTCATCACACAGGCGCGATGCGAGATTTGTCACGCTGCCGATCGCCGAGTACTCGCGGCGATGTTCAAATCCGATTTGACCCAATGTGGCATAGCCAGCCGCTATACCGATTCCGAATCCGAGAGCGTAGCCCTGTCGGCCCCAGTGCTTGGACAGCTCCTCGACCTTGTCGCGCATCTCCAGTGCCAGCCGCACGGCACGCTCCGTATGATCGGCACATTCAATCGGGTCGTTGAAGACGATCATGATGCCGTCCCCGAGAAACCGTTCCAACGTACCTTCGTACTTGAATATGAGCTCTCCCACGTTCTCGTGGTATTCGCGTAGCACCGCCATGACCTCTTCAGGTTCGGATGCCTCGGTAAAGGCGGTGAAATTGCGCAGGTCGCAGAACAGGATGGTGACCTCGCGCCGATGACTCGCCAAGAGCGATTCCGGCGCGTCCGAGGACGCAATCACATGCGCCACCTGCGGCGCCAAGAACCGCTGCAGGCGGCCGATCCGCTCGATTTCGGTCAATTGATCCGCGACGCGCTGCTCAAGCAGTCGATTCCAGCTCGACAGCTGTTCGGTCTGCTCCTTCAATTGCTCCGCTTGCAGTTGCACCGTGTCGTGAAGTTCCTTGATACGCAGAAGCGACCGCACACGGGCCACCAATGCCGCTTGCTCGAATGGCTTGGTCAGATAATCGTCACCCCCGGCCTCGAGACCATTGACGACATCGCGCGTGTCGGCCTTGGCCGTGACCAAGATGACGGGAATGAAACGAAGGGTTGTGTCTCGCTTGAGCTCCTTGAGGACGGAGATGCCGTCCAGCTTCGGCATCATCACATCGAGCAAGACGAGATCGGGCTCAAGTTCGCGCGCGCGCAGCAGCGCATCTTCTCCGTCGACCGCCGTGACGACCTCGTAGCCCTGCGAGTTGAGCCGAACGCACAGCACTTCAAGATTGGTGGGGTTATCATCGACAACCAGTATCCGAGGCGGGTTTCGCAAGCGGTGGCCCCCTCGGCGTCAGGTCAGGAATTCGCGAACTTTGGCGAGGATCACGCGCGGGCTGAATGGCTTTGCGAAATATCCGTCGCATCCAGCTGCAAATGCCTTTGCGTCGTCGCCGGACAGCGCATATGAGGTGACGGCGATGATGGGAATGTGCCGCAGGTCGGGGTTGGCCTTGATCCGACGGGTCGCCTCATATCCGTCGACGATCGGAAGCTGAATATCCATGAGAATGAGATCGGGCCGCTGTTCCGCCGCCATTGCGACGCCCTTTTCCCCATCGACCGCTTCGATCACCTCGAAGCCGGCATTGGTGAGCAAATCGTTGAGAATACGCCGATTGTTCTCGGTATCCTCGATGACCAGTATGCGCTTGCTCATGCCGCTTGCCTCTGGTCCGTCGCGCGCAGCGGCAAGACGATGTTGAAGGTGGAGCCCACTCCCGGCGTCGACTCCAGATCGATATGGCCGCCATGCACGTTGATCAGACGCCGCGCGATTGACAATCCCAGCCCGGTACCACCTTTCTGCCGCGTGATGCTGTTGTCAACCTGCTGAAATTCCTCGAAGATGCGCACCTGATCTTCGGTCGGGATCCCTGGTCCGGTATCCTGAACCGCAATCGTAAAATGTCCGTCCCTGGCATTTGCGCGGATCTCGACCGAGCCGGTATCGGTGAATTTGATCGCATTGCCCACGATATTCAGTAGCACCTGCGTCAGACGCCGTTCATCCCCATAGCCCACGGGAAGATCGGGCGAGACGGTGGCCTTCACTTCAATGCCTTTAGCCCGAGCGAGCGACCCGGTCGAGGCGACGACCGTCTCCACGATTCCCTGCATCGAGTAATTGTCGAGCGCCAATGTGAGTTGGCCGGCTTCGATCTTGGAAATATCGAGCACGTCGTTAATCAAGCCAAGCAGATGCTTTCCATCCTTCTGAATACGCTCCAACACCTCCAGCGCCTTTGCCGGCAAGGTGCCGTAGAGGCCATCGACGAGCAGTTCGGCAAAGCCGAGGATGCCGTTCAACGGGGTGCGCAGCTCGTGGCTCATGTTGGCAAAGAACTGCGTCTTGTGTTCATTGGCGATCGCAAGCGCGCGGCCTTTCTCGTCGACTTCCCGAAACAGCCTTGCATTGTTCATCGCGAGCACCGACTGGTGGGCGAAGGTCTGCATCAGGTCGATCGTACTCGCAGGAAAATCTCCGCTTGCGCGACGCAGCAGGACCAAAGCGCCGAGGATTTCATCCGGCCCAAGAAGCGGAACGACGAGGACTGAGTTGAAGCCAGCGGCAAGGGTGAGGTCCTTGAGCGGATACTGCGGGGCGCCCGCAAGATCCGAAATCCACATCGCCTCTTGCCTCTTGCTCGCCAAGCCCAGAATGCTTTCATCCGCCCCGATCCGGCTGGCGCGAACAGCGTCCTGGTAAGACTTGTCGAGCGCATGCGCTTCTGCGAGCTCGAACGCGTCGCGCGATGCGTCATAGCTGTAGATGGCCCCGGCGTCGGCCTGCGTGAGTTGCACCGCGCGCGTGACGATCGTGGCCAGAACGGACTTGGCGTCGAGCGACGATGCGACGGCGCGCCCGATCTCCTCGAGCGCTTTCAGCTCGCTGACAGACTGCGCAAGATCGCGCGTGCGCTCGGCCACTTTTTGCTCCAACCGGCTGTACGAGCCCTGCAGCTGATCTGCCATGCGGTTGAAATGATCAGCCAGATCCGCAATTTCGTCCTTTGTTTCCACCTCGATGCGGTGGCCGAACTCGCTCGCCTCCAATTGCTGCGCACCGACCTGTAACGCTTGAATCGGAATGACCATTTTGCGGGCGAGAAGCATGCCGGCCAGCACGGCGAGGAGCACGCCCAGTGCGAGCAACCAGGCAGTGCGGAACAGCAGATTGTAGACCGGCTGAAGCGCTTTGCTGAGCGGCTGGTCAAAAAAGACGAACCATCTCATCCGCGGGACCTCGGCCGAGGCGGTCAGGACCGAGCTTCCTTCCGGATCCTGCCCGAAAATCACGGGCTCGGCGTCCGACCGGATCGCGGCGGCCACCTGAGGAAGGTCAGAAAGATTGGTGCCCAGCCGAGGGAGCGGTAGCAGAATGCGCCAGCAGCCGCCCGCCCGGGCCGACGATATAGGCCTCGTTGTCGGTGCCGATCTGTTCCGGATTTATGAAACTGGACAAAAATTTGAGATTGATCTCGGCGACGGTTGATCCGGCGTCGCGCCCGGAATGCGGCATCGCAATCGACATGAAGGGATCCAGTCCATCAAAATAGACGGGTGAGAACCAGACCGAGCGGCCTTGCGCTGCCTTGAACCTAGGGTCGCTCGAGTAATCGATATCGCTTGCAATGACGACCTCGCCGCGCGTGAGCCGCAGTTGCTCTTTGCCCGCCCCATCGAGTTGAATGACCCTGTCGACGGCGGGCACCTGCTGAAGGAGCAAGGCGTAATCCGAGCGCCGCTGCTCGATGGTCGTGGCACTTGCGCGCGTAGCCCAGCTGATCTGACGCTCGATTTCCGACACCGACTGCTCAATTCGGCGCGCCGTGGCTTCAGCTTTTTCCGACTGGGCCTTCGCAAGAAGTTCCGTTGTCTGCCGGTAGGTGAACCACGTCTCGAGGCCGCCGTTCACGGCAAGCACGAGCACGACCACTTCGACAAAGGAGGTAACGTATTTGCCGAAGAGGCTTCTGGGACGGAACCAATTCGTACGCAGTACCTCCTTCTGCATTCGGAGTTCTCTTACCTTTGGCGATAAATCCTGAACCGAACTGGGCACTCTCGCAAGGTCTTTCACCGGAAGGCCGTCCGCGGACAGGGCCCAAGTTGATTTGCAATCAGCTCAATCTGAAAATCGTTTCATCCCGTGAAAATTCCTTGGTCGAAAGCGTGAGCACGTGCAGGACGTCATCAACCAGATCCACACAATCGCCGCCAGGCAATCGATCGAAAATACAATCGCCCCGGCGGCAGGCATCCGCACGCTGATCTTTCGCCGACGTCAACGCTGCCCCAATTGCAGGGTGTCGGCCATGACTGGGTTCACCTTGTCGCCGTCGCGCAGCGAGCTGCCCGCATTGGCTACGATGAGGTCGCCTTCTCGCAGCCCCTCGCGGATCTCGATGTCCATGTCCGAATGAAATCCGACTTGAACCACCCGCGTCTCGATGACGTTGTCGCGCACGACCTGTACTCTCGGCCCTTCGGTTCGGTAGTGGACCGCCGAGCGCGGAACCGAAATTCCACAGCTGCGGTCCGCATCGATGGTCGCGCGGGCAAACATTCCGAGGCGCAGCACGGGATCTCGTTCCAGAGAGAGACGTGCGCGACCAAGTTGCGTGCGCTGATCAACCGCGGCCGGCGCCTGGCGAACGCGACCGGACAGCTCCCGGCTGTCTTCGATCAGGACGCGCACGGTTTGTCCGGGAGAGAGCGCCCCTGCATGTATGCTCGGGACCTCGGCCTCGAGCTCAATCTCGTTGTCGACCGCGATCCGGAACAACGGCTCATTCATCGGGGACGCCGTGGCTCCCACAACGGCGGTGCTTCGCGTCACGACCCCGGCAACAGGAGATTTCAATATCGTCGTAGTGCTTCGTCCGGCAGCGGCGGCATCCTGTCCGTCGCCGCCCTGTCGGGCCAATCGAACGAGCGTCTGGCCGGCCGTCACCCGATCGCCCTCTCCGACCAGCACTTCGGTAACCCGAACCCCCGGAGCGTCGAGGGTGACGATGGCCTCCTCGCGGGCCACCAGAAAGCCGGTGACGCGAATGGTCGAAGAGAAACAGGCGCTCGTGGCGCGAACCACGCTGACTTGAACCGCGGAAGGCGAATTTGTCTCCGCTGCGAGGAGCCCTGCTGGCGGGGCCGCAATGAGAATGATCGCGCCGACAAGGGTGGCCTTCGCAGCCGCGATGACCACCGGGCCCAAAGGTCTCATGGACGATACCCGAATGTCCGGTCCATGGTGTCCCTTGACTGCATTATTGCAAGTCACGCGCGACCCGAAATCCGTTGGCCGAATATCGCACGTCGGAATCATACCGGAAGCGGGCCGTCGAACGCAGATATCTAGCCGCGCTGTCGAACGCGCCTCCCCGCAACACCCGAAGCCGACACTGTCCCGTGAGCCACGGCGAACCATTCTGGGGCGCGCCGCGATAATTATCGTTCCAGCAATCCTCCACCCACTCCGCCACGTTGCCTGCGGTGTCGTGAAGACCATAGGGGTTCGCCTTATACGAACCGACCGCCGACGTTTGTTGAGAAGTGCCGGTATTGCACTCCCGGCAGTTCGCCTGGCGGGAGCCCACGTCGCGGCCCCACCAATAGGGGGTGTTCGTCCCACCTCGGGCGGCATATTCCCATTCGGCTTCGCTCGGCAGCCGATAAGTCTGTCCCGTTTTTTGCGAAAGCCAGGCCACGAAAGCCTTCGCATCGAGCCAGCTGACATTGATGACCGGACGGTCGCCTCGTCCCCATTCCCGATCCTCGGGGCGATGCTTGCAACCCCCATCGGCGACGCACATGTCCCATTGATCGAATGTCACTTCGTGTCGGCCAATGGCAAACGGCTTCGCAATCGTGACCCGGTGCGCCGGGTTTTCGTATTCGGTCGCGGAGCCCATATCGAACGACCCGGCTGGCACCACCAGCATCTCAACGCAGCCCTGACAATCGCGGAAAACGTCGCCTGCCTTCGCGCTGGTCGCCGTCGGGGGGGAGGTCGTTGACAGCGTCGCGGTGGCCGACGGTGCTGGCGCCGGCGCTGGCGCCGGCGCAGCCGACGGCGCAGGCGCTGGTGCAGGCGCCGGCGTTCGTGGAGGTGTCGGCGCCGGGGAAGGCGTGGGCGCCGCAGCCGGTCCCGTTGCTACGGGTCGCGGGCTCCCGAAATAGAACTCGTCGATCAGCGACGATGCCACCCAGGGCACTTGCTCGTTGTTGGATGCGCGAGACACACCGATGCGGGCGCGGTTGAAAACCTCCTCCGCCGTCAGATTTGGGACACGGAGCTCTTTGATCAATTCGCCGACAAACAAGCTGTTTGGTCCGCTGCCTTCATTGATCACCTTGCCCGGCGCCGCGGAATACATCGCGAGCGTGCCGTCGGGCGCATCAAGCGCGGCGAGGCCCGCTGCCGACGCCCGAAAGCGGCGCTCAAATGGGTTTCTGCGGGACGCATCGATAATGACGATCTTTACTTTTGCGCCTTTGCGCTGCATCTCCGCCAGCAGCCCGTCGAGGCTGATCCCATCCCGCCGGACTTCCGCCTCGGTCCAAACCTGGGCGTTGACCGGGATCAGATAAGTCTGCCGCGCGACCTGGATGCCATAGCCGCTGAAGTAAAACAGCGCGACCATGCCGCTGCGGATCTTGCCCGTGAAGGCATCGATCGCGCGCTGCATGTCTTCCCGGCCGACATTCTCCTTGAGGTCGACATCAAATTCAGTTCGCCGAAACTCGTCGGCAAGCGTGCGAGCATCGCGAATCGTGGTGGAAAGCGGCGTGCTGGCATCCGGATAGTTTGCATTGCCAATGAGAAGCGCCACGCGGGCCGGCTGCTGCGACAACGCCGAATGCGCTAGCACTGCGGAAGCGACCGCAACGCACAGGCAAAATACCAGCCGCATCTTCATTGCGCGCCTTTCGTGCCGATAGGAACCAACTTCTCCAACGTCATCGTGTGGTCGCTAACACGTTGGTCCACGATAGCTAACACGTTGGTCCACGATATAAGCAGCCGCTCTGCTCCATATCAATCGGTTCTCCCATCCGGCCCTCGCATCTGGGACCTCGAAAGACCTCGCGATCGCTCTCGGCTTGGAGCTTTTTTGCCAGCGATCTTAATATTGTAGCCGCGTCCGTGGTTTGGGACAACAGGGATACGAAGTCGTGCGACGTTGCAACATTGCCGCGTGTTCGCGTGTTTTGCCGCGTATTTGCTCGATGATGCGATCCAAGGCCGCAGTCGAGACCGGATAGCTTGCCGCTATCCGCGCGGCATTTGGCGGGAAAGCAGGTGCGCCTTCCCAGCGAGATCGAGTTCCCGTAGATTATCGATCGGATGGCGCGGAAGGTCGATCTTTTCGTGAGAGAGTGATGACGCGGAAGCCACGGAAGGACCCAGCGATGCACGAGTTCAACCAGATCGGAGGCAAGCCCGACAAGCGTGCGGGCCGCTTCGCAACATTGCTGGTCGTCGCGGTCGCGGCGGCCGGCGGGATTGCTCTGGCTCAAGCGCAACGGTCGGGAGGTCCGACGCCATCGGGTCAGGGAGCCGAGGTCTATTTCATCGATCTCAGGGACGGAGCGACCGTTCCCGCGAAGCTGAAGCTCTTCTTCGGCCTGCGGAACATGGGTGTCGCGCCTGCAGGCTCCGATCGCGAGAATTCGGGTCATCACCATCTGTTGATCGATACCGAGCTTCCACCGCTCGATAAGCCCATTCCCAACGATTTCAATCATCTGCATTTCGGCGCCGGCCAGACCGAGGCTGAGATCACGTTGAGACCAGGGCAGCACACTTTGCAGCTGCTCATGGGTGACAAGGATCACGTTCCCCACACTCCGCCGGTCATGTCGCAACGCATTCGCGTCCGGGTCGCCGAAGGTGCGCCAGGTGCCGCCGTGGCGCTGACCGGCGGGCCTTCGAAGTCACCTCCGGGCGCCGAGGTTTATTTCAATGATCTGAAGGAGGGAGCGGTCCTCCCGCCGAAAACGACGATCTATTTCGGCCTGAAGAACATGGGCGTTGCACCCGCGGGCTCGGACCGTGACAATTCAGGCCACCATCACTTGCTGATCGATACCGAGCTACCTCCGCTCGATCAGCCGATCCCGAATGACTTCAATCACCTTCACTTCGGTGGCGGCCAGACCGAGGCCGAGGTTACGCTCAAGCACGGTGAGCACACTCTTCAGCTGCTCATGGGAGACAAGGATCATATTCCCCATACCCCGCCGGTGATGTCGCAACGCGTCAAGGTCCGCGTGGTCGATCCCTCGCTTCGCAAACCAGCGCCGGCCGACGCGCGCGTGTATTTCGTCGGCCTGCAGGACGGGTCCGTGCTTCCTCAAAAAGCGACCCTTCGCTTTGGTCTGGTCAATATGGGCGTGGCGCCGGCAGGCATCGAAAAGTCCAATACCGGCCATCACCATCTCTTGATCGACTCCAAGCTGCCTCCGCTCGACGAGCCGATCCCGAATGACTTCAACCATCTGCACTTCGGCGCGGGGCAAACGGAAGCAACTGTGACGCTGCCATTGGGAGTCCACACGCTGCAACTCCTGCTCGGCGACGAGAGCCATGTGCCGCACAACCCTCCGGTCATGTCGAAGCCGATCAAGGTCTTCGTGACCAGGACGGGACGCAGGCCTCGCGGCTGAGGCAGCCGACGCAGTTCGCAGGCGGTGTCATGGATCCCGGCTGGCGTTTCGGCCCGCCCCCGGGATGACGGTGATGGATCCGACGTCGTCGGAAGCAGTTCTAGCTTCGTGCGGCAGGATCCATCGCGGCGCACCTCTGGCATAGAGCCAAATCGCTTTTACGCTGCGCCTATTGCGCGGGCTTGCCCGCCTGTTGCGGCACGGGGTCGGCAGCCGGCGTTGCGACGTGCTTTGTCGGCGGATCATCAGACCCGCCCAAGAAGCGCCCGAACAACCACCAAAAGACGCGTCCGACGTCGTCCATGATCGTGAAAAACGCCGGTACGAACAGGAGCGACAGCAAGGTCGAGACGAGGAGCCCGCCGATGATCGCGATCGCCATGGGCGATCGGAACTCGCCGCCGGCGCCGAAGGCCAGGGCGCTGGGCGCCATGCCTGCCACCATCGCGATCGTTGTCATCGTGATCGGTCGGGCGCGTTTTCGACCCGCCTCGATGATCGCGGTCGTGCGGTCAACGCCGCCGTGCATTGCCTCCACGGCAAAGTCGACCAGCATGATCGCGTTCTTGGTGACGATGCCCATCAGCATGAGAATACCAATGACCACGGGAGTGGTGATCGGCAGGTTGGTGATGAGGAGCGCCAAGATCGCTCCTGCGATGGATAGCGGAAGGGAAAACAGAATGGTCACGGGTTGCAGCAGACTGGTGAAAAGCACCGCCAGCACCACGTAGACCATCATCAGGCCGCTTCGCATGGCCCCGCCGAATCCCTCGAACAGTTCTGCCTGCAGTTCGGCATCGCCGCCCTCGCTGACGGTGATGCCGGGCGGCAGGTTCTTCATCACCGACAGCGCCTTGATGGCCTCGCGCGCATCACTGAGCGCGGCACCGCCGGCCAAATCCGCCTCGACACTGGCCTGCCGCTGACGATCGTAGCGAACGATATTGGTGGCGCCTTCGCCGAAGCTTATGTCGGCGAGGGCGACGAGCGGCACGCCGCCTCCGCGTTGAGACGGGATGCGTATCTGTTCGAGAACTTGCCGGTCGGCGCGCGCGTTTTCCTCGAGCAGGACGCGGATCGGGATGGTCCGATCGCCGGCATCGAATTTTGCAAGCGCCGGGCCGACATCGCCGATGGTCGCCACCCGGATCGTTTCCGACAGACTCTCGGTCGATACACCGAGGCGCACCGCCAGGTCCCGGCGTGGGTAAATTCGCAGCTCCGGGCGATTGAGCGTTGCGCCGGACACGACATTCGCCACGATCGGGAGCCGGCGCATTTGGGCGGCCAGTTCGGAAGCGACATTCGCTACCGTCGCGTTGTCCTGGCCGGTGACGATGAATTTGACGTTTCGCTGTCCATTATCGTCGACGAACCAATAGCGGATGTCCGGAATGTCGGCGAGGTCGCGGCCGATCGCCTGTTCGAGCTGCTGCTGCGAGAGCGATCGCTTCGATTTCGGCACGTAGTTGATGGTCAATCCGGCCCGGCCGACGTCGACGGCGCCGTTCGGAATTCGTCCGCCGTCGACGAAGACGCTCGCCACCTCGGGCCGCTTCCGCATGCGATTGACGATGATATCGGTCACCGCCTCGGTGTCGGAGAGCTGCGAGCCGGGCGGCAGTTCGATGCCGAGCATCGAGCGGGCAGTGTCGGTGACAGGTAGAAAGCCGCTCGGCAGCAGGGATGCCCCGGCCAAGGATGCAGCGAAGAAAAGCAAGCCGAGGGCCACGGTGATGAAGCGATATCGCACCGCGCCGGTGACGAGCCGGGTGTAAAGGCGCAGAGTGCGTCCATCGCTCTTCTCTTCGTGCTGATGCGGCTGCAGGAAATAGGCCGCGAGCATCGGCGTTATCATCCGCGCGCAGAGCAGGGAAAACAGCACCTGGACCGAGACTGTTATGCCGAATTGTTTGAAGAACTGGCCCGGGACCGAGGGCATGAAGCTCGCGGGGATGAACACCGCAACGATCGCCAGGCTGATGGCGATGACCGCAAGGCCGATCTCGTCGGCCGCCTCGAGCGCAGCCTGATAGGGCGATTTGCCCATCCGGATATGCCGCACGATGTTTTCGATCTCGACGATGGCGTCATCGACGAGGATTCCGGTGCTGAGGGTGATCGCCAGCAAGGTCACCATGTTCAGCGAGAAGCCGAGCAGTTGCATGACCCAGAAGGCTGGAAAAATCGACAGCGGCAGGGTGACCGCCGCGATGATGGTCGCCCGCCAATCGCGCAAAAAGAGAAAAACCACGATCACTGCGAGGATGGCGCCCTCGTACAGCGTATGCATCGCCGATTCGTAGTTTCCCAACGTGTGGACGACCGATGTGTCGATCAGCTTGAGGTCGACCGTCGGGTTGGCCGCCTTGATGGCCTCGATGCGAGCAGCAACTGCATCTGCGAGCACGACGTCGCTTGCGCCCTTTGCGCGCAGAATATTGAAGCCGACGACAGGTGCACCGTCGAATCGCGCAAAGGTCCGGGGCTCCGCAATCGTATCGGTGATGAGCCCCAGATCGTCCAACCGCACCTCGCCGCCCGCCGGCAGCGCGATCCTCGTCGCCGCGAGATCGGCAACCGTCTTGGCGCCGGCGAGGGTGCGGATGGCCTGGTCGCGTCCGCCAATCTCGGCGCGCCCGCCGGCGAGATCCACGTTACTCCCGCGAAGCTGGCGGCTGACATCGAGCGGCGTCAAGCCGACCGACTGGAGCCGAACCGGATCGAGCCCGACCCGGATTTCGCGCTCCACGCTTCCGATGCGATCGACCCGCGCGACCCCGCGAACTCCCTGCAACGCCCGTATGACCACGTCGTCCACGAACCAGGAGAGCTGCTCCGGCGTTTTTCCGGGTGCTATCGCGGCGTAGGTGAGGATCGGAAGCCCGGCAATGTCGACCCGCTGGATCATCGGCTCGTCGATGCCGCGCGGGAGATTGGCGCGGATGCTCGTCACCGCGTCCTTGACGTCATTGAGCGCGCGATCCGTGTCCGTCTCCAGCCGGAACGTGATCGTCGTGCTGGATATTCCATCGGTGATGACGGAGTTGATGTGGTGGGCGCCGGCGACCCCGGAGACGGCGTCCTCGACGGTCTTCGTGACCCGCGATTCGAGCTCCGCGGGTGCAGCCCCGAACTGCGTGACGGTGACCGAGATGACGGGAACGTCGACATTCGGCATGCGCGTAACCGGCAGCTTGGTGAAGCTGATGTAGCCGAGTGCGACGATTGCCGCCGCCATGACGAGAGGAGGGAGCGGGTGTCGGATCGACCACGCAGAGATGTTAATCGCCATCAGCGTCCTCCCGCTTGAGCGGACTCGTCAGCAAAGAAATGACCGGCCTGCCTGCCGTCGCGCATCCGTCATTATCATCGGATCTGCCTCGAGAGCAAAACCCGGGAGACGAAAGGGCCGTGACGATCGGCCAACATTCTCTTCGGTCCAGGAATTACAACCCGCTTGCCTCGCAGGCGGCCAACACCAGCGCTTCGTCGCCTGGCCGGAGCGCCGGGGTGTCGCAGCCGCGACAATCGTGCCGGACGTGAGCAACGCTCTCTGCACGCGTACTATGGCAATCGCGGGCGGAAATGTCGCCGCCAGCGCCCCGGCGCGCCGTCCCACCGCATAAAGCAAGACTTTCGTGATTGCCGCCCAATTGTGTCGCCAGCCCCGACCTGCAGACAAATATGCCGCGGCTAAAATGTGGCAAGGACAGGTGCCGCTCGATCATGCGGCGTTTCGCTTCTTCGGCGTGCTCGGCTGTCAGAGACCGGATTTGAATTTGTCGCAAAAGCATGGATGAATGTCCGCCCAGCCGGAGGGCCGGGCCCGTGCTAGAGCGTGTGCGCGATCAAGAGGCTCGGCGGACATCCGGCCTCCGGGCAATGGTCGCGGCGTCCGCTAGCGACGGGGCCTCAAGCATGAGCTGCAAATGAAACTCCGTCGCGCATTGTGGCCCCGTCCCGCCAGCCAGGCCCAGCCCGGAATGACACCGGCGGCCGAGGCGCCGATAACGACGGCCGGGTTCGATGTCATCCGCCCGATGCCTCGCCGCCGGGTGTCGCATTCGATCGACAGCGTCCTTGTTGACCTTCCCAGGGCCCGCCGCGTCGAGTTCAAGGCCGGGATCATCCGGCCCATCGGCAGACTGTTCGTCTGGCTCTGGGGCTTTCTGCGGTTCTACTTCGGCAACACCCTCGATGTCTTTCTGCGTCGCTCCAGCGACCAGCGCCGTGCCGTACGACTACGTCGTGTGTTCGAAGATGCCGGTGCGACGTTTGCGAAGCTTGGGCAGCAGCTATCCATGCGCGCCGACATGCTGCCGTATGCCTATTGCGCGGAACTGGGCAAGATGCTCGACCAGGCGCCGGCCTTCCCGACGCAGCAAGCCGTCGAAATCATCGAGCGCAATCTTGGAGGGCCGCTCAGCGACGTGTTCGAGGTTTTCGACCCGGAACCGATCGGCTCCGCGTCGCTGGCTTGCGTGTACCAAGCCCAATTGAAGACCGGCGAGAAAGTGGCGGTCAAGGTGCGGCGACCTGGAATCGGCCCGCTGATTGCGGCTGACTTGCGCGCGCTGGACTGGATCTTGATCCTCGGGGAGACGCTCACGATCATTCCACCGGGGGTTACCCGACGTTTCCGGCAGGACTTCGAGACGATTCTTTTCAATGAGCTGAACTTCCGCGCCGAAGCGCGCTACACGGACATATTTCGACGGCGCGCGGCCAAGCGCAAGAAGGGCGTCACGGCGCCGCAGGTCTATTTCAAGTACTGCAGCGAAGAAGTGATGGTGAGCGAACTCGTCTCCGGCGTGTGGATGTGGGAGCTGATGGCCGCCGTCGACAGCAACGATCAGGAGTTCCTGGCGAAGGTGCGTCGCATCGGCATCGAGCCTAAAGCGCTGGCACGCAAGCTCGTCTTGGTCATGCAACATGAGGTGCAGGAAGAGCTTTTCTTCCACGCCGACCCGCATCCTTCGAATCTCATCATCATGCCCAATAACGGGATTTGCTACATCGACTTCGGCGCCATCGGGCGCTTTTCAACGCAGACCCGAAAGATTTTCCGCGAGCTCCAGCACCACATGGTCAGAGGCGACATTGGGCGGATGGTCAATTGCGCGCTCACTCTCGCCGGACCGCTTCCGCCGATGGATGTCGAGACGGTTCGTGTCGAGATGGAGAAAATCTACGCTGACACGGTCTACGCCATGAAAAGCAAGGACGCCGAGTGGTGGGAGAAGACCTCGGCGCAGGCGTGGCTTCGTTTCCTGGAGGTTTCGCAGAAGTTCTCGCTGCCCGCCAGCTTCGAGACGATTCAGTACTTTCGTACCTCGTTTGCCTACGACGCCATCGTTACGCGGCTGAACAAGGATATCGACATCGCCAAGGAATGGGAGGCCTACAAGCGGCAAGCCGGCAGGGAAGCGCGCCAGCGGGTGCAAAAAAGCATGCAGGCGAGGCGCCGCGGACCAACGGACATGGACTATCTCCAAATGGAGGAGTTCGGAGATGTGGTCACCCAGTTCTTCTTCCAGGTGCAGCGCAACATCGAGAACCCAATCATCCACTTCAGGAACATCGTGGGAAAGATCGCTTACATCGCATCCCTGGTGATGAAGCTGGGCTACATGGTTGCTGCTGCAGTCGGCATTGGCCTGATCGCCGACGCCGTCTCCAGGAGATGGTTCGGTCGCCAAATCGACTGGGCCTCCATGCTGGAAGCCGCAACATCGTTTGGATGGGTGCAGCTGGTATTGATTGCGGTCCTGCTGATACTTATCCGCAGAATTGTGATCCGGCTGAATATGCCCGACACCCGGCTCGGTCCCGAGCGATAGCTTGCCGCTATGACTGACTGCGGTGCCGATGGCCGATCGTTACTTGATCGAAATCGAAAGCGGCACACCCTTGGCATCCGAGCAATCCATATGCCCGCTCGAGCTGCCGGAGAATTCCCCGTTGTAGGTGCATTTAGCGCCGTCGAGGGAGATCGCCGCATGGATCTGGGACGACGGGCCCGATTTGGAGATCTGAAACCTGATCTCGCCGGATTTTTCTTGCGGACCGTTCACGCTGCACAGACCGACATGCTTCCAAATCACAGCCCCGGAAAACTCATTGCTGCCGGCCGGACCTTTTTCCATGACGGTGCCGTTGAGCTCCCATTCCGAGAGGTAACCGGCGGTGCCCAGAACCTGCAGCGATCGCGACTGCGCGGGCGCGCAAGTGACCCCGACGGCAATCGGGATCGCGAACGCCTTCAACAGCTTCTCCACAAAATATCCCATAGGGGCTCGCGAATTGCAGGTTAGCCAGCCGAGTATAGCTCCAGCCGCGTGTCTTTAACACCGACCAAGGCAGGTTCACGACCGCACGGGCCCGGAGGCTGTCGTTCGCTTCAAGATATTCTCGGAATGGTCGGTTGCCGAACCAGCGGCCGCTGCTATAAAGTTGGTGCGAACCGCAGCTTACGGTCGGCCGGACAGGGCCGGTATCGTGTGCCCCTGAGGACGTCCGAGACAACTGCAGGGAACAAGATGGGTCACGTCGTTATTGTCGTCACGGCTCATCTCGGCCAACGACCGACGACCGTTCGAAGCGATGCCTGCCCATGGACGTCAGCCGGGCGGGAACATGCGCCGAACAGTCCGCCGAAATCTTCACTCCCTCGCTAGGAAGGACAGCATGGACAAGCTCGTGAGACGTGTCACCGTTGTTCAAAGCAGTGGCGAGCATCGCGACGCAAAAGTCGTCTACGAAAATGATGAAGACGAAGATACCGACGACGAGGGTCCGGGTGCCCCGAACTTCAAGCGGCTCGAACGTAGTGTCCGGCATATGTTGAAGGCACAAGTGATCGCGGCCCAGGACGCCTATCAGCGACACCTCGACTCCGTTGCCAAGGGTGGAAACAGCTGGATTGTCGACGATCCCGGCAATTTCATGAAGGCGCGCCGGAAGGCTCTCAAGGAGATGCGCAAGGCGTCGCCATTCGGGATGCCGAAGATGGAATTTGATGACGACGACGACGACGATGACGAATGAAGGAGATTGAGATGGCAACCACCGCAACGAGCACTCCTGAACAACGGGAGTCTCGGGAGCAGGATAAGGCTGGCAAGTCGCATATCGTGGTCGTCGATCTCGACGAGCCGCAATCGCCGGTGGCGGTCAAGCGCCTCCGTAAGGGGAAGGGCAAGCTGTTCAACCACGTCGAACGGATCGTCAAAGACCTCGTCGAGGATGGCACCGTCAAGGCCAGTGCCCAGCCGGTCGTGATCGTGGTGCGCGAGCTTCCCGGGCCGCCTTGGGCTTTCTTCGGCCGCGACGACGAAGATTGAGGACGGAGTTCAACCAGTGCGCCTGCGTATGCGCGGGCGCGCGAGGGTAGGCGACAGCGAATCGCTGAGGTTGTTTCGCAGTTCTGCTCTAAGCCCTTTCGGTGCATGATCCCGGCTTCGTTGGACCATGCACCGCATTCATTTTTTTGATGGCTCAAGCGGCGGCATAACGACACCGCCCCCCGCAAGCGTCGCGGGCAGAGCCCCACGAGGTCGCCAAGCTCCCTCAGGCTATGACCGAAAAGCCCAGTTCCTCGGCGAGCCTGCCAATGTCCTCGATCGTTGCGATGTCCAGCCGTCCACAGAGATGCGCGCTCTGATATCCCGATAACGCCAGCACGATGGTTTCGGCCGCACAGGCCACCAGCGCATTCGCGCGTTCGGGGGCTTCGACGTGTCCCAAGACCGACGACGGCGGTGGCAGAACCAGGCCTCCGCTCAACAGCCGCAGGTCGTCCCGCTGCTGGACCAGATCCGGCACCACATTGAAGGGGCGCGATACGTCGCAGACCAGCGCACCGCTGCGCAAATGGTGGGACGCAATGAAAGGCTGCACGGCGTTGGTTGCCGCCAGCACGACATGTGCCCTGGGGAGATTCCGGTCGATATCGGTGGTGATAGTCATCCCCGCGTCGCCGTGCGGCGGCGCGGATGTTCGTCCGTGAGCGATCCGCGCCGCCAAGGTGCCGGAGGTAAACTCGCGCCCGGCGGCGGCACGAGCGGTCACATGTCGCCTGCAGTCTTCGGCCACCTCCCGCAGTTTTCCGAGGCTCGCTTCAGTGGCGAGCGGATTGCCGATGAGGATCAACTCTGCGGCCCGCTCGGCGCACAGCAGGCTCAGCGCGTGGCCGATCGCACCGGTGGCGCCGACGACCGCGACCGTGCAATCCCCCAGTGCGAAGCCGTACTTCGCGCAGGCAGCCTCAACGGAGCGAATGGCGGTCCAGGTCGTGAGGCTATTGCCGCTGGTTATCGTCAGTCCTGGTCGTTGCGTTAGCGCGAGGCCGCCATCGGCGACGATCGAGCTGAAACCTCCCAGTCCGACGACGCTGGCGCCGCGTTCGCTTGCCAGATCGACCGCGCTTTGCACCAGCGCCACCGCGGCGTCGCCCGAGAGGGCGAGAAGTTCCGACGGCAGATGCGGCAGCACGATCAGCTCGCCATCGGCAACGCTGCTGTCAGCGCCCTCGATAGCGAGCTCATCAAGGGGAAACGGTTTGACAAACTCGGCGATGCGCAACCGCAGCCCCGTCAACTGCTCGTCGCTGAACGGCTGCAGCGTCGAATCGAAGCGGCGCAGGTCGCCGGTGGCAAGGAGATGAACGACGAAGGCGAATCGGGTGCGTTCCTTCGTCAGCGCGCGCCGCGAGATGGCGCGCTGCGGCCGTCCGGGCTCGCCGAGCCGAGACGGCGCCGGGGAGGAGGCGCCATCCATCAGGTGAGCAAGGAGCTCACCCGCCGCGCCGCGTTGCAGGATGTCTAACAGGCGTCGCAGTGATTCGATCAGCCGGTCGCACAGGGTTGCGTCGGCGATCAGCGGAGGCTCGATGCGCAGCACTGTGCCGTTGGTAAAGGACGGCGCGATGCGGACGTGCTCGACATTCAGCAGGTAGCTCACAGCCATGTACAGCAACAGGCCGTGCTCCTGCATGACCGCGAGCATTCCCGCCTGGGTATTCGCGATGTGTTCGAGGTCCAGGTCCACGCCGATCATCAGCCCGCGCCCGCGGATGTCTGCGACCAGCAAGGGATATTCGCTTTGGAGCTGCCGCAACTGCTGCTGCAGTCGCTGCCCGACCGTCGCCACCTGCCGCACCAGGCGCCGGTCGTCCTTGGTCAATTCATTGATCGTCGCCAATGCGGCGCTGCATGCCAATGCGTTTCCCGCGAATGTGGACCCGTGCCGCAGATCGAAGTGTTCGGTATAGACGGATTGCTTGTAGAGACAGGCGCCGATCGGCATGAGCCCGCCGCCGAGCGCCTTGGCGAGGGTCAGGATGTCGGGCGTCACGCCTTCGGCTTCGCAGGCGAACAGGGTGCCCGTCCGCCCGAGACCGGTCTGCACCTCATCGACAACAAGCAATGCACCGAAGCGGCGACACAACTCCGCTGCCGCCGCCAGATAGCCCGGGGGCGCGACATGGATTCCTGACTCGCCTTGGATGATCTCCACCACGAACGCGGCAAAGAAATCGGGCCGCAACTCAAGCGTTGTTTGCAGGGCCTCGAGATCCCCGAACGGCACGTAGTTGAAGCCCGGAACCGGCGCGCCGAAGCCGCGCTGGAAGAACTCCCTGCCGGTCGCCGACATTCCCGCGAGCGTGAGGCCGTGAAAGCCATCGCGAGTCGACAGGATCCCAAGTCTGCCCGTGCGAGCGCGGGCGAGCTTGATCGCGGCTTCCACCGCCTCCGCGCCGCTGTTTGTGAAGACGGCGTGACTGAGGCCGGCAGGGGCGACCGCGAGCAAACGTTCCGCGAGCTCGCCGGCCGCCGCGGAAATGGACGTGATCACCAGATTGGGGCGCGACTCCCGCCGCACTGTCTCCAGCGCGTCCCAAATCGGTTTCGGATCATGACCGAACGGAACGGCTCCAAACTGCGCGATGAAATCGGCGTAAGGCGTTCCCTCGGCATCGAACAGGAAACATCCTTCGCCGCGCACGAATTTCTTGTCGAGCGCCAGCCGCTGATACAGAAAGCCCTTGTATGGCGCGACGTACCGAATGTAGGGGTCCTGCTCGTCCCGATGCCAGTCCGGCACCGACGACAAGTCGATCGCCTGATCGTCGAGAGAGAAACGTTTGGTCCGGGCGGTATCCTGGCGAGGTGTCGTGACGCCCGCGTCGGGCGCCTTCAACAGCTCGACCAATTCGGTCTTGTGCCGCGCCAGCAGCTCCGCGGCGGCCTTGCCGAGCGTTCCCTTGCGGGCGCTGAAGCGCAGATCGGTACCATCGACCCAGAGCTTGACGCCGCGATCGCGCAGATCGCTCAACAACTCCAGCGCCGTCATATGACGCCCTCCTCCCAATCCCCGGAGGCATGGGGCATTTCGAGCAGTCCTCCGACGTGAGCGTGCAGCAGCTCTTGCCCATCCTCCAGCTGCAGCAAGCCGCGCACCCGCGCAAAATCAAGCCAGCCTATGGGGCAAAGGCCGAGACCGTAACGCCACGCCGAAGTCTCGACGGCGTGCGCCATCGCACCCGCCTCGAGCAAGCTGAAGCGCCAGGCGAGGTCGCCGTAGATGGGCTCGATGGCTCGGGGCTGGAGGACGAAAAACAGGGAGAAGCGCGCTTGTTCGAAGGCCGGCCTGTTGGTGAACGGCTCATGGATCTCAGCATCCAGTTCCGCCCCCAGCGTGATCGGCACGAGACAATGTTCGACCGGATGATAGTAGAACGTCCCTGCGGGAAGACCGGCAACTCCGTCGGGCTTCGCATGCAGATAGGTCTGTACGGGATACAAGCCGCCCGCGGAGCCATAGCCGTATTTTTCCGTGTCGCCTTTCGTCATTCGGCTGAGCTCGGCCAGCAACGCACCGAGCGCGGCGAGCGGGACCGCTTCGGAACGAAAATGCCGCACTGCGCGCCGCCGGCTGATTCGATCCGTCAGATCGCTTGGACGTCCGGCGTCGTCCAGCCGCAGCCGTCCCCAGTCCTCGGGGAACGCCCGGATGCCGTGGTTCTCTCGACGGAAAGCCTCCTTCGCCGCGGGGTCCAGGATCAGGTCAAAGCTGCGTCGCAGTGATACGGCCGCGGGTGCTCCGGCTTTGGTTGCGATGGCGCTGTTCTCTTGATAGCGCTCGGCAAGCGCTGCGGCGGAGGGGTCGCGCAGGAACTCCTGAAAAGACGGTCGGAAGTTGAGTTCCTTCTGCAGTCGTCCGACGATGCGCACCAGATCCATCGAGGTGGCGCCCAGACTGAGCAGGTTCTTGCGGGGATCGACCGACGGCAGCGCCAGTTCCTGCGCAATCAAAGCCGTGATGCGCGCGAGTACATCGGGCTGCTGCTGTGTCGGTGCGGGTTGCGCGCTCGGCGGCCGCGCGACCGAAGGCAGTGCCTTGCGGTTCACCTTGCCATTTGGCGTGAGCGGCAGCGCATCGAGTTCCTGCCAAACCGCTGGCACCATGTATTCCGGCAGATGTTGGCGCAGATGGTTGGCCAAGTCCTCGATCGCGACACCCTGGGCGACCACGTAGGCGACGAGGTGTTTCGGCCCCGCACGTTCTCCCACCGCCATCACCACCGCGGACTTCACCTTGGGATGTCGTTCCAGCGTTGCCTCGATTTCCCCCAATTCGATCCGATAGCCCTGCACCTTGACCTGATCGTCTTCCCGACCCAGAAACTCGATGTTGCCATCCGGCAGATAGCGTCCCAAATCCCCGGTTCGATAGAGGCGTTCGCCACTTCGCGGATGGGAGACGAACTGCGCTCGGGTCTTTGCTTCGTCTCGCCAGTAACCGCGCGCGAGCCCGATGCCGCCGATATAGATTTGTCCCGGCGCCCATGTCGGGCACGGCGCCATCTCTTCGTTCAGCACGTGCATTTGCTGGTTGCGCAGAGGCTGGCCGTACGGAATGCTCCTCCAGTCCTTGCTCACGGTGAGGATCGGGTAAGAGATCGACCAGATCGAAGCTTCGGTCGCGCCTCCGAGGCTGAGCAGTTGCAATCCCGGCAGCACGGCGCGTGCTCGGTCCGGCAGTCCCACGGGGATCCAATCCCCGCTCAACAACGCGAGCCGGATCGAATGATCGCTCTGCCGGCTTTCGAGATGATCCACCCACATCTGCAACAGGGCGGGCACCGAGTTCCAGATCGTGACTCTCTCCCGGCGGACGATGTCCGCCCAATCTCCCGGCTCCCGCGCGCTCATCGGATGTGGCACGACGATCGTCGCGCCGGCCGCCAACGCGCCGAAAATGTCGTAGACGGAAAGATCGAAGCTCAGTGACGACAGCGCAAAGATTCGATCTTCGGCGCCCACCCCAAACCGCTCGTTGATGTCCAGGACGGTGTTCAGCGCGCTGCGATGCTCGATCATCACCCCCTTGGGTTCGCCGGTCGAGCCGGAGGTAAAGATGACGTAGGCGAGGTCGGTCTCGCGCGCGCTCGGCGCCAACGGCTCTTCGATTTGCTCTTCTTGACCGGGACTCTGCCACTCCACCGACAGGCATTGCACGCCGGGCGGCCACTCCAGTCGTTCCGCGATACAGGGTTGCGTCAGGACGATCTCCACCTCGCCTTGGCGCAAGAGAAACCAGCGTCGTTCCTGCGGGAGATCGGGATCGACCGGCAGGTAGGCGCCTCCAGCCTCGAGAACGGCGATCGCCCCGACCACCTGTTCCCAGCCCTTCTCCATGACGAGCGCCACCAAGCGGTTCGGGCCAGCGCCCAGTTGCCGCAGGCGCTGCGCCAGACGCCGGGCATGTCGATGCACATCTTTATAGGTGAGCCGGCGCTCCCAGGTCGCAATGGCGGTGTGGTCGGGGCGCTTGCGTACCTGGTCGAGAAACGGGTCGTGCAACAGACCTTGCGGAAGGGAGCCGGCGGTGTCGTTCACCACAGTGCGCTGCGCCATCTGCGCCAATGGAAGCAGATCAGCCTTGGTCTCGCGCCACGCCGCCTCGTCGAGCGCGAGTCGCTGCAGAAAGGCGCAGTACGCTCCAAACATGTCGTCCAACAGCCCGGGCGGGAACAGTTCTTCAACCGCGTCCCAGCTCAGATAAAGATGTCCCCCGCGCTGATAGACCTGGTGATCGAGATACACCTGCGGCGTCTGACTCACACCGTAAGAGATCTCGCCCACGCGATCCGCTGATTGCCACCCGGGCATCCTGGGCGCGAGCGCGCTGGTGAAGACCACCGGCATCGACGGCGGCCGGTCCGGATCGCCACGTTTGGCGATCTCGTGCAGCAGGTGCAGTCCGCCATATTCGCGGTGCTTGAGGTCGCTGCGAAATTGCGCGGTCATCCTTTTGACCAGGAGATCGAAGGGGACCGCCGGGCCGTCATGAACCTCCAGAAGCAGGATGGAGGTGAAATCACCAACCAGCCGATGGACGTGCGGATGCAGGGAAGGGCGCTGGAACAGAGTGGTGTTGAGGGTGAAATGCGGACTTTGGCTCCACGCCGCCAGAACTCTCGCGAACGCCGCCAGCAACGTGCCTGACAGCGAGGTGCGGGCCTTGGCGCTTCGGCTTTTGAGTTTTCGCCAGACCTCGTGATCGAGCATCGCTTCCCGGCGCACAAATCGCGGTTGCGTTATGGCAACCGGATTCTTGGCAAGCGGCAGCTTGGGCGCGGCGGGCAGCGTTTCGAGGCGGCGCAGCCAGTACTGCTCCGCGCGCCTGTAGCTCTTGGAGTTGCGTTGCTGCGCGGCGGTCAGCACGTAGTCGCGGAAGCTGATCTCGAGAGGTGCGAGGTGAGCAGTCCGTTGATAGGCGAGCTGGATCAATTCAGCGTGCAGGATTTGCAGGCTCCAGATGTCGATGAACAGCAGATCACAACTGAAGTGCAGCAGCGTTCGCTCTTTCAGCTCCGTCGTACGCATTTCGAACAAGGGCCAGCGATCGGGCGAAAAGAGCTGATGCGACATCCGGCTCCGGATGGCAGCCAATTCGAAGTCCGTCTTCGCTTGATCGGCGTCTCGCAGATCGAGGTGTTTGATGTCGTAACGCGGGGTGTGCGGCAGAATCTGCTGCAGTCCGTCGTCACGGATGACGGCGCGCAGCATCTCATGGCGATCGATCAGTTTCTCCCAGGCGGCCTGCAACCGTCGGCGATCAACACCGGAGAGGTCGACCTCGACGTAGACGTGGCAGCCGATGTTGCCAAGTTCGAAAAAATCGCCGCGCCCGAGCCAATAGGCCTTTTGCAAATCGGTGAGGGGGAATGGTTCGTGACGGGATTCCGGGGCCGGTATGATGGTAGGTGGAGCCCTCTCGGATTCGGCAGTGAACCACTGCCGCGCCCGCCGGTCTTCGTTGAAGACTTCGCTCACGCGCCTCTCCCGCCGCCCGAAAAGCCAATCATTGCACCCTGCCGGCAGGGTGTCGCATTCTACCTCGCTTTCCGGCTGACACATCAGCCCCCGAAAAGCGCGCCTGCGTCAAAGTTCCGCGTGCGTACCGTAGATGTTCACGCAATCTTCGCAAGCTTGATGGTCGTGTCTCAGATCAAATCGCGGCTCCCGTGCCAACCGTTGCTCGTAGTTCCGACGATCGACTGTCATCCCGCAAGCTAGTTCCGCGGGGACGTTTCGGCTCTGCGTTGCAACGCTCGTCATCGCAGTATTCCGTTTCGTGATGAGAGCATCCGCTCTCGTTCCCATCTGCATCCAAACTATCGCAGGCGACATTCGAGGCGCTGTGATCGTGGTCACAAAACCTGCTCTTACCGAATGGCGGGGTGGCCTCGATGTCATTTGATGGCCTGGCTGCACGCGACGCGCTTGGCGCACTAAGTTGCTTCCAATTTGAACTTGCATGCGCTCGCATTGCTGGGCGCAACCTTCCCCCGTCACGTCGCGTTTTCGATTTCCTTTCGAAAAATATCTGACGGGGGAATCACAGTCCTGTGGACGACGAGCAAATTGCCTGCGAAGCGAACCAACAGTGCTATCAATGGCGTCAGTCCCTTCGCAAGCACGTATAGCGGCTCGCTATGACAACCGATCCTGGCCTTGAACGCGTCTGCCGATTGCCCGACGTGGATCGTCGACACGCGTTTCCGCAACGCGCGATCGAGGCCCGCGTACATCAGGTTGAAGTACAGATCCAACTCTTCGTTGAGCGCGTAATCGAGGCCGGCAAACAACAGGTGATAAGATGATCCAGCATGCAGGCACCAGCCGAACGCGATGATCTTCGAATCCTTGAAAATCACCAGCAGGTCGACATCCCCCTCCAAGCGCAACATCAATTGATCGGAAGAACTCAATCGGAAGGATTTCAAGCTTGGCATCGGCCTTGGCGGCCATCTGACAATACAAGCCGTGGACTTCCGCGGTGTACAGTCTCGATATTTCTTTGGGGTCGGTCAGGATCGCTTGACGGATTCCGGGATCCTTCAGCTTTCGGATCGAGCGGTTGATCTGCTGACGATAGCGCGTTCTCAGCGCGGCGCAGTACTCGGCAAAATCCCGAAATGAGGGCTTGAAGAAGTGCATCGGCGGTGTGGGGATTTGCCGATATCCAAGATCCAGGAGCGGCCTGGTCCATTCCAGATCATTTTTCCCGAACTCCTTGTAGACGATTGCATCCGATCTGGTTTCCGTCGCCAAATCGCGTATCACCGCGTCCAAGACCGACAGAATCTCGGCGCTCGAATTGATCGATATCAGCGCCAGGTTTTTCTCACCAGGCGACCCAGGCAGGCCGCAGATAAACAATTTCAATTTCCGAAATCTCGACAGCAATTGTGGCATGCGCCGGATGATCCACGCCAAGCGCGGATCTGCGAGATCCGCGAGATCGATCGTCATTGCGGTGAGACAGGCACATGCGGCGGGACGGCCATTGTCGTCATAGACGATGACATACCAGAACCGGCAATTCTCCTTCATGCTGGTCTCGACCGCAGCGATGAAGCGTGGATCCATGAAAATCGATCCACCGGACTCGGAACGAACGCGCTCCCAAGCGGTCAGGTCAACTTCACCGATCGAATTGAAGACGCGATTCGTAAATGGCATTCGTCCGTGTCATCCCGCAAATACATCACGAAGGCGGACAGCCTCATTCCGGTTTCTTGACCGCGGCGCTGGAGGTTCGATTGAAACACTCGTCGCCGCTGAGCGTTCGGGATCCACTAGGGATCGTCCCACCGATTTCCTGGATCGATCGATGCATTCTGGCGGACAAGTCTGCGTGCCGTTACGAGTGCAGACCCCCTGAGCGCGAAAGTCTCTTTGCCAGCTCGCGAACGGTTGCTGCTTCGAACAAAACCGATTCCGAAAGTGGTTGGCCGGTCAGGCGCTGAATCTCAAGATGCAATTCCATCGCGAGCAGCGAGTCGCCGCCTTTTTCGAAAAAATCGTCATCGATGGAAACGTTGTCCGTCTTCAAGAATTTTTTCCACAATTGCAGCAGATCCGCGTGCAGGCGGGCCTCCGACAACGCGGCCTCGGACTGCCCCGCCGACGTCTCACTCAGCCGCTTGCGTTGCACTTTGCCGGTGATTCCTTTCGGCAATTGATCGACGATGGTGATGCGGCGCGGGTTTTTGTACGTGGCGAGTTGCTTGCCGAGGAACTCCCGGAGTTCGTCTGCGGTGATTTTAGATCCCGGCCGCAGGACGACAGCTGCGGCCACATCTTCACCCAGGCGCGGGTGCGGGACCGCATAAGCCGCGGCTTGCGCGACGTCAGGGTGGCGCATCAACGCATTGTCGATCTCAAGCGGAGCAATTTTTTCGCCGCCACGATTGATCAGTTCCTTCTGGCGGCCATGCAAACTGAGAAACCCCTCCTCATCGAGACTGCCGATGTCGCCCGTCCGAAACCAGCCGTCGATGAACGCCGCCCGATTGAGTTCGGGGGCATTGAGATAGCCCGACATGACAGAAGCGGTCCGCACCTGGATTTCGCCCCGCTCGCCGGCAGGGAGCGGCCGTCCATCCTCTCCGACTATCCTGACGGTATCCCGAGCGGGGATGCCGCACGTGCCGGGCTTCGACAGACCCGGCGCGGGTAGATTTGTGGAGATCTGGGCGGTTTCGCTGGAGCCGTAATGTTCCAATACGGGGACACCGAGCACGGTCTGCAAGCGTTCATGCACATCGCCGGCAAGCGGCGCACCTGCAGAGGAGATGAAGCGCAGCGAATGCATGGTGCGTGCGTCCGGTCGCAGCTGAGCCTTTTCGAGAACCGAGAGGTGGAGCGTGGGACCGGCCGAGTACCATGTGGGTTGCAGGGCGCCCAGCCATTCCGAAAGATCGACGTTCGAGGCATTGGCGGGAAACGCGACGCTGCCGCCGGCGAGCAGCGGCGGCAACACCGTCGTCGTGAGCGCATGGGAATAATATACGGGTGACACGTTCAGGCAGCGATCCTGTGGCGTCAGGTTGAACCAAGCCTGCAGCCGCTTGGCGACGGCCAGCATGTTGCGGTGGCTGAACGGGACCAAATTCGGATCGGCGGTGGTCCCTGACGTGTGCAGAATGAACGCCGGTGCCTCCGGATCGGGATCATCAAGGGATAAGGCAGCCCCGATTCTTGGCGCCGCCAATTGCAATCCGAATTTTCCGTGTTGAGCGACGATCGCCTCGATAACGGGGAAGCCGTGCTGTTCCGCCACACGCCTGGCCGCCGAGTCGCTGCCGCGAAGTGCGAGCACGGCACTGGGTCGAAGAGCGAGCAGGCACCGCTCGACTTCGGCGACGGTCAGCTTGGGATCGAGCGGCACTGCCGCTGCCGAACATGCAATCGCAACGATCGCCAGAGCCGCCTCCGGACTGTTCGCGATCGCCACTGCGATCCTGGCGTCACGACCGAACCCGGCTTGGCGCAAATGCGTGCGGACCGCATCGATCTGATCCTGCAATTCCCGATATGAAAGCAGCGCGAACTGGGAAGCGACGATGGCCGGTCGTTCAGGACGAACGTCGGCATGAGCTCGTATCACCCCGCCGATTGTCCGCTGCTTGTGGAGTTCCACGACCGGATCAGGCGACGCAGCCGCGGGCTCTACGTCAAGCCGGCCCGATGGACGCTGCTCTGCCTTTTCCTTTGGGAATCCGGTACCAAGATCGTTCATGCCTATTTTCCACTGACAATCCGGACAGTCTCGACCCTACAGTTTCTTACGGTTTTTGAGCAAGCAACGTGCAAGCAAATTGTGACTGGCCATCCGTCCAAGGATCGTTCACGCAGGATTGAAATCGAACGCGCTGTCAAACATAGCTCAGACCTTAGTGGGCCTTGCCGCCCATAGGTTCACATCATCACGAGGCTCCAGGTCTTGGGCACCGGCAGCGGAACCGGGCCTGCGGTGAAAAATGCTCCCATCTGGAATTGCGCGGGGGTAGGCAGAAAGAGATTTGCCGCGAACGCCGACGCCGGCATCATCGCGCAACGGAGTGCCATCACAAGGTGGACATTGCGTTCGCGCAGATCGGTACAAAGGTGACTCAGCAATCGCACACGCTGCGCACCGGTGAGACCATCATCCGCCCACAAGTCGATCAGTGCCGTGCGAACAGGCTCTCGTCCCTGCAACACCATGAGATGGTAGTTCACCATCCCGCGAATCCGGCCACCGCCTTCGAAAACAAAGGTCCCGGACAGGGGACTCTCCAGCTGATTTTTCAAGTGCTCCGCCGACCAGATCAGGGCCCAGTCGATACCGGCGGAAGCCTTCTCCAGGATCTGCGCGCACTGCTCCAGGTCGCCGGCGCGGTAAGGCCGCACGTCCGGATCGTATCGGTGCGGGGTCAAGCTGAGCAGCCCGCCAATCGCGCGACTGGCCGTCCGCTCCCATGCCCTGACGCCGGCCCGTGCCATCGTTCGGGGCGCGAGCACCTTGACCCAGTAGCCGATCGGAAAAAGAAAACGGAAGTTTTGGGGAAACGTTTCTGCGTATTTTGTCCAGAACCGACAGGAGATGGACGTCGGATCGCTCAGGACCACGCCAAGGGAAAATCCAATTCCCTGGTCCTCATGGTGTCGACGAAGGCGCTGGAGCAGGGGCAACGCCACGCGCCGATGATCCGGGTCGACCGTAAACCCGCTGATAAGCGCGCTCGGAAGGACAGAGGATCCGATGCGCAAGGAATGGGGGAAGGAAAAGGTGCTGCCAATGAGTTTCGTTCCGTCATAGGCGGCCACGCACCGTGCGCCGTTCTGCGCCCCCTGCCAGCGGAAGAAAGGCCCATCGGGCAATGCCACCCACGTCTTCCCGCCGTATTCCGGTAGCCAGACGCGACGGGTGAGTTCGGCGACGTCCTCGAAGTCGCCGTCATACAGTTCGATGCCTTGCATTGAGCTACCATGCGTCGATTGCGGTCGACGTACGACCGATGAGAAATCGGATGCTGGCCGTCGTGCCTTTGTGTCCGGCGTCCGTCATCGCTCCTGCAGTTTTGTTACAGCGACGCGAACGGTGCCGTCGGCTTCCGCGATCACCCGGAGCGTCTTGGCATCGAATTCGATGCCGACCAGGCGCAAGTCGGTGGCCACGGCATCGACGCGAACGCCGTCGGCGTTCTTGCGGAAGTCCGCGATCGCCGCCTCGATGCTCTTGCGCGCATTCGCTGCGAACGGCGCCAAGTCGACCACCGCGTTGTCCGCTACCGTCCTTTCCAGATACGGCACCGCGGCCCGCGCCGCCACGTCGAGCAGCCCGAACGCAGCGTGGGACTCGACGTCGAGCGCGACGTCAGCGAGGCGCAGCTGCTGACGGGCGCGGTCGAGCATCGGCCGTCCCCACACATGGATGGTTGCCTCGGTGCCGAAACCAAACCAGCTCCTGTTCTCATTGGCTTTGATGCGCAGCGAGATCAGCAGCCGGTCACCCGATGCCGCCAGGGCGACGCCTCGGACCGTGGCCGTAAACGCGCTGCTCTTGTCCTCGGGGAAGGTCCTTCCCTGGAGTTGCGCTTCCAGCAGCCGGGTTACTTCGGTGAACGGAATATCGATCGGCACGGCGACATTGACACGGCCCTCGTCGATCTGCGGCAGGAGTTCCAATTGTGCCGGGAATGGGCAATCGGGCTTGGTCTCGTTCGCCACGATCCGAGTTTCCGCCTGCACGCCAATCGTCAGCGTGAGCGCGGATTCGCTGATGCGGGGCTGTGCGGCGAAGGCCCGGGTCGGACGAAATTCCAGCCATAAATTCGGTACGCCGGCCGCAGCTGCGCCGAGCGAGATCGAACGGCACATCTTGGTCCATTCGCGCCGTGCCGCGGTCTCGAGAAAGGGATCATCGCGTATTCGCTTCTGCAGCGCCGTCACCTGCTCGTTGACGGTGCGATCGAGCAACGGCTTCACCGCCTCGGCCAAGCTGAGCTTCATGCCCATGAGCGAGAGCGAGGCGTCTGCGATCGTGACCTGCGCCACGAGATTGGGGTCCAATCGCCACCCTGGCAGCAGCAAGGCTCGTGCCGTCAGCGCCACGTTGCCGCTGATGTCGGCGCGCTGCTCGACTGTCTTCTCGGCCTGGCCTTGCCCACTCTGCTCTTGGCCGGCGCCGGGACCGCCGCGTGGTCCAGGATAGGCCCCGGGCGGACCGGGGAAGCCGCCGGGGGGACCGAAGAAGCCGCCAGGTGGACCCGGGAAGCCGCCCGGCGGACCCGGGAAGCCGCGGGGTGGGAAACCACCAGGGGGATCCTGCGGACCCCCACCTGGATTCGTCATTTGTCCGGCGACCCGTAACGATCCGTTCAGCGTGGTGGAGATGGCAAGCCCGTCGGGCCGACCGGCTACCACGAACGGGCCGCGTGCAACCGACCAACCGATATCGACATTGGCAAGAAACGGCGGCATCGGCATGCTGGGCTTGCCGGAGAAATCACGCGGGGCCGCCGCCTCCAGGGCGTCCGCGATAGCAGTGAGCGAGATGGCCACCGGCGTCACGATCACCGAATTGCGGGTGACCGGCGAGAGTGGCGGCACGTCGACCAGCTTGGGTCGTCGATCCCCCGCGCCCGGCCAGAGCCATTTCATCGCTCCGATTGCACCCGCGCCTGCGATCACGACAATCAGCGCGCCGATGACGATCTTGCTCAATGGCCACTGCATGCAGGGTCGTCCTTTTTTGCGCGTTTGGGTTTGAGCTTATTTGAGAGTTGATTGTTTCGCCAGCGACGCGATCGCCACGGCCACACTACGGCCGGAGCGCGACGCAGGGGAATAGCGCCACCGCCGCAAAGCGCATTTTCGTGACCATCATCACATCAGCGAAAGGCAGGCATTCTTAAGCTTGGGATAGTCGTTATTCACTACCAGCACGGAGGCACCGATGCTCACCAACCGCACATCCGCCCTCACCTTGGCCGCCATCGCCACGCTGGCGCTCGCAGCCTCCACAGATGCCGACGCCTCCCCGTTCTGCCATCGCGGGGGCTTCGCCAGCTTCAGCAGGGCTTACATTCCGGTTGTGCCTCAGCAACGGATCGTGAGCGTAAGGCCGAAGATCCAGGAGAAGGTGGCCAAGGCGGCCAATAAACACCGCCCGGAGCCGGTCGTCAGCAAAGTCGTCAGGGCCCAGCCAAAGGACGTCGAAACGGCCGTCGCCAAGCCGGCGAACAGCTACCAGCCGGCTCAGCTCGCGGGAGCCGCGACCGTCGCCCCGATTTCCACGCCGGCGACTGCCGCGACCACGACGTGCCTCACCAAGGAATATCTCGATACCGGCGCCGTGCTCTTCAAGGACGTTTGCACGCAGGAATGGGCGATGAACTCGACCAACGTCAGCAACAAGCTCTCCGCCGTCGGGCGCAGCTGCCTGATCAAGGACAACGCCCAGGATGGCGTCATCATGTTCAAGGACGTCTGCACGCAGGAATGGGCGATGAATACAGTGGAACACGCGGTGGCTCGATAACGCTCGTATCGGTTTCCGCTCCGTCCTGAGGCCGCCAAGCGAGGCGGCCTCATCATTTTGTGCAATAGCCGTGAGCTATAGACGCGCACGTGCGACCTGTCGCTCATCTTTGCCAATGTCCGGGCATCCGCTGAATTGCGTCGAAGCTTGCAGGTGTGTCGGTTGCGGTGGCGCCCGCTCGCTTGCGCCATCCTGCTCACCGGCTGACGTTCCCACCTTCCATGGTCCCCAAGCGCGCGAGACCGCGTGCAGTTTACCCTTTCGACGACGGGGCGGCCGCACGGCGTCGGCGCCGAAGGGACCGGGCCTGGACCCACGAGCGGTCTCCAGATCGGCATCGTCTCGGATCGGCTTTGACCGTCCGCGGTCGGAGATGCCGACGTCGGATGTGAAAAATTGAGGTGGACAGGATCGTGCGCGTGCGCGATTGGATCAAAGCTCATGCGGGTTTCTGGAGCAACGGGTCCTCGGCGGCGCGTCCGTGGCACAGATAAATAGCCTTCAAATCGTCAGCCGAAAGCGTTTCCCGACCCATGCACAAGCTCGAACTGACGCTGGCCTGCGGCCGCTATGATCGGACCCAACCCCTCATTGACGGCAGGGTGCAGCCCGAAGGGGTAGACCTGACATTTCTTCCTCTGCGCCCGGGCGAGACATTCTGGCGTATGCTGAACCACGGCGAGTTCGACGCGTCTGAGATGTCGCTCTCGTCCTATACGATCCTGCGCTCGGAGGGCGATACGCGCTTCATCGCGATTCCAGTTTTTCCGTCCCGGGTCTTTCGCCATTCGGCTGTCTACGTGCGAGCCGACTCCCGTATCGAGCGCCCCGAAGATTTGAAGGGCAAGCGGGTGGGCGTCGGCGACTATCAGATGACCGCGGCCGTCTGGGTGCGCGGATTTCTCACCCACGAGTACGGCGTGACGCCGAAGGACATCGTGTGGGTCACCGGCAAGCCGATCCGCTCCATCAGGCCACCCGACGGAATCACGCTGGAGTCCATTCCGGCCGACACGACGCTGGAGGCGATGCTCGAGCGCGGCGAGATCGACGCACTCATGTCCGTGATGATTCCCGACGGTCTTGGGAAAACCATCCGGCGGCTGTTCCGGGATTCACGCCAGGTCGAGATCGCGTATTACAACAAGACGCGCATCTTCCCGATCATGCATACGCTGGTGCTGAAAACGAGCCTTTACCAGGAAAAACCCTGGCTCGCGGTAAGCCTCTATCAAGCCTTCTGCAGGGCGCGCGACCTCGCCTATCAGTCGATGTACGACACCGACGCGTTGACCGTCAGCCTCCCTTGGGTGGTTCACGAGGTGGAAGCAACGCGCGGGATCTTCGGGCCCCAGATCTGGGACTACTCGATCGAAGGCAGCCTCCCGACGCTGAACGCTCTCGTGACCTACCTCGACGAGCAAAAGCTCTCGCGGCGCCGGATGAGCGTAGACGAGCTTTTTGTACCCAACATCAGTCCGGGTCTTGCCGATTATCTCCGGGCGACCGGGGAGGATTGACGAAGTCGGGGAACGGCCCTCGAAGCGGGAGATCGAGCGAAGCCGATTGAGGCGTACTGATCCGCGCGCACCACCTGCGCGCCATCAAACCTTTACTCTGCCGTGCGTTTCAAATGCCACCAGACATTAATGTGCGCAGGAGCTGCTCGCCGGCGCGGCAACGGACGGCCCCAATACAGTCCTGCAACTGCCTTGCCCATTTCATTGGCGAGTTCTGCGCTGGCATCTGTCGAGGACGATCGTCGGATGACGCGTAGGTGCGCGCGCTTCGCTGGGCTTCTCGCACCCGTCCGTCGCGCGACCCGGAATTCATCCGATTCGCTTCGCGGCCAGCGATCTGGCTGCGCGGCGGTTTTCGCTCCGCTTTTTGCACGGGGGTCGATGGCCCAATCAGTTCGGCCGGCGCCGGCTCGGTCTTCCTTGCCGCGACGGTTGCGTCCTCGCGTTTGGTTGCGGGTGAAGCGGCGACGGGCGCCGGCGGCGCGCTGGGGTCAGCAGGAACCGCGGCAATCTGCGGGCTGTCTATCGCCGCGGCCAGGCTTCCCGGCCTCTGTGCCCTGCGCACCACGCACTTCCCGTCAACGTAGGTCCAGTTGTCTCCATCACACGTGGCGGCCTTGACACCTGCCGGCGGGCCGGACCTCTGCGCAGTCGTGGCGGCGGTTGCTTGCTCCACGGTGGACACCGCCTCAATGTTTGCTGGTACTTCATTCATACGGGCGATCGTCAGTGCGTCGTCGCCTGGATTGTCGCGTGCCCACAGTGCGAGCGCGCCGGCGACCATCCCGACCGCAACAGAAGAGGCGAGAACGTTCCGTGCTTTGCGGCGGAATTTTTGCGAAAGACAAAAATAGCCAAACTCGGGATGGGCGCGAAAATCCGGGGACATGAGCTGTCTCCTCTGCAGATTTATTCACGTCCCATTGTCGCGGGTGGCCCGCCCGCCTACTGTGACCATGGTCACAAAAATGCGATTTCCGCTTCTGCCACGTGGGCTTGTGGACCAAACGTCTGCTGACGATACCTGAGGTCCGCCGCCGATTCCCGCCAAAGCTCCTCGGCACGAACGCTTCGCCCAAGTGGGCTCTTCCAGGGTTATCGAGCCAGGGATCATGTGTCTCCTCGAGCCGCCAGTGACCGGCGTCCGCCTATCCGGCATGCGTGAGCGATGGATTGCAGCCGGGCACGCGCGGGCGAAAAGACCATTCCTGTGACTGCGATCACAGCGCAAAGACAGTGGCGTTCCTACTCTCCTGAACATCGCAGAGCGGCACGCTCTCGAATAACAAAAGGAGACGACAATGCTCAGGAGCTACAAGAAGACCCTCACCGTTGCGCTCACCGCGATCGCGCTCACGACTGCCTCCCTCGCTGCGACCAGTGATGCCTTTGCCGGCGGCGGCGGCGGCGGGAAGGGCGGCGGTGGCGGCGGGAAGGGCGGCGGCGGCGGTTGGGGTCACCATCATCACGGCTTTGGTGGTCTCTATGTCGGTGGCGGCGGCACCTGCTGGGTGTTGGTGCGCGGCGTCCTGGTCAACATCTGCTACTGATCTTGCGCCTCACGGAACGCCCGCCCGGTGTCGTGCATTCGGGCGGGTGTTTTTGCGTGTGCCTACCAGAGGTCACGCAACGTGTCCTCGCCTCGCTGTTCCAGGGAGACGGCGTCGCAAGAGCCTCGACGGCGAAATTGTGTGAAGGGCGTTACATAATCATCGCTGGCCCATCCTTAAGTTGCGAACATCGCGCCTGAGGTGTTGGGTGGAAAAATGGACGAGCAACGCATGGCCGGATTCATCACGGGCCTCAAATCGGTCGAGGAAGTGGAGGCCGGGATCTTCGAAGTTGTTGTCATCCTGCAGAGAGGGGCGACGGCGAAATTGCGGATGAATGCCTTCACGTTCCAGGCGTTCGTCACCAGGTTTATTCAGACGCCACGGCCGCAAAGCTGGCTGGATAAGCCGATTTACCTGCTGAAGAAACTCTTCAGGCCTTTGGGCGTCAGGGCGCCATTCAGGTATTCGCGAAAGCGGCAATAGCCGTTCTAGAGCTGACGCACGCGCTCCTGCGAAGCCATCTCGAAGCGCTCACGACTCCGCTTGTCATGGAAATTCGTGCCAAACCTGCATTTTTTCCAGGCCGTCGAATATCTGCAGGCTGAAGCCTCGGCTGGGAGGCGCGCCGGCGATCGGATCCCATGCTGTCCGCTGGGCGAGGAAACGTATTCCGAACGACTGGGTCAAGGGGCCCTGCCAATCGGCATAGGTTTTGGAACGAGTCGAGCCAGCCGCATCGCTGTCATGAGCAGACATCGGTCCGATCGCCTGCGCATGCAGGGTGTGGACCGTCGCCGCGGCAAGAGCGACAAGTGCCGCAATCGTCCATTTGGTGTTCGCTTTCATCGTGATCCTCTGGTCCATCACGGGCGACGTGGTTGTTTGCAAGCTCGGTCCGTGACTGCGGTATCGTCCGCCCGGGCAGGCGCAGACCCATCGCCCACTCTCAGATCGGGTCTTCAATCACTTGAATGAGAAGGTTTTGCTGATACACCCCGGAGTGAAGCCCGGGAAAAGTGGGTGCAACCTCGGTCGCCGCGGCAGTCGGCTCCTGCTCGAACCCGTTGACCCGCCCCTGAAACAAAGCCGTGGCCCCAGCCCACATGGCGAAAGCGATGCCTGCTCTGAGCAGGATCGTCTTCGAGATGGAATGGATCGTCATCGGACGTTCTTTCTTGATTGCTGTGTGGACCTCACGACCGATCGTGAGATAGACGGCGGTCGTGTTGGCCGATGTGTTGGCGGTCACACAAAGATGAGTTCGGGTTATTGCTCAATCCGTGGAACGCAGCATGACCGTCCTGATCCGCCCCAGCGCTTTTTGTCGTTTGAGGTCGAGCTGGGCGTCTGACAGCAGGGTCTCGTATCGACTCGTGAGCTTGGACAACTGCTCGCGGGTTTCCGGCGCCAGGACCTTGGCCCGTTCCACCGTGGTGGCTACCCGTTCCAGGTACGCCACATCCTCGTGCGGTTTGTAGCCGGGATTCAGCGCGGCCACGCCGCCGATTGCAGCAGCAAGCGCAATTCCGATCACGACTTGAGCGATGCCGTTTGTCATGGTCCCCTCCATCAACGATTTGTGATGGGGGCAACCTAGGGACATGACCGCAATCAGGATGTGATCACCATCACAACAACTCCGATTTTTTCCTCGGCGATTCGTGGCCTGACATTGGTGAGAGCCGAACGCACGCGAGCTGCTCTGGCGGCTAAGACGATGCGCCGACAAACTGGAGCGCGTTCTTGCTGGCCGCGACGATGAAGGTGTGCCGTGAACGGCTGCCGGCAAATGCGAATCGGCATGGACGTGAGCCTCTGGCCATTTCCTTCGTGGGCGTGACCACCTGCACCGGCGCGAAAGCGTATTGTTGTGACGACAGTCACAGCCCCTCCCTGCATCGCGTGAATACAGTCCGCCATCGTCAGGGGGGCGGATGCGCCCCAAAGCTCAGGGAGAGACTGTCATGACCAAGATTCGCAGTGGAGTGTTTGGTGCGCTCGTGTTCCTCGTCAGCGCGCTTCCGACAGCGGCGTTTGCCGAGTTCAAGCCGACGGCCGCACAACGCTCTGCGTGCATGGGCGATGCGATGAGCCTGTGCAGCTCCGTCCTCATGAATATGGACCGCGTCCTCTCATGCCTGTCATCGAAGAAATCCCAGCTCAGCACAGGGTGCCGGTCGCAATTCGAGGCCGGCAAGGGTGCCGTTGCACAAAAGTGACGGATTGAAACCGCTTCGTACGACCAACTGGATCAGGCGCAAGTGGTGCGCGCCTGACGACGGAGATACGCCATGCTGCTCGCTACGATCTTGCGTGTAATCAGGCTGCCAAGTTGTGCACGTCCAAGCAGGACGCTTCCCGCCGATGCATCAGGAAGCAGGACGGACCGCCCCAGCTCCATTCCGCGCTGGAAACCGGTGCGAGGGGCCGCTTCGGAACCGCATTGCACCGACGCCGGTTTCAATTCGGCCGGCGACGGCAAGACTGAAATCGCCGTTGCATAGACAATCGCACGGGCTTCATCGCGGCCTTCGGTGCGATGCAGATCGACTTGTTGCCGCAGAGACGCTGTACCGGCGGGCGCGCACTAGCCGCAAGCATCATCGCGTTCGGTCGACGCGCACGCTCAGACTGCGCCCTGATTTATTCCGCGCCATATCTGCGATTCGCTGCACTAGTCCAATCGCCCTAAATTTGGCGTTGAACCGATAGTCCTCTCGACGATTGCCATTCGTCCTTTTCGTGTTGACGGTCACATCGCGCCTCCAGCCGATGACTTATCCTCCACTGCAGAAAGCTTTGACAGGAGGATATCCCGTGCGCGCGCTCACCTCGACGCAATCCCGTCGCAACTCCTCTCGGGGCCTCATCGCGGGCGCCGTCTTGGCGCTCACGTTGTCGGCCCAGACCGGCGCCTCTGCCCAAATCAATACGCCACCGGCCAACACGCAAGTCATTGCCCCAAAGCAGGTCGGGTCCTGGACGGTGATCGGATGGAGCCAGGGCTATTGCGCCGGTGAGAGGCCGTTGCCCGGTGCCGCAGGCGGGGGAGCCACATTGCAGTTCGTTCTTGCCCGCTTTCAGGCCGGCTATCGTCTGGCCCTCGGCTCCCAGGAGTGGGAGCTGAAGCCGCAGACGACCTTTCCGATCGAGTTGATCGCGCAGCCGGTGCTGCGCAGCGACGCGAGCGCCATCGTCGTCGGCCCGAAACTGGTGGTGATCGAACTTGGCGCTGACGGACAGTTTGTGCGCAAGCTGGCGTCGGTGCCGATGATCGAAGTCAAAGCGGCGCAGGCCACGTTCAAACTGCCACTGGAAGGATTCGCCGAGGCGCTGACGGAGGTCGATGCCTGCTTCGCCGCGCTCAAGCGGCCGGTATCCAATCCGTTCGCCGCGCCCGAGGGCAAACCATCGGCCGTACTGCCCAAGAGCGTCATTCCCGTGGCCAGCGCCGCGCCCGAGGACGCGACGCCGATCAAGGCTGCCAAGATCGAACCCGCCCGCGTTCCGTCGGGCGCGGCTCCTCCCACCACGATCCTCGACAACGAATTGCTCGAGGAGCGGACGTTCCTGACGGTTCAAAACGAGAAGGGGCGCTTCCGGCTGGAAGCGCTGGTCGTACGGCCGGCGAAGGCGGAAGGCCGTCTTCCGATCGCGTTGATTACCCACGGCAAGAACGCCAAAGCCGCGGAGAACCAGGCGCTGCGCGCCGATATGATGTTGCCCCAGGCGCGCGATTTCGCCGCCCGCGGCTGGCTCGCCGTGGTCGTATTGCGGCGCGGCTACGGCCAGTCAGATGGCCTGCCCGGCGTGTCCCGCGGCGCGGCCTACATGGCCTGCGAGAATGCCGATCTGGCCCGCGGCTTCGAGATCGAGGCTGACGATCTTGATGGCGCGCTCAAGGTTGTCGCGGCACGGCCGGACGCCGACGGTACGCGCGCGATCGCAATCGGTCAGTCGCTTGGCGGTGGCGTCGTGCTCGCATTCGCGGCCCGCCGGCCCGCCGGCCTGCTCGGCGTCGTCAACGTGTCCGGCGGCGCATGGAGGACAAACGGGGACGGCAACATATGCGAGCATGCCGACCTGGTGGCGGCGATGGCGACGTTCGGTTCCCGTACGCGCATCCCGACGCTTTGGCTCTATGCGGAAAACGACAGCCTGTTTCCTCCGGAACTCGTCACCCGGATGCGCGATGCCTATGCCGCCGCCGGTGGCCGCGCCGAACTGCGGATGTTTCCGCCGGTCGTGCATGATGGTCACCGTCTGTTCGCCGATTTCAGTGGGCGCGTGAAATGGCTGCGCGCCGTCGACGGTTTCCTGCAGACCCACAGCATGCCCAATGCGAATCTCGCCCGTGCCGAGATGGTGATGAGCACGACCAAATTGGCAGCGCGCGCGCGACCGGTGGTCGAAGAATATCTCTCTACTCCGGCGCCCAAGCTTCTGGTTGCGACGCCTTCCGGCGCGGGCGCTTATTGGGTTGCGAATCCAAACGATATCGATGGAGCCCGCAAACGGCTGCTGACGAATTGCCGGGAGAGATCCGGTTCGGAGTGCACGGTCGTGATGGAGAATAATGAGCTCGTCCGTCCCCTCGTAACCGGTGCGATCACACCGGTGGTGACCGCGCGTTGAATAGCGATGGGAGCAGCCAGCGTCGGCACGCCGGCCCAAACTTGGGCGCAACTCGCGCCGCCAGCCGCGAACCGCCCCGCTGAACCTGGCTCCTGATCTCGTTGCGACGCGGTGCGGCCGTTTTGAGAATCTCCGCCCAGGGCCTAGCATCGGATTGGCGTGATCGTGACGGGACCGAGGCAGTCATGCGGGGCCAGCACTCAGGGACGGAAGCCGCGCAAGGGCACACGGCCGGCGATGGCGCTCCTAAGGCTTCGCCGACCGACCATGTCGGCTACGCAAATCTCCTTGGCCAGGTGGATCTGTTCTTGGGTCTTGAAAGGGTAACCCTCGCCAAGCTCGCAGCCCACCTCGAACCGCTGTTCTACTCCTCAGGCTCGGTCATCTTCAGGCAGGCGGAACCTGGAGATGCCTTCTATCTGGTCGCGACCGGATCGGTAGGCGTCTACTCCACCGGCCGAAGCAGTGCGGCGGAGACCCGGGTGAAAACCCTCCAGGCCGGCGAACCATTCGGGGAAATGGCCCTTCTCACCAACAGCCCGAGGACCGCCACCATCAAGGCCGAGACCGATTGCGAGGTTCTGCGTTTGGACCGCAACTCCTTTCTCGATCTCGTGCGCGAGCAGCCGAGCGTCGCGCTCTCGATCGCGGCCACCCTCAGCCGCCGCCTGGCAGCCATGCTGGATCAGCCGGAGGCGGTCGACGCAGCGGTGGCTCCCGTGGCTGCGCATGCCGATGGTGAGACCTTGGCGGTTGCCGCACGGCTGCGATGGCGGCCGGGGCGGGGGATGCTGGCTCTGGCGGCGGCTCTGGTCATGTTGGCGCTAGGCTGGGCCCTGCCTCCGCCGGCAGGGCTGTCGGCGCCTGCGTGGCATGCGCTGGTCGTGCTGTTGGCGGCGCTGCCGGCACTCATGCTGGACGCGTTGTTGGAAGGCGTGCTCGCCCTGTTGATTGCCGGGGGCTGGGTCCTGCTCGGCGTCACCACACCCGACGTCGCTCTCACCGGCTTCGCCAGCACCAATTGGGTGCTCGTTGTCGCCGTGCTCATCATCGGCGCCGCCATCACTTCGACCGGCGTGCTCTATCGGCTCGCGCTGGAAAGCATCGCCCATATGCGGGGTGGGTTCCCCGGCGAAGTGACGGCGCTTTCGCTTGCTGGATTGTTGATCGGTCCGGCGGTGCCGAATGGCACCAGCCGCGTGATCATGATCGCGCCCATGTTGCAGGAACTGGTCGAGGCGCTGGGCTATCGTACGCAGTCCAAGGCCGCCGCCGGTTTGGCCATGGCGGTTCTGATCGGGTTCGGCCAGATGGCAGCGGTATTTCTCACCAGTTCAAACACGGCAATGTTGGTGCTGGCGGTGCTGCCGGCCGGCGCGCGCGACGACGTGAACTGGATTACTTGGGCCCTCTATGGCGCGCCCACGAACATCATTCTTTTCTTCGGGTTGGTTGCCTCCATTATCTGGCTCTATCGGCCGCCGGCAACCGAGCGGCAGGCTTCGAGCAAGCGTGCAGCCTCGCTCGCGCTGCAGCGGGCGCTGCTCGGCCCGATGTCGCGCGAGGAGAAGATCGCGCTCGGTGTCGGTATCGGCATGCTCGTGGGCTTCATGACTCAGCCTCTACACGGCGTGGATCCGTCCTGGATTGCCGTTCTGGCGGCCGGCGTGCTGGCGGCAACACACGTTGTGACTGTGAACACCTTGCGAGCTGTGAATTGGAATTTCGCGCTGCTGTTCGGCGTCCTTATCAGCCTTACGACCGTGTTCGGACACACGGGCCTCGATCGCTGGATGGCGGATTTGGTCACCGCGAATGCCGGCGGCTTGATGGCGTCGCCCACCTTGTTCGTCGTCGCCTTGACCCTGCTTTGCTTTGCGACCAGCTTTGTTGTGCGGTGGCAGGCGGCAGCGCCGCTCATCACCATCGCGCTTGCTCCCGTCGCGAGCGCATCCGGCATGCATCCCTTCATCGTCGGCCTGGTTGCCGTTATTGCCTGCAACGGCTTCTTCCTGCCATATCAGAGCACCGCGTATCTTGCCCTCTGCTCCGGCACCGCAGGCAAGCTCTTCACGCACCGTCAGGTCGTGCCGACGGCGCTCGCATACGGGGCCTGGACCCTTGTCGCGGTCGTTCTCAGCGTTCCGGTGTGGCGGATGATGGGCCTGATCTAGTCGGGGGCGTTACAAGGCCCTGGCCCGATAACATTGAATCGTGCTCAACTTGCGCCCGTCGCCCTCGTGCGGGGACTTTGGCAAGACCTGCTGTGGAGACCGCGTGCAGACGACGCTGCTCGGTTTCGCGATTGCGATCATCCTGGCGCTCGTGGCAGCGCTGGTGGGACCCATTTTCATCGATTGGGGCAGATATCGCGGCGAGTTCGAGGCCAGGGCAAGCCGCCTGACCGGGCTCGACTTCCGCGTCACGGGCGCAATCGATGCCCGTTTGCTTCCGACCCCGACCCTCATGCTGCAAGGCGTCGAGTTTGGTCGACCCGACGACGACAGCAAGGTACGGGCACGCGCTTTGCGTATCGAGTTTGCGCTGGGGGCCTTGGTGCGCGGCGCATGGCGCATCGCCGACGCTCGGCTCGAGGCACCGGAACTCACGGCCGGACTCGATCCCAGCGGTCATCTGTCTTGGCCGGTCCCGAAGCTTGGCTTCGACCTCGACGGGGTTGCGATCGAACGGCTGAATATCGAGGACGGCCGTGCCGAGCTCGTCGACGCCGCGAGCGACTCCCGTCTCGTGCTCGACAAGGTGGAATTCCATGGCGAACTACGCTCGCTGGCAGGGCCGGTCAAAGGCGATGGCTCCTTCGTCGTCGCCGGCCAAGCTTATCCCTATCGCGTCTCCACCAGCCGCGTCGCGGATGACGGCGGCGTCAAGGTGCGGCTCGCGGTCGAGCCGGTCGATGCTCCGCTGACTGCGGAAGCGGACCTGACGATTTCGATCGAGCGCGGCACGCCGCGATTCGAAGGCGGCATTCAAGTCACGCGCGCGGTGGGCCGCGCACCTGCGGGCGCCCCGTCGCTCATTATCGACTCCTGGCGCGTCACCAGCCGCGTCAAAGGCGACGGCACAGCGGCGGTGCTCGATCAGATCGAATTGCAGTACGGGCCGGACGACCGGGCAATCAAGCTCAAGGGCAAAGCCAATCTGACGTTCGGACGGCGGCCGGAGGTGAACGGCGTGTTGTCGTCGCCCCAGATCGACCTCGACCGTGTCCTTGGCCTGCCCGAGGCGACCCGCCGGCGGCCGCTGGAGGCGATCAAGACATTGGCCGAGTCCTTCATCGCGGCATCGCGGCTACCCGTCCCCACGATGCTCAGCATCGGCGTCGAGAACGTCACGCTCGGCGGTGCAATGCTCGCGCGCGTCGGCGCCGATGTGAAGACCGACGCCGACGGCGTGGACATCCAGCGACTGGAGTTGCGCGCGCCAGGGGCCACGCAGGTGCGGGTCAGCGGACGACTTCGCAACGCACCGACAGGCACGCGGTTCGAGGGAACGACCAGGATCGAGGCCGGCGATCCGCGCGCGCTCATTGCCTGGCTGACCGACCGCACCGAGCAGCAGGAGACGGCCGCCGGGCCGTGGAAGGTTGGGGCCGATGTTACGCTCGGCGGCGACGCGATCGCCATCGAGCGACTCAAGCTCGAGCTTGACCGCATGACCGTCGAGGGACGCGCGGCGTATGCCTGGGCGAACGACGAGCGGCCGGCGCGACTCGACGCCGCCATCACCGCGCCTGAAATCGATCTCGACCGCGTCAATGCTCTGAGCAAGGCGTTGCTCGGGGGCGCGGCATTCGACTGGCCGCGCGATGTCACGCTCTCGCTCAAGATTGGTCGTGCCATTGTCGCCGGTGTCGAGGCGAAGCAGACCGATGTGAACATGCGTATCGGTGCGAACGGGATCGAGATCGAGCGACTAGCCATCGCAGACCTCGGTGGCGCCGCGCTCGCCGTCAAAGCGCAGATCGACACGAAGGCGCAGACGCCGCGCGGCGCGTTGACGGTCGACTTCGACGCGCGAAGCCTCGATGGTCTGGTGATCCTGTTGGAAAAGTTCGCTCCGCAGGCAGCCGAGCAACTTCGGGTCTCGGCGGGACGCCTGACCCCGGTGTCGTTGCGCGCTTCGTTCGCAGTCGATCAAGGCCCAGCGGGGAGCGCGTTGGCGAACGCCACGTTCAAGGTCGATGGCCGCGCCGGCGCCTCCCGCATTGCGCTGCAAGGCGATGTCGGCACCGCCAGCGATGCCGGGAAGCTCGACGTCGCGGCGCTCGGGGCCGCTCAGGTGAATCTCAGCGGGCGTGTGGACGCCGATGAGGGCGTAGCATTGATGGATTTGGTCGGCCTCGACCGTTTCATCGCAGTCGACAAGCGGCCCGGGCGTCTGACGCTGACGGCGAAAGGACAGCTCGGCGGCGATCTTGTGGTCGACGGCCAGCTTGCCGTCGGGGCGCTCGGCATCTCGGCCAACGGTAGCTTGCGTGTTTCGGATCGTGCCGGGCCGAGCGCAGGCCTCAATCTCAAAATCGTCAACGCCAATATCCGTTCGCCGCGACCGTCCGCGGCCGATCGCTCCGCCGAGCTGTTGCCAACCTCGGTGAGCGCGAGCGTCGATCTCACCGAAGCGACGTTGTTCACCGAGGTAGCCGGGACGGTCGCGGGAACGAGCGTCGCCGGACGGCTGGTTTTGAGGAACCAGCAACCGATGACGGTTGATGGCGACATCGAGATCGGCACGTTGGACCTGCCGGCCGCGATCGCCGTGGCGATCGGAATACCGGCGCAGGCGACGGGCACGACCGCGAGCACGGGCGCGGGCACTCTTAAGGCGCTTGGGCTCTGGTTGGCTGAACCATTCGAGCGAGGATTGCTGCGCGTCGGCGGGCAGCTGGCAGTGAAAGCCGCAAACGTGCCGCTCACGCCGAAGCTCGCGGCGCGCGACGTCCGGGGCGTGCTGCGCATCGGGGAATCCCAACTGGCGTTGCAGGTGATCGAAGGAAGCATGGCGGGCGGCCGCATGGCGGGCGAACTGATTTTCCTGCGCCAGGGCGAGGGATTGATCGCGCGCAGCCGCATCAGGCTCACTGATGCCAACGCCGCCGAAATGCTCCCCGGCGACGGATTGATCTCCGGCCGGCTTGCGTTCGACGTCAGCGCCGAGGGGACCGGAATGAGTGCGGGCGCACTCATCGGATCACTGGAGGGCGGCGGTAGGTTTACGCTCGAGAACGGCAAACTGGCACGTCTCGACCCCGCGGCGTTCGAGGCTGTGATCCGCGCGGTCGACAGAGGGCTGCCGATCGACGCGAACAGCGTACGGGAAAAAATAGACTCCGCACTTGCGAGCGGAGGCTTTGCCATCGCGCGGGCCGACGGTTCCATTGTGATCAACGCCGGTCAAGCGCGGTTGAGCAACACCATCGCGCGCGCCCAGGGCGCCGATCTCGCGGTTGGCGGCAGTGTCGACCTGGCCGACGGCACGCTGGAGGCGCGGCTGCTCCTGTTCGGATCGGGCGGCGCGAGCTCTCCGCTCAGCGCCCGCCCGGAAGTCACCATTGCCTTGCGGGGACCGGTCAGCGCACCCAGGCGCACCATCGACGCTGCCGCGCTCGCCAACTGGCTGGCACTACGGGCGGTCGAGCAGCAATCGAAGAAGCTGGACGCGCTTGAAGGCCGCGAGCCGTCGCCACTACCTGCCCCTCCTGGGGTCAATTCCAACGCGCGACCCGCCCCGAACTAAGGGCGTTTCCGCCCTCTCGGGGCTTCTCGTTTCCGGGCGCGAACGGTGGGCGATGGCAGGGTCCTGGCCATCGAAAACAATCGAATTCTTTGTGATGCCCGACACATCGACCCAAGCGGTTCTCCGTTACGGAGACTGGCGAGGCGGCGCGACCGCGGTTCCGACACCCCTTGTAAGGAGCAGTCCGGTGATCTGGTTACCAAGCATGGAAAGCATCTCGGAGATCTTGTTTGTGGCGGCCGCCATTGTCGGTCTCATATCCTCGCGTATCTTTCTGTTTGGTGCCGGGGCAGGCGGCGTGAACGCCTCGGTGTCGCGGAGGTCCTTGGGTCTGGTCTCGATGGTTCTGACCTATTCGCTGTTTGCTTGGGGCTTTATATCCCTAAGTTGGTACTGGCCGTTGGCGGCCTACTTCGTCGCCGCCATTGCTGCCGCCATCGTCGTCACATTCTCGCCGTGGCGCCTCCTGTCTTCGTTCCGGCCGGTTCTGGACTTCGCAGTAATCGCCGCCGGCTGCTATCTGTGGATTGAATATTGGCCGTTCGTGTAGTCGCTGCGTCTGGCGGGTCCTCGCGTCGCTCGCAGTCCCGCTGACTGTCAAAGCCGCAGAACACGTTCGGCATTAAGATGCGCGACCTTTTCCATATCGTGCGGACCGAGCGGCTGCCGCTTGAGGAAATCCACGGCCGCGACAGACGCCGCCAAGACCGCTGGCGGCGCAAAGCCTTGGCGTGAGGCAAAACGGCCCTGGAAGCCCGACGGCGCCCAGAGCAGGACGCGAGCGGGGGGTCTCCGGTGCAGAGCACGGTCAAGCTCTGCCGCCAAAATCGGCAACTGCCGCAGCGATGGGCACAGGGCTACGAGGCCGGCGGCTGCCGGCCGCGCGCCGCGCGTGTGGTTGCGGCGTGATGCGCGCCGGAAATGGGCGCGATTGATCAGTGGCTCGGCCTGGCCGGAGCGTTGCGCTGAGCGTCCTTTCCGTTCGCGCGCCGAACGGTCCCGACATCCCTTTTGGCATCCGACTTGCTCTGATTTCCGGCGGGTCCACCAGGACAATGAGGTTTCCAATGTCGCTAGACGGCTCGTATTTCGCGCGCGTGCGCTCGTCGATGGCCATCGTAGCCGGAATTCTGGGCGCAACCGTATGGTCTGCAACGGCATTTGGTGCCGACAAGATCACGTTTCTCACGAGTTGGTTCGCGCAGGCCGAGCATGGCGGGTTTTACCAGGCCAAGGCGACCGGGCTCTATGAGAAGGCCGGCCTCGACGTCACCCTCAAGATGGGCGGCCCCCAGGTCAACGGCGTGCAGCTGCTGCTCGCCGGTGAGACCGACTTCATGATGGGCTATGACCTCCAGGTGCTCAAAATGCTCGAGCAGGGCCTGCCGGTCCTCACCGTCGGGACGTCATTTCAGTTCGATCTGCAAGGCATCATGGCCCACGACAACGTCGCGGGCCTCGGCGATCTCAAGGACAAGACGATACTGGTGGCGACGCCGGGCCGCACGACCTGGTGGCCGTGGCTGAAGGCGAAATTCCGATATACCGACGAGCAGACCAGGCCCTACACGTTCAATCTGCAACCCTTCTTCGCCGACAAGAACGTAGTTCAGCAATCCTATCCGTCATCGGAGCCGTTCCAGGCCAAGCAGCAAGGCGTGCCCGTCAAGTTCTTCCTGTTCGCCCGGGACGGCTATCCACCCTACGGCACGACCATGGTTACCACCCGCGGCTTCGTCGACAAGAATCCGGAGGCGACGGCGCGCTTCGTCAAGGCATCGCTCGAAGGATGGAAGAGCTATTTCACCGACCCTGCGCCAGGAAATACGTTGATCAAGGCCGACAATCCGAAGATGAGCGACGAGCAGATCGCCTTCGCGATCGAGCAACTGCGAGCGCTCAAAGTGTTGGACGGCGGTGATGCCCAGACCATGGGCATCGGCATCATGACGGACGCGCGTTGGAAGGCGACCTACGATTTCATGGTCGCGGCCGGTTTGCTCAAGCCCGAGGTGGATTGGAAACAGGGGTTCACCGACAAGTTCGTCAAGAGCCTCAAACTGTCGATGTAACGCGGCGCCGGCCGGGTCATGCTTGCACCTAACAAGACGTGTCCCGAAAGCGCGGGCGGGCGCGTGCCGACGGGCGCGCCTGTGGTGGAAATCCTGTCCGCGGACAAGGTCTTTCCCAACGGGACGCGCGCGCTGGCGCCGATCGACCTGACCATCGTCGCCGGCGAGTTCCTCACGCTCATAGGGCCGTCGGGCTGCGGCAAGAGCACGCTGCTCAAGCTCATCGCCAACCTGATCGAGCCCTCCGACGGTCGTATTCTGTGGTGGTCCGGCGCATTCGACCGCGTCGGATCGAGCGGACGGTCGCTTGCTTTCGTGTTCCAGGATCCGACGTTGATGCCGTGGGCGCGCGTGGAGGCAAACGTGCGTCTGCCGCTTGATCTCGCCCGGACGCCGAAGGCCGAAAGCAGCAAGCGCGTGGCCGAGGCCTTGTCCCGTGTCGGTCTTGAAGGCGTCGCCCGGCACTATCCGCGTCAGTTGTCCGGCGGCATGAAGATGCGGGTGTCGATCGCGCGCAGCCTCGCCACCGAGCCGGATCTCCTGCTTATGGACGAGCCGTTCGGCGCCCTCGACGAGTTTACCCGCAATCGCCTCGACGCCGACCTCGTTCGCCTATGGTGGGAGCGCAAGCTGACCACCGTGTTCGTCACGCACTCGATCTACGAGGCCGTCTTTCTGTCGACGCGGGTCGCCGTCATGGGTGCGCAGCCAGGTCGCATCTGCAAGGTCATGACGATCGACGAGCCGCATCCGCGCGACGAAAGTTTCCGCAACGCCCCGCGCTTCGCCGAATATTGCCGCGCGCTGTCGGCTTCGCTGACCGAAGTGTCCTTGCAGCAAATGCAGCGCTGACGAAGAGATCGTGCCGAGAGATCGTACCATGCGTCCGCTTGCGCAGTCCGAAACCGCAATGACGATCGCCGCGCCTCTGGCGGTGGGGCTAGTCATCGTCGTGCTCTGGGAGATCCTGTGCCGAAGCGCGCACGTCCCGGTCTTTCTGTTTCCGAAACCAAGCGACATCGCCCTGAAGCTTGCCAGCGACTGGCCGACCTTGCTCGCGGCGCTGTGGATGACGCTGCGGGTTGCACTGCAGGCGTTCATCTCGGCTATCGTCATCGGCGTGCTGATCGCGTTCCTGTTCGTGCAGAGCCGCGCGGTCGAGAAGAGCTTCTTTCCTTACGCGGTTCTGCTGCAGGTGACGCCGATCGTGGCGATTGCGCCGCTGATCATCATCCTGGTCAAGAACACGCAGGTGGCCTTGACCATCTGCGCCACCGTGGTGGCATTGTTTCCCATCATTTCCAACACCACGCTCGGCTTGCGCAGCGTCGATCCGGGACTGGTGAACCTGTTCCGCATGAATCGGGCGGGCCGGCTGCAAACCCTGTTCCGCCTGCGCATACCGAGCGCCTTGCCGTATTTCTTCGGCGGCCTGCGGATATCAAGCGGGCTCGCGCTGATCGGGGCGGTGGTCGCCGAATTCGTCGCCGGTACCGGCGGCCGCAGCGCGGGGCTGGCCTACGAGATCCTCCAGTCGGGCTTTCAGCTCGACATTCCGCGCATGTTCGCAGCGCTTTTCCTCATCACGCTCGCCGGCGTCGGCCTGTTCACCATCATGACCGGCTTTTCGAAGCTGGCGCTGGGTCAATGGCATGAGAGCGAGGTCGGAGCCGAAACATGACCTCGACCCTGATTCAAGGCGCCGAAGGAATCTTCACCGGGCTTCCCGGCGAGGCCATGCGCGCCGCCGGCGCGATCCGCATCGCCGACGGCCGCATTGCCGCCGTCGGTCCGATCGAACCCGAGCCGGGCGAGCAGGTGATCGATGCGTCCGGTTGCGTGGTCTATCCCGGCCTCGTATCGACGCACCATCACCTGTTCCAGTGCGTGCTCAAGGGCGTGCGTGCCGCGATCGACAGTCCGTTGCTGGTCTGGCTGCGGGCGGTGCCCTATGCCTACTGGCACAAGATCGACGAGGAGGGTCTGCGCACCGCCGCTCGCATCGGGCTGGTCGAACTTCTCCTGTCCGGAACTACGGCCGCGGCCGATCACCATTATCTCTTCGCCGAGAGCTATCGCTTCGATCCCGCCGACGTGATCTTCGAGGTGGCGGAAGAACTGGGCATCCGTCTGGTGTTCTGCCGCGGCGGTGCGACCAAGGCGCGCGGGTTCGATACGCCCGACATCATCCCGACGCCGGTCGAGCCCATCGACACGATGATCAGATCGGTCGAGACCTGTGCGCAGCGCCATCACGATCCCTCGCCCGACAGCATGCGGCGCGTCGCCTTCGCGCCGACGACCCCGCCCTGGTCGCTTGCGCCCGACCAACCGCGGGTGATCGCGGCGGCGGCGCGCCGCATGGGCCTGCGCATCCACGGTCATCTGTCCGAGACCATGGCCGACGTCGAGTTCTGCCTGGCCGCCTATGGCAAGCGCCCGGTCGCATGGATGGCCGATAACGACTATCTGGGCCGCGACGTCTGGCTCGCGCATCTCGTGCACGTGGACGACGATGAAATCCGGCTGCTCGCCGAGACCGGCACCGGCATGGCGCATTGCCCGCAATCGAACTGCCGGCTGGGCTCGGGCATCGCGCCGGCGGAAAGGCTCGCGGCGCTGGGCGGCAACGTGTCGCTTGCGGTCGACGGCGCGGCCTCGAACGAATCCGCCGACATGATCAGCGAAATGAACACCGCCTGGCACATCCATCGCGCCGCCAAGGGCGCTGCTGCCCTGAGCATCGAGGAGGTCGTGCGTTGGGGCAGCGCCAACGGCGCGCGCGTTCTCGGCTTCGAGCATGCCGGCGTCATCGCGCCCGGCAAGCTCGCGGATATCGCCGTCTTCGAGCTGTCGCATCCCCGCTATTTCGGCTTGCACGACCCGCTGCTCGGACCGGTCGCGGCCGGCGGCTCGGCGCATCTGCGCCATCTCATCATCGGGGGCCGCGTGGTGGTCGACGACGGAGCGATCCCCGGGCTCGATCTCGAACAGCTTCGCCATGACGCGTCGCGGGTCGTGGCGCGTCTGGCGGCTTGACCCATCCGATAGAAGGCACAGACCCATGCTCTGCACCAAACAAAAAGTCCTCCGCCGCTTCTGGTACGCCACCCTGCCGGTCGACAAGCTCGACGATGGACCAAAACCGTTCACGTTGCTGGGCGAGAAGATCGTCCTGTTCCTCGACGGTGAAGGCAATCCGGCCGCGCTGGCCGACCGTTGCTGCCATCGCACCGCCAAGCTGTCGAAAGGCTGGAGCCAGGATGGCTACATCACGTGCGGTTATCATGGGTGGACCTACGACCGCGCGGGAAAGCTCGTGCGGATTCCGCAATTCGCTCCCGAACAGCCGCTTCCGGACGCGCGGGTGAAGGCTTTCCACTGCGATACGCGCTACGGCTACGTGTGGGTGGCCCTCGAGGAGCCTTTGCTTCCCATTCCGGACTTGCCGCAGGACCGTGATCCCTCCTATCGGCGCATCCACCAATTCGACGATCGATGGAATACGGCGGCGCTGCGAATGATGGAAAACTCGTTCGACAATGCGCATTTCTCCTTCGTCCACAAGTCGACGTTCGGCCAGCTGAGCCAGCCCAAGCCGGAAAAATACGAGCTCGTTGAGACCGATTACGGCTTCCGCGCCGAAACCATCGTCCCCATCAACAATCCGCCGGCCGCATTTCGCGTGACCGGCACGACCGAGCCGACCACCAAGCGCCATATGCGCAACGCGTGGTTCATGCCGTTTTGCCGCACCCTCGACATCGAATATCCAACCGGGCTGCGGCACATCATTTTCAACTCGGCGACCCCGATCGACGATGGCAGCATCCAGCTCGTGCAAGTGCTGTTCCGCAACGATCGGGAAGAAGACTGCTCCACGCAGGAATTGATCGACTGGGATGCCGCGATCATCGAAGAGGATCGCGAGATTCTGGAGTTGACCGACCCCGATGCCATCGTCGACGTCAATCGCAAGATCGAGATGCACATGCCGTCGGACCGGCCCGGCATGCTGATGCGCAGGCGTCTGCTCGCGCTGCTCGAGAGCCACGGCGAAACAGAGGTTCCGCGCTGAAGCCGTTGGCGGACGCCGGATTCGCGTCGCGGGCTGCTTCGGCCTCGCCAAGCACTCGCCAAGAACAAGAGTCGTGACAGCTTCCGCTTATCGTCCGCGAATCGGCGGCCGGGCAGCCTTGCGCGCTCCAATAATATCCAATTGAATGGCGTGGGTCCGGATCGAATAGATCGCGCCTATCCCTCCTTTTGCGCCCGCGTCCCGTCTCGCAAAGAGTTGTATTGCAACCGGAAATTGTCCAATGCAATATCGCGCTTAAGAACCGCGCCAAGCGGCGATCACCGGACGAGGGCACAGAGGGCATTCACGAGGTAGCGATGTAAGCGCAACGTCGAAAGGAGGGGAACGTGGCTACTCCGCTTCGCGAGCGGTTGCTCGGACGTTTCGCCGAACTGACGAACCAATTCCAAGTCTGGTACCGGCTCCCCTTCCTGCTCGCGATGCCGACCATCGTCGGTCATCGCGTCAACATGCGCGAGCAGAACCTCTCCGACACCGAACGCGATCCCTCGCTGCTCGAGCCGCGGCCCGGGGCCAACGGCCATGATCAGCGCCAGGCCGACGGCAGCTACAACGATCTCGGTTGTCCCTGGATGGGCATGGCCGGTGCCCGCTTCGGCCGCAACGTTCCGATCGGCGACACCCATGGTGAGCTGCCGCCCGAACTGTACGAGCCCAATCCGCGGCAGGTGAGCCGCGATCTGCTCGCGCGCCGCAGCTTCGTGCCGGTGCCGCATCTCAACGTTCTGGTCCCGGCTTGGCTGCAATTCATGGTGCACGATTGGCTGAGCCACGGCGGCGGCGACACCAAGACGCCACCGCACAGGTTGCCGCTGCCGTCCGGCGACGACTGGCCTTCTCCCGACATGACGATCCTGCGCACGTTGCCGGACGACCGACGCTGCCCTGCGGATCAGGGTCAACCCGCGACCTACCGCAATACCGAGACCCATTGGTGGGACGGCTCGCAGCTCTACGGGTCCGACCTCGGGCGTCAACATGCGGTGCGCACCGATCCGGCGAGCGGGCAGTTGCGCGCGGATGGAAAGATTCATCTCGATGCGCAGGGTCATCTTCCGGTCGACCAGTCCAGCGAGGTTGCGAACCTCGAGCTGTCCGGCGTGAACGGCAATTGGTGGGTCGGGCTGTCGGTGCTGCACACGCTGTTCGCGCGCGAGCACAATGCGATCGTGGATCGGCTGCGGGTCGACTATCCCACGGCCGACGGCGAATGGCTGTTCCAGAAGGCGCGGCTCGTGAACGCCGCCCTCATCGCCAAGATCCACACTGTCGAGTGGACCCCGGCGCTGATGAACTCGCCGGAAGGGCGCATGGCCATGCGCGGCAATTTCTGGGGCCTGCTCGGCGAGCACTACGCCCGCGCCTATGGCCGGGTCGGCGATGGGGAAATCCTCTCCGGCATCCCCGGCTCGCCCACCAATCACCATGCCGCGCCTTACGCCATGACCGAGGAATTCACGGCGGTCTATCGCATGCATTCGCTATTGCCCGATGCGTTTTCCTTCCGCCGGCATCAGGACGGCGGCGAGGTTGCCGCCTGCGATTTCATGGCGGTCGCCGGCGGCGGCGTTCGCGATCTCTACGGCCGGGTGTCGTACGATGACGTGCTCTACTCGCTTGCCACCAGCAACCCCGGTGCGCTGGTGTTGCATAACTACCCCAACGGCCTGCGCAAGCTGCACAAGAAGGACGCCATCTTCCTCGATATCGCGGCGACCGATGTGTTGCGCGACCGCGAACGTGGCGTCCCGCGCTACTGCGACTTCCGCCGCCATCTCGGCATGCGGGTGCCCAAGAGCTTCGCGGACCTCACGTCCAATCCCGAGTGGCAGCGTGAGCTCGCTGCGATCTACAAGTCGGTCGAGCAGGTCGATCTGCTGGTCGGATTGCATTGCGAGACGGCGCCGCCCGGATTCGGCTTCTCCGACACCGCTTTCCGCATCTTCATCCTGATGGCGTCCCGGCGGCTCAAGAGCGATCGCTTCTTCACCGCCGATTTCACCCCCAAGGTCTATACCCCGGCGGGATTCGCATGGATCCAGGACAACAACATGCGGAGCGTGCTGGAGCGGCACGTGCCGCACATGCGACCGCATTTTGCCAACGTCCGCAACGTCTTCTTCCCGTGGGACAAGTGAGAGAGGCGGGCGATGGCTCGATCGCTGCGCATTCCCGGACTGATCGATCTGGTGCGGGTCGATGCGAGGTCGGATATCCGCGGCCTTGCCGATGACTCCAGGCTCGACCGCCGCTTCGACGCCACCGGGCCGCTGATCAATCGCATTCTGGTCCAGCGCATCCGCAGCGTGCTGCGGATCGACGGCGTCCCTTTACCTTCGGTGGCGCCGCGCCAGGATGCGAAACGGCTGCGCATGCAGGAGGCCCTGCGGTCCCGCCTCGATCCCGCCGGCGCAACGCCGCTGTGGGATGACGAAACCCTCGCAGGTCTGGCGGACGCCGTGCGCGACACCGACGGCGCGTCCGCGCTCGGTCCTGCGACGCAGCAGGCAGTCGGGCGGTTGTTCGTTCCCGATTATCGCGGGACCAGCGAGAGCTGGGCCGCGGCGAAGGTGCTCGACGACGCCGTGCACACCCGCAACCCCTTGCGCGCCATCTTCCTTCAGCTCAGCGGCCGGCTGCGGCGCTCGCGTCAGCTGCTTGCGGATCTCGTCAAGGACGATCTCGCCGGTGTCCATGCGACCGGCATCGCCGTGCATAATCTCGTGCGCGGCTTCGAGCGCATGCGCGAGCTGTGGAGCGACCCGCGCTGGCGCTCGCGGCCGGCCGACGCCGTGGTCGAACAGTGCCTGTTCGCGCCACCGAGTGTGCTGCGCCAGGCGACCATGCCGGGCGCCACCATCGCCGGCGAGGTGCGTCCGGGCACGCTCGTCATGCTCGAGCTCGAAGCGGCGCGCGTGCGCACCCCCGGCCGCGACGTTGAACTGATGACGGGGACCTGGGCGCAGTGTCCGGCGGCGGCATTCGTTCCAGCCTTGCTGCGCGCGGTGTGGGAGCGCGCCGCCGCCGCGCCGGCAACCGAGACAGCATCACGAGCGCACCCATCATGACCGACGATGTCATCTTCACGCCGCTCAAGTTTCGCAACCTGACGGTCAAGAACCGGATTTTCCGGTCGAACATTTCGGGCAGGTTCGACAACGAGGACGGTTCGCTCACGCAGACCCGTATCAATTGGGAATGCAAGTTCGCCGCCGGCGGCATCGGCGCGATCATCTCCTCGTACGTGCCGGTGCTGATGGAAGGACGCATCATCGCGGGCTATGCCACGGTGCACCGCGACGATTTCATCCCGCTGTGGAAACGACTCGGCGAGGCTGTCCACCGGTTCGACTGCAAGTACATCATGCAGCTCAGCCATTCCGGCCGGCAGATGGATCTGCCGGGCGTGCACAATTCCCATCGTCCTTCGTTGAGCTCCACCAGCCGCAAGGAATCGCTGCACGGCTTTCTCTGCCGTGCCGCCGGCAAGCCCGAGATCGATCATCTCGTGAACGCGTTCGCCGCCGGCGCCTGGCGCGCGCGCGAGGCCGGTCTCGACGGTGTCGAGCTGCATGCGGCCAACGGGTACCTGTTCACCCAGTTTCTCTCCTCCGGCATCAACGATCGCACCGACGAATATGGCGGAACGCTGCAAAATCGCGCGCGCTTCCTGCTGGAAGTGATCCGGGCGATCCGCGCGCGCGTCGGCCGCGACTTCCATCTGCAGGTCAAGCTCAGCGCGGTGGACCGCAACAACGTCATCCCGTGGGAGAAGAAGGGCAACGTGCTCGCGGACACCATCGAGGTCGCGAAATGGTGCGAGAGCGAAGGTGCCGACGCCATCCATGTCTCGACCGGCTCGCTGTTTCCGCATCCGCTCAACCCGCCGGGCGATTTCTCGTTCGAGACCATCGCCACCACCTACGACGCCATGATCTCGTCCGGCGTGGACGCATTCCGCAATTTCCTGCTGTTTCGCTACCGCCTGCTGCGGCCGATCTTCCGGTGGATATGGTTCCGTATGAAGAAGGGATTGCCGATCGAAGGCATCAGCCTGGAAGAGGCGCGCGCCATCAAGGCCAACGTATCCGTACCGGTGCTTAACACCGGAGGTTACCAGACCGCCTCTTTCATTCGCGCGGGACTCGCATCGGGCGCGTTCGATGGTGTCGCCATCGCGCGCTCTCTCGTCGCCAACAACGATCTCGTGCGGCAATGGGCGAGCGGCCGGGACAGCCCCGAGCGACCGTGCACCTATTGCAACAAATGCCTGCTCAACGCTCCGAAGAATCCGATGGGTTGCTACGAGCTCGCCCGCTTCCCCAGCCGCGACGCCATGATCGACGAACTGATGACGATCTATGCGACCCGTCCGACGCTGAACTTGCCGCCGGTACCGCAGGCGCAGGCCGCTCCTGGCGTTTTCCAGCAGAGCGGCAATCAGTTCGCCGCGGCCAACGCGTTGGCGCAATAGGCCAGGAGGTCGACTGCCATGAGCGCCGAGCCTCCCGTCACCTACGTCGAAACGGAGTTGCGCCGGCGGCGGCGGTATCTGCTCGTTCCGGTGCTGGTCGTGCTCGCGCTGTTGCTGCTGATCGGTCTGATCGCCGCCGGACTTGGATTGATCGCCGCCAAGCGCCTCACGCGCAACAGTACGGCAGTCTATCCCGACATCGTCGCCCATTTCGAGCGTGGCTCGATCGGCGCCGACGAAGGCAGCGGCATGCCGTACTGGGTCTGGCAGGCGTTGCCGCGGCTGTTCCCCGAGGCGTTCGATGGTCGTCTCGACTATCGCGCCTTCGGGTTTCTCTATCGCACCGACGACCAGGGACGGCAGGAGGACCTGCCGATCGGCATTTCCAAGCGCGATTACCGGGGTGTCGATCTCGTCTGGTTCAACTGCGCGGTCTGCCACACCGGGACGTACCGGACGTCCGAGAATGGCGCGCGCGTCACCGTCGCCGGCATGCCGTCGAACAATCTCGACCTCTATCGCTTCATCCGGTTCGTGCTCGAGGCCGGCGCCGACGAGCGCCTCGGCCCCGACACCCTGATCCCGGCCATGCAGGCGGCGGGCGCCAAGCTCGGGCTCATCGAGCGGCAGGTGTGGAAGTTCTATGTCATCCCGCGGGTGCGCGAAGGTTTCATCCAGCGGCGTTCGCGGCTGCAGCCATTCCTGGCCGAGCAGGCGGCGTGGGGGCCGGGGCGCGTCGACACCTTCAACCCCTACAAGCTCGTCCAGATGAAGATGGCGTTGAGCGCCATCGCGCCCGGCGAGCGCAACGGGGCCAGCGACTTTCCCTCCATCTTCAACCAGAAGCCGCGCGAAGGGATGCAGTTGCATTGGGACGGCAACAACCCGTCGCTGGCTGAACGCAATCTGTCGGCCGCGCTCGGCGCCGGCGTCACGCCCGAGACCGTCGACCACGCCGCGATCGAGCGCGTGGCGGCGTGGCTCGGCGAACTGCAGCCGCCGCGCAGCCCGCATCCCGTCGACCCGGCCGCGGTCGAGCGCGGACGCGCCCTCTATATGAGTACGTGCGCTGCATGCCACGGCTACCAAGGTGCCGATCGCTATGTGTTTGCCGGCGCCAATCTTGGCAAGGTCGAGCCGAACAGCAAGCTCGGCACTGATCCGGGCCGGCTCGATTCCTACACCGAGGCCTTCCGCCAGCGTCAGCTCGCCGAGCTGTTTGCCGGCACGCCCTATCAGTTCAAGCATTTCGTCAAGACCGATGGCTACGCCAACCTGCCGCTCGACGGGTTATGGCTGCGTGGGCCCTACCTGCACAACGGTGCGGTGCCGACGCTGCGCGATCTGCTCGCGCCGCCCGCGCAACGGCCGCTGGCGTTCGTGCGCGGCATCGACCTCGTCGATGGCAAGAACGGCGGCTTCGTGTCTCCCCCCTGCGAGGCCGGTCGGCCGCAGCCGCAGGGCTTCTGCTACGACACCCGGCTGCCGGGCAATGGCAACGGCGGCCACGTGTACGGCACGACGCTGTCGGCGGCCGACAAGGATGACCTCATCGCCTATCTGCTCACGTTTTGACCACGGACCGAGGACGAAGGATCGAACGCCATGACCGAAGCCCTTACCGTCGGCTGGACCGCGGCCCGTGCGCAAACGCGGCGCCGGACCTATCAGCGCATACTCGGCTTCAACATGGTGCTGCACGTCCTGATCGGGCTGGCGTGCATGTTTGCGCCGGATTTCGTGTCGCGCACGTTCGGCCTGCCACCGCCCGTGCCTTCCGGCTGGATAAGAGGCTGGGGTGCAACCCTCATTTTGGTGACGGCTCTCTATATCCCGGGGTTGCAGGATCCGGTGCGGTCACGCTTTACCAACATCACGGGGATCCTCGGCCGGCTCTGGATGGCCACCGTGTGGCTCGTGATCGGCGGCGGACTGATCTGGTTCGGGCTGTTCGACCTGTTTTTCGCGATCGTCTTGGCCGTGCTCTATTACCGGCTGTTCGAAGGGGAGATCATGAGCCGGCCGTGATGCCGGGTGGGGAAGCCGATGCCGATTGCAGCATCGCCGGCCGGGGTGTCCGAATCGTTTCGTTAACCAATTAACCTTAACATCGCGGCGGTCGGATCCTTGGATCGGAGACCGCCATGCACAAGGTCGCAGTTGCTTTCTTCTACACCTGCGCCGTCCTGTCGATCACCTTCACCGCGCTCGTCTTCATTGGCAAAGCCTCGGCGCAAGGCGTCAATTCCATGGCCCCGCACCAGGGCGCTGCGCTCGCTTCGCGGTAGCCACGCCCCTGCTCGGCACCTGAAGGTGGCGGAAGCAGCGCAGATCCGGCTTCGGGACCGCTGCCCCGCCGGCGCTGACTCGTTCGCATGAGTTGGTCGTGAGCGCTGCGCACTATGCTGCGCGATCCGGCATGTTAGAGTTCCGGCGACCATGAGGAGCCGGCGATGTTGCGAACGGGCAAGGAGCATCTGGAGTCGTTGCGTGACGGCCGCGTGGTCTATATCGGCAGCGAGAAGATCGACGACGTCACGCGCCATCCTGCCTTCCGCAACGCGGCCGCGACGGTCGCCGCCATCTACGACATGAAGGCGGACCCGGCGAACCGCGACACGCTGACCTACGAGGAGGATGGCGGTCGTCACTCCATCTATTTCCTGCGTCCGCGCACGCGCGACGATCTGCAGCGGCGCATGGTGGGACATCGGCAAATCGCCGATGCCACCTTCGGCATGTTCGGCCGCTCGCCCGATCACGTAGCCTCGTTTGTCACCGGCATGGCGATGAAGCCCGACGCCTTGCCGGCGCCTTACGCCCACGCCGAGAACCTCGTTCGCTATTATCGCCATATCCGCGACCACGACACCTATGTCGTCTACGCCGTGGTGCCGCCGCAGGCTGCCCGCAATCCGGAATTCTACCACAAGCAGAACATCCCGGTGCCGACGCTGCGGGTCGTGCGCGAGGACGACGACGGCGTCGTCATCGCGGGCATGAAAATGCTGGCGACCGGCGCGCTCTATGCCAATGACATCTGGCTCGGGAATGTGATCCCGCTCGCGCCCGACCAGAAGAAGGAATCGATCACCTGTGCGGTTCCCTGCAACGCACCGGGTCTCGCGCTGTGGTCGCGCAAGCCGGCGGTGCTCGCGGCGACGTCGGAGTTCGATTCCCCGCTGGCCTGGCGCTATGACGAAAGCGACAGCATGGTGCTGTGTGCAAACGTCAAGGTGCCGTGGGAGAAGGTGTTTGTCCACGACGACGCGCTGCTCTCGCGCGACATCTACATCAAGACCCCGAGCCATTGCTTCGGCAATCACCAGTCGAACGTGCGCTACTGGTCGAAGATGCGTCTCCTGCTTGGCCTGTGCAGCAAGATCGCGCAGGCGACCGGCGCCGATCAGGTTCCGGCGGTACGCGAAACGCTCGGCAAGATGGCGGCGGTGGAGAGCACGATCGGCGGCCTCGTGCACGGCCAGATCAACGCCTATGAGGATTGGCCGGAAGGCTATGTCTGCTTCAATCGCCGCTTCATGTATGCGGGGCTCGACTGGTGCACCCAGAACTACAGCACCTTCATCGACCAGCTGCGCGAGCTCTGCGGCGGCGGCGTGTTCCAGATGCCGGCCGATATCTCGGTCATGGACGATCCTGAGCTCGCCCAGCAGTTTACGACCTTCTGGCAGACGCCGCAGGGCGACGCCGTCACCCGCATGAAATTGTTCAAGCTGGCCTGGGACATGGTCGGCACCGAGTTCGCCGGGCGTCATCTGCAATACGAGAAGTTCTATGCCGGCGCCTCCTTCATCATCCGCAACCACTCCTATCGCGAGACCGATTGGGCCGAGTTCAACACGTTGGTGGAGGACTTGATGGCCAGCTACGACTATCCGACGGCTGCGGCCGGACGGCAGAATTCAGACGGCAGATTTTCCGTCGCTGGATCGTGAGGGGGGAGGCAACGGCGTAACGGCGGTCGCACGCAGGACGGACGCGAGGTCGCGCGACTTGCCCGGGTTCGGCGATTGTTACCTTGACTCGTGTTACACGAATCTCGTGCAGCAAACGCACGATCCAGAAGTACGGATCATGCCCGGGCGGGACGCCGCGCCGGGTTTTTTGTTGCGGCGACTGGCTTGCGCCGGGGTGGCTGGCCAGTTTGGCCAAAAGAACCCCAGTTGCTGAAGCGCAACACTGAGCGGGGCGGCGACGCGCTCCAAGTCACAGCGCATCGCTCCCGTCGGCGGCGCCGGAGTGATCCCGAAGCGCATTGCGGAAACCGTTAGCGCTCGCCATTTGTGTTGCACTGCGGTAAGGAACCGGCCCCCTCGCCCTTCCGCTCACCATTTACCCACATTCGGTACCCTCGACATGCTCCAGATCGACAATCTCGTTTTCAACGGCTGGGGCCGTCGCTTCTTCAATTCCGCCACCGTCTCGCTTCCGGTCGGCGCCAAGGTCGGGTTGGTCGGGCGCAACGGGGTCGGCAAGTCGACCCTGTTCAAATTGATTTTGGGGCAGCTCACTCCCGACGGGGGCGAAATAGGCCTCCCGAAAGCCGCCAGGATCGCGTCGGTGGACCAGGAGCATCCGGCTACGCCTGTCACGCTGCTGGACACGGTTCTGGCAGCCGATCTGGAGCGGGAAGCGCTGAATGCCGAGCTCGAGACTGCTGCGCCCGAGCGCATGGGAGACCTTTACGCCCGGCTGATCGAGATCGATGCCGATCGCGCGCCCGCGCGTGCGGCCGAGATCCTCAGCGGGCTCGGCTTCTCCACCGCCGATCTCGCTCGTCCCATGTCGGAATTCTCCGGCGGCTGGCGCATGCGGGTGGCGCTTGCGGCCGCCTTGTTCGCGGAGCCCGACTTGCTGCTCCTGGACGAGCCGACCAACTACCTCGACCTGGAGGGCGCGCTTTGGCTTGAGGCGCGGCTGAAAAAATACCCGCACACTGCCCTGATCATCAGCCATGACCGCGAGCTTCTGAACAATTCGGTCGACGCCATCTTGCATCTGCGCGAAGGCAAGTTGGATCTGTACACCGGAGGCTATGACGACTTCGAGAAGCGGCGCGGAGAAAAGGCGCGGTTGCAGTCCGCCACTCGCGCCAAGCAGGAGGCCGAGCGCGCCCATCTGCAGTCTTTCGTCGATCGCTTCCGCGCCAAGGCCAGCAAGGCGGCCCAGGCGCAGTCGAGGATGAAGCGCCTGGCAAAGCTCGAGCCGGTCGCCGCCGTGATCGAGGAGCGCGTGGCGCCGTTCACCCTGCCGTCGCCGCCGCGGCCGCTGGCGCCGCCCTTGCTGCAACTCGAAGGCGCAAGCGTCGGGTATGACGGGAAGGCGGTCCTGCGCGATCTCAATCTGCGGCTGGATGTCGACGATCGGATCGGGCTCCTCGGCGTGAACGGCGCGGGCAAATCGACATTCGCCAAGATGGTGGCTGGTGCGCTTGCCCTGCAATCCGGTCATTTGAAAAGCGATGGCCGCATCCGGGTCGGCTGGTTTCACCAGCATCAGATCGAAGCGCTCGATCCTGCCGATACGCCGTTGGACATCATCCGCCGCGCCCGGCCGGACGACAGTGAATCCTCCCGCCGGTCGAGGCTCGCGCAATTCGGATTGAGTTTCGACAAGCAGGAGACCACGGTCGCCGACTTGTCCGGTGGCGAGCGCGCGCGGCTGTTGCTGAACTTGGTGGCGATGGTGGCGCCGCACTTGCTGATTCTCGACGAGCCCACCAACCATCTCGACATCGACAGTCGCCGCGCGCTGCTTGAGGCGCTGAACAATTACGAAGGAGCGGTCATCCTCATCACCCACGACCGCTCGCTGATCGACCTGGTGGCCGACCGGCTGTGGCTCGCCGCCGATGGTCACATAAAACCGTTCCGTGGCGACATGGACGATTACGCTCGCTTCGTCCTCGAGCGCGCGAGGGCGGGCGTCCGGGCTCCTTCGCAGCATCTCGATCGCAGCGTCGCCCCGGTGCAGCAATCGGCAAGGCGGCGTCAGAAGCGCTCGGCCGGCGCCGGCGCGTAAGGCCGGCGTGCGCCGCGCTTTAATTATTGAACGAGGACGCGGACACCCCGCGCCACATGCAATCATCCGACGCCCGCTTCCCGAGCATGCGACGGTGCGGGTCAGCGGTAGGTCGTAATCACCCGCCGCCGTTCAACGTATAGCGTCCGTCCTGCAGGCGCTTGAGGCGTCCTTGCTCGTAGAGCTTGCCGAAGTCGCGCAGGATTTCTCGCCCGTCACGGGTGCCGAGCGCCGCCATGAGCTCGAGATAGGTGGCGGGGCCTTCGCTCAGCGCCGCTTCGAGCGAGCGGTGCGGACGCTGCGGCATCTGCGGCGGATGCGGCACCGTGAATTCGACGCTGTTGCCCTTGCCGAAGGGCTTGGTGCAGTCGAACCCGCCCTTCGCACCGGTGCGGCTGCCTTGCAGCGAGGGATCGAGCGGGACGCAGCGGAAGCCTGATGCCACCACGAAGTCGCGGTCGGCCTGGAAGCGGGTGGCCAGCGCCCAGTCGATCTGCTCGTCGGAGAACACGTCGACGTCGTCGTCGACCACGAACACGTGCTTGACGTCGCCGGAGGAGCAGAACACCGCAGCGATGGCGTTGCGCGCTTCGCCCGGATTGCGCTGACGCAGCGAGACCCGAACGTTGTACATGCCGCCGGAGGAGGCGGTGCAGCAGACGGCGACGGGCTCGCGGATGGCCTGCTGCAACACGTTCCAGATCGCGGCCTCGGTCTTGGCCGCACCGAGCTGCGCGGTGTCGGTGTAGCCGAGCCGGGCGCCGCCGATGGTCACGGTCTGGAACAGGGCATCGCGGCGTCTGGTGATGGCGGTGAGATGGAACACCGGGTTGCTTTTGAGCAGGCCGTAATAGCCGATATATTCGCCGTAGGGGCCCTCGGGTTCGACGAGGCCGCGCTCGTCGATATAGCCCTCGAGCACCATCTCCGCGTCGGCCGGAACCTTAATGTCGACGGTGACGCATTTCACCACCGGCACCGCTGCGCCGCGCACGGCACCGATCACGTCAAGCTCGTCCATCGGCGGGGTCGAGGCGACGGCCGCGAGAAAATCGGTCGGATGGCTGCCCACTGCGAATGCGACCGGCATGCGCTCGCCTCTGGCGACCGCGGCCTGATAGAGCGCCCGCAGGTCGCTGGGGGCATTGAGATCAACGCCGGCGGCACGCGGGCCGCGCAGCATCAGGCGGCGGCAACCGATATTGGTGACGCTCGACTGCGGGTCGCGTGCAAAGTCGATGCTGGCGGAAATGTAAGGTGCGCCATCGAGCCCGTGCTGCAGGTGCACCGGCAAGGTCGTCAGGTCGGCGTCATCACCGGTCAAGACCACGTCGTGCACTGGAGCGTCCGACGAGGGCACCTCGATCGGGGCAACGGGGTGGCGCAGGCGCTCGCGCAAGGCGGCGGGAAAGCCGGTCTCGTCGGTATCGAGCGCGGCGGCAAGACGCCGCCGGGTCCCCATCACGTTGCCGACGAGCTCGGTCTTCTCCGGCCCCACGGCGCGGAACCACACGGCATTGGGATTGCAATCGAGCATCGCCGCGACGTCGATGAGATCGATCGGAGCATCGTGGACGACGCACTCGCCCTCCTGCACGAGCTTCTCGACGAAGTGGCGCAAGCGAAATTTTTCGGTATCGACCTGGGTCATATGGCGCCTTCCATTGGAAGCATGCAGCGTGAATCCTGCGATCTTACCGGCGTGGCATGACACGGTCCAGCAAGGGTCCAAAGCTGACGTTGAAAATGACTTCAGCGATGCAGCGATGCCGGGCGTGGATCTTCGCGCTGCTCGCGAGATGCAGCGGCCCATTGTCGGTACTGGCGTGGGACCGGCCGGGATCGTACGCTCAGCATCCGAACATCAGCGCGGGGGAGGACCAATGCTGCACTATTGTTCCGCGCGCTGCAGGGGATGAGCCTCCCGACGATTGGATTGCGCGGGTTGCCGGCGCGCCTCCCGCAAGTGGAACGTTGCCGGGGCGGCCGCGTTGAACAGCCTTCCGCCGGACATGTCGCAGCTTCGCAGCGGCCGTTAGGGACCCTCGGACCATGAAGCTTTTCGAGTGCCAGAACTGCGGACAGCCGCTCTATTTCGAGAACACCACGTGCGAAAGCTGTGGGCTGCGGCTGGGTTATTTACCGGAACCGGAAGTCGTCACCGCATTGGAAGAAGTGGACGGATCATTGCGCGCGCTTGCTGCGCCGGGAGAGCGCTATCAGTTTTGCGCCAATGCCCGCCACAACGTCTGCAACTGGCTCGTGAACTGCGATCAGGCGGAGGTGTTTTGCGCCGCCTGTCGTCACAACCGCACCATACCCGACCTCACAAATTCCGAGAATCTCCTGCATTGGCGGAAGATCGAATTCGCCAAGCACCGGCTGTTCTATACGCTGCTGCGGCTTCGTCTGCCGTTGGCGACCAGGCTGGAGGATCCCAACGGCCTCGCCTTTGATTTCCTTTCGAACCCGATCGGAGCCGCCGCGGCGCATTCGCGCGTCCTGACCGGACACGCCAGCGGGCTCATTACCCTCAATGTGGCGGAGGCCGACGATCCCGAGCGCGAGCGCCAGCGCAAATCCATGGGCGAGCCATATCGCACCTTGCTTGGGCATTTCCGCCACGAAATCGCGCATTATTACTGGGACCGTCTGGTGGCGGACTCGCCGCGGATCGATGACTTCCGGCGGCTGTTCGGTGACGAGCGCGAGGACTATGAGGCGTCGCTGCAGCGGCACTACGCCAATGGTCCGGCGCCCGACTGGCCGGAGCGTTTCGTCACCTCCTATGCCAGCTCGCACCCGTGGGAAGATTTCGCCGAAACCTGGGCGCACTATTTCCATATGATCGATACGCTCGAAACCGCCTTCGCGTTCGGTCTGCGGTTGCGGCCAAAGGTGGCCAAGGGCGCCGATCTATCCACCGCCATCGACTTCGATCCCTATTTCTCCGAGATGGACCGCATCATCGACGCGTGGCTGCCGCTGACGTTCGCGGCCAATTCCCTCAATCGCAGTATGGGCCAACCCGACCTCTACCCCTTCGTCGTTCCGCCGCCCGTGATCTGGAAGCTGACATTGATCCACGATCTCATTCACGCCGCGGGTTCGGGACGCCAGGCCGGAAACTCCGGCGACGACGCCTTGCGAGCGGTCGTTGCGGGGCTCAAGCGCTCGATCGGGTCGCCGCAATCGACGAACTGAGCTCCCAAGCGGTCAGCGCCATTGGGCGGAGCCTCAATCATCGTTCGTCCCGCCCGAGCGCGGGACACGGAAACCATTCGGCCTTTCCTGCATGCGCGCCGATCGTGCGCTTTTGGGGCGGGGCGGCGAGCGAATGGTCGGCCCGAAAATTGCATTGCAAATTGTGTAAATATGTCGGGGTCTTACGGCATGATCCCGAAAAGTTGCAGACTTTTCGGACGGGATCATGCGACCAAGGCTTGAGTGAAATCGCGGATCCAACGCGAGGCGCTCCAACGCATCAGAGCGGTGTATGTCGATACTGGTCAGTCTCCACCACGCCACGCGCTACCATTACGACCGCCCGATCGGTCTCGGACCGCAGGTGATCAGGCTGCGGCCAGCGCCGCATTGCCGCACCCGCGTACCCAGCTACTCGCTCAAGGTGACGCCGGCGCAGCATTTCGTGAACTGGCTGCAGGATCCAAACGGAAACTGGCTCGCGCGCTTCGTATTCCCGGAAAAGACCCGCGAATTCGACGGTCACCGTCGACCTGATCGCCGACATGGCGGTGATCAATCCGTTCGACTTTTTTGTCGAGCCTTTCGCGGAGACTTTCCCGTTCGCCTATCCCGCGGAGTTCGCCGAGGAGCTTGCCCCTTTTCTCGATGCGGAACCGGCGGGACCTCTGCTGTCGGCCTTTCTCGCCTCGATCCCGCGCAATCGGACGAATATCGTCGATTTCCTGGTCGGGCTTAATCAACGTCTGCACCATGAGGTCGGATATCTGATCCGCATGGAAGCCGGCGTGCAGACGCCGGAGCAAACGCTCGCGGCGAATTCGGGCTCGTGCCGCGACAGCGCTTGGCTGCTCGTGCAAATCCTGCGTCACGTCGGCCTCGCGGCGCGGTTCGTGTCGGGCTATCTGATCCAATTGCGACCGGACGTGGTTGCGCTCGATGGGCCCGCAGGGGCGACGCAGGATTTCACTGACCTGCACGCCTGGGCCGAGGTGTACATACCCGGCGCGGGCTGGATCGGGCTCGATGCCACGTCCGGCTTGTTGTGCGGGGAGGGCCATCTCCCGCTCGCCGCCACGCCGCATTTCCGCGCCGCGGCGCCAATCAGCGGTGCCGTCGAACCGGCGGAAGTCACCTTCTCCTTCGACATGACCGTCACGCGGATCGCGGAACAGCCACGCGTAACCTACCCTTTCTCCGACGAAGCATGGGCGGCGCTCGATGCGCTGGGCGAGCAGGTGGACGCGGACCTCCGCGCCGGCGATGTGCGCCTCACCATGGGTGGCGAGCCCACATTCGTTTCGATCGACGATTACCAATCGCCGGAATGGAACACGGCCGCGCTCGGCCCAACCAAGCGCACGCACGCCGACGAACTGATCCGTCGCTTGCGCGATCGTTTTGCGCCGGGCGGGCTCCTGCATTACGGCCAGGGCAAATGGTATCCGGGCGAGCCGCTGCCGCGCTGGGCGTTTGCGCTCTACTGGCGGCGCGACGGCAAGCCGACTTGGCGTGATCTCGCGCTCATTGCGACGGAGACCGCCAGCATGGGGCCGCTTGCCGACGACGCGCGACGCTTCGCGGAGGCGATCGCGCTCCGTCTTGGCCTCGACGCCGACTACGCGCAGCCCACCTACGAAGACCCTGCCGAACGTATGCTCAAGCAAGGCGAGCTGCCGGAGAATGTCGATCCAAGCGATCCCAAGATCGACGATCCGGTCGAGCGTGATCGCATCCTGCGCACGTTCGAGCGCCACCTCGCCGCGCCGGCGGGTTACGTGTTGCCGGTGCAACGCTGGAGCGCACAACCCGCAACCGGCTGGATCAGCGAGATCTGGCAGACACGCCGCCGGCACCTGTTCCTCGCACCCGGTGATTCCCCGATCGGCTTTCGCCTGCCGCTGAGCTCTTTGCCCTATGTGAAGCCGGTCGATTACCCGCACCTCGTCCCGGCCGATCCCATGACCGAGCGCGGTGAATTGCCCGATCCCGAGATGCTCGCGCGGGTCATTGCCAATCGCGGCGAGGCCGCCGTTGCGCGCGCCAAGGTGGTCGAATTTCGCCGCGCTCAGGGCTCGTCTGCGCGCGTCGTCGCGTCGCCGTCCGGAGCCAGCGTTCCAGTCCGCACCGCGCTCACCGTGGAGCCGCGCAACGGCCGGATTTGCGTGTTCATGCCGCCGGTAGAACGGCTGGAAGATTATCTCGAACTGCTCGCCGTCGTCGAGGCAACCGCCGGCGAGCTCCAGATGCCGGTCCACGTCGAAGGTTATGAGCCGCCGGCCGATCCGCGCTTGAACGTCATCAAGGTCACGCCGGATCCCGGCGTCATCGAGGTCAACGTTCATCCCGCCGCGAGCTGGAGCGAGGCGGTCGACCTCACGCGCACGCTCTACGAGGAAACGCGTATCTGCCGACTTGGCACCGACAAGTTCATGATCGACGGCCGCCACACTGGAACCGGCGGCGGGAATCATGTCGTGCTCGGTGGTCCGACCGCGGCTGACAGTCCGTTCCTGCGCCGGCCCGACCTGCTTAAAAGCGTGGTCCTTTATTGGCAGCGGCATCCTTCGCTGTCTTATCTGTTCTCGGGCTTGTTCATCGGCCCGACCAGCCAGGCTCCGCGCGTCGACGAAGCCCGTCACGACCAGCTTTACGAGCTGGAGATCGCGCTTGCGACCGTGCCGTCGCCGGATGAGGGCGAGGCGCCGCGGCCATGGCTGGTCGATCGCCTGTTTCGCAATCTTCTCGTCGATGTCACCGGCAACACCCACCGTGCCGAGGTCTGCATCGACAAGTTGTTCTCGCCGGACGGCCCAACGGGACGGCTGGGTCTCGTCGAATTTCGCTCCTTCGAAATGCCGCCACATGCGCGCATAAGCTTGGCGCAGCAGTTGCTCCTGCGCGCCTTGATCGCCTGGTTCTGGCGCGAGCCGCAGCGCGGCTCGCTGGTCCGCTGGGGCACCGCCCTGCATGACCAATTCATGCTGGAGCACTGGGTTTGGGAGGACTTTCTCGGCGTGCTGGAGGATCTTCGCGGTGCCGGGTACGATTTCGCGCCGGACTGGTTTCATGCTCAACGCGAGTTTCGCTTTCCATTTTATGGCGCCGTTACCTATGGCGGCGTGAACCTGGAGCTGCGTCACGCCCTGGAGCCTTGGCACGTGCTTGGCGAAGACACCACCGCCGGGGTCACGGCACGCTTCGTCGATTCTTCGGTCGAGCGGTTGCAAGTGAAGGTCGAAGGTTTCAACGCCAGCCGCCATGTCGTCACCTGCAACGGGCGCCGCGTTCCGCTGACCTCTACCGGTCGCTCCGGCGAGTACGTCGCCGGCATACGATTCAAGGCGTGGAAGCTGGCCGCCGCGTTACAGCCGACGATCGACGTCCACGCCCCGCTCACGTTCGACATTTGCGATGTTTGGAGCCGGCGTTCGTTGGGCGGCTGCGTCTACCATGTTGCCCATCCCGGTGGCCGCAACTACGAAACCGTCCCGGTCAACTCCTACGAAGCGGAAGCCCGGCGTTTGGCGCGTTTCCAGGATCACGGCCATACGCCGGGGGAGCGTGATGTCCCCGGGGAAGAACGCTCGCCCGAATACCCGATGACACTCGACCTCAGACGTCCGACTCATGTCTAATAGCCGCATGGTCGGCCGACGCGACAGCGAGTCCGCGCAGAACGACATCGCGTCGATACTGGCGGGCTATCGGCCGCTGCCCGGCATTTTCGACGAGATGATGGACCGTGACGGCCGCGTGCGGTCCCATTGGCAGCGGTTGCTCGCGATGTTCGCGACGCTGGGGTCGAAACAGCTCGGTGCGCGTTTCGCTGCCGCCGATCGCCACGTGCACGATTCCGGGGTGTTCTACCGCGTCTACGAGGAGACCGCGGGGACCGAGCGGCCCTGGCCGTTGAGCCACGTGCCGCTTCTGATCGACGCTTCGGAATGGCAGGGGCTCAAGGCCGGACTGGTCCAGCGCGCCGAACTGCTGGAGGCGGTGCTGGCAGATGCCTATGGCCCGGCGCGGCTCGTGCGCGAGGGTCGCTTGCCCGCCACCGTCATCGCCGGCAATCCGGAATACTTGCGGCCGCTTGTTGGCGTGGCGCCGGCGGGCGGCGTGCATCTGCGCTTTTATGCCGTTGACGTGGGGCGGTCGCCGGCCGGCCATTGGTGGGTGCTCGGCGACCGCACCCAGGCGCCCTCGGGCGCCGGTTATGCGCTCGAGAATCGCCTCGCGCTGTCGCGCGCAATGCCCGATTTTTATCGCGAACTCAGGGTCGAGCGCTTGGCGCCGTTCTTCCAGGCGGTTCAGGCCGAGCTGTCCGGGCTCAACCGACAGGATGATTCCCGTGTTTGCGTGCTGACGCCGGGCCCGCTGAACGAGACCTATTTCGAGCACGCTTACCTCGCGCGCTATCTCGGCTTTCTGCTGGTCGAGGGCGAGGACCTGACGGTCCGCGACGACGGCGTCTTCATTCGCACGGTGTCCGGCCTCAAGCGCGCGGAGGTGCTGGTGCGGCGGCTGGATGCGGACTTTGCCGATCCGCTTGAGCTCAATGCGCGTTCGCGCCTCGGCGTGCCGGGGCTGGTGCAGGCCGTGCGTGACGGCACGGTGGTCATCGCCAATGCGCTCGGTTCCGGTGTGGTCGAAGCGCGCGCGATGTCGAGCTTTCTGCCGGCACTGGCGCCCGCCGTGCTCGGCAGCGATCTCGCGTTGCCCAATGTCGCGACCTGGTGGCTCGGCCAGGCGCGAGCGCGCGACGAGATCATCGAACGGCTCGACGAGATGGTGATTGCTTCGGCCTTCAGCGGCGAGCTCCCGGGCTACGGCGAACGGCGCGAGGTTCTCGGCGCCGCGCTCGATCCCGACGAACGTGCGAGGATCCTCGCACAGATCGCCTACCGCGGCATCGATTTCGTCGCCAAGGAGGCTGTCACCCTTTCGACAACGCCGGTGTGGCGAAACGGCAGGCTCGAGCCGCGGCCGTTCACGCTCCGGCTGTTCCTGGCGAGGACCAATGACGGGTGGCAGGTCATGCCCGGCGGATTCGTCAGGGTCGCCGACGATGTCGACGCCCGCGCGGTGAGCTTGCAGCGGGGCGGACGCACCGGCGACGCCTGGGTGCTGTCGGACAAGCCGGTGGCCGCGACGACGTTGTTGCCCGCGCCGGACCGGATCACGATCTCGCGTGCGACCGGAGCGCTGCCGAGCCGCGCCGCCAGCAATCTGTTCTGGGTGGCTCGCTACGTGGAACGTGCGGAGGCGACGCTGCGGCTGGTTCGGGCGCTCGTCACCCGTGCAGGCGACAGTGACGAGGCGGCGACCCGGGTGGTCGCGCGAATCTGCGAGCTGCTCGGCGAATGGGAGGCGGTGCCGACCGACCTCCCTAACGCCAAGCCGGTGTTCGTCGCAGCGGCCGCATTGCAGAACCGCGACCTCGACGGCGCCATGCCCTATCTCGTCGGAGCGGCGCAATCGGCTGCATCCGTGATCCGCGACCGCTTTTCTCCCGACGCCTGGCGGGCGCTGACCGATCTGTCCCAGTTAATCAACGCGCCCATCGATCTCCCACCGACCGAAAGTGCGATCTTCGAGCGCGTCAACCGCGCGTTGCGCATTATCGCTTCGTTTTCCGGGCTGGCGCAGGAAAACATGAGTCAACTCGCCGGCTGGCGCTTTCTCGAGCTGGGCCGCCGGATCGAGCGGGCGATCGCAACCTGCCGTTTTGTCGATCAGTTCGCGTTCACCAAGCTCGACGGTGCGCTCGACGTCTTGCTGGAGCTCGCCGATAGCCAGATCACCTACCGGCTGCGCTACGTCATGGTGGCGGCACCGGTTCCCGTGATCGATCTCGTGGCGCTCGATCCCAGCAATCCGCGCTCGGTCGCCTACCAGCTCGGCCGCATCGAGGCGCATCTTTCCGCGCTGCCGCCGCGAAGCGACGACGGCCGCCTGTCGCCGCCCGAGCAGATCGCAACCTCGCTCGCGACGCAATTTCGCACCGCCGACGCCGCGGCGCTGGATCCGGCGACATTCCACCGGACGGAAATCGCACTGATGAAGCTCTCCGACGTGATTGCGTCCACCTATTTTACGACGCATGAGCGGGCCGAGGTTCGCTGGGAGGCGCTCGGATGATATACGACATCCGGCAGGCCACGATCTATCACTACGCGTCGCCGGTTGCCTACTCGCGCCATGTGCTGCGGCTCACGCCGATCGACCGCCCGGGGCAGCGCGTTCACGCCACGGCGCTGGACATCGACCCGGTTCCGATCGGACGGCGCGAAGGGCACGATTTCTTCGGCAACCGGACGACATGGATCGAGCTCGATCAGCCGCACGATACCTTGAGCGTTCGGGTCGCGGCGCGGGTTGCAGTCAAGGCGGAAGGCGCGCCGCAGGCGAGCAGCACGCCGCCGTGGGAAGAGATTCGCGACGCGGCGTTCGCATCGACTGATCTGTCGCCAAACTCTCCGGCGCATTACCTGTTCCCCAGCCGGCAGGCCTCGCTTGATCCGGAAATCCGCGCCTATGCTGCCGAGAGTTTTTTGCCCGGGCGCCCGATTCTCGAAGGCGCGGTCGACCTCATGCGGCGTATCAAAGCCGACTTCGTTTATGAAGCCGGAGTCACCACCGCGTCGACGACGCCACCGATGTCGTTTGCCCTGCGGCGCGGTGTCTGCCAGGACTTCGCTCACATCATGATTTCCGGGATGCGCGGCCTCGGGTTGCCGGCAGCCTATGTCAGCGGCTATCTCCGAACCTTCCACGCGAAGGAGGACAACCTCGAAGGCGCCGACGCCATGCACGCCTGGGTGCTGGTGGGCTGCGGGGAGGAGGTCGGCTGGTGCGGACTTGATCCGACCAACAACATCTTTGCCGGCGATGACCATGTGGTGCTCGCAATTGGCCGCGATTATGCCGACGTCGCCCCGATCGACGGCGTCATCTACGCGTCGGGCGGCCAGCGCCTCGAAGGCTCCGTGAGCGTGACCCCGGTGGGGTAGGGAGGCGCGCGCACCGAGGCTGCGGCAGCGTCATCGATCCCGATCACGAGGCGCGGCGTGAGCCCACCAGAACGCTGCGCAGATTCTCGCTGCGCGAATTGTGGGCGTGCAGCACGTCCTTGATGTCGCGGTGCAGTTCCGCTTGCGTGCGCTGGTCGCGCGGCTTGAGCTGCGCGCTCAGATACGCGCCTTCTTCACGTCCGAGCGCCACCAGACCGCTTCCGAAGGGTTGCTGCGCGCTCTGGTAGCGCAGCAGGCCGCCGACGATGTCGTCGCCCGCAGTTGCGTCGGCAAGGCTTGCTGCATCCAGCGCCGCCTTGGTCACGCCCGCGCCGACATGCGGCCGCGCCACGAAGGCGGCATCTCCGAGCAGGGCCACGCGCCCGAACACCGTCCGGGGTGATTCGAGATCGAAGATCGGCTGGAAGAACGGCTGCGGCGTGCGCGCGAAGATCTCGGCGACCTGCGGCGCAACGAGTGCGCGCGCCGTCGCCTTGATCCCGGCGGTGATCTCGGGCCGAATCAACGGCGGAGGAATCGCGGTGCCGTGGCGCCTGCCGGTTGCGTCGGTGCAGAGATCGACCAGCGTCGTATCGCGGTCGGTTGGCCGGTACCAGACAATGTTATAGGCGCGGCGGCCGGCCTGGGTTTCGTTGTTGCGGCCGGGTACCGGGTAGGCGAGGAACAGCTCACCTTCGGGCAGACAAAAGGTGTAGCGCTCGAAGATCTCCGCCCGGATATCGGCCGGCACGTCGCTTTCATCCAGCATGGCGCGCCAAGCGACGTATCCGGCATAGTTGGGCTCGATATCCGGCAGGAACTGTTCGCGCACGGTGGAGCGCACGCCATCGGCGCCCACCAGAAGGTCCCCGCTGACGCGCGAGCCGTCGGCAAAGACAGCGGTAACGCTCTGCGCATCCTGCTCGACGCGCCGTAGCGACATGCCGAGACGATAGCTTTCGTCCGAAAGCGGATCGCGCAACGAGCGATAGAGCCGCCCCCACGAGCTCATGGTGCGCGCCGTCTTGGTTTCGAGATAGGTCTTGCCGCTCTTGTCGAGGCAGATGACCGTATCGACCTTGATCCCCATGGACTCGTCGAAGTCGATCCCGACGCGGTGAAGAATATCGATGAGCTGCGGATGCGTGCTGATGCCGGCGCCGCGGCCGGTGAGGTCCTCGGCGTTGCGCTCGAACACGATCACGTCCCAGCCGGTGTTGCGCAGGAGATTTGCGGCCAGCAATCCGCCGAGCGAACCACCGATCACCAGGGCGCGTCGCGTTGCCATGCGTTCAATTCACCTGCGGCGGGCTTACGCCATCGCCCAGGACATGCTGTCATGACCCGGCTTGTAGGCGCGGTTGCTCTGGGCCGGATTGCGGTTGATCAGCGGCCGGCCATACAGCGGGTGGGTCTGGCTGCGCACCTCGTGCTCCACCGTGAACAGCACCTCGCGCGTGGCGAGGTCGATGACGTCCTTGAAGCGGTATTCGTGCTCGTTGACCTCCATGGTAATGAGGCCGAGTTCCTTCAGGCGGCGATAGGGAGCCGAGAAATTCGCGATATAGATTTGCGCGTGGTGCCGGTCATAGGGTTTCTCGGGCTCGTCGGTCTCGCGGAAATACCAGTATTGCTTCTCGCCGACCTGCACCCGAGCCTTGCGGCCGCTTCCGTTCTCGACCACCGTCGCGAGCGCTCCCATGACGTCCCGATAGAAGCCGGCGATGCGGTCCGCGGTGCCGGGGCGCACGTCGAATTCGATGTAGGGCATCCCCAGCACGACGCGGCCGAAGCGGTTCTCGTCAGGGGTATGGACGTTGATGCGGTTGCCCCAGGGACAGATGGTCTCGACGCAATCGTTGGTTTCGCGGAAGTCGAACTTTGTTCCTTCCAACGGCTTGCGCACCTGCGCCAGGCGTTCGAGCAGTGCGGCCCGATCCGGCACCACCAGTCCGGTGACGCCGCGCACCACGTCGGGCTGGCCGTTCGGCAGATGGAACTGGCTCATTCCGACATTGATCCACATCAGACGCGCCCCGGTATTGAGAAAAGGGTCGCGGGTCAGGCCAAGGCCGGTGACGTAGTAGTGCGTCGCCAGGTGCTGGTCGGTGATGCAGACGTTGACGTGCCCGAGATTGACAATGTTGCCGAGATCCTGGGTCGTGCGATCGTATTGCTTGTCGGCCATGGTGTCTTTCCTTGCCAGGGCAGGATACTAGGCTAAGCGACCCGCGCCTCTCAACGGCGTTGCGGATTGCCGCTGATGGTTCACTGCTGCGGCACGCTGGCAGCCTGGATGACTTTGCCCCAGAGCGCGCGCTGCTCCTGGACAAACTTTCTCGTCTGGGTCGCGTCGCCGCCGCCCACCAGCACCTGCAGTTCGCGCAAGCGCGCCAGCACGTCCGCTTCCTGCAGCGCCTCGTTGATCGCGGCGTTGAGCTTGAGGATGATCGGACCGGGCGTCTTCGGGGGCGCGCTGATCGCGTTCCAGGTTTCCGACACGATGTCAGGGTAGCCCGCCTCCGCCATGGTCGGCACGTCCGGCAAGGCCTCGATGCGCTTGTCGGTGGCGACCGCGAGCACCCGCAGCTTGCCGCTCTGCTGCAATTCATGGACGGCGGAGAACTGGATGAAGCTCAGGTCGACGTGGCCCGCGACCACGTCGGTCAGCACGCCGGACGTGTTGCCCTTGTACGGCACGTGCAGGAGCTTCGTTCCGGTCAGCGTCATGAACAGCTCGCCGGTCAGATGCGATGCGGTGCCGATTCCCTGCGATCCGAAACTGAACTTGCCCGCATTGGCTTTGGCGACGGCGACGAACTCCTGTACCGACCTGGCGGGAAAGTCCGGCCGCACCACCAGCACGTTGGGAATCCGCGACATCAGCGCGACCGGCTCGAAGCCCGCCGGGTCGAAACCGAGTTTTTTGTAGAGCCAGCCGTTGATCGCGAGTGGCGTCGGCGAGGATGCCAGCAGCGTGTACCCGTCGCCTTCGGATTGGAACACCACCTCCGCGCCGATATTGCCGCCAGCGCCCGGGCGGTTCTCGACCACGAAAGGCTGGCCAAGCCGTGCGCGCAGCTTGTCCGCGATAATGCGCGTCGCCGTATCCACGCCCCCGCCGGGTGCGACGTTGACGATGATCCGGACCGGCTTGCTGGGATAATCGGGATTCGATTGCGCCGCCGAGGGCGCCAGCAGTGCGCCAGCGAGAACGATCACCAGGAAACGGATCATGCATTCCTCCGATGGTTTGATCCACCTTAAGATCGAGCCGACGGACCAGCGCGGACCAGGTCTGGGTTTCGCGCGCGAAATAGCAGCTGCGCCTTCTCGACCCGTCCGAGCGGCTGACCTTCGTAAGTGCTGGGCTTGATCGTCACCGCGGCGAATCCGGCGGCCCCTATGGGCGCCTCAAGGGGATCAATTGGCTTTCACTCCCGCAGCCGCGGCGATTTTCATATTGGTGGAGACCTCCGCCTGCACCAGCTTTTCGAATGCCGAGGTGGTCAGGATCATCGGGTCCGCGCCCAGGCGTGCAAGCTTCTCCTGCACCGCGGGATTTTCCAGCGCCTTGCGTGTTTCAGCGTAAAGCTTGTCCAGGATGGGAAACGGCGTCTTCGCCGGCGCGAACATCCCAACCCAGAAGTTATATTCCGAGTCCGGAAATCCCGCTTCCACCGTAGTCGGAACGTTGGGCAGAGCGGCCGCGCGTTGGGATCCGCTCACCGCGAGCGCCTGCAGTCTGCCGTCCTTGAGAAACGGCAGCGCCACGATCAGCGGTGCAAAGAAAAAATCGACGCGATCCGCCAGCACCTCCATCAGCGCTTCGGGCGCGCCCTTGCTGGGCACGTGCACGGCCTGGAATCCGGCTGCCCGGCGGAATACCTCGCTGGCGAAATGCGAAAAGTTTCCCGCGCCCGCGGTGGAGTAGTTCATCAATCCGGGCTTCGCCTTCGCGGCCGCGACGAAGTCGGCCAAGTTCTTGTAACCCTTGGACGGCGAAACCACGAGAACCGTCGGCATGTTGCCGAGCGGAATAACGGGCATGAAGTCGCGCAAGGTATCGAACGGCAGGTTGCCGTACGTGGCCGGCACGATGGTATGCGACGACGAGTTGATCAGCAGAGTATAGCCGTCGGCGTCCGATCGTGCCGCGGTGGCCATGCCGATGGTATTGCCGGCGCCGGGACGATTTTCCATCACGATCGGCTGGCCGAGTTGTTGCGAGAGCTGATCCAGAACGGTGCGCCCGATCATGTCGGTGGCGCTGCCCGCGGTCAGGGGCACGATTGCGCGGATCGCTTTCGTCGGCCAGTCCTGCGCGACCGCGGTGCTCACGCACAGCGCGGTGAAGACCATGGCCGCAACGAGACTGCGCGCCCCCCTTGTCGTGCCTCGGCCGGCCCGAATGGCGGATGTGCGGATGCCGGCCGCCCGGTTGCGCATCATGAGTCCTCCCGTGAGCTTTTTTGAACAGATGTTCAATACAGGTTATCGGAATTAAACACCTGTGCAAATTCTTTTGCTCTCGGCTGGAGCGAGACGCCAAGGCACTGATCTTCGAGTGCAATGCGCGTCGTCGGCTGCGGCTTTAGACCGTGCCGATATCAATCGGAAAGCTGGACCTTGCGGCCCTCGCCGCGGCAGAACCCGTCATGGCTCAGCGTCGTTTGCGCTCGCGCCGTTGCGGCCTCGTCGGCGGAGCGTGGAAGGCCCGCGTCATGAACGGGACCAGTTCCTTGATGACGTCTTCGGTGTTGGCGGGATTGCAGCGGCCGTTGGAAAACGCGGAGATCCGGTGCGGTCCTGCCGCGGTGTAGTAGATCGAGCCGAGCAGGAAGTGGAAGCGCCAGCACACGTCCGTTCGCGACAGGTGGGGCAGGCATTCGCACAGCACGTCGATGAATGCGGTGCTGGACTGATCGAAGTTCTCCGCCACCAGCTTTTCCAGGAGTTCCGAGTTTTCGCCCGACAGCACGGCGCGCAGGCGGATGAATGCCTCCCCGCCTTCCACCTCGACCTGCTGCAAGGCCGGCCGGATGAACGCCTCGATGATGGCGGCGACCCTTGCTCTGCCGCGCAGTCGCGACGAGGCTTCGAGCCCGCGCAGCCGCTCCTCGATCAAGGGTTCGCAGTGGCGGCGATAGACCTCGGACAGCAGGCCTTCCTTGTTGCTGAAGTGATAGCCGATGCTGGCGATGTTCACTTGCGCCGCGGCTGCCAGTTCGCGCACGGACACGCCGTTGAAACCACGCTCGGCGAACAGGCGTTCGGCCGTTCGCAGGATCCGCTCCCGCGTCCCATCCTCGTCCTCGCGGGAAAGGGCTTGCCTGGAGGCCTTCCCGGCGTGCGCCAGCGCGCGCTTCGACGTCGCCTTGTCCATAAATTCATCGCCCGTGTTTGGGGGCTCTTAGCCGCATGCCGAACCCGAAATGTCAATCCGGAGGATGACCCGAGCAACCTGGGGTCGCAGGCGCGGCTGCGCGCTGTGGCGGCATCGGCTCCAGCATACGAGAATGGCTCGTTCTCCACCGAGGCGACCATAAAGTTAAACACGTGTTTACATCCCGGCGTGTTTGGAGGTAACGTGGCGTCCCGGAAGATCTGGACGGGAGGATCATCATGACCGCCGCGAGCAAGAAGACCCTGGTGGTCCGCAACGGCACGCTGATCGACGGCTCCGGCAAGCCGTCCTCGCGCAACGATGCCATCGTCATCGAGGGCAACCGGATCAAGAGCGTCGGTGCGTTGCCGCCGGACGTGCAGCTCGAGGATCGCAGGACCGTGGAGGTGATCGATGCGGGCGGGCAGTGGATCATGCCCGGCCTGATCGATGCCCACTGCCACGTGTCCTACGGCTATCCGATGATCAAGGGCGAGGGCAAAGGCAAGGGCACGACCCGGCCGGAATTCTCCACGTTGAAATCCGCGCGCAGTGTGCAGAAGGTGCTGCGCTCCGGCGTCACCAGCATTTCGGTGCCGGGCGGCACCTGGTTCACCGACGTGGGCGTGCGCGACGCCATCAAGCTCGGGCTGATGGAAGGCCCGCGCATGTTCGTCGCCGGGCGCATGATCGTTACCTATGGCTGCATCGAGGACGACGAGCCGTCGTGGGAGGGCACACCCGATCATTCCATCGGTAAGCTCTGCAACACCGCCGATGAGATGGTCACCGAGGTCCGGCGGCAGGGCAAGCACGGCGTCAATTTCATCAAGATGGCGGACAGTCGCGGCGGCGAATTGCAGATGCTGGCGAAGGACGAGATCTCCGCCGTTGTCGGTGAGGCGCACCGGCGCAACCTGCGTGTCGGGATTCACTCCCGGGGGGCGGGCTCCACGCGCGCCGCCGCCGAGGCAGGCGTCGATTGGATCATCCATGCCGATCTCGCGACCGACCGCGATCTCGAGGCCGTCGCCAAGGGCGGCATGCCGATCATTCCGACCGCTACGTTTCTGGCGGTGGTGGTGGAGCTCGGCCAGAGGGTCGGCGCCGAGCAGGTGCAGCTCGACATCAATCGCATGAAGCGGCACTTCGACCTGCTGTGCGAGCTCATGCACAAGGCGCGCAAGCTCGGCATCAAGCTGCTGGTCGGCACCGATACCGGCAACAACTCTTTCACGCATTATGGCGAGCTGCACGCCAAGGAGCTCGAAATCTTCGTCAAGCACGGCGGCTACACGCCGATGGAAGCCATCGTTGCGGCGACCCGCGACAATGCCTACGCGGTCGGCCTCGAGGGCCAGGTCGGCGAGCTCGCGCCCGGCAAGCTTGCCGACATCATCGTGCTCAACAAGGATCCCATTGCGGATATCACCGTGTTGCAGGGCGGCAAGCACCTCTCCTGGGTGATCAAGGACGGCAGGATCGTCGACCTGGAGCCGCGCGACGACATGCTGACATTCCAGCAAGCAGCGGAATAGGATTTTCTGCCGGCAATCGGTGTATCGAGTCGTTGCCGGACTTGGCGTCGCGGGTCGGATTCGTCCGGCTCGCGGCGCCACATATCGTGGGCCGCGGGCGACGTGAGGACGAATGGCCGAGATCGCGCGTCTGCGCGTCGAGATCGACGAGGTAACGCCGGCGGTGATCCGCCGCGTCGAAGTGCCGGTCACGATTCGGCTCGACGATCTTCATTTCGTCCTGCAGATCGCGCTCGGCTGGCAGAACTGCCATCCGTTCGAGTTCCGGGTCGGCGAAACGGCGTGGGGACTGCTCGATCGCGATGACCCGGACTCCTCGCCGCTGTCGGCGGAGACGGCGACGCTGGCCGACGTGTTGGAACTCGCCGACACGTTCCGGTACGACTACGTGTACGGAGAGGACTGGGCGCACACGGTCGCGTTGGAGGGTATGACAACTGCTGCACCTGCCGCCGATTATCCCCGTCTTGTGAGCGCGCAAGGCCGTTGTCCACCCGCGGATATCGGCGGGCCGACCGGCTACGAGACGTTTCTGCAGGCGATCGCGGATCCCGAGCACCTGCACCACGAGGGCATGATCGAGTGGGATGATCCCGACTTTGATCCCAACAAGGTCGACGAGCTAGCGATCCGCGCCAATCTGGCGAACCTCGGAAAATATCTGGGACGGCGCAAAGTCGAGCCGCATTGAGCTGGCTACGCTACGGCTTCAACGCCGCGATCCGGTCAAGCTCCGCCAGGTCCTCCGCCGAGGGCGTCCAGTCCGCCGCGCGGATATTTTGCTCGATTTGGTCCGGCGTGGTGGCGCCGGCGATGACGCTCGCGATCACGGGATCGCGCAGCAGCCAGCCGAAGGCGAGTTCGAGCATGGTGCAATGGCGACGGGCGGCAAATGCTTCGAGCTCGCCGACGATGCGCCAGTTCCGCTCGTTGATGAACTCTTGCGCGTGGCGCTGGTTCTTCGCCAGCCGCGAGCCCGGCGGTAGCGGCGCCCCGCGCCGGTACTTGCCGGTGAGGAGGCCGCTGGCGAGCGGAAAGTAGGGCAGGATGCCCATGCCGCGCGCCTTCGCCATCGGAATGAGCTCGCGCTCGATGTCGCGCACAAGCAGGCTGTATTCGTCCTGGCAGGAAACGAAGGCCGCAAGGCCGTGCCGACTCGCCGTGTCGTGGGCCGCGATCACCTGCTGCGCCGAAAGGTTCGAGCAGCCGATGTAGCGGACCTTGCCCTGCCGCACGAGCTCGTCGAGCGCGCGCAACGTCTCCTCGATCGGCGTCTGCTCGTCGGGCCGGTGCAGCTGATAGAGGTCGATCCAATCGGTGCGCAGCCGCTTCAGGCTCGCCTCGACCGCATGCATTATGTAGCGACGTGACGCACCTCGCAGCTTGCCTGCGTCATCCATCGGCAACCCGAACTTGGTCGCGAGCACGATGTCCTTGCGCTTGTCGCCGAGGATGCGGCCGAGCGCCTCCTCCGAACCGCCCCTGTTGCCATAGCTGTCGGAGGTGTCGATCAGGTTGATGCCGAGCGCGATCGCTTGGTGCACCACGCGCTCCGAGGCCGCGAAATCGATGCGGCCGCCGAAATTGTTGCCGCCGAGCCCGACCACGGACACGTCGAGCGCGGAAGCTCCAAGTCTGCGTTTCCTCATCGTGGTTTCCGTCTCACGCCGGCGCCCGCGCCAACATGCTTCGGGACGCGTTGTTCGTAACGCCTCTCAGCGCAAGGAGGTCTGTGCGGCGTCCCGATCACTGCGGGCGTGCAAGGCCAAGGATCTTGCGCGCTTCATCGGGCGTCGCGATCTCGCGCCCGAGCCCGCGTGAGATTCCAACCATGCGCTCCACCAGCACGGCATTGTTCTTCGCGAATTCGCCCGGCGCCATGTACGGATTGTCCTCATAGCCGACGCGCACGTGACCGCCAAGCGCGACCGCGAGCGCGAGAATCGGCCACTGCTTCTCCGGATTCATCACGCTGACATTCCAGATGCAGTTCTGCGGAAGATTATCGACCATGAATTGCAGCGCGCGCTCGGTGGGCGGCGTCCAGGTGCCCCCGGGCCAGCCGATGAACAGCGTCGTATAGGTCTTGTCTCTCAGATATCCCTGCTTGCGCACGAATTCGAGGTGCCAGAACGCGCCGGTGGTGAAGCATTCGCATTCGAGCTTTACCTTGTGCTCCTCGGCGGCCTTGGCATAGGCCATGAGCTCCTCGACCGGATGAATCGCCATCATGCGCTTGGGCGGAAGCGAGGGCTCAGGCTGGAAATACTCGTCGTGCGCGTTGAAGCAGACCGCCATCATGTCCGGTCCGAGCTCCATCAGCTTGATTTTTTCCTCGATGCGCGCCGATGCCACGCCGAACTGCATGATCGGGTCGACCTTGTTCATGATCGCGTCCTGCAGGCGCTTCCAGTCGTCGTGATGGATGCGCGACACCTGCCGGCCGTCGGCCTGGATGGTTTCCTCGAGCGTGCGGCGGCCATGGATGTGCGCGATCGCGGCGCCGGCATTGACGGCGTCGATATATTGCTGCGCCACACCCGGGACGTCCTCCTGCGTCGGGCACAGATGATTGTGCGGATAGGACGTCCGCGAGTCGCAGGCGACCGTAATGATCAACTTTTCCATGTGCGCTCCTCGAGATTCCCTCGTTTGTGTTCGCTTTGACTGCGCTGGGGGGGCCCGGCGACAGGCTCGATCTGTCCGGATTGTCCCGCCCTCACGATGGCGTCGAACACGGCCATGCCGTGGAGCACCTCGTCGATCGGGACCGGATATGGCTTGCGATCGCTGATCGCGCGTGCGAACGCGGTGAGTTCGGCGTTGAGCATGTCGAAGCCGGCATGCTCGCTAACCTCATCGGGCGGGGCGGTCACCGGGCCGGTTGGCGCATGCTCCGACGTGGGCACGAAGCGCAATCTCTGCAAAGTGGGCTTTGAAATCTCCGCCAGCCCCTTGCTGCCGTAGAGCGTGAAACTGAAATTCGTCGCGGTGGCGACCGAGCAGAAAATCAGGCCGGTGGCGCCGCTGTCGAAGTGGAGCATGACCGTGGTCGTGTCGTCGGAAGGGCCGGGGATGTGGCGGGCGGTAACGCAGCGCACGTCGCGCACGCGGCCGGCGAACTCGATCATGTGATCGAGCGAATGCACGCCGACCGCCGTCAGCGCGCCGCCCGGCGCTTCTTCCGGCGCGGCGCGCCAATTGTCCGGCGGGATGAATTGGCCGGTGCTGGTGGTGTGCTGCGCCACCATCGAAACGACGGTGCCCAGCCGGCCGTCCCGGAGACGCCGTCGCAGCTCGACCACCGAGGGATGGAAGCGCCGGCAGTAGCCGACCGCGAGCACCACGCCGGCCTTGCGTGCCGCCGCAACCGCTGCATCCGCGCTGCCGCGGTCCAGCGTGATCGGTTTCTCGACGTGGATGTGCTTGCCGGCGGCCGCTGCGGCCAGGATCTGCCGCTCATGCAGGCTGTGCGGCGTGGCGAGCACGACTGCGTCGACATCGACGTCGGCGAGGATCTGCTCATAGCTGTCGACCAGCGGTATGCCCTGGTCGCGGCAGAAGTCTTCTGCCGCCGCGCGCGTGCGGGTGTGGGCGGCGACGAAGCGGATGTCGTCGCTCTTGCCCTGCACCGACGCGACCAACGAGCGGCCCCAGCGTCCCAGCCCGACGATCGCTGCGCGAACCATGGATGACCTCGGTGGAGCGGGGGGAAGTGCAAGCAAGGGAGAGGCGTGCAAGGGGCGACGAGGTGCTCGATCCTCCGCGTCCTGCTTGCTTCGCTAACAGGCTTCGCGTTCGATCGCGGGGAGGCTAACATCGGGGCCGCCTTCTCTCAACGCGCTGCCGGAACAAAATCATGCAGACGAACGCCGCCGTCATCGGCGTAGGGCAGTCGGCCTATACCCGCCGCCCGGATCCGGGACAATCCACGCACACCTTCATCCGGGACGCAGTCGTGGCCGCGCTGAGGGATGCCGAGATCGACGCGCGCGAGATCGACGGGATGGCGCTCGCTTCGTTCTCGCTCGCGCCCGATGCCGCCGTGGATGTCGCCTGGAAGCTCGGCTTGTCGCTGCGCTGGCTCGTCCAGGATACCAACGGCGGTTCTTCCGCCATGAACATGCTCGGGCACGCGCTGCGCGGCGTCGAGACCGGCGCTGCCAGGAACATCCTGGTGGTCGGTGGTGACGCCACCGGGCTCGGCGGCTACGCCAAGGTCGCGGCGAACTTCAACATCGTCACGCAACTGCACCTCGCGCCGCTCGGTCACGGCGGGCCGAACGGCGTCTATGCGCTGGTGACCAGCCGGCAGATGAAGACCTACGGCTTGCAAAAATCCGATTATGGTCAGCTCGCCATCGCGCAGCGCGCCTGGGCCGCCAACAATCCCTACGCCGTTTATCGCACACCGATGACCATGGAGGAGTATCTCGCCGCGCCCTTGGTAGCCGATCCACTGTCGCGCTACGACTGCGTGCCGGTGGTCGCCGGCGCGCAGGCCATCGTCATCGCCCATCCCGACCGCTGCCCGCGCGGTCGTGCGCCCGTGCGCGTGCGCGCGCATCGCGCGAGCTTCAACTATGACAATCAGGAGGGCGATGGGCTGCAGACCGGCATCAGCACCTTCGCCGGCGAGCTGTGGCAGGCCGCCGGCGTGCGGCCGGAGCACATCGACGTGGCGTCGATCTACGACGACTACCCCACCATGGTGCTGGCGCAGCTCAACGACCTCGGCATGATCGCGGGCAACGACCTCGCGTCCTTCGCGCGCCGCGACATCGGCGAGCGGCGGTTCCCGCTCAACACCTGGGGCGGGATGCTCTCCGCCGGCCAGCCGGGCGGACCGGCGGGCGGCCTCAACGGCATTTCCGAAGCTGTGCTGCAGTTGCAGCATCGCGCCGGCGCGCGGCAGGTGAAAGACGCCCGGCTGGCGGTAGCAAGCGGGTACGGCATGACGATGTATCGCTACGGCGGCACCGCGGCGGCCGCCATCCTGGAGCGGATGGAATGAGTTCAGAACAGCGATGCTCCGCATTCTTGTCCCGGACGAGCGAGCGCGCAGCGCGAGCGAAGATCCGGGACCCGAGGAGCCCCAGGCGTATCTCAAAGTAATTCTGCGCTTCGCAAATCTTGCGCCGGGTCCCGGGTCTCGTTTCGTTCCGCTCCACTCACCCGGGTCACGGGAATCGTGGTGGGCGTGGCATGATTCCCGGCGTTGGCATCTGGCGTTGCGTGAAGTGCCGGACGGGATTTTTCCCGCAGCGTCTCCTGTGCGCGCGCTGTCATGGCGACAGCTTCGCGCCCGATCGCGTCCACGAGGCTGTGGTGGAGGAGATTTCGATCATCCGGCATATGCTTGGGCAGACCGATTGGCAGCCGCGCCGGATCGCCAGCGTGCGTACCGTCGATGGCCAGCGCATCACGGTCGGACTCACCGACGAATCCGGGCCGGGCACCGTCATCGAGCTGTTCGAGCAGGACACGGCGCCGTTCGGCGCCGCGAAAAAATGATCTAGGTCGGGAGGGGCCGCGGGAAGGGCGTCCCTTTGTCACCGGTCGCAAAACCTACCCCGCCTTTTTCCACGCCGCCTCGGCGTCCAGCACGCGGCGCGCGGCGTTTGCCATCGCGAGGTCGATCATGCGGCCGTCGACGGTGGTCGAGGCGCTGCCTTGCGCCGCCGCTTGGTCGAACGCCTCCAGCACGCGCGCGTAGTAGTCGAGCTCGGCCGCGCTCGGGCGGTAGAGCCGGTTGCAGGGCTCGATCTGCGCGGGATGAATAAGCTTGCGCCCGCGATAGCCGAGCCGACGCGAGAGCGCGGTATCGCGCTCGAAGCCTTCGGCGTCGCGGACATTGGCGAACACGCCGTCGAGCGGGGTGTCGAACCGAGCCGCGCGCGCCGCCAAAAGCGTGTGCGAGCGGGCGTGCATCATTTCGGGCCCGTCGATCGACCAAGCGCAGCCTAGGTCCGTGTTGAGATCGCCATCCTGCGCCCCGCCGAAGGTGAGCGAAGCGACGCGGCCGGCCGTGGTCGCCATGGTGTAGGCGTTGAGCACGCCGAGCGCGCTCTCGATCGAGAGGACCAGCTGGGTCGCGCCCGCCTTGACTCCGCGCGCCCGTTCGAGCGCGCCGACCATGCTGTCCCAGCGCGCCACCTCCTCGCGGGTCTCCACCTTGGGCAGGAAAAGCCCGGCGAGACCATCGCCGCCGATTACGGCGTCGAGGTCGGCTTCGGCGAGACCGGTGTTGAGCCCGTTCACCCGGACCCAGACCCGGTTGCCGGCGATCTTGGGCGCGTAAGCGCACACGCCGGCGCGCGCATTCGCCTTCTCCGCAAGCGGCACGGAATCTTCGAGATCGAAGATGAACGCGTCCGACGGCAGCCCGATCGCCTTCTCCAGGAATTTTTCGCGATTGGCCGGAACGTAGAGAAAGCTGCGCGCAAGCGGCATGGTGGGATCCTCTCGGAGACGTCATTGCCGGGATTGCCACCGCGAGTGGTCACCCGACTTGCGGGCCTCCATATTGCGGGCTCGGGGCACGCCCAAGCTCCGTGGCACTCCCTCCATTTTCGCAAGAAGATGGATGCGCGGGTCAAGCCCGCGCATGAAGAATCGGGTGTTGATCCGCCGCTACCCGCGTCACGCCCGCCGCCACCAGGTTACGGATGGCCGTGGATGAATAGCCGAGCTCGAGCAGCACTTCTTCGGAGTGCTCGCCCAGCATGGGAGAATGCCGATCGATCGCAGGACCATCGTGATCGAGCAGAACGGGATTGCGGGTGGTGCGCATCTTGCCGAGCCGCGGGTGCTGGATCTCCTGCATCACCCCGCGGGCGATGATCTGCGGATCGTCGAATACCTCCTTGAAATTGTTCACGCGCGCGCACGGCACGCCGGCGACGCGCAATGCCAGTTCCAGGTCCTCCGAGTCACGCACGCGCACGGCGGGTTCGACCAGCGGCAGCAGCGCATCCTCGTTGAGCTTACGCTTGGCGTAGGAGGAAAAGCGCGGATCGCTGACATGCGCCTCAAGGCCCAGCGTCTGCATCAGCCGGCCGAACAGCGCATCATTGGGCGTGCCGATGGCGAGATAGCGCCCATCCCTGGTCTCGAACAGCTGATAGGGCGCGTTGAGGCGGTGCCGGTTGCCGAGCGGTTGCGGTACATTGTTGGTCTCGAGATACTCAGCGGCCTCCCAGGCGGCCGCCGCAATCGATGCTTCCACCAGCGAGACATCGGCGATGCGTCCCTCCCCGTTGCGCGCGGCGCCGACGAGCCCGGCGAGCGTCGCATAGGTCGCGAATAATGCGCCGAACACATCGGCAGTCTGCACGCCCGGCCGCATCGGCATCTTGCCGGGCTCGCCGGTCACCGACAGCGCGCCCGAAAACGCCTCGATGATCAGGTTGACGCCAGCACGTCGGCGGTCGGGTCCGGTCTGGCCGAAGCCCGAGACCGAGGTGTAGACGATAAGCGGTTGCACGGCCTTCACGTCGGCGGCGCCGAGCCCGAGCTTGTCGAGCGCACCCGGCCGGTACGCTTCCAGGAATACGTCCGATTTGCCCGCGAGCTTGAGCAGGATCTCGATCGCCTGCGGCCGCTTGAGATCGAGCACCAGGCTGCGCTTGTTGCGGTTGAGCGCGACGAAGCTCACGCTCTCGTCGTTGCGGATCGGCGGCGTCGCGCGGCCCATGTCGCCCTGCGGCGGCTCGACCTTGATCACGTCCGCTCCCATGTCGGCGAGCAGCGTGCCGGCGAGCGGGCCCGCGATGAAATTCGCCAGCTCGATGACCCGAATCCCCGCCAGCGGTTTTGGCATGTCGTTTCCTTAGTGCAGTCCGGTTGTCAAAGGCGCCTGCAAGATCGGGACTGACTCACTGAATCTTCAGCCCGGCCTTGTCGATGATCTCCTTGTACATCGGCACCTCGCGCGCGATGCGCGCGCGAAACACCTCAGGCCCCTCGGCGACGACGGGAAGGCCGGCTTTGACGAATTTCTCCCGCACGTCAGGGCGCGCGAGGATCGCGTTGAGCTCTTTCACCAGCCGATCGATCGCCGGCTGTGGCGTTCCGGCCGGAGCGTATATGCCCTGGAAGGTGTCGGAAACGGCGTCCTTGATGCCGAGCTCCTCGAGCGAGGGAACATCGGGCAGATCCGGCCAGCGCTCCTTCGACGTCACGGCGATGGGACGCACCTTGCCGGCGTCGATCAGGCCCATCAGGGATCCGATATTGGCGGTGTAGAGGTCGACCTGGCCGGCAAGCACGGCCGTGGTCGCCGGCCCTGCGCCGGGAAACGGAATGTGCTGCATGTTGATCCCGGTCCGCAGCTTGAGCACTTCGCCGGCAAGATAAGGCGTGGTGCCGGCGCCGGGGCTCGTCCAATTGAGCTTGCCGGAATTGGCCTTTGCCTTGGCGATGAGCTCCGGCATGGTCTTGATGTCGGACTGCGCCGGGACCACGAACGCATTGGGCGACGCGCCGATCACCATCACCGGCACGAAATCCTTGTACGGATCGTAGGTCGCCTGGGCGTAGAGGCTCGGGTTGACCACGTAGGCGCTGGAGCAGACGAGCAGGGTGTAGCCGTCGCCGCCGGCGCGGGCGGCCGCCGCAATGCCGATATTGCCGCCGGCCCCCCCGCGGTTCTCGATGATCACGGGCTTGCCCAGCGCCTCGCCGAGCTGGGTGTTGATCAGCCGGGCGGCGATGTCGGTTCCGCCGCCGGCGGGAAAGCAGACGATCATGGTGACCTGGCGCTCGGGGTATTCCGCGCGGGCGCTGGTGAACGCCGCGCCCGTGCCCGCAATCAAGATCATGGCCAGCAGCGTGCGCCGCGAAATCAACGGGGTGCGCAGCCCGCCCGACGGGACATTGAACATGGGCCTTCCTCCGAAGCGTGTCTTATTATGAGGTGAGTATGGCAGCGATTTCGGCTGTCGTCATGCAGCAATGACAGACGCATGTGGCGCAGGAGGGCTTTGCCGCTCCGACCCGACATGCTTCAATCAGTGCACAAGAAATTGGAAATCAAACGGGGCGGACGACACGTGACCGACAGCTTCGACATCATCATCATCGGCGGCGGCGCGGCCGGATGCGTGCTGGCCAATCGACTCTCCGCACGATCGACCAGGCGCGTGCTGCTGCTCGAGGCAGGGCCCGATACGCCGCCGGGTAACGAGCCCGCCGACGTGCTCGATACCTACGCCACGTCTTATTACAACGACGCCTATTTCTGGCCCGGCCTCAAGGTGCATTGGCGCCGCAAGGATAATTCGCCCCTGGTCGGTTTTTCCCAGGGGCGCATCATGGGCGGCGGCTCCTCGGTGATGGGCATGGTGGCGTATCGCGGTACGCCCGACGACTACGCCGAATGGGAGGCGCACGGAGCGGCCGGCTGGGGCTGGAACGACGTGCTGCCCTATTACCGCAAGCTCGAGAACGACCTGGATTTCGGCGGCGACATGCATGGCCGCAGCGGTCCGGTGCCGATCCGCCGCACCAAGCCGGACGACTGGGCGCCGCTGTCGAAAGCGGTACATGCGTTCGCGCAAGAGCGGCAAATTCCGTTCATTGCCGACATGAATGCGGATTTCCGCGATGGCTATGGCGCGGTGCCGATGAGCAACTGGCCGGACAAGCGCGCGTCGGCGGCGATCTGCTATCTCGATGCTTCGGTGCGAGCGCGCGGAAATCTGACCATCGTCAATGGTGCCACCGTCACGGCATTGCTGTTCGAAGGGCGCCGCGTCAGCGGCGTGACCGCAAAGGTCGGCGGCGGAGAGGTGAAGCGGTTCCACGCGCGCGAGATCATCCTGTCCACGGGCGGCGTGCATTCGCCCGCTTTCCTGATGCGCTCCGGCATCGGGCCCGCCGGCCACCTGCGCGAACACGGGATCGAGGTGCGCGCAGATTTGCCCGGGGTCGGCGAGAATCTGTCCAACCACGCCATCGTGTTCGTCGGCTTGCTGCAGCATCGCAACGCGCGGCAGGCCGCCTCGCTGCGGCCGCATCCCATGACGGCGTTCCGCTATTCGTCCGGGCTGCCGGGCGCGCCGCCGACCGATATGTACATCAACGTGCAGTGCAAGACCTCGTGGAGCCCGCTCGGCTTCCAGGTCGCCAACCTCGCCCCTACCTTGCTCAAGCCGATGGCGCGCGGGCGGGTTTCGCTGGTCAAGGGCGATGCCGCCACGCCGCCCTGCGTCGAATTCAACTTCACCGGCCACGACCTCGACCTCAGGCGCTTCATGCAGGGGTTCCGCCGCGCGGTCGAAGTCCTGGCGCACGAGAAGGTGCGCGCCATGACCGGGGTGACCTTTCCGGTGAAATTCACCGACCGCCTGCGCCGGCTCAACCGCATCACGCCGGCAAACAAGGTTCAGAGCGCGCTCATCGCCGCGCTCATCGATCTCGTGCCCCCGCTCGCCGGCCCGATCTTCTCGACCCTGGCCGACCGCCGCGTCGATCTCGCAACGCTGGTGGCGGACGACGACGCCCTTGCCGCGCATATCCGCGAGAACGTCGCCGGCACGTTCCATCCTGTCGGCACCTGCCGCATGGGCGGCGCCAACGACCGCGACGCCGTGGTCGACACCGAGGGCCGCGTGCGCGGGATCGCCGGCTTGCGTGTCATCGATGCCTCGATCATGCCGACCGCGCCGCGCGGCAATACCAACATCCCAACCATCATGGTGGCCGAAAAGATCTCCGCGGCGATGGTCGACGAGGCGCGCGCAGCGGCGTGAGGGCGGGGTGCGCCACGGATCAAGCCGATCGGCGCTTGTAGAGTCCCATGATGGCGGCCTTGGCCAGCGTGTTGAAATGGAGCTGAAAGCCGATGACGGCTGCCGACGTATCGGCGGTGACCTGCAGGCCCGTCGACGCCGACCGCGAACACCGTGAACAGATAGCGGTGCGGGTGATCGCCCGGCGGCGGGCAGGGGCCGCCATAGCCCGGCGCACCGAAGTCGGTGCGCGTCTGCAGTGCTCCGGGCGGCAGCTTCGGAGTTCTTCGGGTTGCCGGCATCGAGCGCAAGCTCGGTCACATCGGGTGGGATGTTCACCACCAGCCAATGCCAGAAGCCGCTGCCGGTGGGGGCATCCGGATCGAAGCAGGTCACGGCAAAGCTCTTGGTGCCGGCGGGCGCGCCCGACCAGGCGAGATGCGGCGAGCGGTTGTCGCCCTCGCAGCCGAAGCCGAAAGCCGCCGACAGAATGTGGGTCTCGGCGAGATAGTCGCCGTCTTTGAAGCTGTCGCTCCTGACCGTCATCGTCATGCGCCGTCTCCTATTCTCGAACAAGATTGATGCAAAGGTCGTTGACCAGGTTAAACGCTTTCGAAGCAACGCGCCGGTCTGATCGTTGGTACATCGAGCAACAAGACGCAAACGCGGTCCATTCGTCATTCACCTTGGAGAGATGCCGATGACGCTTCCACCTCTCGGACCCGTGAGCAATGATGGCCGAGACCAGAACAGTCCACCACAGGTGCCTTATTACAGCCTGTGGACCGCGCCGAACGGCACCAGCGTGGCGAGTTGCGCGCTTGGCGGATTCGAGATGAAGAGCGTCGGCGGCCAAGCGGCGCCGATGTGGATGCGACAAATCCCGGACGAGGTGGCGGCGGTCTTTTTCACGGTCCTGCCTGTGGGTTGGGTCGGCGAATGGCATGAGAGCCCGAAGCCGCAGTGGGTGGTGCCGCTATCGGGCCGTTGGTTCATCGAGACACAGGACGGTTCGCGTGTCGAAATGGGCCCGGGCGATATCCATTGGGGACAGGATATCGACACTCGCGCTATCGATGGTGGTCGGGGCCACCGCTCCGGGCAGATCGGTGCTGAACCTTGCGCGCTACTCCTGGTCCAGTTCAAGACACCCCACGGTGCCGGCACGTCCTGTCCGTTCGGCTGAACCAAATAGGCAAAGACCTGCGCGAGACGCTGCGGGTTCGATGTATTGTACCGACGATGCAACGCAGCCGCACCATCGACATTCACGCCCACATGCTGCCGCAGGAGACGATCCGGCGGCTCGGCAGGGAATCGCCGCGCGTGGCGCCGAAGCTGATTGCGCAAGGCGACGGCTCGACCCTCATGGAGATCGCGGGCAAAGTGGTGCAGCGGCCGATGCCGCCGGAATGCTGGGACCTCGATCTGCGGCTTGCCGACATGGACAAGCACGGCATCGAGATGCAGGCCGTCTGCGCCACCGTGCACACCTTCTTCTATAATGAGGAGCCGGAACTCGGCGCCGCTTGCGCTGGCCTGCAGAACGACGAGATCGCCGCTGTCGTCCGCCGCAATCCCGATCGCTTCGTGGCTCTCGCCACCTTGCCGCTGCAGGATCCGAAACGGGCGGCGGACGAGCTGATGCGCGCCATGCGGGTGCTCGGTTTGCGCGGCGCCCAGATCGGCTCGAACGTCAATGGCAGGAATCTCGACGATCCCGCGCTCGAGGCGGTGTGGGCGGCGGCGAACGAGCTGCGAGCCTTCATTCTCGTGCACCCGCACGGCGAAATCCTGCCGGGCGACCGGCTCGCGTCCTACTACATGCGCAACTTCGTCGGCCTGCCGTTCGAGACCACCATGGCCGGCGCGGCGCTCGTCTTCGGCGGCGTGATCGAGCGCTATCCCGGCATCAATTTCTGCCTGTGCCACGGCGGCGGCTTCCTGCCTTATCAAGCCGGACGTTTCGTGCACGCCTTCAACGTGCGCGCCGAGGCGAAGGCGCGCCTGCATGGATCGCCGCAGGACTCCCTGGCCCGCCTGCACTACGACACGATCGTGCACTCGCCGCACGCGCTCGAGTTCCTTGTCGCCGCGGTCGGCTCCGACCGTGTCCTCATGGGCAGCGACTATCCCTTCGACATGGGCGAGCTCGATTGCGTGACACGGGTCGAGACGCTCCCCGTCCCGAAGACCTCGCGCGATGCCGTTCTCGGCGGGCGAGCCAAGGAATTGCTGCGCAATGCCTGACCTTGGATCCATCGGGGCGGCACGGCTGCGGCGAACGCTTACGGCGGTCGCCGCCGCCCATCCGTTCTATCGAGTGCGGTTTCGCGAACAGGGCCTCGCGGTCAACGACATCCGTTCGCTCGACGGGCTCCCGGCGCTGCCGCTGACCCGCAAGGACGACTACATCTCCGATCCCGAGGCGTTCCGCCTGCGCCCGGAGGATCTGCCGGCGGATTTTTCCCCGGAAGAACGCGTGCTGTGGGACGTCACCTATACCACCGGGACCACCAGCGGGCGACCGTCGCCGTTCTACAACACCGCGCATGATGCCTATGCCATCTGGGACCAGGCGCGCCGCTGCAACGATGCGGAAGGACTGGTGGCGAGCGATCGCGTGGCGAACCTCTATCCGCTCGCGGGCTTTCCCACCGGCGCGTTCCTGAGCGTCATCCGCTCCACCATGATCGCGGGCTTGCCGGTGGTGCACGGATTGACCGGCTCCGCCAATTCCGAGTTCAGGGTCCGCAACTCGCTGGCCGAGGCGCTGACGACGGTCGCGCGCTTTCGCCCCACCGTGCTATGGGGCGTGCCGAGCTTCATCCGCCGGTTTCTCGACGAAGCCTGCCGGCAGGGCGCGGACTTGTCCGACGTGCGGCTGGTCCTGACCTCGGGGGAGCCGGTCGGCGAAACGCTGCGGGCGACGTTGCGAGATCGGCTCGCCCAACTGGGCGCGCCCGCGGTCGCCATCCGCGCCCGCTATGCCTTCACCGAGATGCAGGGCGGCCTGGTGCAATGCGCGGAGGGCGCCGCGCCGCAGAACCTCGTGCCCGATCTCTACCATCTCGAAGTGGTCGACCCCGACACCGGCGCAAGCCTTGCGGAGGGCGAGAGCGGCGCGCTCGCCATCACTCATCTGCACCGTCGCGGCACCGTTTTGCTGCGCTATCTTGTGGGGGATATCGTCACGCTGTCGCGCACGCCGTGCCCGATCTGCGGCCGCACGGGCGAGCGCGTGGTTGCGACGCCGCGGCGCACCGGCAATCTGGTCAAATGCCGGGGAATGCTGGTCAACACCGATGTCATTGTTGACGTGCTCTCGGCCATGGCGGGGCTCCCTGAATTCCAGGTCGTATTTGCGAGCGCCAGTGCGCCGGATGCCATGGAGCGGCTGGTGATCCGCATCGAGCGGGACGCCGATCCGGCCCTGCACGACGACGTGGTGCGGCGCGTGCGCGAGGCCGTATCGCTGCGTCCGGAGGTCGAATTCGTCACGCGCGGGGCGCTCTACGACCACGAGCGCTCGATCAAAGCGAAGCGCGTCGTGGATTTACGTAGGGCACCATAGCGAACTCCGACGAAGTGAAAGCCGTTCGCGCAAACGCTTCAAACGCAATGACACTGGACTGACGAGGAGAAAATGGACGCAAGTGCAGCCGGAAAAACGTTCCCGCCCTACGAATTCCACGTCGAGCGCGGCAAGATCCGCGAATTCGCCGACGCCATCGGCGATCCAAACCCGGTCTACCGCGATCCCGATTACGCCGCGAAAATGGGTTTTGCCGGCATTCCCGCGCCGCCGACATTGCTGCGCACGTTCCTTTACGAACCGAAGGCGGCGTCGGATGCGCTCGACGTCAAGGATTGGAGCTACATCGTGCACGGCGAGCAGGAGTTTGAATACTTCGCGCCGGTCGTGGCTGGCGACGTGCTGACGGCGCAGGAGCGCATCGCGAGCATCACGGAGAAGGAGAGCCGCCGCGCCGGCAGGCTTCAGATCGCGGTGATCGAGACCACCTTCCACAATCAGCGGGGCGAGAAGGTGCAGGTGGCCCGGCGCACCCTGGTCGAGACCGGCAAGCGGATCGCCGAGTGATGAGCAATCGACCCCTCGTTCGCATCGCTCAATGTCGGCGATGCACCGCCGCCGCTCGTCTGCGGGCCGCTCACGCGCACGCAATTCGTCCGTTATGCCGGCGCGTCGCACGACTTCAATCCCAACCACCACGACGAGGTCTATGCCAAGGCCAGCGGCAACAAGGCGGTGTTCGGCATGGGCATGCTGGCGGGTGGCTATTGCGCCCGCTTGTTGACGGATTGGCTCGGTGACGGCGCGTTGCGGCGGCTGCGCATCCGCTTTGCATCGCGGTTCTGGCCCGACGACGTGCTCACCTGCAGCGCCACGGTCACCGCCAAACGCGAGGAAGCGGGTGATGGCCTCGTCGATTGCGAGTTCTCCGCCGTCAACCAGAATGGCGAGGTCATCATCCGCGGCGATGCCACCGCAGCCCTGCCACGCTGAGTGGTGTTGCGAGGCGACCAAACGAAAAAACGGTAGCGAGAAGCGGAAACCAGGAAGAGAGAGCCTTGCTCAAACTGTTCGGGACCGAGGTCGCGCGCTTAATAGTGCCGCGTACTCGGTGGGCTCCCTCTCCCGCTTGGACATTCTATGGATCTGCCGAAGTCGGAAACATCCGACTTCGGCTGGAAGGGAGGGGTGAGGGAGGGGGAATGCTTGCACGAAATCTTGATGTTTGCCCCCACCCTGTCCCTCCCCCGCAAGCGGGGGAGGGGACGCAAGAGCCGGTAGCTTCACGCCGCCGTCGCAGCGGCTCCCGCTTTGGCGCGTGTGATCGTTTCCCACACCCGCATCGGAGTCGCCGGCATGTCGATCGCCTCGACGCCGAGCGGCGCGAGCGCGTCGATCAGCGCATTGATCACGGTCGGCGGCGCACCGATGGTGCCGGATTCGCCGATGCCCTTGACCCCGAGCGGATTGGTCTTGCAGGGCACCTCCTCCAATTCCGTCTCGATGTTCGGCATCGTGTCTGCCCGCGGCATGCCGTAATCCATGAAGCTGCCGGACAGCAGCTGTCCGGATTGGCGGTCGTAGACCTGGTGCTCGATGAGGGCCTGGCCGATCCCCTGCACCACTCCGCCCTGGATTTGGCCGCGCACGATCATCGGGTTGAGCACGCGGCCCAGATCATCGACCACGAAATAGCGATCGAGCGTCACCTCGCCGGTCTCCGGATCGACCTCGAGCTCGCAGACATGGGAGCCGTTGGGATGGCTGGGTGGACTGGCGCTGAAGCTGCCGGTCGCCTCGAGCCCGACGCCGAATTTCTCGGTCAGCGGCCCCATCGGCGCATAGGCTGCCTTGGCGACGTCGGCAATGGCGATCACCTTGTCGGTGCCGACGACGCGGTATTGCCCGTCCTTGAATTCGATATCGGCGGCGTCTGCCTCCATCAAGGCGGCGGCCATTGGCTTGCCCTTCTCGATGATCGCCTCGGAGGCCTTGGCGAGCGCGTTGCCGCCGACGGTCGCGCTGCGGGCGCCGTAGGTGCCGCGACCGATCGGAACCTGGGCGGTGTCACCCTGCACGTAGCGGATGGATTCGAACGGCACGCCGAGCCGGTCGTGCACCAGCTGCGCGAACACGGTGGCGTGGCCCTGGCCGTGCGAATGCGTCCCGGCCAGCACGTTGAGGGTGCCGTCGGGGTTGAAGCGCAGGTCCATGCGTTCGTTGAAGATGCCGCCGAACTCGATGTAGTAGCTCACCGCCCGGCCGCGCAGCTTGCCCCGCTTCTCCGACGCCTTCTTGCGCGCGGCGTATCCTTTCGTATCGCTGAGCTCGATGCACCTGTTCATCAGGCGCTCGAACTCGCCGCTGTCGTAGGTCCACAGCGTCGGCGTCGCGTAGGGAAGCTTGTCCGTCGGGATCAGGTTGCGGCGCCTGATCTCGGCGGGGTCCATGCCGATCGTGCGCGCGGCGTGCTCGATCAGGCGCTCGGTGAAATAGGCCGCCTCGGGGCGTCCGGCGCCGCGATAGGGCCCGGACTGCGAGGTATTGGTGAACAGCCCCTGCGACATGATGTGCAGGGTCTGGATGTCGTAAGCCGCCGGGATGAAGCGCAGCGAGAACGCACCGGCCGCGAGCGCTGCGCCGACGAAATAGGCGCCGAGCTGGAACAGGCATTTGGCGCGCAGCGCCAGAATCTTGCCCTGGTCGTCGAGCGCGAGCTCGCCGTAGTAGATCATCTCGCGACCGGAGTGGTCGGTGAGCATGCTTTCCGACCGGCTGGAGACCCATTTCACCGGGCGGCGGATGCGGCGCGCCGCCCACAGGACGAGCGCATCGTCCGGAAAGACCGCCTTGAGCCCAAAGCCGCCGCCGACGTCGGGCGAGACCACGCGAATCTGATTTTCCGCGATGTGGAAAATGTGCGACATCTCCATGCGCGCGCCGTGCGGGTTCTGGCTGGTCGCATACAAGGTGTATTGATCGTCGGCCGCGTTGTAGTCGCCGATCGCGACCCGAGGCTCCATGGTGACGGGCGACAGGCGGTTGTTCTCGACCCGCAGCTTCACCACGTGCTTGGCCTTCGCAAAGGCGGCGTCGGTGGCGTCCTTGTTGCCGAACATCAGGCGAAAGCCGACATTGCCCTGCGGGCAGTCCTCCCACACCTTGGGGGCACCGTCCTTGGCGGCTTCCTCCAGATCGACGATGGTCGGCAGCGGCTCGTAGTCCACCTCCACGAGTTCGGCGGCGTCGCGCGCCTGGGCGAGCGTCTCGGCCACCACGAAGGCGACGCGGTCGCCGACGAAACGGACCTTGTCGGCATTGAGCACGGGCTGGAACGTGCGGTGCCCCTTGGGCGCGCCGAAATCCTCCGGCATCAGGTGGGCGGTGAAGCTGCCGAGCTTCTCCGCGACGGCATCGGCGCCGGTAAGGACACACAGCACCCCAGGCGCGGCCTTGGCCTTGGCGACGTCGATGCGGGTGATGCGGGCATGGGCGTGCGGCGAGAGCACAGTCACGCCATGGCATTGCCCGGGCAAGCTGATGTCATCGACATAGCGCCCCTGTCCGAGCAGGAAGCGCTGGTCCTCCACCCTTCGCACAGCTTGTCCGATGCCGAACTTGGCCATATTCGCCCGCCTCTGTTCACGATGTGATTTTTCCAGTCGAATGTAATGGAGAGCCGCCGTCCGCGCCAGCACGAGGGCTGTCGCATTCTGGCGAGGGATTGGGTGGGCACGGGCGCACGTCACGACACCGCGCGCCTGCCCACCCGCCGTTCGGGCTGCGGCTAGACTGGCGCCACCGCGCCGCGCTCGATGCGGAATGCGCGCGAGAGCAGGTCGGCGATATGCACCTCGTTCGATTCGGCGATCAGGATCGAAAGCCGCTGCCCCTTCAGGTTGGCCATCACCTCGCCGAGCCTGCGCGCCAGCGCCGGCGCCAGCCCCTCGAACGGCTCGTCGAGCAGCAGCATCCGGGTGCCGGCCATCAGCGCGCGTGCGAGCGCGACCATCTTCTGCTGGCCGCCCGACAGCTCGAGCGACCTGCGCGCGCGAAACGCCGCGACCTCCGGCATGATCGAGAAGATCCATTGCAGACGCTGCTCCACCCCGTCGGTCGGCGTGGTCCAGCTCGGGAGCCGGATATTCTGTTCGACCGTGAAGTCGGGCACCAGGCGGCGGTCTTCGGGCATGTAGCCGATGCCGAAACCGACGCGGCGGTGCGGCGGCAGCGCCAGCAAATCGACCTCGCCGAGCCTGACCTTGCCGGTCGCCGGGATGGCGCCCATCAGGGCGCGCAGCAGCGTGGTCTTGCCGGCGCCGTTGCGTCCGATCAGGCCGCACATCTCGCCCTCGGCGAGATCGAGTGCAGCTTTGCGGATGATCGGCACCGGACCGATCGAGACGTCGAGGTCGGACACGCTAAGCATGGGGATGCCCTTCGCGCTCCGGCTTGGTGCCGCTGATGAGGGTCTGCACCCTGCGATCGGCGAGCGCGACCGCCGGCGCGCCGTCGGCGATCACCGTTCCGTCGTAGAACGCGAGCACGCGGTCGGCGAACCGCGCCACGATCTCCATGTCGTGTTCGACGAACAGCACCGTCAGTTTCCGGCTCTTCAAGGCCGACATGACGACGTCCATCACCACGAACTTCTCCTCGACCGAAATTCCGCTGGTCGGTTCGTCGAGCAGGAGAACGCGCGGCGAGCCCACCACCGCCATGGCGATGTCGAGGAGCTTGCGGATGCCCTGCGGCAGGGTCGACGCCAGGGCATGCCGGTAAGCAGCGATGCGGAACAGTTCGATCGACGCATCGGCCTCCCTGATGGTGGCGGGCGATTTCAACGGCGTCAGCACCCGCGCAAAGGCGCCGTTCGACCCGGCCGCGGCGGCCGCGGCGCACATGTTCTCGAACACCGTGAGGGAGGGAAAAATCTGCGCCACCTGGAACGAGCGCGAGATGCCCAGGCGCGTGATCTCGCGCGAGGGTCGGCCGGTGATGTCACGATCCTCGAGCCTGATGGTGCCCTTGGTCGGCCGCAGATGGCCGGTGATCATGTTGATGAACGTGGTCTTGCCGGCGCCGTTGGCCCCGATGATGCCCACGGTCTGCTGCGCCGGGACGTCGAGGGTGATGTCGCGCGCCGCCACGATCGAGCCGAAGGTCTTCTCCAGATCGCGGACCGAAAGGATCGCGGTCATGAGCCTTTCTCCGGCGCGCGGCGCAGGCGGTAGAACAGCGAGCCGAGCCCTTCCGGCAGGAACAGGATGGTCAGCAGCAGCGCCGAGCCGAGGATGAGCTGCCAGAAGCCGGGCAAGAGATCGATGGCGATCGAGCGCAGCAGCTCGAACACCAGGGAGCCCACGAACGCGGCTGCGACCGAGCCCACGCCGGCGAGGATGGTGACGAACACGAAGCCGCCCGAAGTCGTCCAATACGCCATGTTGGGATCCACATGCGCCACCGCCAGCGCCGCGAGTGCGCCGCCGAGGCCCGCGAGTATCCCGGAAATCACCAGCTTGAGGTGGATCAGGCGAGTGACCGAGATGCCGAGGAATTCCAGACGGATCTCGTTGTCGCGCGCCGGCATCGCGAGCGCGCCGGCGACGGTGCGGAAATAGAGTGTGATCAGGAAGGCGCTGACCGCCGACAGTCCGAGCACCAGCCAGAACAAGGCGAGATTGAGCGCCCGGCCATGGGGCTCGTATCCCAGGAACGTTCCCGACTCGACGTGGAAACCGTCGGTCGAGCCGAGCGTCTCGGTCTTGACCAGCACGCCGTAGAGAATCATCGACATCGCGAGGCTGAGCATCGCGAAGAAGATGTCGCGATAGCGCGCCAGCAGGAATCCGACCAGGAATGCGACCATGCCGGCCGCAGCCGCGCCGACGGCGACCAGGAGAAACACGTCCCGCCAGCCGGCGTAGCGGCTGAGCAACGCCACCGCATAGGCGCCGGTCGCGTAGAACAGTGCCTGCCCAAAGGGCACGAGACCGGCCCGCCACAGGATCACGAGCCCGAGCACGACCAGCGCATTGGCGAACGCGATGGTGGCGAGAGACACCAGCCAGGCCGGCAGCGCCGGCGCGGCCGCGGCCACGGCGATGAAGGCGAGGGCTCCGAACAGGTTCGCGCGTGACCACATGTCAGGTCGCCCAACCGGAATGACGGTCGTTGCTTCGGGCCATCAGATCTTCCGCGGCGCGGCCTGGGTGAACAGCCCGTGGGGACGGAAAACGAGCACGAGCGCCATCACCGCATAGATGACGAACAGTTCGAGCTGCGGGACGAGGTGGACGGCCGCGGCGCGGCAGATGCCGACGATGAGCGCGCCGATCAGCGCGCCTTCGATCGAGCCCATGCCGCCGATGGCGACCACCGCGAATGCGAGCACGATCACCTCGACGCCGATGCCGAGCGTTACCGAAATCTTCGGCGCCATGACGGCGCCGCCGAGCGCGCCCAGCATCGCCCCGATGATGAAGGTGACGGTGTAGACCAGGGTGACGTTGATGCCGAACGCGGCCGCGGTCTCGCGGTTGAAGATGACCACGGTGAGGAGGCGGCCGTAGCGGGTATGCTTCAACGCCCAATAGCTCAGGACGGCGACCAGCGCAGCGATCGCGACCAGACCGATGTCGTAATTCGAGAGGATGAGATCGCCGACCTCTATATTGCCGGCGGCGACCATCGGTTGGTAGGCGCCGTAGGAACGCGGTCCCCAGATCAGCACGATGACGTCTTCGAGGATCAGGAATGCGGCATAGGTGACGAGAACGATCACCACCTCGTCCTTGCCGTAAACCAGCCGCAGCACGCCGCGCTCGAGCACGAAGCCGAGCACGAGCCCGATCGCCATCGCCATCAGCACCATGAACAGGAAACCGCTCGCGTCCGACCAGCCGCGCTCGACATAGATGCCCACCGCCGTGGCCGCGCCATATGCGCCGAAGGCGTAGAACGAGCCGTGGGTGACGTTGAGGATCTTCATCACCCCGAAGATCAGGCTCAGGCCGACGGCGACGAGAAACAGATAGGCGGCATAGACGAGGCCATCGGTGAGGATGGCAAAGGCAGTCAGCACGTAGCACCGACGGTGTTCACGATGCTGTCTGCTCGCGGTCCACAGAGCGGGGGCGCTCCCTCCCTGCAACGGAGGAGAGAGCACACCGTTCGTGTGGCGAGGAAGCGCACCGATATCGCGTCGTCGCGGTGCATCAACCGCCGGGCAATTTGCGCTAATTGCACTTCGCGCCCTTCATCCCATCCTTGATCCAGTCGTCGGCTGTGATGCCGGGCGGCGGGTTCACGCACTCGGCCGCAAAGCGCATGACGTCGACGACTTCCGGTTGGCCCTTCTGCTTGTTGAAGCGGTAGGTTCCGTAGGCGGTCTCCTGGATTCCCTGGTGACCGTTGCCCAATGCCAGCTTGACCGGGCCGCTCGGCCCTTCGTACGAGATGCCTTCGAACGCCGTCACGACATCGTCGGTCGAGGGTTTGCCGCCGCCTTTTTCCTTCTGCGCTTTCTCCCAGGCCACTTTCAGCCCGAGGATCGACAGCGCCATCTGATACGAGGGATAGGTCGGCGGCGTGCCGTAGCGCTCGAAATAGATCTTGTGGAACCAGTCGTTGAGCGCGCTCTTCGGCGCCAGCGGTCCGTTCGGGCCGCGCCCACCGATGATGGTGCCGTCCGGCATCTTGTCGCGCAGGCGCCAGATCGACGCTTCGGCGGTGGTGCCGATGAACGGCATGCGCTTGCTCAAGCCGCGCGCCTCGCTCTGATAGATGAAGCCCTCGAGATCGCCGTCCCAGAAACTGGAATGCAGCGCCTGCGATTTCGACGTCAGCAGCGTCGAGATTTCGGCGCCGAACTCACCGGCGAAGAGTTTCGGGAACAGCTCCTTGTCGACTTTCGCCTTCGGCGCCAGCACGCCCATCGTGCTGACGAAGTCGCGCCAGGAATCCTGGCCCCAGGCGTAATTCTGGTTGATGCCGGAATAAAGCGTGATGTCTTTCTTCTTGGCGAGGAGGTAGCGCGCCGCGCCGGTATTATCCATGGTCGCGTGCGGCGCCGCGCGGAACACATATTTGCGCGGCTTCTCCTCGAAGATGCGCGGCGTCCCGCAGTCGAAATAGACGGTCAGCGCCTTGAGCTCGTCCGCGACCGGCGTCACCGCGAGGCAGCTTCCGGACGAGATGTAGCCGACGACAGCGTCGACCTGGTCGCGCTGCACCAGATTGCGGAATTCGGTTACGACCTGGGCTGTGGAGCCGGCTTCGTCGACGTATTTGGCTTCGATCTTGGTGCCGCCGAGGCCGACGGTGCTGTAGGGCGCCGGCGCGGTGCCCGCGTTGAGCGCCTCGATCACGATCTCGGCGCCGTTGCGGCCGGGCACGCCGAAGGGCGACGCCGCCGGCCCGCTGAGAAACGACACGATGCCGAGCTTGATCGGCGCCGCCGCGGGCGCGGCGGGCTGCTGGGCCGGCGCACCGCCCGCCGAGACCAGCATCAAGGCGGCCGCAAATCCAAGCGCACCGACGGCAGGCTTGCAGTAGCGATAGGTCATTGCTCGTTCCCTCCACATTCGACCAAATCGTTTTTGTTCTTGCCTTAAGCAAACGCGATCCCGGCGCCATATTCAACCGGTTTTCCCTTAGAGCATGGTCCGGTGCGATGATACGATGGTCGCATCCGTGTCGCCGGTTCGACCTGATCTGCAAGGAGACGCAATGAGCGTTGCCACCATGTCCGGGGAAACGTCCGCCATCCCGCAGACCGGCCGCGCCGCGCGGCTTGCGGCCCGCACCGGGCAGTTCAAGGGGGCGACCGCCGGCGTCGCGCCGGGCTATGTGCAGGGCAACCTCGCCATTCTGCCGAATGCGCTGGCGGGCGACTTCCTGCGCTTCTGCCAGCTCAATCCGAAGCCGTGTCCGCTGCTCGCGGCGTCGTCGCCGGGCGACTTCCGGCTGCCGACACTCGCCGACGACCTGGACATTCGCACCGATCTGCCGCGTTACCGCGTGTTCCGACAAGGCGAGCTGGTCGACGAGCCGGCCGATATCCGCGGGCATTGGCGTGACGACCTCGTTGCGTTCGTGCTGGGATGCTCGTTCTCGTTCGAGGAGGCGCTGCTCGAGGACGGCATCGAGCTGCGCCACATCACCTGCAACGCCACCGTGCCGATGTATCGCACCTCGATTGCGACCGCTGCCGCGGGTCCGTTCCACGGCCCCATGGTGGTCTCCATGCGGCCGATGAAGCCGGCGGACGCCATCCGCGCCATCCAGATCACCACACGCTTTCCCGCCGTGCACGGCGCGCCGGTGCATATCGGCAAGCCCGAGCTCATCGGCATCGCCGACCTGGGCAAGCCGGACTACGGCGACGCGGTGCCGGTCAACGCCGACGAGATCCCGGTGTTCTGGGCCTGCGGCGTCACGCCGCAATCGGTGGTGGCGACGGTCAAGCCGGAATTCTGCATCACCCACTATCCCGGCAGCATGCTGGTGACCGATCGGCGCAACACCGAATTTGCGATCATGTGAAGTTGGCGCGCGGCGCAGGGGGCGGCGAGGCCAGGCTCGCGCTCACGCCGGACACCAATTCTCGTTGCGGCAGCAGGGCGCTCGCTTGGCCGGGACACACGAGAGCGGTGCTCGTCAGGCTGACCGACGGCTGAGTTCACCTCTTCGGCTCGACATCGAGCCGCACCGCCCAGCCGTCGAGGCCGGGCTTGGCCGCGGGGTAGCGCGCGAGCACGAGCGGGTCGTGGCCCGGTATGACGTGGTCAGGTGACGAGGCCAGCTTTCGCAGCGTGGCGTAACCCTCGACCACCTCCGCGACATTATAGGTAATGGGAAAGACCCGGCCGGTTTCCAGATGCGCATAGAGATGCGCGGCATCGGCGGCGAGCACGACATGGCCGCGGCGGGTCTTTACGCGCACGCTCTGCAAGCCTTTGGAATGGCCGCCGACATGGTGGACGGTGACGCCGGGCACGATCTCATCCTCGCCGTCGTGGAAGGCGACGCGGCCGGCAAAGACCTTGCGCACCATCGCCACCACGTCGTCGACCTCGAACGGCAGCCGCAACGCCATGTGGCACATGCAGCGCCCGGTGGCGTAAGCCATCTCGCAATCCTGCAGATGATAGCGGGCGCGCGGGAACAGATCGTAGTTGCCGACGTGATCGTAGTGCATGTGGCTGACGATGACGGTCTCGACGTCGGCGGGATCGATGCCGATCGCTTGCAGCCCGTCGCCGACCGGCTTGACCGTCTCGCGCTGGCGCTTCTTCCCCATCGCGGCATCGAAGCCGGTATCGAGAATGATGGGGCCCTTGGGCCCGACGATCGCCCAGACATAGAAGTCGAGCGGCTGCAGCACGTCGTGAGGATCGCCGCCGATGAAGTTTTCCGCCGCCTTGCGATCGTGATGACCGTAGCGGATCGCGTAGATCTCGTGGACGTCCTCGCTCATGATTTCCCCGTCATGGCTTGCGATCTTCGCAAAGGCGGCATCTGCAGCGCCCTTCGCTGGCGCTGCACTGCGCTCGCGACACAGGTCGTCACTTCCCGAGCGGGCCGCTTTCGCCCGGCGTGCGTACTTCGACGCCGGCGCGGCGCTCGACCGGCTGGACCACGGTGGAGAGATCCTTGTCGGCCCCGTTCTGGTCGCAGGCGGTCTGCAGCAGCCGCGTGACAGCTTCGGCCACGTCCATCGGGACGCCCAGCGCCTTGCCCTCGGACAGGCACAGCTTGAGATCCTTGGTCATCAATCCCACCGTGAAGCCGAGATTGAAGGTGCGCGGAAGGACCGCGCGGCCGAACTTGTCCTCGGTCGCGGTGTTGCGGCCGGTGCCGGAATTGATCACGTCGAGCATGATGCGTGGATCGAGCCCCGCCTTGACGCCCATCACCATCGCTTCTGACGTCGCGGTCATGGCGGCCGCCGACAGGTAATTGTTGCAGAGCTTCATGGTCTGCCCGGCGCCCGGGCGCTCGCCGATGAGGAAGGTCTTGCCGATGGCCGGAAGCAGCGGCTCGATCGCGTTCACCTCTTTGCGCGGGCCCGACACCATCAAGGCCAGCGTGCCCTTCGCCGCGCCGGTGACGCCGCCGCTCACGGGGCAGTCGATCTGCACGATGTTCTTCGCCTTGAGCGCTTCGAAAATGCGCCTGGCCATGACCGCGCCGGTGGTCGAGAGGTCGACGAAGCGGCGCACGCGCTTGCCTTCGATCACGCCGTCGGCGCCGGTCGCGACCGCGAGCACGATGTCGGGTGTGGGCAGGCTCGCCATCACGGTCTCGACCTGGTCGGCCATTTCGCGCGGGGATTTTGCGGCTTGCGCGCCGAGTGCGGTGAGCCGGCCGACCGCCTCACGCTGCGTGTCGAACACGATCACCCGGTGGCCGGCCTCGACCAGCCGGCGGGCCATATGAAAGCCCATCTGGCCGAGCCCGATGAAGCCGATATCCATGTCCGTCTCTCCCTCGCCATTGTTTTGCGTGTCAGTTTAGCGCGAATTCCGATCGAGTCGCGCAATTCCCTCAGTGGTCATTCCGGGGCACCGATCTCGGGTTACCCGAAGATCGGCATTGGGATTGCCCAAGTCGGGTGCAACCGATTACGCGGCCGTCGATACGATCTTCGCGAGTAATTCCAGCAATGGGTGCGGTGCGGTGATATGCGGATTATGGCTGGCGTCGATCTCGAAATAGCGCCAGCCGCTTTCACGCTGGGCGCGTTCGGCGAACTGGCGAAACACATCCGCCGGTGCGCAGCGTTGGCAATAGATGTAGCTGCGGGGAGGCGGCGCGCCGTTGCCGGCGAGACGCAAGGGCTGCTCGAACGTCTTGATCGGCTGCGGCCGCCTGCGGCCCGACGCCCAGGCCACGTCGGCATCGGGTGTGTCCGCCGGCATCTGGGTCGGCGGCAGGCGCCAGCCCTCGCCGTCGGTGCGCGCGAGTTCGCGCATGCGCGTGCGCGTCTCCGCCGATTGCAGGTCGAACAGGCTTTGACCGTCGTGCGGCACGAACGCGTCGAGATAGACGACCTGCGCGATGCGCTCGCGCGCACGGTCGGCGACGCCGGTCGCCACCATGCCGCCGTAGCTGTGCGCGATCAGCACGACGTCGCGCAGATCCTCCATCTCGAGCATGCCGATGACGTCGGCAATGTGGGTGTCGAGATCGACCGTCGGGCTCGCGAGATGGGCCCGCTCGCCAAGGCCGGTATAGGTCGGCGTCCACAGCTCATGGCCGGCGGCCCGCAGCAGTGGGCGCATTTTCTTCCAGGCCCAGGCTGCCGACCAGGCGCCATGGGCGACGACGAACACCGCCACGATTGCACTCCCTTTGGTTTGTCGGGGGCAGCCACGGCGGCCTGCCCGCGGCGCGTTGCGTTCGTGCCTTTCCCACGCTCGCCTGCTCTGCCGATATGTTCAAGATGCCGACGCAAATCTCAAGGTTCGCGCCCAAGACCGGACGGCTCGACCTGGTCGGCCGGGGTGCCCTCGGTTGCCATTTTTGCGCCATCGCGGCATGGTCGAAAGCCGACGACCGGAGAGATGCCATGGCCGGGGAAGGTCTGGTCAAACTGTTGCAGGTTGCCGGTGCGGCACTCGGGATTCCCGCGGCGGCCGCCGGTACCTTTGCGGCTTACCAGAACTATTTCTCGACCGACGTGACCTGTCAGAAGCTCAGGAACAACATCATCGCGACCATGGAGCGAAGCGTCGCGCCTGAAACCAAGCGCAGCTTGCTCAGGAAGGACGTGAACGAGTTCGACAAGTTGTGCGGCGAGGGCGATCCGGATGCGCGCACCATTTTCCATGCCGCGGTCGCGGTCGAACATCCGGCGCCTGCGGCGGCCGAGAGCGGGCATGCCACCACGGCGGACGCCGCTCCCGCCACCGCCGTCGCGCAGCCGGATTTGTCTCGCCGCTCGCCGCTCCAGTCGGTCGGCGTATTCGGTGCGCCGGGCGCCAAGGAGCATTATGGCTGGGTTGCGCTGGGTCGCCGGCAGTCCGGGTCTTGGGTGCCCCATTTCAACGGATATGCGATTTCGGACACGTCGCTGCCGCCGCCCGGTACGGTCTTGAGCGCGCAGATGATGCTTCCGGTCTGGTCCGAGCCGCAGGGGGCGACCAACGATCAGACCAAAATGCAGAGCCGACTTCCGAACGGCGCGTGCGTACGCGTTCTGTCGACGCGCGGCGGTTCCGGTCGGCTGTGGGCCGAGGTCGCTCCGGCCTCATGCTCGTGAGCGTGGCTGCGATCATTTACGTGCGTCGCCCGCGGACTTGACCACGCAAGTCGGATTTATCCGACTTGCGCATTTGAAGTACCGAAATCGGGTAAACCCGATTTCGGGGCGGTCCATCGTTCTTCGCAGACGGCTCTTGCGAACAAGATGGATTGCCGGCTCGAGGCCGGCAATGACGACGAAGACTCGGATCCAGCCGCTAAAACAGCTTGAGCTGCCGGTCTTCGCGTTTGCCGCGCCCGCCCTGCATGGGCTGGTGCTTCACCAGCTCGTTTTCGATGTCGCGCAGGAACGGCGATGGTTCCAGCATGTGCGTGCGGCCGCGCCAATGGCGCTGGCGCGCGCGGCTGAGGATCAGCCGGTCCTTGGCCCGGGTCATGCCGACATAGAACAGCCGACGCTCTTCCGCCATCGCCGCGTCGTCCGGCTCGCCCCAATGCAGCGGCAGCAGGCCGTCCTCGAGCCCGACGATGAACACGACGGCAAACTCGAGACCCTTGGCGGCATGCAAGGTCAGCAGCGACACGCGGTCGGCGCGCGCATCCCAGAATTCCGATTCCGTCGTGAGCGCGGCGGCATCGGCGAAGTGCGCGCGATCGTTGCCCAACCGCTCCGCGAGCGCGATGAGGCGTTGCAACGCCATCGCGATGGACGCGCCTGCGCCGGCGTCGCCGCGCTCCGCCAGCCGGTTGCCCGCCGCGCGCAGGTCATCCGCCAGCGTCGCCGCGTCGCTGCCGTCGCCGAGTTCCTGCAACAGGGTGCGCACGGCCGGCTCCTCGGCGAGGGTCGTATGGGAGTGCCGCTGATAAGGAATCCCTGAACGGTCGAGCGCCTCGCGTAGCGACGCCGACTGGCCGTCGGTGCGGTAGAGCACGGCGAAGTCTGCGAACGACCGGCTGGCCTGCGGGCCGACGGCCGCGCGGCCGCTGTCGATGGAGAAGAAACTGTGCCCCCCGATCATGTGCTCGATCGTTTTCACCACCGACTCGGCCTCCGCGCGTTCCGTCGGCGCGGTATGGATGGCGATCCTCTCGTGCATGTCACGCACGATCTCGGCGACCGGCTCGTTCGGCCGTGGCGCAATCACCTGCGAGGACGCCGTGACGATGGTGCCGGTCGAGCGGTAGTTGCGCGCAAGCCGTACGATCCGGGCCTCCGGGTAATCTTGCCGGAAGCGGTCGAAGCAGGACGCGTCGGCGCCGCGAAAGCCGTAGATCGCCTGGTTGGGATCGCCGATTGCGCACAGGTTGCCGTCGGGCGGCGCCAGCAAGGTCAGCAGCCGGTATTGCTGCTCGTCGACATCCTGGAATTCGTCGACCGAGATCCATCGCAGGCGGCTGCGGTAGAGCTCGGTAATGCGCGCATCCGACACCAGCACCCGGACCGAAAGCGCGACCAGGTCGTCGAAGTCGATCCAGTTGCGCAACGCCATCGCGCGGGCATAGGCCGCCCGCGCCTCCGTCACCTCGGCGCCCGCCCAGCTCTGCGTGCGCTTCTCCCGGGAGATCCCGCGCAGCAGGCGTTCGGCCTTGTGCGCGCTGAGCTCCAGCGTCGCAGCGAGGAGTTCGATGCGCTCGGCCTCGCCCGCGACGCGAAAGCCGTGATCGAGCCCGGCTGCGCTCGCATGCTCGCGCAGGATGGCGAGACCGAGCGAATGGAAGGTGTGAATGGCGACCTTGCCCGTGCTGGTGGGCAGCAGGCGTGCAAGGCGCTCCCGCATCTCGGCGGCGGCGCGGCGGGTGAAGGTGATGGCGAGGCAGTTCTCCGCCGCGGCGCCGCGCTCTGCCACCAGATGGGCGATGCGATAGGTGAGGGTGCGGGTCTTTCCCGAGCCCGGACCCGCGACGATCAGCAGCGGCCCGTCCACGATGCCGGCGGCCGCGCGCTGATCCTCGTCGAGCTGCGCGAGAATGCCGGACGCGGTGGTGCTGGTGCGGTCGGAGACGATGCGCAGCAGCGGCCGCGCCGACTTGACCGGCGCGTCCTCCTGCGCTGCGGGGGAGGGCGCGGCGGGCCTCACCGCTCCGGCGGGCTTTCGCTTCGACATCGGCGCGTCGAACAGCAAGGCGCCGCTGGTCAGCCGCTTGAGTTCGTTCTCCTCGAACAGGCGGATGACGCCATATTCCCCGTCATAGCCGGCATCACGGATGACGTGACCGGTGCGCAGGCGCGTGATCGCCTCGGCCAGGATCGCGGACCCGGCATGCGCGATGTCCTCGACCGGGACCGACTGCAGGATCGAAAGCTCGGCGCCCAGTTTGGCGATCGCGTGGTCGTAGCTGCGCGCCACCGCGTGCGACGCCGCGCCGGTGGCGGTGAGCTCGGAGAGGATCTCCGGCAGCGGCACCAGGCTCGAGACCGCGCCGGCGGTCGGCGGCGCCGCCGCCTGCGCTTGGCTGCGGTCGGCGAGCACCTCGACCCGGTGCTCGACCCCGATCGTCAGCGGCTGGCCGCAGACCGGACAAAGGCCGCCATGGGCGAGCGTCTCCTTGGGAGAGAGCCGCACCTCGCATTTCCGATGGCCGTCGAGGTGATACTTCCCCTCCTCGGGGAAGAACTCGACCGTGCCGGCATAGCCGTGGCCGCTCTCGAGCGCATGCTTGATGGCGAAGTAGTCGACCTCGCAGTCGAAGGTGGTGGCCTCGCGCCCGAGCTTGCCCGGCGAATGCGCATCGGAGTTGGAGGTGAGACGATAGCGGTCGAGAAACGACACCCGCCAGTTCATCGCCGGATCGGACGACAGCCCCGTTTCCACGGCGAAGATGCGATCGGCGAGATCGCCGTAGCAGTCGGCGATCGAGTTGAAACCGGATTGCGATCCGAGCGCCGCGAACCACGGCGTCCAGATATGCGCCGGCACCAGGTAGGCATGGGGGCCGGCTTCGAGCGCGATCTCAAGGAGATCGCGGGAATCGAGGCCGAGAATGGGGCGGCCGTCGGAGGCGATATTGCCGATGCGCGCGAGCCGCGTCGACATGCGGTCGACGGTCTCGAAGTCGGGGGCATAGATCAGGTGATGGATTTTGCGGGTGCGGTCACCCTTCTTGTAGATGGTCGAGATTTCGACCTCGAGCATGAACCGCACCGGCGTGCGGCACGCCGGCGGCAGCGTCTGCGCCACCGCCTGCTCGATGTCGTCGCGTAGGCGGTAGAGGCCGGGCTCGGCCGGCACCAGCTTTTGCTTGAGCTCGGCGCACCAGGCGGGATGGGTGAAGTCGCCGGTGGCGACCACGCCGATGCCCTTGCGGCAGGCCCATGCGGCGAGATGCTCGAGATCGAGATCGCGGCTGGTCGCGCGGGAATATTTCGAGTGGACGTGCAGGTCCGCGTGGAAGCGCATGCGAGCCACGCCTTCTTCCCCCGATTCGGGTGGACGCGCCGACATAAGCGGTGATTCGCGATCATGCGCAAAGGACTCCCTGTGGACATCGTTGCATTTAAAGAGATTTTGCCTGTCGGTCCGGAATGGAGTTCCGTCCAGGGGAGGGCCTGGGCAGCGGCTGCATGCTGCATGCTTGCTGGGCGCGCTGCCCAAGATTGCGCCACCGCGGCGGCGCCGGTCCTTGGATGGCCGCCGCTTCGCCGGTTACGCGCCTGACAGAACGTGGGAATCTTGCCCGCGGGCGGTGTTGGCATGGCGCTTGAAGCTAGCCCGCCGCGCATGCAGTCCTCGCTCAAGATCGTCATCGTCGACGAGAATCCCATCCGCGCGGCGATCCTGGAAGACGGGCTGCGCGAGGCCGGCCACGTCCATGTGGTGCGCGTCGACGAGATGTCGCATCTGCTCGCGCGCATCTACACGATCGATCCCGACGTCATCCTGATCGACCTCGAAAATCCCAGCCGCGACGTGCTCGAGCAGATGTTCCAGGTCAGCCGCGCGGTGAAGCGGCCGGTCGCCATGTTCGTCGATCAGAGCGACACCGCCTCGATCGAGGCCGCCGTCGATGCCGGCGTCTCCGCCTACATCGTCGGCGGGATGCAGAAGGAGCGAATCAAGAACATCCTCGATCTCTGCATCTCGCGCTTCAATTCCTTTGCGCGGCTGCGCGACGAGCTCGAGCACGCGCGCACCGCGCTCGAGGAGCGCAAGGTGATCGATCGTGCCAAGGGCATTCTCATGAAGGCGCGGAATCTGAGCGAGGAGGCGGCTTACGTCCTGCTGCGCAAGACCGCGATGAACGAGAACAAGAAAATCGCCGAGGTCGCCCAGTCGGTGGTCACGGCCGCGGAGTTGTTGCGATGAATGCAAGCGAAGCGCGATTGCGGATCGGGTTCATCCCGCTTGCCGATGCGGCGGCGCTGATCGTCGCGGTCGACAAGGGCTTCGCCGCCGCCGAGGGCCTGGCTATCGAGCTCGTGCGCGAAGTGTCGTGGTCGAACGTGCGGGACAAGCTCAATATCGGCTTGTTCGATGCTGCGCACCTGCTTGCGCCGGTGGCGATCGCGTCGAGTCTCGGCATCGGCCACGTCAAGGTGCCGATCGTCGCGCCGTTCGGGCTGGGAATGAACGGCAACGCCATCACGGTATCGCCCGCCCTTTACGCCGCCATCGCCGCCGCAGCCGATGGCAGTATCGTCGACCCCATGGTGTCGGCGCGCGCGCTTGCCCGCGTCGTCGCCAAGCGCAAGGCCGGGGGCGAGGAGCCGCTGACCTTCGGGATGACCTTCCCGTTCTCGACCCACAACTATCATCTGCGCTTCTGGATGGCGGCCGGGGGCGTCGATCCCGACGAGGATGTCCGTCTGGTCGTGCTGCCGCCGCCCTATATGGTCGACAGCCTCGCCAACGGACACGTCGACGGATTCTGCGTGGGGGCCCCCTGGAATTCGGTGGCGGTCGACCTCGGCGTCGGCTTCATCCTCCATTTCGTGTCGGAGATCCTGCTGCGTGCGGCCGAGAAGGTGCTCGCGACGCGCGACCGCTGGGCGCAGGAGCACCCCGACACCTTGCTGCGGCTCGTGCGCGCCCATGGCCGCGCCGCCGCCTTCATCGAGGACGAAGCCAACCGCGACGAGGTGGCGGCAATGCTCGCCGCGCCCGATCGCATCGGCGTCGCCTCCGAGGTGATCCGCCGTACCCTCGACGGCCGCATGAAGGTCGCGCCCGATGGCACCGTGCGGGTGAACGATCGCTACCTGCTCGTCGGCCGCAAGGGCGCCGCCCGCCCCGACCCGGCGCAGGCGGCGTGGCTCTACGCCCAGATGGTGCGTTGGGGGCAGGCGCCGCTGTCGGCCGAGATGCTGGCCGCGGCCAAGGCGGTGTTCCGCCCCGACCTCTACGACGCGGCGATCGTGACCGCGGAGCCCACGGTGTCGGGCGAGCCGGCCGATGGGATCGGCGCGTTCGCCGGGCCGTCCTTCGATCCCGGCGCCGTCGCTGCACACCTCGATAGCTGGACCATCCGGCGGGCGTGATGGCTGCGCGCCCAAGGTTTTTGCGCTGCACAAAGTTTTTGCATGCATGGGCTTGATGCGGGCAGCCGGGTCCCGTCGCCGGCGCGCGGCGATCCGCGGCCGGCAAGCTATCTGATTGAAATAACGATGACTTGTCGCCCCGACGCGAGTTGGCACGAAGCTTGTAAAGCAAGTGACGAGGACCGCCGTCAGCGCTGACGGCGACACGGGTCTTATTGCGGACCGGACAGGCAACGCCGCCGCCCTGGGGACACACGCTTTCGAGCGCCGGGGGCGGCTTTTTTATTTGGTCACCGCAAGCAGCGGAGCGAGCGGGCGTCAGGGAACAGCGACACAGTCTCGAGAGGACAACGAACCCACATGGCCACCACTGGAATCACCGGAATGAAGTCCCGCCGCGGGTTGAGCCGCCGCGCCCTGTTGAAGGCAACCGCCGGCACCGCCGCGTTGCTCGGCGCTCTGCAGACGAAATTTCCCGGCGGCGTCCACATCGCCCAGGCGGCCGGCCCCGAGGTGAAAAAGGCCAATCTCGGCTTCATCGCACTGACCGATGCGGCGCCGCTGTTCGTCGCCAAGGAAAAGGGCATCTTCGCCAAATACGGCATGCCCGATGTCGAGGTGCAAAAGCAGGCGTCGTGGGGTGCCACCCGCGACAACCTCGTGCTCGGGTCCGAGGGCAACGGCATCGACGGCGCGCATATCCTGACGCCCATGCCGTATCTCATCTCCGCCGGCAAGGTGACCCAGAACAACGTGCCGACGCCGATGTACATCCTGGCGCGGCTCAACCTGGACAGCCAGTGCATCTCGGTCGGGAAGGAATACGCCGAGCAGCGGATCGGCCTCGACACCAAGCCGTTCAAGGAAGCGCTCGACAAGAAGAAGGCCGCGGGCAAGTCGGTGAAGGCCGCGATGACGTTTCCCGGCGGCACCCACGATCTCTGGATCCGTTACTGGCTCGCCGCCGGCGGCATCGATCCCGACAAGGACATCGAGACCATCGTGGTGCCGCCGCCGCAAATGGTGGCGAACATGAAGGTCGGCACCATGGACTGCTTCTGCGTGTGCGAGCCGTGGAACCTGCAGCTCATCCACCAGAACATCGGTTACACCGCGATCACCACCGGCGAGCTGTGGAACAAGCATCCGGAAAAGTCGCTCGGGCTGCGCGCGGCCTACGTCGACAAATATCCCAACGCCGCCAAGGCGCTGCTGCTGGCGACGATGGAAGCGCAGATGTGGTGCGAAAAGATGGAGAACCGCGAGGAAGTGGCCGCCATCTGCGCCAAGCGCCAATGGATCAACTGCCCGGTCGAGGACGTGACCGACCGCATGAAGGGGAAATTCGATTACGGCATTCCCGGCAAGGTGGTCGAGAACAGCCCCCACATCATGAAGTACTGGCGCGACTTCGCCTCCTATCCGTTCCAGAGCCACGACCTGTGGTTCATCACCGAGGATATCCGCTGGGGCAAGTTCGAGCCCGATGTCGACGCCAAGGCGCTGATCAAGAAGGTCAACCGCGAGGACCTGTGGCGCGAAGCCGCCAAGGAACTCAACGTTCCCGCCGACCAGATCCCGACCTCCACGTCGCGCGGCAAGGAGACCTTCTTCGACGGCAAGGTGTTCGACCCGGAGGATCCGCGCGCCTACCTGAAGAGCCTGGCGATCAAGCGCGCCGAAATCGGCTGACCGTCCGCTTGCGGGAGACTCCTGACCGGGACACGCACGTCATGAACATGCCCCTTGTGAAAGCCGAACCCGCGACCGTCACGCCGGCCGCGACAGCGAAGGTGTTGGCGCTGCCGCCGAAGCGGCGGGCGCTGGCGACACGGACGGCGACGGTGCTCGGCAAGGTGGCCGAACGCGTCGTGCCGCCGGTCGTGGTCATCGCGGTCGCGTTGCTGATCTGGGAACTGCTCTGCCGCCGGACCGGCTCGACGCTGCCGCCGCCGTCGCGCGTCCTCAGCGACACCTGGGAACTGATCATCGATCCGTTCTTCGATCGCGGCGGCCTCGACAAGGGCTTGTTCTGGCATTTGTCGGCAAGCCTGCAGCGGGTGGCGTTCGGCTACGTGCTGGCGTCGTTCGTCGGGGTCGCGCTCGGCACGCTGGTGGGGCAATCGACCTGGGCCATGCGCGGGCTCGACCCGATCTTCCAGGTTCTGCGCACGGTGCCGCCGCTCGCTTGGCTGCCGCTCTCGCTTGCCGCCTTCCGCAACGGCCAGCCCTCGGCGATCTTCGTCATCTTCATCACTGCGATCTGGCCGATCATCATCAACACCGCGGTCGGCATCCGCAACATCCCGCAGGATTACCGCAACGTGGCGCAGGTCCTTCGGCTCAATCACTTGGAATTCTTCTGGAAGATCATGGTGCCGTCGGCGGCGCCCTACATCTTCACCGGGCTGCGCATCGGTATCGGGTTGTCCTGGCTCGCCATCGTCGCGGCCGAGATGTTGATCGGCGGCGTCGGCATCGGCTTCTTCATCTGGGACGCGTGGAACTCTTCGCATATCAGCGAGATCATCCTGGCCCTCGTCTATGTCGGCGTGATCGGCTTCGTGCTCGATCGCATCGTGGCGGGCATCGCCACCGCCGTCACCCACGGCACCGCCGCCAATTGAGAGCGATCGCGACATGACGTCCTACCTCAAGCTCGATCACATCGATAAGACCTTCATCCGCGGATCGGCCGAGACCGAGGTGCTCAAGGACATCACGCTCGGCATCGACAAGGGCGAATTCGTCTCGATGATCGGCCATTCCGGCTGCGGCAAGACCACGCTGCTCAACATCGTGGCCGGGCTTGCGCGCGCGACCACCGGCGGCGTCCTCTTGGAGGAGCGCGAGGTCAACGAGCCCGGTCCCGACCGCGCCGTCGTGTTCCAGAACCACTCGCTGCTGCCGTGGCTCACCGTCTATGACAACGTCCGGCTGGCGGTGGACAAGGTGTTCTCCGGAAAGAAGTCGCGCCCGGAACGCCACGCCTGGACCCTGCACAATCTGGAGCTGGTGCAGATGGCGCATGCCAAGGACAAGCGGCCGGCCGAGATTTCCGGCGGCATGAAGCAGCGCGTGGGTCTCGCCCGCGCGCTCGCCATGGAGCCGAAGGTGCTGCTGCTCGACGAGCCGTTCGGCGCGCTCGACGCGCTCACGCGCGCGCATCTCCAGGACTCGGTCATGGCGATCCACCAGAAGCTGCGCAACACCGTGCTGATGATCACCCATGACGTCGACGAGGCCGTCCTGCTGTCGGACCGCATCGTGATGATGACCAATGGTCCCGCCGCGCGCATCGGCGAGGTGCTGGACGTGCCGCTGGCGCGGCCGCGGCGTCGGCTCGAAGTGGCGTCCAATCCGACCTACCTCAAATGCCGGCAGCGCGTGCTCGAGTTCCTCTACGAACGGCACCGCTTCATCGAGGCGGCGTAACCAAGGCAGCAAGGTCCGCGCAATGACCCCGGAACAGGTGACGCTCGTTCAACAGACATTCGGGCAGGTCGCGCCGATCGCCGACAAGGCGGCGGAGATCTTCTACGATCGGCTGTTCGAGGTCGCCCCTGCGGTCAAGCCGCTGTTCCAGGGCGACATGGCCGAGCAGCGCCGCAAGCTCATGGCCACGCTCGCGGCGGTGGTGCGCGGTCTGTCCGATCTGCCCAGCATTCTCCCGGCGGCGAGTGCGCTCGCCAAGCGCCACGTCGACTACGGCGCACGGCCGGAACATTATCCCGTGGTCGGCGCGGCCCTGCTGTGGACGCTGGAGCGCGGACTTGGGCCGCAGTGGACGCCGGAGGCGGCCGCCGCCTGGACCGCTGCCTATTCGACCCTGTCGGGCTTCATGATCGAACAGGCCTACGGCTCCGCCCAGGCGGCCGAATAGCGTATTTGCCGCTCGCGCTGATTCCGCTTCAACAGAACGCGCTTGAGCGCTCACTCTTCTGACCGCTCACTCTTCCTTGAAGCCATATTCCGGCACGTTGCCGGAATTGCCGTAATACTTGAACGGCAGGAACTTGCCCGACATGGTGATCTTGACGCGGTCGCCTTTGGGATTGGGCAGGCGCTCGATCTGCATGTCGAAGTCGATCGCCGACATGATGCCGTCGCCGAATTCCTCCTCGATCAGCGCCTTCCAGGCCGGCCCGTTCACCATCACAAGCTCGTAGAAACGGTAGATCAGCGGGTCGGTCGGCGGCATCGGCACGCCGGCGCCGCGCATCGGCACCTCGTTGAGCATCGCCGCTTCGGACTTCGACAGGCCGAACAGCTCGGCGGCGTTCGCCGCCTGCGGCTTGGTCAGTTTCATCTGACCGAGCAGCGCACCCACCAGCAGCACCGGCGAAGTACCGCCGATCTTTTCGTGAATGTATTTCCAGCTCCATCCCTTCTCGCGCTTGATATCGAGGAGCTTTTCCGTGAGATCGGCACGGGTCATGGGTGTCTCCTTGTCCTCTCTGGTTATTGTCGGGAAACGATCATGCCCGGCCTTGGATCAGGCCTGGCCATGACGGCGTTGGCGGCGTCTCCGTGGCGACCACTGGTTCCGGTGCACCCGGCCGCACCACCGGCACCGCCCTGCGATCGTAAGTCATGTCCTTCATCTCCTCGGCGAAATTCCTGCTCCGGGTCACCAGGAAATCGATGATGTGGTTGCGCACGCCGTAATACAGCGGATGGCGGTGGACGTCGTTGCGCTGGCGGCGCTTGGGCAGAGGGTTCTCGACGATCTCGGCGATCACGGCGTTGGGCCCATTGGTCATCAGCAGCACGCGATCGGCGAGATAGATCGCCTCGTCGACGTCGTGGGTGATCATGAAAACGGTCTGGCCGGTTTCGGTGCAGATGCGCCGCACCTCGTCCTGCAGCGTGCCGCGGGTGAGCGCGTCAAGCGCGGAGAACGGCTCGTCCATCAGCATGATCTTCGGCTCGATCGAGAGCGCCCGCGCGATGCCGACCCGCTGCTTCATGCCGCCGGACAGCTCCGCCGGCCGCTTGTGCTCGGCCCCGGTCAGGCCGACGAGGTCGATGAACTTCTGCGCCTGGCGGTGAAGGTTTTCCTTGCTCATGAAGCGCCATTTCGACGAGACCGCATAAGCGACGTTGCCCATCACGGTGAGCCAGGGCAGCAGCGCGTGGCTCTGGAAGATCACCGCGCGATCGAGGCTCGGTCCTTCGATCGCCTCGTTGTCGACGATCACCGCGCCTTGGGACGGCACGTCGAGGCCGGCGAGGATGTTGAGCACCGTGGTCTTGCCGCATCCGGAATGACCGATGACGCAGACGAACTCGCCGCGCGCCATCGACAGCCACAGGTCCTCGAATACGGTGGTGCTGCCGCCGCCCGGCGCCGCAAAGCGTTTGGTGATGCCTTCGATCGAGATGAACTTGTCGGTCATGGGGTCGCCATGCCCGGACTTGGCCCTATGGGCGCTGGTTCGAGAGCTTTTTCCCAGGCGTCATGCGCGGGCTTGACCCGCGCATTCATCCTCTTGGCAAGCGAATCTTGGCAAAGCAGATGGATCGCCGGGTCAAGCCCGGCGATGACACTTTCTGCTGGGGAGATGCTGCAGGTCACCACGAGGTCACTCCGGAAACGTCACGAGCCGGGTGGCGCGCGCGAGAATCTGGTCGAGCACCATGCCGACCACGCCGATCACCAGGATCGCGGTGATCACGTTGGTGAGCGAGAGGTTGTTCCACTCGTTCCACACGAAATAGCCGATGCCGGTGCCGCCGACCAGCATCTCGGCGGCCACGATCACGAGCCACGCGATGCCGATGGAAATCCGCATGCCGGTGAGAATGGTCGGCGCCGCCGCCGGCAGGATGATGGTGAAGGCGCGCCGGAACGTGCCGACCTCGAGCGTGCGCGCGACGTTGATCCATTCCTTGCGCACCGCCGCGACCCCGAACGCGGTATTGATCAGCATCGGCCAGACCGAGCAGATGAAGATCACGAAGATCGACGACAGGCTCGAATCCTTGATGGTGTAGAGCGCGAGCGGCATCCAGGCCAGCGGCGAGATCGGCTTGAGCACCTGGATGAACGGGTCGAGCGCGCGGCTGATCAGCGGCGACATGCCGATGAGGAAGCCGAGCGGGATCGCCACCACCACCGCGAGGAGGAAGCCCGTCATCACCCGCGCGATCGAATAGGCGAGCTGGATGCCGAGCCCCTTGTCATTCGAGCCGCGGTCGTAGAACGGGTCCTTCAGGTGCTCCCAGATTTTCGCACCGACGTCGATCGGACCGGGCAGCGCCGACTTGCCCTGGCTCGCGGTCGCGCCCACGAGCTTGGCGTATTCCGGGTCCATGCTGACGGCGGGGCCGCTCCCGAGCGTGGCGAGGTGCCACGCGCCGACGAACAGGCCGAACAGCAACAGTGACACCAGCGCCGCGCGCCACCTCATTCCCATGTTTCCGATTCCGGCGACACGGTTCCTCCCTCGGTCATCGCCGGGCTTGACCCGGCGATCCATCCTGTGTCGCAACACGATGGATGCGCGGGTCACGCCCGCGCATGACGACGCGGACTCGATCTCTGGCGTCAGCGCCGATGGGATCGAGCCCTGGCATGACGGCGTGGTCAGACCCGCTTGATGGCGAAGCTGTTGACGTACTCGTCGGGCTTGCCCGGATCGAACGCCTTGCCCATGACCTTGAAGCTCTTCGTGCTGGTGGTCGGCGGGGTGAGCCCGACCTCCTTCATCAGCCTGGCGGTGTCGGTGGCGAGAAAGACCTGTTCGGCCACGGCCTTGTAGTCGACGTCGCCCTTGACCTGGCCCCAGCGCTTCATCTGGGTGAGAATCCAGATCGCGAACGATTGCCATGGGAATGGATCGAAATCGATGCGCTCGGGGTCGCGTTTCACGCCGCCGAGCCCGTCGGCATAGGTGCCGGTGAGGATCTGCTCCAGCACGGTCTCGGGCTGGTTGAGATAGTTGGCCGGCGCGATGGCGGCGGCGATCTGCTTGCGGTTCTCGGCCTTGTGCGCGAAGGCGGTGGCGTCGATGATCGATTTCAGCAGCGCCGCGTAGGTATTCGGCATCGTCGTGACGAACTCCTTGGACGCGGCGAACGCGCAACACGGGTGGCCCTCCCACAACTCCTTTGACAGCAGGTGGATGAAGCCGACGCCGTCATAGACCGCGCGCTGGTTGAACGGATCGGGACCGAGAAAGCCGTCGATGTTGTCGGCGCGCAGGTTGGCCACCATCTCCGGCGGCGGCACCGAGCGGATCTGGATGTCGGCATCGGGATCGATGCCGTGCTCGGCGACGTAGTAGCGCAGCAGGTAGTTGTGCATGGAATAGTCGAACGGCACCGCGAACTTGAAGCCCTTCCACGACTTCGGATCGCGCTTGTCCTTGTGCTTCATCGCCAGCGTGATGGCCTGGCCGTTGATGTTCTCGACCGCCGGCATGGTGTAGGGAATCGGCGTGGATCCGGCGCCGAGCGTGATCGCGAGCGGCATCGGCGAGAGCATGTGGGCGGCGTCGTATTCCTTGTTGAGCGTCTTGTCGCGGATGACCGCCCAGCCGGCGGTCTTGATCACCTCCACGTTCAATCCGTGCTTGCTGTAGAAGCCCAGGGGATGCGCCATGATGATCGGCGTGGCGCAGGTGATCGGGATGAATCCGACCTTGAGGTCCTTCTTCTCGATCGCGCCGCCCTGCGCGAACACGTCGGTCGCCGTCTTCAGGGGAAAGAACTGCGAGAGCGCGGCCAGCGCGGTCGACGCACCGACCGTTTTGAGAAACGCGCGGCGCGCGGCATCGCGCGGAAACACGGCGCGCATCACCGCCGAGGCGACCACGCCCTGGTAGCGCTGCTCCTCGCTCTCGACCGCGGCGCACTGCAGCTGCCGCTGCGCGTCGTCGTGCTCGGCCTGGCTGCGATGCGCCCCGCAGGCACACCCCGTTCGATCGAGCCGGCGGTCGGGATCGAAGGGGTTGTCGAAGCTTGACATGGTGGCGCGCTCCATCGTTGTGCCGGCGACCCGCACCGGCATCCCGCCAGCGAATTAGCAATGGACGTGCCAAGGGTTGCTGGGGGTTTTCGACTGAGCAACGCCTGCGGGACCTGCGGCTCCAGCGTGCCCTCGCCCGCGCGCGGGGGATGGAATTCCAACCGCGCGCCCGTTTGTTGGGCAATCGCTTAAGTTTCGGGCAGCGGTACGCCAAGCGCATAGGCTGATGTCGGGCGCTCTCGTTCAGGAAAGGCGCTCCCTCCGCTCGCCCGGCGATGACCTTCCGTGCTTACCGATTAGGCGCGCGCTGGCGAATTGTATGCAATGGATTGCGGGCGCCGCGGCCGCCAAGCGCGCGCGGTCCCACGTCGATTTCACATCAATGTCAGTCGGTTATCAGAGATTACGCGCGCCTTTTCATTCCTGGCATGACCTTTGCGGAACCTTGGTCGGGCACGTTCCGATTGGAGGTTGGCATGAAGCGTCGCGAGTTTCTGAAATCGATGACCGCCCTTGCGGCGGGCGGCGTCCTGCCGGCAGCACCGGCCGTTTGGTCTCCCGCCAAGGCGCAGGCGCGCCAGGAGACCTTGCTCATCGTGTCAGAGAGCGGGCCCAACAATATCGACATCCACGGCGTCGGCACCAACGTGCCGGGCTACGAGGTGTCCTGGAATTGCTACGACCGGCTCATCAGCCACGAGATGAAGACGCTCGAGAACGGAACGCAATATTACGATCGCGACAAGTTCAAGATGGAGCTCGCCGACGACATGAACGTCGGCGACATGTCGGTCACCTTCAAGCTGAAGAAGAACGCGGTCTTTCACGACGGCACGCCGGTCACCGCCAAGGACGTCAAGTGGTCGCTCGACCGCGCCGTCACCGTCGGCGGCTTCCCCACCTTCCAGATGGGCGCCGGCTCGCTGTCGAAGCCCGAGCAGTTCGTGGTCGTGGACGACAACACGGTCCGCGTCGATTTCCTGCGCAAGGACCGCCTCACGGTGCCCGATCTCGCGGTGATCGTGCCCGCGGTCTACAATTCGGAGCTGGTCAAGAAGAACGCCACCGAAAAAGATCCCTGGGGTCTCGAATACACCAAGCAGAATACCGCCGGCAGCGGCGCCTATCGGGTCGTGAGCTGGAACGCCGGCACCGAGGTCATTCTCGAACGCAACGACAAGTGGACGGGCGGGCCGTTGCCGAAGGTGCGGCGCATCGTGTGGCGCATGGTGCCGTCCGCCGGCAACCGGCGCGCGCTGCTCGAGCGCGGCGATGCCGACATTTCCTACGACCTGCCCAACAAGGATTTCGTCGAGCTCAAGAACATCGGCAAGCTCAGCATCGTGTCGACGCCGTACTCCAACGGCATCCAATACATCGGCATGAACGTGAAGACCCCGCCCTTCGACAATCTGAAGGTGCGCCAGGCCGTCGCCTACGCCATTCCGTACCAGAAGATCATGGACGCGGTGCTGTTCGGTCTCGCCAAGCCGATGTACGGCGCGGGAGCCGATGCGCCGACCGAGGTCGCGTGGCCGCAGCCGCACAAGTTCAACACCGACATCGCCAAGGCCAAGGCGCTGATGGCCGAGGCCGGCTATCCCAACGGCTTCGAGACCACGCTCTCCTTCGATCTCGGCTTCGCCGGCGTCAACGAGCCGCTCTGCGTGCTGACGCAGGAGAGCCTGGCGCAGATCGGCATCAAGTGCACGATCAACAAGATCCCGGGCGCGACCTGGCGCACCGAGCTCAACAAGAAGGTGCTGCCGCTCTACACCAACGTGTTCTCGGGCTGGCTCGATTATCCCGAGTACTTCTTCATCTGGTGCTATCACGGCAAGAATTCGATCTTCAACACCATGAGCTACCAGTCGAAGGACATGGACGCGCTGATCGACGGCGCGGTGACCGCGGCGGCCGAGGGCAACAAGGCCGCGTACGACAAGGATGTTAAAGGCTTCGTCGATCTCGCCTTCGCCGACATCCCGCGCATCCCGCTCTACCAGCCTTTCGTCAACGTCGCGATGCAGAAGAACGTCTCGGGCTATCAGTACTGGTTCCACCGTCGCCTCGATTACCGCGCGCTGGCGAAGGGGTAAGTCGCTGATGGTGACGTTCGCGTCCCTACATGTTTGCAAGTCGGGTACACCCGACTTGCATCGACCCAGCGCAAGACTCGCGAAGCGCAACATTGGCGCCTGTGACTCCTGGACCCCGGCTCGCGCGCGCAACTGCGCGCTTGGCCGGGACACGCGAGTGGGAGAGCAACCATGCTGATGATGATCTTCAAGCGCGTGATGATGGCGGTGCCGAGCCTCATCGGCGTGGTGATCGTCACCTTTCTGCTGACGCGGGCGCTGCCCGGCGACCCCGCGGCCTATTTCGCCGGCCCCGCAGCCACCACGGAGGCGATCCAGCAGATCCGCGTGAAGCTCGGCTTGGACAAGCCGCTCTACGTCCAGTTCGTCCGTTACGTCGAGGATCTGGCGCGCGGCGATCTCGGCAACTCGCTTACGACCGGACAGCCGGTCGGGCACGAGATCAAGACGCGTCTTCCGGCCTCCGCCGAGCTCACTTTGCTCGGGCTGCTCGTGTCGGTGGTGATCGCGGTGCCGCTCGGAATCCTGGCGGCGACGCGCCCCAACTCGCTCATCGATCACGCCTGCCGCGTGATCGCGACCGCCGGCGTGTCGTTGCCGGTGTTCTTCACCGGGCTGATCCTGATCTACGTCTTCTATTATCACCTCGGCTGGGCGCCGCCCCCGCTCGGCCGGCTCGATATCTTCTACAGCCCGCCGCCGCACGTCACCGGCTTCTACCTGATCGACAGCCTCATCGCCGGCGACGGCGAGGTGTTCGTCGCCGCCCTCAAGCAGTTGATCCTGCCCGCGCTCACGCTCGCCATCTTCTCGCTGGCGCCGATCGCGCGCATGACCCGCGCCTCCATGCTTGCCGTGCTCTCCTCCGATTTCGTGCGCACCGCGCGCGCGAGCGGGCTCGCGCCGTTCACAGTCGTCATCACCTACGCGTTCCGCAACGCCATGCTGCCCGTCATCACCACGCTTGGAATGGTGTTCTCTTTCCTGCTCGGCGCCAACGTGCTGGTGGAGAAGGTGTTCGCCTGGCCCGGCATCGGCTCGTTCGCGGTCGAGGCGCTGATCGCATCCGACTTCGCGCCATTGCAAGGCTTCGTGCTCACCATGGCGGTGATGTACGTGGCGCTCAACCTGCTGATCGATATCCTGTACGGAGTCATCGATCCGCGCATGAGGGTCGAGGCATGACCAACATCGCCCTGCCGAGCGAACGCCCCGCGTCCGACGCCCGGCACAATACCGGCCTTGGCGCGGCGGTGCGTCACGCCCGCTACATTCTCGGCGAGAACGCGGTCACCGGCTTCGCCTTCGGGCTTTTCCTGCTGATCGTGCTGGCGGCGCTGGTCGGCCCTTATCTCGTCCCTTACGATCCGCTCGCCAGCGACACCGCGGCGGCGCTCAAGGGACCGTCGCTGGCGCACTGGTTCGGCACCGACCAGATTGGCCGCGACGTGTTCAGCCGCGTCGTGGTGGCGACGCGGCTCGATTTCTTCATCGCCATCGCATCGGTCGCCCTGGTCTTTCTCATGGGCGGGCTCGCCGGCGTCGCCGCCGGATTTTTCGGCGGCTGGACCGACCGAATCGTCGGCCGCATCGCCGACACCATCATGGCCTTCCCGCTGTTCGTCCTGGCCATGGGCATCGTCGCCGCGCTCGGCAACACCGTGCAGAACATCATCCTGGCGACCGCGATCGTGAACTTCCCGCTCTACGCGCGCGTCGCCCGCGCCGAGGCCAATGTCCGCCGCGAGGCCGGCTTCGTGCAGGCGGCGCGGCTCTCCGGCAACGGCGAGATGCGCATCCTGCTCGGTCAGATCCTGCCGAACATCATGCCGATCATGGTGGTGCAGATGTCGCTCACCATGGGCTACGCCATCCTCAACGCCGCCGGCCTCTCCTTCATCGGCCTGGGCGTGCGTCCGCCCACCGCCGAATGGGGGATCATGGTGGCGGAAGGCGCGGCGTTCATGGTGTCCGGCGAGTGGTGGATCGCGTTCTTTCCCGGCGCCGCGCTCATGGTCGCGGTGTTCTGCTTCAACCTCCTCGGCGACGGGCTGCGCGACATCGTCGATCCGCAGCGCCGCACGTGATGCTGACGGCAATGCGCGACCCTCGTGCCGCGAATTCGGTGAGCTCCCTCTCCCCGTCGGGGAGAGGGTTGGGGTGAGGGGGGCCGATCTATCGGGAGACCATAACCCCTCACCCCACCCCTCTCCCTATGGGAGAGGGAGCCCACCCAACATGCCAAGGATCCCGGCCTACAGAAGCGCGCACACCACTGGATACTAGCCCCATGACCGAATCCGTCCCGCTTCTCGATGTCTCCGACCTTACGGTCGAGTTCTCCACCCGCCGCGGCATCGTGCGCGCGGTGCAGCATGTCAATGTGCGGATCGCCAAGGGCGAGACCGTGGGGATCGTCGGCGAGTCCGGGTCCGGCAAATCGGTCACGTCATACGCGGTGATGCGCATCCTCGATCGCGCCGGCCGCATCGCCGAAGGCGCGGTGCATTTCACCGGCCTCGATATCCGCGCCGCCAGCGAAGACCAGATGCGCAGCCTGCGCGGGCGCGAAATGTCGATGATCTTCCAGAACCCGCGCGCGGCGCTCAACCCCATCCGCAAGGTCGGGCACCAGATCGAGGACGTGCTGGAGCAGCATTCGCAGGCGGATTCCTCGGCGGTCACGGACAAGGCGATCGAGATCCTCGACCAGGTGCGGATCGCGCGCCCGCGCGAGCGCTACCACGCCTACCCGTTCGAGCTCAGCGGCGGCATGTGCCAGCGTGTCGTGATCGCGCTGGCGCTGGCGTGCCGTCCCCAATTGCTGATCGCCGATGAGCCGACGACCGGGCTTGATGTCACGACGCAGAAAACGGTGATGGACCTCATCGTCGAGCTCACCAAGCAGCGTGGCATGTCGACGATCCTCATCACCCACGACCTCGGACTCGCCGCGACCTATTGCGACCGCGTAGCGGTGATGGAAAAAGGCCACGTGGTGGAGTCCGCGCTCTCGCGTCAGATTTTCACCGCGCCCTCGCATGCCTACACCCGCAAGCTGATGCGGGCGACGCCGCGCCCCGGCGCATCGCTGCGCGATCTCCTTCCGGAGGATGACCCCGCCGCTGCGCCGGCCGCGGCTGTGCCGGTCGCGACCAACGGGAAGGCCGGCGCCCCACTGCTTGTGGTGGAGAAGCTGGTCAAGGAATATCCCCGCAAGGGCATGGCGGGCGGCTTCAAGAAGATCTTCCAGCGCAAGCCCGCGCCGGTACCCGAGGTGTTCCGCGCGGTCGACGGCATCAGCTTCGCCGTGAACCGCGGCGAGAGCGTCGGCCTGGTCGGCGAATCCGGCTGCGGCAAGTCGACCACCTCCACCATGGTGATGCGCCTGATCGACAAGACCGACGGCGTGATCATGTTCGACGGCGAGGACATCGGCGCGATCCCGGCCAAGCAGTTCGCCAGGCTGCCGATGCGCAAGCGCATCCAGATGGTGTTCCAGGACCCGACCGACAGCCTCAACCCGCGCTTCACCGCCGCGCGTGCCATCGCCGACCCGATCCTGCGGCTGAGCGACGTGAAGGGCGGCGACGCCGTGCGCGCGCGTTGCGAGGCGCTCGCCCGCCAGGTCGGCTTGCCGGTCGAGTTGCTCGACCGCTTTCCGCATCAGCTCTCGGGCGGGCAGAAGGCGCGCGTCGGTATCGCGCGGGCGATCGCGCTCGATCCCGATCTCGTCATTTTAGACGAACCGACCGCCGCGCTCGACGTGTCGGTGCAGGCGGTCGTGCTCAATCTGCTGCAGGAGCTCAAGGATTCGCTGGGGATGTCGTATCTTTTCGTGTCCCACGACCTTAACGTGGTGCGGCTGTTGTGCGATCGTGTCATCGTCATGAACGCCGGACGCATCGTCGAGCAGGGTCCGACCGAGCAGGTCCTGGTCGCGCCCGAAGCGCAATACACCCGCGACCTCCTCGCGGCGATCCCCCATCCGACGTTTGCGTGACGGCGGCCAGGGACGGTGGATTTCGCCGCAAAGCTTAGGTTCCAATGACGAAGCGAGCCAAATCGCCGAAGGCCAAAACAAAGATGCCGGGTGCCCGCGCGAGCAAGACCGCGCGCGGCAAATACACGCCCACCAAAAGCGCGCGCGCGAAGATCACCCATGCAAAGTCCGCGCGCGCCGACAGCACGTCGGTGTCGCGCGAGCTGCTCGATCATTTCATCGGCGCTGCCGCGCATGCGCTCGCGCTCCCGGTCGAGCCGGCGTGGAAGCCCGCGATCAGGGCCAACCTCGAGGTTACGCTGCGGCTGGCGGCTTCGTTCGCGGATTTCCCGCTGCCGGACGATGCCGAGCCAGCGCCGGTCTTCGTGGCTTAGCTACACTTCTGTGAAGAGCGCGCCGCCGTGAATTGGCATCAGCACCCGCCGCAAATTCGGTCTGCGCCCTCCCCCGCTTGCGGGGGAGGGGTGGGGAGGGGGCATGACTGCACGAATCATGACGCCCGCCCCCACCCTGTCCCTCCCCCGCAAGCGGGGGAGGGGACGATGTGGCGCCGCCCACTCCGTCATCGGACCAATCGGTCTGCGTCGGCAGACCGGAATCGCGGCGCGATCGCGGAATTGCGCGCTTTTGCCCGTCGTCCCGAGACCCGCCTGATGGTCACCGCCTGGTCCCACGCGAGCGAGATCGCCGCAGCCGTCGCCGACGGCACCACCAGCGCGGCCGCGGTGGTCGACGCCGCGCTGGCACGGATCGCGACATACGACACCGTGCTGAACGCCTTCACCGCCGTGGTCGAGGCGCGCGCGCGCGGCAAGGCCAAGGCGATCGACGCGGCGCGCGCGGCGAACCGCCCGCTCGGGCCGCTCGCCGGCGTGCCGTTCGCGGTCAAGAACCTGTTCGACGTCGCGGGCCTGCCGACGCTCGCCGGCTCCAAGATCAATCGCGACCGCGCGCCGGCGGCGCGCGACGCCACCGTGATCGCGCGCCTCGAAGCGCAGGGCGCCGTGCTGGTGGGCGCGCTCAACATGGGCGAATACGCCTACGACTTCACCGGCGAGAACGTGCATGACGGCGCCTCACGCAACCCGCATGATCCGAGCCGCATGACCGGCGGCTCTTCCGGCGGCTCCGGCGCCGCGGTCGGCGGTGGGCTCGTGCCGCTCGCGCTGGGCTCGGATACGAACGGGTCGATCAGAGTGCCGTCGTCGCTGTGCGGCGTCTTCGGCCTCAAGCCCACCTACGGCCGGCTCTCGCGCGCGCACACCTTTCCGTTCGTGGCGAGCCTCGATCATGTCGGGCCGCTCGCGCGCGGGACGCGCGATCTCGCGCTCGCCTACGACGCGATGCAGGGGCACGACGGCGATGATCCGGTCTGCGTCGATCGTCCGGTGGAGGCGGTGACGCCATTGCTGGGCCGGGGCAGCGACGGCCTGCGCATCGCCATCGCCGGCGGCTACTTCCGCGCCGGCGCGTCGCCGGAAGCGAAGACCGCGCTCGCGCGCGTCGCCGCCGCGCTCGATGTCGCGCGCGAGATCGAGCTTCCCGAAGCGGCGCGCGCGCGTGCCGCGGCCTACGTCATTACCGCGAGCGAAGGCGCCGCGCTGCACGTCGACCGGCTGCGGACGCGTGCGCGCGATTTCGATCCCGCCGTGCGCGACCGCTTGATCGCGGGCGCGATGATCCCCGGCTCCTACGTCACCAAGGCGCAGAAATTCCGGCGCTGGTATCGCGAGCAAATGCTCGCGCTGTTTGCGGATGTCGACGCCATCCTCGCGCCGGCGACGCCGTGCACCGCCCCCGCCATCGGCCAGCAGACCTTCATGCTTGACGGCGTCGAGCTCAATGTGCGCGCCAATCTCGGCATCTACACCCAGCCGATTTCGTTCATCGGCCTGCCGGTGGTGGCGGTGCCCGTGCCCCTTGCTCCCATGCCGATTGGAGTTCAAATCATCGCGGCGCCGTGGCGCGAGGACGTCGCGCTCCGCATCGCCCACGCGCTCGAACAGGCGGGCGTCGTCGCCGCGACCCGGCCGTCGCTCGACGGGAACAGGAAAGCGCGCGCGCGCAAATGAGCACAGCATTCACCACTCACCGTGACCGTCACCCTGAGGTGCCCGCGTCTTCGCGGGCCTCGAAGGGCGACGGCCCGGATCTCGCCGCGAGGGAGGGGCCGTTCATCCTTCGAGGCTCGCTACGCTCGCACCTCAGGATGACGGTCAATGATTGGGTGCCGTTGACGTCAGCTCGCCGGAAAAGGCCGTAGATGAGCGAGCCGATGGACATCGATCAACCCGATGTCGTTGCCGAGGTCACGGCGGCATTCGAGCGCTACGAGCAGGCGCTGGTGAGCAACGACGTGGCCACGCTCAATTCGCTGTTTCGCGACGATCCGCGCACCATCCGCTACGGCGGCGGCGAGAACCTTTACGGCCACGACGCGATCAAGCGCTTCCGCGCGGCCCGCTCGCCGCTCGGGCTGGCGCGTACGCGCTCGCGCACGGTCATCACCACGTACGGGCGCGACGTCGCGGTGGCCTCGACCCTGTTCCACCGTGCCGCGTCGCCGCGCAAGGTGGGCCGCCAGATGCAGACCTGGGTCCGGTTCGCGGACGGCTGGCGGATCGTGGCCGCTCACGTCAGCATGATCGACACCGACGAACCCGCGGGGCCGGCGTGATGACGGTCGCCGAACACGCCACCGCGGCGAGCACGACCTCGCCGGTCGTCGGTCGCGGCCGCCGCACTTTGGCGGACGAGCTGCGCCTGGCGCTCGCCGACGATATCGTGCGCGGCCTGCTCGTCCCCGGCGCCGGCCTCGATGAGACCGAGCTCGCACGCCGCTTCGGCGTGTCGCGCACGCCGGTGCGCGAGGCGATCCGCCAGCTCGCCGCCAGCGGCCTCGTCGAGGTGCGCGCCCATCGCGGCGCGGTGGTGGCGCGGCCGAGCGAGGAGCGCCTGCTCGGCATGTTCGAGGCGATGGCCGAGCTTGAGGCGCTGTGCGCGGGGCTCGCCGCCGAGCGCATGAGCCCGGCCGAGCGCAGGGCGCTCGAGGCCGTGCACGAGGAGCTGCGCGCCCTCATCCAGGGCGGCGATCCGCAGCGCTACCACGAGGTCAACGAGGCCTTCCACGCCGCGATCTATGCCGGCACCCACAACGCCTATCTCGCCGAGATGACGCATGCGACGCGTTCGCGCGTGCAGCCGTTTCGCCGCGCCCAGTTCCGCAACCTCGGGCGCCTGGCAAAGTCGCACGTGGAGCACGATCGCGTCGTGCTCGCGATCCTGCGCGGCGATCGCGCCGGCGCCGCGGGCGCCATGCGCCTCCACATCATGCAGGTGCGTGAGGAATACGAGGCCTACGCGGAGACGGTGTGAGCGCGTCGCGCGTTTGTGCCCCCGAAAAAGTTCCGATGGAACTCGCACTCATACGTTCCGCAATATTTTTGCCAAGGAGATGGATGCGCGGGTCAAGCCCGCCATGAGGCGCCACCGATAAGCACATTTCGGTCCCGGTGATGCGGCTGCAGCGCGAGCGTAGCAAGCGGTGCGCCGCTGTCCGGGACCTTCGCGAAGGTGACGTGCGTAACGATCCATGCAGATCGTTTACCCGACCTGCGCGGCGATCTGCAGCGCCGCTCATCGGGCAAGCCCAAGATCGGTGTCTGCAGCGCACCACGCGCCCATAGCCCGCGAAGACGGACGGGATAAAAACTCCGGCCGAACATCACTGCTTCTTTGCAGGATCATCGTCCTTGCTCGCACGCGCGCGCGCGGGCTTTGGCGGGGCCGGCGTCATGGGCGCGGAGAGGTAGTACGGCGCCGCGCGTCCCGCCGCGATGTCCTCCGCGGCCTTTTTCCGTGCATCCAGGATCCGGCTTGCGGCCTTGGCGTCCGCGTCCGGCTCACCCGTCGTCCCCTCGTCTCCGGGCGCGGCGGTGTGCGCCCCCGGTTCGGCCGCGGCGGGAGGTGCGGTGTTCACGCCTTCGGAGCGGGAGTTCGTCGCTTCCGTCCGGGACTCGACAACGGCCGGCTTGGTCTCGTTGGGCGCCAGCACGCGCACGATCTTCAGATCGACCAGGCCGCTTCCCGCGGCGCCGAGCGCCTGCAGCGCTTCCTCGTACGACGCCGCTTCGAAGATGAGCAGGACGTCGTGGTCACCCGATATCCGATAGGACACGATGAGGGTGCCGCCGAAATTGGCGACGAGCCGGTTGGCGGCCTCCAGGCGATCCGCCTCTAAGCGATCCGCCGGCGTGGCCGCAACCCCCGGCGGGCCGTCCGCGGCGAAGCGCGCCTGCGCGATCAATATGGCCATGTCGTCCTCCCGACCGGTGGCGCGGCAGTTGTTGATTCGAGCTTCGGGACCAAAGGGGTCGCCGGTCCATTCATGCCGCCGGTGTGAATCTCGGCTCCGGCGCTCCTGCGCCCGCGGCGTGACTTCACAGCTGCTGGGCGCTGAACGTGTCGCAGCTCGCAAGCTCGCCCGATTTCAGGCCGGCGAGAAACCAGCGCGTGCGTTGCGCCGACGAGCCGTGGGTGAAGGCGTCGGGCACGACGTAGCCCTGGCTTCGGCGCTGCAGACGATCATCGCCGATCGCTGACGCCGTCTGCATGGCGGCCTCGACGTCCCCTGGCTCGATCAGCCGCCACTTCTCCTCCGCGTGGTGCGCCCACACGCCGGAGAGGCAGTCGGCCTGCAGCTCGACCCGCACCTGGAGCTGGTTGGCCTCGGCCTGGTCCAGGCCGCGCTGCATCTGCTGCACCTTCGGCAGGATGCCGAGCAGATTCTGCACATGGTGTCCGATCTCGTGCGTGATCACATAGGCTTGGGAGAACTGGCAGCCCTTGCTTCCGACCTCGCAGCCGCGGAAACGTCGCTCGAGGTCCTGGAAGAACGAGGTGTCGAGATAGACCTTCCGATCGTTCGGACAATAGAAAGGTCCCATCGCGGCCTGCGCGAACCCGCACGCCGAGCGCGTGGCGCCGGAAAACATGACCAGCGTCGGCGCCTCATAGGTCTTTCCGGCGGCGGCGAAGATCTCCTTCCATTGCACCTCGGTGCTTCCGAGCACGGCGGCAACGAACTGGCCCATCTGATCGGAGGGGGCCTGCGCCTCACGTCCCGGGGCGGGCTGTGTCTGCTGCTGCGTGTCGCTTGAGCCGGACCCGATCTGGCCTTCGATCAGGTCGAGCGGGTTGATGCCCAGCGCCCAGCCGATGAGGCAGAGCACGATCAGGGTGCCGATCCCGATGCCGCCGGTGCGGCCCATCGGCATCCCGCGCGGCCCATCGGCGCGCCGATCCTCGACATTGTCGCTGCGGGGCAGTTCATCCCAGCGCATGGCTCTTCTCCACTGCGCCGACACAACTTCTACCTCAACCAGGAGTTCCATTCCAGGCGTCGTGCCGGGGGTGGAGATCACGCCGGCGGGCGGCCATGCCCATCGGAGTACCGCCGAACGTGAGGTAGGTCGTGCTTCGCCGTTCGCGAGCTTCAGGCCGCGCGCGCGGCTCGTGCGGCGCATTCAACCCGCACGGTCACGGTCACTTCGGCGCGAGACCCCGAAACCAGCCGCCACCGCTCGATGCGTTGACTCGCCGAGCGGCCGGGATCTGAACCAGCTCGGCGGTCTGCTTTCGCGACAGCGGTGCCCAGATCTGCTTGGCCTTTGCCGCTTCCTTGGCAGTCGCGGCCAAGCCGGCGATGCTGTTCGGCGACAGCATGTCCTTGGTGTAGAATTCGTCGCGCATGCGCCGGGCGACCTCTTCCGATACACCCGCGAACTCGGCATAGGCCTTCAGCGCGGCCGGGTCCGAATACATCCACTCGATGGTCTCGCGATAGGCCTGCGCGAAGCGGTCGACAACGTCCTTGCGCTTCTGCAACGTGTCCGCGGTCGCGATCGTCACGCTGTCCGTCTTGTCCCGGATCTTCGGGATGTCGTTGGCCTTCGCGAGCACGCGGATCCGGCCCTGCTCGACGGCATCGACGCCGAACGGAGGCGTCGCCCAGCCGACGTCGATCTTGCCGGCCATCACCTGATCGAATGTCGCGGTCCCACCCGCGAGCAGCACCGGCCTGGCCTTCACGCCGTAGCGCTGCATGAAGTCGAACACGTCGTATTGGCTGAACGCATCCGCCTTCGAATAGGCGATGGTCTTGCCGTTGATGTCCTTGACCGTCTTGATCGGCGACGTCGCGGCCACATACCAGTAATTGGGGGAGCCGGTCATGTTTGCGCCGATGATCCGTATCGGGGCATTCTTCGTCGCATACGCGCGCAGCACGTCGATGATGCCGACGCCCAGTCCGACATCGACCCGGCCGGAAATCGCGGCGGGTTCGATCGTCTCCTCGGCCCGCGGGTAGGTCAGATCGAGCGTGAGGCCGTGCTTCTGGAAGATGCCGGCGCGCTGGCCGAGGTCCGGCGCCGCCGTGTCCCAAGCTCCACGGCGGGCAACCGCGATTTTCAGCGAGTCATCCGCCATCGCCTCCGGCGCCATCGCCGATAGCGCTGCCGCGGCCGCGACCACATAGCCCCACCTCCGCATGTGCCGCGTTGGCTTCATGTGCCGCATTGGTCACTCCGTGATTCTCTAGAGACACGCCCGGAAAGCCGCACCCGCGATCAATGGTCTGCAACAAAGCGGAACATGGGCTGATATGGCGGCAAGAACAAGACGGCATACATTCCGGCCAGCGACCCGGCAAGTTCACCTTCAGCGCGGCGGACCGTTTCCCCCCAGCTGATTCTTGATCTTTTCCAGGAGGCGGGGCAATTCGACCGGTTTGGTATCGAAATCGTCACAGCCGGCGGCGAGCGCCTTTTCGCGGTCCTCGACCAGGGCGTTGGCGGTCAGGGCGATGATCGGGATGGCGCGCGTTCCCGGTGCGGCCTTGACCTGACGCGTCGCTTCCAGCCCGTCCATGACGGGCAGACTCATGTCCATCAGGATGAGGTCGGGGTTCTCGGAGGCGGCCATGGTCACGGCCTGTCCGCCGTCGACTGCGACCACGACCTCGAAACCGTTGCGGACGAGCCGCCGCGATAGCATGTCGCGGTTCATCTCGTTGTCTTCGACCAGCAGGATTTTGGGCATCAGGCTCACCCCGGCACAACTGCAGCTTGTTCGGACGCGGGCGCATGCATCACGCGCTGCTTGGCGATGGCCGACAGCGCCGAGCCGAGGCTGCTGATCGGCTGCGCGCCCTTGTTCAGCACGAGCAGCGTGCGTTCGGCGAGGAACGCCCGTTCCTCGGCGGTCAGCTCTTTTGCCGATAGAACGACGACAGGCACGTCGACGAACTTGTCGTCGCCGCGAATCCGATTGAGAAACTCGAAACCGTCCATCTCCGGCATCATCAGGTCCAGGAGAATGAGCGATGGCGGCGGATGGCTTCCGAGCCAGTCGAGCGCGGCGCGGCCGTTCACCGCCTGGAATGTCTTCAAACCCGAACTTTCGAGCGTGCCGCGCACGACCTCGCGGACGTCGGGATCGTCGTCGACGATCAGCACCCGGGCTTGCGCGTCGTGGCCCGCGAAGCGGCGCACCAGCGAGAGCAGCCGGGAGCGGTCGATCGGCTTGGTCATGAACTCGGACGCACCGAGCGAGTAGCCGAGATTGCGGTCGTCGACGATGGTGATCATGATGACCGGGATGTGATCCAGCGCCGGGTCGGATTTCATCACGCCCAGGACCGACCAGCCGTCCACTTTCGGCATCATCACGTCGAGCGTGACGATGTCGGGCGGCGTCTTGCGCAGGATGTCGAGCGCCTCGGCGCCGTCGCGCGCATGCAGGACGCGATGGCCCTCCTTTGCCAGCGTCGCCGCCAGCAGGTCGTGCACGGTGGGATCGTCGTCGACCACCAGCACCGTCAGGCCGGAACCGTTGCCCTCCGCCGCCACCGACACCGCCTCTGCCGTCGGCGCCGGCGCCTGGACCGGGTGATCCGGCAGCACCATGATGAAGCTCGAGCCTTCGCCCGCCTTGCTGGTGACTTGGATCGTGCCGCCCAGCATGTTGGCGAAGTGCCTGGTGATGGTCAGTCCAAGCCCGGTGCCGCCATAGTGGCGCGTGGTCGAGGTGTCGGCCTGGGTGAAGGCCTGGAACAGGCGGCCGAGTTGCTCCTCGTTCATGCCGATGCCGGTATCGGATACGTGGAAGGTGATGCGCGCCGGGCCCGATCCCGCCTGCGCGCGGGAAAGTGCCAGGGTCACGCGCCCGTTCTGGGTGAATTTCGCCGCGTTGCTGAGAAGGTTGATCAGGCTCTGCTTGAGCTTGGTGAGATCGGTGCGCATGGAGCCGATATCGGCCGGGCATTCGATCACGAGCGTGTTGCCGTTCTTCTTCACCAGCGGCTCGATGATCGCGCGGACCTCCTCGACCAGCCGCGCGAGGTAGATCTGCTCGAGATAGACGTCCATGCGGCCGGCTTCGATCTTCGAAAGATCGAGGATGCCGTTGATCAGTCCCAGCAGGTGCTGGCCTGCGCCCTGGATCTTCTGCAGATCGCCGACTGTCGTATCGTCGCCGCGGTCGGTCGCGTCCTCGACCAGGATTTCGCTGTAGCCGATGATGGCGTTGAGCGGCGTGCGCAGCTCGTGGCTCATATTGGCGAGGAACGCCGACTTCGTGCGCGAGGCGGCCTCGGCTTCGGCGCGCGCCTTCTCCGCTTCGTCCTTGGCGGCGTGGATGTCGCGGGCATTGTCGCGGAATACGGCGAGCGTCCGGCCCATGTCCCCCAGCTCGTCGCGGTTGGGCGGCGGAAGCGGGGTCGCCAGGTCGCCGCGGGCGATCGCCAGCATGGCGGTCGCGAGATCGGTCAGCCGCCGCACGACATAGCGCAGCACGAACAGCCAGACGATCAGACCGGCGAGGATGAGGCTCGTAGCCGCGATCATGATGAGCCACAGCCGGCTGGTGTCGATCGCCTGCGCCGACAGCGCCGCGGTGCTGGTCGCCTCGCGCTCGGCGCTCTCGTTGAGCTTCGAAACCTGCTCGCGCAGATCGACGCCGATCGCCTGTAGAGCTGCCTGCTGCGAGGCGACAGCCTGCCGTTCCGGCAAGAGTTTGGTCTGGACCGCCAGCAATCCGTCGTCGGCGGTGCCGAGGGCAGCCAGCGATCGGGCAGCGTCGCGAAGGTCGCCCATGCGCGGGGCTGCATCCGATGCCAGCGTCGCCACGCTTTGTGACAGGCTGTCGGTAGCGACGGCGAGTTGCTGGCGCAATCCCGGCAGGGCATCAGGAGTTGTGGCCGTCGCGATCCCGTTGAGCAGGGTGGTGACCCGATTGAAATCGGCGCGCGCCGCATAGGCAGCGCGCAGCGACGCAAGCTCGCGTTGCAGGTCCGGCGTATCGGTCTGGCCCCCCACCCCCTGGGTGATGCGCGCTCCGATGCGGGACAGGATATCGTCCGTGACCTGCAGCAGCAGGCGCAGCCCTGCCTCGTTGGTGGCTTCCGCCTTGTCGATCGCCTTGCTGCGTCGATCGCTGAGCAGGAGAATCTCGCGGGTCGAGCGGTCGAGATCGCCGACATTGGTGTTGATCGCGGCGACCAGCTGCTGCAGCCGCGCCGCCGTCGCCTCTTCGGAGATGATGTTCTGCAGCCTGCTCAGGACGGCCCAGAGCTGGCCGATCTGATCGGACAGGTTCTCCATGCGCTGGAAGCGTTGCGCCTCGTTTTCCGCCTTGCTGAGCTCGGTCGCCAGCACGACCAGCTCGGCGGTCTTGGCTTCGACGCCGAGCGACGATTGGACCAGCGGGAGACTGACCCCGGTCAGGCGGTTCATCACCGCATCGATCTGATTGAAGCGAATGAGCGAGAGCAAGGTCGCGCCCACGGTCAGCGCGGCAATGAGCGCGAAGGCGACCAGCAGGTTGCCGGCGATGCTTTGGTACCAGGGCCGGCGGGCCGTTGCGGCAGGGAGGTCGCTGGCTGTCGTCATTTCGGAAGCTCGTGTTGGAGTCACGATGCGCTAATACCTGGAATCGCAATTCGGTGATACGGGAAGCGCGATGGGTACTGAAACTTCGTGGCCGTGCCGCTGACGGATCATAGGCTGACATCCGAGGTGGTCAGCGGCGGAGCGGTTCATCCCGCCGTGCCTTTGCCGAGCGAGAGCAAAATGGCCGCCATGTCGTCCGACGGCGGCTGGCCGCCCTCGAAGTTGCGGACCTGCCGGACCAGCGTGGACAATAGCTCGCGGTCGCCCGGATCGGCCTGCTGCATGAACGTCGTGATCCGATCTTCGCCGAACAATTGGCCGGTGGGATCAGCGGCTTCCGTGAATCCATCGGTCAGCAGCAGAATTGCGTCGCCGGCGGCGAAGGCCGTGGTGTCCGATTTATAGACCGCGTTCTCTTTCAAGCCGAGCGGAAGTCCGCCAAGTTGCTCGAGTCGCTCGATGCTGCCGTCGGACCGCCGCAGATAGGGTGGGACATGGCCGGCGCGGACATAGGCCAGCCGGTTGCCGGCGAGGTCCAGCGCACCGAGCAGGAATGTCACGTACATGCCGCTGTCGTTGCCTTTCGCAAGCGCGGCATTCAACAGCGCCACGGCCTTTTCCGGTTCGCGGAACAAGGCGCCGGCGTCGGGCCGCACCGAAAGCCCGCGCACGAGCGCGTGCGTTCTCGCCATCATCAGCGCGGCGCCGGCGCCCTTGTCCGACACGTCGCCAACCGAAACGACCAGCAGATCGTCACCGATGCGAAAATGATCGACCAGGTCGCCGCCGACCTCCTTGGCGGGCTCGAGCACTGCGTCGATCGCGGCGGTCCGGCCACAAATCGAATCGCGCAGCGGCGCAGGCACCAGCGCGAGCTGAAGCGTGCGCGCTTCATTGAGCTCCATCTGCTTGCGCCGCAACTCGTCGCGCGTGTGGTCGCGCAACGCCTTCTTCTCCAGGCTCGCCAAGACCCGGGCGCGCAACAGCGTCGGATTGAACGGCTTGAAGATGAAATCCTCCGCGCCCAACTCGACGCAGCGGACCACCGGCTCGATCTCGTTGAGCGCGGAAATGACGACGACCGGAAGATCGTGGATGCGCCCGTTCTGTTTGAGCCGCTCGAGCACGCCGAATCCGTCCATTTCCGGCATCATGATATCAAGCAGCACGAGGTCGAAATTCCTGCGCTCGATCGCCGCCAAGGCTTCGATGCCGTTCGCCGCCTGCTCGACCTCGTTGATGCCCAGGCGCTTGAGCCTGCGCACGAGCAGATCCCGGTTCTCCGGCACGTCGTCGACGACCAGCACCGCGGCGGTGGGCGACGCGCTCACGGGGCGGCTCGTTCGGAGCAACGGACGTCAATGCCCCGGGCCGTCAAGAGCAGGGTGCTCCGGCGCGCCGGCCACACGATGCGTGCAAGCCGCAGGATGGCGGCCAAGCGACAACGCGCGACGGCGGCGAAGCCGCGGGATGCGCGGGGAAAGCCGCGGTAGCGGGTTGAATTCCGGGATGCACGTCAGGATACATGTCGCGGTACATGCCAGCGGGCGGCGGGTTGATGGGGCGGGAAGCCCACGGTACACGCGGGGCCGCGGTGTCGGCAAGCGCGGCGCCCGGCCGCTCCAGAGGCGTGGGAAAACGTGACGTCGCCGGTCGCGGCGGGCTTCTGCGGGGGCACGAGTTCAGTGTCTGCCTCCTCTGCGATGCGCCGTCCCGCAGCAAAACGCCTTCCGGCGATGGCGCACCCCGCGCAAGCGGCTATAGTGCGTCGAATAGTCGCCCAGGGCCTTGTCGCAGCGATGAATACTGGATCCTCGGTGCCACCGCAGGCCGGGTTGTCGGCATCCTGTGAAATCCGGATCGACAACAACCTGTCCGAGATCTCTCGGGTGGCGGATATGGTCGACGACTTCGCCGCCCGTCACCAATTCGCCGACGCGGTCATTTTCGCGCTGAACGTCGCGCTTGACGAAATCCTCAATAACATCATTTCCTACGGCTACGAGGACGCGGGGCATCATGAGATCCTTGTGCGCATCGCGTTGGGTCGCGGGAACGTCGAAGCGATCGTGGAGGACGACGGCAAGCCGTTCGATCCGCTCGCGGCACCGGCGCCCGACCTCACCAGCAAGGATCGCGAACCCGGCGGCGTGGGGTTGCATTTTGTGCGCAATCTGATGGATGAGGTGACATATACTCGCCGCGACAGCACCAATCACCTGCGTTTGATGAAGCGACTGGGGCAATGAGCCGGAAGCCGGCGGAATGAGGATGGGAAGCCCAGCATGAAACTGGTGGAGGCGATCGCCGACGACGTCATGGTCGTCGAGGCCTATGGTCGGCTCGACAGCACGACGTCGAAAGGATTCGGCGACCGATTGATCGCGCTGCTGCAGAGCGGCAATGGCTCGCTCGTGGTCGATCTGAAGAATATCGCCTATATCAGCAGCGCCGGGTTTCGTGCGCTGCTCATCGCCAACCGGGCCGCGGCCGGACGGGAAGGCAAGCTCGCGCTCTGTGGCGTGACCGGCGAAGTCAGGCGGCTATTCGACATCGGCGGCTTCACCGGCGAATTTCTGATCTTCCCCACGCAAGCCGATGGAATCGGCAAGCTGCGGCCTTAACGGGCATGTCCGACGCTGGCGGGCGGGCCCGGTTAACTCGAATCGTAAGAAGCACGTTGCATCCGAGCCAATGGCTCGAGGCGTGGCGAAGCACGCGGCCGTCCGCGCAACCGAAAAAGCCCGGAGAGCTGGTCTACGGCATCGACGACGTTCCGCCGCCGCTCTTCACCGTGTTCAGCGGCTTCCAGCATGTCGGCCTGGTGCGGATTCAGCTGATCTTCCCCGCGCTCGTCATCCAGTTGGCCGAGCTGCCGACCGAGGATTCGGTCAACATGCTCAGCCTGTCGCTGATAGCGCTCGGCGTGGCCGCCATCCTGCAGTCGCTGCCGAGAGGGCCGGTCGGCAGCCGATTTCTGTGTCCGCCGTGCCATGATGCAATCTTCCTCGAGCCCTCCATCGCCGCCTTGAAATTCGGCGGCCTCCCGCTCGTCTTCGGCATGACCATGGTCGCGGGCGTCATCCAGTCCCTGCTGTCGCCGATTCTGAACCGCATCCGCCCGCTGCTCCCTCCCGAGATCGGCGGCCTCGTCATCTTTTTGGTCGGCACGAGCATTGCCGCGATTGGTTGCCGCTACATGATCGGTATCGGCGTGAAGGAGCCGGTCGGCCACGACTATTGGCTGGTCGCGGGGGTGACGCTCATGACCACCGTCGGCTTGAACGTCTGGGGCAGGGGCCAGGCCAAGCTGCTCTGCACCATGGTCGGGATCTCGGTCGGTTACGGGTTGGCGGTCCTCACCGGGGTGTTGCCGAGAGAAGCGCTGAGCGTGCTCGGCGAGTTGCGTCTGTTCGCGATCCCGCATTTCGCTCACGGCGGCTGGGCGTTCTCGGCGGACATGATCCTGCCGTTCACGGTCGCGGCGCTCGCCGTCACGCTCAAGGGAATCGGCGACATCACGGCGCTGCAACGGATCAACGACGCTGGATGGGTGCGGGCCGAGATGGGCTCGATCAGCCGCGGCACGCTCGCCAACGGGCTGGCCAACATGTTCGCCGGGCTCGTGGGCACGCTGGGGCTCACGCCGTCGACCGCCAATATCGGCCTGCAGGCGGCGACCGGCGTCAGCAGCCGGGTCATCGGATTTGCAATCGGCGCAATCCTTCTTGCCTTGGCTTTTCTTCCATCGGCCACCGGCTCGCTCATCCTGATGCCGCGTCCGGTCATGGGAGCGGCGCTGTTGTTCTCGGCTTGCTTCGTCCTGATCAGCGGGCTGCAGACGATCACCTCGCGCATGCTGGACGCGCGCCGCACCATCGTAATCGGCCTCGGCATCTCCAGCGGCGTCGCGGCGGAGCTCATTCCGAGCTTCGCTACGGATATTCCGCACGCCATCCAGCCGATCGTGAGCTCGTCCATCGTTCTGGGCACGACGACCGCGTTGCTGCTCAACGGCCTGTTTCGCATCGGCCAGCGGCAGCGGGTGAAGCTCTCGCTCGATCCGGCGGCCCCGGATGCGGTCGCCGAGGTGAATGAATTCTTCGACGCCGCCGGCCGCGGCTGGGGCGCACGTCCCGACGTGATGGTGCGTGTTGCGTTCGGCATCAGCCAGGCGATCGAGGCCATCCGCGAGCACTGCGAGCCGGAAGGGCCGATCGTCATCGAAGCGCACTTCGACGAATTCAACCTCGATGTGAAAATCAGCTACCGCGGCGCGGCGCTGGAATTTCCCGATGAGCGGCCCTCCGGGCGGGAGATCATGGAGACCGAAGCGGGGTATCGGCGGCTGGCCGGATACATGTTGCGGATGAATGCCGACCGCATCCGCACGTCGGTCAAGGACGGCGCGACCGTGCTGGAATTCCATTTCGTTCATTGAGCCCGCGCCGCCCTCAGCCCCGGGGGCTTGAGCCCATAGGCACTAAGATAGGGGGCGTGTCCCGGGCGCAGCGCAGCGCGAGCCGGAGGCGAGTGGTGCGCAGCAGACCCGGGATCGTTACGCACATCACCTTCGCGACGGTCCCGGAACAGCGGCGCACCACTTCGCTACGCTCGCGCTGCTCCGCATCCGGGACACGAAATGTCGTAAGGAGATGGACGCGCGGGTCAAGCCCGCGCATGACATCCTCAAAAAGGTCAGCACCGGTGGAAGTGCCTGGGAGCTACTGGCCGGGAGGGCGGATGGCGGAATTATGAGGAGCGTTGGTGCGAGACGCGGCGTGGCCCTTCGCGATCTCGTCGATGGCGAACGATGTTCCTGCCAGGATCGCGTAGCCGAGCGACAACAGAACGGCCAGCGTCACCAGCGCATCGAGCCAGAACCCGAGTCGCTTGTGCTTCACGAAGTGAAACGGGGTCAGCACCCATACATTGACGTACGACAGGCAATAAGCCGCCAGCGCGACATAGGCGATGATCGCGAATACCTGGAGCGCAATGCTCCCGCTCGCGTCCGCAAGATACTGCAGGACACCGCAGATGAATGCGTTGCGGAGAAATGCAAAAAACCAGCCGTAGAACGACTGTATTGCCCCGGCGATGACCCGCTCTTGCGGAACCGGGTGGAAAACGCCCGCGAGATAGGTCTCGAATCGCCCAAGCAGGGGCTTGGCAGCGCTGGCGTACGTCATGTGTGGGGACTCCGCTGATGATGGGCTGACTGCAAGCTGTCTTTCCGTGTTGCAGCCGAAAGGGTGCCGCTGGGCGGGCGATTCAATGAGCCAAGGTTAAATGTAGTGGCGAAACGGGAGAGGTGGGCCTTCTCGTTAAGTTACCAGTCCCTGGAGACTGAGTTTGCGCCGCCGCCGTCGACGCCAATCGACTTCGGCGGCAGCGCAACAGGTGCCGGCCGGGGTGCGCCGCGGGATGACGGCGGATACGCTAATGAGGCATCCTGACACGCGACCGCCTGCTTTGCCGTATGGTCCCGCAGCACAACGGATGGAGTGCCCCGCGTGCGAAAAATTCGCCTTTTCTGCTTCGTGCCGCTCGCGCTGCTGTTTCTCGCCGCGCCGGCGCCGGCTCAGACCACCAGCGGCTATACCGCGCCTGCCGAGTTCATGGACCTGTTCTTCGACTTCACCGGCAGCGGGGAGGCGGGCTATCCCGCCGGGCAGCCCACCTTGGGTCAGATGCTCACGCAGTCCGTCATCGCCACGGAGTCCGCGAGCGCTGCGTCCGGGCCACTGGTGTTGGTCATGGGCTCCGACATCTACGTCTATGAGGGGACGAGCGGCGCGCGGCTGAGTCAGGATAGGTTTCGGGCCGATCGCGCCAGCGGGTTCTATGAGCTGACTGCGATCAGCCATATCGGGCCCGCGCTTGCCTACCTGGCGCAGATCAAGTCGAACGGCGACGCGCGCTGGCAGGCGCGCCTCGCCTCGTTGCGCGCGCACACTGCGCAAGTGCGCGCGCTCAATCGGCGCGCTACCGACAACTGGCTCGATCAATTGAACCAGCCGGCCTGGAGCGCCCACAAGGCGCAGATCCGTGCCTTGGTCGACTATGCCTGCGGCCGAACGTTGAACTACATCGACTCGCTCGGGAACGGAGACAGCTTCACCACCGCCGGCGTGAACGATGATTTCTTCAACGGCACGTCGGCGGAGTATCCGATCCCGTTCGTGAATGTGATGATCGGCACTTTCATGCTCGAGGCCCTGCGCGGCGCCGCCGACGTGCAGGGCTCGCTCTCCCGGCTCAAGCTCGACTGGCCGCACGCGATGGTGCTCGTGAGCAGCCGCGCCGGCAGCAATGTCTCGTCGGGACTGACCGAAGGGACCAATTGGCTGGTGCTGTTTCTCAAGGCGGTATCGGGGTTCAGCCTGCCCGATGACCGGATCAAGATCGTACCGTATGCCGAAGTTCGCCCCTCGCTCAGTCAGGCGCAGCTGGTCCCCGCGGATCTGGCCTATTACGTGCAAAGGGTGTGGGGGCCTTTGTACTACCGCAAGGTCGTTTCCGATCAGGTGTTCGCCGGCATCCCGACCATCTACCTGCCGGACCGGCCGCCGCTGCCGGGCGATTACTTCGTGACCCCGGCCGGCGCGATCGACCAGTTCATGATCCGCATGAAGCATTCGCTGCGCGATCCGCGCGAGATGCTGTCCAATACGGTCGCGTTCTGGATGGTGCGCGAACTGGCAAACAAGAACTGGGATGCCGGCGCGGTCGATATTCCCGGCGTGACCATCGGCTTCCCGGGCGGGGTTGCGGGATATCCCGCGGTGACGCCGCAGTAGCGTTGGAGTCGCGCGCAGCTCACGCGCTGACTTTCATCTGCTTCATGAAGCTGCGCCAGCCGCCGAAAGCGGAGATGTCGCGGGCGTCGCGCGTGGCCTCGGCCTCCACCAGAAAACCTTTCACGCTGCGGCCGTCGGCCACCGCCAGCGAGCCGATCGACAGCGGCGCCGGGATCGACTCGACGAAGTGGCCGAATTGCTCCACCGGCATCGCCCAGATTTCGACGTCGATGGCGCTGCCGTGGCCGGCGGCGACCCGCAGCAGTCCGGGCTTGGCCGGCGCGGTGCCGGGCAACAGAAACATGCGATAGTCCGGCGCCGTCGTGGTCCGCTCCAGGAACCGCGCGCGAAAGGATTTGAGCTCGCCGTTGAGCGGCATGCCGGTGAGATGCGCGCCCACCACCGCCACCGCGATCTCGCCGGCGGCGGGCAGGTTGGAGATCGGCGCAAGCGGCGGCTGCGGCTTTCCGGTCGCGCCCAGCGGCAAACCGGTGTCGGCATGGAACACGCGGCCGAGCGACGCCAGCGCCGCATCGTGGCCGGCTTGCGCCAGCAGCGTGATGCCGAACGGGGTGCCGTGCGGGTGCATCGACGCCGGCACGGCGAGCGCGCAGAGGTCGAGCAGGTTGACGAAATTGGTGTAGGTGCCGAGCCGGCTGTTGAGCCCGATCGGATCGGCCAGCACCTGCTCGATCGTGTAGACCGTCGGCACCGTCGGCAATGCCAAGGCGTCGATGCCGCCGAAGGTGTGGTCGCGCACGCGCCGCAACTCCTCGAGCTCATAGAACGCCTTGAATGCATCGGCCGTGCCGAGATGCGAGCCGCCGAGAACGATCTGCCGGGTAATGGGATGCATCGATTCCGGCGCGGACGCGATCAGCGATCTGGCGGTGAGGTAGCGCTCCGCCACCCAGGGACCGTCGTAAAGCAGGCGCGCGGTTTCATAGAACGGCTCGATGTCGATCTCCACGATCGTGACGCCGAGCCCGGCCAGGCGCGCCAACGCCGCCTCGTAGGCGGCGGCCGATACCTTGTCCCCGAAGAACAGGCGCTGGCCCGGCATGGGCACGCCGATCCGCAAACCCGCGGGCACCGCTCCCGGCGCGCCGAGCGGCCGTGGACGCGAATAGGGATCGGCGGAATCCGGACCGGCCATGGCCGCGAGCGCGGCGAAGGCATCGTCGACGGTGAACGCGAACACCGACACGCAATCGAGCGTGCGACAGGCCGGCACGACGCCGGCGGTCGAGACCAGGCCGAGGCTCGGCTTGAGGCCGACGATGTTGCTCAGTCCCGCCGGCACGCGACCCGATCCGGCGGTGTCGGTGCCGAGCGCCAGCGGAACGAGGCCGGCGCCGACCGCGATCGCTGAACCCGAGCTCGAGCCGCCCGGAATGAGCGCCGGATCGAACAGGTTGCGAGGCGTGCCGTAGGGCGTGCGCACGCCCACCAGTCCGGTGGCGAACTGGTCGAGATTGGTCTTGCCGATGACGATGGCGCCGGCCTGCTTGAGCCTCGCGACGCAGGTCGCGTCCTTGCCCGGGTCATACGCGAAGGCCGGGCAGGCGGCGGTGGTCGGCAATCCCCTGACGTCGATATTGTCCTTCACCGCGAACGGCACGCCATAGAGCGGAAGCTCTTCGCGATGCCGCGCCGCCATGGCCTTGGCTTCGTCGCCCGCGTCGGATTCGTCGCGCAGCGAGATGAAGACGGCCGGATCGCCGTGGGCGCGGATGCGCGCGTAGGTGCGCGCGATCGTGGCTTCGGGGCTGGTCGCGCCCGAGCGATGCGCCTCCACGATCGCGGCTACCGTCTCGCCCACCTTCACCGTCCCTGTCACCGACAGGCAGCAAGCAGCATGCCAGCCGATCGAGCGCAATGCCGGCCGCAGCATGCGACCTGTCCCAGCGGCGTTGGAATGGCGCGGGCGGCAAGCGCCGCGCGCGCCCTTCCTCGCGTGGCTTGGTTCGACCGTTCGGGAGGGTGCGCGTTCCTGTCGGCCCGCCCATTCCATTGCATACAACAAGCGAATTTTGCTCATTTCTTGAGCAAGGGGGGCCCGACGCCAAGCGACGCGGCGCGCCGCCGTCGGACGAATCCTCTCGGAATTCCACGGACATAACAGCCCTCGCCGGCGATGGCACGGAGCTTGCGAGATCGCTCCCGGGGATCAGTCGGGCCACCGCAAGTAGCGGGCCGCGCCCGCCAGCTTGTTCGAACCAGGACCAGGAGCGAGCCCATGCCATTTCCCACGATTTCCCGCCGCCATCTGCTGCAAGGCACCGCCGCCACGGCGCTTGCCGCGACGCTGCCGGTTCGCGCCGCCTTCGCCAAGGATACCGTCGTCGGCTTCGTCTATGTCGGCTCGCGCGACGACTACGGCTACAACCAGGCGCACGCCGCCGGCGCCGCCGCGCTGAAGAAGATGGCCGGCATCAAGGTGGTCGAGGAGGAGAAGGTCCCGGAAACCGACGCGGTCGAGAAGACCATGGAGTCGATGATCAATCTCGACGGCGCCACGCTCCTGTTTCCGACCTCGTTCGGCTATTTCAGCCCGCACGTGCTCAAGCTCGCCAACAAATATCCCAAGGCGCGGTTCGAGCATGCCGGCGGGCTGTGGACGGAGAAGGACCCGAAGAACGTCGGCAGCTATTTCGGCTATATCGACGAGGCGCAATACGTCGCCGGCATCGTCGCCGGCCACTCCACCAAGACCGGCAAGCTCGGCTTCGTCGCCGCCAAGCCGATCCCGCAGCTCCTGCGCAACGTCAACGCCTTCATGCTCGGCGCGCGGCTCGCCAATCCGAACGCGACCTTGCAGGTGATCTTCACCGGCGACTGGTCGATGCCGGTGAAGGAAGCGGAAGCCACCAACAGCCTCGTGGACGCAGGCGTCGACGTCATCACCTGCCACGTCGACGGGCCGAAGACGGTGATGGAGAACGCCGCGCGCCGCGGCGCCATGGTCTCGAGCTATCACGTCAACGCGGCGCCGCTTGCGCCGCAGGCTCATCTCACCGGCGCCGAATGGAACTGGGAGGTGCTCTATCCGCGCTTCGTGCAGATGTACACGAAGGGCGAGACCATCCCGAACTTCTATCGCGGCGGACTCAAGGAAGGCGTGGTCAAGGTCGCGCCCTATGGGCCGAAGGTGTCCGAGGCCGCGCGCAAGCACGCCGACGACGTCAAGGCCAAGCTCACCGCCGGCGACTACGTCATCTTCAAGGGCCCGCTCAAGGACAACAAGGGCAACACCGTGATCGCGTCAGGCATCGATCGCGGCCAGACCGACGCCGAGCTCGAAAAGATGAACTACCTGGTGGAAGGGGTCATCGGGGCGACCTCGTGACGGCCGCGATGCGCTTGCGCGAGGTCAGTTGCAAAAGAGCGCGACAAACTGGATCTGTTCCCCGCTCTGTGCGGGTAGGAATTGCTGTGGGGGCAGTCGTTGGTTGACGCAGCTCGTGCGCTGACACCGACCCCCACCCCCAACCCCTCCCCACAAGGGGGAGGGGAGCCCACCAAGATCGCGGCGCCGTTGTCCATTAATTCTCTCGAATCGCTGCGGGCCCTGTTCACCGAGCGGCTCGGCGGCGCGGCGGAATATATCGTCATCCCCGCGCTTGCCCTGGTGGCGGCGCTCATCGCGTTCGGGATCTTCGTCGCGCTGTTCGGCAAGAACCCGCTCGACCTCTATTTCTACATGTACCAGGGCGCGTTCGGCACCTGGTTCTCCTGGCAGAACACGCTGACCCGCGCCGCGCCGCTCATCCTCACGGCGCTGTGCACGGCGCTCCCGGCGCAGCTCGGCCTCGTGATCATCGGCGGCGAGGGCGCGCTGCTGATGGGGGCGCTGGCCGCGACCTCGACCGCGCTGCTGTTGCAGGGTGCGCCGCCGCTGGTCGTGCAGACGGGGATGGCGCTCGCCGGCATGACCGTCGGCGGCGCGTGGATCGCGATGTCCGGCGGCTTGCAGCATTACCGCGGCGTCAACGAAACCATCTCCAGCCTGCTGCTGGTCTATATCGCGCTCGCGCTGCTCAACCACCTGGTCGAGGGGCCGATGCGCGATCCGGCGAGCCTCAACAAGCCCTCGACGAGCGAGATCGGCGCCGCCAACATGATCGGCACCATTCCCGGCACCGACGTGCATTGGGGCCTGGTGTTCGGCATCGTCGCCGCGATCCTGGCCTACCTGTTGATCTTCCACACCACGTTCGGGTTCGCGGCGCGGATTGCGGGCGGCAATGTCCGCGCCGCCAAGGCGGTCGGCCTCGGCGTCGGGCGGCTCGTTCTCATCGTCTGCTTTCTCGCCGGCGCCGCCGCCGGGCTCGCCGGCATGGTCGAGGTCGCCGCCGTGCAGGGCCGCACCAACGCCAATCTCGCCGCCGGCTACGGCTTCACCGGGATCCTCGTGGCCTTCCTCGCGCGGCACAATCCGCTCGCCATCATCCCGGTCGCCCTGCTGCTCGGCGGCATCAATGCCAGCGGCGGGCTCCTGCAGCGCCGGCTGGGCTTGCCCGACGCTTCGGTGCTGGTGCTGCAAGGCATGATCTTCGTCGCGGTGCTGGCAAGCGAAACCCTCTACGGACGCTTCCGTATCTTCCGGCCGGGGGCACGGGCATGACGGACGCCGGGATCGGCTGGTGGGTGGTGCCGATTGCCGTGCTCGGCGGCGCGCTGCGCGTGAGCACGCCGTTTCTGTTCGTCAGCCTCGGCGAGTGCATCACCGAGCGCAGCGGCCGCATCAATCTCGGCCTCGAAGGCAACCTGGTCATGGGCGCGATGTGTGCCTACGGCACCTCATATCTGACGGGCTCGCCCTGGCTCGGCGTGCTGGCGGCGGGCGCCTCCGGCGCGCTGCTGGGGCTGTTGCATGCCGCGATCTGCGGCTTGCCGCGGGTCAACGACATCGCCGTCGGCATCGCGCTGATGCTGTTCGGCACCGGGCTTGCATTCTTTCTCGGCAAGCCACTTATCGAGCCATCGGCGCCAATCTTGCCCGCGATCGACTTCGGCTGGTGGAGCGACATCCCGCAGGTGCGCGCCGCGCTCAGGATCAACGTGCTGTTTCTCATCGGCGTGGCGCTCGCACCGCTCCTCGTCTGGGCGCTCACCACCAGCCGGTGGGGGCTGATCCTGCGTACCGCCGGCGAGAGCGCCGACGCCGCGCGCGCCATGGGCTACTCGGTCAATGCCATCCGCATGCGCGCGACCATGTTCGGCGGTTTTCTCGCCGGCGTCGGCGGCTCGTTTCTCTCGCTCTACTATCCCGGCAGCTGGAACGAGGGCCTCTCCAGCGGGCAAGGCATCACCGCGGTGGCGCTGGTGATCTTCGCGCGCTGGAACCCGATGCTGTGCCTGTGGGCGTCGCTGCTGTTCGGGGGCGCGGCCGCGCTCGGGCCGGCGCTGCAATCGGTCGGCGTGAGCCAGGGCTATTATCTCTTCAATGCCGCGCCCTATGTCCTGACCTTGCTCATCATGGTCATCACCTGCTCGCCGAAGCGGACCCTCGTCGGCGCACCGGCGGAGCTGAGCATCACCAAGTAGATCCGAGGGACGCATGCCCGAGCGTTACGTGAAATCCGATCCCTATCCCTGGCCCTATAACGGCGACCTGCGGCCGGAGAACACCGCACTGATCATCATCGACATGCAGACCGACTTCTGCGGCATCGGCGGCTATGTCGACAAGATGGGCTACGACATCTCGCTCACGCGCGCGCCGATCGAGCCGATCAAGCGGCTGCTGGCGACGATGCGGCGGCAGGGCTTCCACATCTTTCACACCCGCGAGGGCCATCGCCCCGATCTCGCCGACCTTCCCGACAACAAGCGCTGGCGCTCGCGCCGGATCGGCGCCGGCATCGGCGACCCCGGTCCGTGCGGGCGCATCCTCGTGCGCGGCGAGGCGGGCTGGGACATCATTTCGGATCTGGCGCCTGGCGCGGGCGAGCCGATCATCGACAAGCCCGGGAAAGGCTCGTTCTGCGCCACCGATCTCGAATTGATGCTGCGCCTGCGCGGCGTCGAGAACATCGTGCTGACCGGCATCACGACCGACGTCTGCGTGCACACGACCATGCGCGAAGCCAACGACCGCGGGTTCGAATGCCTGCTGCTCGAGGATTGCTGCGGCGCCACCGACAAGAGCAACCACGAGCACGCCATCAAGATGATCAAGATGCAGGGCGGCGTGTTCGGCGCGGTGTCGGGGTCCGCCGCCCTGATCGAAGCGATCGCATGACGATCGAGATCACCAAGGAGATTTCCCACCTCCCGCCGCCGGCGGTGCCGGACCGCGGACTCGGCGTCGAGGGGGTGGCGATGACCAAGCGCTTCGGCGAATTCACTGCGCTGGACCAGGTTTCGCTGAAGGTGCCGGCCGCAACGTTCCATGCGCTGCTCGGCGAGAACGGCGCCGGCAAGAGCACGCTGGTCAAGTGCATCATGGGCTATTACCGGCCGGACGCCGGCGACATCCTGGTCGACGGCCGTGAACAGGCGATCGACAATCCGCGTGCCGCGCACGCCCTCGGCCTCGGCATGGTCTACCAGCACTTCACTTCGGTTCCGGCCATGACGGTGACCGAGAATTTCGTGCTCGCGCGCTCCGCGCTGCCGGCGGTGATCGACTGGCGCCGCGAGACGAAGGAGCTGGAAGCCTTCCTCGCGCGCATGCCGTTTCGCGTGCCGCTGGGCGCCAAGGTCTCGGCGATTTCCGCCGGCGAGCGGCAGAAATGCGAAATACTCAAGCAACTCTATCTGCAGCGCCGCTTTCTCATTCTCGACGAGCCCACCTCGGTGCTCACGCCCGGCGAGGCCGACGAAGTCCTGGGAATGCTGCGAGAGATGGTGCGGCGCGGCGATCTCACGGTGCTGATGATCACGCACAAGTTTCGCGAGGTCATGGCATTTGCCGACGAGGTCACGATCCTGCGGCGCGGCCGTCTCGCCGGCGTGGGCCGCGTCTGCGACCTCACGCCCGACGCCATGGCCGGCATGATGATCGGCGCGCAGGAGCTGACCAAGTCACCCGCGCGCAGCGCGACATTCGGGGCGCCACGGCTCGACGTCGATCGCCTGAGCGCGCTCGACGATGCCGGCCAGCCGGCGCTGCACGAGGTCTCGCTGACCATCAAGGCGGGCGAGATCGTCGGGATCGCGGGGGTCTCCGGCAACGGCCAGCGCCAGCTCGTCGAGGTGCTGGCCGGGCAGCGCGAGGCGAGCGGCGGCGAGATCCGCATCGCCGGCGAGCGCTACCACGCCACGCGCGAGGAGATGCGCCGCCACCGGCTGTCGTGCCTGCCGGAAGAGCCGCTCAAGAACGCGTGCGTCGCCCGCATGAGCGTCGCCGACAATTTGGCGTTCCGCGATTTCGATCGTCCGCCGCTCGCCGCCGGCGGGTGGTGGCTCCAGCACGGCCAGTTTCGCGAGCAGGCGGAACGCGGGATCGCGGGATACGGAATCAAGACCCGATCGCCCGACACGCCCATCGGCGAGCTGTCCGGCGGCAACGTGCAGCGCACCGTGCTGGCGCGCGAGCTCGGCGGCGAGGTCGACGTGATGATTGCCGCCAATCCCTGCTTCGGGCTCGATTTCGCCGCCGTGGCGCAGATTCATGCCGAGATCGTCGCCGTGCGCAACCGTGGCGCCGCGGTGCTGCTGGTGAGCGAAGACCTCGACGAGCTGCTCGAGCTCGCCGACCGCATCGTCGTCATCTTCAACGGCCGCTTCGTCTACGAGGCGCGCGCGAGCGAGGCCGATCCGCTCGACATCGGCCGACATATGGCGGGTCACGACGCGCTCGCGGCGGCGGAGTAACCCTGCCGCGTCAGATCAGCTCTCACATCGCCGCCAGGCGCGGCGCGATCGGCGCCGGCATCCATTCCGCCGCGATGCCGAGATCGGCCAGGATCACCTGCGCCGCGTTGTAGGCCGGAAGCCCGGTGATGTTGCCGCCGGGGTGGCTGCTCGACCCGCAGAGATAAAGGCTGGGCAGGTGGGTGCGATACGTCCCGGCGCCGGCGAACGGCCGGTTAAAGCCGACCTGGTCGTTGGCAAAGGCGCCGACCAGCAGATCGCCCTCGCGCATATTGGGCAGGCAGCGCTCGACGTCGAGCGGCGAGCGCGTGAAGGCGTCGATGACCGCGTCGGCGAGGTTGGGCGCGTGCTGTTGCCAGAGCTTTCGCATCACAGCGCCATGGTCGTCGCGCAGGCGGTCCCAATTGTCGGGATCGCCATGCACGCGATAGGGCAGCTTCTCCCACATGAACGCGGTGTGCCGGCCCGGCGGCGCCTGGCTCGGATCGAACAGGGTCGGGCAGGCGCCCCACATCACCGTCGGCGGGATGGTGCCGGCCTCGTGATGACGCACGATGTCGCTGAACTGGTCCACATGGTCGAGCCCCATGATCACCATGAACGCCTGCGCCAGCTCCGGATGATCGGCGCTCGCGCGGTAGCGCGGCGGCTCGCCGAGATTGAGGTGAAGGGCGAACAGCGGCGCCAGCAGGTTGTACTGAAAGTGTTGCGCCCGGTCGCGAATGTCGCGCGGCACCGACGCGGGATCGAGCAGGTCGAGGAATGTCTGGTGCGGATTGAGCGAGGAGGCGACGAGGTGCCGGGCGCGGATCACCTCGCCGTCGGCGGTTTCGATCCCGACCGCGCGACCGCCCTCGATCAGGATGCGCTGGGGCTCGGTCATCAGCCTGATCTCGCCGCCCGTTTCGCGCACCGCGCCTTCGAGCGCGCGCGCCAGCGCCGCCGAGCCGCCGCGCGACATCTGCGCCTTGGCCGGGCTCGCCAGCAGGGCGGCGATGTGATGGCCGAAGCCCGGCAGCCGCAGGTCGACCTCGCGCAATCCGTTGAAGAACAGGAGACCGGCCTTGATCGTCGGGTGTTCGAATTCCTGCTCGACGAATTGCAGCGGCGACAGTGCGCTCACCTCGAGCAGCCGCCGGCCGGCGCTGGTGCGCGCCAACAGGGCTCGCCGCTCCTGCGTCGGCAGCGGCGGCGAGCGGCCCTCGGGCGCCAGGATGTCGCGCACGATCGGCACGAACTCGTCGTGCCAGCGCCGCAGCGTGTCGGCGTCGCGGCGGCTGAAGGCGCCAAACGACGCGATGGTCTTGTGCGGATCGGTCCACCATTCCAGCGCGCGTCCGTCGGCGGTGAGCAGCGCGACGTTGAGTTCGGGCTCGATGTAATGGGCGCCGTGCCGTGCGAGCGCGAGATCGCCGTACCACGGCATCGCGGTGATGGCGCGCTGGAAGAAGGCGTGGGTGTTGTGCAGGAAGCCGGGATGACGCGGGTCTTCCAGGGTGCTCAGTCCGCCGCCAGCGATCGGCCGGCGATCGATCGCCAACGTCTTCAACCCGGCTTTGCCGAGATAGGCCTGCAGGATGAGTCCGTTGTGCCCGGCGCCGAGGATGATGCCGTCATAGGTTGTTTGCGCCACGTCGCGACCACTATCTCGATCCGTCATCCTGAGGTGCCCGAGCGAAGCGAGGGCCTCGAAGGATGAACGGCCACGATATCGGGGGCCGTCGCCCTTCGAGGCTCGCCATGCAGCCAAGCATGCGCAGGCTGCGTAGACTTGCCTGCGTGGGCGAACACCTCAGGGTGACGGATCGTGAGTAACGCCCGCTGCGCCATTACACCACCGTCCGATGCCGCTCGATGCAGACGCGCAGGACATCGTCGGGATCGCGCTTCCACCAATTCTCGGCGGAGAGAATTTCCACCTCGCAGTGGCCGCGATAGCCCGCGTTCTCCACCATGTTCCGGATCGCCCGCAGGTCGATGACGCCGTCGCCCATCATGCCGCGATCGAGCAGCAGATCGGTGGTCGGCACCAGCCAGTCGTTGACGTGATAGGCCAGGATCTTCGCCCCCGCGCGCGCGATCTGAGTCTTGAGATCGGGATCCCACCAGACGTGATAGGTGTCGACCGCGATGCCGACGCCTGCGCCCAGCTCGTCGCACAGGTCGTTGGCGTGCGCGAGGGTGTTCACGCAGGCGCGGTCGGCGGCAAACATCGGATGCAGCGGCTCGATCGCCAGAGGTACCTTTGCCTGTCGCGCATAGGGCAGGAGCGCGGCCAGGGCGTCGCGGACTTGACGTCGGGCGTCATCGATGTCGCGCGAGCCTTTCGGCAGGCCGCCGACGACGAGAATGAGGCACTGCGCGCCGATCGCGGCGGCTTCGTCGACCGCGCGCCGGTTATCGTCGAGCGCGGCGCGTCGTCCTGCCGCGTCGGCGGCGGGAAACATGCCGCCGCGGCACAAGCCGGTGACGGTCATTGCGTGCGCGCGGATGAGCTTCGCCGCACGCTCGACGCCGCAGGCCTGCACGATGTCGCGCCAGGGCGAGATCGCGGAGATGCCGGCGCGGGCGCAGCCCTCGACCAGCTCAACAAGCGACCATGGCTTCACCGTCATCGAGTTGATCGACAGGAGCGCGCGGTCGTTCGACAGGTCGCGCATCACGCCTGCACGCCGTGGGTCGCCATGACATGCCGCATGCGTCCGGCGGCGCGGTCGGGATCGGCGAGCAGACCGGCGGCATCGGCAAGCCGGAACAGCTCGGCGAGGTGCAAGGTCGAGCGCGCGCTCTCCTGGCCGCCGACCAGCGTGAAGTGATCCTGCAGGCCGTTGAGATAGGCCATGAACACCACGCCGGTCTTGTAGAAGCGTGTCGGCGCTTTGAAGATGTGACGCGACAGCGGCACGGTCGGCGCCAGGATGTCATGGAAGGTCTTTGCGTCGCCGCGGGTCAAAGCCCCGAGCGCGGACGCTGCCGCCGGCGCGATCACGTCGAAAATGCCGAGCAGCGCGTCGGAGTAACCTTGCGCGTCGCCGGCGATCAGCTCCGCATAGTTGAAGTCGTCGCCGGTATACATGCGCACGCCCTGCGGCAGGCGGCGGCGCATGGCGATCTCCTTGTCCTTGTCGAGCAGCGAAATCTTTACGCCGTCGACCTTGGCGGCATGGTCCGCGATCACGTCGACGGCGACGCCCATCGCCTCATGGTGGTTGCGGTGTCCCCAATAGCCCGCGAGCGCGGGATCGAACATCTCGCCCAGCCAGTGGATGATCACCGGCTCCTTCACCTGACTGAGAATGCGGCCATAGACCTTGGCGTAATCGTCGCCCGTGCGCGCCGCCTTTACCAGCGCGCGGCTGGCCATCAGCACGATGCGACCGCCCAGCGCTTCGATTTCCGCGCATTGTTCCTCGTAGGCGCGGATGACGTCGTCGAGAGTCACCGCGTCACTCGGATCGAGATGATCGGTGCCGGCGCCACAGCCGATCAGGGCACCGGGAAAATCCTGCGCTGCGGCGAGGCTTCTGCGGATCAATTCGAGCGAGGTCGTCCAGTCGACGCCCATGCCGCGCTGGGCCGTGTCCATGGCCTCGGCGACGCCGAGCCCGAGCGACCACAGGTGCCGTCGGAATGCGATGGTGCGCTCCCAGTCGATGGCGGAGTCGAGCCAGGGATCGGCATCGGCCAGCGGATCGGCGACGACATGCGCGGCGGCGTAGGCAATGCGGTTGAACGGCGGCTTGGCCGCAGGCAGATCGCGCGGCGGCTTGGTGGTGTAGGGCGCAAGCTTGCCGCCGTCGATGGGAAGATTGAGCGTGGGCACGTACGGTCCTCTTGAGTTACAGTCTCCTGTCCCGGGCGCGGCGCAGCATGAGCGGAGCGAATGGTGCGCCGCAGACCCGGGACCTTCCGATCTACGGTCCCGGATCAGCGGCGCACCGCTTCGCGCTGCACCGCGTCCGGGACATGCGCGTCACACCTTCAGCGGCGGGATATCGATCCAGCGCCGCTCCTTCCAGCTCTTGAGCCCGGCCTCGGCCAGCTGCACGCCCTTGGCGCCTTCGACCAGCGTCCACTTGAACGGAGTACCGTCGTAGAGATGGCGGATGAACATCTCCCATTCCATCTTGAAGCCGTTGTCGTAATTGGCGCTGTCGGGCACCTCGGCCCAGGTCTCGAAGAACTTTATCGGCTGCGGCACGTCCGGATTCCACACCGGCCGCGGCGTGTTCACGCGCGCCTGGCTCCAGCATTTCTGCAGGCCGGCCACCGCCGAGCCAAGCGTGCCATCGACGTGGAAGGTAACGAGATCGTCGCGGCGCACGCGCGTGCACCAGGAGCTGTTGATGTGGGCGATGGCGCCGCCCGCGAGCTGGAACGTGGCATAGGCTGCGTCGTCGACGTCGGCCTTGTAGGGCTTGTCGTTCTCGTCCCAGCGCTTGGGGATGTGGGTCGCGCCGAGGCAGGAGACGCTCTTGACCTCGCCGAACAGGTTGTCGAGCACGTAGCGCCAATGGCAGAGCATATCGAGGATGATGCCGCCGCCGTCCTTCTTGCGATAATTCCACGACGGCCGCTGCGCCGGCTGCCAGTCACCCTCGAACACCCAATAGCCGAACTCGCCGCGCACCGCGAGAATGCGGCCGAAAAAGCCGGAGTCGATCAGCGTCTTGAGCTTGAGCAGCCCGGGGAGAAAGAGCTTGTCCTGCACGACGCCGTGCCTGATGCCGGCCTTCTTTGCGGCCTGCGCCACCTCGAGGGCATCCTTGAGGTTCTCAGCCGTCGGCTTCTCGCAATAGATGTCCTTTCCCGCCGCGATCGCCTTGCGCAGCAGCTTGGCCCGCAGCTTGGTCGTGGCCGCATCGAAGAAGAGGGTGTCTTCCGGGTTCTTGAGCGCGGCATTGAGGTCGGTCGTCCAGCGCGTGACCCCGTTCGCCTTCGCCAATTGCGCCAGCTTCGCCTCGTTCCGACCGACCAGGATCGGATCGGGCATCACCGTGTCGCCGTTGCGCAGCGCGACACCGCCCTGGGCGCGGATCGCCACGATCGAGCGGATCAAATGCTGGTTCATGCCCATGCGGCCGGTGACGCCGTTCATGATGATGCCGAGGCGTTGCTGCGTCATTCCACCTTCCTTCTCGATTTGATCTTGCGGTGACCTCTGCGGATCGAGGCCACACGACGGCTTACGGACAAGGGCCATCCTTCATCGGTCGTGAGCGTTTCACTGCAGGCCCAAGAGTTTGTAGATTCGCCGGGTGTATTCGCCGAATTTCTCGCTGGTCTTCATCTCGAGCGTGCGCGGATGCGGCAGCTCGACGCGGAAATTGTCCGCCATCCGCGCCGGTCCGGCCGTGAGCACGATCACCCGGGTGCCGAGAAACACCGCCTCGGTGATGCCGTGGGTGACGAAGACGATGGTTTTCCTTGCCTCTTCCCAGATGCGCAGCAGCTCGAGGTTCATCTTTTCGCGCGTGAGCGCGTCGAGCGCGCCGAACGGCTCGTCCATCAGGATCAGCTTGGGATCATGGATGAGCGCGCGCGCGATCGCCGCGCGTTGCTGCATGCCGCCGGAGAGCTCGTAGGGGTATTTGTCCTCGTTGCCCTTGAGCCCGACCAGCGCGAGGAGATCGCGTGCGCGGCTGCGGCTCGCGGTCATGGGAAGCCCGAGGATTTCCGCCGGGAGCAGCACATTGTCGATGATGCGACGCCACTTCAGCAGGAGCGGCTGCTGGAACACCATGCCGATGTCGCGCGAGGGGTCGAAAGGCTGCGCCTTCGTGCCGATCGTCACCTCGCCGGAATCGAACGGATGAAGCCCCGCCAGCACCTTGAGCAGGGTGGTCTTGCCGCAGCCGGAGGGCCCGACCAGCGACACGAGTTCGCCCGCCTCGACGTCGAAGGTCGCCTCGGAAATGGCGAGAAAATCCGCACCGCGGGTGCGGTAGACCTTCTGCACGCCGGCCAGGTGGATGAACGGTTCGCCCATGGTCTACAAAATCCGTCTACGACTTCCGTCTACGACAGCCGCGCGTCGCGCACGACCAGCATGCGCTCGAGCGCCAGCACCATCCCATAGAGCACCATTCCGATCAGGGTGATCAGGATGACCGCCATGAACATCGCGGCGGTGTCGAGGGTGACCTGCACCTGCAGCATGAGGTAGCCGAGACCCCGGTCGGAGCCGAGGAACTCGCCGACGATGGCGCCCGCGACCGCAAGGATCGCGGCGACTTTCATGCCGGAAAAGATGTAGGGCAGCGCGCCGGGGAGTTGAATCTTGGTGAACACCTGCCAGCGCGAGCCCCGCAGCGTGTGCACGAGATCGAGCAGTTCCGGCTCGACCTCGCGCAGGCCCCGCGCCGTGGTGAGCACGATCGGAAAGAAGCAGATCGCGAACGCCATCATGGCATTCGGTCCGATGCCGTATTTGAACCACACGATGATGAGCGGTCCGAGCGCCACTTTTGGGATCATGTTCAGGCTGACCAACAGCGGCATGACCGCCATCTCCAGCCAGCGGAACCAGGAGAACAGCAGCGCCGCGCCGATGCCGAAGACGACGGCCAGAAAATAGCCGCCGAAAATCTCGGTGGTCGTCACCGCGATGTTTTCCACCCAGCGATAGTTCGGGACGAGCAGTGCGTGAACCGTGTCGTAGGGCGAGGGCATGACGTATTTCGGCACCTCGCCGAACTTGACGAACAGGTACCACGCGATCACCAGCCCGAGGTGGCTCAGGACCGCCCACGCATAGCGTTGCAGCGCTTGTGGATTTGCTCCCAACGTCTACTCCCTCAGGTCAGACGGCGGCCATGGCGGCATGGTACGGCAAGCATCGTTTCGGAGCCAGTTGACGGGCCCGGCCAAAAGTCGATGTTCACGAACACCTGGCCGCCGACAGCGAGCGGGCGGCTCCAGCGTCCGCTCCCTCGCACGCGGGGCGCGAGCACGCCGAGTTGTTGTAGGGGAACCGAGTCACGACAGCCAGCGCTCGAGATTGGCATGCACGAACGCATCGTCGTTGAGGTGCGGATAGGCAGCGCAGACGCGGTCGATCTCTTCCTTCTGTCCCGGCCCCAGCGTTTCGCGCGGGTCGAGGCACCAGATGCCTGCGAGCAGCCCCTGTCGGCGCAGGATTTCATGGCAGCCAGCGATGACGCCGTGGAAGTCGTTGGCGACATCGAAGATCGCCGCGTTGCAATCGGTGACCTGCGACTCGAGCGCCAGCAGATCGGCGGGCACGGTGTTTGAAGCGACCGACGCGTGGATGCGGTCGAGCAGCTCGACCGCCCGCTTCACCCATACGCTCCAATGGCCGAGCAGCCCGCCCTTGATGCGCACGACGGTCTCGCGGCCGTTCGCCACCACCGTGAACGGAGTCAGGAGATCGAGGATGATGTGATCGTCATTGCCGGTATAGAGCGTGACCCGGTCGGCGGCGCCCGCCTCCACCACGCCGCGCACCACGTCGAGCGTCCGGTAGCGGTTGAACGGGGCGATCTTGATGGCGACGACATTCTCGATGGCCGCAAAGCGGCGCCAGAACGAGACCGGGAGCACGAGCCCGCCCACGGCCGGCTGCAGGTAGAACCCGACGAGCGGAATCTCGTGGGCGATCGCCTGCGCGTGCCCAATCAGTTCGTCCTCGCTCGCGCCCTTGAGTGCGGCGAGCGAGAGCAGCCCGGCATGATAGCCGAGACCGCGCGCGACCTGCGCCTCCTTCACCGCCTGCGCCGTGCGGCCGGCGAGGCCGGCGATCATGATCGGCGGCTCATGCGCCCGTTCGGCGGCGCCGCGCATGGCGAGCTCCAGCACCGGTGCAAACAGCCCGGCCTCGCGGATGGCGAACTGGGTGGTATGGACGCCGACGGCGAGCCCGCCCGCGCCGGCATCGAGGTAGTAGCGGGTGAGGGCGCGTTGGCGGCGGGGGTCGAGCTTGCGATCGGAATCGAGCGCCAGCGGATGCGCCGGGATCACCACGCCCTTGCGCAGCGCGGCGAGCGCCTGCGAGGACCAGTCCTGCCAGCGCAATGCCATCAACGACCTCAAGTAACCAGCCGGTTACATTGTGCCGGGGCGTCGGTGACTGTCAACGTTCTCGGCGTGCAAGGTGCCCGGATGACGATCGTGGTCATGCCCGGATCGCGTTCAGAATGAATTCGACATTGTGCCGCTTGCGCCTGCGGCATGCCGCCGCGCTGCCGAGATCGCGCCCAAAGATGGTCGACAGCGTCCGATTGTTGGAGAGGTAGAAATAGCCGACGGCGGCAATGGTGATGTAGAGCTCGACCGGATCGACACCGGTTCGGAACACGCCTTCGGCGACCCCGCGCCGCAGGATGTCGTCGAGCAGCTTCACGAACGGGCTGTGCAGCTCGCGCACCTTCTTCGATTTTCGCAAATGCCGGGCGCGATGAAGGTTTTCGTTGTTGATGAGGCTGATCAACTCGGGATGGCGACGGGAATAGTCGAAAGTGAACTCGACCAGGCGCCGGATCGCGGCCGCGGGGGCAAGATGCGCAAGGTCGAGCGTGTTTTCAGTGCCGCGCAGCTCCTCATAGACCCGCTCGAGCGCGGCCAGATAGAGCCCGTCTTTGTTGCCGAAATAATGATAGATCATCCGCTTGTTGGCGTGCGCGCGGCGCGCGATCTCATCGACGCGCCCGCCGGAGAGACCCTTGGCCGCGAACTCGTGCTGCGCGGCGAGAAGGATCGCTTCACGCGTGCGGTCGGGATCGCGCCGGTGCGCCGATGGTGGTTTTGAATTCGCCATGCCGAACGCTAGTGTCCCGTTTCCGACGTTCGTATCATTTCGCAGCACCCGCTTTTACGAACGTCGGAAACAAAGGGACACTAGCAAGTCATGATCCTAGTAGGGCGCTCGTCCAAGGGGCTGATTGACAGGGGCAGGGGGCCGCTCCTATCGTCCACGTAACTACGCGGTTACCAGGACATTCGGTGCGCGTCGAGACGGTGCGCAACCTTAGCCCCAACATTGGAGCTCGGCATGAAGAACTTCACGAAAGTCGCGCTTGCAACGCTCGTTGCACTCGGCGCGACTCCGGCCGCGGCGCAAAAGATCACCTTCACGCTCAACTGGGTCGCCGGCGGCGATCACGCGCCGTATTTCTACGCCCAGAAAATGGGCTGGTACAAGCAAGCCGGCCTCGACGTCGACTTCGAGACCGGCCGCGGCTCCGCCGCTTCCGCCCAGAAGGTGGGCGCCGGCCACTCTCAGCTCGGCCTGTCCGACATGGCGGGCGTACTCCTGTTCCGCGGCAAGGGAGTCGATGCCGTGGGGGTGATGAACGTCTATGCCAACTCGCCGCAGGGTCTCTATTGGCTCAAGAGCTCCGGCATCCAGAGCGCAAAGGATCTCGCCGGCAAGAAGATCGGCAATCCCGCCGGCGACGGTGCGCGCACGATGTGGCCGGCCCTGGCGAAGACGATCGGCATCGATCCCAACTCGGTGACCTGGGTCAACATCGACGCCAACTCCAAGCTCAGTGCGCTCAAATCCAAGACCGTCGATGCGACCACCTCGTTCTTCAACCTGCACCACGTGTTCGCCCGTGAGCTCGGGAACGACATGGGCTTCCTGGCGTGGAAAGACGCGGGCGTGAATCCGTATGGCAATTCCATCATCGCCAACGGCGCCTGGCTCAAGGCGAACCATGACAAGGCCGACAAGTTCGTGAAGATCACGCAGAAGGCATTCGCGGAATGCGCCAAGACGCCGGACCCCTGCGTCAAGGCGCTGGTCGAGGCCAACGGTGCGCTGCTCTACCAGAACGAGCTCGACAACTGGCACCTCGTCACCATTCTGATGAACGACGAAACCGCGCGCACGGTGGCGCTCGGCTGGCAGGACGACAAGCGCATGGCGGACGACTACAAGCTGGTCGACGAATACCTGAAGATGGAAAAGCCCTACGACGTCAAAAGCGCCTACACCAACGAGTTCCTCGACAAGAACGTGAAGATGCCGCCGATCAATCCGCCCAAGCTTTTTTGATCGCTTCGTATCCGGCGTCCGTAACGGTCCCGGGTCTGCCGCCAGTCGCTCTCGCTGCGCGGCGCCCGGGATGCCCAACCCATCAATTCCTTACCCGAATTCCGGCCCGATGACGGCGAAGGTCCGCGCCGCGTCGTCGAAGCGCGTCGAAGACCCATACAGCATGCGCGTGAACGGCCGCACTTCGGTGAAGCCGCGACCGTCGAGGAAGCTCCGCACCTCCTGTTTGCTGTCGGCGAGATCGACGAACAGCGGGCCTTCGAGGCCGTCGACCGCGCGCGCGAGAAGCGCGGCCGCGATCGCCGGGTCATCCGCGATCAACGGGCCCAACTGCGCGGCCAGGCCGCCGTCGCGGCCCAGCGCGAAGCCCACGATGCGACCCGCGCGCTCGGCGACGAACTCGGCGGCGGGGAGTCGCCCGCGCAAGCCCGCAAGCACGGCGCCGCGCTCGGCGCCGAAAGCGGCGGCGTCGTAGGCGCACAGCGCCGGCCAGTCCGGGTCGACTATTGCTCGTATGGTGACGTCCGCCGGACCGACGAAGGTAGCGGCGGCGCGTTGCCGCTCGCGGCGGAGCAGCCGCGCAAAGCCCCAGGAGTCTTCAAAGCCGAGCCTGCGATAGACGGCGCGCCCGTCGGGCGTGGCATCGAGGATGGGGATGCGATCCTCGCGCGCGAGCTCGTCCATCGCCCGGCGCATCAGCTGGGTCGCCAGACCGCGGCGACGGTAATCGCCCTTCACCAGCACCATGCTGATCCAGGCGAAACGCTCGCCATAGGGCAGCGTCGCGGTGGTGGCGACGATGCGGCCGTCTCCGGTGAGCGCGGCGTACACGCGGCCGAGCTCGATGAAGATGCGCCAATCGGCGGCAAGCTGGTTCCAGCGCGCTTCGGCCACGAGCGCGCCGACGTCGTCCAGTTCCGACGGCGTCAGCGACGGCTTGACGGCGAACTGCAGCTCAGAAGTTGCCATCGCGCGTATCGTAATGGGTGTCCTTGCCGAGGCTCGGCAGGCCGCGGCCGACCCAGTCCGCGGTCCAATCGACCAGCGTCAGGAGCGGAACGCTCGGATAGCCGAACAGCCGCGTCGCCTCGGCGGTATTGACCAGCCAGCCCTCGGCCGCTTCGACCCCGGTGAAAACCGGCGGCTTGCCCAGGCGTTGGCCGAACGATTCCGCCAGCCAGCGCACGCTCACGGTCTCCGGGCCGCTGACATTGAGCGGGCTCGACGGCACGGTGCAATGACCCAGCGCGCGCAGCACCATGGCATTGGCATCCCCTTGCCAGATCACGTTGACGTGGCCCGCGGTGAGATTGATCGGCTCGCCGGCGAGCACGCGCGTGGCGACATCGTGCAGCACGCCGTAGCGCATGTCGATCGCATAGTTGAGGCGGATGATGCGTCCCGGCGTTCCACGCGTGCGCGAGAAATATCGGAACATGCCCTCGCGCGCGACGCAGGAATTGGCATAGGCGCCGGGCGGCGGCGTCGCCGGGGTCGCCTCGGTGGCGCCGCCATGATGCACGTTGACATAGGGGTACACGCAGCCGGTCGAATAGGCGACGATGCGCGAGCCCGCGAAGGCCTCGGCGACGAGCGCCGGCACGTGCGCGTTCATTGCCCAGGTCAGGTCCTCGTGGCCGGCGGAGCCGAACTTGCGTCCGGCCATGAACACCACGTTGGCGAGTTTCGGCAGCGCGTCGATCTGCTTGCGGTCGAGCAGGTCGGCCTCGATGCATTCGATGCCGCATCGCGCGAGCTTTTCCCGCAGGCCCTTTTCGCTGAAACGGGCAACGCCCACGACCCGCTTGCCCGGCGCCGCGCGCTTGGCGAGTTGCGCCAGCGACGGCCCGATCTTTCCGCCCACGCCGAGGACGATGATGTCGCCCGGAAGGTCTTGCAGCGCGGTGCTCAAGGCCGCCGACGGCGTGGCCATCACCTGCTCCAGGTGCTCCACGTCGCGGAAGCGATCGGGCAGCGCGGGGGGGTCGATCATTCGCGGTCTTGTCCTCGAGCGGTCACCGGGTCGCTCGCGCGATAAGTAACCAGTTGGATACTAGCGTAGCGCATTTGACGTTCCTATCAGTATTGGCCGCGAGTCCTTCATAGGAACGCGGTGACGAGCCAAGCCTCGCCCGCCCGGGCAAGGGCCTCGCTCCACATCAGCGACCTTTCGCCACAGAATTGCTCAAGCCTAAGCCCCGGCGCCAGGCACGCGATAATCTTGCCCACCCATGACCGCCTGTATACGATCATCGGCCCGCTCAAACGCGGCACGATCCATATTTGCCTTCGGCGGCGGACGATTGCGGATCCCAGACACCGGCGCGAAGCCGAAATTCAGCTGCCGGGAGGACATGCGGGGATGAACGCGCCGATACCGAGAATCCTCATCGAATCGATGTGGCGCGGACGGCTGTTCGGCGCGCAATGGCGGCCCGCGATCGGCGGTTCGCTCGACGTGCTGGAACCCGCGACCGGCGCTGTCATCACCCGCGTCGGCAATGCCACCGCCGAGGACGTGCGCCAGGCCGCCGCCGAAGCGCGCGCCGCGCAGCCGGGTTGGGCCGCCACGCCTTACGACCAGCGCGCCGCGATCCTGCGCAAGGTCGCCGCGCTGATGGAGGAGAACCAGTCCGAGCTCGTCTACTGGATCGTGCGCGAGACCGGGGGAATCGAGGCCAAGGCGGCCTTCGAGGTGCAGATGGTGACCAGCATCCTGCACCGCTCGGCCGCGATGTGCACGGAGCCCCAGGGATTGGTGCTGCCGAGCGACGGCGGCCGAATATCGCTGGCCCGGCGTGTGCCGCGCGGCGTGATCGGCATCATCTCGCCATTCAATTTCCCGCTCATTCTGTCGAGCCGCGCGGTCGCGCCCGCGCTCGCCACCGGCAATGCCGTCGTGCTCAAGCCGGATCCGCGTACCGCGCTCACCGGCGGCTTCATCATCGCGCGGCTGTTCGAGGAAGCGGGCCTGCCCAAGGGCGTGCTGCAGGTCCTGCCCGGCGGCGCCGAGGCCGGCGAGGCGATCTGCGTCGATCCCGACATCGCGATGATCTCCTTTACCGGATCGAGCGCGGTCGGCCGCCGCATCGGCGAGCTTGCGGGCAAGCATCTCAAGAGAGTGCAGCTCGAGCTCGGCGGCAAGAACGCCGTGATCGTGCTCGACGATGCCGATCTCGACGCGGTCGCGTCAGCCATCGCGTTCGGCGCCTGGTTCCACCAGGGGCAGATCTGCATGACCACCGGTCTCGTCATTGCGCACGAGAAGATTGTCGATGCGCTGACCGAGAAGCTCGTGGCCAAGGCGAAGCATCTTCCCGTCGGCGATCCGACCTCGGGACAGGTGGCGCTCGGGCCGGTGATCAGCCGCGCCCAGGTCGATCGCATCCACGGGATCGTCAAGGACACGGTGGCGGCCGGGGCGAAGCTCAGCGCCGGCGGCACCTTCGACGGTCCGTTCTACCGGCCGACCGTCCTTTCCGGCGTGAAGCCCGGCATGCGCGCTTTCGACGAGGAGGTGTTCGGCCCGGTCGCCGCGATCACGCCTTTCGCCAGCGAGGACGAGGCGGTCGCGCTCGCCAACAGCAACGAATATGGCCTCTCCGCCGGGGTGTTCTCGCAGTCGGTCGGCCGCGCACTGGCGCTCGGCAACCGGCTCCGCACGGGCATCCTGCATATCAACGATCAGACCGTCGCCGACGAGCCGCACATTCCGTTCGGCGGCACCGGTGCGTCGGGAAACGGCACGCGCATCGGCGGTCCGGCGAACTGGGAGGAATTCACGAACTGGCAATGGGTGACAATCAAGGACAAGCCGAATCCCTATCCATTCTGATGGGAAGGTCGGCGGATCGGGAAACGAAAATTCTGCGAGGGAGGAAGAAATGAAGTGGCAATTGGGCCGTCTGGCGTCAGCCGCGGCAATCGGAATCGTTGCGACGGCGTCATTGGCGCTGGCGGCGGATCCGCCGAAGAGCATCAAGATCGGATACGTCGTTTCGCTCAGCGGCGTGAACGCGCAAGGCGCCGCCGTGACGACGCTGCCCGCCTACAAGCTGTGGGTGGACGACGTCAACAAGAAGGGCGGCCTCATGATCAAGGAATTCAACAAGCGAATTCCGGTCGAGGTCGTGGAATATGACGACACCAGCAATGCCGAGGCGGCGGTGCGTCTCACCGAGCGGCTGATGACCCAGGACAAGGTGGATTTCGTGCTGCCGCCCTGGAGCACCGGGTTCAACCTCGCGGTGGCGCCGGTCTATGCCCGCAACGGCTATCCGCATCTCGCGGTGACGGCCAACTCCAACGACGCGGCCAACCTGGTCAAGCAGATGCCGACGTTGTTCTTCTTCCTCAACGAGCCGCGCAATTTCGGCGGGGCGCTGGTCGAGGTTCTGGGCAAGCTCAAGGGTGAGAACAAGATCAACAACAAGCTGGTGATGTTCAACGTCGCCGATCAGTTCGGCGCCGAGGCCTCCTCGGGCGTCACGCCGGTGCTCAAGAACGCCGGCTTCGAGATCGTGGTGAGCAAGAGCTATCCGCTCGGCGCCTCCGATCTGACCAACGAGATCAAGGAGGCCAAGGCCTCCGGCGCGGATACGTTCATCGCCTACAGCTATCCGCCCGACACCTTCATGCTGACGAACACCGCGATCACGCAGGGCTACAATCCCAAGGCGTTCTATACCGCGGTGGGCACCGCCTTCGCCGCTTACGGCGCCAACTTCAAGGAAAAGGCGAACGGCGTGCTGGGTCTCGGCGGCTGGGATCCGTCGCTGCCGGGCGCACAGGAGTACGTCCAGCGTCAGACGGCATTGCTCAATCGCGCCGCCGACGGCTGGGCGGCGCCGGTCACCTATGCGAGCTTGCAGGTGCTCGAGCAGGCCATCGAAAAGGCCGGCACGCTCGATCGCAAGAAGGTGCTCGACGCGGTCGAGAACGGCGGGCCGTACCAGACCATCGTCGGGCCGGTTGATCTCAAGACCCACATCCGCGGCAAGCAATGGGGTGTGGGGCAGTGGCAGAACGGCCAGTTCGTCGGAATCGCACCGTCGGATATTCCAGGCGCCAAGCCGATCATCTTTCCCAAGCCGGCGTGGTGACCCCAAATCTGTCATCGCCCGCGCAAGCGGGCGATCCAGCAACGCCGGCCTGTGCTAGAGAACGCTGAAACAAGCGCCGGTGACTGGGTGCCCCGCCTGCGCGGGGCATGACGGCGAGGGGCGGCATGTCACTGATCGAAGTCGTTCTGGGCGGCGTGATTACCGGCGGTCTCTACGCGCTGATCGCGATCGGCTTCAATCTGCAATACGGCGTCGCCCGCATCTTCAATCTGGCCTATGGCGAATTCCTGATGGCGGCGGCGTTCGCCGCCTTCTGGATGTTCACGCTCGCGCATATCGATCCGATCCTCGGGATGGCGCTCTCCGTCCCGGTGACCTTTGCCGCCAATTGGCTGGTCTATCGCGTGCTGATGCTGCCGCTGGTGCGGCGCGCGCGCACGCGCGATGACCTCGAGGGTGATACCATCCTTGCCACCTTCGGCCTGTTGTTCGTGCTCAAGGGCGCCGCGCAGCTCGCGTTCACGCCGGATAACCGCTTCTACAATTATCTCAATACGCCGGTGCAGGTCGTCGGATTCACGTTCGCCGCCAACCGCGTGCTCGCCTTCGGCATCGCCTGCGCGGTCGGGCTTGCCCTCTGGCTGTTCCTGACCCGCACGCGCATGGGCGCCGCAATGCGCGCGCTTGCGGTCGATCCCACGGGCGCGCGCCTCGTCGGCATCGACGCGACCGCCATGTCGGCCCTGGCTTTCGCCGGCGGCGGCGCGCTGGTCGCGGTGGCGGGCACCCTCATCAGCACGTTCCTCACCTTCAATCCCGCCATCGGCGTCGAGTTCACCATGAAAGCGCTCGTGGTGGTGATGATGGGCGGGGTCGGCAACATGGTGGGCAGCCTGGTGGCCGGCGTGCTGCTGGGCGTGGCGGAATCGCTTTGCTCCTATCTCCTGGATTCCGGTCTGACGCTGGCGGTCGCCTACTTCCTCTTCCTCGTCGTTCTTCTCGTGCGGCCGCGCGGCCTGTTTGGGACCCCCTGATGCGGGTTGCGTTCGCCATCGTCGCGCTCGCGCTTGTGGTAGCCGCGCTCGCGGCCGTGCCCTGGTTCGTTTCCGACTACGGCCTCGGCTTCATGGTCAATCTGATGTGCTACTTGGTGCTGACCGTGGCCTGGGCCCTGTTCTCCGGAACGACGCGCTACGTCTCGCTCGCCACCGCGGCGTTCTTCGGCCTCGGCGCCTATACGGTCGCGATGCTGATCAAGGAGATGCCGATCTACGCCACGTTCGGCGTCGCGCTCGTGCTCGGCACGCTGATGGCTCTGCTGGTCGGACTGGTGACGCTGCGAATCTCCGGGATGTTCTTCGTCATCTTCGGCTTCGGCCTTTCGGAGCTGATGCGAGAGCTGCTGGTATGGTGGGAGATCAACAAGACCCACACCATGGGCCGCTACGTGTTCGTGCCGTTCAATACGACGATGATCTACGAGCACCTCCTGGGCCTGGCAGTGCTGGTGTTCCTGGTCGGCTGGCTGCTGCGGCGCACGCGGCTCGGAGTGGCGCTGCTGGTGATCGGCGATGACGAGACCATGGCGCGCCAGGCCGGCATCAATGTGCCGCTCGCGAAAGTCGCGATCTTCGTCGTGTCCTCGGTGTTCATGACCGCCGTGGGCGCGGTGATGGCTCCGCGCTTTGGCTATCTCACGCCCAACTTCGCGTTCAATCCGCTGATCTCCTTCCAGGTCGTGATCATGGCGCTCCTCGGCGGCATGCAGCGGCTGTGGGGACCGGTGCTCGGCGTGGTTCCGCTGGTGCTGCTGTCGGAGTTTCTGCAGGTGAGGTTTCCATTCTGGTTCAGCGTGTTCCTCGGCCTCGTGTTCATGATCATTGTGTACTTTCTTCCTCGCGGTATCACCGGCCTGGTGGAGGATGGTTGGCGGGTGTTGCGCCGTCCCATCTCGCTGCCGCGCGGCGTCACCGGTCCGCTGATCGACGTTTGGGGTTCGCTCTCGCGGCCGATATCGTTGCCGCGCGGGATCGCGGGGTTCATCGAAGACACCTGGGCGCGGCTCGTTCGTCGCCAACCGACCGGAGGGCGCTGATGGCGGCGCTGCTCGAAGTCGATGGGTTGACGAAGGCGTTCGGCGGCCTCGTTGCCGTCAGCAACATGTCGCTCTCGGTTTCGCCCGGCGAGGTTCTGGGCCTGATCGGTCCGAACGGCTCGGGCAAGACCACGCTGCTCAACCTGATCGCGGGCACCATCCGTTGCGACGCCGGAACGATTCGCATCGGCGGTGAAGACGTCACCCGCCTTCCCAATCATCTGCGCGTGCGCAAGCGCATCAATCGCACCTTCCAGCTCGTGCGCATGCCGCCGAACCTCCCGGCGATTGTCGGTGTCATGGCGGGCGTGATGTATGGCGCCGAGCCAAAGCGGTACAAGGACGCGGAGTACGAGGCCGCCGGCATCCTCGGCGAGCTCAATCTGCTGCTCAAGGCGGGCTACCGGCTCGATCAGCTCACCTATATCGAGCAGAAGCGGGTCGAGCTCGCGCGTGCGCTGGCCACCCGGCCGCGCGTACTGTTGCTCGACGAATGGCTTTCGGGGCTGAGCCCGGGCGAACTTGACGGCGGCATGTCCGTGGTCTGGAGCCTCGCGGCCCAAGGCATCGCCGTGATCCTGGTCGAACACGTGATGACGGCGGTACGCGCATTGTGTTCGCGCGTGGTGGTCATGAACGCGGGCGTCAAGATTGCCGAGGGCCCACCGGGCGAGGTGCTGCGCGATGCCGAAGTCATCCGCGCTTATCTCGGTGACGACGATGCTTGAGCTCCCCCATGTTTGAGTTCAGCCATGCGTGAAGTGCGCCATGCTTGACGTTTTTGGGCTCAGCCACGCCTACGGCCGCCACAAGGCGCTCGACGAGGTCAACATTCGCCTGCGCGCCGGGGAAGCGGTTGCCATCCTCGGCGCCAACGGCGCCGGCAAGACCACGCTCATCAACGCCATTGCCGGACTCCTGCGTCCGGCGAGCGGCTCGATCCGCTTCGAGGGCCATGAACTCGTGGGTCAATCGCCGCATCGCATTGTCGAGATGGGAATTGCCACAGTGCCGGAGAACCGGCGGCTGTTCGAGCCGATGTCGGTGATGGAGAATCTCACCCTGGGCGCGTATGTCGGGCGTGCGCGTGGAGGCGCGGCCGCGGCCCTCGAGCGCGTCTTCGATCTTTTTCCCCGCCTCGCCGAACGGCGCCGCCAAGCCGTGCGCACCATGAGCGGAGGCGAGCGGCAGATGGTCGCGATCGGCCGTGCGCTGATGACACAGCCCAGGCTCCTTCTGCTCGACGAGCCGTCGCTCGGGCTTTCGCCGCGTCTTTCGGGCGAGCTGTTTGCGGTGCTTGCACGCATCGCCCACGACGTGAGCGTGCTGATGGTCGAGCAGAACGCCCGCCGTGCGCTGGCGACGGCGAACCGTGCTTACCTGCTCGCGCTCGGTCGTGTCGTCGGCGAGGGCGAGGCGAAAATGCTCGCGCGCGATAGCGCGGTGGCGCGGTCCTACCTGGGATTGTGACGGCCTCGTCCCCCGGGCGCAGCGCACTACTCGCGCGTCACAGCGCACATGCGTTTGTCTGCTATGCGCTCGCACTGCGCTAAATCCGGGACATGAAGCCCGCGCGACTGGTAAAAGAGGGCAGGCGACGTACAATCGTCGACAAGCAAGAAACAAATCGGCGAGGCGAGGCGATGCAAGTCTTCATGTTTCACCTCATGCCCTATGCCTATCTGGACATGGGCTACACCGACAAACATCGCGCGGCCTGGGTGGTGCTGCCGAACACCTACTTCGATCCGAAAAAGGGACACGAGCTCTACAACCGCTATCTCGACGAGCTCGAGCTTGCCGCGGAACTCGGCTTCGACGGCATCTCCGTCAACGAACACCATCAAAATGCCTATGGGCTGATGCCGTCGCCGGTGGTCATGGCCGCCGCGCTCGCGCGCCGGACCAAGCACGCCAAGATCGCCATCCTCGGCAACGCCTTCTGCCTGCGAGAGCATCCGCTCACGCTGGCGGAAGAACACGCCATGCTCGACTGCATCACCGGCGGACGGCTGATCACCGGCATGGTGCGCGGCATCGGCGCCGAATACTACTCGATGGGCGCCAATCCGGCATTCTCCCACGCGCGCTTTCAGGAGGCGCATGATCTCGTCGTGCAGAGCTGGACCCGCCCCGGTCCGTTCGCTTTCGAGGGCAAGTTCTATCACTTCGAATACGTGAACGTGTGGCCGCGGCCCTACCAGCAGCCGCATCCGCCGATCTGGGCGCCCTCCACCGGGTCCACCGAGACCATCGAATGGGCCGCGCATCCATCGCGCAAATACGTCTATCTGCAGACCTACAGCCCGGTTGAATCGGTCGCGCGCTTTCTCAACTATTATCGAGAGGCTTCCCAGCGTGTTCACGGCTACACCGCGAGTTCCGATCGGATCGGCTGGGCGGCTCCCGTCTACGTCTCCGACACCGACGCCAAGGCGCGTGAGGAAGCGGGCCGCCACGTCGAGACGCTATTCAACAAGCTCCTGCGCCTGCCGTTCCAGATGCTGTTTCCGCCCGGTTACCTCAGCGCCAAGTCGTTGAAGAATATGCTGACCCATAAACGATCCGTCGCAGGCCAGGAGCACACCGTGGATACCCTGATCGAGCAGGGCATCATCCTGTGCGGCAGTCCCGACACCGTTCGCAAGCGTCTGATGGACAGTCACCGGCTGCTCGGCTTCCAGAACTTCCTCGCGCTGCTGCAATTCGCCACCCTGCCGCGCGACCTCACCGAGAAGAACATCCGGTTGTTTGCCAGCGAGGTGCTGCCGACCCTGCAATCGCTCACCGACAAGGAATACGCGGGGATGCAGACGCAGGCGGCAGAGTAGCGACAACAGGGGCGGAGTTGCGTGCAGTGACGGATGTGTTGACAGGCGTGCGCGTCGTCGAGCTCAGCACGGTGATCACGGCACCGCTCACGGGGCTGATGCTGGCCGATCTCGGCGCCGACGTGATCAAGGTCGAACCCCCGCAAGGCGACCCGTTCCGGAGTTTCCGGGGCGGGCAATACAGCCCGAACTTCGTCGCCTACAACCGCGGCAAGCGCAGCATTCAGCTCGACCTGCGCACCGAAGCGGGCCGATCCGTCATGCTGAGGCTCCTCGCGGGCGCCGACATCCTGCTCGAGAATTATCGGCCCGGCATCATGGAGAAGTTCGGATTGACGGACGATGTCCTCAGCGCCGCCAATCCCAGGCTGATCCACTGCTCGATCACGGGGTTCGGCGCCTCGGGGCCCTATAGCGCGCGTCCGGCCTACGACAATGTCGCGGTCGCGCTGAGCGGTATCCTGAGCCTTCAACTCGATCCCGAGCATCCGCAATCGAGCGGGCCGACCATCGCGGACAATGCCACCGGAATGTTCGCTTGTTACGGGATCCTCGGCGCGTTGTACGAACGCGAGCGCACCGGGCGCGGCCGTCGTGTCGATGTCAACATGCTGGAGGCCGGCATCGCGTTCATTCCCGATCCGTTCGCGAACTATACTCGCGCGGGAATCGAGAGTGATCGACTGACAAGGGTGGCCGCCTCGCAGTCCTTTGCCTTCCGTTGCGGCGACGGAAAGTTGCTCGCCGTCCATCTCTCGTCGCAGCCGAAGTTCTTCGAGGCGATCGCCGCGGCTTTCGAACGACCCGATCTTGTGCAGGACGAACGGTTCGCGACGCGTGACCTGCGCATCAAGAATTACGGCGAACTCAATCGCGTCCTTGCCGAGATCGTGCAGACGAGGCCGCGCGCCCATTGGATGAACGTCCTCGAAGCGAATGATGTGCCATTCGCGCCCGTGCAGGGCCTCCAGGACGTGCTCGACGACCCGCAGGTGCGCCATCTGAACTCTTTCTACCAGCAGCACCATCCGACCGAGGGCGAGATCACCGCCATTCATCGCCCGGTTCTGATCGACGGTGAACGCAACGAGCGGGCCTTGCCGGCGCCCACGCTCGGAGAGCACACCGACGCCATTCTCGTGGAGCTCGGCTACGATGAAAACGAAATCGCCCGGTTGCGTTGCGGGCGTGACATGGAAAACGCGTCCAAAGGGAAATCATGAAACGAAGCACTGACAGAATCCTCACCACCCACGTCGGAAGCCTGATCCGTCCCCAGGCACTGCAGGACATCCTGCGCGCCAAGCAGGGCGGTCAGTCCTATGATCACGCGGCCTATGAGAATTGCCTGAAGCAATCCGTCGCCGATGTGGTCCGCCGCCAGGCGGAAATCGGCGTTGACGTCGTCAGCGACGGCGAATTCGGCAAGGCCATCAGTTGGAACCAGTATGTCGTCGAGCGCCTGAGCGGCTTCGAGCTGCGCGCGATCCCGCCGGGCTTCAGGCCCGGGACCCCGGGAGCCGACCGGACGCGCTTCAAGGAGTTCTACGCCGAACTCGACGTGCGTGAGCCGATGGCCAACGCCAAGATGGTCGCCTGCATCGGCCCGGTGAAATATATCGGGCAGGACATCCTGCGGCGTGACATCGACAATTTCAAAGCCGCGCTCAAAGGCGTGAAGGTGGAAGAAGCCTTCATGCCGGTCGTCGCGCCGTCGAGCGTGCTGCCGGACCGCAAGGATGAATACTACAAGGGCGAGGAGGAGTGGCTCTCAGCAGTCACGGCGGCGATGCGTACCGAATACCGGACGATCGTCGACGCCGGCTTCATCCTGCAGATCGACGATGCGCGCGCGGCCACCGCGTTCGACCGCATGGTTCCTCCCGGCACTTTCGAGGAGTATCGCCGCTGGCTCGCCAAATTCGTCGAATCGCTCAACCACGCCCTCGAGGGCATCCCCGAGGATCGCGTGCGCTATCACGTGTGCTGGGGAAGCTGGCCGGGGCCGCATGTGAGCGACGTCGCGCTCAAGGACATCGTCGATCTCATCCTCAAGGTGCGGGCCGGCGCCTATGTGATCGAGTTGGCGAATCCTCGCCACGAGCACGAGTGGCAGGTGTGGAAGAACGTCAAGCTTCCGGAGGGCAAGATGCTCATTCCGGGCGTCATCAGCCATGCCACCAACGTGGTCGAGCATCCGGAACTGATCGCCGAACGCATCACGCGCTTCGCTGGTCTGCTCGGACGCGAGAACGTCATCGCCGGCACCGATTGCGGTTTCGCCCAAGGCACCTTTTACCGCCGCGTGCACCCCACCGTGATGTGGGCCAAGTTCGAGGCGCTGGTGGAAGGTGCGCGGCTGGCGAGCAAGCAGTTGTGGAAGTGAGAGGAACCGTCATGCGTCGTCATGCGCGGGCCTGACCCGCGCATCCGTCTTCTTGCGAAGAAAGCAATGGATTGCCGGGTCAAGCCCGGCAATGACGACAACATCGTCATCGGGAGAATCGCCTCATGCGCCATATCGACGCCTTCTGCCATTTCTTCCCGCAAGGCCTGTTCGAGAAAATGTCGCAAACGACCGGCGGCACGCAGGACATCGGCAAGCGGATGCAGGGGGTTCGCACCATCCACGATCTCGACGCGCGTCTCAGGATGATGGACGAATTCGCTGACTATTCGGAAGTTCTCTCGTTGGGACTGCCTCCGCTCGAAGCGTTGGCCGGTCCGGACCAGACGCCGGAGTTCGCTCGCGTCGCCAATGACGGTCTCGCCCAGCTGTGCGCGAAGTATCCCGATCGTTTCGCGGGCTATGTCGGTGCGCTGCCCATGAACGCGCCCGACGCCGCGGCGAAGGAAGCCGAGCGTATTCTGATCCAGGGCGGCGCGAACGGGCTCCAGCTTCATACCAACGTCAATGGCGCCTGCCTGGACGAGCCGCGGTTCTTTCCGATCTTCGAAATCGCGGCCAAGGCGGGCAAGCCGGTGCTGCTGCATCCCGCGCGGACGCCCAATGTTCCGGATTTCCCTGCCGAGAAAAAATCGAAATACGAGATCTGGGCGATCCTGGGCTGGCCCTATGAGACGAGTTGCACCATGGCCCGGCTGATCTTCTCGGGCGTGACCACGCGGCTGCCCAACCTGAAAATTCTCATCCATCACCTCGGCGCAATGATCCCGTTCTTCGACGCGCGCCTCGATACCGGCTGGGCGACGCTCGGCAGCCGCACCTCGGACGAGGATTACAGCGGCGTGCTGCCAATGCTGGGGAAACCGCTGATGGACTGCTTCAGGGATTTTTACGCCGACACGGCGCTGTGCGGCGGTCGCATCGGAACGGTGTGCGGACTCGAATTCTACGGCGCCGATCACGTGCTGTTTGCCTCCGATGCCCCGTTCGGCGCCGAGGGCGGGGCCAGCTATATCCGCGAAACCATGAAGGTCATCAACTCGCTCGATATCGCCAAGGCCGACAAGGAGAAGATTTGCTACCGGAACGCGCAGTCGCTGTTCAAACTTTGATGACAGGAGCCATGCATGTGCGCGGCTTTACCGCTCTTCGCCGGATCGGCTAAGGTGCAACAAAAGAAAACAACATGGGAGAACGCCAATGTCGCCGAGCTTGCGATCCGTGCTGCGCACCGTCCTGGCGGGCGCGATTGCGGCGACGGTGGCGAGCCCCGCACCGGCGGCTGACAAGGTCGCGGTTGGAACCGGCGGATCGGCCAGCGACGCGCCGTTCTACATCGCCTATGACAAGGGTTTCTTCAAGGACGAGGGCCTCGATGTCGACCTGATCGTGCTCGATTCCGGCGCGAAGGTCATCGCACCGCTCGGCACGGGCGAGCTCGACGTCGGCAGCGGCGCGCTGTCGGTCGGTTTCTGGAATGCGCTGATCCGCGGCGTGAAATTTCGCATCGTTGCCGATCGCGGGCACACCGAGCCGGGGTATCTCTACCAAACCGTGTTCATGCGCAAGGACCTGATCGACAGCGGCCAGTTCAAGAGCCTAAAGGACCTCAAGGGAATGCGGATGGGCTTTGCGGCCCAAGGCGTGACCGCGCTGTCGTTGCTCAACGAAGCGACCAAGTTCGCGGGGATCAGGTTCGAGGACGTCACCCCGGTCTATCTCTCGTTTCCGCAGCAGATCGCGGCGCTGCAGAACAAGGCGCTCGACGGCACCATGTTGATCGAGCCGCAGGCGACGGTCGCCGTCAACGCCGGCTACGGCGTGCGTTTCATGGACACCAACGAGTTTTATCCCCATCAGCAGATCTCGGTGATCTTCTACAGCGAAAAATTCGCAACCCAGCGCAAGGACGTCGCCGGGCGCTTCATGCGCGCCTGGTTGCGGGGCGCGCGCCTCTACAACGACGCGATCAAGGACGGAAAGATCGCCGGCGTCGGAGCCGACGAGGTTATCGCGACCATGGCAAAGAGCTTCAATATGAATCCCGGTCTCGTGCGCGAGATGTATTCTCAAGCCGTGGACGTCGACGGTGCGGTAAACGCCGCCGGCATCCAGAAGGACCTCGACTTCTTTCTCAAGCAGGGCTGGGTGGGCGGACAGATGAAGGCAAGCGATGTGATCGACATGTCATTTGCGCAGCAGGCGAGCGCCGCGCTTGGTCCCTATCGACGGAAGTCGCAGTGACAAGCTTGCTCATTTGTTGCTTCAGGACATCACAACATTCCGCAAATTGAGTGGGGCTCTGCTGACATGATTTCAATTGCGGGGATCGAGCTCGACGTGCTCGAGCGCGGGCAAGGCAAGCCCATTCTCTATCTGCATGGTGGCGCCGGCATCGGGCGCGACACTCCATTCATCGACTTGCTCGCGAAAGGCCGGCGCGTGATCGCGCCGTCGCATCCCGGTTTCGGAAAATCGTCGCTGCCGGACTGGCTCGACAGCGTGGACGACATTGCCCACATTTACCTGGAACTGATGGATCGCCTGGGTTTAGCGCGAACCGATCTCGTCGGTCTCTCGATCGGCGGATGGATCGCCGCCGAGATCGCGACCAAGGTGCCGGAACGGATCGAGCGACTGGTGCTCATCGGCCCGGTCGGCGTGAAGACCGGCACGCCCGACAAGCTCGACGTTCCCGACGTCTTCGCCATGCCGCGCGAGAAGCTCGACGAGCTCCGCTTCCACGACCCCGCCCGGCACGCGCCCGAACTGGCGACGATGCCGGATGAGGAGCTTCACATCGTCGCCCGCAACAGCGAAACGCTGGCGCTGCTGACCTGGGAGCCGTACATGCACAATCCCAAGCTCAAGCATCGCCTTCACCGGGTGAAGGTGCCGACCCTGTTTGTGCGCGGCGCAAGCGACGGCATCGTCTCGGCCGACTATCTCGCACGCTACGCCGCGCTCGTCCCGCAGGCGCGGGTCGAGACCATCGCGCAGGCCGGGCCACCTGCCGCAGGTCGAGCAGCCTGCGGCGACGGCGGCGACGGTCCTGCAGTTCCTGCAGGGCAAACAAGCGGCCGAGACATCCGGAGCAAGCCGATGAAAGCGTGGCACTTCAGTGAAAATGCTTATCCCTATCTGCCGCCGGCGGACGAATACGAATCGATCCGCGTCTCGCTGCCGAGCCGCAACTACGATCCGAAAAAGGGTGCCGCGCTCTACGATCGCTACATCGACGAATGGCTGATCGCGGAGGACGAGGGCGTGGAGATCATGCTCAACGAGCACCACCAGACCGCGACCTGCGTCGACCCGGCGGCGCCCCTGGTGCTTGCGGCGCTGGCGCGTCTGACGAAGAAGGCGCGGCTGTTGATCCTGGGAAATCCGGTCGCCAACCGCCGCCAGCCCGTGCGTGTCGCCGAAGAGATGGCGATGGTGGACGTGCTCTCAAGGGGCAGGCTCGAATGCGGCTTCGTGCGCGGTGTTCCCTACGAGGTGCTGCCGGCCAACAGCAATCCTGTGCGCATGAACGAGCGCCAATGGGAGGCCATGGACCTCATCGTCAAAGCCTGGACCAGCCATGACGGGCCGGTGAGCCATGAGGGACGGTTCTTCCATCACCGCAACATCAACATCTGGCCGCGTCCCTATCAGCAGCCGCACCCGCCGATCTGGGTGTCCACCACAACGCCGGGGGGTGCCGGCCGGGTCGGTGCGCGCGGCTACGTGCAGGCGACGTTCCTGACCGGGTTCGGCGGCACGCCCGCGATCTACGAATCCTACCGCAAGGGCTGGCGCGAGGCCGGCCGCGGCCCGGATGTTCCCGTCAATCGACTGGCCTATGCGGCCCTGGTCTATGTCGGTGAGAGCGAGGCGGAGGCCCGCTCCGGCGCCGAGAAGCTGCTCTGGTACATGACGGCGAACAAGGTGCCGCTGCATTTTTGCTATCCGCCCGGCTACGTTCCGACCCCGGTGCACGCGCAAATCCTGCGCGGGGCGGCCATCGATCAGCACGCGGCGAACAGGGCGAACGCGACCGTGGACAAGGCGATCGAGGCCGGCCTGATGTTTGCCGGCACCCCCGATCAAGTCTTTCTCCAGATCAAGAAGATGCATGACCATGTCGGCGGGTTCGGGCATCTCCTGATCATGGGCCAAGCCGGATTTCTCGAGCACGACGAGACCGTGCGCGGGATCAAGACCTTCGCGCGCGAAGTCTATCCGCGGCTCAAGGAGGCGTTTCCCGACACTGCGATCTCGGGCATGCGCCAGGGCTCCGCGAGTGCGCGCGTGGTCGCCTAGTGTGGCGCACGCGAACGCCTGTGTCTCGCACGTTGCTGCTGATCGCCATGTCCGTGATCCATGAGACCGGCCTGATCACTGCGCCGGTGCCGGTCTATTTCGAGACCTTTGCGCCTGCGGCCGCGACCGGCCGCCCGACCGTCGTCATGGTTCACGGCGGCGCTCACTCCGGCGCCTGCTATCAACGTACCGCCGATGGCCGGCGCGGATGGGCTTATCTCTTCGCCGAACGCGGCTACCGCACCGTGGTGCCGGACTGGCCGGGCACCGGCCGCAGCGGCTACATCCCGCTCGATCAACTCGACGGCGCCACGGTGGTGGCGGGACTCGGTGCCCTCATCCGCGGCCTCGGCGCTCCGGTCACCCTGCTCACCCATTCCATGTCGGGCTGCTACGGCTGGCGGCTGCTGGAGCTTCATGGCGACATTGTCGACAGGCTGGTCGGCGTCGCGCCCGGGCCCCCCGGCAATATCCAGAAGGCGGCGCCGGTCTATGCGGAAACCGAACGCGAGATCGAGACCGAGGCATCCGGCCAGCGCGTGCGCATCGACAAGACCGCGCCGGTGGTTCCCACCCGCGACTTCGTGGAGCGCAAGCTCGTCGGAACGAGCCGATATTTCCCGCGCGAGCGGATCGCCGGCTACGCCGCGAGCCTGCGCCCGATCCCGCCCAATATTCTGCTCGAGCGACAGAACGTGCACGGGCGTCAGGTGCGGGTGAGCGAGCCGGGGAAGCTTGCCGGCAAGCGGATCCTCGTCATTACCGGTACCGACGATCTCGACCATGGGCGCGAGGTCGACGGCGCCATCGTCACCTGGCTCAACGCGAACGGCGCGAAGGCCGACTTCTGCTTTCTCGCCGACCGCGGTATTGTCGGCAACGGCCACATGCTGATGCTGGAAGACAACAGCGACGAGATCGCCGGCATCATCCTGGACTGGCTCGACGATGCGCGAACGAGCCCACATCGGGCATCATGAGTTGCGATCGTGATCGGCGGTCGCCGACCTGAAGAAGATAGAGAACCGAACCATGGCAAAGATCGTATTGGGCATGGGTGCTTCGCACGGCCCGTTATTGGCGACGCCGCCCGAACAATGGGACCAGCGGGTCGAAGCTGATCGGCGCAATCCGGCATTGGCCTATCGCGACGGCACGTTCAAGTTCGAGGAACTGGCGAAGCTGCGCGCCAAGGAAAACCTCGAGGAGCAGATCAAGCTTCCCACCAAGCAGAAGCGATACGATGCGTGCCAGCGCGCCATGGCGGAAATGGCGCGGGTATTCAAGGACGTCCGGCCCGATGTCGCCGTGCTCGTCGGCAATGACCAGATGGAGGTGTTCGAGGACGCCAATATTCCAGCCTTCATGGTGTGCTTCGGTGACAGCGTCGACAACATTCCGTTCTCGGAAGAGCAGAAGAAGCGGCTGCCGCCCGGCATCGAAATCGCGGAGCCCAATCATCACGGCAGGACTGCGCAAAGCTATCCCGGCCATCCGGAACTCGGGCGCTACCTGATCGAAAAGCTGGTGCAGTGTGATTTCGACGTCGCGGCATCGGCGCGGCTGCCGCAGTCCGCCTCGTCCAACATTTCGGGACTGCCGCACGCCTACGGCTTCATCTATCGCCGCATCATGCAGGAGAATTTCGTCCCCGCGGTGCCGTTTTTCATCAACACCTTCTATCCGCCCAACCAGCCGAGCGTGCGGCGCTGCTTCTCGCTCGGCAAGGCCCTGGCCGACGCGATCGCCTCATGGGACGCCGATCTCCGCGTGGCGGTGATCGGTTCCGGCGGGATGTCGCATTTCGTGGTGGATGAGGAACTCGATCGAGCCTTCCTCGACGCCATGAAGCGCAAGGACGCCGAGGCCCTGATCTCGATCCCGCCGTACAACTTCCGCTCCGGGACTTCCGAACTGAAGAATTGGATTCCGGTCGCCGGCGCCATGAAGGAGGTTGGCCTCGACATGACCGTGGTCGAGTATCAGCCGCTCTATCGATCCGCCGCCGGTACCGGCAGCGGAATGGCGTTTGCGTATTGGCGGTAGGACACCATTCGACTGTTCGGCCTCGGACACGGCCGCGCGTTTGATGCGCTGGCAGTTCGTGCTGTGTTGCTTTCCGACGTCGGCACATTCTGGTCAGCCGAATGGACACGAGTCTCGGACGACCCGGAGCTCCCATGAAAGACGTCGATCCGAAGGTTTTCATCTTTGGAGGAGCTATCGTTGCGATAGCCGGGTTCTTTCTGATTCACCCCTATATGCCTGACGTCGGGCCGTTGGAGAACGCCATGATTGGCAGCATCCCGATCGGGAACGTCCAACTGCCCTATCGATACGTCTTGGTCTTCGCAACCATCGTCATCGGTTGCGGCTACTACAGGCTCAACAGTCCCAAAGATACGAATTCGCGTTAGCCAGCATCAAGAAACGCCGGCGCGCCATCTGCGGCAGAACCTGCCCTCGCAGCGATCGGAACAGATGTCTATATTGTTGCGATGCTGTACGTCGAGCTGGCGATCGTCACCATTCTCATTCTCGTCAACGGCCTGCTGGCGCTAGCGGAACTCGCCATCGTGTCCTCCCGGCGCGCCCGCTTGCAGGCCATGGTCGATCGCGAGGTCGTTGGCGCGCGTCGCGCACTCGCACTCGCAAGTGATCCCGGTCGGTTTCTGTCGACCGTCCAGATTGGTATTACCCTGGTCGGTGTGCTGTCCGGCGCCTTTTCCGGAGCCACGCTTGGGCTGCGTCTTGCGGAATGGTTTGCCCAGCTGGGTCTGCCCGCCGGTGTTGCCGAGGCTGTCGGCGTTGGCTTGGTTGTCACCGTCATTACTTACTTTTCCCTGGTGATCGGGGAACTCGTGCCGAAGCAGATCGCGTTGCGCAATCCGGAAAAAATTGCCGTCCGCGTGGCGCCTGCCATGACGGCCATGGCAAGGATCGCTTCCCCCGTTGTCTGGTTCTTGGATATTTCAGGGCGCGCGGTCCTGCGGGCACTCGGATATCAGGCGCAGGCCGAGCATCGCGTCACGGATGAAGAGATCCGAACCTTGATGGCGGAAGCTGAAACCGCTGGTGTGATCGAACCGGGCGAACGCGCGATGATCGCCGGCGTCATGCGACTGGGTGATCGCCCGGTGCGAGCGGTCATGACGCCACGTCGTGAAGTGGACATGGTCGACCTGACGGATGGTCCGGATGATATCCGCAGAACCATCCTGGAAAGTGTTCACTCGAGATTGCCCGTTCACGCCGGCACGCCGGATGAGATGCTCGGCGTTATTCAGGCAAAGGATCTGCTCGATGCATATCTCCGCGGCGAGCGCCCGGACATCAGGTCGCAAGTGCGGCCGGCTGCGAACGTCCCCGACACCGCCGACGCGCTCGACGTGGTGGATGTCATAAAAGGATCGCCGGTTCATATGGCGCTCGTCCACGACGAGTACGGTCACTTCCAGGGGGTTGTCACGAATGCAGACATCCTGGAAGCGATCGTCGGTGATTTCCGAACGGACGAAGGCCCGGTCGAACCCGATGCCGTGCAGCGCGACGATGGATCATGGCTGATCGCGGGCAGCATGCCCGTCGATGAGATGGCCGACCGGTTGTTCATCGCCGTCCCCCAGGAGCGCAGCTATCATACGGCAGCGGGATTCATGCTCAATCAACTCGGTCATTTGCCGGACATCGGCGAAAGTTTCGACAGCCAAGGCTGGCGTTTCGAGGTCATCGACCTCGATGGCCACCGCATTGACAAGATTTTGGCCAGGCGCATTGCCGCCGGGCGACGACGCGCCGCGCTCTAGCCGCCGAAGCGGCAGATGAAAAGCAGAGCACCAAACTGACGCAAGCAAATGTCCTGTCGGGCACGGTGGCGGAACTGGGAGCTTTTGCTCTGACCGCCGGCTAGAATTCGGCATGCAGGCGCGCGGAGAAGACCGACACCGGTCCGCGATCCGCGTTGTCGGCGACATCGGCGATGAACTGATAGTCGAACGTCAGCGTCGACCACTTGTTGACGTTGTACGCATAGAAGGTCTCGATGATCTTTTCCGGACTATAGTTGATCCGGCCGTCACCGATCAGGATGCCCAGGCCGCCGATGGCGAGGAAATCGCGGTGATCCCGCGAGAGCGAGTTGATCGCGCCCGCAAGGCCGATCTTGTCGTCGGGCCGCCCCCAAGTCGTGCCGCGGATGGAGGTGCCGAACGAGAGGCTGGCGTCGATGTCGGTGAACGCCGATATTTCGGTCTTGCCGTTGTTCCAGCTCCACCGTCCGAATATCCCGATGTCGTCGGTAAGCGCCTGCTCGAAATTCAGGTAGTAGCCGTATTTGGTTTGGGGCCGCCGGACCTGGACGATGGCATCGTTCGGATCGAGGCCCGGATTGATCAGGGTGAGGTCGATGGCCTGGCGGTAACTGCCCGAGAAATAAGTGTCGGCCCAGACCGCCACGCGAAATTTTCCCGGGCGTGAGAACACGGTGTAGCGGGTCTCGAGCTCGGTGACATAGGCGCCGCGCGCGAACAGGTTCATGTCGAACTGGTTCGAGTTGGGCTCGTTTCCGGTCAGGAAATAGCCGACGCGCAAGGCCCAGTATTTCTGATTGAGCTCGACCACCGCGCCGTAAGTGAGCCCCACCTTGTCGGCGGGATAGTCGAAGGCGCCAGCCGCCCAGATCGACCAGTTCATGAAATCGGCGCGCGAGTCCATGGCATAGGCGTTGTTGTCGAACACGTCATGGACGGCGAATTTTCCGACCTGGACGGTCACTCGCGATACGTCGCGTTTCTGGGCCATCTGGCCGTACGCGCTTTCGACCGATTCCTGCTCGCCGCCCAAGCCAAACGTCTGCCGTACGAACAGGCGCGACGTGTTGTAGCGCGGATATGGAAAATTCGACTTCTGCGCTTCGCCGTTGGGAAAGCCGGCGGCGCCCGAAGTGTTGTGCAGGCCGAAGCCCTGCAGCAGTTCCGGATTGTAATAGAGCTCGCCGCCGTCCCACAGCCGCAGGCCGAGAAAGGCGCTGGCGGTCCAGGTCTGCCGTGTCTGCGCCCAGGGCGTGAAACTGTTCTCGCCGAGATAGGGCGACCGGAATGCCGGGTAGCCCTGCTGGATGTAGGTGGTCTGTCCGTGGATCTCCCAGTTGTCGAACTGGGTTTGCGATGCGCCGCCGAAGTTGCCGGTCCAGGTGTTTTCGCTGGGCCCGCCGATCTTGTAGTTCAATCCCATCCGGGCGGTATGAATGTCGTACGATGACCCCGCCGTCGCGCCGGAGGGGAACACGACGTCGGCATTCCCGAAATTCCGATAGAGATATTCCAGCCGGAGCGTCCAGCTCGGCGCGATCGCGACTTCGGTCCCGGCGCCGGCGGTCCAGCCGGTGTGGAGATGCAGCACCCGGTCGGTGTCGTCGACGACGCCGGGCGTTTGAATAAAGCGTCCCAGCGACCAGGCGAACCCGCCGGTTGCGTAGACCATCCAGTGGTCGAACGCGTAGCCGACGCGGCCGCGCAGCGTTCCCATCATCTCGACCTTCTCGGCAATGTCCGTATCGGGGGTGGTACGGAACCAGGCGAGTTCGTCCGCCGACAGAGCGTTCAAGAACGAAAGATCAGCCTCGACGCCGAGAAGAAGACGCGACGGCAGCACGCGGTTGTATCCCGCCTGCACGCCGCCGCTGAGGCTTCCGAACGATTTGCGGAAACTGGTCGGGTCGGGATCGCCGAGCTCGACTTGCGCGCTGCCCCGGCTGTAGCCGACATGGCCGCCGAAATAGAGGCCACTCCAATCGTAGAGGGGAATGCTGGCGGGAGCCTTCACCGGCAGCCTGATGGCCACGTCGGCGGCGTCCACCGAGTTGCTCAGGCCGACGGCGAAGATCGCCGCGCCCAGCCCGCGCGCAGTTCGAGCGATCACAGCCCCGCCCCCCAAGTTGCGTCCGCACAGCTCTGGTTATTCCAAAGCCCACGTCACCTTATAGGACTTAAATGCAATTGCGAATGAGTTGCAACAAACTTAAAGCGGATGTAGCGCGGCAGCAACACCCCGAGGAAGGCCTGGCGTCTCCCGATCACCGCGTCGCATCGTACGGACGGAAAGCAGGCGGAACGGGATGTGGCTGAGCGGCTTTACTATTTGTGGTTGGGAACGAACGAGGTGCCTTCCGGCCACAGCCAGCCCAGAATATCGTTAGCTTGTTCTGGTGCCGTTCATCTAGCCTTTGTATAAGTATCCTAATCTTGCTCAAATGATCGCCGATAAGGCGACGACCGAGGGTGGAACCGAGTGTCCAGCGACCCCAATCGCCCCAAGTTCCGGGTGCGTGCTCTGTCAGCACGCATGCAGGCGCTGGTCGTTTTGTCGCTCATCATCGTTGGCGCCATCGTCGCCTGGGCGGTCAAGCCGCAACCCGTCGGCAAAGCGGCGGATTTAGACACGGCAATCTCGAGCCAATCGAAGCGGACGCGGGGGCTGTTCTATCCCACCGCCGCCCAGTGGGCGACGTTGACGGTGGAACCCGCCCAGCAAAAAGTGTTTCGCTCCGAGCACGTGACGGAAGGCAAGATCGCCGTCGACGAGGATCGCTCGACGCCGATCTTCTCGCCCTATGCGGGCCGGGTCACGAAGCTTTTCGTCAAGCCCGGCGACATCGTAACGCCCGGCCAGACGCTGTTCACGGTCGAAGCGACCGACATGGTGCAGGCGCAGAACGACTTCATCACCGCCTCGACCGCGTTGAACAAGGCCCGCTCGACGCTCAATCTCGCCCAGATCAACGACAAGCGGCAGCGTCTGCTCTACGAAGGCAAGGCCGTTCCGCTCAAGGAAGTCCAGCAGGCCCAGGGCACGCTCGACTCCGCCGAAAACGACGTGCGCTCCGCCGATGTCGCGCTGGAAGCCGCGCGCAACCGGTTGCGCATTCTCGGCAAGACCGACCAGGAGATCACCGAATTCCAGACCAAAGGCACGATCAACCCGGCCACCGCGATTTACGCTCCGATCGGGGGAACGATCGTGCAGCGCAAGGTCGGACCGGGGCAATATGTCGGCAGCGGCGCGAGCGATCCGGTCTTCGTCATCGGTGACCTGTCGACCATCTGGGTGGCGGCCTATATCCGCGAGACCGAGGCGCCACTGGTGCATGTCGGTCAGCCGATCTACTTCACGGTCCTGGCCTATCCGGATCGGCCATTCCCGGCCAAAATCTCCTATGTCGCAACCGCGCTCGATCCCACCACGCGACGGCTGCTGGTGCGGGCATCCGTCGACAACGCCGCGGGACTGCTCAAGCCCGAGATGTTCGCCAGCGTGAAGATCCTCACCGGCGAAAGCGACACGGCGATCGCGGTCCCGCGTGACGCCATCATCCATGAGGGCGAGCGCGCCCGGGTCTGGGTCGCGCGCGACCACGATACCGCGATCGAACTGCGGCAGATCAAGCTCGGATTGACCAACGGCACCATGGTGGAAGTGCTGGAGGGTCTTGCGCCCAGCGACCGCGTGATCACCAAGGGTAGTCTCTTTATCGACCGGGTGGCGTCGGCGGCGACCGGCAGTTGATCATTCCGGGCGGCGCGCCCTCCATATATCTCCATATATAATGCGTAAACATCGCGACATTCATTGCTTTCCGTTTGCACGCGAGCTCAATCGATTCTAGACAGTTGCCGGGCGACTGAGGCATTGCCATGGATGCAGTCGTCGCCTTTGCCCTGAAACATCGCGTCTTGATGGTCGTGCTGTTCGTGATGATGCTCACGGGCGGCATCATGGCGTTCCGCGAACTCAACATCGAGGCCTACCCGGATCCCACGCCGCCGATGGTGGACGTGATCACGCAATCACCGGGGCTCTCGGCCGAGGAAATCGAGCGCTACATCACCATCCCGATCGAGACGCAGACCTCCGGGTTGCGCGGCCTCACCTCGATCCGCACCATTTCGCTTTACGGCTTGTCGGACGTGAAGCTGCAGTTCTCGTTCGACCTGACCTATGAGCAGGCGCTGCAGCAGGTGCTCAACCGGCTCTCGCAAGTCCCGCCCCTGCCGAACAATGCGCAGCCGCAGATCTCGCCGGTCAGCCCGATCGGTGAAGTCTTCCGATATCGGCTGGCCGGTCCTCCCGGCTACAGCGTGCTCGATCTCAAGACCCTGCAGGACTGGGTGCTGCAACGCCGCTTCCGCGCAGTGCCCGGCGTCGTCGACGTCATCGGCTGGGGCGGCAAGACCAAGACGTTCGAGCTCGAGGTCGATTTCAACAAGCTCATCGCCTATGGGCTGACGCTGCCGCAACTGCTGCAGGCTCTGAACAACAGCAACATCAATGTCGGCGGCAATACCGTGAATATCGGCCCGCAGGCGGCGGTGGTCAGGGGCGTCGGGCTCATTCGCTCGATCGAGGATCTCCGCAACACCATGCTGACCCAGAGCGGCGGCAACCCGGTCCTGGTGGGGGATGTCGCCACCGTGACGGTCGGGCAAAAGCCGCGCCTCGGCATTGCCGGCAACGATGCCGATGACGACATCGTGCAGGGGATCGTGCTGATGCGCCGCGGCGAGCAGAGCATGCCGACGATCAAACGCGTCGAGCGCGAAGTCGAGCGCATCAACAGTTCGAACATTCTCCCTCCGGGCGTGCGCATCGAGCGCATCTACGATCGCAAGGACCTCATCGAGATCACCACGAACACCGTCCTGCACAACATGGCGCTCGGCATCGTGCTGATCTTCCTGCTGCAGTGGGTCTTCCTCGGCAACCTCCGCAGCGCGCTGATCGTCGCGGCCACCATACCCTTCGCGCTGTTCTTCGCGGTCGGCATCATGGTGCTGCGCGGCGAATTGGCCAACCTGCTCTCGGTCGGAGCGATCGATTTCGGCCTGATCGTCGACGCCACCGTCATCATGGTGGAGAGCATCTACCGCCGCCTCGGGCAGGCAACGGCGCCGGTCGGTGCATCCGGCGCGGCGGAAGGACTTACGGGCAAGCTCTCCGCGATCTATTACGCCGCCTCCGATGTCAACCGGTCGATCTTCTTTGCGGCCGGAATCATCATCGCGGGCTTTCTGCCGCTGTTCACCCTCAGCGGTGTCGAAGGCCATATCTTCGGGCCGATGGCGAAGACCTATGCCTATGCGCTCGCGGGCGGCCTGCTCGCGACTTTCACCGTGACGCCGGCGATCAGCGCCATCCTGCTGCCCGAACACGTGCGGGAAACCGAGACCATTGTCGTGCGCGTTCTGCATCGCCTGTATATGCCGGTGCTGCACTTCGCCGTCGCCAACCGGGTGCTCGCGATCGCCGGTGCCATCGCGCTCCTTGCGCTTGCGGGTGTCACCGTGCGCTCGCTCGGGCTCGAATTTCTGCCCAAGCTCGAAGAAGGCAACTTGTGGATCCGCGCGACCATGCCTTCCACCATCTCGCTCGAGGAAGGCAACGGATACGTCAATCGCATGCGCGATGTCATTCGCGCCTTCCCGGAGGTCGAATCCGTGGTGTCGCAGCACGGACGGCCGGACGACGGCACCGACGCGGCGGGGTTCTTCAATGCCGAATTCTTCGCGCCGCTGAAGCCGTTCCGACAATGGCGCAGCGGGCTCGGCGACAAGGATGATCTGACCGCGGAAATCCTGGCGAAACTGACTGCCGAGTTTCCGGGCGTCGAGTTCAACTTCTCGCAATATCTGCAGGACAACGTGGCCGAAGCGGTGTCGGGGGTCAAAGGCGAGAACTCCATCAAGCTCTTTGGCAACGACCTGCAGGCGGTCTCGGACACCGCAAACAAGATCAAGGCGGTTTTGGCGACCGTGCCCGGCATTACCGATCTTGCCGTTTTCACCTCGCTGGGACAGCCGACGGTGCAGATCGACGTCGATCGCGGTCGGGCGGCGCGTTACGGCCTTACTCCCGGTGACATCAACGCGACGATCCGGGTGGCGATCGGCGGCGACTCGGCGGGTGACCTTTACGAGCCCGGCAGCGACCGGCATTTCCCCATCGTGGTGCGGCTGGCGCCGCAGTTCAGGCAGGATCCGGCCGTCATCCAAAATCTTCGCATCGGCGTGCAAGGGCCGAACGGCACCACGCAGATTCCGCTCAGCGACGTCGCTTCGGTCAAGCTCGTCTCGGGCGCCTCCTATATCTATCGAGAAGGGCAGGAGCGCTACCTGCCGATCAAGTTCAGCGTGCGCGACCGCGATCTCGGCAGCGCGATTAAGGAGGCGCAACGCAAGGTCGCCCAGCAGGTGACGTTGCCGGTCGGATCGCGGATGGAATGGGTGGGCGAGTTCGGCAACCTGCAGGACGCGATCGCGCGACTCAAGGTCGTGGTGCCGCTCAGCCTTGCGCTGATCGCGTTGCTGCTCTGGATCAATTTCGGCTCCGTACCGGATACGCTGTTGACCATGAGCGTCATCCCGATGGCGGTGGTCGGCGGAATTTTTGCGCTGTTCCTGATGCAGATCCCGTTCAGCGTCTCGGCGGCAATCGGGTTCATCGCGCTGTTCGGCATCTCGGTGATGGACGGCATCATCATCCTGTCGCAGTTCAACCAGCTGATCGACGTGGGGGTCGAGCGCACCACCGCGATCCTGCGCACCGGCGAGCTGCAGATGCGTCCGGTGCTGATGACCTGCGTCATTGCCGGCATCGGCCTCCTGCCCGCGGCGATGTCCTCCGGCATCGGATCGCAGGTGCAGAAGCCGCTGGCGGTGGTGGTGGTCGGCGGCATGATGCTGGCGCCGGTCATCATCCTGGTCACGCTGCCCGTGCTGATCCTGATGTTCTCGCGCCGTACGCCGCGGGTCGTGATGCATGACGCGGTGCCGGCGCCGGCGCAATGATGTGAGCGACCGGACGAGCGCCGCGCCTTTGCCCGGTCCTGTGTTGCATCCCTGAGCGTCTGAAGGCGGCTGCGGTTACTGGCCCGACGGCGTGCGCAGGCCGCCCCAGGCATCGCGCACCTGCTGGTAATGAACCTCGGGCGAGTAGTCCGGGGTATTGAGGCCGAGCGTCTTCACGTCGAGCCGCCCGGTGGCGCTGAGCAGCGCATAGGCCGCGATCACCCGGTCGCGCTGCGCGCCGATCAGGCGCGCGCGGGCGGCCATGAGGTCCTGCTGCGAGTTGAGCACGTCGAGCGTCGTGCGCTGCCCGCCCTGCGCCTCCTTCTGCACGCCGGAGAGCGCCACGTTGGCCGCGCGCACCTCGGATTCCGCGGCCGACAGCGCGACCTTCGCGCCCTCGTGGCTCGCCCAGGCTGCGATCACCGCGGTCTGGGTCTGGTTGCGAATGAGCTCGAGCACGATGCGGGCCTGCATCGCGAGCTCCTTGGCCTGCCGGATCTGCGCGGCCGCAAGCCCGCCGTCGTAGATCGGGACGTTGGCCTGGCCGATGATCGAGGCGATATCGTTGGCCTTGGCGCTGAGCGTCGGGTCATTCTCCCACTGGCGCTGGACGCTTCCTTGCACCGACAGGTTGGGCCACAGGCTGCTTTCCGCGATCTTGGTGCCGAGCTGGGCGACATCGGTGTCGTACATCGCGGCCATAATGGCGGGATGATCCTTCCGGCTGATCGCCACCGCCTCATCGCGCGTGCGCGGCAGCAACCGGTCCACCGGCTCGGCGGGCGCCAGCCGGCCGGGCGGCGCACCGGTCACCTGCGCATAGATCGCCTGGCTGATCGCGAGGTTGACCTCCGCCGCATTGAGATCGGCGAGCCCGCGGCTTTGGCGGGCCTCGGCCTGCGCCACGTCGGTCGGGGTCACGTCGCCGGCATCGAGACGCTTGCGGGTGGTGCCAAGCACCTCGCGCAGAAACGTCGAATTGATGCGCTGGGCTTCCACCAGGGTCTGGTTGGCGAGCACGTTGGTGTAGGCGGTCACCGCGTCGAGCAGCACGCCCTTGGCCGACATTGCGCAGGGCTTCGCGCCCCGAGCGCACGTTGGCTTCGGACTGGCGCACGGTATTGGCGGTCTTGAAGCCGTTGAACAAGGTCTGCGACACGGTGAGGCCGATGGTCCAGGTGCGCAGCGTGGCGGTCTGCACGGTGTTGTCGGGAAACAGCACCCGCACCGCCTGCAGGCCGCCGGTCAGCATGGCCATGATCTGCGGCCGGTAGGCCGCGACCGCCATCGGGACGGTCTCGTCGATTCCGCGCAGCCGCGCCCGCTCGGCATTGAGCAGCGGATTGCCCTGGTAGGTCCGCACCAGGACCTCCGGCAGGGTTTCCGCCCGCGTCGGCGTCGCCGGCAAAATAAGGAGTGCAGCGAAGACGGCAGCGGCACAGCAGCTGGAGCGGAGAATACAGCGGGTCGCGGCCAGCCGCGCGGGAACCCACGCAGGACCATTCGCACTCAATACGCTGCCCGCTACGCGCATCGACACGACCCGAACCGAGATATAAGTCAGCTTGAAGGCGCCCCAGGGGAAAACATCGCAGGTTCCGGCGCCGGCCGCCAGTCGATTCCATGGCGGTCCGATCAGGGCAATTAATCCCTTGAAATTGCCTCCGAAAACGATGCCTGCTGGCCCCGTCAGGGTGCGGTGCGGCGATTGACATCGGCCGCGCAGGCGCGTTTCTCTGCCGCCCCGGAAGGAGGCCGGAACGGGCATGGCCAATCTCGTCTACCGCAGGACATTCACGGTCGAATGGGGTCATTGCGATCCGGCCGGCATCGTGTTCAACAGCCGCTTCTTCGAGTTTTTCGATTGGAGCTCCTGGCTGCTGTTCGAGCAGGCGCTGGGGGTGCGGCCGAGCGACCTGGGGCCGACCTTCGGCATCGTCGGCATTCCGCTGGTGGACGCCAAGGCCCGCTTTCTCAAGCCCGCGCATTTCAATGACGTCGCCGACATCGCCTCCGAAGTCAGCGCGTTCCGGCGGTCGAGTTTCGAGGTGACGCATCATATCTCCATCGCGGGGCAGCTTGCGGTCGAAGGCCGCGAGACCCGGGTATGGGCGGCCCAGGACCCGAACGATGCGGTCAAATTGAAGGGAATACCGATCCCGGCCGCGGTGATCGAACGGTTCCAGGTTGGGGCCTAGGTGGCGCATTTGACGTTCCTATCAGTATTGGCCGCGAGTCCTTCATAGGAACGTCAAATGCAAAGCCACACTAGGATCATGACTTGCTAGTGTCCCTTTGTTTCCGACGTTCGTAAAAGCGAGTGCTGCGAAATGATACGAACGTCGGAAACGGGACACTAGCGACTCTCGATCGTGCAGCAAATTCCCGATCGCGGGTCTGGCAGCCCGATACCGCCGGCCACATGTCCAGGCGTTGAGGACGTCCGATTGATGACTGAGAGCTTGACCCTCGGGTGCGATCTGCGGTTCGCGGACCTTCATGGCCGCGACGGCCTGGTGCGCCTCGACGGCCACTTCGTGGATTTCCTCAAGGCGCAAAATGCGGAGCTGCACAACCGGCTGATGGCGGCGCGCGCGGCGCCGGAACAGGTGGCCGGCAAGCCGGAATCCGATCTCATCGTCGAACTCGCGCCGGTGCTGGAGGAGTTCATCGCCGAGCTGTTCGGCATCGCCCACGAGGTGCGGACGCTGCGCGCCCGCCATGACGCGCTGGCCCCGCTCTATTCGGTCAAGCGGTTGTTCGTGCAGCGCCGCGCCGCCAAGAAATTCGGTCCCGATCAGGCCGCGGGTTTCGACGGACCGGCTTTGCGGCGCGAGCTCGAACCCCTGCTCGGCGGCGAACTCACCGAACTGCGCTTCGCCGAACGCGTCGATGCCTGGATGAAGGCCGAGGCGGAGCAACGCCGCCTCGCTCGACCTCGCCGCCCGCTACGCCGCCTGGGCGACGCATACGCCGCAGGGCCAGGAGCTGCACAAGGCCGGCATCCTGTTCAAGCTGCCGCACAAGGTCGACCCGCACCATCTCGTTCCGGTCGAGACCGAAGTGGTGGACGGCGTGACCATGCTCAAGCTGCCGCGCGCGCATCGCCGTCTGCGCGACGGCTTCGCGCTGACCGATCCCGGCACCGATCTCACCGGTGCGCTCGATCATGCCAACTACTGCATCTGGTGCCACAACCAGGGCAAGGATTCCTGCTCGAAGGGGCTCAAGGAGAAGAGCGGCGAGTTCAAGAAGTCGCCGTTCGGCGTGGCGCTCGCCGGCTGCCCGCTCGACGAGAAGATCTCCGAGATGAATCTGGTCGAGGCCGGCGGCCACACCATCGGCGCCCTCGGCATTGTCATCATCGACAACCCGATGTGCGCGGCGACCGGCCACCGCATCTGCAACGACTGCATGAAGGCGTGCATCTACCAGAAGCAGGAGCCGGTCGATATTCCGCAGGTCGAGACCCGCGTCCTCAAGGACGTGCTGGCGTTGCCCTGGGGCTTCGAGATCTACGCGCTGCTGACGCGATGGAATCCGCTCAATCTGCGCCGGCCGTTGCCCAAGCCCGCCAGCGGCCGCAAGGTCCTGGTCGTGGGCCTCGGGCCCGCCGGCTTCACGCTCGCGCATCATCTCATGAACGACGGCCACACCGTGGTGGCGATCGACGGGCTCAAGATCGAGCCGCTCGATGCCGCGATCTCGGGTGTCGACGCCGCCGGCGCGCGCGCGCCGTTCCGCCCGATCCGCGATGCCGCCGAGCTGCGCGAGCCGCTCGACAGCCGCGTCATGGCCGGGTTCGGCGGGGTCGCCGAATACGGCATCACGGTGCGCTGGGACAAGAATTTCCTCAAGCTCATCCGCCTGCTGCTGGAACGGCGCGGCGAGTTCGCGATGTTCGGCGGCGTGCGCTTCGGCGGCACCCTCACCATCGACAGCGCCTTCGCGCTCGGTTTCGACCACATCGCGTTGTGCGCGGGCGCCGGCCGCCCGACCATCGTGCCGATGAAGAACGGGCTCGCCGCCGGCGTGCGCCAGGCCTCCGACTTCCTGATGGCGCTGCAGCTCACCGGCGCCGCCAAGACCGACAGCCTCGCCAACCTGCAGGTGCGCCTGCCGGTGGTGGTCATCGGCGGCGGGCTCACCGCGATCGACACCGCCACCGAGGCGCTCGCCTATTATCCGCTGCAGGTGGAGAAGTTCCTCAGCCGCTACGAGACCCTGGTCGAGGAGCGCGGCGAAGCCGCGATCCGCGCCGGCTGGACGACGCAGGAAGCCGACACCGCATCCGAATTCCTGCAGCATGCGCGCGCGATCCGCGCCGAGCGCGAGCAGGCCGCGCGCGAGGGCCGCAAGCCGCAGCTCGCGGAGCTGCTTCGGCAATGGGGCGGCGCCACCATCGTCTATCGGCGGCGCATGATCGATTCGCCGAGCTACACGCTCAACCACGAAGAGGTGGCGAAGGCGCTGGAGGAGGGCATCGGGTTCTCCGAACGGCTGACGCCGGAAGAGGTCCTGCTCGATCGCTTCGGCTGCGCGCGGGCGCTGCGGCTCTCCTCGCAGGCCGAGGCCGACACCAATCCGGGCGCGGCGCCGCTCGAGGTGGTGCTGCCGGCGCGCACCATCCTGGTCGCGGCCGGCACCCAGCCCAACACCGTGCTCGGGCGCGAGGAGCCGCAGCACGTCGGCATCGACGGCAAGTATTTCCAGGCCTTCGACGAGAACGGACAGAAGGTGACGCCCGAGCGCACCACCAAGCCGTCGGCCGCGCATGTGCTCATGAGCGTGCGGCCGGATGGCCGTTCCATCAGCTTCTTCGGCGATCTGCATCCGTCCTTTGCCGGCAACGTGGTGAAGGCGATGGCGAGCGCCAAGCAGGGTTATCCCGTCGTCAGCCGGATGCTCGAGCGGCAACAACCATCCGCGGTCTCGCCCGCTTCGCTGATGGCGCGTCTCCACGACGAGCTGCGGCCGATCGTGCACGCGATCAACCGGCTCACGCCCACCATCGTCGAGGTCGTGGTGCGCGCGCCGATGGCGGCGCGCGCCTTCGCGCCCGGGCAGTTCTACCGGCTGCAGAATTACGAGACGCTCTCGCGCAGCGCCGACGGCACCCGGCTGGCGAAAGAAGGGCTCGCGCTCACCGGCGCCGCGGTCGACCGCGAGCAGGGATTGCTGTCGACCATCGTGCTGGAAATGGGCGGCTCGTCCGACCTGTGCGCGCAACTGGCGCCGGGCGAGCCGGTCGTTCTCATGGGGCCGACAGGCACCCCGACCGAGACGCCGTCGGGGGAAACCGTGCTGCTCATCGGCGGCGGGCTCGGCAACGCCGTGCTGTTCTCGATCGGACAGGCGCTGCGCGCCAACGGCAGCCGGGTGATCTATTTCGCCGGCTACAAGCGCGCGATCGACCGCTACAAGGTCGAGGAAATCGAGCGCGCGGGCGACGTCATCGTGTGGTGCTGCGACGAAGCGCCGGGCTTTCGCGCCGACCGGCCGCAGGACAAGGTCTTCACCGGCAACATCGTCGCCGCCCTCGACGCCTACGGATCGGGCGCGCTCGGCGGGCCCGCCGCGATCCCGCTCGGCGAGGTCGACCGCGTGGTGGCGATCGGATCCGACGGCATGATGGCGGCGGTCAAGCGGGCGCGCGCGGGCATCCTCGCGCAGCATCTCAAGCCAGGACATAAGGCCATCGCCTCCATCAACTCGCCGATGCAGTGCATGATGAAAGAGATCTGCGCCCAGTGCCTGCAGGTCCACCGCGATCCCGCCACCGGCGTGGAGAGCGTGGTGTTTTCCTGCTTCAACCAGGATCAGGATCTCGATCGCGTCGACTTCGACAATCTGCGCGCGCGCCTCGCCCAGAACGGCGTGCAGGAAAAGCTCACGCGGCTGTGGGTCGACCGCTCGTTGCGCCAGTTGGGCCTGCGGCAGACCGCGGCGGAGTAGCGCGCGCGAAACTCGACTGTTGTCCCTGTCTCACCGAAGGGAGTGCAGTCCAATGTCCGCCCATTGTTAATAACAGGGAAAATACAATGGGACGTCCGCGGCGAGGCCCATTTTGCGCGGCTTGGCGCGATACGCCCGAGCGAATAACAGGGACATAACAACAAAACAGCATCTCGGCGCCGCCGCGGCCATGCCCGTGCGCTGAACGGACCGCTTTGCCGCATGGGAGACGAGCTTGCGCTTTCGCGCGCGAAATCCCTCAGGCTCTCAATCGATTGCGATGCAAGTTTTGATCGAGCAGTCCTTGCCGGGTTATCGCATGGCCTGGTTGTCCTTCTGATCCCGTTGGAATTGGCGTGCGCATGCAGCGCATGCGTTGCGCCTGCGCACAAAAAAGCCCGGAGCGATCCGGCCCGGGCGCGTACTTCTGGATGATCCGCAAAGCACACAGGATTCGGTAACATGCGTCAAGCGTCTTTCGACGCTGCGAGGCGTCGCGGCCGGACCTTGAGCGGCGTCGATCGACCGTGGCCGCGTGGCGACGGATGCAGGGACGCGTGCCGGCCATGACCACGGCGGGCTTCTCCCGGCGGCGCGCAGCCGCTATAGCGACGCCAAGAATAAAAGCGCTGTCGGCGGCGCGCTGCAGGGAGGGTTCATGATCCGACGGGACGCACGAATAAATTTGCTGATCAGCACCGGGCATTTCCTGTCGCATTTCTATCAGCTCTGCCTGCCGCCGCTGTTCCTGGTGTGGCAGCGCCAGTTCGACATCAGCTTCGCGGAGCTTGGTCTGACCGTCGTGCTGATGACCGGGACCGCGGCAGTGCTGCAGACCCCGGTCGGATTCCTGGTCGACCGCTACGGCGCCCGCCCGTTTCTGATCGGCGGCGCGTTGGTGATGTCGCTCGCGATCGCACTGATGGCCTTCGCGACTGCGTTCTGGCAGATCCTCGCTTTGTCGTTGATTTCGGGTGCCGGCAACGCCGTGTTCCACCCGTGCGACTACGCGATCCTTGCCGGCTCGATCCGCAAGGAGCGCATGGGCCGCTCCTTCGCCCTGCACGGCTTCAGCGGCAGTATCGGCTTTGCGCTTGCCCCACCGACGATCACGGCGCTGCTGAGCGTCATGGATTGGCGCGGCGTCCTGCTGGTGGTCGGCGGTCTTGGCCTGCCGGTGGTTGCGGCCCTCATCGCTCAGAGTCACATCCTGCACGACCAGGTGCGCAAGGATGCGCCGGCGCCCGGCATGTCGATGCGCGAGCTGCTGCTCGACCGGACGCTGGGCCTGTTCTTCCTGTTCTATTTTCTCGGCGCCATGGCGAGCGGCGGCATAACGGCCTGGCTGATCACCGTGCTGCACGAGGTGAAGGGATTCGATCTTGCGCTCGCCTCGGCCGCGCTCACCGCCTATATGGCGGGGAGCGGCGGGGGCGTCCTTCTGGGCGGATGGGTGGCCGACAAGTCCCACCGTTACCTCGCGATCTTTGTCGCCGGGCTCACCAGCTTCTCCGCGGCGGCGATCCTGGTTGTGGATCTGCTGCCGATGGGCGGCCTCGCCACCATCGCCCTGATGCTGGCCTCCGGCATCGCGCTGGGCGCCAGCCGTACGCCGCGCGACGTGATGCTCAAGGACGCCGCGCCGCACGGCCAGATCGGCAAGGTGTTCGGCTTCGTCAGCGCCGGCTTGCCGCTCGGAAGCGCGATGACGCCGGTCCCCTTCGGCTTGCTGATCGATCACGGCCACGCCGAGTTCGTGCTCATCGCCGCGGCCGGATTTCTGCTGGCGAGCATTCTCTGCATGGGCCGTGCAAAGGCCTCGGCCAAGCGCGACGCCATGGCCGTGGCCGCCGAGTGATCCGCGATTGGGGGCGTGCTCGAATCGCCGACGATCCTGATCAAGGCCCGCGCGGGGCAATCATGGCGGCGAAATTCACCGTGCCGCGCCTGCGACCTCGATCGCGAAGGCGTAGGTGAGCGCCACCTCCTTGAGACGGTCGAAGCGGCCCGCGGCGCCGGCGTGACCGGCGTCGAGGTCGGTGCGAAAGGCGATCAGGTTGCCGTCCGTGCGCAAGCGCCGCAGCCGCGCGATCCATTTCGCCGGCTCCCAGTAGAGCACGCGCGGATCGGTCAGGCCCGCCAGCGCGAGGATCGCCGGATAATTCTGCGCGCGCACGTTCTCGTAAGGCGAGTAGGCCAGGATGGTTCGAAATGCCGCCGCGTCGTGGATCGGATCGCCCCATTCCGGCCATTCCGGCGGCGTGAGCGGCAGCGTCTCGTCGAGCATGGTGTTGAGCACATCGACAAACGGCACTCCGGCGATCAGCCCGGCGTAGAGGTCCGGCCGCATATTGCCGACCGTACCGATCAGGTTCCCGCCCGCGGAACGGCCCTCGGCGACGATCAACCCCGGCGCGCACCAGCCGTTCTTGCTGAGATAGTCGCTCGCCGCGATGAAATCGGTAAACGTGTTCATCTTCCTGGCGAGCTTGCCTTCGCGATACCAGCGCCAGCCCTTCTCGCTGCCGCCCCGCACATGCGCGATGGCGTAGACGAAGCCGCGGTCGACCAGTGACAACCGGCCGCTGCTGAACGAGGCGGGGATCGACATGCCATAGGCGCCGTAGCCGTAGAGCAGGCAGGGCGCGGTGCCGTCGAGGGCGACATCCTTGCGGTAAAGCAGCGAGATCGGAATCGTTTCGCCGTCGGGGGCGGGAGCGAACAGCCGTCGCGTGATGTAGTCGGCGCTGTTGTGGCCGCTGGGGATTTCCTGCCGCTTGCGCAGAACACGTTGCCGCGACGCGAGATCATAGTCCCAGATTTCTTCCGGCGTGGTCATCGACGAATAGGTAAAGCGCAGAAGGTTGGTCGCGAACTCGTAGCCGCCGTCGATGCCGAGCGAATAGGCTTCCTCGGCGAATGCGATCACGTGCTCCTCGCCGCTTGCGAGGCGCCGGACCACGATGCGCGGCAGGCCATCCTCGCGCTCGAGACGTATCAGCCAGTCCTCGAGCACCAGGAACATCAGGATATAGACGCCCGGCCGATGCGGAACGAGATCGCGCCAGCAGGCCCGACCGGGCGTCGCGAGCGGGGTCCAGACGATCTTGAAATCCTCGGCACCGTCGGCATTGGTGCGGATGATCAAGGCCGGGCCGCCGTTGAAGGCGGGATGGTGCTCGACCTGGTACTGGACGCCGGTTTGGCGCGCGGCAACGAGCGTCGGCTCGGCCGCGGATGCGGCAAGATCGATCAGCCAGGCTTCCGACGTCTCGTGATCGTGGGCCGAGATATCGCCGAAGCATCCCGACGAATGGCGGTCGACTGAAACGAAAAAACCTGGATCGGCCTCGGTGAACACGCGCACATCAGCGGCCACCGGCGTGCCCAGCGCGTGGCGGAAGACGCCGGCAGGTCTGTGGCTCTGGTCGAGCCGCACATAGTAGAAGGCCGAGGCGTCCTGCGTCCAAACCACCGCGCCGGAGACATCGGGGACGACGTCGGCGAGGTCGGCGCCGGTGTCGATCTCGCGCACCCGCGCGGTGTAGAGCTCGGAGCCGGCCTCGTCGGCGAGCCACGCGAGCAGACGATGGTCGGATGAATGCTCCGTGGCGCCGAGCCGGAAGAAGGCCTTGCCGCGCGCGAGCGCGTCGCCGTCAAGCAGGAGCTGCTCCTGCGGCCTGCCGTCCGCCGTCTGCGTGGAAGGAATGTCCGCGGAATCGCGCGGCTGTCGGCACAGCAGGGGGTGCTGCCCTTCCTTGCGATAGCGCGCGTAATAGGCGTAAGGCCCATCGGGCTTGGGCACGGAGGAGTCATCCTCCTTGATGCGGCCTTTCATTTCGGCAAACAGCGTTTCCTGCAGGCTCTTGGTGTGGGCGAGCGCGCGTTCGCAATAGTCGTTTTCGGCTTGCAGATAGGCCCGTATCGCAGGATCGAGCTGAGACGGATCGCGCATCACTTCGCGCCAGTTCTCCGCCTTGAGCCAGGCATAGTCATCGACCAGGCGGACGTCGTGGAGCGTGCGCTCAAGCGGACGTTGCTCCGCCCGCGGCTCGGCCGGCGGGCTCGCGGCCGCCGGGGATGACATACGCGGGCGCATGCTCACAAAATCACCTCCACCTCGGGATCAGAGCTGTCTCAACGGAACTCTTACCAGCAACATTTATATCTCTTGTGCCTCAGGGAAATTGAGTCGATTACTGATCGGCAAATGCCCTCATACCGCGTCAATTTCGTTGATCCAAGCGGCCAAGTGGCTAGCACGCGGTCCATTGAAGCCCTTAGCAATAGAGAGGCGGTCAAGAAGCACGGCAATTTCTAGATCGCCAAGATATCGAGCCGTGGCAAGGCCCGCGCATTATCGGAAGATTTCGGTCATGATCGACCATGGCCTAAGGACAGGAGTAGAGCCGATGGCCAGTGACGCGGAAGAGTGCCGCGCCAACGCCCGCCAGCGTATTGAGCTGGCAGCAGACGCCAAATACCCGAAACTCAAAAAGACGTTGCTAGAGTTGGCCGCAAAGTGGACCGCATTTGCGATCAAGCTAGAGGCAAGCAATGGCCATCAAGCGGCACTTGGCAAACGAGGCAAAAACTAGCTGCCTCAGTTGGCGGCCGAGTGGCGGCCCTCCGAACTAACCTTCGCTATTTCATCAGATTAGGCGCACACTCCGCCCCATCACTGACCGCGGCCCTGCGCCAGGCGTCGGTGGCTGAGAGACGCGCCCGCGCTCCCGCCTGTGCATTGCACGAAGCGGAGTGAAGCACATGCACCAGTATCGCATTTATACCTTTCGCGACGATGGAGCACTTTTCTTGCGTCCAACGCATCGAATGCGCCGACGAGAGAGAAGCAGTCCAAAAAGCGCGGGCAATTGGTAAACTCGCCAGGCCGGCGAGCTTTGGGAGAGCTGATCGCCTTATCGCGCGGTTTCCCCACCCTGAGAGAGCAACAGATCTCAGGGCCGCCTCAGTTGGTCGATCGGAGGATTTGTCAGATGTTGCTCTATCTGCAGACGTGGCTCCCCTTAGTGACAGTCACATTGACGGCTGCGATCTTCTTCAGCGTGGCGTCGTTCCTTATGGGGCATGCAAAGCCTTAGCGACGATTGAAGACCAGCACATAAGTCGAGAATGTAACGAGCGCATGTGGAACCTAGCCTATCGGTTGGCCCATTGCGGGGAGCATCGAAACTACCAGGCTATCAAATGGGAGTTGCAGGCGTATGGGTATCCCCAAGCGCGCCAACTATTGTACCACGCGCGAGCCCGCGCAAGGCTGGACGCCATATGCGCCGAGCACAGAAGGCCGGGATTTCATAAGATCGCCGCGCAGTTCGGCGTAGCGACGGGGACGGTTCAACGGATCGCGCACGGGTGAGAATGGCTCGTCGAGACGCAAGGCCGATGTCCTTCAACTATCGTCCCGCTTTTTTGGAAGCGCGGCGTTCGCGGCGAACCGCTAGGAGTCGAATTGCCCAATCCCCGGCCAAGCGGACTGCGGGATCCCACGCACGGTTGGCAGGGGCGGGGTAGGCTGCCTCAGTTGGCGCCCTTGGCCCGCTCCGTCGTGGGCACTCGCGCATAGTCCTTGCAGCTCTGGCGATAATCTCACCTGCTCGCCGACCGAATGCGGCGACATCTACTGGTGCCGGTGAGCTCCACGAAAGGCCCCGCTCGTCTTTTCCTGTCGTCGATCGGGTGCGTTTTGTGTCTGTGGCTTCCGCATGGGCAAAACGATCCTTCACCACCCATGTGCCAATACCTGACGGATCAATTCCGTTCCAACACCACCATGCACGGAGAGTGAGCAATTTTATACAGACTGGCACATGAACCGGGCCTGATCGCGTATGAGTGTCCAAGATGCGTGTTCGTGACGAGCGAGATTTGGCAGGCCGAGGACGGGCGTTGACCGCACAGGCGCTCCATCTCCACATTTGTGCGGCGGCAATCTCCAGCGCTCGGCAATTTTCTGAGCTTCCTAGGCTTCAATTGACCTGATAAGAATTCAACATCACCGATTTGGCTTTGGCTCAGGTGTTGGTGATCGAGACGCTTGCGCTCCGCCTGAGATTGGGAGCGCCCCCTTGCCCATCAGGCCATACTTAGACGGCCAGAAATTCGATCTTGAGACCACGCGCCTCATGGGCCTCGCATTCGAGATGGCTCGTGTA
>CAWIGD010000019.1:0-116035 GCA_963835165.1 uncultured Alphaproteobacteria bacterium
GCGGCTCACGGAGGAGGCGCACTGGAACCGGATGCTGTCGCTCGGAGAGCAGCAGCGCCTGGGCATTGCCCGCGCCATCCTGCAAGCGCCGGATTATCTTTTCCTCGACGAAGCCACGGCGTCGCTCGACGAATCGGCGGAGGCCGCAATCTACCGACTGCTGGACGAGCGGCTCCAGCACACCACCATCGTGTCGATCGGCCACCGCTCCACGCTGTCCGCCTTCCACGGCCGCGGGATTGCGCTGGTGCGCGATGGAGACTTTCACCGGATGCGCGAGGCCGGGCTCGCACCCGCCGAGTAGCGGCGTTTGCCAAAAGAAAAGGGCGGCGGCCCGCAAGGAGCCGCCGCCCGTTGATCGTGTCGATGTCGACTTATTTCAGGTTGGCCATCGCCGTCAGGTCGAACTTGCCGGCGACGACGAAGGACGAACCGCACCAGCTCGAGCCGAACCCACCCGGGTTGATCGGGGTGACGGCGTTCGTGAAGCGCGCGTTCTGATCGCTGGTGAAGGCGTTGCAGTCGCCCTGGTTCATGTCGGTATCGTAGTAGCGGAAGTCGAGCGTGAACACGCTCTTGGTGATGCCGACGCCGACGTTCCAGGTGGTGTAGCTCTTGTAGGGAATGCCGTTCGGGAAACCTGCCACGCCGTAGAAGGCGTCGCTGGTGCCGAGGAACCAGTGGCCGGCTTCGCCGGACAGGTACAGGCCCCAGCCCTCAGGCATCGCGGCGCTCGGCGCGGTGAACTTCGCACCGGCCGCCGTGTAGGTGCCCTTGGCGCCCGAATTGAGCACCGACGGTGAGTAGGCAACCTGGCCGGAGAACGCGACCGAGTCGTTGACCGTGTAGGTGCCCCTGGCATACGCCTCCCAGAAGGTCAGGTCCTTCTTGATCACGTTGCCGTTGACCGGCAGGAAGCCGTTCTCGAGGCAGTCCACCCCGAACACCGGGTTGACGCTGCCATTGAAGCAGCTGCCACCCGGATACCAGTAGACGATGCCGCCGAAGTCGAGGGCGAGCGGTCCGAAGGTCGGCCGGATACCGACGGTGCCGTCGATCTCGGCGGCCGCCCGGTTCGGAAACGAGATGCTGGAGCCGGCGACACCTGCGTAGAGCTGCAGGTACGGCGTAATGTTGTAGCGCGGCTCGAAGTAGGCATTGACCGACGGCTTATGGTTGGACTGGGTAATGCCGCGGAAGATGTAGTCGCTCTGGAGAGCGCCGCCAAAGGCGACGTCCCACGGATTCGGCGGCGGCGGCGGCGGCGGTGCCTTGAGTTTGAGATCGGCCGCGAGCGCCGGCGTCGCAAGCGCGACGGCGGCCACTACTGATAGGATCAACTTTTTCATCTGGTGCCCCTTTCAAAATTAACGCCACCCCGGCGCCCATACTCTCGAAGGCATTTGCGACTGTGTTTCCCCCGCAGTCGCATCCCCTGCGCTTCGAGCGCGAGCTAACATCACGTTACAAAACGAGAGAAGGAAAATACTCGGGCAACTGCCGCAATTTTAGGCGAATCGGGGGGTTTTGAGTTTGAAAGAATCGAAGTGTTGCGATTCCAACACAAGATCAGGTGCGCATAGCGGCTGAAAAGCTCACCTTTCCCCTGGCAACGCTACGCCCGCCACCCATCGGTCGCAGAGGTGAGCCGCACCGGCGCGGGGCGCCAGCTCCCGCCACGAAGGACAGCCTTGCTGACCTTGCCCGCCAGACAGCCTTAGGTCACATCGATCGCCCGCCTGACGACCTGAAAACGTCCAATCGATGCGGGCGAGTTCACCGTCAGGCGGCGGCCTTCTTGCGGTTGGCCTCGAGCCGGGCATCGACCAATGCGACCGTCGCATCGATGACGGGGTTGCGCAGCCCCTTCTGCGCCGCGATGGCCTGCACCAGCTTGTCCGCGCGTTCGATGTTGGGCGCGCCATTGTTGAGCGCGCGGGCGGCGGATGACGGCCGCGTGAGCCCATCGGCGGCGGCGGCGTATTTCTCGAACGGCACCATATCGTCAGGCGCGGCCCCCAGCTTGATGCAGAGGTCGCGCACGAAGTTGTAGACCGAACGCGATGCCTCGAGGTCGGAATGGACCGCTTCCTTGATGGTGATCGCGCCGTCCTTGGTGACGCAGCGGTAGTTTCCGGTCAGCAGCATCGCCCACTTGGCGAGCGGGACGAAGATGGAATCGTGCACCTTGAGCTTCACCGGCAATTCGATCTTGCCGTCACCCGTATCGAAACGGATCGCCTCGATGTCGTCCTGCAGCTGCCGCAGGATGGCGGTGTGCTTGTCGGAATCGAAGCGCGCGACCTTGAAATTGGTCGGCAGGGTGACCTGCAGCACGTTGACCTTTTCTTCCGGGGGACGGATCGCCTGCGGGTCCGGGCTGCACAGGGTCAACAATGCGGGATCGAAACTGTCCCACACGGTCGGATCGGTATAGGCCGATTTCAACGGATCGGTGTTCAGGTTCGGGATCCGCTTGACGTAGGGCAGCGGCGGCATGTTCATGATCGACATGCAGGGCACTTTCGACTTGGCCACCGCGTCCAGCAGCTGGCGCACACCGGGGGAGCGATATTGCGGCTCCTGCATGGCGAGCCCGACGAGGTCGTAGTCGGCCGGATTGACGTCGCCGGGACCGGCGGCGGACACCTTGCCCGGCAGCTTGCGCGAGTCGATTTCGACCGGGTCTTTCCGGCCCCTGATCGGCATGCGCACGCGGAAGCCCTCGGCGTTGATCAGATCCGCCTCCGCCGGCAGGCAAACCAGCTTCACCTGATGGCCGCCGAACAGCAGCTTGGAGGCCAGCAGCGACCCGTAGGACGCGCCCATGATCAAGATGTTGTAAGTCGCCGGCATCGTGAATCTCCTCCGTGTTGGGGGGAAGAAGGAAACAGTTCCGGCCCGCGGCCATCCTTCTCAAGCGACAATGCTATTCGGCGCGCTATCCCTATGCAATCCGGATCGCCCCGGCAAGCCGCGGGTTACGCCGCATACCCGAAGCACTCCGGCGGCGCGCCGCCGCGGTCTTTGCGCACGCAGCCGGCAGCCGCTGAAGAATGCGGCATCCCGATCATCGCGATTTCTGCTAATCTCGGCGGCGATCCATTGCCGCCGCATGCGGGAGAGCTGACCCATGAAGAAACTGGTTCTGGAAACCACCGCGCCGTTTCAGGGATTGCCGGAACTGGTGGCCTATGACGAGGGGCTGTTCGAGCAAGAGGGGCTGATCGTCGAGTGGGCCGACCGCGAGAAGGACGTGGACAAGAAGACCGAGATCAACGTGATCAGTCCGAAGGGACTCGACCCGTTTGCTAGCCACGGCAAGCTGCTCGAGCAGGGCCAGGCGGACATGTACAACGCATGCGAATGGGGGAACTACTGCCGCGTCCAGGATACCCGGACGGGGAGCCGCCAGGTCGGCCGCCGCGGCATCGTTACCTATGCCGCGCTCGCAGTTCGACCGGACTCGCCGGTCTATACCGCGCAGCAGCTGGCCGGCCGCACCGTCGGCGTGCCGTTTTATTTCGGCACCCATTACCTCGCCCTCCACATGCTCGAAGGGTTCCTGCCGCGCGACCAGATCAAGCTCTGCCGCGCGCCCAATGGCTCGCGCTACCGGTTCGACGCGATGATGAAAGGCGAGATCGAGGCCACCACGTTGACCGAGCCCTATGCCACGCTCGCCGAGAAGAAGGGCTGCCGGCTGATCTGCGAGGCGTTCTACCACGGCACCGAAGTGGCCTCCGACAAAGTCGATGCCGCGACCTACGGCGCCTTCAACCGCGCGGTGCGCGAGGCGGTACGCCGCATCAACGCCAACAAGGGCGCGTACCTCCACTACTTCGTCGACTATCACAAAGCGAAGGACCCCGAGATCGCGCTGCTGCGGCCGCAGGACATTCGCGCGAGCCGAATCGTGGTTTGCGATCCCGCTCCGATCCCCCGCGACGAAATGCAGCGTACCTACGACTGGCTGAAGAGCTGGGACATGCTGCAGGAGACCGCTTCGCCCCTTCATCTCGTCAACATGGGCGTACAGGCGCAAGCGCATGCGCCGGCGGGGTGATCTCGATCGTCGGCGCGCGAATTGGCCGATATGCCTTGCGCTGGCGATACTGACGTCAGCGCCAGCGGCCGCGGCCGAGACCGATTTCTACTCCGGCAAGACCATCCAGGTGCTGATCGGCTTCAGCGCCGGCGGCGGCTATGACATCTATGGACGGACGCTCGCGCGCCACCTGGGCCGCCACATCCCCGGCAATCCAAGGCTCATTCCGCAGAACATGCCGGGAGCCGGCAGCCTCAAGGCGGTCAACTACCTCTACAATGTCGCCCCCAAGGACGGCACTGCCATTGCCGGTTTCGCGCCGGGGGTGGTGATCGAGCCGCTGCTCGGCCGCAGCGAGGGCACGCAATTCGACGCACCGAAATTCACCTGGCTCGGCAGCATTTCGCAGGAGGTGAGCGTCTGCGCCTTCATCAAGGCCGCCGGCATCAAGACCTGGCAGGACATGCAGACGAAGCGGTCCGTCATTGGCGCCTCCGCCGGCGGCGCGGAAAGCGACGTCTTCCCCAACGTGCTGCGCAAATTGTTCAATCTGCCCTTGAGCATCGTCACAGGCTATCCGGGCGGGACCGAGATCATCCTCGCGATGGAACGCCATGAGGTCGATGGCCGTTGCGGCTGGTCTTGGACCAGCCTGCTGAGCCGCAGCAAGGCGCTGCTGGACAACAAGCAAATCGACATCACGCTTCAGATCGGATTGCAGAAGGACAAGGCGTTGCCGGACGTCCCTTTGATCATGGACCTGACGAGTGATGCGCTGAAGAAAGCCGCACTCAGGCTGATCGTTTCCCGCCAGAGCATTGCCCGGCCGTTCGCGGCCCCGCCGGGCATCCCCGCGGAGCGGGCACGCCTGCTCCGCGCGGCCTTCGACGCAACCATGAAGGATCCCGAATTCCGCGCCGAAGCGGCCAAGCTCAATCTCGACGTGGAGCCGGTCAGCGGCGCCGAGGTCGAGGCTCTGCTCCAGGAGGTTTACGCCTCGCCCGCCGAGGTCGTGAAGCTCGCGACCGAACTGGTGCGCGAAGGGCCATGAGGCGGCGAAGGCAGGGGCTTAAGCGGCTCGGCCTCACGCGAGGCAGCCGCCCGCCCTATCCCGGACAACGCAGAACCCGGGCAAGCCCGGGTTCCTGAGGGCGGGAGCACACCGGAGCGTGCCCCTCCCAGCGCCCGCCATGCGTTTTGCCTACGAGGAACTTCCGCCCTCCGAACCACCGCCACTCGACGACGGCGAGGATGGCATGGAGCCATAAGACGGCACGCTCGGCGCGGGTGCCGGAACCGGAGCCGGCTTCGGCGCGGGCGGTTTCCTCGGAGCGGCAGGCTTCGGAGCAACGGCCTTGGGAGCCGCGGCCTTCGGAGCAGCTTTGGCCTTCGGCTTCGTCTTCTTAGCCGACTTCTTGGCCGCGCTCTTCTTCGCTGCTACGCGCTTCTTCTTGCGCGCCGGGGCGGCCTTCACCCGCTTCTTCGCTTTCTTGGTCTTCGACTTTGCCTTCTTCGCTTTCTTCGCCATGATCGCCTCCCGATCGTTGCGCCTCAGGATACGGTTCGCCAACGCCACTGTCCGTCACATCGCCACCGCGGCGGCTTCTCCCGCCGTGCTGGAAATCCCCCTCCCGGCAAATGCTTCGGGCGCGGGACCCCCGGTCGCCCAGTCGATCAGTTCGACCGTGTGAACGACCGGGATCGCCGTGCCCGTAGCGATCTGCGTCATACAGCCGATGTTACCGGCAGCGATCACGTCGGGCTTGAGCTTTTCGATATTGCCGACTTTACGCTCGCGCAACCTCCTCGCAAGCTCCGGCTGGAGAATGTTGTACGTGCCGGCCGAACCACAACACAAATGTGCTTCCGCTACATCTTTCACCACGAATCCAATCTTGGAAAGCAATTCTTTTGGAGCGCGCGCGATTTTCTGGCCGTGCTGCAGCGAGCATGCCGAGTGATAAGCAACGACCAGGCCAAGCGTGTCGCGCCCCGGCGATAATTTTAGCAGGCTCAGGTACTCGCTGATGTCCAAGGTGAGCCGCGAAACCCGCGCGGCCCTGTCGGCATAGGCCGGATCAGTGCGCAGCAGGTGGCCATAGTCCTTGACCATGGTGCCGCAACCCGAGGCCGTGACCACGATCGCATCGAGACCATCCCCCTCGAACTCGGCGATCCAGGCATCGATCCGTCGGCGGGCGGCGGCCATCGCGTCTTGCTCGCGCCCCATGTGGTGGACGAGCGCACCACAGCAGCCATCTTCGGCCACGATCACCTCGATGCCGTGGCGGGTAAGAAGGCGGATGGCCGCCGCATTGATCGAAGGAGCAAGCACCGGCCCGACGCACCCATCCAGCAACGCAATGCGTCCGCGCCGGGGTCCCACCGGCGAAAATCGGCGCCTGCCCTGCCCGGTCGTGTTCGCGGGCAGCCGGGGCGGCGCCAATCGCAGCATGGCGGCGATCGGCGCGAGCCCGAGCGCCGTGAACAAGCGGGCAAACGGCTTGCCCAGCCGCGCCGCGCCGATTGCCCGACGGAAGCGACGGTTATGCGGCAGCACGCTGGCAAGGATCGCGCGGAGCAAGCGATCGGCAAGGGGGCGCGTATAGGTTCGCTCGATATGGTCGCGCGCGTGGTCGACCAGGTGCATGTAATGCACGCCCGAGGGGCAGGTGGTCATGCAGGCCAGGCACGACAGGCAACGGTCGATGTGCTTGACGACCTCGGCCGTTGCGGGCCGGTCGTTCTCCAGCATGTCCTTGATCAAGTAGATACGCCCACGCGGGGAATCGAGTTCGTCGCCGAGCAGCACGTAGGTCGGGCAGGTCGCAGTGCAGAATCCGCAATGCACGCAGGTGCGCAGTATCCCCTCCGCTTCCGCGGTATTCGGGTCGGCGAGCTGCGCAAGGGTGAACGAAGTCTGCATGCTTACACGGACGAAACCACCACCTCAGCCGTCATGTGCGGCCCGCCCCGCGCATCGATCTATGGCGCCGCAAGTCGAGTAAACCCGACTTGCGGTGTCAAGCCTCTCATCACACGCCCGCCCACATCCGACCGGGATTGAGCACGCCTTTGGGGTCGAAGCTCTCCTTGACTCGCTTCGTCAATGCCGCGAGACCCGCCTCCTCCGGGGCGAATACGCCGATCGCCGCGCGCATCGAAGCCGGCGCGCGGATGAGGGTCGCGTGCCCGCCGGTTGCGGCAACAGCGGGGCCGATGCGCGCCGCGCCGGCATCGTCGGACGCAGCGAGCGTAAGCCAAAGGAGGCCACCGGCCCAATCGTAGAGCACCTGCGCCCCGCCCCGCTCTGCGATCGTCGCACCGAGCTCGGCGCCTCGCTCTGGCGCCGTCGAGATCCGCCAAAGCGGCCGCTCCATGCCCTCGCGGCCGGCGGCAAAGGGCGTGACGTCGCGCACCGCCTGCCAGAACGCGCGCGAGGCCGGCGCATCGATGGTCGCGAGTTCGCCGAACGGTTTCATCAGCCCCTGCAGCACGCCCCGGCGGTGGACGACCGAGGGTGAGAAGCCTTCGAGCCGCAGCGCCGTCATGCCGGCGGCGGCGCCCGCGACCGCGGGGATGGACGTAGCGACCTCCGGCGGCAAATGCGCCGCGCCCGAGACGTCGCAGGCCGAGCCCATGGCGGTTGTCATCGCTTCGACGGCCCGGGCCGGTTCGAGGCCCCGGATCAGGAGCGTCTCCTCGGTCTCCGCCGCGGGCAGCACCTTGATCGTCACCTCGGTCATGGCGGCGAGCGTCCCCCAGGAGCCCGCGATCAGCTTGCAGAGATCGTATCCGGTCACGTTCTTCACGACGCGGCCACCGGATTTGAAGGTTTCACCGCGTCCGGACACCGCGGAGAAGCCGAGGAAATGGTCGCGCGCGGCGCCGGCCTTGATGCGGCGCGGGCCGGACAGATTTGCGGCCAAGGCGCCGCCGATGGTGCCGCGGCCGGCGACGCCGCCGAGCAGGGTCGCGTAGTCCAGGGGCTCGAACGCGAGTTGCTGGCCCTTGGCCGCGACCAGGGCTTCGATCTCGGCCAGTGGCGTCGCGGCTTTCGCCGAGAGCACAAGCTCCTCCGGCTCGTAGAGCGTCATCCCGCTGAGCGCGGAGAGGTCGAGCGTGAGGTCGGTTTGCGCCGGGCGGCCGATGGCGCGTTTCGAGCCGTGGCCCACGATCTCTGCGGCCTTGCCTTCGGCCAGCACCCATTGCACCGCCGCCTCGACGTCCTTGGCATCGCGGGGTTGCAGGGTATCGGCCATTGGCAGCCCGTTCACCGCTCCCCGCCGATCGGGCGAGGTCGATGCTCGAGACGGACCGCAACGATGCAAACGGGCCGGGGCGTGCGGGGCCTGCGAATGACCCGCCGATCGGAACATCCGTTCACCCCGACCCGATCCTTGCGCGCGATCGGAAGACGAGGAGCCCACGCAGCGGTCGGTGCATCCGGCATCGGGGATTCAGAACCTGGGAATATCGGGAAACGCGACCTTGCCGGCGTGGACGTGGATGCGCCCGAGTTCGGCACAGCGGTGGAGCGTGGGAAAGACCTTGCCCGGGTTGAGCAGGCCGCGGTCGTCGAATGCGCATTTGAGCCGCTGCTGCTGGGCGAGATCGGCCTCGGTGAACATCGCTGGCATCAGGTCGCGCTTCTCCACCCCGACGCCATGCTCGCCCGTGAGCACGCCCCCCACTTCCACGCAGAGCTTGAGGATCTCGGCGCCGAATGCCTCCGTTCTTTCCAGTTCGCCCGGCTTGTTGGCGTCGTAGAGAATAAGCGGATGGAGATTGCCGTCGCCGGCGTGAAAGACGTTGGCGACGCGCAGGCCATAGGCCTGGGACAGCTCGCGCATGCGATGCAGCACCTGGGGCAGCCTCGCCCGCGGAATGGTGCCGTCCATGCAATAGTAGTCGGGCGAGATGCGGCCAACAGCTGGAAACGCCGCCTTGCGCCCGGCCCAGAACAGGAGCCGCTCCTCTTCGGAGCTGGAGACGCGGCAGGTCACGGCACGGCAGAGTTTGGCGATTGCCTCGACGCGCGCGACCAGGTGGTCGGCCTCGGCTTGCGGACCGTCGACCTCGACGATCAGCAGGGCCTCGACCTCGAGCGGATATCCGGCATGCACAAACTCCTCGACCGCGTGGATCGCCGGCCGGTCCATCATCTCCATGCCGGCGGGGATGATGCCCGCGCCGATGATCTTGCTCACGCATTCGCCGGCATCTTCGGAAGAGGCAAAGCCGACCAGCACGGCGCGCGCGCATTCCGGCTTCTTCAGGATACGCACCGTGATCTCGGTAACGACGCCCAGCAGGCCCTCCGAGCCGGTAACAACGCCGAGCAGATCGTAGCCGCCGGCATCGAGATGCTTGCCCCCGATACGGATGACCTCGCCGGTCATCAGCACCAGCTCGCAACCGAGCAGGTTGTTGGTGGTCATGCCGTATTTGAGGCAGTGCACGCCGCCGGAATTTTCCGCCACGTTGCCGCCGATGGTGCAGGCAATCTGCGAAGACGGATCGGGCGCATAGTAGAAGCCGGCTTGCTCGACCGCCTGGGTCACCGCCAGGTTGGTGACGCCCGGCTCGACCACGGCCACGCGGTTTGCGAAGTCGATCTCGCGAATGCGATTGAACTTGGCCATGCCGAGAAGGACGCCGTCCTCGAGCGGCAGGGCACCCCCCGAGAGCGAGGTGCCGGCCCCGCGCGGCACCACCTTGATGCGTTCGGCGTGGCAGAACGCAAGCACGCGGCTCACCTGTTGCGTCGTCTCGGGCAGCACCACGACCATGGGAAGCTGGCGATACGCGGTCAGGCCGTCGGATTCGTATGGCCGCATCTCCCGCTCGGCGGCGATCACCCCCTCGCCCGGCACGATGGCACGCAGCCCCGCCACGATGCGGCCGCGGCGGGAAAGCACGGTTTGATCCGGCGCGGGCATTGCGACTGTCACCTGGGCGCTCCTTCGATGGGCCGACCGGGACGCATTCGTTACGCCGAATTTATAGCGGCAACGCGGCACGAAATCGCACCCATTCTGCCAAATACGCCTGGCTCCGCTGCGGCGAAACAAATTGTCCCCTTGGGCGGTTGACCTGCAAGCCGTTTGACGCCATTCGAACAAGGGGATCGCTGTAGGTCGACCGATGCCATTGGCGGATTCATCCGGTCTCGGGTCGGCCGGCATCGGCGGGCCGGGTGCGGTACTTGTCGGGAAAAGGAGAAAATGATGAGGACGTGGGTGATTGCTGGGATTGCTCTTGCAGCTTCGACCGGCACGACATTGGCGCAGGATGCGACTGCCGGCGAGCAGGTATTCAAGCGTTTTTGCTCCCCCTGCCACGACATCGGGGAAGCGGCAAAAATCAAGCTCGGGCCTCCGCTCAACGGCGTTGACGGGCGCGCGGCCGGCACCTTCGAGGGCTTCAACTACTCCCCCGCCAACAAGTCTTCCGGCATCACCTGGAACGACGAGACGTTCCCGAAATACATCCGTGCTCCGATGCAGGAGATGCCGGGCACCCGGATGGCATTCGTCGGCGTGAAGAACGACAAGGACATCGCCGATCTCTGGGCCTATCTCAAGCAATTCGGGCCGGACGGCAATAAGAAGTAAGGGCGCATGGCAGGCGCCACGGCTTGCGTCGCCTGCCTTAAGTCTCGCAACCCAACGCAATCAAGCCCGGCAATCACGTAAACTCGGTTGCGTCGCGACCTCAGCTCTCTCCGCCTCGCGGAAGACGCTTCCGCGTTTTCACGGGGGGAGAGCCTCCCTGCTGGACAGCCCGCCCACCTGCGGGGACAGATCGCGGGCCGATGGCGTAAACTCGCCTGATTCCGCATCCGACGGGTTGCCCCGCCGAGTCACGAGGAGGTCGAGCATGCTCAAGGATGTCGTCGTCAACCTGTCAGGCCGGGCCCCGCTGGACTTCGCGGCCGATTATGCGACCTCGATCGCAGCGACCTTCGGCGCGCACGTCACCGGTATTGCCTTCCTGTACGAGCCGGTCATTCCCGACGGCACGCTCGGCGGCGTTCCAGTCGACCTGATCGAGTTGCAACGCGAGGAAAACAGCAAGATCGCGCGTGACGCCATCAGCCGGTTCGAGGCCGGCGTGAAGAAGGCCGGCGTTGCGTCGGAAACACGCCAGCTCGATGCCACCTTCGGCGGCGCCGCCACGCTGTTCGCTCAGGTCGCGCGGCGCTTCGACATCTCCGTCGTCGCGCAGGCGCAACGCGAACAGGGAGCGACCGACGAGTTGATCATCGAAGGCGCGCTGTTCGAATCCGGGCGTCCCGTCATCGTCGTACCGTACATCCAGAAGAGCGGCCTGACGCTCGAGCGCGTCCTCGCCTGTTGGGACGGCGGGCGCACGGCGGCGCGCGCCATTGCCGACGCCATGCCGTTCCTCGAGCGCGCCAAGGCTGTCGACCTTGTGATCGTCGCCGAAGAGCGAAAGAACGACGAGATTACCGGTGTCCGGATGAGCGAGCATCTCACGCGGCACGGCGTCGCGGTCAGTGTCAAACGCATCGCCAAGGGCGATCTTGCGGTCCAGGACGTCATCCTGTCCTACGCCGCCGACAGCGGCGCGGACTTCATGGTGATGGGCGGGTACGGGCATTCGCGCTTGCGCGAGTTCATCCTCGGCGGCGTCACCCGCGGCATTCTCAATTCGATGACGGTGCCCGTGCTGATGTCGCATTGAGCGATTCCACCGACCAAGCCATTGCCGGTACGTTGATTTTCAGAAGCGGAACTCCCATTCCGCTGGGGCGTTATCTCGCCAACTTCCCCCCGGTATCGATCGACCCGATCGGGTCAGCCGCTGCTACATTCGTTGGTCAGCACAATGGACTACGCCTTCGCAGTCAGACCGAAGAAGCAGGGTCCACGCATGGCCGGGGCGTTCACGTTTGGAATGGAAGAAGAGTATTTCCTGGTCGATGCGGAGACGAAGGCGGTCGCCCGCGACGTGCCGCCGGCATTCTTCTCCGATGCCAAGAAGGCGAGCGAGGGCCGAATCTCAACCGAGTTTCTGCAGCCGCAGATCGAGGTGATCTCCTCGCCCCATGTCAACATGGCGGACGCGCGCGCCGAGCTGCGCATGCTGCGTCGCACCGTTTCGACCGTCGCGGCCAGATATGGCCTTGCCATTCTGGCTGCCGGTACTCACCCGACTGCGTTCTGGCGCGAGGCCCTGCAGACCGACAAGCAGCGCTACGACACCGTGATGGACGACCTGCAAATGATCGGCCAGCGCGATCTGCTGTGCGGACTGCACGTTCATGTCGAACTGCCCGATCCGGATCAGCGCGTCGACGTGATGTATCGGATCCTGCCCTTATCTGCCGCTGCTGCTCGCGCTCTCGACTTCCTCGCCGTTCTGGCAAGCGCGGCGGACCGGGCTGAAGGGCTACCGGCTCGCCGCCTATGACGAACTGCCACGTACCGGGTTACCCGAGCTGTTTCGCACGCAGGAGGAATTCGACGCCTACGTGGCCGCGCTGGTGCGCGCCGGCGTGATCAAGGATTCCAGCTATGTGTGGTGGGCCATCCGGCCCTCTCTCAACAACCCGACACTGGAGCTGCGCGCCCCCGACTCCTGCACCCTGGTCGAGGATTCGCTTGCTATTGCCGCGCTTTATCGCACGCTGACCCGCCACCTTCATGTCAACCGCAGTCGCAACAGCGATCTCGATGCTGTCGGGCGTGCGATTATCATCGAAAACAAGTGGCGAGCCCAGCGCTACGGGGTGCAGGGGACTTTTGTCACCCAGGATGGGGCGGTCACGGTCGCGGACATGCTCGAGCGAGTGATCTCCGACACGGCGCCCGACGCCGCCGCACTCGGCTGCACCGCCGAGATCAACCGCTGCCGTGCGATCGTCGGGGCCGGCACGTCCGCCGACGCGCAGCTTGCCGTGTTCGAAGCGCACGCGAAGATCGGGAGCCGGGACGCTGCGCTGCGTGCGGTGACCGAGTGGATCGCCGCCGCGACCCTGCAGTGAGGCGAATCGCGGGATTTGCACGCGGGCGGCGTTTCTGCTACATGTTGTAGCGCTACGATCTCATGTCCAATGGACCGCATATAATGGATGAGAGCCTCCCGGGTCTGGGCGACCTCGAGCGCGAAGTCATGCAACTGGTCTGGGCCAACGGCTCGGTTACGGCGGAATTGGTGCGCGAGCGATTGGATCGCCGGCTCAAGGAATCGACCGTTCGCACCGTGCTGCGGCGGCTGGAAGAGAAGGGCTACGTGACCCACGACGTCGACGGCCGTACCTATGTCTACCACCCGACGCAGCCGCGCGGACGGGTTGCCGCCAAGGCCGTGCAAGGGATCGTCGACTGGTTCTGCAACGGTTCGATCGAGGAGGTCCTCGTCGGCATGGTGGATAGCGCGATGCTCGATCAGCGGCAATTACGGAAGCTTGCGGACAAGATCGCGGAGGCAAAGCGAGGAAAGAAGTGATGTTAGCGCTGCTGCTTGAATCGGCGCTGCGGTTGCTCGCGCTCGGCGGCGTTGTTTGGCTCGGCCTGAAGCTTTTTCGCGTGCGAAACCCGCACGCGCAGATGACGGCATGGACGGTGGTGCTGCTGGCCTCGCTGTCGATGCCGGTGCTGATGCGCTTCGTGACCGTGACAATTCCGGCCGGTCCGCCCCCACCACAATTGGCGAGGATTGTATCGGCGGCTCCGAGCCTGCTTCCTCTCGAGGCGATACGTTCTCTGGAGGCGATACATTCTCCGGCAGGACCGGCGCGACCTGCCGCAGCGCCCGCGGCCCCGGAATCGGGCGTTACCGCTTCCGGTTCGGACGCGATATCCGGTGCGCTCGATTGGCGGGAGGTGATCGCCGGCATCTATCTCGTCGTCGCCGGTGTGCTGTTGCTCCGACTGCTTATCGGCCTCGTGCTCACCTGGCGTCTGACCCGCAGAGCGCGGCCGGTGTCGGACCGCTGGGCCGCCGGCGCGGACGTGCGGGTGAGCGATGCCGTCGGCATGCCGGTGACCTTCGGATCGACCATTCTGCTTCCGCCCGAATGCTTCGAGTGGAGTGCCGCGAAACGCCAGGCCGTGCTGTTGCACGAAGGTTCGCACGTCGCTCACGGCGATTTCTATGTGCTGCTGCTGGCCGTCCTTAATCGTGCGGTGTTCTGGTTCAGCCCATTGGCATGGTGGCAGCTGGCCCGGCTGGCCGATCTGGCCGAGCTCATCAGTGACGACGCCGCGATCGAGGTTGTGCGAGATCGACCGTGCTATGCCGGCATCCTTCTGGACGTTGCAAGCAACGTGCAACGCGCGCCGACCGGCGTCGCCATGGCGAGAGCGCGTACCGTGCGGCGGCGGGTCGAACGCATCCTGGCCGCGACCGCCGTTCCCACGAGAATGGGGTGGCGGCGACGGGCCATGATCGCAATCACCCTCATTCCCCTGGTTGCGGTCTCCGCCGTCACGATCGCGCGCAGCACGCCGGCGCAACCGCGCTCGGGCATGATCGTGCCGGCAGAATCACCGACGCAGCCGGTGTCGCTCGCCGATGCGCAGGCAATGCCGTCTGCCGCGGCAAACCAGGCTGCGGCTGACGCGACGGCCCTCGATCGCTATGTCGGCTATTATCAGTTGAACCCGAGAGCCGTCTTCACCATCACACGGACCGACGACCAGCTGTTCGCCCAGCTCACCGGACAGCGCGTGCTGCCGTTGCGGCCGGCGGGGAACGGCGAATACGTCTACGGGTCTGCCGCGCTCCGGATGAGCTTCGTGAGCGATGGTCAAGGAACCATGCTGGTTCTGCGCCAGCACGGCCAAGATTTGGTTTCAGCGCGCGTGGACGAGGCAAGGGCGGCAGCGGTTGAGAGCGTGTTCGTGCGGCAGATCGCGGAGGCGCCTGACCGCTTCCGCGAGCAGTCGCCGGCACCAGGCAGCAGAGACGCGGTCCTTCGGGGCATCGAAGAGCTGCAACGCGGCGCGCCGGACTACCAACGGATGAGCCCGCCGCTGGCCGATGGCATGCGTCGGCAGCTCGAAGAGTTGCACACCATGCTGACGGTGCTTGGTCCCCCGGAGTTGATTTTTTTCCGCGGCGTCGGTCCCGGCGGCTACGACATCTACGGGGTCAAATTCGCCAATGGTTTTGGGGAATTCAGGCTCCTGATGGGAACGGACGGCACGATCGAAGACGTCGCGTTTCGCCCGGACGGCGATGACACGCCGGGCCGAGTCGCGGCGTGTTCGGAAGAGGCTTCGTTGAAACCCTCGCCGGATAAGGCACCGATCAGACTGCTCCTGTTCAACGACACCGGGGCCGACATCAATCTCGTCAGCGTGGACGCCGACGGGCAGCGCACGCGCCGTGGCACGATCGGCACCGACAGATCGGGCTCGATCCTGAGCTACGTCGCCCGTCCTTGGATCATCACTGACGCCGCGGGGACGTGCCTGGAGATCGTCTGGCCCGGACAGCGCACACGCTTCCTCCTGGTGCATTCCCGCCAAGAGGGCGACCAGCCGGACCGAGCGATTGCGATGCGTAGAATGCCAACCGCGGGAAGCGAGGAGGCGCTGCACCGATACATCGACGGCCTCAAGCGCGGCCAACCGAATTACGATCAGATGACCTCCGAAGTGGCCGGGGAGACGCGGCGCAATTTGCTGCTCCATCAGGCGATATTGGCCAAGCTCGGCACGATGCGCGCGATGTCGTTTCGGGGAGTGTCACCGCTCGGCAATGACATCTACACCGTTCATTTCGCCAACGGTTCCGCGGAATGGAGGGTCGGTCTCGTCAAGAACGGCAGGATCGGGAGAATTGCTCTCGGACCCCAATATTAAGTCTGGCGGCCCGAACCGGAACCCGGTTGCGATCCCGGCCTTTTGAATCCTCTCTTGCCCCGAGCGAGGGCATATGCTACGTATTGTAGCGTTACCTCATGTCGCATAATTCCGACCCGCCCTGACCCCGGGCTACGGAAGATTCGGCACCTGTGACTGGCGGTGCGCCATGGTCAATGACTCCACACGAGATGCCGCGCTGGCCCTGCATCGGTTCGGCTTGGGCCCCCGTCCGGGCACGATCGCGGCAATTGCATCCGATCCGCGCGGCGCGCTGCTCGCCGAGCTCGAGCGTCCCGGTATCGGACGCATCGACAATCCGGAGCTCCTCACCAGTGCCCAGGCCGCGCGCGCCGCATTTGAGGCGCGTGCCGCGCGGCAGGCGCAGCAAATCGTCGCGCAACGTGCGCAGAAGGAGGCCGAGCGGCTCAAGGCCGATAGCCAGAAGATGGGCGATGACGCGGGGCAGAGCGCGGCCACGTCTGCCCCGCCAGCGCAAGCCGAGCAGGTCCCCACCATAGAACGGCAGATCATTCTGAAGGAGATCAAGGCCAAGCTCGATGCCGCCCTGGCCGCCGAGATCGGCTTTGCCGAGCGTCTCGTCTGGTTCTGGTCGAACCATTTCTGCGTGTCCGCGGAAAAGGTGCCCAACATGGCGGGCGGCTATGAACGCGAGGCAATCAGGCCGCACATCCTCGGGCGCTATGTCGACATGCTGCTCGCGGTCGAGGGCCACCCGGCGATGCTGGTCTATCTCGATAATTTCATTTCCATCGGGCCCAACTCCGTTGCCGGCATCAATCGCACCCGCGGCCTCAACGAGAATCTCGCGCGCGAGATACTGGAGTTGCACACCCTGGGTGTGCGCACCGGCTACAGCCAGGACGATGTCTTAAGTTTCGCCAAGGTGCTCACGGGATGGACGATCATTTCAGCCAATGACAATCCCGAGCACGGCGCCGAATTCATTTTCAATCGACGCCTGCACGAGCCGGGACCGCAGCGAGTCATGGACAGGACCTATGCCGATACCGGCGTCGAGCAGGGCCGCGCGGTGCTCAAAGAGCTCGCCCGCCACCCCGCGACTGCGACCCATGTCGCTACCAAGCTGGCGCGCCATTTCGTCGCTGACGAACCATCGCCGGCGCTGGTCGAGAGGCTGGACAAGATCTTTCGCGACACCGACGGCGACCTCAAGGAGATCGCCAAGGGATTGATCGCCGCTCCGGAAGCCTGGACGCCGGTGCAGAGCAAGCTCAAGCGGCCGAGCGAGTGGGTATTGGCCATGGTGCGCGCGACCGGCCTGCGCGGCGATCCCGAGCGGTTCGCGCGAGGTCAGGCGTTGCTCGGCGAGCCGATGTGGCGGCCGCCCTCCCCGAAGGGCTTCGCCGACGACGAGGGCGCCTGGATCGACACCATGGGGCCGCGGCTCGACATCGCCAACAATTTCGCCGAGCGCGTCGCCGAACGGATCGACCCGAAGGAGGTGGTCGAGACCGCCCTCGGGCCGATCGCTTCGGCCGAAACGCGAGCGGCCGTCGCGCGTGCGGAGAGCCGCCAGCAGGCCCTCGCGCTCGCTTTCATGTCGCCCGAATTTCAGCGGAGGTGATCATGGCACTCCTGCATTTGCCCACGCGGCGCGAGATGTTGGTCGGCACCGGTTCCCTGTTCGCTTGGGCGCACACACCCAAACTGGCGCGCGCCGAAGGCCGCGATCCCCGCGTTCTCGTTATCGTGCTGCGTGGTGCTCTCGACGGGCTTGGCATGGTTGCGCCGGTTGGCGATCCCGACTGGGTCAGTCTGCGCGGCGATCGTGCCCTCGTGCTCGACGGCAAACCTGCGGCATTGCCGCTCGATTCGTTCTTCGCACTCAATCCGGCAATGCCGAACCTTCATCGGCTGTACCAGGCGCAGCAGGCAATCATCGTGCATGCGACGGCGACGCCTTATCGCGAGCGGTCGCATTTCGACGGCCAGGACGTCCTGGAGAGCGGGCTCGCCAAGCCAGGCACAACCGACAGCGGCTGGCTCAACCGCGCGCTCTCGTCGCTCGCGGCGGATGGACGAGTCGATCCCACAAGGCAGCAGAGCCTTCGCCGTCGGACCGGTGACCCCGCTGGTGGTGCGAGGCACCGCCCCCATCATGTCGTGGTCGCCGCAGCGGCTGCTTCCGGCAAGCGACGACACCCAGATGCGCCTGCTCGACCTTTATCGTCACACCGACGCCAAGCTGGCTCGCGCGTTCGAAGGCCGTCGCGATCTAGCCACCCTGGCGCGTACCGGCGGAATCGAGACGATGCCGCTGCGCGAGGGGGAAGCAGCAGCCAGGCATTGGTCGCATTCGGGAATACGTCGGAAACGTTGCGAGCACGGCCGCGAAATACCTCGCACAGCCCAACGGCCCGCGCGTGGGTGCGGCGAGCTTCGTGGGCTGGGATACGCACATCAACGAAGGCGCCGCCGGCGGACAACTCGCCGCGCTCCTCGGTGCGCTCGATGAGGCCATTGCCGCGATCGAGAAGACCATGGCCGACGCCTGGAGCGAGACGGTGATCGCGGTCGTGACCGAGTTTGGTCGTACCGCGCGCATCAATGGAACGGATGGGACGGACCACGGCACCGCCACGGTCGCCGTGCTCGCAGGCGGCGCATTGAAGGGTGGCCGTGTCATCGCCGACTGGCCCGGGCTGAGACCGGCCGACCTCCATGAAGGTCGCGATCTCAAGCCCACGATCGACCTGCGCGCCGTGCTGAAGGGCGTGCTGAGGGACCATCTGCGCGTCGATGAGGTAGCGCTCGCCACAAGCATTTTTCCCGGGAGCGACGACGCAAAACCGATGGCGGGATTGTTGGCATGATCTCGTGACGGCAGAGAGGGGCGGCACCCGGCAGCGTTTGCTTCGGCGCGGCGGGCCGCCCGCCGCAACGAAGAATGGTCGTTGATGCGCATTGGCACGAGGCGAGACGAGTCATGCCGGCAATCCCTCTCATTCCAAGAGCTGCATTGTTTGGCAATCCCAGCCGTCATCAGGCTCGGATCAGCCCCGATGGCGAATGGTTGACGTGGCTCGCCCCGTTCGAGGGCGTGCTCAATGTCTGGCTCGCGCCGGCCGATGACGTCGGCGCGGCGGAGCCGCTGACGCGGGTGACGGGACGCCCGATCGCCTGGCAGGATTGGGCCTGCGACGGGGCGCACATCCTCTTCCTTTCTGACGAGAGCGGCGACGAGAATTGGCGCGTCTTCGCCATCAACCGCACGACCGGCGCAGTCCGCAATTTGACGCCGATCTCGCGCGTAAGCGCGCGCATATTGATGGTGTCGCCGGAGCGGCCGGATACGATCCTCGTCGGCCTCAACGATCGCGATCCGAAATGGCACGACGTCTGGGCCGTCGATCTCGCCACCGCCGAACGCCGGTTGGTTTTGGAGAACAGTGAGTTCTGGAACTTCGCTTTCGATTGGCAGCTCAATCCGCGGGTTGCGCGCAAGGTCGAGCCCGCCCAGGGCGGCTCACAGCTCTACCGCTTGGTCGACGGAGCACGCGAGCCGTGGCTGCGAATTCCTCATGCGGACGAACTGACGACGTGGCCACTATTTTACGATCGCGCCGGCACTGCTTTGACGATGATGTCCTCGCTCGGCCGCAACAGAGCAGCGCTTATTCGCGTCGACGAAAACACCGGCACGCAGACCCTGCTGGCCGAGCATGCCAAGGTCGACCTCGGCGACACGCGGATCTTGAATCCGAAGACGTTCGAGATCGATGCGATCGCAGCGAACTACCTGCGGCAGGAATGGATTGTTCTTAACCCGGCAGTCCAGAGCGACCTGCGCTTCCTGCGCAACAACCTGAACAGCGTCGATTTCCTGGTCGACAGCCAAAGCAACGACAACGACCGTTGGGTCGTCACCGCCTACGGTCCGAAACAGCCCCTGAGCTATTTCCTCTATGATCGGCGGCGGCAGGTATTGAGCTCACTGTTCAGCGCGCGCCCGGAGCTTGCGGGATATCGGCTGGCGCCGATGCAAAGTCATGTGGTCAAAGCCCGCGATGGGCTCGATCTCGTGTCTTATCTGACGCTGCCAGCCGAGACGCAGGGATCGCGGCCGACCGAGCCTCTGCCCATGGTGCTGATTGTGCACGGCGGACCCTGGGGCCGCGACGTCTACGGCTACCGCCCGGATCACCAGTGGCTGGCAAACCGCGGTTATGCGGTGCTGTCCGTGAACTATCGCGCCTCGACCGGCTTTGGAAAGGATTTCATCGACGCCGGGACGCACGAACACGCCGGCAAGATGCACGACGATCTGATCGATGCGGTGGAGTGGGCGGTGCGCGAGGGTATCGCGCGTCGCGGCAAGATCGCGATCATGGGCACATCTTATGGCGGATACGCGACCCTGGTCGGCCTGACATTCACGCCGGAGGTTTTTTGCTGCGGCGTCAGCATCGTCGGCATTTCCAACCTCGTGACCATGCTGGAAAGCATGCCGCCCTATTGGGCGGGGTTCAACGAGTTCATGTTTCGCAGCTACGCCGACGTGCGCACCGAGGAGGGTCGCGCGTGGCTCCGGTCGCGCTCGCCGCTCTACAAAGTGAACCGGATTTGCCGGCCGTTGCTGATCGGGCACGGAGCCAACGACGTGCGCTGCAAGATACAGGAATCCGACCAGATCGTGCGCGCCATGCGCGACCGCCATCTGGCCGTGACATACGTCGTCTATCCGGACGAGGGGCACGGCTTCGCGCGCCCGGAAAACCGTATGTCGTTCAACGCCATCTCCGAAGCCTTTCTTGCCGAGCATCTGGGCGGCCGCTGCCAGCCGATCGGCAAGGACTTTGCGGGGTCGAGCCTGGAGATAAGCGAAGAAATCGAGGCGTCGCCAAATAGCATGGACCGGCAGGTCGAAAGCCCGCGCCGCGTCCGCATTCTCAACCCGGCTGTGGCAGCGCCGTCTGCACGATGAGACCGCGGGCACGGGCATCGACGACGCCGAGCCCGCGCAAAGCAAACAGTGTCAGCGCCTGCACCCGCGCCCGCGCCTTCGCTGCATCGTCCGGAGCCGCGGGCGCAAGCGAGCCAACCAGGCCCTCGATCAGCGCCCCGACCAGCGCCGCGGCCGCGAGCGCAGCGTCCTGCTCGGGGAGACGCCCGCCCGCCTGGGCATTTCGGATGAGCTTGTTGAATTCGTTGACCAGCGCCTGCCGATAGGAGGCGCGCGCGACGTCGACCTCGGGCTCGACCGGCTCGGCAATCAGCGCGAAGGCCAGCCGCCGACTGGCAAGGGCGCGCGCCGCGAACGTGGTGATGGCAGCGGCGAGCGCCGAAAGCGGGCCGGGCGCCGCCTTCGCCGCGCGCTCCAGGGCGACCAGTTCGCGCGCGGAAAACGCCGCCACCAATGCGGCGACGAGATCGGTCTTGGCCGGGAAATAGCGATAGACCGTGCCGGCGGCGATCCCGGCGCGGGCGGCGACCGGCGCGATCTGGACCGCGGCCATTCCGCCTTCGGCCGCGGCCTCGCCGGCGGCGGCGAGAATTGCGGCGCGGCGGGCGGCAAGCCGACGGACGACATTTTCGGTTTGGCGGTAGGGCATGACGAATCAGCCTCGTCTCAAACAAATGAGGCATGATTCATAAATAGGCAATGACGTTGATATGCAATCGCCTTTGAACGCGCGCTGCACTCAAAGGCGTGCATCTCCCGCTGTGATGGTCCTGCCTGGGACACGATGGTATCGTCACCCGCAACAACGATAACCAATGGGAGGAGACATGCGCGCCTTGCGCTGGGTGGTGACCTGCACCGTCTTGCTTGCCGCCGGAACGGCGTATGGCGCCGAACCGGTGAAGATCCGGGCCAGCTGGATCGTCGCGCCGTCCGACTGGACGCCGCTGCTCCTGGAGAAGCCCGATTTGATGAAGAACAACGGCAAAACCTACGCCTTCGAACCGCAGCGCTTCCAAGGCACACCTGCGGTCATCACCGCGCTGGCGAACAACGAGATCGAGCTCGGCAACCTCGCCTTTTCCTCGCTCGCGCTCGCGATCCAGAACGCAGGCCTTGAAGATCTGCGCATCGTCGGCGACCAGTTCAAGGACGGCACCGACGGCAACTACAGCAACCAGTTCTTCGTGCTCAAAGACAGCCCGGTGCAGAAGGTCGAGGATCTGAAAGGCAAGATCGTCGCGACCAATGCGGCCGGCAGCGCCGTCGACATCGCCATGCGTGCGATGCTGCGCAAGCACGGACTCGAGGACAAGCGCGACTACACCCTGGTCGAGGCGCCGTTTCCCACCATGAAGGCCATGCTGGTGCAGAAAAAGACCGATCTCGCGTCGTTCGTGGCGCCATTCTCGTTCGATCCCGAGCTCAAGCAGATCGCAAGGCCGCTGTTCAGCCAGCGTGACGCGCTCGGCCCCACGCAAATGATCGTGTGGGTGGCGCGCGCCGGCTTCCTGCAGAAGAACCGCCCCGCGATGGTCGATTTCCTGGAGGATTCGGTGCGGGTGGTGCGCTGGTATCTCGATCCCAAGAATCACGACGAAGCCGTGCAGATCGCGGCCAAAGTCACCAAGCTGCGTCCGGAAATGTTCGCGGGCTGGCTCTTCACCAACAAGGAATATTCGCGCAGTCCCGATCTCTTGCCCGACATGGCGGCGCTGCAGTCCAACATCGACGCGCAGCGCGACCTCGGATTCCTCAAAGGCCCGATCGATGTTCAGAAATACGCCGATCTGAGCATCGTGCGGGAGGCGGCGCAGCGCCTGAAGTGATCGGGCCACGAACAGGCGACGAGGTAAAGCTCTCGGTCATCACGGAATACCAATCTCCGCTGGATGATGACAGCGGAGCAAGTCAGCGAGGAGATAAGAATGTCACCCACCGCCGCGGTCAGCCGAGCCGCAAAGCCCAATATCGCTCCTGCCGAATGGCAGCAGCGCGTCAATCTCGCGGCGTGCTACCGGCTCGCAGAGCATTTCGGCTGGACCGATCTGATCTACACTCACATTTCAGCGCGCGTTCCGGACGAGCCCGGGCATTTTCTGCTCAACCGCTTCGGGCTGTTGTTCGACGAGGTGACCGCGTCCAACCTGATCAAGGTTGATCTCGACGGCAATCTGGTCGATGAGCCCGATGCCCCCATGCACCGGGCCGGCTTCGTCATTCACAGCGCGATCCATGGCGGGCGCGACGACGTCGACTGCGTCATCCACACCCATTCCAAGGCCGGGGTCGCGGTCGCGGCCATGAAGGACGGGCTGCTTCCGCTGAGCCAGCATGCACAGCTGTTCTTCGGGCGGGTGAGCTATCATGACTACGAGGGGCTTGCGATCGACATCGACGAGCGGCAGCGGCTGGTGCGCGATCTCGGCAGCAACCCCGTGATGATCCTGCGCAACCACGGCCTGCTGGCCGTGGGTACCAGCATCCCGCTTGCCTTCAGCAACCTGTTCAATCTCCAGTTCGCTTGCGAGACGCAGGTTCTGGCGATGGCGGGAAACGCCGCCCTGAACCTGCCCTCCGCGGCGGTATCGGAGCACACGGCCGAGCTCGCCGTCGCACCGGAAGCACCCTTCGGCACGGAATGGGCGGGACTCCTGCGCAAGCTCGACCGCATGGACCCGTCCTACCGGACGTGACAATGCCCGTGTGCGGGACGAGCGGCGCAATGAGCCTGGCTCTCACCCGCCCGCCTGCGCCTTCTCGCGGGTGGCAGTGAGCGACATCGTCGGCGTGAGCGCCTCGGCATCGACCTTGAGATGCAGGATCGCCGGCTTGCCGGATTTCTGCGCCGCCTCGAACGCGGGCCAAAAATCCGCGGTCTTTTCCACCGTCGCTCCGTAGCCGCCGAACGCGCGCGCATAGGCGGCGAAATCCGGATTCTTCAAACCTGTTCCCACCACGCGGCCGGGATAATGGCGCTCCTGATGCATGCGAATGGTGCCGTACATGCCGTTGTCGACCACGACGATGATGACCGGCAGGTCATATTGTACGGCGGTCGCGAACTCCTGCCCGGTCATGAGGAAATCCCCGTCGCCGGCAAAGGCGACGACGGTGCGCTCCGGCGCCAGCCGCTTCATGCCGATGGCCGCCGGCACCCCGTAGCCCATGGAGCCCGAGATCGGCGCCAGCTCGGTGCCGTAGCGGCGGTAGCGCGTGTAGCGGTGCACCCAGATGGAGAAATTTCCGGCGCCGTTGCAGATCACCGTGTCGGCGGGAAGCCTGTCACGCAGTCCCGCGACGATCTCGCCGAGATTGACCGGGCCCGGCACCGTGGTCGGCTTGTCGGTCCAGGCGAGGAAGTCGGCATGGGCGACCGGCGTTTCCCGCTGCCATCGCAGCTCGCCCGGCGGCTGGAGGCCTTCAAGCGCCGCGGCAAACGCGGTCGGCGTGGCATTGATGGGAAGGTGCGCGCGGTAGACGCGGCCGAGCTCCTCGACGCCGGGAAATACATGCACCAGGGTCTGGCGCGGCCCCGGAATGTCGAGCAGCGTGTAGCTTTGCGAGGGCATCTCGCCCAGCCGGCCGCCGACGAGCAGGATGAGGTCGGCCCCCTTCACACGCGCCAACAGCTTGGGGTTCGGCCCGATGCCGAGATCGCCGGCATAGCAGGGATGTCCCGGATCGAACAGATGCGCGCGCCGGAACGTGGTCGCGACCGGCAGCGCAAAACGTTGGGCAAAGCGCGCGACCGCGGCGCAGGCCGGGGCGGACCAGCGGCTGCCGCCGAGAAGCACGACCGGCCGCTCGGCCGCCCATAACAGCTTCTGCAGCCGGCTCATGTCGGTTGCACCGGGCCAGGTCTCCACCAGCTCGAAGGCGGGGGCGTCGGGCACGGCAATCCGCTCGACCAGCATGTCTTCCGGCAGCGCGATCACGACCGGCCCGGCCGGCCGCTGGTCGCGGTGTAGAAGGCGCGCGAGATGAGCTCGGGGATGCGGGTCGGATCGTCGATCTCGGTCGCCCATTTGGCCATCGTTCCGAACACCGCGCGATAATCCAGTTCCTGGAAAGCCTCGCGCTCGCGCATCTCGCGCGCGATCTGGCCGACGAACAGAATGAGCGGGGTGGAGTCCTGACGCGCGATATGCACTCCCGCCGCCGCATTGGTAGCGCCGGGTCCACGGGTGACGAAGCAGATGCCGGGCCGACCGGTGGCCTTGCCCTGGGCTTCCGCCATGATCGCCGCCCCGCTCTCCTGCCGGCAGACGGTGACGGCGATATCGCGATCGTGGCAGGCGTCGAGAGCGGCGATATAGCTCTCACCCGGCACGCAGAACATTTGACGCACGCCATGAATGACGAGCTGATCGATCAGAACTTCGGCGGCCGTCCTGGTGCCGTCATTGGCGCGCATTGCTGGGGTCTCCGGATTATTTCGCAGCGTTATAGCAAGCGACGCTGGACACGTCGCGGGCCCTGCACGCATAGAACGGTGAACGGTTCCGAGGGTGCCGGCGTTGACATGCCGCTGCGCCGCCGCGGCGCGGAACGCAGCGAGACCAGTGACAACCGCTGCAGACAGGTCGCTACGAATGGATGAAGGCGAAGCCCGGGAGCAGGAAGCGGTTTTCGCCTTGCTGGCCGAGCCGGCGACCCATGGCGGAGCGGCGGTCAAGCGCATCGATACCCACGCGGCCGCGGTGTTTCTGGCCGGCGACCGCACATTCAAGGTCAAGCGCGCGGTGCGCTTTCCCTTCCTCGACTATTCGACCCTCGCCCGCCGCAAGCAGGCCTGCGAAGCGGAGCTTGAGGTCAACCGGGCGTTCGCGCCCGACATCTATCGCGGCGTCGTGCCAATCACGCGCGAGCCCGACGGCCGGCTCGCGCTCGACGGCCATGGCACGCCGGTCGAGTGGGCGGTCGAAATGCGCCGTTTCGACGAACGTGCGACGCTCGACCAGCTGGCGGCGGCGGGCCGGGTCGATTTGACCCTTGCGGACGCCCTCGGCCGCGCCGTGGCGGCGGCACACGCGACGGCGCCCCAAGCCGATGCCGGCCCATGGGTGAAGGCACTGGCCGATTACATCGACGAGCACGTCGCGGCCTTCGGCGAGGCGCCCGAGCTCTTTCCGGCGGCGGAGGTCGAGGCCCACGCGCGCGCGAGCCGCGCCGCCTATGCCCGCATCCACCCGCTCTTGGTCGAGCGCGGACGCAGAGGTCTCGTCCGCCGCATTCACGGCGATCTCCATCTCGGCAATATCGTCCTGCTCGAGGGCCGGCCGGTGCTGTTCGATGCCATCGAATTCAGCCCGCTGATCGCGTCGGGCGACGTGCTCTACGATCTGGCGTTTCTGCTGATGGATTTGACCGAACGCGGGCTGAGGCCCGCCGCGAATGTCGTGCTCAACCGCTACCTGCTTGCCACCGGCCGAGCGGAGGACTTCGACGGGCTTGCAACGCTCCCGTTCTACTTGTCGATGCGCGCGGCCATTCGCGCCAAGGTGACGGCCGCGCGGCTCCGGTCGTCGACGGCGGAGAAGAAAGACGACATCGCGAAGGTCGCGCGTAAATACTTCGACGTTGCGCGGGAGTTGATCGAACCGCCACCGCCGCTCCTGATCGCCGTCGGCGGGCTTTCCGGCACCGGCAAATCGGCGCTGGCACGCGCGCTGGCGCCCAGCCTCGGGGCGGCGCCGGGCGCGGTGGTGCTGCGCTCGGACGTCGAGCGCAAGGCGCTGTTCGGCAAGGACGAGGAGGAAGGATTGCCCGCGAACGCTTATGCAGCTGATGTCACCGCGCGCGTCTATGCCACCATCGCCGACAAGGCGCGGCGGACAGCCGCGGCCGGGCATTGTGCCATCGTCGACGGCGTCTTTGCGAAGCCGCAGGAGCGGATGGTGATGGAACGGTCCGCGAGAGCATTGGGCGTGCCCTTCCACGGGCTGTTTCTCGAGGCCGATCTCGCCACGCGCGTGGCTCGCGTGGGCGGACGGAGCGGCGACGCGTCCGATGCCGACGCGGCGGTCGCCCGCACCCAGGAAAGCTATGACCTCGGCGCGCTCGACTGGGCGCGCGTCGATGCCTCGGGCAATCCGGAAGAGACGCTCGCGCGGGCGCGTACCGCAATCGAGCGGTCCGCCCGGTGCGCCGACAGGCCAACGGGATGACGCGGTTGGCCATCATCGCGTGCAACATGGACCGCCGCGCGTCGTCTCACCCGCGAAATCGGGTGATCCGGTATGCGCACGGCGAGATGATGCAGCACCGATCATGATCACGTTCTACACTGCATTTCATGCGCCTTGATCCCCGCAAGATCGCCGTCGCTACTGCCGGCTTCTGCGCCTTCCTCAATCTCTATTCGCCGCAGGCGCTGCTGCCCGCGCTGGCGCGCGAATTCGGCGTGGGCGCGGCCGAGATCAGCGCCATCATGACCGCAAGCGCGCTCGCCATCGCGCTGACTGCGCCGTTCACCGGCGCCGTCGCCGACGTATTGGGGAGGAAGCGCGTCATCACCGCCGCCATGCTGGCGGTGGTGGTGCCGATGGCGGGAGCGGCGTGGGCGCCCGACGTGAACGCACTCATCGTCTGGCGCTTCATTCAGGGATTGTTGCTGCCGCCGATCTTTGCCGTGACCGTCGCCTATATCGGCGACGAATGGCCGCCGGCGGAGGTACCCGGCGTCGCCGGCATCTACATCGCCGGATCAAGCCTCGGCGGATTCTGCGGCCGCTTCATTCCGGGTGTGCTGCACGACCTCATCGGCTGGCGTGGAGGATTCCTGGCGCTCGCCGCCCTGTCGCTGGCGGGCGCGCTCATCCTTGCATGGCTGCTGCCCCGGGAGAAAAGCTTCGTGCGCTCGGAGGACCTCGGCGCCTCGGTGCGGCAAATGCTGCGGCATCTGAAGAATCCGCAACTCCTTGCGACCTATGCCATCGGCTTCGGCGTCCTGTTCAACTTCATCGCCGTGTTCACCTATGTGAGCTTCCATCTCGCCGCCCCGCCCTATGACTTCTCCTCGACGCTGCTCGGCGCGATTTTCGTGACCTATCTCGTCGGCACGATCATCGCGCCGATGACGGGTTGGATGGTCGCACGGCTTGGTCGCCGCTGGTTCATCCTCACCGTCATCGCGGCGTGGGCCGCGGGTGCCCTGCTGATGCTGGCGCCGCCGGTCGCGGCCATCGTCGCGGGGCTGATCCTTTGCGCCGCCTGCGGCATGCTGTGCCAGACGATTGCGACCGGTTACGTGACGGCGATCGCGAAGGACGGGCGCTCGTCCGCCGTCGGCCTTTACGTCACCTCGTTCTATGTCGGCGGCAGCATGGGCGCGCTCCTGCCCGGCCTCGCCTGGAACGCGGGCGGGTGGCCAGCCTGCATTGCCATGGTGGTGGCGATGCTCGCAGCCATGGCTTTGATTGCGGCCCTCGCCTATCGCGGCGCGACGGCTTAGTGTCCCGTTTCCGACGTTCGTATCATCTCGCAGCACCCGCTTTTACGAACGTCGGAAACAAAGGGACACTAGCAAATCATGATCCTAGTGTGGCTTTGCATTTGACGTTCCTATGAAGGACTTGCGGCCAATAGTGATAGGAACGTCAAATGCGCCACACTAGTGTCATTGCGCTTCGCCAGGCTCCAAAAGGGGAAACGAATGACAGCGCCGACCCAAAGCCAATTCGATTTTCTGCAATCGATCGACACTCCCACGGTGTGCAACCTGGTTGAAATCGTCGTGCCCGAGCGCCGCGGCTCCGGCTACACCGTAAAGCACTTGCATTGTCCATTCCCCGAACTGCCGCCGATGGTCGGATTCGCCAAGACGGTGACGTTCAAGGCGAAGGACGCGGTGCCGCTCGGTCAGGGCGGCTATATGCAGAAGCGGCTTGATTACCTCGACTACGTCGCAGGCGCGCCGCGGCCCAGCATCATGATCATGGAGGATCTCGACGGCGAGCACGTCGGCTACGGTGCGTTCTGGGGCGAGGTGCAATCGAACGTGCACAAGGCGCTCGGCTGCCTCGGCGTCGTGACCAGTGGCTCGATCCGCGACATCCCGATGATCGCGCCGGGCTTCCAGATGCTGGCCGGGTCGATCGTGCCGTCGCACGCCTATGTCCACGTCGTTGATTTCGGCGGCGACGTGACGGTGCATGGCATGGCGGTGAGAAGCGGCGATCTGATCCATGCCGACCGTCACGGAGCGATCGTCGTTCCCATCGATAAGATCGATGCCATGAAAGCCGCGCTCGACGGCCTTGCCGCACGGGAAGCCAAAATCATCGCTGCCGCCAAGGCGGGTGGCGACGTCGCGGCCATCAAGGCGGCGATGACGGGCTAGTGTGGCGGATTTGACGTTCCTATCGGCGTTGCCGCGAGTACTTATAGGAACGTCAAATCCAAAGCCACACTAGAAGCATATAGCTGCTAGTGTCCCGATTCCGAAGTTCGGATCATTGTGCGGCACCCTCGTTTGCGAACTTCGGAATCGAAGGACACTAGCAACTTATTGATCTAGTGTGGCTTTGGTTCAGAAGTCCGCATTTCGGAGTCGCCGCAAGAATGATGCGGACTTCTGAACCGCCACACTAGTGTCCCTTTGGTTCCGACGTTCGTACGAGCGCGAGCTGCAAGGGGATACGAACGTCGGAACCGGGACACTAGGGACGCCGATGAGCACGGGCGGCAGCCGGCGACAGGATCGGCGCGAAACCAATCCGGCCTTCAGCAGCCGCAAGCTGAAGCTCGGAACCTTCCAAACCAATCTCGACAGCGGCTGCGTGATGTCGGACCTCGACGGCCGCCTCGACATCACCTGGCCCAACACGATCGCGCTTGCCAGGCTTGCCGAAGAGATGGAGTTCGAAGCGCTGGTGCCGGTGGCGCGCTGGCACGGCTTCGGCGGCGCCACCAATCCGCAAGGGCCCGGATTCGAAGCTTACACCTGGGCCGCTGGCATGGCCGCCTCGACCAGCAAGCCCTGCGTGTTCGCGACCTCGCACATCTCGCTCAATCATCCGATCGTTGCCGCCAAGCAGTCCGCGGTGATCGACCATATTTCCGGCGGCCGCTACGCCCTCAACATCGTGACCGGATGGAACCAGCCGGAAATCGACATGTTCGGAAATCCGATGATGGGGCACGCCGAACGTTATGCCTGCGCGGAGGAGTGGTTCAGCATCGTCAAGCGGCTGTGGACCGAGGACGATCCGTTCGACCACGAGGGCAAGTTCTACAAGATCACCAAGGGCTACCTGCAACCCAAGCCGATCCAAGCCCCCTACCCCGCGGTCATGAGCGCCGGCGCCTCAGAACGCGGGCGCGAGTTTGCGGCAAAATATGCCGACCTCGTCTTTACCGTCATCCGCACCGGCGGTCTCGATGAATGCCGCGCGCATGTGCAGGCCTACCATACGCTCGCACGCGAGACCTATGGCCGGGAGGTGCGGGTTTGGACGCTTGCCAACATCGTGCAGGCCGAGACCGAAAAGGAGGCGCGCGACTTCTACCGATACTACGTCCACGAGAAGGGAGACTGGGAAGCAGCCAAGAACATGATCGACACGTTCTCGCTCGAGATCAACGCCCGCGCCATTCCGCCGGAGCGCATGAAGGCGCTGCAGGAGGCGTTCCTGGCGGGATGGGGCGGTTTTCCGCTGATCGGCACGCGGGAGCAGATCGTCGATGGATTGCAGGCCCTGTCGCGTGCCGGCCTCGACGGCGTTCTGCTGTGCTGGCCGCGTTTCGAGCAGGGGATGCGCGAATTTCGCGATGTGACCTATCCGCTCGTCAAGCAGGCGGGACTACGGGACTAGGTTTGAGCGTCCCGAAAAATTCCGGAGGATTCGTCCAATCGGCAACAAGAGGTGCGATATGAACACTCACGAGGAGGTCATGCTTTGGCACGCGCTTTATCAACTCGAGACAAAATATTGGCACGAGGTCGACGCTAATGGCGGACGCAACGCCCACCAGTTCTACCTGCCCGATGGCCTGATGGTGGTGGGTCACAATCGCTTTCAGGGGCACGAAAAAATCAAGGAATTTTATGCGTGGCGTGAGCGTCAGGCGGTAACGGCGATCAGCAGCGTGAAGACCACGCGGCATCTGGTCAATAATCTGTTCGTCGAGTCGAGCAGCGAGAGCGCGGCCAGGGTATTGGGCATCGTGAGTTTCTACGGCGCCGTTGTTCGGCCCCCGGCACCGCAATCCAAGCCGCCGATGCTGATCGCAGACCTATTGAATGACTGCGTGCTGGATCCGGACAACGGATGGCAATTCAAATCACACACGCTCCAGCCGATATTCATGAGCCACGAGGCGCCTCCCTCCATTGCGATCGACACGCGCCGGTAGGTTTCCCGGGACATCAACCTTGCAGCGCTGCGTCGTGCAACGACACGACGCATGTCATCGGTCGGCACCGACGTGATGTCGTCTGGACCTACGACTTGGATGTCCGGCATCGGAAAGGCGACGAGCACGGTAACGTCCTTGTCCGACCTGTTTAGAAAGCGGTAACGGACGCTGACTTCCCGCGCCGAAATGGCGAGATCCTCCGACGGCATTTCGACGTCGTCATTACGCACGAAAATCAGCCCGCCGGTGGAGAGTTCCGCGCTTGTGTCGTTGGCGAGCGCGGGCAAACGCCGCGAGGGTCACAACAACAAGAGCGATCGCCGATGTCCGCATTCAGGCTCCCGGTCTGTCCTACTGGCTGTCGAGGTAGGACACCGGCTTGACGTCGGACGACCGCGTGTCCGCCGATTGCAGCACAAAGCCGGATGCGCGTGCCGCGCTCGCGACTTGCGCGCGGGCATCGGCGACCAGTGTCGGCTTGTCATCGTGGCCATAAACGTCATCGCGGAAGTGGATGACGTTGTCGCGCGTGGCCCAGCCCGTGAGATAGACCCAGGCCACCGGGATCTTGTGGGTCAGGCGAATGTCGGTGCGCTCGCCTTTCGCGATCGCGGCATCGATTTCACGCCGGCCCCACCCCGGATTGTCGGACAATAGCCAGGCGGCAAGCGCACGCGGATCTTCCACCCGGGTGCAGCCCGAGGACTGGAAGCGATAATCGGCGCTGAAGAATTCCTTGTGGCTGGTGTCGTGCATGTACACGGAGTACGGATTGGGCATATCGATGCGCACGGCCCCGAGCGCGTTCCAATTTCCCGAGTCCTGGCGGATGGTAAAGTTCGGAGCGCGATCAGAGTTCCAGTCGACGGATCTCGGATCGACCTCGTGACCCTGTCCGTCCAATACGCGCATGTGCATGCGCTCGACATAGCTCGGGTCCTTGCGCATCCTGGTGATGACGTCCTTCTTCATGATCGACAGCGGCACCGTCCAGGTCGGGTTGAGATTGACCGCCGTAACGTAGGTCGTCAGCGCCGGCGATGGCCGGTCCGGCTTGCCCACCACCACGACATAGCGGCGCACGACCTTGTCGCGGTCGACGGCCTCGGCGAAGGCGGCCGGAAGATTCACCACGACGTAGCGCTGTCCGAAATTGAAATCCATGGCGGCCAGCCGGTCGAGCGAGGCCCCAAGCTGCCGCAGCCGCTTGCCCACCGGCACGTTGAGCGCGGTCAGCGTCTTCGCTCCAATGCTGCCCGTCTCCGTGAGGCCGTGACGCGCCTGGAAGCGCCGCACGCCGGCGGCGAGCGCATCGTCGTAGGCGTCGCCGTTAGCCTGGTCGGCAGGCAGATCGTCGGTGATGGCGAGGCGGCGGCGCAGCAGCGCCACGTCGGGACCGGTCGAACCCAGCGCCAGCTTGCCGCTGCTCGGCGGCAACATCGGCCAGCCGCCCTGCACCTCGAGCACGGTGTAGCTCAGCATGGCGGCGGCCATGCGTTGGATGGTGCCCTCGTCAAAGGTCGGATCGGGCGATTGCGACATTCGGAGCGCGGGGCCCTGTGCGGGCACCCGCGTCGGCGCAGGCTTTGAGCCACCCTGAGCCAGCGCGGGACCGGCGAGAGCGACCGCAAGCAGTAACGTGAAAGGCACGAGTCGCGTCGGCGTGATCAAGCTATACCCCTCTTCGGACATGCCTTTGCGCCGTCTGCGCCCGCATCCGGGCAAGACGCGCCACAATGTCCACGATTCCAATGAGTCGATTGCTCCCCGGCCTCGAGCCAAGTCAAATGTCGCATCCAGCCCGGTTCTTGGCCCGGTCCGACGTTGCGTGAAAAGTGTGGCCGGCTGATGGAAGGCCGATCGCGTTTTTTCGAGGCTGTTCAAGCCGGTGCGGGCATTCCAGCGGCGCAAGATGGTTAACGCAATTGCGCGTCGGCGCTCGGGTGCCACCGGGGGCGAAAGCCGCCTGACAGCGCGGTCAAGGTGCCCGGCGGCGTCAGAACGTCAACCATGAGATTGCGCGGACGCGGACGCGCCGCGGTGTATCCGGTGGGCGCCCATCGCAGCAGCGCGCGGCCGCGAACCGCAAAGGCGCTGTCAGGCTCGTCCGCCAAGGTGAGAACGCTGCCGTCGGGCAAGCCATCGATCGCCCGCCGGTGCCGGCGCTTGGCACGCCCGTCGAGCCGCTCGGCATGCAGTACGCGATCGATCTCGTCCGCACGCAAAGCGTGCCCATGGGCGAACGCCGCCGCGAAAGCTTGTGCATCCGCCCGCCGGCACTCGAAGCAGGGGCGGTGACCGGCCGCCAGCGCGGTCGGCTCATCGAGGAAAAACAGTTCGGTATAACCCGCGCCCCAAACGTTTCGGTGCCGTCCTTTGAAATCGAGGCGGCAACAAATCCATCTGCGCGAAACCCAGCGGCGGGCACCAAGGGTGCGCGAGTTGCGATGGAAGCGCCCGCCGCGATTGCCGAACAACAGGCCGCGCGAAGAATCGGCAAAGAGAGTACCGAATGGATCGACGCGGTTGGGCAACGGCATTAGGCAGCTTTCCACCAAGGGCGACCCGGCGCGCCCCCGGCCGATCGTTCGCGGCGCGAATTTAACGCTGCGCCGTCGGAAAAACCACGCTCCAGCCGCAATTCGTCCGCCAGATTTCCCGATGATGCGAGAACGTTTCAATGCTCCGCGCACGCCGCAGGCCTTTTGCACCGCAACGCGGCCTAGATCAGGAGTGCGGCGATGAAAGACGCGCGCGGCCTCGACGTCACCAGCGACGACGCAGCCGCCGTAGCGGCGGCGGATGCCTTTGCGGCGCGCCTGCTGCGGCTCGATCAAGGTGTCGAGGCCATCCTCGAAGCCGTGAAACGCTGGCCGACGACGCCCATCCTTCAACTCTACGCCGCCGCGTTCTGGCTCTATGGCCAGACCGAGGGAGCGCGCGCGACCGCCGCCACGCACCTGGGTGAGTGCAAGACGCTGGCGATGAATCCGCGCGAGCGCGCGCTGCATCGGGCGCTGACGCTCTGGCATGCGAACGACAACCTGCGCGCGGTCGAGGCCATGGAGACGATCACGGCGGAGTGGCCACGCGACCTCTTCACGGCGAAGCTCGCGGAATTTCTCTATTACGTGCTTGGCCAGGAATACATGGGCGCGCGATTCCGCGCGCACATGGACCGTCTTCGGCCCCTGCACGCCGACGACCCGGATTTTCTTGCGATGGCTTCGTTCGCCAGCGAGCTGTGCGACGACTACGCCGCCGCCGAGGCCGGCGCCGGGCGCGCGCTCGGCATCGAGCCGCGAAACCCCTGGGCGCAGCATGCCCTCTCCCATGTCCTGATCCGGCAAGGCCGGGTGAAGGAGGGGCTTGCGCATATGGAGGCCTTCCTTCCGCTGCTCGCGACGTGCGGACGGCCGATCCATTCGCATGATGCGTGGCACCTTGCGCTGCTGCACCTCGAGGAGCTCGACGTGACCGCCGCGATGCGCGTCTTTCATGCGCACATCTGGGGCATCACCCCGGATTTCGTGGTCGAGCAGCTCGACGCCATCGCATTGCTGTGGCGCATCGAGATGGCCGGCACGGCGATGGATGGACAATGGCCGTCGATCGCCGATCATGTGGCCGGCCGCGCGACCGAGACGTTCATGCCGTTCATGAATGCGCATTACGTCTACGCGCTGGCGCGCGCCGGCCGGCGCGACGCGGTCGAAGCGGGCCTTGCCAGCGTGCGCGCCCGCAGCATGGCGAATGATGAGGAAGCGCAACGGGTGTGGACCGCGGCGGGCCGCCCCATCGTCGAGGCCGCGGCCGCCTTCGGGGCGGGCGATCGCGCCCGGGCCGCAGCACTGCTCGATCCGGTCATGCCGATGATGACGTCGATCGGCGGCAGCGATGCCCAGGACGACCTGTTTCGCCAGACCTATCTACGCAGCCTGCAGGCCGCCGGCCGGCACGCCGATGCCGCGGCCTATTCCGCCCGCATCACCGCCGGCAAAGCGCGCACGCCGCTCGACCGTGCACTGGCGAGCTGACTCCGCGGATAACACCGACGGGCAAAACACAATGCCCGCCTCGCGGCGGGCATTGGCAATCGAAAGAGCGGTGGTGGCGATCAGGCCTGCGGCTGCGGCTCTAGGCCACCGGCTTCCGGACGCGGGCGCGGCTTGCCGGCCGGCGGAACGGCGGAACCGCGCGGCGTGGTCGGCTCGATTACCGATTCGCGTGTCGGGCGCTTGCCCGCGAGCAGATCCTTGATCTCGTCGCCGGTCAGGGTCTCGAATTCGAGCAGGCCCTTGGCGAGGGTCTCGAGATCGGGGCGCTTCTCCTCGAGGATTTGCTGGGCTTCGGCATAGCCGGCCTCGACCAGGCGCTTGATCTCGCCGTCGATCTTGCGGCTAGTTTCCTCGGAGACGTTCTGCTGGCGCGCCACCTGGTAGCCCAGGAACACCTCATCCTGGTTCTCGCCATAGGCGACGGTGCCGAGCGCTTCCGAGAGGCCCCAGCGCGTCACCATCATGCGCGCGAGCTTGGTGGCCTGCTCGATGTCGGACGCGGCGCCGGAGGTGACCTTCTCCTTGCCGAACACGAGCTCTTCGGCCACTCGCCCGCCCATCATGATGGCCAAGCGCGACGTCATCTGCTCCAGGCTCATGGAGAGCTTGTCGCGCTCGGGCAACTGCATGACCATGCCGAGCGCACGGCCGCGCGGAATGATGGTGGCCTTGTGCACGGGGTCGGTGGCCTTGACGTTGAGCGCGACGATCGCGTGGCCGCCTTCGTGGTAGGCGGTGAGGAGCTTTTCCTCCTCCGTCATGACCAGCGATTTGCGCTCGGCGCCCATCATCACCTTGTCCTTGGCGTCTTCGAACTCGACCTGGGTGACCATGCGCTTGTTGCGCCGCGCCGCCATCAACGCCGCCTCGTTGACCAGGTTCATGAGATCGGCGCCGGAAAATCCGGGCGTGCCGCGGGCGATGGTCTTGAGATTGACATCCGGCGCAAGCGGAACCTTGCGCACGTGGACTTTGAGGATCTGCTCGCGGCCGACCACGTCGGGATTGGGCACGATCACCTGGCGGTCGAAGCGGCCGGGCCGCAGCAGCGCGGGGTCGAGCACATCGGGCCGGTTGGTCGCGGCGATCAAAATGATCCCCTCGTTCGCCTCGAACCCGTCCATCTCGACCAGAAGCTGATTGAGCGTCTGCTCGCGCTCGTCATTGCCGCCGCCGAGGCCGGCGCCGCGGTGGCGGCCGACCGCATCGATCTCGTCGATGAAGATGATGCAAGGCGCGTTCTTCTTGGCCTGCTCGAACATGTCGCGCACGCGCGAGGCGCCGACGCCGACGAACATCTCGACGAAGTCGGAGCCCGAAATGGTGAAGAACGGAACATTCGCTTCGCCCGCGATCGCGCGCGCAAGCAGCGTCTTGCCGGTGCCGGGCGGACCGACCAGCAGCACGCCGCGCGGAATGCGCCCGCCGAGCCGCTGGAATTTTCCGGGATCCCGCAGGAACTCGACGATCTCCTGGAGGTCCTGCTTGGCTTCGTCGACGCCCGCCACGTCCTCGAACGTGACGCGACCATGGGCTTCCGTCAGCAGCTTGGCGCGGCTCTTCCCGAAACCGAGCGCTTTGCCGCCGGCTCCCTGCATTTGCCGCGACAGGAATATCCACACGCCGATGAGCGCGATGAACGGCAGCCACGAGACCAGGAGCGACACGAACCATGGCACGTCGTTCTGCTGCGGGCGGGCGGTGATCGAGACGCCTTTGCCGTAGAGCCGCTGGATCAAGCTGGGATCGTTCGGCGCATAGGTCTGGAAGCTGCGGCCGTCGGTGAAGGTGCCGTGAATTTCCGGTCCCTGGATCAGAACGTCACGCACGCGGCCCTGGTCGACCTCGTTCAGCAGCTGGGAGAAGGAAATGTCCTGGGAGGTGGTGCGCTGTCCCGGGTTCTGGAACAGGGTGAACAGCGCGAGCAGCAGTAGAACGATGATCACCCAAAGGGCGAAATTGCGCAAATTGGCGTTCATCCCGTGTCCTTCTTGGCTGCCGCGGGCACCGCAGCCGGTCCTTACGGCAACTTACGGGCCAATTTAGGGCCGGCACCGCTACAATCTAGGTGCCGGGGGGGCTCCTGCCAAGGGAACCAGTTCAATTCCTTTTACCGTTCCTTTTACCGTCCTGCGGCCCTCGGGAGGCGGCGCGCGCCACCCATGTCCGCTTCTAAACCGCGCGGGCCGCACCGCTCGCGGCCCGTCCGCGCCGGGCCGGGGCACGCTCGACCGCCAGCTTGGTTCCGCGCAGGGTGACCAGCGCGCCCGCCAAGGTACGTCGCCAGCGCGCTGCCTTGCCGGCGCCTTCCATCCGCAGCGCCTCGTAGAGTGTCTCGAGCTTGCCGAGCTGGACCGATCCCTCGTCGCCGGTGCGTGCAATCGCGCGGCCGAGCAGCCGCAGGGCGACCTCCGCGGGCAGGCGATTGAATTGGTCGGCATCGAACACGATCGGCCCGTGATCCGGCCACGGCAGCTCCGACAGCGCCGCCATCGCGACGTCGACCGTTGTCTCGATCGCGGCCTCCGCGCGCCGCAGCCGCCGCGCGAGTAGCGAAAGTCGGCGCGCGTCGAGCCCCTCGCGGGCGAGCGCACACATCATCTCGCGCAGGCGCGCGCGGGTGAAGCGTGGGTCGCGGTTCGAGGGATCGTCGGCGAATTCGATGCCGGCGCGCGCGAGCGTGGCGATGAGGCGCGCTTTGGGAATCTCGAGCAGCGGCCGCACCAGCACGGCCTCGCCGCCGACCGGCAGAGGCGCCGCGCGCGCCATGGCGCCAAGCCCGCTGAGGCCGCTGCCGCGACTCATGCGGATGAGCACCGTCTCGGCCTGGTCGTCGAGGGTATGTGCGGTGACGATGGTGCGAGCCTTCGCCCGCGCGGCGGCCGCGGCAAGCAACCGATAGCGCGCATCGCGCGCGCTCTGCTGCAATCCGCTCGCCGGCTTCCTGCCTTTCCAGCGCACGATGCGATGAGGCACGCCGAGCCGGCGCGCCAAATGCGCTACGGCACGCGCCTCGCTCGCGGACTCGCGCCGGAGGCCATGATCGATCGTGACGGCGAGCAGCCGTGGGCCGGTCTTGCGCGCCCGGCGCCAGCGCGCCGCCAGCAGCAGCAGCGCGGTCGAATCCGGACCGCCGGAGACGGCGAGGACAAGGGCGAAGGCACGGGCGAGCGGATCAAACAGCGTCTTCGCCTCGGCGGCGGAGACCGGCGCCGGATCGTCAGCAGCGGACACGCTTCTGTTCTCGCTCGACACCCTGCTTCACGCCCGCCGATGCACGGGGAAATTTACGCAGGACTTCGCCGAGCGACGCGCAGGCCGCTTCCTTCTCGCCGAGCGCGGCAAGCGACTGCCCGAGCCGCAGAAGTGCGTCGGGCGCCTTCGCGGTAGCCTCGTATTTGGTCGAGACCGTGAGGAAGGCTTCCGCCGCGTCACGGAAACGCTGACGCTGGAACAGGCTTTCACCGAGCCAATAGGTGGCGTCGCCGGTGAGCCGGTCGCCGGGATATCTGCTCAGAAAGCTGCGAAAGCCGTCCTCGGCGAGGGCGTAGTCCTTGCGCAGCACGTAGCCATAGGCGAGGTCGTATTCGTCGCGCGGCGTCTGCGAGGGCGGCAGCGTGGCGACCACCGCGCCGCCGGTATTGGGATTGCGAAGTGACTGGCCCGGTGCGCCGCCCGGCGGCCCCATGTTCGCGAGATCGAGCGGGGCGCCCGCCCCGCGTCCACCGGGGGCACCGACCGGCTCGTCGGCGGCCACAGGCGGCGACATGGGTGACGACATGGGCGACGAAGCGCCGGCAGCGTTGACCGAACCCAGCGTGTGCGGCGCGCCGGGCGCGTTCGGATTTTGCGTCGGATCAAACACATCGCCGCGCCGGCCGGGCGCGCCCGTCGTGGCCGGACCCGATGGTTGCGGCGGCGGGTTTTGCGGACGTGATTGCAACGCCGGGCGGGCTGCGCCCTTCCCGCCCGATTCCTGGAAGCGGTAATCGGTGTCTTCTTGCAGGCGGCGGAGTTGGCCTTCGAGCTGCTGATTGCGGAACTGCAGCTGCTCGATCACCCCGGTGAGCTGCCTGATCTGGGTCTCGAGACGGTCGAGGCGCAGCACGAGATCGGAGTCGGACATCTGCGCCGTGCGATCCGGGCCCACAGACGGTGCGCGCTCGCCGCCGCCACCACCGAAGCGCTCGCTGCCACTGAAGATGCGGTCGAACAGTCCGATCGGGCGTTCGGCCTCCTGGGCGCGCGCGGACGAGACAGTCGGGCCTGCCGCCAGCGCCACAAAGGCGAGCAGAGATGCCGTCATCACACGAGGCGCGCAGCGTGGCATTGGTGTCTTGGTGTGGTTGAAGCCCTTGAATACCATACGAATCCCTGCGTCCAAATTGTGACTAGTGCCGCGAACCCGAAGTTCGCGCGCATCGTACGGCAAGTTCAATCGCGCACGTCGGGTTCAAAAGGGGCACTAGAATCATAGAGTTGCTAGTGGTCCGTTAATCATGTCGCAAGCGCTCTGGCGGCGTGACGGCGTGGTGCGGCAGGCTATTCGGCCGGCGCACCCGCCGAGGAGGGCGTCTTGCGCCGCGCCCGCCATTCCTCGAAGCCTTGCACCAGCACGAAGAACGACGGCACGAACAACACGGCAAGACAGGTCGATGCGATCATGCCGGTGAACACGGTGATGCCGATCGACGCGCGCGCGCTGGCGCCGGCGCCGCTCGCAAACACGAGCGGCAGGACGCCAAGAATGAAGGCGAGTGACGTCATGACGATCGGCCGGAACCGCGCGCGGGCCGCCTCGACCGCGGCGTCCAGGATGGTCATGCCGCGCGCGCGCAGCTCGCGCGCAAACTCGACGATCAGGATCGCGTTCTTCGCCGACAGCGCCATCAGCAGAACGAGCCCGATCTGGACGTAAAGATTGTTGTTGAGCCCGCTCTTGCTGAGCGCCGAGAGCGCCGCGACCGGCCCGATGAACGAGAGCGGCACCGCCAGGATGACCGAGGTCGGCGCGTACCAGCTCTCGTATTGGCCGGCGAGCACGAGATAGACGAGCAGCAGCGCCAGTCCAAACACCATATACATCTGATGGCCGACGAGCTTCTCCTGATAGGACATGGAGCTCCACTCGAACCCGGTGCCGGGGGGCAATGTGCGCCGGGCGATCTCCTCCATCAGCGTGAGCACCTCGCCCGACGAGAAGCCGTCCGCCGGGAGGCCGATGATGGTCGCAGTCGGATAGAGGTTGAACAGGCTGATGAGGGATGGGCCGACGGTCGGCGTGATCGTCACGAGCGTACCGAGCGGGACCATCTGTCCCTCCTTGTTACGCACGAACATATTCTGGACGTCCTCGAGCCGTAGCCGCGCCTGCGCGTCGGCCTGCACGTAGATCTGGAACACACGGCCGAATTTGTTGAACTGGTCGACGTAGCTCGATCCGAGATAGGTCCCGAGCGCGGCGAAGACCTGGTCGAGGGAGACCTGCATGGCCTGGGTCTTCACCCGGTCGACCTCGAGCAGATACTGCGGAATGTTCGGCGAAACGATGCCAGTACGGCGCCGTCGGCGGACCAATCGTCATCGCGCGACCTCAGTCCTCATGCTCAGAACGCTGGCTTGAAACACGCCGACGGGGCGACGGCGCACAACCCTCACAAAACGAAACTACGATCCTGCGGGCGAAAGTGGAAGCCGGCTTGCGCTCAAAACACAACCGGCGCCCGAAGGCGCCGGTTGTCCCCTTCCCCCGTGTCCCCTGCTCAGGAGCTCGTATTGAGCACCGTCACCGCGCGACGGTTCTGCGACCAGCATGAAATATCGTTGCACACCGCAACCGGGCGTTCCTTGCCGTATGAAATCGTGCGCATGCGCTGGGTCTGAACGCCGCGCGAAGCGAGATAGTCGCGCACCGTCTGCGCGCGCTTGGCACCGAGCGCGATGTTGTACTCGCGCGTGCCGCGTTCATCGGCATGGCCTTCAATGGTGAAGGTGTATTGATTGTAGATCTGCAGCCATTGGGCCTGCTTCTCCAACGTCGCGACCGATTGCGGCGTGAGCTCGGCGGAATCGTTTTCGAAGAAAACCCGGTCACCGACATTGACCACGAAGTCCTGCTGGCTCCCGGGCGCCGCGCTGCCCGCTCCGGCCCCCGGATCGTTCTGTCTGTTCGCGCAGCCGGCGGCGGCAAGCGCCAAAGCCAAGAAGCCGGCGAGCTTTGCGGCGCGGATGACGTTCACGACAACATTCGTCATTCCGGTGCCTCCATCGTCGCGTCGGTTACTCCACATGCCGCAGGTCTAGCAGGTGCATGGTTAAGCGAAAGTTCTCGCGAACCTTGCTCGCCTGTTGCCGGCAACACTCAAGTCGAGGAAAAAGCCGAAACCCCTTGCGGTGGTTAATGGCCGGTGAATGCGGCGCCTTATGGGCTCCGCAGAGTTCCATCTCAGATTTCGATTGAGTGTCGTCTTATTGCAACAGCGGCGACCAGGCCGGATCGGACGCGTAGCTCGGCGTCTTCAACAGTTGCTCGTTGCGGCCGGTCACGTCGACGGTGTAGAGCGCCGGTCCGGCGTTCCCGCCGGGATCGCGGAAGAACATGATCACGCGTCCGTTCGGCGCCCAGGTCGGGCCTTCGTTGTGATAGCCTTCGGTCAGGATGCGCTCGCCCGAGCCGTCGGCTTTCATGATGCCGATGGCGAACCGGCTCTGCGTCTGTTTGGTGAAGGCGATGTAGTCGCCGCGCGGCGACCACACCGGCGTCGAATAGGCGCCGTCGCCGAAGCTGATGCGCTGGGCCTGGCCGCCGTTCGCCGCCATGACGTAGATCTGTTGCCTTCCGCCGCGATCCGACTCGAAGCTGATGCGCATGCCGTCGGGGGAATAGGAGGGCGCGGTGTCGATCACCTGCGTGTCGGTCAAGCGGGTCGTGGCCTTCGAGCGCAAGTCCATCACGAACAGATTGGAATTGCCGCCGCGCTGCAGACTGAAGATCACGCGCTGGCCGTCGGGCGAGAAGCGCGGGCTAAAGCTCATGCCGGGAAAATTGCTGACGATCTCGCGCTGTCCGGTCTCGATGTTCATGAGATAGACTTTGGGATCGCCCTGGCTGTAGGACATGTAGGTGATGGTGTCGGCGGCCGACGAGAACCGCGGCGTGAGAACGAGATCGTCGCCGCGCGTGAGATAGCGCACATTGGCGCCGTCCTGATCCATCAGCGCGAGCCGCTTGATCCGCCGCTCCTTGGGGCCGGATTCATCGACGAACACGACGCGGCTGTCGAAGTAGCCCTTCTCGCCGGTGATCCGCTCGTAGATGGCGTCCGAAATGATGTGAGAGATGCGCCGCCAGTTATCGGCCGTGGTGTTGTATTGCTCGCCGCGAAGCTGTTGACCGCCGAACACGTCCCACAGCCGGAACTCGACCTTGAGCCGACCTTCGGCCTGGGTCACGCGCCCGGTGACCAGCGCCTGGGCGTTGATCTGCCGCCAGTCCGGAAAACGCGGCAGGGTATCGATGGTGGAGACTTTCTCGATATAGGCGGCCGGGTCGATCGGCGCGAACAAGCCGGAGCGCTGCAGGTTCGAGGTGATGATCTGACTTATATTGCGACCGCCCGCGGGATCCTGCAGCCCGACCCCGATGAAATCCGGGATCGCAATCGGCACCGGCTGGACATTGCCCTGGGTGACGTCGAGCTTTAGCACGGCCGCCGCCCGCTGCGGCGACAAGCCCGCGAGCACACCGACCGCCGCCCCCGCCCCCACAGTGATCAGCCGGCGGCGGCTCAATGCGAGGCAGTTCGGGAGGGAAACGCGCTCAATCATGACTTGGTCGTCTCCGCGCGTTGGCGGCAATGATTAACGGAACATGTCGCGTGGATCGAAAGTGATCTCGATGTCTTTCCATTGCTCATAGTGTTCGGGCTTGAGCATGTCGAAAGGTTGACCGCGGTTGAGCGCACGTGCGGCGCTTTCGCGGGCGGCGATCGCGAGCGGGGTGTTGCCGCTCGCCACCAGTTGCGGCCACGGCCCGGGGGCCAGCCGGCCATCGGGGCGAAGCTTGATCCGAACACGACCACGAGCTCCTCCGGATTCTTGGCTCCCGCCGGCGGGGTCCAAAGCTGCGCAAGGCGCTGACGCAACGCGTCAAGCTCGCTGAGTGAGATTTGCGCCGACGCTCCGCTCGACGCACCCAGCGAGGTCGCGCTGTTGAGGGTGTCGCCGGCGGCCGCAAGCCGCGTCGAATCGCGCTTGTCGAGCAGCGCTTCCACCTTCTTGGGATCGAATTTGGGCGCCGGTGGGGCAGGCTTCTTCTGCGGGGTCGGCGGCTTGACTTCGGCCTTCTTCGGCTCGGGCGGTGGCGGCTTGGCTTCGTCCTTCGCCAGCGCCTCCGCGACCTGGTCGGGCTTGACCTCGGTCGACTTTCTTCTCGGGTTCGGCCGGCTTGGATTCCGGCACCGGCGGCGGCGGCTCGCGCGCAGCCTTGACCTCTTTCTTCTCCACCACCTTCGCGGTCGGGTCCTCGACCGGCTTCGCGTCTGCGACCTTTTCGACCAGCGGCTTTTGCGCTTCGACCTTGGGGGCGTCCTTGTTGCCCGCGGTCATCTGCGTGAATTCGGACACGCTCACGATGTCGACCGGCAGCGCCTCGCTCGGCGGCGTCGGAAGCGGCTTGGCCGCAAACGACAGCACGCTCCACAACAACACCACGCCGTGCCCGACCGCCGAGATGGCGTAGGCCTTGTTGATTCCCCGTATCACGTGATCAGCGCCCCGACCCCTGCTCGACCTCAGTCACCAAAGCCACCCGGCGGAAGCCGGCGGCCGATATTCGCCCCATCACCTTCATCACCGTCCCGTAGTCGACCTGCCGGTCGCCCCGCACAAAGATGCGCTCCTCCGCCCCTCCGCGCGCGTCCGTTATGGCCTTGAGCTTGGGGACCAGTTCGTCCAACGGAATTTCGGTATTTTGGAGGTAGACCTCCCCCTTCGTGTTGACCGAGACCGTGAGCGGTTCCTTGTCCTGGTCGAGGGTCTTGGCCTGGGTCTGCGGCAAATCGAGCGGGACGCCCACCGTCAGCAGCGGCGCCGACACCATGAAAATGATGAGCAGCACCAACATGACGTCGACCATGGGCGTCACGTTGATTTCGGACATGACCGGACGGCGGCGATGTCGCCGCCTGCCGGCGACCGCGGCCGTGCCGCCGTTCATCGCCATGCCGATCTACCCCCGTTCGTCGATCTGCCGCGACAGGATCGCGGCGAATTCGTCGGCGAACCCCTCCAGGCGCTGGGCCTGCTTGTTCACGTCGGAGATAAATTTGTTATAGAAAATGGTCGCCGGTATGGCAGCCACGAGGCCAATTGCGGTCGCAAACAGAGCTTCGGCGATGCCCGGAGCGACCACGGCCAGCGATGTGGTCTGCTGCCCGGCAATGGCACGAAAGCTCGTCATGATGCCCCAGACCGTCCCGAACAGGCCGATGAAGGGGCCCGCCGAGCCGACCGTCGCCAGCACCAGCAGGTGGCGCTCCAGCCGCGCGATCTCGCGCTGGATGGTGACGTCCATGACCTTCTCGATGCGCATCTGCAGGCCGGCAAAGGAACGCGGTTGGCTTTCCACGCTGCGCTTCCATTCCCGCATCGCCGCCACGAACAGCGCCGCCAGCGAGTGGGTCGGCCGTGACGCCAGCGAGCGGTAGAGTTCGTCGAGCGATTGGCCCGACCAGAACGCCTGCTCGAATCCGTCCATGGCCCGGCGGGTCCGCGAGTAAAGAAGCACCTTGTCGATCGCGATGGCCCACACCGCGACCGAGGTGATGAGAAGTCCGATCATCACGAACTTGACGATCCAGTCCGCGTGCTGGAACAGGTCCCACATCGAAAGCGGCGCGCCGGCGGACGGCATGGCATCTCCCTCGGGTGTACAATCTCTTCCGGCCGCCCGCTCCCGCGATCCGGGGATCCGCGACCGGGGTGATGGGCCATCGCAGGTACGAGACCGGAATGCCGAGCGGCATCGCCTTGCGCCGCCGAAGACCCGAAATTGCGAGAAAAGCCGGCCCCCACCGGTAGAGGTATCGATACCCCGCCAAAGGTGACCAAACTAGGGCGCGAGACCTCTCGCCCCGAGGGTTAGCTGCGCTGATTGGGTTAATGCCCGGTTATCGCGCGGCGCGGGCGTTGAGCCCTAGGGCCAAAGACATCCGAGACCGCGTCGATCTGCCACAAATCCGCGACCGCGGCCGGTTGCCGCGAGGGCCATGCAAATCGGGCCGCCCACCGGAGGGGACGGCCCGAAACAGTCTCGAATTCGGAGGAGGTCAGTTCTGCGGCGACGGGCCGGCGTTCGGCGCTCCGGTGCGGGTGCGACGTTCGGCCATGAACTGATCGAACTCCGCCTTGTCCTTCGCCATCCGCAGGCGGGCCAGGAAGTCCTGAAACTCGCGCTGCTCCTCTTCCAGGCGCTGCAAGGTGTCCTGGCGATACTCGTCAAACGCGCGGTTGCCGCTCCGCGACGGCGACCACCACGTTCCAGCATGCCGCATCTGGTCGGCCGCGCCGTGCCAGCGGCTCATGCCGCCACCTTTCCAACAAGACATTCGTCCGCTCCCGATGATGAAGGCCAAGGTGGCGAGACCGATCGGCCACCAGATGACAAAGCCCAGGATCATGAGGGCGATCCAGGCCGGTTTTCCCAACTCGTCGAGCTTTGCAACCATAGGCATGTGGGCCTCGTCCGTGAATGTTAAGCACATTTACATAGCTAGAGCGACCCGGCCGGCTTGTCAAGCGGCCGGCGACCCGGTCGCGGGCACGGCCAGTCCCAAGCCACGCAGATAGACCAGCACCGCCGCCTCCAGCAGATCTTCGGGCGACATCGGGAGCGCGCGCTTGGCGGCATCGCCGCGGCCAAACAGTGAGGCGATTCCGTGCGACATCGCCCAGATGTGGAGCGCCATCATCAGGACTGGAGGACGATTGTGCGCCGGCATGGTGGCCACGAGCCGTTCGGCGGCGGTGCGCAGCACCGCGAAGGCACGCTCGCCCGCCTCGCGCAATTCCGGGTTCGCCTCCGGCGGAATACCGGCCTCGAACATCGCCGAATAATAGGCCGGCTCGTTCTTGGCGAATCGCAGATAGGCCTTGCCGACGCGGTCGAATGCCGTGAACACGTCAGGACGGCCGCCGTCCCAGGCCGCCGCAAGCACGGCCTCGAACTGATCAAAGCCGCGCCGCGCCACGTCGGCCAGCAACTCGTCGCGGTCGCGAAAATGCCGGTAGGGCGCCGCCGGGCTGACCCCCGCCCAGCGCGCCGCTTCCGCAAAGGTAAAGCCGGCCGGACCCTTCTCCGCGATCAATTCCAGCGCGGCGCGGATCAAGGCCTCCTTGAGATTGCCGTGGTGATAACCGCGGGGACCCGAACGTCCGCCTTGCCTGGACCAGCTCATGTGAAGGGCCTTTACATGAACTCGGGCCGGGGCGTCGAATCTAAGCTTGCTTGCTCGCCGTTGGGCCGCCCTCAGGTCCCGATCAAGTCCTGACCGGCGCGCATGGCGATCCGCAGCGCTTTGGGGATGGGCCGCGCCCGGCCGGCGCAGACGAAGGCCACCCGCACATGCGCCTCAACCAGGAGTTCGTCACCCCTGACGATACGTTGGTGAAGCGTGATCGAAGCGCCCTTCACCTCCTCCGGCGCCGTCGTCACCTCCAGCACGTCATCCATGCGCGCGGGCTTGAGGAACTCGATCTGCATCGAGCGCACCACGAACGCGAATCCCGGCGCCTCCTGCTGCGCCTCTTCGAACAGGGTGCGATGACCGGCACCGAGCAGGCGCAGATGATTGGTGCGTCCGCGCTCCAGGAAGCGCAGATAATTGGCGTGATAGACGATGCCGGAAAAGTCGGTGTCCTCGTAGTAGACGCGAACCGACATGACGTGGCGGCCGCCGCGGATTTCGCCGTCGAGATCAGTGCGAGAAGCGCTGGTCACTTCGAGGCTCCGACCGTGAAGAGCACGCCGCCTGTTCAAGGCCGATCGACGAGACTGCAGTCACGCATCGTCGTCCGTGCCGCCGAACAGGCCGAATTGCGCGGGGTCGCGCGTGGGCTCGGCGAGGCCGAGATGGCGGAAGGCGTTCGAGGTCAGGAGCCGCCCGCGCGGCGTGCGCTGGATGAAGCCTTTTTGGATCAGGAACGGTTCGATGATTTCCTCGATGGCATCACGCGGCTCCGACAGCGCCGCCGCGATGGTCTCGATGCCGACCGGTCCGCCGCCGTAGTTCTCGGCGATATTGAGGAGGTAGCGGCGGTCCATGGCATCGAGGCCGGCGGCATCGACTTCGAGCTCGAGGAGCGCGCGATCGGCGGCCGCACGATCGACCGTGGTTGCGCCGGCGACCAGCGCGAAGTCGCGCACCCGGCGCAACAGGCGTCCGGCGATACGCGGCGTGCCGCGGGCGCGCCGCGCAATCTCGTTGGCGCCGTCGGCGGTCATCCCAATGCCAAGCACGCGCGCGCCGCGGTTGACGATCTCCTCGAGCTCGCTCTCGGAATAGAAGTTGAGCCGCACCGGGATGCCGAAGCGGTCGCGCAGCGGATTCGTCAGCAAGCCGGCGCGGGTGGTGGCGCCGACCAGCGTGAACTTGGCGAGATCGATCTTGACCGAGCGCGCCGCCGGCCCTTCGCCGATGATGAGATCGAGCTGGAAGTCCTCCATGGCGGGATAGAGAATTTCCTCCACCGCCGGATTGAGCCGGTGGATCTCGTCGATGAAGAGCACGTCGCGATCTTCGAGATTGGTGAGCAGCGCGGCGAGGTCGCCGGCCTTGGCAATGACCGGCCCCGAGGTCGCGCGGAAATTCACCCCAAGCTCGCGCGCCACGATCTGCGCAAGCGTGGTCTTGCCGAGACCAGGCGGCCCGACGAACAGCACGTGATCGAGCGCCTCGCGCCGGGTGCGCGCCGCCTCGATGAACACCGCCAGGTTGGAGCGGGCCTGCTGCTGGCCGATGAACTCGGCGAGCCGCTGCGGGCGCAGCGAGCTGTCCGCGGCGTCTTCCTCGCGGCGTTCCGCCATCACCAGGCGGCGGGGGGTGGTGGTCACCGAACCATCCTCACAGCGTGCGTTCCCGGCTGTACTTGTTGGGCAGCAACTCGCCAATGGCGGCGATCGCCGGCCCGTTCGCGCCGGGCACGATGACGCGGGCGTTGCGGTCGTAATCCCAGATCAGCTCGCGGCAGCTCCCGCACGGCGACACCACCACGATGGTCTGGTCCTTGTCGGCCGGCTCGGGATGGCGCACCGCCACGATGGTCTCGATTCCGGTCTCGCCGCTCTCGGTCACGGCCTGGCCGAGCGCAACCGCCTCGGCACACACCGCCATGCGGCCCAGATAGGCATCGAGATTGACGCCGGCATAGACCCGTCCGTCGCGCGTGCGCAACGCCGCGCCGACCTCCTGCCAGTCGTTGCGGTAGCGCCGCTTGATCGCTTCGGTCGCAGCGGTGATCAGTTCCTGGTCGCGATCGCTCAGCATCCGGCAATGTCCGCCTTGGTCATTACGCAAGCTCCTTGAGTCCCGAACCGAATCTCGAAAATGGCGCGAACCGGGCAGGCCCGGAGCGCGCGCGTCATTTCGCAAGCTCCTTCAATCCGAGCCGGATCAGCCGCGCCGTGTCCGCGCCCTCACCGGCGTTGCGCGTGGCTGCCGCGATGGCGGCAGCCGCCTGCGGCTGACCGTAGCCGAGATTGACCAGCGCCGAGACCGCGTCGGCGATCGGCTGCGGGGCGCGTTTGTCCTCGACCGCGCCGGAAAGCCGGATCACGGCGGGATCGACGTCCGCATAGGCCGGGGCTCTGTCCTTCAGCTCGGTGACGATGCGCTCGGCGACCTTCGGCCCCACGCCGGGCGTGCGCGCCACCATGGCCTTGTCGCGTAGCGCGATGGCGGAGGCGAGGTCGCCGGGCTTGAGCGTGCTGAGCACGGAGAGCGCGACTTTGGCTCCCACGCCTTGCACCGTCTGCAGCAGGCGGAACCATTCGCGCTCGACATCGGAGAGAAATCCGAACAACCGGATCTGATCCTCGCGCACATGCGTTTCGATCGATAGCGTCGCCCCCTGGCCGGTGCCGGGCAATTCCTGCAGCGTGCGCGCGGAGCAATGCACGAGATAGCCGACGCCGTTGACGTCGAGGACGATGAAATCTTCGCCGTAGCTGTCGATGATGCCCTTGAGCTTGCCGATCATGCCCGAGCCTATTTGGTCGCCACCACCACGGCTGCTCCCGCCATCATGGTGCCGCCGGCGCGGTTGAGCAGACGCATGGCGCGCGTGCTACGAAACAGCGATCGAGCACGCGCCGACGCGATGACGTAAGCGCCGAAAACGACGGTCAGAATGACGACGCTGATACCGGCGAGCTCGATGTAGCCGAACAAGCCGACGCGCGGAAGGTCGATGAGGGTTGGTAACAGCGCGAGGTAGAACGCCACGACCTTTGGATTCCCCAAGGTGACGGCGAGGCCGGCGAAGAACAGGCGTGCGTAGCCGTCGCGGCACCCATCGCCTGCCACGTCGCGCGGCTGCGCTGGCGCCGTCCACATACGGTAGGCGAGATAAACCAGATAGCCGGCGCCCGCGTATTTGATGACGAGAAAGACCTCGTGGAAGGTCTGCGCCACAACGGCAAGGCCGAGGATGGCCACGGCGAGCCACACCAGATCGCCCAGGATCAGACCGGCGGCGAACGCGCCCGCCCCGCGGGAGCCTCGACCCACCACCTGCGCGACCAGGGCAGCCACGCCGGGCCCGGGCGACGCGGCAGCCACTAGCAACGTGCTGGCGAACAGGACGAGGGCGGCAACATCCATGACTGACATCCTCGAACCAACAGGGCCGCAACATAGTCATCCAAAACCGGCGGCAACAGCCACCGCTAAACGCGCGCTTCTCCAGGACATTCAAGCGCGATCAAGGCGCGCTCGCCTTGAGCACCGCGCTCTGGCGATGATGCGCATGGCACACCGCGATCGCGAGCGCGTCGGCGGCATCGTCGGAGGCCGGATCCGCCTTCGGCAGCAATACGCCGATCATCATGCGGATCTGCGCCTTCTCGCAGTGACCGGCACCCACGATGGTCTTTTTCACCAGATTGGGGGCGTATTCGGCCACCCGCAGCCCGGCAATGGCCGGCACCAGCATCGCGATCCCACGCGCCTGGCCGAGCTTGAGGGTGGCAGAGGCGTCCTTGTTGACGAAGGTCGCCTCGACGGCTGCTTCGTCGGGCGCATGCTCGGCAACCACGCGCCGCAGGCCGTCGTGGATGGCGAGGAGCCGTATGGCGAGATCCGTGCGCTCGTCGCTGGCGAGGGAGCCGCAGGCGACGAAGCTCAGGCGGTTGCCCTCGATCGTCACCACCCCCCAGCCGGTGCGGCGGAGCCCCGGATCGATGCCAAGGATGCGAATCGGGCGACGCATGACGTCCGTTCATAGCCCCGGCGGGCGCTGCAGCCTAGTGCGGTAGATTTGAGGTTGCTGCCATCATGGCCGCGGGCCCTCGACCGCAGGCCCTTACCCGGCACCGCCAGATGGGCTGGCCGCGTTCAGCCGATCCTATGCGCTCAGCTTCTGCATCAACGCGTCCGAGACCTCGAAATTGGCATAGACGTTCTGCACGTCATCATGCTCGTTGAGCGTCTCGATCAGCTTGAACAGCTTCTCGCCCTGTTCGTCGCTCACCGGCACGGTGTTCTGCGGCTTCCATACCAGAGCCGCCTTGCGCGACTCGCCGAATTTAGCCTCCAGGGCCTTGGCGACCTCGCGCAACGAATCCTGCGCGGTGTAGATCTCGTGGCCGCTCTCGCTCGACACCACGTCCTCGGCGCCGGCATCGATGGCGGCTTCCAATACGGCGTCCGCGCTTGCGACCTTGGCATCGTATTCCACCACGCCGACGTGGTCGAACATGAAGGAAACCGCCCCGGTCTCGGCGAGGTTGCCGCCTGACTTGGTGAAGGTCGCGCGCACCTCGCCGGCGGTGCGATTGCGGTTGTCGGTCAAGACCTCGACGATGACGGCAACGCCACCCGGCCCGTAGCCCTCATAGCGGATTTCGTCATAGCTCTCGGCCTCGCCGCCGGTGGCCTTCTTGATCGCCCGGTCGATATTGTCCTTGGGCATGTTCTCCGCGCGCGCGGCCAGCATTGCCGCGCGCAGGCGCGGGTTCATGGCAGGGTCGGGCAAGCCTATCTTGGCCGAGACGGTGATTTCGCGCGCCAGCTTTCCGAACAGCTTGGATTTGACCTTATCCTGCCGCCCCTTGCGGTGCATGATGTTCTTGAACTGGGAATGACCGGCCATGCGTTGCTCCTCGACGGCTCGCGCCGCGCGGGATAAGCGCGATCGGCGAAGCCGCGGATCATGGATTGTTTGCGCGCCTTATAAGACGCGCCCGGCGGAAAATCCAGAACCGGCTGCGGGCGCAGGTGTCAGCGAACGCCGCCGGCGTTGCGGATCGGGCCGACGGCGTCTTCGAACCGCTTGCGCAGATCGGTGAGCAGCCGATCGTTGGTGACGAATTCCCGGTAGCCGTTCGCCACCCCGTAGGAGAACAGCGGCTTGAGCCCCGCCGGCGGCGGCACGTCGTTGCGCGAAGAGAACGTTCCGATGCGGCGCTGCTGCTCGGGCGCCAGCACCCAGGTCAGATAGAGCTTGGCGACGTTGGGGTGCGGCGCATCCTTGAAGATGCCGGCGGTGGAGTAATAGATCGGGATGGGATCGACTTCGGAGAATACGAATTCGATCGGCTGGCCCGCCTTCTTGAGATTGAGCACGGTCGAGGTCGTGGCATCGAGCGTGACGAGGTTCGTGCCGGCCGCGACCGAGCGCGAGACGCCGAGATGGCCCTGCACCCAGTTGGGCTGGTTCGCCAGATATTTGTCGATGTAGTCGGAGCCGTGTTTCTGGGCGAGGGTATGAAACAGATAGAGCGTCGCGTCGTCGTCATGCGGATAGCAGGCGATCATCTTGCCGCGAAATTCGGGCTTGAGGAAATCGAGCGCCGACTTCGGCGCTGTCTCCGGCTTCAGTTGTTGCGCGTTGTAGGCATATGACAGCAAGCCGACATACCAGACGATGAAGGCCCCGTCGGGATCCTTGAACGAGGAGTCGATGGCGTCGAAGCCCTCCGGCCTGAAGGCAAGCATCTTTCCCTGCTGCTTCCAGCGCACGAAATCCTGCGCGGTCTGGAACAGCACCATGTCTGCTTGCAGCTTGCCGTCCTTGAACTGCTGCTCGATCTTTTGATTCAGCACATTGCTGAAGCCACCTTCGATCGACACCGTCAGGCCCGGAAACTGCCGTTCGAAGTCCCGCGCCAGCGGCTCGTAATTCGACACCGGCCCGCCGGCATAGATCACGAGCGACTTTTCGTCCTTGGCCCTGGCGTACAGCTCGTCGAGCGTTTCGGCGTAGCCCGGCGCACAGAGCAGCATGATCGCGGCGGCCATCAGCGGCAGCGCCCGCAAGGCCGTTGGTCGCGTCGCGGCAAGCATTCGTTCCTCCCGAGAAGATTTTTGGCGATTGTGCCGCAACGAAGGTCTTAGTCAATCGACGCCGGCCGACGGCGCGCGGGCACGACGCGCCCGCGGCCGTCGGATCGGCGAGATGAACGCCTACAGGGCGAGTTGCATCGGCTCCGGGACGTAGTGGAAGCCGTCACCCCGCTTGGCAAGGTGGCCGATGCCGGGCCACGGCAGATGGTAGACGAGGGTGGCCATGCGCTGAGACGCGAGCATGTCCATGACCTTGATGCGCGTCTCCACCCCCTGCTTGGGATCGGTGTCGAACGCGACTTCCATCCGCGGCTTCTCGATCAGGATAACGTGATGCATGAGGTCGCCGACGAGGAACAGCGACTTGCCGCCTGAATTGACCACGAAGCTGGTATGCCCGACAGTGTGTCCCGGAGTGAGCATCGCCTGCACGCCGGGGAGCACCTCCTGGCCGTCCTTGTAGAACACGATGCGGTCCCGGTTCGGCAGCAGGTTCTTTTTGGCGGCAAGCGCGGAGCCTTCAGCCGGGGTCCCGAGCCGCTTGTCGTCGGTCCAGAATTCAAAGTCGGACTGGGCGATATAGATCTGCGCGTTGGGGAAGTTGCGGCTGCCGTCCGCCGCCATGATCCCGCCGATGTGGTCGATATGCGCGTGCGTGGGGATGACGGCGTCGATGTCGTTGGGATCGATCCCGGACTTCTTGAGATTGGCCGCCAGCTGGCCCATCGCATCGGTGCGTTTCACCGAGCTCATCCCCGTCTCGAACAGCGCCAGCTTGTCGCCGGTGTTGATGACAAGGACGTTCTGGTCCAGCACCACGTTGTTGGTCGGCAGGAAATGATCGCTCATCATCTTGCCGATCTCTTCGGCGGTCGGGCCGCGGAAGGTGTTTTTCGGATCGCCGATCGACAGCGGTCCGTCCGACACGACCGTCGCCTCGATGCTGCCGAGCTTGAAACGATAGAATGCCGGGGCCGGCGCGTCGAGCATCGGCGCCTTGGCCTGCGCCACCGACCCATTGCCGAGAACGCCCAACGCAGCGGTCGCGGATGCACCGGCGAGCAGCCTACGCCGCGATAACGACATGTCTCCCATGACGCCCACTCCCTATGTCCTTATGACTTTTGGGGGCGGACGGTCGTCCGCCCAGAGCCTGACTATAATCCAAAGCGCGGCCGAATTCATCGGCCGCGCCGCTCTGCGCGCGAGCCGAAAGGCACCATCAGCCCCAGAATGTCGGCTGCGTCTCCTCCAACCGGCCGCCCAGACGCACGGCGGCGATGCGCTGCGCCAGCCCGGTGGCGTCATCGGTTTCGACCGCAAGCCCGCACAGTGTCGCCGCGCCCATCGCCGGCTCGAAGCGCGCGCCCGAAATCTTGCGCAGGAACCGCATCAGCGGCTCCTCCTTGTCCATCCCGATCACGGAATTGTAGTCGCCGGTCATCCCGACGTCCGACACGAAGGCGGTGCCGTGCGGAAGGATCTGGTGATCGGCAGTCGGCACGTGAGTGTGGGTGCCGACGACGAGGCTGACGCGACCATCACAGAAATGTCCCATCGCCTGCTTCTCGCTTGTCGCCTCGGCGTGGATGTCGACGATGATCGCATCGGCGGACTGCTTGAGCGGACATGCCGCAAGCTCGCGCTCGACCGCGGTAAAAGGATCATCGAGCGGGTCCATGAAGATGCGGCCCATGGCGTTGACGATCAGGACGCGCGCGCCGTTCTTGGCTTCGATCAGCGCGACTCCACGGCCGGGCGTGCCGGCGGGGAAGTTGATCGGACGAAGCAGCTTGGGCGCGCGTTCGATGAAAACCAGCGCCTCCTTCTGGTCCCAGGAATGATTGCCGCCGGTAACCGCGTCGGCGCCGGCGTCGACGAACTCCTGGTAGATCGTCTCGGTGATACCGAAGCCGCCGGCGGCATTCTCGCCATTCACCGCGACGAAATCGAGCCGCCAGTCCCGCACCAGCCTGGGCAGGCGCTCGAGCAGCACGGCGCGCCCGCTGCGTCCCACGATGTCGCCGATGAACAAGATACGCATGCGTTACGTGGCCCGGCAATCGATGACCTCGTGCTCGGTTAGCACGAGATCGAGGGGAGCGTCGCGGGCAGTCGCCGGCACGCGCGAAATTTCCTGGACGGCGAACGCAATACCGACGGCGACAATGGGCTTGCGCGCGCGCAGGCGCGTAATCGTCATGTCGTAGTAGCCCGCACCATAACCGACGCGATGACCGTTGCGGTCGAAGGCCAACAGCGGCACGATGACGATATCGGGGAAAACCTCGGGCGCATCAGGCCCCGGTTCGCGGATGCCCCAGACCCCCGACACCAGCGGCTGACCGAAAGAGAAAGCGCGCATGTTGAGCGGCTGCCCCCGTCCGGCAACCGCGGGCAGCGCCAGTTGCGCGCCTGCACCCGCGAGCCTTCGCATCAGCGGAATGGGATTGATCTCGCTCTTCAGCGGCATGAAGCCGGAGACGATCGCATCCGCCGCCACCGCGAGCGGAAGCGGCCGCTCGGCGATCGCCTGGGCGGCGGCAGCACGCAGTTCGGCCGGGAGCGCATCGCGGCGCGCGAGCGCTTCGCGGCGGATGGCGGCCTTGGCGTCTGCAATGGAGCCGGAGTGATGATCCATCGAATGGACGGAAACAATTCGAAGTGCGGAGCCGCGATGGCCGTTGGAGCGTCGATCCCGGGTTCCCTACGAAAGTAGGTGGGCGCCGTGTGACCGAGCCCACGAGCCCGGTCAGGGACAGCTCCCTTAAGGATCGATAAGGCCCCAGGAATATGGCTCCTTACGCGCCTCGCAGCCCCGCTTGACCAATGTAGTGCGTAAGCCCCCATACCGCCACCCATGAAACGCGATCTTCATCCCATCGGGACGCCGCTCTCCGTGACTGTCTCGTTGAGGCGCTTGGTGATGTTCTCGATGCGCTCGGCTGCTGCATTGAGCGCGGCGATGACCGCCGTCTGCGTTGCCTGGGTACGATCGGCCGAGGCGACGCTCGCATTCCGCAACGTCGCCAGTTCGGGCTCCAGGCGCTGCAACTTCTCCTTCGTCTCCGATAGCTGGTCGGCGAGCGTGAGCGCCGCCATGACGGTGAGCCGGGTGTCGCCGATCTCGCCGAAACGGGTCCGCAGTTGTGCGATGCTCGCGTCCAGATCCGCCGCCAGACGCAGGAGGCGCGCCTCTTCGCCGTCCTCGCAGGCCATGCGGAACTGGCGGCCGTTGATGCTGACATTGACCTGCGACATGGCCTTCCCCCGCCTGACGTTGAGGTCTCTCAGCGCTCGTTGGTTGCGAGCACGGAGCGGATGGTGTCGATGGCGGCATCGAGCCGCTGCGCGACCTCGCGATTGGTGGCTTCCAGCGCCCGCGCGCGGGCGGCAGCGGCGTCAAGCTCCGAGGCGAGGCGCGAACGGTCGGTGCCGAGCGCATTCAGTTGGGCGTCCAGCGTCTGCTCGCCGCGGTCAGCCTCATGGCGACGCTCGACTGCAGCCGCCAGCGCGTCGAGCGCAAGGGCTAGACGTTTGCTGGCCGCGTCGATGGCGCTCGGCTCGGTCATTCTTCCCCCCTGATCGGCCAATACCCCCCGGATTCGTCAGCCTTGTGGCCGCGAAAATCTTTCGGCTCGGCAAGCGGTTAGAGTGAGAACCCTACGTTGCGTCACAGCGTGCCGTCAACGTGCGACAGGAACTTGTCCCCCCTCCTGTGCATGGCGAGCGAGACAACGGCCGGCATTCTTTGACTCCCCCCGCCCGCGTGCTAGAGCCTCGAAGCAGCAACCGCTTGGCCCGCCATGACCAGCCCGAAATCCTCTTCAGCCATAGCCGTCGCGCACCGGACGGCCGCCCCGGGCGATGGCCCAATGCCGCTCACGCGCGCCCAGCATGACCGCATGGCGAACGCCATCCGCGCGCTGGCGATGGACGCGGTCGAGCAGGCGAAATCCGGCCATCCCGGGCTGCCCATGGGCGCGGCCGACATTGCAACCGTACTGTTCACGCGCTTCCTGAAGTTCGACCCTGCCGATCCCACTTGGCCAGACCGCGACCGCTTCGTGCTTTCGGCCGGCCACGGCTCGATGCTGATCTACGCGTTGCTACATCTCCTCGGCTACGAGGCCATGACCATCGAGGAGATCAAGCGCTTCCGTCAGCTTGGCTCGCTCACGCCCGGCCATCCCGAGAACTTCATCACGGCAGGCATAGAGACCACCACTGGTCCGCTTGGCCAGGGCCTGGGCAATGCAGTCGGCATGGCGATCGCCGAGCGGCACCTGGCCGCCGTGTTCGGCCCAGAAGTCGTGGATCATCGTACCTATGTGCTCGCCTCCGACGGCGATCTCATGGAGGGCATCAGTCAGGAGGCGATCGCGCTCGCCGGGCACCTCAAGCTCAACAAGCTGATCGTGCTGTTCGACGACAACGGCATCTCCATCGACGGCCCGCTGTCGCTTTCCGATTCGGTGGATCAGGTGAAGCGTTTCGAGGCGGCCGGCTGGGCGGCGACCCGCGTCGACGGGCACGACCCCGAAGCGATCGCCGTGGCAATCGCCGCGGCGCAAGCCTCCGAGCGGCCGTCGCTGATCGCCTGCCGCACCACCATCGGCTTTGGTGCTCCAAGCAAGGCAGGCACCGAGAAAAGCCACGGCTCGCCGCTGGGTGCCGACGAAATCAAGGGTGCGCGTGAACGGCTGGGCTGGCCGGAGCCTCCCTTCGTCATTCCCGCAGATGTCCTTGCTCTGTGGCGCAGCGCGGGGAAGGCGGGCAAGACTGCCCATCACACCTGGCGCGATCGTTTCAAAGCGCTGGCGTCCTCCCGCCGCACCGAATTCGAGCGCCGCCTCGAGGGCGAGTTGCCGAAGGATGAACTCGCCGCGGCGGTGCGTGCGGCGAAGGAGAAGCTCGCTGCATCTCCGAAAGAGATTGCGACCCGCGCCGCATCCGAGAGCGCGCTCGAGGGCCTGACCGCGGCAGTGCCGGAAATGATCGGCGGCTCCGCCGACCTCACCGGTTCCAACAACACCAGGCCGAAGGGCATGGCGGTTCTCTCCGCCGCCGATTATTCCGGCCGGTTCATCCATTACGGCGTGCGCGAGCACGGCATGGCGTCGGCTATGAACGGCATGTCGCTACACGGGGGGATCATTCCCTATTCCGGCACGTTTCTCATTTTCTCCGACTACTGCCGGCCGGCCATACGGCTGGCCGCGCTCGCGGGCATGCGCGTCATTCACGTGATGACGCATGATTCGATCGGGCTCGGCGAGGACGGCCCGACCCATCAGCCGGTCGAGCATCTCGCTGCGTTGCGCGCGATCCCGAACCTCTACGTGTTCCGTCCGTGCGACGCGGTGGAGACCGTGGAATGCTGGGAACTGGCGCTGCAGAATGCACACGGCCCCAGCGTGCTTGCCCTTACGCGCCAGAACCTGCCTCAGTTGCGGCTCGGATACGACAACGGCAACCGGTGTGCTGCCGGCGCCTATGAGATCGCACCTGCCGAGAAAAAGGATGCCGAGGTCTCGCTGTTCGCGACCGGATCGGAAGTCGCGATCGCGGTCGAGGCGCGCAAGCTGCTGCACGAGCGCGGCGTCGCTGCGCGCGTCGTTTCGGTGCCCTGCTTCGAGCTCTTCCGCGCCCTTCCTGCCGCCGAGCGGCAGAAAGTCCTGGGAACGGCCAAGGTCAAAGTCGCGGTCGAGGCCGCAATACGGCAAGGCTGGGACGAAATCATCGGTTCGGACGGCGTTTTTGTCGGCATGACTTCGTTCGGCGCGAGCGCGCCGGCCAAGGAACTGTACAAACATTTCGGGATCACGCCGCAAAAGGTCGCCGAGGCGGCGCTGGGCAAACTCGGGAGGACTTAAAGTCGTCGCGGGCGCGATTATCTAAGGTGCATGCCGCCGGGAAAATGGGCGGTAAAGGGGAGCGAAGGAGTCGGGTAATGTCAGTTCGTGTCGCCATCAACGGATTCGGTCGCATCGGCCGCAACGTGCTGCGCGCAATCGCCGAAGCAGACCGCGGCGACATCGAGGTCGTCGCCATCAACGATCTCGCTCCGGTCGAAACCAATGCGCATCTGTTGCGGTTCGATTCCGTGCATGGCCGCTTTCCCCGCGAGGTCAAGGTCTCCGGCGATTCGATCAGCGTCGGCAACGGCATGATCAAAGTGACCGCCATCAAGGACCCGGCGACCCTGCCGTGGAAGGAACTCGGCATCGATATCGCGCTCGAATGCACCGGCATCTTCACCTCGAGGGAGAAGGCCGCCGCGCACCTCACCGCCGGCGCCAAGCGCGTCATAATCTCCGCGCCTGCCGACGGCGCGGATCTCACGGTGGTATACGGGGTCAATCACGACAAGCTCACCAAGGAACACAAGGTCGTCTCCAACGCCTCATGCACGACCAACTGCCTGGCGCCGGTCGCCAAGGTGCTCAACGACGCCGTCGGCATCGACAAGGGCTTCATGACCACGGTGCATTCCTACACCAACGACCAGCCCTCGCTCGATCAGGTGCACAAGGACCTCTATCGGGCGCGCGCCGCCGCCCTCAATATGATCCCGACATCCACGGGTGCCGCCAAAGCCGTCGGCTTGGTGCTGCCGGAACTCGCGGGCAAGCTCGACGGCGTCGCCATCCGGGTGCCCACCCCGAACGTCTCGGTCGTCGACTTCAAGTTCGTCGCCAAGCGCTCGACGTCGAAGGACGAGATCAACAACGCCGTCAAGCGCGCCGCCGACCAGCAGCTCAAGGGCATCCTCGGCTACACCGAGGCGCCCAATGTCTCCAGCGACTTCAACCACGATCCGCACTCGTCGATCTTCGCCATCGACCAGACCAAGGTGATGGACGGTACGCTGGTGCGGGTGATGTCGTGGTACGACAATGAATGGGGCTTCTCGAACCGCATGGTCGATACCGCGGTTGCGATGGGCAAGCTGATCTGATCCCAGCCTGCGATGAGACTGATCTTGCCGTCGCGATCGTATCGGTTCCCGTCAGGGACCAGACGCGCGCCCGCAGCGGCATTGCCACGTTGCGCGCCACCGACGGCAACGGACGGGTGTTGACCTCACACGCAGGCCGATAATCATGTTTCGCACGCTCGACCAGGCCGACCTCAAGGGCAAACGCGTGCTCCTTCGCGTCGATCTCAACGTCCCGGTCGAGAACGGCAAGATCGCGGACTCCACCCGCATCGAGCGTGTCGCTCCGACCATCGGTGAGATTGCGGACAAGGGCGGCAAGGTCATCCTGCTCTCCCATTTCGGGCGTCCCAAGGGACCCGATCCGACGCAGTCGCTGAAGCTGTTGGCGCCGGCAATTGCGCGTGTCCTCAAACGGCCGGTGGCGTTTGCCGAGGATTGCGTGGGCGAAAAGGCCGCGGCGGCGATCAATGCGATGAAACCGGGCGATATCCTGTGCCTGGAGAACACACGCTTCCACGCTGGGGAAGAAAGCAACGACCCCGCTTTCGTCGATCAACTCGCGGCGCTCGGCGACATCTTCGTGAGCGACGCCTTCTCGGCGGCGCACCGCGCGCATGCCTCGGTCGAAGGCCTCGGCCGGAAGCTGCCGACCTATGCCGGCCGCACCATGCAGGAAGAGCTCGACGCGCTCACCAAGGTGTTGGAGACGCCGACCCGTCCGCTGGCGGCAATCGTGGGAGGAGCCAAGGTGTCGAGCAAGCTCGACCTGCTCGGCAACCTGCTCGCCAAGGTCGATATTCTGGTCATCGGCGGCGGCATGGCCAATACCTTCCTGGCAGCACTCGGACATGCCGTGGGCAAATCCCTGTGCGAGCACGAACTCTTGCCCACCGCGCGTGAGATCATGGCCAAGGCGAAGGCCAAAGGCCGCGAGATCGTGTTGCCGGTCGATGCCGTGGTGGCCAAGGAGTTCGCTGCGAACGCGCCATCGCGCGTGGTCGCGGTCGACAGCGTGGCTCCCGACGAGATGATGCTCGATATCGGCCCGCGCAGCATCGAGCATGTCTGCTCCGTCCTGGCCCGGGTGAAGACTTTGGTCTGGAACGGGCCTTTCGGGGCCTTCGAGCTCGAGCCGTTCGACACCGGTACGGTCGAGGTCGCCGAAGCCGCAGCGGAACTCACGGCCGCCGGAAAACTTGTAACGGTCGCAGGCGGCGGGGATACGGTCTCGGCGCTCAACCGCGCCGGCGTGGCCGACCGGTTTACCTACGTCTCGACCGCCGGCGGCGCCTTCCTCGAATGGCTGGAGGGCAAAACCCTGCCCGGGGTCGAGGTGCTCCGGGCAAAATGACGGTCGATATTTTGGGTCATCACCCCTTTGCCAACAGCACGGAGAGGCGGCAAACTCGACGCAGATCCCAAACACGACGGAGAAGGCGATGAACCTCGCTGAGCTTAACAAGGTGGCCGAGGCCATGGTCGCGCCCGGCCGCGGCATCCTTGCGGCCGACGAGTTGTCCGGCACCATCAAGAAGCGCTTCGACGCGATCGGGGCGGAATCGACAGCCGATAGCCGCCGCGATTACCGCGAGTTCCTCTTTCGCTCGTCTGAAGCGATGTCGAAGTACATTTCCGGCGTCATCCTCTACGACGAGACCATCCGCCAGAACGCCAAGGACGGCACCCCGCTGGTGAAGTTGATCGAGGCGGCGGGGGCGATCCCTGGCATCAAGGTCGACAAGGGCACAACGCCGCTGCCGTTCTGTCCCGGCGAGGTGATCACCGAGGGCTTGGATGGACTGCGGGAGCGGCTTGCGGAATATCGCCGGCTCGGCGCGAGGTTCGCCAAATGGCGCGCGGTGATCGACATCGGCCCGGGTATTCCGAGCTACGCCGCGATCATCACCAACGCGAATGCGCTCGCACGTTACGCCGCCCTCTGCCAGGAGGGCGACATCGTTCCGATCGTCGAGCCCGAGGTCTTGATGGACGGCGATCACGATGCGGAGCGCTGTTACGTCATCACCGAATGGGTTCTTAAGACCGTGTTCGAGCAACTCTACTACCAGAAGGTTGCGCTCGAAGGCATGGTGCTCAAGCCCAACATGGTGATCGCGGGCAAGAAGGCCAAAAACCGCGCCGGCGTCGAAGAGGTGGCGGAGAAAACGGTGAAGGTGCTCAAAGCCTGCGTGCCCGCCGCCGTGCCCGGCATCGCCTTCCTCTCCGGCGGGCAGTCGGACGAAGAGGCCACCGCCCATCTCGACGCCATGAACCGGATCGGTGACCTGCCCTGGCGGCTCACCTTCAGCTATGGCCGCGCGCTGCAAGCCGCGCCGCAGAAGGCCTGGTCCGGCAAGAGCGAAAACGTCGCCGCCGCGCAGCGGGCCTTCGTTCACCGCGCCATGATGAACAGCCTCGCCGCTCGGGGCCAATGGAAGCAGGATTTGGAGAAGAAGGCGGCGTAAGCGGTACTCACGCTCCGATCGACGTCCGAACCTTCGCAAACTCCAGCGCGGATGCCGCTGTTGCCGCTGTGGCGAACCGCCGGCGGTGCGCGCGCATCCGACCTGCGGTCGGGTGGCGCGCCGACAACAACAAACGCCCGCTCGGTGGCGAAAAAAGAACGAGGGAGAAAGGCCATGTCACGGTCGTTCCTGCGCGGTATTGCCGTTGCTTTCGCCCTTGCCGCGCTGCTGCTTTGCGGGCGGGGGCAGGCCGAAGATTATCCGACCCGCCCCATCACCATCATTGTGTCGCTGGCCGCCGGCACGGGGATGGATACCGCGGTGCGCCTCTATGGCGAGAGACTTGCGCAGCGCCTCGGCCAGCCAGTTGTGATCGAAAATCGGCCGGGCGGCGCCGGCGTCATCGCCGGCGAGACCATCGCCAAGGGCACGCCGGATGGCTATACGCTCGCAGTCGCGACCAGCGCTGTCATGGCGATCCGACCGACGCTGTTCAAGCAGCGGCCGTTCGATCCGATCACGGACTTCGTGCCGATCTCGCACTACGTGAAATCGCCGTTCGTTTTCATCGTCAACCCGTCGCTGCCGGTCCACTCCGTCCTCGAGTTCATCAAATACGCCAAGGAGCGCCCGGGCCAAATCAGTTACAGCTCCTCCGGCATCGGCGGAGCGCCCCATTTGACGGCGGAGTTGCTGAAACAGAAGTTCGGGTTCGACATGGCCCACGTGCCGTATCGAAACAGTCCGCAATCGATCGCGGACGTCGCCGCCGGGCATGTGGCCGCATCGGTCGCCGAGGCGGGCGCATCGCTGCCGCTGATCAAGGACGGGAAGTTGCGCGCGCTTGCCGTCACCTCCGCCACGCGCTTCCCCACGTTGCCGGACGTTCCGCCGATCGGCGAGGCGGTCGGAATGCCGGAACTGGAGGCGGTGTCCTGGCATGTGATCTTCGCCCGCCACGACACCCCGCGAGAGATCGTGAACAGGCTGCACGACGAGATGAAGAGCATCATGGCCACCCCCGACATGCAGCAGAAGATCATGCAGATCGGCCTCATTCCGCATGACACCCCATCGGTCGAAGGTATTCAGCACTACATCAAGGCGGAGACGGAGAAGTGGGGGACGTTGGTTCGGCAGCTAGGATTGGAGGGGTCGCAGTAAACGCGGCAGGGTGACCACGCCCGCCGACCGGGCCGGCTCCGGCCCGGCGCGCGGGCCTTTACTCTCTCGTAGGGTTGAGAGGGTATAAATGCCCCCAAACCGCCCGATTGCAGGGGCAATCGATCTCCATGGCCTCCTCACAGAAATCGGCCGAACCGAGGCGCCCGGCCCCGCGGCTCTATCTCGTGGCTCCGCAGGATCCTGCAGGGCTCGCGAATCAGCTTGCGGAGGCGCTGGGCGCGGCCGACATCGCCGCCGTTTTGCTGCGCCTGCCGGAGACCGACGACGGGGCGCGGGTCAATCACGTCAAGGCGATTGCGCCCACGGTGCAGAACAAGGGCGCGGCGCTGCTGCTCGATGGGCATCCCGAGCTCGCCGCTCGTGCGGGCGCCGACGGGTCGCACCTCAGCGGGATCGATGCGCTCAAGAGCGCGATCGCGACGCTCAAGCCGGCGCTCATCGCGGGCTGCGGCGGGCTGGAGACCCGGCACGACGCCATGGTCGCCGCCGAAACTGGCGCCGACTACGTCATGTTCGGCGACCCGGACGCGAGCGGCGGCCGCCCCTCCTTCGAAGCGATCGCACAGCGGGTGGCGTGGTGGGCCGAAGTATTCGAAATTCCCTGCGTCGCCTTTGCTGCCTCGCTTGAGGAGGTCGAGCCGCTTGCCGCGGCCGGCGCCGATTTCATCGCGGTGGGCGAGTGCGTGTTCGGTGCCGGGCACGGCGCCGCCGCTGCGGTCGCGGACGCGTCACGACGGCTGGCGATTGCTGAGACGGCGGCATGAGTACCATGGGGCGCACTGCGGCTGGCATCGTGAGCTTCGCTCTGTGGGCGGGGTTGATGGCGTCCGGCGCGGCGCAAACGCCGACCCAGCTCAGCCCGCCTGCCCCGGCGCCGACACCGCCCGCGGCCAAGCCAGCGGCCAAGCCCGCCCCGAGCAAACCCGCCGCGGCCCAATCGAGCAAGCCCGCACCGACACAAGCGGCGCCGGCATCGCCCAGCCCCCGGCGCGACCTCGACATGGCTTATGGCGCGTTCCAGCGCGGCCACTACGTCACCGCGTTTGCGATCGCCACCCAGCGGGTGGAAGAGCAGAAAGACGTCAAAGCGATGACGCTGCTCGGCGAACTCTATGCCAACGGCCTGGGAGTCGAGCGCGACGACAAGAAAGCAGCCGACTGGTATGGGCAGGCGGTCGAGCGGGGTGATCGCGAGGCGATGTTCGCCCTCGCCATGTTGCAGTTGGCGGGGCGCACCGGTCCCGGCAATCGCGAACAGGGGGCAAAGCTGCTGGCCGCCGCCGCCAAGCTCGGGCATGCCGCCGCCGCCTACGATCTCGCCCTGCTGTACCTCGAGGGCCAGATGTTTCCGCAAGATTTCGGCCGGGCGGCCGAGCTTTTCCGCAGCGCCGCGCAGGTCGGACTCCCGGAGGCCCAATACGCGCTCGCGACCCTCTACAAGGAAGGCCGCGGCGTGGAGAAAGATTTGACCGAGTCGGTTCGCCTCCTCGCCGCGGCTTCCCGCGCCGACAACACCGATGCGCAAGTCGAATATGCCATCGCGCTGTTCAACGGAACGGGAGGCGCCGAGCGAAACGAGCGGCTGGCGGCGACACTGTTGGCGAAGGCCGCACGCAAGGGCAACCCGATCGCGCAAAATCGCCTCGCCAATATTCTTGCGGTCGGACGCGGCGTGCAAGCCAACGCGGTGGAGGCGGTCAAGTGGCACATCATCGCCAAGGCCGGCGGCGTGAGCGATATTCCCCTCGACACATTCGTGCAGAAGCAGACGCCGGAAATCCGTGAGGCCGGCGAGAAGGCGGCGAAGCCCTGGCTCGACGCGCTCAAAGAGCAGCGCGACTCACGCACTTGACGTGGACGCACTCTGCAGGCAGACCCCTGGCCTCATCTCGCGCCAGCGCGCGGGCACCCAGGAAACATCGCCAGGACAGCGCGCCAGTCGCGCACCCCCATGCTCCGCTCCGCCCTTCTCAACGTGATGATCAAGGCCGCGCGCAAGGCGAGCCGCACGCTCAAGCGTGATTTCGGCGAGGTTGAGCACCTGCAGGTCTCGCTCAAGGGGCCGGCCAATTTCGTCACCGCGGCCGACCGGCGCACCGAGGAGATCATCCGCGAGGAACTCGAGCAGGCACGTCCGGGTTACAGCTTCGTCGGCGAGGAAGGCGGGGTGCGGCAGGGCAGCGACGGGACGCACCGCTGGATCGTCGATCCGATCGACGGCACGATGAACTTTCTGCACGGGATCCCGCACTTTGCGATTTCGATCGCGCTCGAGCGCGAAGGCACGATCGTCGCCGGACTTGTCTACAATCCCGCGACCGATGAGCTGTTCACGGCCGAGCGCGGCAAAGGCGCCTTCCTGAACGATCAACGACTGCGGGTGGCTGCGCGCAGGCAACTCGGGGACGCCGTCGTTGCCTGTGCGCTCCCCCACCCCAGCCGCGGTGATGCGGAGCTTTCGCGCAGCGAACACACCGCGATACAGAACAAGGTTGCCGGCCTGCGCCGCTTCGGAGCAGCCGCGCTCGATCTCGCCTGGGTCGCCGCCGGGCGCGTGGATGCCTATTGGGAGCGCGGCCTATCGCCGTGGGATATGGCCGGTGGCATCGCGTTGGTGCGGGAAGCCGGCGGCTTCGTCACCGATCTCGACGGGCGCGAAGACATGATCAAGACCGGCGGCATCCTCGCGGGCAACGAGGAAATCCACCGCGAACTGCTGCGAACGCTGAAGGACGCACGCAAGACGACGTCGATCGCTTCGCCCGCTCCGGCGTGAGACCGAGCGGTCAGCTTTACGTCTACGGCTTCACCCCGTTGGTGGTGGTCGCCACGCACCTGAGTCCATACAGCGGGTTGCCGGCAAGTCGGACAGGATTCGCCCTAAGGGTGGCGCGGCTCGGAGTCTGGGATGGGGCGCCGCGGCGCCTGGGCGGGGCCAGCCTCGCCAAAGGGTATACCGGCAGCGGAGTTCCCGGGGCGGCAGCCGTGGTTCTTCCTTCCGCCGCGTCCGTGCCTTATTGTCAGGCGAATTAGGGGGCGCTGATCCCATCACCATGGCGCAAGACATCGACCCATTTAAGCTTTCGTCGCCCCGGATCTTTCTCGTCCGGATGGTGGTGTTTCTGACGCTGTGCGCGCTCTTGGTGATCGTGCTGTACCGGCAGATCTGGGCCGCTTTTCTCGCCAATCCGGGGCTCAACGCGTTGATCATCGCGGTGCTCGGCATCGGCATCGCGCTCGCCTTCCGGCAGGTCATCCGCCTGTTCCCCGAGATCGATTGGGTCAACGGATTCCGGCTCGCCGACCCCGGCCTCGCGGTCGAACGTCCGCCGGTCTTGCTCGCGCCGATGGCCGTGCTGCTGCGGGACCGCATCGGCCGCATGGCGATCTCCTCGCAGATGATGCGCGGCATCCTCGATTCGATCGCGGCCCGTCTGGACGAAGCGCGCGACATGTCGCGCTATATGACCGGCCTGCTGGTGTTCCTCGGGCTGCTGGGCACGTTCTGGGGCCTGATCGAGACCGTCGGCTCGGTCGGCAATGTGATCAACACCCTCAAGCCCGGTGGCGACGCCGGTGCGATCTTCGAGTCGCTTAAGGAGGGCCTCGCCGCGCCGCTCAGCGGCATGGGCATCTCCTTCTCGTCCTCGCTGTTCGGACTAGCCGGCTCGCTCGTGCTCGGCTTCCTCGACCTGCAGACCAGCCAGGCGCAGAACCGCTTCTATACCGAGCTGGAGGATTGGCTCTCCACCACCGTGCGCGATCTCGGCGTCGGGGGCGAGCCGACGGCGATGGCGATGCCGGCGTCGGGCGCGCTGTCAGGCGCGTTCTCGAGCGATTTGAGAGTGGCCATCGAGCGTCTGCGCGAGGCGATCACCGACAGCGGCTCGAACCGGGCAACGACCACCGCCATGGCCAATCTCGCCGAAGCGATACAGGGGCTGGTCCACCACATGCGCACCGAGCAGCAGATGATCCGCGACTGGGTCGATTCCCAGGCCCAGCAACATCGGGACGTCCGCCGTTTGCTCGAAATTCTCGTGCGCGAGGACGTGAACAAGTAGGGCCCACAAGGCCTGCAGTTAGGACCCAATGGCTCTCGCACGCGCGCGCCGCGACAGCGGCATGAATTATTGGCCGGGCTTCGTCGACGCGCTGTCGACGCTGGTGCTTGGCATCATTTTCCTGCTGACGATATTCGTGGTCGTGCAGTTCTATCTGACCCAGGAAGTCACCGGCAAAGACACCGCGCTGAGCCGGCTCACGGCCCAGATTGCCCAGCTCACGGAACTTCTCTCGATGGAGAAGACCGGCAAGGTGAGTCTCGAGGAACAACTGGCCTCGTTGCGGTCGAGCCTGGCGGGCGCCGAAGGCGAGCGCGACCGCTACAGAGGTCTTTACGAAGGCATCGGAAGCGGGGCCGCGGATGCGCAGGGCAAGGCCAACGAACTCAGCGGGCAGCTCGATTCGGAGAAGCGGCTCACCGCCCGTGCGCTGGCGCAGGTCGAGGTGCTCAACCAGCAGATCGCGGCGCTGCGGCGCCAGCTCTCGGCTCTCGAAGACGCGCTCGACGCGACAGAGAAGAAGGACAAGGAGTCGCAAGCCCGCATCGCCGATCTGGGGCAACGCCTCAACGTGGCACTCGCCCAGCGGGTGCAGGAGCTCTCGCGGTACCGTTCCGATTTCTTCGGACGGCTGCGCGCGATCCTCGGCAACCGACCCGACATCCGCATCGTCGGCGACCGCTTCGTGTTCCAGTCGGAAGTATTTTTCGATACGGGCAAGTCCACGCTCGACAAGCCGGAGGGCCGCGCCGAACTCGACGCGCTCGCCAGCGCACTGCTCGAACTGGAAAAGAAGATACCGGGCGAGATCGCCTGGGTGCTACGTGTCGACGGCCATACCGACGTCCGGCCGATCAACAGCCCGCAATTCAAGAACAACTGGGAGCTCTCGGCCGCGCGCGCGATCTCGGTCGTGCAATATCTCATCGGCAAAGGCGTCTCTCCGCAACGGCTGGTCGCCGCAGGCTTCGGCGAATTTCAACCGATCGATTCCGACAAGACCGATGAAGCCTTTAACCGTAATCGCCGCATCGAGCTGAAGCTGACGGAGCGGTGAGCGGCCCTGCCTTCACGCTACGCCCCTATGCGCCCGCTGACGAGGACGCGACGGTCGAGTTGTGGCAGCGCACCTGGCAGCTTGCTTATCCCCGCATCGATTTTGCGGCGCGGCTGGACTGGTGGCGCGAGCGATGGCGGCTTGAGCTCGTCCCGGCAGCAACGATCACCGTGGCGGAAGCCAACGGAAAAATGGTGGGCTTCGTCACCGTCGATCCACGCACCTTCGATCTCGATCAGATCGTCGTGGCGCCGGAGGCCTGGGGAGTGGGCGTAGCTTCAGCCCTGATGGCGGAGGCCAAACGGATCTCTCCGGCGGGCCTCGATCTGTACGTCAACACGGACAATGCCCGCGCCATCAGCTTCTACGAGAAGCATGGCTTCAGCATTTCCGGGGAAGCGCTCAATTGGCGCTCGGGCGCGCCAGTCCACAAGATGAGCTGGCGGCCGCCTTCGTCCTGAGCAAAGCGGACGCACGTCGCCGAAGCCGGGGGCATGCAGCGCACCGGCGACGACCAGCAATGGCTTCAGCTTTGGAACTGCAGACGTGCGAGGCGTGCGTAAAGACCCCCGGCGGCGGCAAGCTTCTCGTGCGTGCCCTGCTCGACGATGCGACCCGCCTCCATCACCAGAATGCGGTCGCAGGAGAGCACGGTCGCAAGCCGGTGCGCGATGACGAGGGTGGTGCGGTCCGCCATCAGGCGCTCGAGCGCGGCCTTCACCAATGTTTCACTCTCGGCATCGAGCGAGGACGTGGCCTCGTCGAGCAGCAGAAGGGGAGCCTCGCGCAGGATGGCGCGGGCGATGGCGATGCGCTGACGCTGGCCGCCGGAAAGCGTCACCCCGTGCTCGCCGACCGGGGTGTCGAACTTTTGCGGTAACCGCGCGATGAACTCGACAGCGTGGGCAAGCTCGGCCGCGCGCTGGACCTCGGCCTCGCTCGCGTCCGGGCGGCCGAAGCGGATATTCTCGCCGATCGAGGCGGCAAAGATCGCAGTGTCCTGCGGAACCAGCGCGATGCGCCGACGCAATGCAAGTGGCTCGACATCGACGAGCGGCAACCCGTCGAACGTAGTCACGCCCGACGTGGGATCGTAGAACCGCAGGATGAGATGAAAGATCGTGCTCTTTCCGGCGCCGGAAGGACCGACGATCGCAACTTTTTCACCCGGCCGTACTCGAAACGATATGCCGTCGAGCACGAGGCTCTCCGGCCGCGACGGATACGAAAAGCGGACATCCGCGAAGGCAATCTCCCCTCGCGGCGGTTCCGGCAGCGGGGTTGGCCGCGCCGGCGGTACGATCACCGGCCGCACGCGCAAGATCTCGAACAGCCGCTCGGCCGCACCGGACGCCTGCGAGATCTCTCCCCACACCTCCGAAAGCTGGCCCAGCCCGGCAGCGGCGAACACGGCGTAAAGCACGAATTGGGACAGTCGCCCGGCGCTCATGCGGCCGGCGAGTACGTCCTGCGCGCCGACCCAGAGCACCACGACCACGCTGGCGAACACGAGAAAGATGGCAATCGCGGTGAGGATAGCGCGGGCCCGGATCGAGTCGCGCGCGGCGACGAATGCGCGCTCGACCGCGGCACCGAAACGGCTGTTGGCCAGCGCCTCGTTGGTGAAGGCTTGCAGCACGCGCACCGCACCGAGCAGTTCGGATGCATAGGCGGTGGCGTCGGCGAGCGTGTCCTGCGCCGCACGCGAGCGCCGGCGCACCGCGCGGCCGAAGCCGTAGAGCGGCAGGACGATCACGGGGATCGCCGCGAGCACAAAGGCGGAAAGCCTCGGGCTGGTCACGACCATCATGGCGCTCGCGCCCACGAACAGAACGACGTTGCGCAATGCAACGGAAATCGAGGCACCCACGGCGGCCTTGATCTGCGTGGTATCGGCGGTGAGCCGCGAGATCAGTTCGCCGGTCTTGGCCGCATCGAAGTAGGCGGGCGAGAGCGAGATCAGGTGGCCGAACACGCCCTCGCGCAGATCGGCCACGATCCGTTCGCCCAGCGTGGTGACGAGATAAAAACGCGCCGCGCTCGACAGAGCGAGAACGGCCACGATGCCGATCAGGACGGCAAAATAGCTGTCGATCAGGCTCGCACCTTGCTGCGCGAACCCAAAATCGATCATCCGCCGGACCGCGATCGGCACGACCAGTGTCGTGATCGCCGCGATCACGAGGACCACCAGCGCCGCGATCGCTCGCCAGCGATAGCGGGCGAGGTAGGGCATGAGCGACAGCAGCGGCCGGAGCTTGCGGCGCTCCGTCGGCTCGGGCGCGGTGGGCTTGTCCGGCTGCCCGATCGCAGAGCCGGCCGCCCGCGCGGCGTCTCGCTCGATGACGTTCATCTCACCCGGCCCTTACGACTTTGGCCGAAACCGGACCAAAGCGGCGCGACATTGCCCCGCTGGGCAACAGGTGGCAATCGGCTGTTTTTCAAAATCTGCTCCCTCGGCGCGGCCGTGTCGAAGCGGATTTCCCCACACGCGACGCGCTCGGAACACCGGGGAGCGGGGCTTTCGACGAGCGGCGATCGAGCAGCAGGGAATATGCGTGTGACAGCATGTCCGGAGTTGCGCTGAGCGGTCGCTGCAGCCCGTTGCCCGAGTTCCGCCGGGCACCGCGAGCGTCAGGCTTATGCCTTGTTTCGTCGGGCCGGCCGCGTTATAGAGCCGCGACTTTCGATCGACCTGTACGCGCGTACAAGACGCGCAGGATGAGCGCCATGAAACCTGACCTGCATCCGGACTATCACACCATCAAGGTGGTGATGACCGACGGTACTGAATTCACCACCCGCACCACCTGGGGCAAGGAAGGCGACACGCTGCGCCTCGATATCGATCCCAAGTCGCACCCGGCCTGGACCGGCGGCCAGCAGCAGCTGCTCGATCGCGGCGGCCGGCTCTCGCGCTTCCAGAAGAAGTTCGCGGGGATTGGCGCCAAGAAATAACGCCCGGACTTAGTCGACGAGGTGCGCGCGCACGGTCGTGCTGCGCACTGGCGTGCCCGCACCGACCTCATTCATGCTCGAAGGCGGCCCGGAGCAGACCGAGCTGCCGCTCCACCGGATTGCCGCGGTCGGCGCGGGGCGGGGACGCGTGGATCGTGGTATCGAGGCGGCGGACCGCGTTTTGCAGCGTCTTTGACCGCTGGACCAGCGCCCGCAGCCGCTCCGGCAGCAGCTTTATGTTTTGCTCATCGGCATGCTCGGCGACCGAGAGCTTGACCTTGGCCTTTTCCTTCTGGGCCTGGGCAAGCGACATCTCGCCCTCGTTGACGGCCCGGTGGACCAGAAGCCAGGACGCCAGCTGCATCAGCCGTGTGGTGAGCCGCATGCTTTCGGTGGCATAAGCGAGCGCGCCATTGCGCGAGAGCTTCTTCGATTCCTGCCGTCCCGGCCCGTCGAGATAGGCCGCGGTCTCCTCGACCAGTGCCATCCCATCGCGGAACAGGTCGGCGAAGGCCTGTGAGCCCGCCAACCTCGCGCCGAACCACACGGCCCCGTTGGCCGACTTCTCGGACATCGTTTACGCCTCACACTACACGCGGTTTTTTTAATTTTGCGCCAGCCCCTGGCGAGACCGGAACCATGGCGCAGGCGAGGACCCGCTGTCCAGCGCGAGGGAAAACAAGCCTCGGATATAGTTTCCGAGGTATTATGGTATGGCAGAGATTGGGCTGGGAATCGTCGGGATTGGCGAGGGAGGAGCACGGAGGGAGAACGTCGGGCGGAAGACTGGCGACGCTTCTGGCGTCCCGGCCTCCCGTACCGGCGTCGTTTAAAAAAAGGAGCCGCCATTGCCGGCGGCTCAAAGTCTAAACAGGGAGGCGTCAAACAGAGTGGACAGGAGCCACTCGATGTCCAGAAGATGGACACATGAGTAATGGTCGCGAAAGCTTAACAGGGCCTTAAACTTTGCAATAAATCGGCAAGTCGGCCGGGCACCACGCCGGGTGCAGGCGCAACGATGCCGCCACCGCAGACGCGTTATGAGTGCTCCGACGTGCGTTCCCCTACTTCTTGAAGAACTGATCGGCCACGTTGCGTGAGCCCTGCTTGGTTGCGATCGCGGCCTGCAGGCGGCCGATTTCCCCGCTCAACAGCGCGATGCGCTCCTCGAGTTCGCGGATCGAGAGCAGCGCCAGATCCTGCCCGATCTCGTGAACGATCTTCTTCTTCGGGCGGTCGTCATCATCGTTGGCCGGCATCGCTCGCCTCCAATGGGAAGGCCCAAAAAATAGCGGCGCCCGCAGCGGTTGTCACACGCAGGGCCGCCCATTAGACAGACCCGCACCGGCATTTTCAGGGGCATCGCACGAAAACGCGACCCGAGAGATGACCAAGAGGATCCGTTTCGATGCCCGCATTGCCCGCCCAGATGACCGTGATCGCCATCCGTGCCCCCGGCGGGCCAGACATGCTCGTTCCCGAGCAGCGCCCGCTGCCGCAGCCGGCGGAAGGCGAGGTGCTGGTGAAAGTCGCTGCGGCGGGGGTGAACCGCCCCGACGTCATGCAGCGGCAGGGCCTCTATCCGCCGCCCAAGGGCGCGCCCGAAATTCCGGGTCTAGAAATCGCCGGCGAAGTCGTGGCGCTCGGCGCCGGCGTCAAGCGGTGGAAGCTCGGCGACAAGATCATGGCGCTGGTAGTGGGCGGAGGCTATGCCGAATACTGCCTGGCGCATGAAGGCCACTGCCTCGCGGTGCCTCCCGGGCTCACACTGGTCGAAGCCGCCGCGATCCCGGAAACGTTTTTCACGGTCTGGCACAACACGTTCGAGCGTGGCCGCCTGAAGGCGGGGGAAACGCTGTTGGTGCATGGCGGTTCATCCGGCATCGGCACGGCAGCCATTCAACTCGCCAAAGCCTTCGGCGCGCGCGTGATCACCACCGCGGGGTCGGCGGAGAAATGCGAGGCTTGCCGCAAGCTCGGTGCCGACCTGGCGGTTAACTACAAGGCTGAAGATTTCGTGGCGGCGACCAAGACCGGTACCGGCGGCAGCGGCGCCGACGTGGTCCTCGACATGGTCGGCGGCGACTATATCGAGCGCAACTACGAAGCCGCGGCGGTCGACGGGCGCATCGTCCAGATCGCCTTTCAGGGCAGTCCGAAGAGCACGGTCGATTTCCGCCGCCTCATGCTCAAGCGCCTGACCCACACGGGTTCGACGCTGCGCGCGCGCTCGGTTCCGGACAAGGCCGCGATCGCGCGCGGCGTGGAGGAGCAGGTGCTGCCGCTCATTGCCGCGGGCAAGGTCCGACCGGTGATCGACAGTACCTTCCCGCTCGCGCAAGCCAGCGCGGCGCATGCCAGGATGGAAAGCAGCACTCACATCGGCAAGATCGTGCTGGTGGTCTAAGTGCCGCTGCCTTGGCGTGAGCGCATCGCATTCGCGCTGCTCCTGCTCAGGCTCGGCGTCGCGATTGCCCTGTTGCCGTTCGCGATCGACTGGCGCCGCCGATCAGGGTGGCCGGCTGCAGGCGGACCGGCTTGCCCGCAGCGCGCGGCGGCTGGCCGATGCGGCACGGTAATTATTTGAATTTCTTGCACTTATGCCGCCGGCCAGCTACTCAAAGCGGGGGCTTTGGGGCCCCTTTCCGGTCGCGCGGGTCGCGAAATCGACGTAAAGTTGGCTAGCGTCAGCCGCGCGCGGAACTGCGTCAGTCCGGCGAGCTGGGGTCGACAGGGGTGAAGCTGGGAGGACGTCGGTTGTATTTGGTCCGCGCCTGCCTGGCGGCCATGCTGGCCATGATCGTGGTCGGCCTCTCTCCCGTGCGCGCGGTCGAGGCGATCAATGTGCGCACCGACGCGCGCGCGATCGATCTCACCGACGCCGCCGAACGCCATCGCACCGAGGCCGATCGCCTTCTCGTGTCGGCCGCGCCCGGGCCCGATGGCATCATCCGACGCATGGACGTGCGCGCGCGCGAGGGCAACACCAACTGGGCCGTGTTCGCGCTCGCCAATCCGGGCGACGAACAGATCGAGCGCCTGATCGTTGTGCCGCACTATCGCATGGTGGGATCGGGCGTGTTCTGGCCCGACCTCGGCCGCTCGCGCGTCGCCAGCATCACCTCGAGCGGCGAGCGCCCCGACCGTCAGGACAGCGCCACCGCCGATATCTTCCGCATCACCCTCGATCCCGGCAGCGTCATGACCTACGTGCTGGAGATGCGCGGGGACAAGCTCAACCAGCTCTATTTGTGGGAGCCGGAAGCCTACAAGGACAAGGTCAACAGCATCACGCTCTACCACGGCATCGTGATCGGGATTGCCGGACTGCTGGCGCTGTTCCTGACCATCCTGTTCGTCGTGAAGGGCAGCATCATGTTCCCGGCCGCCGCCGCGCTCGGCTGGGCGGTGCTTGTCTATATCGGGATCGACTTCGGCTTCTGGGGCAAGGTGTTCGCGCTGTCGCCGGACTCCGAGCAGATCTGGCGGGCATCGGGCGAGGCGATACTCGCCGCCACGCTGGTCGTGTTCCTGTTCGCCTACCTCAACCTCAACCGCTGGCACGTGCGCTATGCCCATATCACGCTGGCGTGGCTCGCCTTCCTGGCGGCGCTGGTTGCGCTTGCGCTGTACGAGCCGCCCATCGCCTCGGGAATCGCACGGGTTTCGCTCGTTGCCGTCGCGGTGCTCGGTTTCGCCCTCGTGGTTTATCTGTCATTCCACGGCTTCGATCGCGCCGTTCTGTTGATCCCGACCTGGTTCCTGCTGGTGGTATGGGTCATGGCGGCGGCGCTGGCGGTGACGGCCGTCATCACCAACGACATCGTCGGCCCCGCGCTCCTCGGCGGGCTTGTCCTGATCGTGATGCTGATCGGATTTACGGTGATGCAGCACGCCTTTGCCGGGGGCGTGACCACCGGCATCGTCTCCGACGTCGAGCGCCGGGCGCTGGCGCTCACCGGCGCCGGCGACATGATCTGGGACTGGGACGTGTCCGCCGACAAGGTCTTCACCAGCCCCGAGACCGAGGCGCTGCTCGGGCTCAAGCGCGGTTCGCTCGAAGGCCCTGCGGCGAGTTGGCTGGAGGTGCTGCATCCGCTCGATCGCGACCGCTTCCGCGCCGTGCTCGACAGCGTGCTCGAGCAACGGCGCGGCCGCCTGAGCCAGGACTTCCGGCTGCGCACGCCCGACGGCCATTATCTCTGGTTCGCGCTCAAGGCGCGGCCGGTGGTCGGGTCGGACGGCGAGGTGGTGAGGCTGGTGGGCACGCTCACCGACGTCACCGAGTTCAAGAATGCCGAGGAGCGGCTCCTGCACGACGCCGTGCACGACAACCTGACCGGGCTTCCCAACCGCGAACTCTTCCTCGACCGACTCGAGGGCGTGCTCGCGTTCGCCAAGGCCGATCCCGCGATCAAGCCCACGGTGATCGTGATCGACCTCGACCGCTTCAAGCAGGTCAACGATTCCGTCGGCATCGCGGTCGGCGATTCGATCCTGCTGACGCTGGCGCGACGACTTGGACGACTGCTGAAGCCGCAGGACACGCTGGCGCGGCTGTCGGGCGACCAGTTCGCGCTCATTCTGCTGTCAGAACGGGAGTCCGAGCGCATCATCGCTTTTGCCGACACGCTGCGCAAAGGACTGCGCGCACCCATTACCTTCAATGACCGCGAACTCGCGCTCTCGGCTTCGATGGGCATTGCGCTCAGCGATGGCCAACCGCACCGCGCCGATGAGGTGCTCAAGGACGCCGAGCTTGCGATGTATCACGCCAAGCGCATCGGCGGCGACCGCATCGAGATTTTCAAGCCGTCGATGCGGACACGCAGGAACGATCGGGTGACGCTCGAATCCGAGCTGCGGCAGGCGATCGAGCGCGACGAGATCACGATGGTCTATCAACCGATCGTGCGGCTCGAAGACCGCTCGGTCGCCGGCTTCGAGGCGATGCCACGCTGGGATCACCCCAAGATGAGCCGCTGCTCTCCTGCCGAGTTCATCGCCGCGGCCGAGGAAGTCGGCCTCGTCGTCGATCTCGGCATGTTCATGCTGGAACGCACCGCGCGCCAGTTGAGCGCCTGGCAACGCAACTCGCGCCAGCGTGATCCGGTCTTCGCCAGCGTCAACGTGTCGTCGGCGCAATTACTCCGGCAGGATCTGATCCATGACCTGCGCACGGTGATTGCGCGCGCGGGCCTCGCACGGGGCACGCTCAAGCTGGAGCTCACGGAATCGCTCATCATGGAAAATCCCGAGCATGCCGCGCAGATGTTGCAGCGGATCCGCGAGCTCGGCGCCGGCCTGGCCCTCGACGATTTCGGCACCGGTCATTCCTCGCTCGCCTATCTGCAGCGGTTCCCGTTCGACACCATCAAGATCGATCAGTCCTTCGTGCGCGCAAACGGCAAAGGCACGCGGCCCGTGATCCTGCGCTCGATCATCTCGCTCGCTCACGACCTCGGGATGGAGGTGGTGGCCGAGGGCGCTGAAACGGATTCGGATGCCGTGGAGCTCTATCAGCTCGGCTGCGAGTACGCGCAGGGGTTCCACTTCGGCGAACCGATGAGCCCGGAGGATGCCAGGGCATTGTTGCAGACCGAGACCCCGATCGAGCAAAGCGATCCTGTCCCCCGCAAACGCCTCGTCCAATAACGCTCGCTCCAGAGCGCGGTCGAAGGCGATAGCGAATCCGGGGATGCCGGAGAACAGGCGCGCGTGCGTTGCGGATGTTCGCACAATGAACCAGCGCAACACCCGGCCAGTGTGGTCAACGACGAAGCTGCTATTGACGACCTAGACCCGCCGGGACGGCGAGGTCACGCGTGCCCGGCCTCGCTCGAGAGCATGCCGAGATCGATGCCGATCTTCTTCAGCGCCTTATCGTATTTACCGCCGGTGTCCTGCCCGAAGATCAACTCGGCATCGGCCGAGCAATGCAGCCAGCCGTTATGCTGGATCTCGTTCTCGAGCTGGCCCGGCGCCCAGCCGGCATAGCCGAGCGCCAGGATCGCGCTCTGCGGGCCGTCGCCGCGCGCAATCGCCTTGAGAATGTCGAGGGTTGCGGTGAGACAGACGCCTTCGTCGATCGGCAGGGTGGAATTCTCGATGAAGAAATCACTGGAGTGCAGCACAAAACCGCGTTGGGTATCGACCGGGCCGCCCTTGAGCACCTTCACGCCTTCCACCGCCCCCGGAAGCTGGATCAAATCCGCAGCCGGAATCACGTCGAGCTGCACCAGGAGATCGGAAAAGCTGATATGGGCCGCGGGCTGGTTGACGATGATGCCCATCGCGCCTTCCGTCGAATGGGCGCAGACATAGATCACGCTCCGCGCGAAGCGATCATCGCCCATGGACGGCATCGCAATCAGCATCTGCCCGTCCAGATATCCGCGCTTCGAACTCTTGCGCTGCTTGGATTTGGCCGACTTGCCAATGGCCACGGGCTGGGCTTCAGGCTCGCCGGAATCCGCGCTGGGCGCCGGCGCCTCGCTGTCACCTCGCGTGCCGGTCTTGCGACTGAATTTCATGTCGAAATGCTACCTGATTGGATGCCGATTGCAACAACGTGTGGCCGACCGGGTCATGCATCGTTCATGCCACATTCATCGCCGATGCGACGCACCGCGAATATGTGTAGCGTTCATATCTGTTTCCAGAGGTTGGGCGGGTTCCGCCAGATGTCCGCTCACGATGAATTCAGTGGTGCGCCGAAAGTTTCCCTCCTAGATCGGGCTGTCATGACCATTGGACTTGATCGGCTGCGACGGACCGCCGCGCCTCGTGCGATCGGGCTTTGCGCGACGCTGCTGATCGCTGCGAGCCCCGCGACCGCAGCCGACGACGCGTCGCGCTGGGACGGCGACGCGCGCAGCGCCGTCCGCCTCATTGCGGGATCGGCGCCGGCGGGCAAGACCGCACCCCTGCGCGCCGGCATCGAGATCAGGCTCAAGCCGGGCTGGCACACCTATTGGCGGTATCCCGGGGACGCCGGCGTGCCGCCGCGCTTCGACTTTGGGGGATCGCAGAACGTCAAGGCGGTCGAGGTCATGTGGCCCGCGCCGCGGCGCATCCCGGAGGAGAGCCTGGTGGCGATCGGGTATACCGGCGACATCATCCTGCCGCTTGCGATCCTGCCGCAAAACGCGGCGAAGCCCGTGGTGCTGCGTCTCAAGCTCGATTATGCGGTGTGCGAGAAGCTGTGCGTGCCCGCCGAAGGCAAGGGCGAGCTGGTGCTCGCCGGCGGCCCCTCCTCCCACGACACCGCGCTCGCCGCGGCCGCAGCGCGGGTACCGCAGAAGGCTGCTCTCGGCCAAGGTTCGACGATCGCCATCAAGTCGGTACGACGCGAGGATGGCGCCGCCCGCCCGCGCATCGTTGTCGACGTCGCCGCGCCCTCCGGCACCAGCGTGGCCCTGTTCGCGGAGGGGCCGGCGCCGGATTGGGCGCTGCCGGTGCCCACCCCGATCGAAGGCGCGCCGGCCGGCTTGCAACGCTTCGCGTTCGAGCTCGACGGTGCTCCGCCCGGGGCCAAGTACGACGGCGCCGCCGTCACCCTCACGGCGGTCGCGGGGGATGCCGCGATCGAGGTCGCGACCCATCTCGACTAATTCGCCGGGCGCGGTAATTTGGTTCCGGTGTGCCATGCGCCCGGGCTGCCAGCGCCTCGGACAGGCTTGAAACAAACGTTCAACCGTAAACGAGAGGATGAAATCATGCCCATCAAAGTTGGCGATCGATTGCCCGAGGCGAAGTTTCGCGTGATGACGGCCGAGGGGCCGGGATGGAAGACCACCGACGACATCTTCAAGGGCAAGAAGGTTGCGCTGTTCGCGGTGCCCGGCGCCTTCACCGGCACCTGCCACAAGATGCACGTTCCTTCGATCACGCAGAACGCCGATGCGATCAAGGCCAAGGGCGTCAACACCATCGCGGTCACATCCGTCAACGACATCTTCGTCATGGACGCCTGGAAAAAAGCGTCCGCCGCCGACAAGATCGAATTCCTGGCCGACGGCAACGGTGAATTCGCCAAGGCCATCGACCTCACCTTCGACGGTTCGGGCAACGGCTTGGGCACGCGTTCGAAACGCTATGCCATGCTGGTCGAGGACGGCGTGGTGAAGAAGCTCAACGTCGAGGAAGCACCGGGCAAGGTCGAGGTGTCCGGCGGCGACGCCCTGCTCAAGCAGCTCTGATGCCGTGACTGTCGTCCTCACGCGGGGGACGACAGCCGACCAGCCGCAAATCCCGAGCGGTCACCCTGCCGCAGCGTGGGTGAGCTCGTCGATTTTTCTCTGGTGCGCGACGGCGGCCCTCCCGCCGTCGGTCTTGGTGAGGAGATCGAGCGTCTGCTCGTCGTCGTCACGCACTGGTGTGAGCGCCTGGTCCATGTAGCGATGCCGGTCGGGATCGCGCTCGATGCGGCGCTTGAGCTTGAGCATCCACCAGATGGTCGAGATGAGCTTGAGGTTGTTTGCGATCAGGGTCCAGACGAAGCGCGGATAGAAGGCGAGCGTGGATTCGGCGGGCAATCCGGGCCGGCGTTCGGCGATGTGCTTGAGCCGGAACAGCCCGCTCTGCAGCGGGTGCACCTTTTCGACCTGCATCATGGTCGTGAACTGCACCAGCACCTTCATGAAGCTCAGCAACGGAATATTGGTCACGACCGCCCGCCTGAGCAGCGTCTCGATGTGCTCCGGCGTATAGTAGATGGACCACGCCTCCTGATAGATCGCCTCCAGCTCTTCCCGCGTCATTTTCGGATGGTCGGTGACGGCGTGCTCGAGGTCGTATTTGTTGAGATCGGCATCCATGTCGACCCCTTTCCCCCACAGCACCTTGTGATCTTCGGAGCCGGGAAGCGGAGTGAGGATGTTGAACTCCAGCATATCGAGCGGAAGTTCACGCTTGATGATCGAGATGTCGCGGCGGATCGACTCCGGCGTGTCGCCGGGGAAGCCGAGAATATAACCGGCATAGACGAAGATGCTCTGCGCCTTCCAGTCCAGCAGCATCTTGCGGTACTCGGTGATCTTGTTCTGTCGCTTCTTGGCGGCGATCAGATTGTCCGGGTTGACGTTCTCCAGCCCGATGAACACGCGCGTGACGCCGGCCCGCCTGGACTTCTCCACGAAGTTCGGGATCTTGTGGCACATCGTGTCCACTTGGATCATCAGGCCGAGGGGAATCTTGTCGACCTCGCGCAGCTTGGCGAGCCGGTCGTAGATCGCTTCCCATTCCTTGTTGCGGGCGAAATTGTCATCGGTGATGAAGAAGCGCGAGATGCCTTGAGCCCAATTGTCGCGTACGATCTTTTCGATATCGTCGGGAGACCGAAAGCGCGACTTGCGGCCCTGCACGTTGATGATCGTGCAGAACGAGCACTGGAACGGGCAGCCGCGGCCGGCGTCGAAGCTGGTATTGGTGCCGGCGGTGCGCTTGACGAACTGATGCGGGAGGAAGGGTATCGGCGTGCCGCCGATCGAAGGCAGATCCTTCATGAAGTTGTAGAGCGGCTTCATGCGGCCCTGCGCGGCGTCCTGCAGGACGACCTCGAGCCGCTCCTCGGCTTCGCCTGCGAAGATGGAAATGCCGAGGTCACGCGCGAGATCGAGATCGATCGCCTTGCCGTCGAGCATCGACAGACAGCCCGAGACGTGAAATCCGCCGAGCGCCATCGGAATGCCGGCCGCGCGGAAGGGACGCGCGATATCGAGGGCGCGCGGATACTGGTTCGACTGCACCCCCACGAGCGCCAGCAGGCCGAAATTGTCGTTGCGCCGAAAGCGGCGGATCAGCTTGGGAATGTTGACGCGCGTGTTCGTCTCGTCGATGAGGTCGATATCGATCTCGACGTCCTCGCCGAGCACGTGCCGCCGGGAGCAATCGAGGGCGAGACCGTAGACCGAGGCGAGCGAATTGGACGGGATCAGCGCCCGCCACCAGCGGATGACGTATCCGTCATCGTGGTAATGGGAAGGTTTGATCAAGACGAGCTGAAAACGGCGCTTCACAATGTCCCGGCCCCGATAGTCTCGGCCTGATGCCACGCCAAGGGCATCCCGACCAGGCGGATCGTTCTCGGCGCACCATAGCACCTGGCGGGATCAAACAAAATCGCACCCGATGGGCCTCTGTGCCACGGCCCGCCTCCCCTGTCCAATCGGCGGCTGTGCCAGCGCGGCGGATTTGAAGTTCCCGCCATTGTGGCCGCAAGCTCGTTTAGGAACTTTAAATCCAAACCGCGAGGTGTGCGGACCTCGGAATCGGGACACTAGCCGACCTTGCGATCCCGGATGTAGCAGTCGCCCATCTCGCGAAAGGAGATGAGGCGCCGCTTTCCTTCGTCCCAGAGCACCAGGCGTACGCAGCGAAGGCTCTCGATCAGCGTGAGCCGACCTGTGGCAACAAGCTCCGGATGCTCGCGCAGCACGTCAGGCAGCCGGTAGTAGGGAATTCGGCTGCAGAGGTGGTGGACGTGATGCACGCCGATATTGGCCGAAAACCAACGCAGGACGGCCGGCAAGTCGTAGTGCGAGCTGCCGTGCAGCGCGGCGGCATGCACGTTCCAGGCCCGGTCCTCGGCCCAGAATGTGCCCTCGAACTGGTGCTGGACGTAGAACAGCCAGACCCCGACGGACGCCGCGAGGAGCATGATCGGCAGGTGCACCAGCAGGAACGCACCGACGCCGACAAACCATATCACTGTACCGATGACGCCCGCGATGGCGGCATTGGTGGCCATGGTGCTGAGCCATGGCTGCCAGCCGCGCCGCATCAAGCCCACCGGCAGCCGGTGCTGCAGAAGGAACAGGTAGGCGGGGCCGATGCCGAACATGATGATCGGATGCCGGTACAGGCGATACCGGAGCCGGCCCCATCGCGACAGCGCCAGATACTCGCGCACGGTGAGCGTGTCGATGTCACCGATGCCGCGTTGATCGAGGTTGCCCGAACTCGCGTGGTGGATCGCGTGCGTGCGGCGCCAGAAATCGTACGGTGTCAATGTCAGGACGCCCAACACGCGGCCCACCCAATCATTCGCCAGCCGATGGCGAAAAAAGGCGCCGTGGCCGCAATCATGCTGGATCATGAACAGGCGTACCAGCAAGCCCGCGGCCGGCACCGCCAACAGCAGACAGAACCAGTAGCCGAGATCCAGCGCGGCCCACATCAAGGTCCACAACAGAACCAACGGCACGATCGTGATGACGAGCTCGGTCACACTGCGAGTGCGGCTGGGTTCGCGGTAGCGTGCAAGAATTCTCGTCCAGGCCAGCACGTCGGACGACGTGGTGGCAGCGCCGGCATGATGTTCGGTATTTTCCAAGGTCGAATCCATATTCGTGTGAATTGGTCAAGGCGCTAACGGCGTCGTATCGCGGTCAATCAGCGTTGCGGGCGCAATCGATACGGCGACAAGTGGCGAAGCCCGTCCGCCCCACTGACGAGCGCCCGCAGTCTGTGCGGGCATGGTGCATTTCCTGGGTCGATGTTGGCGGGTGATAGAATATTTTGTCCGGGCCGTCCATAGAGTCCGTCCAGTAGTGTTGTCGCATCTAGCCAAATTTTACTAAGCGGAGACTGGTTTTCTCGTATTTCGGTGTTACCTCCCCTTCATAGTTTGGATGAATTCCATTCGATTTCAGGATTCATCGAATTTTCGAGCCGCTTGATGACGACCGTTGCTTCGAGGATGCCGTGAGATGTGGACCGGCCTTTCCCTAATCGTGATCGCCGTCGCTGTTCTTTGGACGAAGCGGAACGCCGTTCGATCGCGGACCGCTGACCGGGCGGGCGACGCGGGGGTTGCAGAGCCGTCGGCGGCCGCGGCTGAAGCCATGCGATGACCATGCGCACGAACCGAAAAACGCTGAAATTCGTCCATCCCTTTTTCCTGAAGGGAATTGATCGAACTTTGCCGCCGGGCGAATACCAGGTGGTCACCGACGAGGAATTGATCGAGGGTCTGTCCTTTCCGGTTTACCGTAGGGTATCGACCATGATCTTCGTGCCGTCGCAATTTCAGCCGGCTGCGTCGACCGAAATGGTGACGGTTGATCCTCTCGACCTGCAGGCGGCGCTGGAGCAGGACGCCAAGGATCATCCGTAGCTCGCGACCAGGCGACACTGATCCCGCCTGTGCCGGCTCGCGCACGAGAGTGGCGATATGATCTTGACCTCGGCGAGCGAATGTCCGCCGGTTGATGCGCGGGAGCGCCACCTTTGACTCTTCTCAATGTCCGCCACACGACCGTCTATCGCTACCGGCGCCCGGTCATGCTCGGGGACCATCGACTGATGCTGCGTCCGCGCGACAGCCACGACCTTCGTCTTATTCAAACCAATTTGACGTTGTCGCCGCCCGCTACATTGCGCTGGATCCACGACGTGTTCGGCAATTCGATCGCCATCGCATCGTTCGCCGAGCCCGCAACCGAATTGCGAATTGAAAGCAGCCTGCAGCTGGAGACGTACACGGTGGAGCAACCGGCCTTCCAGATCGCTCCGGAGGCGGTGAGCTATCCTTTCATCTATTCCGCCGACGATCGCATCGATCTCGGCAGAATGCTTGAGCGCCATCACCCCGACCCCGCCGACCGCCTCGGGTCGTGGGCGCGCGGCTTCATACACAGCAATCCGACCAATACCTGGGCGCTCCTGGCCGACCTCAACAGCGGTGTCGCGGCATGGATTTCATATCAGAGCCGCGAAACCGAGGGCACGCAGACCCCGATCGAGACTCTCAACCGGGGCTGGGGCTCATGCCGCGACCTCGCCGTCCTGCTGATCGAATCCGCCCGCAGCCTCGGCTTCGGAGCCCGTATTGTGACGGGGTATCTGTACAATGCCTCTGCCGATGCTCGCACCACGGCTGCAATAGGCGCCGGAACCACACATGCATGGGCCGACATCTATCTGCCGGGCGCCGGCTGGATTGCCTATGACCCCACCAACGGCACGATCGGCGGGCGCGACTTGATCCGCGTGGCGGTCACCCGCGACATCAGCCAGGCGGTTCCGATCGCCGGCAGTTTCGTCGGCATGCCCGACGACTATCTCGGAATGACGGTCGACGTAGCGGTGGTTGCGGAAAGCCCGGGACGTGCAAGCATGAGGTTCGGTTCCTGATCGCCGGCAACCCAATCTGCAAGATTCCGCCCCTGCTCGAAACCTTCATCGCGCTCCGTTTCATGCGCTTGAACCAAGCGCAGGGGATAATTATCTATGTCCTGACGCGCAAAAGGTGTATGCTTTGAAGATCATTGGCATTACCGAGCGTCGCTGACACGGACCCAGGCGCCGATGGCCGAAAGACAAGCGCTTCCCCCACGTTCCTGATGGCCACGTTATGTGCTGCAGGAGGACATTCTTCGGCGGCCCGGTGACCTGCCGCAACATTCGAGGCATTGAACATGAATGGATTTGACTACAGCGCCCCGGCGGAGCTGTTTCCGACCCGCAGCCGCAAGGGGAACCGGCCGATGGCCTATCGGCGTTTCGCCAAGGCCGCGGAAGCGATCCGCTTTGCGATCGAGGAGTTGTCGCCCACGCATCTGCTCGGCGCGCATCTTGAAGTCGAGGAAGTAAGATTCGACCGCGATGGCATCCGTCGGCTGTACGATAGCGAGGACTACCCGTTGGCGCGACGTGACCCGCCCGCCGACGAGTGCGCTCCGGCCAAATCGGCGGATGAAGCGGACCGCAGCCGCGCGCGATGACCTCGGTCGAAACCTGGGGGCGGCGGGGCGGCTTCAAAGCAGCATACCGGTCATGTCGCTGAGTTTTCCAAATCAAAGTCGCTCGTATGATTCGACGCGGCGCGCGGTGCGCTTTTGGGGGCACGACAGCGCGATGGAGGCGTCGTTTTTCGTGACCGAGGACGCGCTCAAGCGGGTTCAGCCCGACATGCGGTTCGACGAACCTGGACTGCTTGGCGCCTTCGACGCAAACCGTGCGCTGATCTATGCGGCCGCGGCCAAGGTCTATGCGCGCGGCCGCAAAGGCTCCTACGATCTGGTCGACGCCGACTTCTGAGTTGTGCGGCGGACGGTTTCCACGACGCTTCAGGCGCCCGCGGCGGCGCTCAAAAGAATGTCGTGAAGTTGAACACCCAGAGAAATGCGACGAAGAGGGCGAGCATCACTGCAACGAATGCATGCAGCCCATAGGGGCCGACCAGTATCCTGGAAAGCGCTGCTTGTGCCATGGCTCACATGCCCCTCGATTTCTTAAGCAATATACCTGACTCGCAGAATACGGCATCCGACACAACCTAAATCCGGAAGCGATGGCGTCGCACCGAGCGAACGGGCTTCGCTCGATTGATCACCGTCCACGTCGGTGCGGGTCGGTGAGCGCAACTAGGAAGGCGATCCAGGCTTCATCTGCGCCCTCGATATTGCCCTGGCTGATCGCGCGGGCGCGCGATGCCCGCCACTTCGCCGCTTCTCCGGGGCACGCTTGGCGGATCTCGATCGCCGACACGCCGTCCCACAGCGGCAAGACCGCCGGTGGTCAACACCATGAGATCATCGCGAAAGACGCGGTCGCGCGCGAGCCGCTCGGCATCCGAGTCACTGTCGGCCTGGAAGGCGGCGACGCCCCTGCCCCCGATGTCGGCAACATAAACGGTCATGCGCGTTGATACGTCCGCGCGCGTCTCGCAGTCCAGGGAATTGCAACACGATGTCAAAGCTGCAGATTTTCGGATCAGTTGGTGCGAACGAATAAGCACTGAGAGTGAAATCGTGATCCGAGCCGAGACGGTCTCACTCTAATCGCCGGCAGACGCCGCCGGCCGTTTCGCCCCGGCGCTCGCGCGCACCTCCTCCAGGCCGTCGCGCGCCAGCTGATCGGCCCGCTCGTTGAGGACGTGGCCGTCATGGCCCTTCACCCAATGCCAGCGCACGCGATGCTGGGCCAACGCGGCATCGAGGCGCTGCCACAGGTCGATATTCTTGACCGGTTTCTTGTCGGCGGTGCGCCAGCCGTTGCGCTTCCATTGATTTATCCACGACATGACGCCGTTGCGCAGGTATTGGCTGTCGGTGTGAATGTCGACGAGACACGGCCGCTTGAGCGCTTCGAGCGCTGCGATCGCGGCCATCAATTCCATGCGATTGTTGGTGGTGTGCGCCTCGCCGCCCTTCAATTCCTTCTCATGGTCGCCGAAGGCGAGGATCGCGCCCCAGCCGCCCGGACCCGGATTGCCCGAGCAGGCCCCATCGGTGTGGACGACAACGTGCGGCTCGCTCATTCCTCGATCCCGTAGTCGCGCACAGTCTTGACGGTCTGGTGGAAGCGCAGCTTGCGATAATATTCGAGCGGATCTTTCGGCCGCACCAGCGCGCCCGACGGCACGTGAAACCAATCGACCAATCGGGTCAGCAGAAAACGCAAAGCCGCGCCGCGGGCGAGCAATGGCAATGCCTGGCGTTCTTGATCCGAAAGCGGCCGCACCTGCGCATAGGCTTGCAGCAGGCTTCGGCCCTTGGTCACGTTGTAGGCGTGGTCGGTCTCGAAGCACCAGGCATTGAGACAAATCGCGACGTCGTAGGCGAGCGCGTCGGTGCAGGCGAAGTAAAAGTCGATCAGGCCGGAGAGCTTGTTGCCGAGGAAGAACACGTTGTCGGGAAAAAGATCGGCGTGGATGACGCCCTCGGGCAAATTCCGCGGCCACGCCTTCTCCAGATGGGAAAGTTCAGCCGCCAGAAACTGTTTCAGGTCGCGCCGCACCTCGTTCGCCCGCTCGCTGCAACTGTCGTAGAGCGGCCGCCAGCCATCGACCGACAGCGCGTTGCGGCGGCTGCCGTTGAAATCGACGCCCGCGAGATGCAGCCGTGCCAGGGCGTCGCCGAGCGCCGCGCAATGACCGGCCGACGGCCGCCGGATCCACATGCCGTCGAGGAACGTGATCATGGCGGCGGGCCGGCCGGCGACCTGGCCCAGCACCTCGCCGCGTTTGTTCTTGACCGGCTGCGGGCAGGTGATGCCGCGCGCGTGCAGGTGCTCCATCAAGCCGAGAAAGAACGGCAGATCCGCGGCTGCGACCCGCTTCTCGTAGAGCGTCAGGATGAAATAGCCGCGGCTGGTATGGACGAGAAAATTCGAATTCTCGACGCCTTCCGCAATGCCCTTGTAGGCGAGCAGTTCCCCGATGTCGTAACCGGCGAGAAAGGCACCAAGGTCTTCCGCCACCACATCGGTGTAGACGGCCACTGCGATCCCTCTTGCGCGTTCCGGTTTCCAGGTGACCGCATTCAGCCACAAGCGATCGGGTACATGTCCAGATGCCGCGTACCGACGGCTGCCATCCGGTCACCGGACCCTGAAAGCGTGGCGCGGCAACCGGGACACGGCGTCATTCGGCGGCCTCGGTGCCTCGCAGCGCCCGCGGCAGGGGGAAGAACATGTCTTCGTCGGCGGTGGTGACGGTGTCCACGTTCACCGCATAGCGCTCGGCAAAGGCGCCGATCACCTCCTCGACCAGGACCTCGGGGGCGGAAGCGCCGGCGGTAATGCCGAGACTCGCGATCGAACCGAACAGCGCCCAGTCGATCTCGCTCGCGCGCTGCACCAGCGCGGCGCGCGGGCAGCCGGCGCGCTCGGCCACCTCTTTGAGGCGCTGCGTGTTGGAGGAGTTCGGAGAACCGACCACGATCATGGCTTCGACCATCGGCGCCACCTTCTTGACCACCTCCTGGCGGTTGGTGGTGGCGTAGCAGATGTCCTCCTTGTGGGGACCGTGAATGTCCGGAAAGCGCGCCTTGAGCGCCGCGACAATGCCGGCCGTATCGTCGACCGAGAGCGTGGTCTGCGTCACATAGGCGAGGCTGGCGGCATCGCGCGGCACGAACCGCGCGACCTCTTCGACCGACTGCAGCAGCGTGATGGCGCCCGCGGGCAGCTGCCCGACGGTGCCGACCACCTCGGGGTGGTCGGCATGGCCGATCAGCACGATCTCGCGGCCGCGCTTGTGATGGATCTCGGCCTCGCGATGAACCTTGGTGACCAGCGGACAGGTGGCGTCGAGAGCGAAGAAGTTACGCCTTTGGGCCTCGGCTGGAATCGATTTCGGCACGCCATGCGCGGAAAAAATAACCGGCGCACTGGTCTCCGGGACCTCGTCGAGCTCTTCCACGAAGACGGCGCCCTTGGACTTCAGGCTCTCGACCACATAGCGGTTGTGCACGATCTCATGGCGGACATAGACCGGCGCCCCGTAACGGGCGAGTGCCTGCTCCACCGTATCGATGGCGCGCACGACCCCCGCACAGAACCCGCGCGGCGAGCACAGCAGCACCTTGAGCGGGGGTTTTCCCCTGGTTTCAGGCGCGTGGGAGGCGGTCATGCGGACCTCGGTTCGGCATGGTCACAGGTCTTCGACATGGGCTGACGCCCTCGTTCTGTCAAGCGACAGCGGCTGGTGCGGCGGATTTGAAGTTCCTACTATCCTGGCCGCAAGCCGGTCCAGGAAATTCAAATCCAGGCCCGCACCAGAATCAGTTCGCCGGCCGGAACTCTCCATGCACCCTGCCATCCACGTGCACCGCCCCTGGCTTCACCGCGCCCTTGCCATGATGGCGCTGGCGGCCGCTTCGGCGGTGTCGGCCGCGTCGGCGCAGGACCACCGGGTCGTCACCATCATCGTACCCTATCCCGCCGGCGGCATCGGAGACATTCTGCCGCGCGCCATGGCCGACGTGCTGGCGCAGCAGACCGGCCAGAGCTTCGTTGTCGACAACAAGCCGGGCGCAACGCAGATGATCGGCGCCCGCCTCGCCGCCAATGCCAAGCCCGACGGGGCGACGATCTTTTTCGGCAGCGTGACCAGCCTCGCCATCAATCCGAGCGTCAAGAAAGAGCTGCCCTATGATCCGGTGCGGGATTTCGAGCCGATTGCGCTGACATTCGTGTCGCCGCAATACCTGATCACGCGGCCCGGCCTCGCGCCCAACTCCATGCGCGAGCTGGTCGATCTCGCCAGGCGCGAGCCGGGCAGGCTCAACTATGCCTCGATCGGACCCGGCTCCTCGGTGCATCTGGCCGCGGAGCTGCTCAAGATTCTCGCCGGCATCGAGATGACGCATGTGCCCTATAGCGGGTCGGGGCCGGCGGTGCGCGACACCATCGCCGGGCACGTCGACCTGACCTTCACCGCGGGCGGGATGACCTATGCCGATCAGGCCAAGGTCCTGGGCGTGACCAGCGCCAAGCGCACGTCGGCTGCTCCGCAGGTGCCGGCGATCGCCGAGAGCGTGCCCGGCTACGAGGCGACGATCTGGTTCGGCTTCCTGGCGCCCGCCGGCACCCCGAAAGAGACCGTGGACCGGTTGGCACGGGACATGAACAAGGCGGTGGAGTCGGGCGCGCTGCGCGAGCGGCTCAAGGCCGCGGCCACCGAGATCGAGCTCGTCGTCGGTACGCCCGAGCAGTTCCGCGCCCACATCCAAAGGGAAATTCCGCACTGGCGCGGCGTGATCAGGGCCGCCAATATCCCGCTGGAGTAAAGGTGCGACCTCGGCCGTGGGAAATCCCGTGCGTTCCATCACCATCATCGGCGCCGGCATCGGCGGGCTCGCCGCGGCGGCGGCGTTGCACCAGCGCGGCATTGCGGTCGCAGTCTACGAGCAGGCGGACAAATTCGCGCGGGTCGGCGCCGGCATCCAGCAAAGCCCGAACGCGGTGCGCGTGCTGCGCGGGCTGGGCATCGAGGATCGCCTGCGCCAGGTCGCGTTTCACCCCACGTCTTCGCTCAATCGCGATGCCGCCACCGGCAACGTGACCAACGATCATCCGCTCGGGCGCGAGCTCGAACGGCGATACGGCGCGCCCTATCTCACGCTCCATCGCGGCGACCTGCATGACGCCCTGGCGTCCATCGTCCCTGCCGATTGCGTGCACCTCGGCAAGAAGCTTGTCGCCATCAAAGCGCGCGGAGCGCGCATCGAACTGAACTTCGCCGACGGAACCGAGGTCGAGGCCGACGCGGTGATCGGCGCCGACGGCGTGCACTCGCTGATCCGCGACTACGTCGCGGGCCCGGAGCAGCCACGCTTCGTCGGGCGGCTCGCCTACCGCACCACGTTTCCCGCCTCATTGCTGCGCGGAGTCGAGGTGGGATCCTCGCGTACCAAGTGGTGGGGAGCGGACCGGCACATCGTCATCTACTTCGTCACCGCGGCCCGCGACGAGGTTTACTTCACCACCAGCCAGCCCGAGCGGGCCGAATGGATCACCAAGGAATCCTGGTCGACCAAGGGCGACCTCGAGGAGATGCGCGCGGCGTTTGCCGGCTTCCATCCCGATGTCCGGGCGGTCCTGAGCGCGGCGCCGGATGTCCACAAGTGGGGCATCTTCGAGCGCGACCCGCTCCCGACCTGGCGAAAAGGCCGGACCGTCCTGCTCGGCGATTCCTGTCATCCGATGACCCCCTACATGGCCTCCGGCGCCGCGATGGCGCTCGAAGACGCCGCGGTGCTCGCGCGCTCCATCGCCGAGCTCGACGACATCGCGGATGCGTTCCGGCTCTATGAGGCGACGCGCAAGCCGCGCGCGTCCATGGTGCAGACCGGCTCCAGCGCCAACACCTGGATGCGCGACGCCACCAACCCCGACTGGCTCTACGGCTACGACGCCTGGACCGTGCCGCTGGCCGCGCCGGTCGCCGCGTAGAGATAGAGCCAAGAAAATCCGCGGCGCTATCGCGGCCCCGTGTGATGCGCCAACCAGGCCTCGTATCGCGCGTAGAGCTGCGCCGTGTCGGGGGAGCCGTCGCTATAGATCACCGGGGCGAGCGCGCGGCCGGCGGCCGTGAGACGCGCGGCCATGTAGCGGTAAGGCTCCGGATAGATCGAAAGGTCGGTCGCCGCAAACAACCGGTCGAATGCCTCCGAGGGCTCGACCGCATCGAGCCGGTCGCGCTCGTAGATGGCGGCACGCTCGACGATGGCCCAGCGTCCGCTTGTTTTCTCGAGCCGGTCGAGGAAGCGCGCATAGGACGTCATGTCGGCAAGCACGTCGCCGATCTTCTGGCGCACCAGGATCACGACATTGGTTTCGGCCAGGGCGCGCTCGCCGGCGACGCGCACCAGCGAGGGCAAGATGTGGTGCTTGGAACGCTGACCCGCATTGAAGCTCTGCGTGCAGCGGTCGACGAATTCGCGAAAAGGTCCGCTGAACCAGGACACCGCGATCTGTCCGTCCGGGGCGAAGGTTGCGAGCAGCTGCGGCCACTTCCCCTGGTCGCGGTAAAAGCCCCAGGCCAGGATCAGCTCGGCGCAGGAATATTTGTCCTGCGTGTCTCTGTCATCCGCACTCATCTCTGTCCGACCTCATCCTGAGGCTCGCACCGATGTCGGATATACCCGACATCGGCAAGTATGGTGCGCAAGTCGGCTACAGCCGGCTTGCGTGCGCCCGTCTCGGAGGATGAGGCCGATCACACCACCGCGCAATTGGTCTTTGGCGGCACGCTTGCTAAGATCGCGACGAATTTGCAAAGAGCGACGAATGAACCTGACCCGCGCGCTGGCGATCCTGACCCTTGCCTGCCTCACCGCCGTTTCCGCATTCGCCGACAGCTACCCGTCGAAACCCGTCAAGATCATCGTCTCGACCTCGGCCGGCGGCGTGACCGATCTCGCCGCGCGCATCCTCGGCGCCTACATCACCGCGAAGACCGGACAGCCGGTGGTGATCGACAATCGTCCGGGCGCGAGCGGCAATATCGCCATGGACGCGGTCGCCAAGGCGCCGCCCGACGGCTACACGCTCGGCGTCGCCAACACCGGCAACATCGTCATCAATCCCTACCTGATGCGGCACATGCCGTACGATCCCCTCACCGAGCTCGTGCCGATCGGCCCGATCGGGACGGTCCCGCTTTTTCTGGTCATGAACAGCGATGTGCCGGCCGCCACGCTGCAGGAGTTCATCGCCTATGCCAAGGCGCAACCGGACAAGGTGAGCTACGCCGCGGCCGGCGTGGGCACCACTCCCGATCTCGCGGCGCATGAATTCAACCGCCGGGCCGGATTGAAACTCGTCTTCGTGCCGTTTCGCGGGACCGCGCCCGCGGTCGCGGCCGTGCTGGGCGGCGACGTGCAGGTGACGTTCGTGTCGATGGGGCCGCACATCGAGTTCGTCCGCCAGGGCAAGCTGCGCATCCTGGGCGCCGCCACGCCCGCGCGCGCGCCCTATCTGCCCGAGGTGCCCACTTTCGCCGAGCAGGGCTTTCCCGGTTTTGAGACTTTGACCTGGTTTTCACTGTTTGCCCCCCAGGGGACGCCGAACAGCATCATCGACCAGCTCAGCGGCTATGTGCGCGCGCTCGCCCAGGATCCGGACGCCAGGAAGCGGCTGGAGGCCAACTTCATCGATCCCGCCGTCATGACCGCGTCCGAATTCGCCGACCTGGTCAGGGCCGACGCCGCCAAATGGGAACGCATCGTGCGCGAAGCCGGCGTGAAGATCGATTGATGTCCCCTCATCGCGGCTCGATGGTATGTCCGGGCGCGGCCGTCGGGTCGCGGACGGATGGTTCACGCTCTGTAGGCAAAGGAAGCGCATGAAAGCGATCGTCATCCACGAGTTCGGCCCCCCCGACGTTCTCCAATACGAGACGCTGCCGGACCCGGCGCCGCGCGCGGGCGAAATTCGCATCCGCATTCATGCCGCGACGGTCAATCGCGTGCTCGATGTGAGCTTGCGCGCGGGCAAGGAAGGCGCGCGCGGGCCGAAGCTGCCGCTCATCCCGGGCGTCGATTGCGCCGGCGTGGTCGACGCGGTCGGAGCAGGCGTGACGCGCTGGAAGAAGGGCATGCGGGTCGCGGCCGCCGGCGTCATGCCGCTCGACGTCTGCGGCGAGGACGACAGCGATTACACCGGCCCGCAGGGCATGATGGGAATCAAGCGGCCGGGCGGTTTCGCCGAGCTGGTCGCGGTGCCGGCCTGCGCCGTGGTCGCGCTTCCCGACGGCCTCGACTTTCACCACGCCGCCGTCGTCATGCGCCACGTGCCGACCGCCTGGAACCTGCTGTTCAACGTCGCCGAGCTCAAAGCCGGCGAGACCGTGCTGGTCATGGGCGCCGGCGGCAATCTCGGCAGCATCGGCATCCAGATCGCAAAGAACGTCATCGGCGCCAAGGTCATCGCCGTCGCCGGCTCCGACGACCGCGTGCAGACCGGCCTCGCGCTCGGCGCCGATTGCGGCATCAACTACAACCGGCAGGATCTCCCGGCCGAGGTCATGGCGTTCACCGGCGGCAAGGGCGTCGACGTGCTCTACGACAACGTCGCCAACCCGAAAGTGCTGCCGCAGGCGTTCCGCACCATCGGCTTCGATGGCCGGCTGGTGACCGCCGGCGCCCATGCCGGCCCCAACGTCTCGATCGATTTCTCGCACCTCTACCACAAGCGCATCACCATCAAGGGCCGGCCCGGCTATCACCCGCCCGACGTGCCGAAATGCTTCGTCGCTGCCGCGGAAGGCAAGGTCCGGGCGCAGATCGAACGGATTCTGCCGCTGTCGCGCGCCGCCGAGGCGCACCGGCTGGTCGAATCCGGCGAGGCGACGGGCAAGCTGGTGCTCGACCCGACGCAGGGTTAGCACTGTCGCACACGCTTCGCTTTGCCGAGATGGAATGAGCGGCGAGTTCGGTCCGCTCCCTCCCCCCGCTTGCGAGGGAGGGACAAGCGGAACCCGCTTTCCAGCTCCCCTCTGCCCCATTGCGCCGGGCCGGGAGGAGTGCCTATATTCCCGCCACTTCCGTCATCACCGATGACACCAGGCTTCGCCTCCAAGGGCGGGCGGAGCGCAGAGGAGATTTAGCCATGGTAGCACCGCTGATGCCCAAGGCGACCGCCGTATGGCTCGTTGAGAACACCGCGCTCTCGTTCGACCAGGTCGCCGATTTCTGCAAGCTTCACCCGCTCGAGGTGAAGGCGATCGCCGACGGCAACTCGGCGCAGGGCATCAAGGGCCTCGACCCCGTCCTCACCGGTCAGCTCAGCCGCGAGGAGATCGAGAAGGCGGCCGCCGACCCGACCCGCCGCCTCAAGCTGCTCGACCCCAAGGTCCGCCTGCCCGAGGCCAAGAAGAAGAAGGGGCCCCGCTACACACCGGTGTCGCGCCGCCAGGATCGGCCGAACGCGATCCTCTGGCTGGTCCGCAACCATCCCGAGCTCAAGGACAGCCAGGTGATGCGGCTCGTCGGCACCACCAAGTCGACCATCCAGGCGATCCGCGAGCGCACCCACTGGAACGCGTCGAACCTGCAGCCGATGGACCCGGTCACGCTCGGCCTGTGCTCGCAGATCGACCTCGATCTCGAGGTTCATCGCGCCGCCAAGGAGAAGCCGGTCGACGCCGAGTCCCAGGGAGCGACCCTGCTGCCGGCATCGGAGACCACCATCCGGCGCGAGCCCGAGCCGGAAGAGAAGAAACCGGCGGACGAGCTCAACGTCGATGCCGTCTTCGCCAAGCTCAAGCAGATCGGCGGCAAGAACGAGTAGGGCCGCAACTGCGCGCACCTGGCGGTACGAGATCATCCCAGCTCAAACGTGGTGACGCCGAACACGCGCTCGAGCCGCAGCGGACGGATCGCCCCGGTATACATCCGCGCGGTCTCGAACACCGGCGCAAGTCCCTGGCCTTGCGCGAGCGCGACCGCGTCACGGTTGACCTCCGGCACATCGAGGAAGACATCGCCGCCGCCCGCCGCCGCGACCAGCGCCGTGAACACGCGCTCCGCCGCCGCGCGGTCGTCGGCCACCAGCGGTCCGATCTTGCAGCCCGTGCGGCACGGACGGATCACGCCCCAGGCGGCGAGCTTGCCGTCACGCACGAGGGCGCGGCCGACATGGCCCGGAGTGTCGATCCACGCGCGCAGGAACGCCGCCCGCGGCGCCGGGAAAACCGTGGCGTCGTCCGCCTCCAGCGCGGCAAAAGGGACCTCGGCCAACGCGATCGCGTCGGGCGGCGCGGACGGCGCCGCGACCGTTCCGCCGTATCGGATATTGGCGTAGGCGAGCGCAAAGCCTGACTTGCGATAGTTCTGCTGTTGCGCCACCACGCCGTCGAGGCCCACCACGCGCGTGCCGGCATGCGCGATCGCCGCGGCCCACATGCGCAATCCGTAGCCGCGCCCACGCAGATCCGGCCGCACGATGTAGAAGCCGAGAAACGCGAAGCGCGCATCGTAGTTGACGCAGGAAATGGTCGCGGCCGGCGCGCCGTCGAGTTCGCCGATGAGAAACCCGGCGGCGTCCACGGTGGCGAAGCACGCCGCGTCGGCCAGGCCGGGATTCCAGCCCTCGGCCGCCGCCCAGTCGGCGGCAAGCGCGATCTCGTCCGGCCGCATTGCGCGAATGCGCAGATCAGTTTGCCCAGTCACCGCAGCAAGCCCCGGGAATCGAAAGGATTGCGCTGCGGACTTTCGTCAAGCGCGCACGCCCTTGGCCTTCAACACCGAGCCGATCTCGTCGAGGATGGCGGGATCATCGATGGTCGCCGGCATGGTCCACGTCTCACCGTCGGCGATCTTCTTCATGGTGCCGCGGAGGATCTTGCCCGAACGCGTCTTGGGCAGCCGCGCCACCGTGATGGCGAGCTTGAACGCCGCAACCGGGCCGATTTTTTCCCGCACCAGGCCCACGCACTCCTGCTCGATCTCGCTCACGGGTCGGTTCACCCCGGCCTTGAGCACGACGAAGCCGCAGGGCACCTCGCCCTTGAGCGCGTCGGCGATGCCGATGACCGCGCATTCGGCAACGTCCTTGTGCGCGCTGAGCACCTCCTCCATGCCACCGGTCGAGAGCCGATGGCCCGCGACATTGATGATGTCGTCGGTGCGGCCCATGATGTAGAGGTAATCGTCCTCATCCTTGAAGCCCGCGTCCGACGTCTTGTAGTAGCCGGGAAACTCGGCGAGATAGCTCTCCCGGAAGCGCTCGTCCGCCTGCCACAGCGTCGGCAGGCACGCCGGCGGCAGCGGCAGCTTGATCACGATCGAGCCCATCGTGCCGGCGGGCAATTCCTTGCATTGCTCGTCGACCACGCGCACGTCGTAGCCCGGCATCGCCACCGTCGGCGAGCCGTGCTTCACCGGCAACTGCCCAAGCCCGACCGGATTGCCGGCGATGCACCAGCCGGTCTCGGTCTGCCACCAGTGATCGATCACCGGTTTTTTCAGGAGCCGCTCCGCCCACTGGATGGTGTCGGGATCGGCGCGCTCGCCGGCGAGAAACAGCGTGCGGAATTTGGACAGATCGTGGGACGCGAACAGCTTGCCCTGCGGGTCTTCCTTCTTGATGGCGCGGAACGCGGTCGGCGCGGTGAAGAAGGCGACGGCGCCGTGCTCGGAAATGACGCGCCAGAACGCACCGGCGTCGGGCGTGCCGACGGGCTTGCCTTCGTACAGCACCGAGGTGGCGCCGTGCAGCAGCGGCCCGTAGACGATATAGCTGTGGCCGACCACCCAGCCGATGTCGGAGCCGCACCACCAGACCTCGCCCGGCTCTACGCCGTAGAGGTTATGCATCGACCATTTGAGCGCGACCATGTGGCCGCCATTGTCGCGCACGACGCCCTTGGGCCTGCCGGTCGTTCCTGACGTGTAGAGGATATAGAGCGGATCGGTGGCGGCCACCGGCACGCAATCGTAGACCGATCGTGCGAACACGATCGCCTCGTCGCGCACGGCAGCCCAATCGTGATCGCGGCCGGGCACCAGCGTCGCTTCCTCCTGCGGACGCTGCAGGATGAGACAGGCGTCGGGCTTGTGGCCGGCGAGCCCGATCGCTTCGTCGAGCAGCGGCTTGTATTTGACGATGCGGCCGGGCTCGAGGCCGCAGCTCGCGGACAGGATCAATTTCGGCTTGGCATCGTCGATGCGCGTCGCCAGCTCGTTCGCCGCGAAGCCGCCGAACACCACGGAATGCACCGCGCCGATGCGCGCGCACGCGAGCATGGCCACCACCGCTTCCGGCACCATGGGCATGTAAAGAACGACGCGATCGCCCTTTCCGACCCCGAAGTTTCGCAGGATGGCGGCGAGCACCTGCGTCTCGACCTGCAGGCGGTAGTAGGTGAGCGTGCGCTTCTGGCCGGAGAGCGGAGAATCGTAGATGATCGCCGGCTGCTCGCCGCGCCCTTGCATGACGTGGCGATCGACCGCGTTCCAGCAGGTGTTGCAGACGCCGCCGGCGAAACCAGCGCCCGTAGACGCCGGCAGCGGGATCGAACACCTGCTTGGGCGGCTCGATCCAGTCGATGGCCTGCGCCGCCTCGCCCCAGAAGCCCTGCGGGTCGCGCTGCCAGCGGGCATAGACCTCGTGATAGCGGCTCGCGCGCACATCCATGGCGCTGCTCCCGTCGATGATCGTGCTGCCGCCGCCCCTTCGCTCCAAGGACTCTCCTCCTCATCCTGAGGAGGGCGCGCAGCGCCCGTCTCGAAGGCTGAGGGTGGAGCGGCGGTCGGCCGACCTGTTCTCGTGTCGCCGCCATTGTGAGGCCGTACCGGCGGTTTGCAAGTCGCGCGGGTGCCACAACGCCGGCATGCGGCAATAGGCTGGCGCGGGGCGCACGTCTGCGCTTTGATCCCGCCCCGCGGGCGCGTCGCCCTCCCTCTTCCCGAGCGCCATCGCAACCGTGATCACCGATCCACTTTTCTACCTCCTCGCCACCGTCGCGGTGATCCTGCTCGGCCTGTCCAAGGGCGGCTTCTTCGGCCTCGGCGTGATGGCATTGCCGCTGATGTCGCTCGAGGTCCCGCCGCTGCAGGCGGCCGCGATCATCCTGCCCACCGTGCTGGCCCAGGACGCGTTGACGGTGTGGACCTATCGACGGGATTGGAGCGCCTGGAACCTGAAGATCATGATTCCCAGCATGGCGGCGGGCATTGCCGTCGCCGGGCTGTTCGCGGCCTCCTTGTCCGCCGCCCATATCCGGCTGGCGATCGGGCTCATCGCCGGCATTTTCGTGCTGCGGCACTGGCTCGGGACGCGCTTCGAGCGGCTGGCGCCGCAGCCCGGCCTGCTGACCGGTGTCCTGTTCGGTGTCATCGGCGGCTTCACCACCATGCTGGCCAATGCCGGCGGCCCGGCCTGGCAGATGCACCTCCTCCCGCAGCGGCTCGACAAGCTCACCTATGTCGGCACCTTCACCATCCTGTTTGCCGCCAGCAACCTGATGAAAATTCCGGCCTATGGCGCGCTCGGCCAGCTGACGGCGGAAAACCTCGCGATCGGCGCCGTGCTGCTGCCGGCGGCGGTGATGGCGAACTATGGCGGCATCTGGCTGGTGCGGCGGACGCCGACCGATTTGTTCTTCCGCATCGCCTATGTGCTGATGTTCCTGATCTCGGTCGAACTGATCCGCGGCGCGCTGGTCGAAATGTCGCGGACCTGAAGCAGCGCCGCCGCCATGCGCAAACGCGGGTGGCGTCACCGTCTTGACGCTTGCAAACTCTCGCCGCTCCCCTCCCCCTTGTGGGGAGGGGTTGGGGGTGGGGGTAGCAGTTGGCGGACGCGCCCCGTGAAACAACAACGACCCCCTCCCCAGCCCTCCCCCACAAGGGGGGAGGGAGCAGACCGAGTCCGCGGCTCCCACTGATTCCATTCCGATGCAACACGCTCCCGCGTTGCGATCGCTTCCCGCTGTAGCACCTCCCTTCACCCCGGCATGACCATCATCACGGATCCGCTGTTCTACCTGCTCGCCATTCCGGCCATTGCCGCCCTCGGCCTCGGCAAGGGCGGGTTCGCGGGCGTGGGCATGATCTCGACGCCGCTCTTGGCGCTCACCATGCCGCCGTTGCAGGCGGCGGCGATCCTGTTGCCGATCCTGCTGTGCCAGGACGCCATCTCGGTCTGGGTCTACCGCCGCGAATGGAGCGGCTGGAATCTCAAGGTGCTGCTGCCCGGCGCCCTCGTGGGCGTCGGGATCGCCTGGCTGTTCGCGGCCTATGTGCCCAACGCCTATGTGGAGATCGCGGTCGGCGTGACCGGCGTGTGCTTTGCGCTCTACACCTGGTTCGGCAAGGTGCCGATGCACCCGCGGCGGCCGAGCGTGCCCGTGGGCATGTTCTGGGGCTCGCTCGCGGGCTTCACCTCGACCATCATCCAGGTCGGCGCGCCGCCCTACCAGATCCACATCCTGCCGCAGCGGCTCGACAAGCTCACCCTGATCGGCACGACCATCATCTTCTTCGCGCTGGTGAACGTGATGAAGCTGGTGCCCTATGTCGCGCTCGGCCAGTTCTCCACGCGCACCTTGGGGACCTCCCTCGTGCTCCTGCCGTTTGCCGTCGCCAGCAACTTCGTCGGCCTGTGGCTCGCGCGCCGGACGCCGACCGAGCTGTTCTACCAGATCGCCTATGTGCTGATGTTCGTCATTTCGCTGGGGCTGATCTGGCAAGGCATCGCCGCGCTTCCAGGCTGAAGGCGTCGTTGACCGCGACCGATCGCCACTCCGCCTTGCCGCTGATGCTATCGTTTCGGACGCGGATTGATCGCAAGGCTCGCCATTCGTAAGCTTGCCGCGGCAGGCTGGTGATGGACATGACGCCCTACGACATCGACCTCGATCGCAATCCGGCGAATTTTCAACCGCTCACGCCGCTGTCGTTCCTGGAGCGGGCCGCCTCGATTTTCCCCGATCGCACCGCGATCATCCATGGCCGCCTCCATCGCAGCTACGCCGAATTCTACGCGCGCGCACGCCGGCTTGCCGGCGCGCTGGCAAAGCGCGGCATCAAGCGCGGCGACACCGTCTCCGCCGTGCTCGCCAACACGCCCGCCATGCTCGAATGCCACTACGGCGTGCCGATGGCCGGCGCGGTGCTCAACACCATCAATACGCGGCTCGACGCCGCCGTCGTCGCGTTCCAGCTCGACCATGCCGAAGCGAAGGTGCTGATCGTCGATCGCGAATTCTCCAAGCTGGTGAAGGAGGCGCTGGCGCTCGCCAAGGCCAGGCCGCTGGTGATCGACTACGCCGACCCCGAATTCACCGGCGCCGGCGAGCGGCTGGGCACGACCGAATACGAGGAGTTCGTCGCCACCGGCGACGCGGACTTCGCGTGGAACCTGCCGCGCGACGAATGGGACGCGATTTCGCTCAACTACACCTCCGGCACGACCGGCGACCCCAAGGGCGTCGTCTACCATCATCGCGGCGCGTCGCTGCTCGCGGTGGGCAACGTGCTGACCGGAAGCATGGGCAAGCATTGCGTCTATCTCTGGACGCTGCCGATGTTCCACTGCAACGGCTGGTGCTTTCCGTGGACGATATCGGTCGTCGCCGGCACCCATGTGTGCCTGCGCCAGGTCCGCGCCCGCGCCATGTACGACGCCATCGCCGACCACAAGGTGACGCATCTGTGCGGCGCGCCGATCGTGATGGCGACCTTGCTCGAGGCGCCGCCCGAGGAGAAGAAGCCGTTGCCGCATGTGGTCGAATTCTTCACTGCGGCGGCGCCGCCGCCCGAGGCCGTGCTGGCGGCGATGAAAGCGGCGGGCTTCAACGTCACCCACCTCTATGGGCTGACCGAGACCTACGGCCCGGCCACCGTCAACGAGTGGCAGATGGGCTGGGACGCGCTGCCGGCGGCCGAGCAGGCCGCCAAGAAGGCGCGCCAGGGCGTGCGCTACGTGCCGCTCGAGGCGCTCGACGTGCGCGATCCCGACACCCTGGCGCCGGTGCCGCGCGATGGGGAGAGCATGGGCGAGGTGATGTTCCGCGGCAACGTGGTGATGAAAGGCTATCTCAAGAACAAGCCTGCGACCGACAAGGCGTTCGCCGGCGGCTGGTTTCATTCCGGCGACCTCGGCGTCATTCATCCCGACGGCTATATCCAGCTCAAGGACCGCTCCAAGGACATCATCATTTCAGGCGGCGAGAACATCTCTTCGATCGAGGTGGAGGACGCGCTCTACAAGCATCCCGCCGTGCACGCCGCCGCCGTCGTCGCCAAGCCCGACGACAAGTGGGGCGAGACCCCGTGCGCCTTTGTCGAGCTCAAGCCCGGACAGGCGGCGACGAAGGACGATCTCATCGCCTGGTGCCGCAAGAACCTCGCGAGCTACAAGTGCCCGCGCTACGTCGTGTTCGCGGAGTTGCCCAAGACCTCCACCGGCAAGGTGCAGAAATTCAAGCTGCGCGAGATGGCGAAGGACGTGTGAGGGCGCTTAGCAGCCCAGAAGACCGAATATGAGGCACATCGCGTCAGTTGGCGGCGGCCGTCGCGGACATCGGCTTGGGGTCAGTGATCTTCGATTTCGCGTGTTGCACCTTCACCGCGGGGCGACGATCGGTATATTCCTTGCCGTCGGTCGGCGCGACGTGCGGCGGATCCCGATCGAGATACGGGCGCCCGACCCCATACTCCTGGCCGTGGGCATCGATCCATTTCCACAAGATTTCGCTTGAAATCCAGCGCTGCCCACGTGTCTCGCCCTTGACGCTCACGAGATCGGCCGCCATCCCGTGGCCATAGCCGCCGCGCAAGCTCCCGCCGTGGTATGATCTGTCAGTCGCGGCCTTCAGGCCGCTTGCGATCGACTGACGGTAGTTATCGCGGAATGCGCTCGTTATGCCGGGCGCAAGCCCGGCCTCGTCCAGCGCGCGCAGAGCACGAAACAGCTTCAGCTTGAATCCGCGATCCATACCTCCGATCACGTATTCCTTCATCGACATGCCGGCTCGTTCTGCCGCCTTCGGATCCTTCCACGTGAAGTCCTGGTCGACGAGCGTGGTGAAACTTTTGACGACAGTCCGCGTTTTGCCCTTCTTCTTAACCGCGACTTTCCTCCGCTCCACGACCTTGTTGGTATCGACCTTCTTGGTCCGCTGGTACACCGCCCACAGGTATTCTTCGATGCAGGTGTCCACCACCAGGCACTCGTCGACGAGCTCGATGGCAGGCACGGCGTTGCGGGGCTCATCTGGCACGGGATCGGCGGGGGTCAACGTTGCGACCTGCACAGGCGTTCCTTCTTCGGCGAGCGGCTCCGGCGACGAGCCGAGCAAAGCTGCCACCGCGACCGCCGCATCGGCGACGCCTGCAGCGCTGGCGTCCGTCATCGACGCCGCATCGGTCGTCTCGGTGTCGGACGAACCGGAGCCCGCAAGCCCCTCTGCCACGGCCCAGCCGGCGAAAACGACGGCTCCGAACAATGCCGCCAAAGTCGCAAATCGACGCGGAGTCATGCCCTCGTCCCCCGGCTCCCCCTGAGCCATCCCCAGCAAGCACGCGACGACGCTGATTGTTTCGGATCAAGTGTGGTCGCGCAAGGACGAAAACGGCAGGTTAGGATCTTTTCCTGAACGTGTTGCCCGAACGCAACGCACGGCTGGCAAGAATACGACGGGCTGTGCCCGCAAGGGCTCGCAGCGGAGTTTGTCCGCGTTCCAACCGGCAGGGGCAAGCCGAAACGAGATTGATCGTGTTGCCCCCGAGCCGCCAGGCCGCTTGAGCGGGCGGCTCTTGGGGCTCCTTCGCGCCTTGAAAACCGCTAGTATTCTCCATGGAGCACAGCGCATGGGCCGATCCGCGCCTGCAACATTCGCATCCGTTGTCGCCATCGCGGCTCTGGCGCTCATCGGCAAGCCGTCGGCGGCCGGTGCCCAAGATCTGCGCGCCGCCTTTCCCAGCAAGCCGGTCCGGATCATCGTGCCCTACACACCGGGGTCGCCGAATGACGTCATGGTGCGGCTGCTGGCGCAGCAACTGCAAGGCAGGCTTGGCCAGGCTGTCGTCATCGACAACAAGCCCGGCGGCGGCACGACGATTGGCTCCAAGGCGGCCGCGGTCGCGCCGCCCGATGGTTACACGCTGCTGTTCGCAAGCTCGGCTCTCGTGGTCGAGCCGATCTTGAACAAGCAGATCGAATACGATCCGCAGAAGGATTTCACGCCCGTTGCGTTCATCGCGCGCAATTCCTGCCTGCTCGCCATCAACGCACAGGTGCCTGCCAATTCGGTCAAGGAGTTCGTCGCCTATGCCAGGGCCAATCCCGGCAGGCTCAGTCTTGGTTTCGCGCAGGGGACGGTGTCTCAGCTCCTCGGCGAATATTTCAATCGCCTGCACGGGCTGGATATCACCAGCGTTCCCTACCGCGGCGGCGCACTGGTCATCCCCGACATGCTGGGTGGCCGCATCCATGTCTACTGGCCGACACCCGCAACGGTGCTGCCGCTCCTTCGGGAGGGCAGGATCAAGGCGCTGGCCACGTCGAGCCCGGAACGCAATCCCGATCTGCCCGACGTCCCCACCATGAAGGAGCTCGGCCTGGACGAGCTGTCGCTGGAATTCTGGGCCGGGATGTGGGCGCCGTTTGGAGTTCCCGCCGACGTCGTGGACAAGCTCAACGCCGCGATCAACGAGGCGCTGCAATCCCCTGAGATGATCGCCAGCATGAAAAAGCTCGGCTTCGAGTCCAGAATTGGCTCGTCGCAGGATTTCGCGGTTTTTGTCGCGGCGGAAATTCCGCGCTGGACCGCGGTGGTGAAGGCATCCGGCGTGAAATCCCAATGAGTCGTTCGGACCACCAGGTGCGGAGTCGCCCATGAGCACGTCAAGGAATGTCGCCGTCGTCGGCGCCGGCATCGGTGGATTGACCGCGGCGCTCGCCTTGCTCAAGCGCGGCATCGATGTGCAGGTCTACGAACAGTCGAACCAGCTCAAGGAAGTCGGCGCCGGCATCCAGATCAGCTCCAACGGCACTCGCGTCCTGTTTGCGCTCGGCCTGGAAGCGGCTCTCGCTGAAGTGCAAGTTCGGCCGGAGCGCCGCGAGCTACGGCACTGGAGCACCGGCGAGACCTGGAACTGGTTCGATCTTGGCGACAAAAGCATCGAGCGATTCGGCACGCCGCATCTCATGTTTCACCGCGGCGATCTGCATGGCATCCTCGCCGGCGCCGTCCGTTCGCTGAAGTCCGACGCCATCACGCTGAACAAGCGCTGTGTCTCGGTCGCCTCCCACGCCCGAGACGCCGAAGCGACGTTCGAGGACGGCAGCACCGTCAGGGCGCCTTATGTGATCGGCGCCGACGGCATTCATTCCAAGGTCCGCATCTGCCTGTTCGGGCCGAGCAAGCCGGTGTTCACCGGCTGCATCGCCTGGCGCGGCTTGATCCCGATGGGGAAGCTGCCGCCTCATCTTGTCCGCATGGTCGGAATGAACTGGCTCGGGCCGCACGGCAACGTGCTGAACTATCCGGTGCGCCGCGGCGAGATCATGAACTATGTGAGCATGTCGGAGCGTGACGATTGGCAGGTCAAATCCTGGTCCACCGTGGGCACCAGGGAGGAGCTGCGCAACGATTTCCGCGATTGGCACGCCGACGTCCAGCGCATGATCGATCAGATCGAGACGCCGTACAAATGGGCGATGATGATCCGCGAGCCGATGGCAGCCTGGTCGCAGGGTCGCGTCACCTTGCTCGGCGATGCCTGCCATCCGACGCTGCCGTTCCTGGGCCAGGGCGGCGTGATGTCGATCGAGGACGGCTATGTCGTCGCGGCCTGTCTCGACAGATATTTCGGCGAGCCGGGCGTGGCCTTCGCCCGCTACGAGGAGATCCGCAGGGACCGGACTTCGATGGTTGTCCGCAAGGCCAGCGAGAACAAAGCGAGCGCGTTTGCGCCGAGGCTTGCCGACAGCGACCTGATTGCCGACGAGGTCGCGCGTGAGTGGCAGCAGGTCCGCCTGCGGGAGCGGATGGACTGGCTGTACAACTACGACGCCACCGCGATTGCGATCTGATCGCGGCGACGCCGAGCGCCGCCGGCCCCAAAAGCCCGACTCCTTCAGGTTCCCTTTGACAAAATCGATCCAATCGCCGACCGCGGCGCGACGCCATCGTGATCGCTACTTCGCGTAGATGCGCCGTGTCGGCGGCGTCGAACGCGCCGACGCGGGATCGGCCGGTGACAGCGCATAGGTGAGCCAGAGGTTCCAGCCTTCCGGACGGTTCGCGGCGGCGAACTCCCTGTAGGCCCTGACGCTCACGTTGCCGTCGAGCTCGCCCATGGGGATCGTATAGCCGAGCTGCGCGCCGGCGCTCGCGACCCGCGACTGGAAGCAGCCGACCCGGTCTCCCGATCCGCCGTCGCAGCTCGCCTGGTTGTAGAGGTAGCCCACCAGGCCGATCTGCAGCTGCTTGGTCACGTAACGCGACGCGCCCCAGTCCAGATGGACGTCGATGCCGCTCTGATACTGGGTGGCGGGATTGACGAAGTTGTAGGTCAATCCGGCCACCGCCGAAAATTCATACCCGGTCTGCTCGTTGAGATAGGTGTAGCCGGCTCCGCCATCCAACGCGCCGTGGCCGATGCCGATATTCGAGAGGCGGGTTCGATCGTAGATGCCGACTGGAATATTGCCGGTCAGGTAGGTCATGACGTTATGGACGCCGGTATTCCAGCGCAGCGAGAACTGCGGGGACAGGTCCCCGAAGCCTGTCACCGTGTCGCTGATCGTGTCGAACCGGGACCGGGTGACCGCAAACGGTCCGACCAGCACCGGGGTGGTGAAGGTCAGGTCGTCGATGGTCCGCTTGCGGCCGTAGGTCGCCGTTAGCGCGAACGCCGCCTGACCGCCGAGAACCGGCGTCGCGAACGTATATGACGGCGTGATCATTGCCAGGTCTTCCGGTGACACCGAGATTGCGTTTACGCTTTCGGCGACCGAGGCCTCGATCCGTCCAATCCTGATTGCGCGGGCGCGCGCGACGTCGCTGCCGGCCGTCGTCGAGGTGTGGTACCAGGTCGACGAAAGGGAGAAGCCCGGCTGCGATGGGGTGGCGGCGAGGCTCCCGAACGACCCCGGGGTCCAGAAGCTCTCCCCGGTTTCGTCTGCCGAAGCGAGGTGCGGCACCAAGGCAAGCGCCATCGCAACGGCCCCACCCGTCAGGCAGTGCGACCAGAAGCTGACGCGCGCATCCGAACCGTTCGGACCCATTTCGCCCCCGACGCTTTTGCGGCCAGCGCGCAGTCGCCCGGTCAACCGACCTCTGTACATTCACTATACGGAGGGCAAGGCGCCCGAGCGCGGCCGTCGAACGCGATAACCGCGTCGGCAGGAAAAATATCGGCGATTGTTGCCGGTCGGAAACACTCTCTGGATTTGTTGGCAGGCATTGCGCAACAATTGCGCTCCGCCTCACGTTTTCACCTGAGGACCCAAGGCGACCTTTCGCGAGGCGGTGAAGAGCGGACACCGATCATGCTCGAGGCAATCAGCATTCCGCTATGCGGATTGGCAGATCACGCATGCGTTTGCCCTATCTGGCCCCTGGCCCCACCCTGTCCAGATCAACCAGCCAGTGACATCGGCAAAAGAAATGATGCAGGGTGACGTCAACCCCGCAGTCGGGAGAACCTTGATGCCTGGTCGCAACATCTCCGTCGGTTGGCCGGCGGCCATGGGCGCGCTCAGCCTGCTGGCCTGCTCTGGCGTGGCCATGGCCCAGGGTGCCCCACCGCCCCCCGCGGTCTCGGTGACCCCCGTGGCGAGCCGTCAGGTCACGGAAACCGGCGAATTCCTCGGCCGCGTGACGGCGATCAACAAGGTCGACATCGTCGCGCGGGTCGCGGGCTTCATCGAGGAGCGAAATTTCACCGAGGGGCAGAAGGTCAAGACCGGCGATCTCCTGTTCCGGCTCGAACAGGCCACCTACAAGGCGGCGGTCGAGCAGCAGCGCGCCAATCTCGCCAAGGCCAAGGCGACAGCGGTCAACACTGCGCTCCAATTGCAGCGCGGCAAGGACCTCGTCCGCAATCAGAACATCCCGCAATCCACGCTCGACCAGCGCGCGGCAGACGATGCCGCAGCGCAAGCCGAGGTCATGCAGGCGCAGGCGCTGCTCGACCAGGCGCAAATCAATCTCGACTACACCGAGATCCGCTCACCCATCGATGGGCGGATCGGACTTGCCGTCTTCACCGTCGGCAACCTCGTCAGTCCCTCGTCCGGGACCCTGGCGACGATCGTCAGCCAGGACCCCATCTACGTGATCTTTCAGGCGAGCGAGCGCGATGTTCTCGACTACAGCCGCAGGATCGCCGAGTCGGCCGACAAGAGCCCACATGTGGTCATTCACATCAAGTTGCCCAACGGCACCATCTATCCGCATCCCGGCCTCAGCAACTTCCTCGATGTCCAGGTCGACGCCACGACGGATACCGTGGCGGTGCGGGCGCAACTGCCGAACCCGGACGGTGTTCTGATCCCCGGTGGCATCGTCGGCGTCACGGTGGAACGGGGCGCGCCGCGCTCGGCGCTGACCGTTCCGCAATCCGCCGTCCAGCTCGATCAGGCCGGCCGCTACGTCCTCGTCGTCGACTCCGCGAAGAAGGTCGAGCTGCGGCGCATCACGGCCGGCGTCGAGCAGGGCCGGGACATCGTCGTCACCAGCGGTCTCAAGGAGGGCGAGTTGGTCATCGTCGAGGGCATCCAGAAGGTGCATCCCGGACAGATCGTGGCGGCGACCGTCGTGCCGGGAAACTGAAACGGATGTTCTCCGGCATCTTCATCGACCGGCCGCGGCTCGCCTTCGTCATCGCCATCGTCATCACGCTGGCCGGCATCGTCGCCATTACGGCGATTCCGATCGCCCAGTTTCCGGACATCGTGCCGCCGCAGGTCACCCTGACCGCGAACTACCCGGGCGCCGACGCCGAAGTGGTCGAGACGACGGTCGCGCAACCGATCGAGCAGCAGGTCAACGGCATCGACAACGCGCTCTACTATCAGTCCGCCAGCGGTTCCGACGGCAGCTACACCCTCAACGTCACGTTCGCGCTGGGCACCGACCCCGACATCAACACCGTCAACGTGCAGAACCGCGCCAGCCTCGCCACGCCACAGCTTCCTCAGGAAGTCTCGCGCACGGGCCTGACCATCCGCAAGAAATCCGCCGCGCTGCTGCAGGTCATCACCATCTTCTCGCCGAAGAATACCTACGACGCCGTTTATCTCAGCAACTACGCGACCATCAACATCATCGACACGCTGGCGCGGATCAAGGGCGTCGGGCAGGTCAGCCTGTTCGGGCCGCTCGATTACTCGTTGCGGATCTGGCTCGATCCCGACCGGCTGACCGAGCTCAATCTGACGCCGAACGACATCATCGCGGCGGTGCAGAACCAGAACGTCCAGGCCGCGCTGGGCCGGGTGGGCGCGGCGCCGACCTCGCCAGACCAGCAGGTCCAGATCACCATCAAGACCAAGGGCCGGCTGTCGCGCCCCGAGGAATTCGAGGCCCTGGTCGTGCGCGCCAAGCCGGACGGCTCCGTGGTCCGGCTGAAGGATGTCGCCCGCATCGAGATGGGCGCGAAATCGCAGGACCGCTACAGCCGCTTCAACGGCGCGCCGGCCGCCGCGCTCGGCATCTATCAGACCCCGGGCTCCAATGCGGTCGACGTGACCCGCCTCGTGCGCGAAGCCTTGGACACACTGGCGACGCGTTTCCCCGAAGACCTCTCCTATAACGTGTTCTTCGATTCCACGGTTTTCGTCACCTCGACCATCGAGGAGGTCGTTCGCACGCTGGCCGAGGCCATCGTCCTGGTGGCGCTCGTGGTGTTCCTGTTTCTCGGCAAGCTGCGCACGACGCTCATTCCCCTCGTCGCCGTGCCGGTCTCGATCATCGGCACGTTCGCCGTGATGCTGGCGATCGGATACTCGGCCAATACCGTCTCACTGCTGGCGCTCGTGCTCGCGATCGGCATCGTGGTCGATGACGCCATCGTCGTGGTCGAGAACGTCGAGCGCGTCATGGAGGAGGAACCCGAGCTGCCGGTGCCGGAAGCGTGCAAGAAGGCGATGTCCGAAATCACCGGCCCCATCCTCGCCATCACGCTGGTTTTGTTGTCGGTCTTCGTTCCCGTTGCCTTCATTCCCGGCATCAGCGGCCAGCTGTTCCGCCAATTCGCGGTCGCGGTCTCGGTATCGATGCTGATCTCGGCGCTCAACGCCCTGACCCTCAGTCCCGCGCTTTGCGCGGTGCTGCTGAAGCGCGGCCAACCGAGCCGCGGCCCGATGCGCTACGTGCTGGGCGCGATCGACCATGTCCGCGACGGCTATGTGGCGGTGGTGCGCCGGCTGGTGCGCGTCGCCATCATCGGCGTCGTGGTCGTGGTGGGCGTGCTCGCGGCCTCGGCATGGCTGTTCAGCAAGACGCCGCAGAGCTTCCTGCCGGACGAGGACCAGGGCGCAATCTTCGCCGCGCTGCGGCTGCCCGAAGGCGTTTCGCTCAACCGCACCGAGAGCGTGGTCAAGGAGGTCGAGGACATCGTGCGGCCGATTCCGGGCGTCGAAGGCATCCTGTCGGTGGTCGGGCTGAATTTCATCGACTACGTCGCGTCGTCGAACCAGGCCTTCTTCGTCATCCGGCTCAAGCCCTACGAGGCACGCACCGACCGCGCGCAGAGCGCCGGCGCCATCATCGCGCGGCTGCGTCCGCAGATGGCGGCGATCAAGGGCGCCGTCGCCTTCCCGTTCAACCTGCCTCCCATTCTCGGCCTCGGAAGCACCGGCGGTTTCCAATATGCGCTGGAGGCGTTGCAGGGCCAGCCGCCGACCGACGTCGCGGCGACGCTGCGCGGCCTGATCGTGGCCGCCAACGGACAGCCCGAGCTTGCGGGCGTCTTCAGCACCTATGCCGCCGATACGCCCCAGATCTATCTCGACATCAACCGCGACAAGGCGCAGGTGCTCGGCGTCAAGGTCAGCGACATCTTCAATGCCCTGCAGTCGACGCTCGGCACCTTCTACGTCAATGACTTCAACGTGTTCGGGCGCACCTGGCAGGTCAACATCCAGGGCGAGACGCCGTTTCGCGACAATATCGACGACGTCTACCGCATCTATGTGCGCAACGCCCAGGGCGGGATGGTCCCGATCCGGGCGGTGGCCGAAGCGAAGCTGGTGCAAGGGCCGCAGACGGTGATCCGCTACAACGGATACCGCGGCGCGATCGTGAACGGGGCGCCGAAGCCCGGCTACAGCTCGGGCCAGGCGCTCGCCGCCATGGAGCGCATCTCCGCCTCGACCCTGCCCGCCGGCTACAGCTATGAATGGACCGGGACGGCGCTGCAGGAAAAGGCGGCGGCGGACGCACCGGGGTCGTGCTCGGATTGGCCGTCCTGTTCGCTTATCTGTTTCTGGTCGCACTCTACGAGAGCTGGAACATTCCGGTCCCCGCCCTGTTGTCGGTCAGCGTTGCGGTGCTCGGCGCCCTCGTCGCGCTGGTAGTGGCCGGACTGAGCTTCGATGTCTATGCGCAGATCGGGCTCGTGGTGCTGATCGCGCTCGCCGCCAAGAACGGCATTCTGATCGTTGCGTTCGCGGTGGAGAGGCGCAAGCTCGGGCAGGACATCGATGCGTCCGCCATCGAAGCGGCAAGCCTGCGGTTCCGCCCGGTCATGATGACCAGCTTCGCCTTCATCTTCGGGCTCTTGCCTCTGGTCATTGCAGGAGGGGCCGGGGCGTTGACGCGCCATGCGGTCGGCACGCCGGTGTTCGGCGGCATGATCGCTGCCTCCGTATTCGGGATTTTCATCATTCCGCTGCTCTACATCACCGCGGAACGTCTGCGCCGGCAGGCGCCGCGGCAAACTCCCAAGTGATTACGGACCCCGATCGCGGGCGCCCTCCCCCGCCCGCGACGCTTCGTCTCTCCTCCACCGATCCCAGTTGCGGCTTTGGAGGTACGGCAATGCCGACTTGCAGACGGAAAAATTCGCCGATGCATGTCGAATGCGCGACGGTCCGTTCGTCGTATCGGCAGGGCACGGTCCGTCGCCCCTAGATCTGGAGGAAGATTCTCATGCGTTTCATGATGTTGATGATCCCGAAGGGATACGAGTTCGCGGCGCCCGGAACTGTCCCGGACGCGAAAGCGGTCGAGGCGATGATGAAGTACAACCGGCAACTTCAGGACGCCGGCGTGCTGCTGGCGCTCGACGGCCTGCATCCGCCCTCGATGGGTGCGCGCGTCAGCTTCTCCGGCGGCAAGCCGACGGTCACCGATGGACCGTTCGCTGAAGCGAAGGAAGTGCTCGGGGGCTATTGGATGATCCAGACGGCGTCGCGCGAGGAGGCCATCGAATGGGCCAAGCGCTGTCCCGGCGGCGAGAACGAGGTGATCGAGGTGCGGCAGGTCCAGGAGATGTCGGACTTCCCGGAGGATGTGCGTCGCGCCGCCGCCGGCTTTGATGCGCTTGGCACGTGACGTTCGAACCAGAGACGCTCGCGTGCGCCGTCGCGTTCGTGAATCTCCACAAGGCGCATGGAGAAGGACGGGAAGGCGAGTGTGAAATGCGTCAGATGGCGCTGCGCCGGCCTTGACCGGCGAACCTTGCGTCGGCCCGGCGGGTGCGATAATCGGCGACCGTGACGGTCGCCGACACCCATCGCGCCATCCTCGCCGTTTGGCGAATCGAACAGGCCCGGCTCATCGCCGTGCTGGCACGGATGACGCGCGACATATCGCTCGCCGAAGAGCTGGCGCAGGAGGCGCTCGTCACCGCACTCGAGCGGTGGCCGGACACGGGCGTGCCGGAGAAACCCGGCGCCTGGCTGCTGGCCGCCGCCAAGCGCCGCGCCATCGATCACTTCCGGCGCGACAAGATGCTCGAACGCAAGCATGCGGCGTTGGTGCACGAGCTGGAGACCGAGCAGGACTCCACGCCGGATCTCGACGCCGCTCTGGACGACGACATCGGCGACGACATGCTGCGGCTGATCTTTACGGCTTGCCACCCGCTGCTTTCGCCGGAGGCGCGCGCGGCGCTGACGCTGCGCATGATCGCAGGACTGACCACCGAGGAGATCGCGCGCGCCTTTCTCGCATCCGAGGCCACGATCGCGCAGCGCATCGTGCGCGCCAAGCGCACGCTGTCGGAATCCGGCCTCGCCTATGAAACGCCGCGCGGGCCGGAGCTGGCGCAGCGCCTCGCGTCCGTGCTGGGGGTGATCTATCTCATCTTCAACGAAGGCTACGCCGCGACGGCGGGCGACGATTGGATGCGCCCGCAATTGTGCGAGGAGGCGCTGCGTCTGGGCCGCATTCTCGTGTCGCTGGCGCCGCGGGAGCCGGAGGCGCACGGCCTCGTGAGCCTGATGGAGCTGCACGCCTCGCGCGCAGCGGCACGCACGACCGCGGCCGGTGAACCGGTTCTGCTGCTGGAGCAGAACCGCGCGAGCTGGGATCGTTTGCTGATCCAGCGCGGGCTTGCGGCCTTGGCACGTGCGGAAGAGCTGGGCGGCGCGCGCGGCTTCTACGCGCTGCAGGCGGCGATCGTTGCATGTCATGCCCGCGCGCCGACGGCAGCGGCGACGGACTGGACGCGGATCGCCGCGCTGTACGCCGAGCTTGCATCGCTCGCGCCCTCGCCGGTCATCGAGCTCAATCGCGCCGTCGCGGTGGCGATGGCGGAAGGGGCGCAGGCCGGGCTCGACATCGTCGATCGGCTGGCGGAGGAGCCGGCGCTCAAGTGCTATCACCTCTTGCCCGGCGTCCGCGGAGACCTCCTGTTCAAGCTTGGTCGGCACAGCGAGGCGCGCATTGCGTTCGACCATGCGGCAGCGCTCGCGACCAACCGCCGCGAGCGCGACCTTATGCTCAAGCGCGCCCGGGAAGCCTTGGCTGCGCAATGATACGGCTGGCTCAAGTCACCTCGCGATCATCGGCGCGATAAAGCTCACAGCTGACTTGATCAACAGACCCTCCGGGGCGCGAAGGCATTGTCGCCAGCGGCCCTGTGCGCCGCGCTAAAGGCCGAACAATGGCTGCACCGGCCTGCAACGCGCGAAGATTTCCCTTCCGTCGAACCGTCCACCCATGGCGCGAAGCAGAAGAGCCGGGTCGCACCTTGACCGCACGCGACGGCGGCATGAGACTCGCACGCAAGTCCCAAAGCGACGTCCCCTGACCTGACCGCGACCCGGCGCGGGTCGGGCGACGGCGCGCCCGCTGCAAGAGGAGAAAGCGCCATGAGCGAGATCCAGGCTTTGGACGTACGAATTCCAGCGGAAATCATTCACAACTGGGGTTGGTTCCTGCTCTTCGGCATATGCCTGGTGCTGCTCGGGGCTCTTGCGATCGTGCGCTCCGTGGCGGCCACGGTCGTCTCCATGCTGTTTTTCGGGTGGCTGCTGTTGATCGCCGCCGGCATTGAGATCGTCCAAGCCGTCATGGTCGGGAAATGGGCCGGCCTGTTTCAACATTGGCTCAGTGCCGCCCTGTTCGGGGTGCTCGGGGCACTGATCGTGTGGAGGCCCGTGGTCACCGCCGAGATCTTGACGCTCCTGATCGGGGCGTTCTTCCTGGTCGCCGGCATCTTCCAATTGGTCACGCCGTTCGTGATTTCCTTGCCGGAGTGGGGCTGGCACGCGCTCAATGGCCTTATCACGCTGGTGCTCGGCGTCCTCATACTCGCGCAATGGCCGGTCTCCGGACTCTGGGTGATCGGCCTGTTCCTGGGAATCGAACTGATTTTTTACGGCGGTGCCTGGATCGCGGTGGCGCTCAGGCTGCGCTCGGCCAGCTAGTGTCCCGTTTCCGACGTTCGTATCATTTCGCAGCACCCGCTTTTACGAACGTCGGAAACAAAGGGACACTAGCAAGTCATGATCCTAGTGTGGCTTTGCATTTGACGTTCCTATGAAGGACTCGCGGCCATGCTGATAGGAACGTCAAATGCGCCACACTAGAGCGCGCTCCCGAAAAGTTGCCGACCACGAGGTGCTTGCGCCGGGCAATCCGGCGTGGCTCGCGTGGACGCGCAACCATGGGTCTGGGCCGTGCTGCATCCTGCGACCCGCACGGCCCCAAGCTCGGCCTTCCAGCGGCGGGCAGGTTGTGAAATAGCTCTCACCCCCTGACTGGCGTTTGCCAGTCCTGTATCCTCCAATGCGATCCCGGCTGGTGAAAGATCAAATGCAGTTCAAACCATTGAGACGGCGCGATTTCGTCACTCTCGCCGGCGCCGCGGTCGCGTGGCCGCTCGCCGCACGGGCACAGCAGCCGGCAATGCCGGTGATCGGCTTCCTCGATCCCACATCGCCCGACGCCACGACCGCCGACCGCCTGCGTGGCTTCCGTCAGGGCCTGGGAGATGCGGGCATCATCGAGGGCGAGAACGCGGCGATCGAGTACCGTTGGGCCGACAGCAGAATCGATCGGTTGTCGGTGCTGGCGGCGGAATTCGTTCGCCGCCCTGTGGCGGTGATCGTCCCGCTCGGCGGTTCCACGCCGGCATTCGCGGCCAAGGCGGAAACCAGCACGATCCCCATCGTATTCACCGTCGCCCAGGACCCGGTCAAGCTCGGGCTGGTCGCCAGCCTCGCCAAGCCCGGTGGCAACTTGACGGGAATTTTTCTCCCGGCGGAGCAGACGGTACGGCGGCTGAGGATCTTGCGCGAACTGGTGCCCGCCGCCAAACGCATTTCCGTGTTCCTCGATCCGGCCAACGCCATGGATGTCGCCTCGATCGTGAAGGACTTGCAAGCGGAGGCTGGCCGCACCAGCGGACTGCAGATCAAGATTCTCAACGCCAGCACCGCCCGCGAGATCGATGCCGCCTTCGAAGGCTTTGACCGCGAGCGCCCCGACGCACTTTTGGTCGGCCCGTTCTCCACCGACCGGCGCGTCCAATTCGCCCTCCTCTCGGCCGTGCACAAGATCCCCGCGGCATATCCCTGGCGCGACTTCGTCGACGCCGGCGGGCTGATGAGCTACGGAGCGAGCCTGAGAGATGCGTCTCGTCAGGCCGGCGGTTATGTCGGCCGCATCCTCAAGGGCGCGAAGGCGGCCGACCTGCCGGTCGTCCAGTCGAACAAGTACGAACTGGCCATCAATGCCTCGACCGCCCGGATGCTCGGTCTCACCGTGCCGCCCTCGCTGCGTTCGCTCGCCGACCAGGTGATCGAATGAACCGTTGGCCCCGGCGCGTGCGCCGACCCGGGCGTTTCCAGACTTCGAATCGACTTTGCTTCGACTACATTGCGACTTTTGCTATTGACTACAAATCGAAGCTGTGATATGGATTCCCATCCTCGCTCATGAGGGGCGTTTTCTAGAGACGATCCTGAAGGCGGAGCGGGGAGTGGCGTCCCGCGGCCACGGCGCCGCGCCTCGCTGGGCGCGGATTAGTCGCGCCTCGCAAGCGCGACAACGAAACAAAATGCGCCTGTCGGCGCTCCGCCCACCCCTCCATAGGGATGGACGCGATCACAAGGACACCACCCGGGCGCAAAACGCGCCGCGGGAACGAAGAAGACTGCGCTGTTTGGCATCGTGAATTCGAGGAGTGCACCGCTTCGAGGGTCGCACCCCGAGGTGTCCAACCGACGCCGGCTGCCGGCGGCGGCTTGGCCGCGTGCCCAATGCCGCGCCGAGCCACGCGTATTGCCGGCGCCGGCAGCTATCCTTCAACGCCCGCGCCTGTATTTTTCCTGTTATTTACAGGCGCGGCTCGCTGGACCGCAGGCTTCGAGTGCGGTTGCAGAGAGCATATGGCGCTTTG
>CAWIGD010000020.1:0-42945 GCA_963835165.1 uncultured Alphaproteobacteria bacterium
AGAGACGGGGCGCAGGGCGACCGCACCGGTCGCTGAGGCCGAACCGCCCGCACGTCACCGCTTTGCCCTGGTTATTGGCGGCCGGCCGCCTTGTCGAATTGCGCCCGGCAGCGCGGGCTGAGCTGCGACATCTTCGACGCCAGGCACGACGCGATGCGCGCCTTGTTCGGGATCGCCGCGATGCACAGGCTGAGCGCGTCGCCCATGCAGGCGCCGCGTTCCTCCGCGGTGGGCTTGCTGACGCTGGCAGCGGCCACGGTTGGAAGCAGGCCGAGCAGCAAGCCGGTCACGCCGAACAGTCCGGTGCGAATCCTGATCATGACAGTCTCCCTCGGGCGCAAGCTCCGCCATTTGACCCCGACGATGAATGTTGTTCCGCACGGTTCGAGAAAAACTGTGATGGCCATCACAGTTTTGCGCCTTTGCTCCGGACCCGGCCGATGTCAGGTGCTCAAGGCGACAGCGCGAATGCGACCCTTGCGCCAAAGCGCTTGCAGCGCCGGGGGGCCGCCTGCCTGCTGCGGCCATGATGTCCTAGCTGGCGATCGCGCGTCCCTGTGACCGCCGTCACATCCGTTGGCCGTGGGCCTCCTCTAGCGTGCAGCCGTGGATGGAGGCGATCATGCGAAGCGCAGTCAGGCGGTTGATCTTCGGAATGGCGGTTGCAGTCGGGTTTTCGGCGGAGCGAGCGCCGACCCTGACGCATGACGGCGTCATCAGCGGTTATGACTCCGCGCCGTTCGAAGGCGGCGGCCGGCTCGGTGACCGCCAGCAGCTCAAGCACTATTTTCTTGATGCCTCGCGCGACCGGCTGAAGTGAGGGCGCAAGGGCCGCTCCCGCCGATAACCGAGATGGGCCGTCGCTGACGATATCCGCCCAGGTAGGGGAGAAATCCCCAGCGTTAGTTCAGCCCACAGCCGAATGCGGCCGCCCGGACCCCCGGGCGGCCTTCTTGATGTTTAGTGAGCGCCGTTACTTCCGTCATCTGTGAGTTGGCGGAGCACTTGCACGTCGGTGGGGCTGGCAAATAAGTCACGTTTCCCAAAAACCGACATGACCCTGTGCGTTGCGACCGGCTGCACCTTGCCGGGGGGGCGGCTGCTTTGTAAAATTTCCTGCAGGGGTTTCATCGAGGGGGTGGGCGTGCGCTTCTTCGCGATGGTGCTCGTAGCGTTGTTGATGGCTTGGGGGCCCGCTGTCGGTCACGAGGTTGATCCGGCGGTCATGGCCATGTTCCGGGAGTGGTCGATCACGCCTCCGAGCCCATCCGGCGTCTTCATTTGCCACGGCTTCGGATGCGACTTCCGCACCGAGATCGGTCTCGCGCGCAGCGATCGCGCCCAGATGTCCGCGATTATGGCCTCGGGGTCTGCCTCGGCTGAGGCCGAAAGGGTTGCAATAGGCCGGACCGAGGCGTGGTTTGAACGGCGCATCGCCCCCATAACCGGCACTGCGAAGCGCGTCGCGCGGGCCGGCGCACTTATCTTCGGCCCGGGCAATCGCGCTCAACAATTCGACTGCATCGATACAACCAACAACACAAATTCGCTCCTACTCATTCTCGACCAGCTCAAATTGCTGCGGCATCATACAATTGCCGCGCCTGCGTCTCGGTTTCTATTCACTGAGGGTCCGCACAATACGGCAGTGATCAAGGATCGCAAGACCAACGAACTCTGGACGGTCGATCCCTGGACCCACAAGGGCAGTGAAGTTCCCGATATCTGGCCGCTCGCAAAGTGGAAGGCGGGCGGATGAAACCAAAAATATCCGCGATCTCGACTTACGGCCGGTACTCGCCCGCGCTTGAAGGTGAGGCCGATGCATAGCGAAATGGCGATTCCGGTTATCCTCATTCCCGTCTGCCAAAAGTTGATGCTCCCGTGCCGGGAACATGCGCCGAACAAATCTGCAAACGTTTTACAAACGGGCGGTGGCCTGTTCGCTGCGTCGTGAAATTTTCTCTTAGCTAGTCCGCAGATCGGAAGTCTGCTTTTCAGGGCAAACCGGAAAACATTTGCTCGTTCTGAGCTTTACCGGTTTTGACCCAAAGCGGACGGGTGCAAGTCACTGCCAAATCTCATGACCGAACGGCAATGGCAGCCATTTATTCAGGCAGTCATCGGCTGGTTTTGCGGTCGGCTCTGCAACTCGAAGGGAGCCGCCCGCATGCCGACATTCGACGCCGCGGCTCAAACAGCCGACCGGATCGATTATTGGATCCGTCGGCATGTGATTCAGCACTGGGACGGAATCCATCCCTCTCAACGCAAGTTGAATCCCGCTCCAGATAGGCGCGTTGGGCTGTCAACAATTGGGCAATGCCCTAAGGGCTAGTACGACGCCCTCGCGACTCCCGTTGCCCCGCATCTCGCTGCACTCGTCAAGCAACTCGCAACGCAGAAACAGGAATAGAGCCCCGCCGATTGGTCTAGCCGTTTTCTGGCATCACCGCACTTTCAAGTGATTGCCCGAAGCTGAGCCGGTCGCGACCGCCGCGTGATGACTTGCAGCCTATGCCACACTGTTACGGCTTCGACGAACAAATGTTTGGCGCAAAGTAACAAGTCCCCGGACGGGGGCAAAGCGACTAAGAAGCGGACAACTCGATCATGTCCGCTGCTTCGAGCGCCGCTTTGCCCGGTGCTACTGGATGCGATCCCCGTATCACAGCCAAAATAAAGACGGCAGAAGGGTGACCATGAGCAAAGATGAAGAACGTGAAGAACAGAGGCTGACAAATGCTGAAGACACTGATCATCGCCACCGTGCTGCTGCCGACGCTGGCCTTCGCGCAGCAGCAGCTGCCGCAACCGAGAAGGCTCGGCGAATGGTGCCCGGTGGGATGGAGCGCCAGCGGCAACTATTGCGTCCCCGCTTCCGACAAGGCGCCGCAAGCCGTTCCCAAAAAGGGATGGTGCCCGGCGGGCTGGCGCGAGAGCGGCAGTTATTGCATCCGGTAAAGCGTCGGCTGGATGACAAACCTTCGATTCTCGAAAGTCAAAGAAATTCACCCACCATCCGGCGGTCGTACAGGTGACTTTGTCTAATCTGCCTGAGGGATGCAAGCAATGTTGAGCTCAATGAAGAATGCACTGGCGACAGTACGAAGCCGCTTTGCAAATCTGACCGGTCCGTTGCGCCTGACCGTTACAGTTTCGGCCTTCATAGCCGCGTTTCTTTTTTTGCTTTGGATATTTGACAAGATATTTCTTTTTTTGGTGGCGAGAAGCTACGCTGATGAGATAGCCGAAGCATTCGACTTAAATAGAAATCTTGCTACAGCGATTGCTTGGGTTGTATTCGCCGCAATTATCATTCTCACCCGCTTTCTCTTTTCATTCTCGAAATCGCGACGACGAACTGCGCTAGCGGGCTTGCTTGTCTTGCTGGTAGGGCAGTCGCTGGTTCTTTGGATAGGAACGTCAGGCGAAATTATCACCCGTTCCGGGAAAGCAATCAAATGTTATGTGATCACGCGCGATAGTGTCATCTATAGAGAGCGACCCGGCATTGATCCCAGTACGGGTAGGGAGTGTAAGTCTGTCACGCCGGAGCTGGTCGAGAAGTTGCGAGAGTATGAGCGTGGAAATCGACCAATCAGGATGGAAACAGCGAACCCGGTGTTTTTCGAGTCCGGCACGGGCAGACCGATTGTCTGGTTCTATAAGAACAAAAATGGCGAGATTGAACTCTTCAATCTTATGGGCTTTCACCCCGAAACCGGTGACGAATTAGAACCAGTCTCGAAGGAAATCGTCGAACTTTGGAAGGCGCAAACCACTGACCGTACAGCTCGAGATGCGCGTCGAGCGCCGGAACGAGTCGATCCGAACACATATGCGCCCTTCGATCCAAAAACAGGGGAAGCCCGCATCTGGTTTCACAGGACGGCTAGTGGTGATTACGAGTTCTATAACCGCGCAGGGTATGGCCCACAAACTGGAGAAGCGCTGATAATTATCACGCGGGATGTGTTGGACGAGTGGCATAAGTCCCAAGCTGAAAAAGCGGGCAAAAAGTGCTACGTCATAACGCGGGATGGAGTTCGCTACAGCGATAAACCCGGCATAGATCAGCTTACAGGACGCCAATGCCGGGAGATAACGGATCAACTAATCGAGCGGCTTAGAGAATATGAGAAGGGGAAGCGTCCTACGAGGGTCGCTTCGAACGATCCGACATATTTCGATCCGGCTACAGGTGAGCCGATTGTCTGGTACCTCAAAAACGCTACCGGTCAAATTGAGCTTTTCGATTTAATGGGCTTTCACCCGGCAACGGGCGAAGAATTACTTCCTGTCACGAAGGAAGTTGCTGACGAATGGAGCCAGCAAAGGCGCAAGTGTGTTCCGGCTCCTGTAAAGATCGGTCCTGATACCCGCTTCTTTGACCCTGCCACCGGCAATCCACAGCTTTGGTACTGGCGGAGCGTGAACGGGGAATATGAGTTTTTTGATTGCGAGGGCTTCCATCCCCGTAATGGCGAAGCGCTTAAGCCCTTTAATAGGGATATTCTTCGAAGCTACGAAAACGACATCCGTGAAAGGGAGAAGCAATTACGAGCCGAGCAGGAGCGTTTGCGGAAGGAGCAGGAAGAGCGAGAGCAAAAAGAAGCGAAGCAAAAAGCTGAACGGGATCGTAACCAAAAGGAGGAAGCAGAGCGGCGAGCGGATGAGCTGCGACGAGCGAGTGAAGCTGCGCGTCGTTGTGACGAACTTGCGGCAAACCCAAATGACTCACGAAGGATAGGCCAAGGTGTTGCCTTCGATGCTCTCAAGACCCAAGCTCGAGAAGCGATGGCGAGTTGTGAGTTGGCAGTAGCTCAGAACCCGACCGAGCTACGATTTCGATACCAGCTTGGTCGTGCGCTGGAATGGATTGATCGCAAAAAGGCTCTTCAAATTCATCAAGAACTGGTTGCTCGTGGCTATCCGGCAGCGTTTGATAACTTGGGTTGGCTGTATTTTACGGAGAAACGTGACCCTGCTCAGGCTGTCGTTTGGTTTAGGAGAGGCGTACAGGCTGGCGATTCCGACGCAATGGTGAGCCTCGCCGAAATGATCGAGCGGAGGTATACGATTCCAGCAAATCCAAGCGAAGAAAAATTGCAACTCTATGGTCGTGCAGCGAAGTTGGGCAACGTCGTGGCCATGCGGGCATACCAGGCTGAAAGCGCTAAAGAACGGGCGACACAGCAAGAACGCATGTTCCAAGTAGAGCAAGAGCGCAGGATGATGCAGATCATCGGAACAGTTATACAAAACATTCCCCGCCGCTGAATGTATCTCGTCACAAACTTCTGGCAATTTACGATCGCCGCGAGGGTCGCGATGGCTGGCGGCCTGAGTGCCGACGAGGTGATCGAGTAGGAGGGTGCTCGCTGCGGTGCATGAGTCCGCTTAGGCACCTTGGAGACCTTCAGAGATGTGTGCTCATTGGTCGCTTTCCGGGGCAAAGCGGACACCGAAGCGATTTATGGATACAGGCCCTAGACTAGTTTAGAAGGGCTAGTGGTCGGAGCGCCGAGATTCGAACTCGGGACCCCCAGTCCCCCAGACTGGTGCGCTAACCGGGCTGCGCTACGCTCCGCCAGAGCCGGCACCTCTACGCTGGCCCCGCGGCGCGCGCAAGGGTGCGCTGGTCAGCCCCGGAATGGCGGGTTCCCATGCGGAAAATCCGTCGAAGACGGATGCGTTCGTGGCGCCGCCTTCGACTACGCGGCGTCAGGCCGCGACATCCAGCGCACCAGCGGCATCGCCGGCAGCACCCAGGCGAGCCCGGCGACCACGTAATAGATCACCTCGATCACGCCGTTCGCCTTGATCACCGGCGCTTGCGCCAGCGCCATCGCCACCAGCGCCCAGGTAACCACCAGGGTGATGAGCAGGATTGCGCCGATGAACTTGCGCAGGCGGACGGGCATTGCTTCACTCGTTTGCGAGGGTAGCTGGGCAACTATATTGTCCGCGCCGTTCCCGCAAGCGAAGGATGCATGACCAAATCCGCTCCGTCTTCCGCGCCTGCCCGCCGCGCCATCCGCGTGTGGCTGCTGGTGGTCGCGGCCCTGATGGTGGTGACCGTGGTCGTGGGCGGGGCCACGCGGCTAACGGAGTTGGGCCTGTCGATCGTCGAGTGGAAGCCGGTCACCGGCGTCATGCCGCCGCTCGATGACAACGCCTGGCAGGCCGAATTCGACAAGTACAAGGCCATTCCGCAATACCGCGAGCGCAATGCGGGGATGAGCCTTGCGGATTTCAAGACGATCTACTGGTGGGAGTGGACGCATCGCGTGCTGGCGCGCCTGGTCGGCGGCGTGTTCCTGCTGCCGCTGCTCTGGTTCCTGTGGCGCGGCCAGGTCGAACCGCATCTGCGCGCGCGGCTGCTGACCATTTTCTTTCTCGGCGCCGCGCTCGGCGCCGTCGGGTGGTGGATGGTCGCCTCCGGGCTGAGCGAGCGCGTCAGCGTGTCGCAATACCGGCTGGCATTCCACCTGACGCTGGCCTGCGTCATCTTTGCCGCCATCCTGTGGACCGCGCAGAACCTCGTGCCGCGCGCGCCGGTCGCCGCGCCGGCGCGTATCCGCGCGAGTGCGATGGCGCTGCTCGCGCTCGTGATCGTGCAGATCTATCTCGGCGCGCTGGTCTCCGGGCTGCGCGCGGGCCTGATCTACAACACCTGGCCGCTGATCGACGGCAGCCTGGTGCCCGACGGCGCGCGCCTGTTTTTCCTGGCGCCGGCGTGGCGCAACATGTTCGAGAACACGCTGACGGTGCAGTTCGACCATCGCATGGTGGCCTATGCGCTGTGGCTGTTCGCGCTGCTGCACGCCGTCGACGTCGCGCGCACGCTGCGGGGAGGGGGCGCGCTCACGGGCGCGCTCGCGCTGGCGGCTGCCGTCACCCTGCAGGCGGCGCTCGGGATCGCGACCCTGGTCCACCAGGCGCCGCTTGCGCTCGCGCTGCTGCATCAGGCCATGGCGATCGCCGTGCTCGCGATCGCCGTCGTGCATGCGGAGCGCCTCGAGCGGCGGGCCGGCGCCGTTGCCGCGGCGACAGGCGGCGCCGGCTTGCGCCGCGGAGAGCAGGCGACATGATCGAGACCACCGAGCAAGAGGGCATGGCCATCCTGCGCATGGCGCACGGCAAGGCCAACGCCATGAGCACCGACTTCTGCGCGGCGATCACGGCGAAGTTCGCAGAGATATCTCCGGCGCGCGCCGTCGTGCTGACCGGCACCGGACGGATATTTTCCGCCGGCGTCGATCTGCTGCGGTTGCTGGATGGCGGCGGCGGCTATATCCGCGAGTTCCTGCCGGCCCTGGGCACCATGCTGGCCACCGTCTTCTCCCATCCCAAGCCGGTGGTCGCGGCGATCAACGGCCACGCGGTGGCCGGCGGCTGCGTGCTCGCCTGCGCCGCCGACAAACGCATCATGGCGCGCGACGCCGGGCGGATCGGGGTGACCGAGCTCCTGGTCGGCGTTCCGTTTCCCGCCGCGGCCATGGAGATCATGCGGTGCGCGACGGCGCCGCAATATTTCGAGGACGCAATCTTCAGCGGCGCCACCTATACGCCGCCGGAAGCGGTCGCGCGCGGCCTGGTGCACGACATCGTCGACCCGCATGCGCTGCTCGAGCGCGCGATCGACGCCGCGAACACGCTGGCGGCACTCTCGCCGCCGGCCTTCGCCACCACCAAGCGGCAGACCCGGGGGCCGGCACTGGAGCGATTGCAAAGCGCGGGCATCGATGGCGTCATCGAGCGCATTTGGACGGCGCCGGACACCCTCGACCGCGTTCGCGACTATGTCAGCCGCACCTTGCGCAAATCGTGAGACACGCGCTGCTAGCTTCTAGGCCCCTGCCAGGCCCTGCTCGAGATCGGCGATGATGTCTTCCTTGTCCTCGAGGCCGATGGACAGGCGCACGACGTCAGGTCCGGCGCCGGCCTGAACCTTCTGCGCGTCGGTGAGCTGACGGTGCGTGGTCGAGGCGGGATGAATGATGAGCGAGCGGGTGTCGCCGATATTGGCGAGATGGGAAAACAGCTTCACGTTCGAGACCAGCTTGACGCCGGCGTCGTAGCCGCCCTTGAGGCCGAAGGTGAAAACGGAGCCCGCGCCCTTGGGCACGTATTTCTTCGCGAGACTTTGGTAGCGGTCGCCGGCGAGCCCGGGATAGCTCACCCAGGCCACCTGGGGCTGCTTCACCAGCCACTGCGCCACCGCCAGCGCGTTGTCGCAATGGCGCTGCATGCGCAGCGGCAGCGTCTCGATGCCGGTGAGGATGAGGAAGGCGTTGAACGGCGACAGCGCCGGCCCGATGTCGCGCAGCGCCAGCACCCGGCAGGCGATGGCGAAGGCGAAGTTGCCGAAGGTCTCGTGCAGCACGATGCCGTGATATTCCGGACGCGGCTCGGACAGCATGGGATAGCGCTTCTCGCGCGACCAGTTGAAGGTGCCGCCGTCGACGATCAGGCCGCCGATCGAGTTGCCGTGGCCGCCGAGAAACTTGGTGAGCGAATGCACCACGATGTCGGCGCCGTAATCGATCGGCTTGCAGAGATAGGGCGTGGCCAGGGTATTGTCGACGATGAGCGGCACACCCGCATTCTTCGCGATCTTGGCGATCGCCTCGATGTCGGTGATCACGCCGCCGGGATTGGCGATGGATTCGATGAAGATCGCCTTGGTCTTGGGAGTGATGGCGCGCTCGAAGGTGCCGACATCGTCGGGCTCGGCCCACACCACGTTCCAGCCGAAATTCTTGAAGGCGTGATTGAACTGGTTGATCGAGCCGCCATAGAGCTTTTTGGAGGCGACGAATTCGTCGCCCGGACGCATCAGGCAATGCATGGTCACCACCTGCGCGGCGTGCCCGGAGGCGACCGCTAGGCCCGCGGTGCCGCCTTCCAGTGCGGCGACGCGCTCCTCCAGCACCGCGTTGGTGGGATTGCCGATGCGGGTATAGATGTTGCCGAAGGTCTGCAGGCCGAACAGCGAGGCGGCGTGGTCGACGTCCTCGAATACGAACGAGGTGGTCTGATAGATCGGCGTGGCGCGCGCGCCGGTGGTGGGATCCGGCTGGGCGCCGGCGTGGATCGCGAGCGTGGCAAAGCCTGGAATGCGGTCGGTCATCGCCGGTCCTCGTGCTGCCGGGACCGGACGGTCCGCGGATCCGGACGGTGGTTTATCGAAGCGCCCGGAGGCGTCAAGGCTTTCGGGCGCAGTGCTGAACAGAGAGAGCCACGCCAGCGATAGCGGCGGGCTATGTCGGTCCCCGCCCTCCGCTCTCTCGCCTTTCCCTTGCCGGACCGGTGCTAACGCTCGTCTTCGTCCTGCTGTTGCGCGCGCACCGTGGCATCGGTGCTGCCGCCCGCCAGCGTGACGCGATTGAGCGCCATGCGCTGGATGCCGCCCCCGAACAGCTTCGCCTTCTTGGCCGAGATGGTGCGGGTGTTGACGCCCATCCAGGCGATCTCCGACGACAGGCGGCCGTATTCGATCTTCGGACAACGGTTCATCACCACCTTGATGCCGTTCGCCTCCGCGAGCTTCGCCGCCTCGTCGCTGCGGATGCCGAGCTGCATCCAGATCACCTGCGGACGCGGCGACAGCGCGAGCGCCTGCTCGACGATCGCGACGGCGTATTGCGAGGCGCGGAATATGTCGACCATGTCGACCGGCTCGGGGATGTCGCCGAGCGTGGCGTAGGCCTTCTGTCCGAGCAATTCCTGGCCGGCGAGCCCGGGGTTGACCGGGATCATGCGGTAGCCGCGCTCGAGCAGATACTTGAAGGCAAAATAGCTGGGACGGCTGGTATTGGCCGAGACCCCGACCATCGCGATCGTCTTCACCGTATTGAGGATGCCGCGAATGTAGCTGTCGTCGTATTTGTCGTGATTCATACTTTTTCCTGCAGGGGCCTGCGTCGCGGGGGCGCGAACGGAGGACGGAATCACCGATCCTCCCAGACCGGCGTGCGCTTCTCCACGAACGCGGACATGCCTTCCTCGGCATCGCGCGCCATCATGTTCTTGAGCATGACTTCGTTGGCGTAGTTGTAGGCGTCGACGACGTTCATTTCGAGCTGGCGATAGAACGCTTCCTTGCCGAGCCTCACCACCGCGGCCGATTTGGCGGCGATCTTGCGCGCCAGCTGCAACGCCTCCTCGCGCGCGGCGCCGGGCGCGACCACGCGGTTGACGAGGCCGATGCGATAGGCGTCGTCGGCCGAGACCATGTCGCCGGTGAACAGCATCTCCATCGCGTGCTTGCGCCCCACATTGCGCGAGAGCGCGACCATCGGCGTCGAGCAGAACAGGCCGATGTGGACGCCGGGCGTGCAGAACTTGGCGTTGCTGGACGCCACCGCGAGGTCGCAGGTGGCCACGAGCTGGCAGCCAGCGGCGGTGGCGGTCGCTTCCACCGCCGCGATCACCGGCTGCGGCAGCCGCAGGATGGCAAGCATCACGGCGCTGCAGCTTTCCATGATCTGCCTGATATAGCTGTGTCCGTGGTCAGGGTCGGCGCGATGCCCGGTCAGCTCCTTGAGGTCGTGCCCGGCCGAGAACGCGGGTCCGTTCGCGGCGAGCACCACGGCGCGGATGCGCTTGTGCGCGGCAAGACGCTCCAGCTCCTGGCGCAGCGCCGAGAGCATCGCCTCCGACAGGGTATTGCGGGCCTGCGGGCGGTCGAGGGTGAGAACGGCAATATTGCCGATGTCTTCCCGCAGCAGCGGCGGGCCGGCTGCGGCGGAACCTCGGGCGGCACGAACCGAAGATTGAGCTTTCATGGGCTTCGATGTCCCGGGACCCTGATGATGTCTACTTAACGCCGTGCGCCGAAGGCGCAAGCCGCCGCCCGAACGGGAACACCGCGCCCGGCCGAGTGTTGGTGGTCAGGGACGAGGTTCATCGGACGGGTGCGTCGATCATGGCCAGAAAAGCAGCTGCATCCAAGCGGCGCGGAGGTGCCGCGCGCAAGTCGACCAGTCGCCGCAAGAGCCCGGGCGCGTCCCGGCGGACAACGAGCCCTCGCCGGCGCTGGTCCCGCGCTGTGACCGAGCACAGCGACGCGCTCACCCTCGAGGGCGGTGTGTTCACCTCCAAGGATCCCAGGCGGATTGCGGCCTCGTTGAAGCGCTCGGCGGAGCGAAGCAGGCGCCGCAAGGCCGATCCGTTTCGCTCCGCGCTCTCCATGCTCACCTTCTACATCAATCGCGCCGGAAAGAATCTCCCGGCCGCGCGGAAGAAGATTTTGATGCGAGCCAAGGACGAATTGCGAAAGCAGTTCGGGAAGCACTAGCGCCGCCCGGTCAGTTGGGATCTTGCGTAGCAACCATTAAGCTGGGTGGCGCGCCGACGCAGGAACGGGCGGCCATGATCGTCCGCCCGCAATCGTCTAGTTCTGGCGCCGCATGGAGGGGGCGGCAATGCCGGTCGTCATGACGATCCCTGAGCTCGAGGGTTTTCTTGCGGCGGAGTTTCCGCAGGCGTTTTATCCCGGCAGCGGGCTATCGATCGAGGCGCTGTGGGACGGCGGGTGCCGGGTCCGGCAGGCCTTCCGCGAGGTTTCGCTTCGGCCCGGCGGCACGATTTCCGGCCCCACCATGATGGCGCTGGCCGACGTCGCCATGTACGTCGCCCTGCTGGCGGCGATCGGCCCGGTGCCGCTCGCCGTGACCATCAACCTCAACATCAATTTCCTGCGCAAGCCCGGGCGGTGCGATCTGACGGCCGAGGCGCGTCTCCTCAAGGTCGGCAAACGGCTCGCGATCGGCGAGGTCACCATTCGCTGCGACGGCGAAGAAGCGCCCGTCGCCCACGCCACCTCGACCTATTCGATCCCGCCCGCCCAGCGCTAGTGTTCTCGGACAATTTCTATGGTAATATGGAACCATTCGTATAAGCACTTGAGCTGACGACGAGATTTTATCGAGGATGGCGTTGACCGGGGTCGCGCGGCTGGTGTATGAGCGCCTCATCGCTGGGCCCTCTGCGGCCCGTCCACGGAAGTCATGTCATGAAGACGTTTTCGCAAAAGCCCGCCGAAGTCGAGAAGAAGTGGATCATGATCGACGCGACCGGTCTCGTCGTCGGTCGTCTCGCCAGCGTCGTGGCCATGCGGCTGCGCGGAAAGCACAAGCCGACCTTCACCCCGCATGTGGACGATGGCGACAATGTCATCATCGTCAACGCGGAAAAGATCGTGCTGACCGGCAGGAAACGCGAGAACAAAGTCTATCGCCATCACACCGGCTATATCGGCGGCATCAAGGAGCGCACGGCGCGCTCGATCCTCGAGGGCAAGTTTCCCCAGCGGATCGTTGAGAAGGCGATCGAGCGCATGCTGCCGAGGGGACCGCTCGCGCGGGTGCAACTCGGCAATCTGCGAGTCTACGCCGGTCCCGAACATCCGCATGCCGCGCAGAACCCCGAGAAACTCGACGTTGGTGCCATGAATCGCAAGAACAAGAGGAGCGCGTGACCATGGCCGACACCATGCAGTCGCTCGATCAGCTGTCCGCGCTCAAGCCCGCGGCGGCGCCCGAGACGCCGAAATACATTCAAAAGCTCGACAAGCAGGGCCGGTCCTATGCCACCGGCAAGCGCAAGGACGCGGTGGCGCGGGTCTGGGTGAAACCGGGCGCCGGCAAGATCGTGATCAACACGCGCGACGTCGAAGTCTATTTCGCGCGGCCGGTGTTGCGGATGCTGATCCAGCAGCCGCTGGTCGCGACCAACCGCAACGGCCAGTACGACGTGACCTGCACCGTTTCGGGCGGAGGGCTGTCGGGCCAGGCGGGGGCGGTGCGCCACGGCCTGTCCAAGGCGCTGATGAACTTCGAGCCTGACCTGCGCGGTGCGCTGAAGAAGGGCGGCTTTCTCACCCGCGACTCGCGCGTGGTCGAGCGCAAGAAATACGGCCGGGCCAAAGCACGGCGCTCGTTCCAGTTCTCCAAGCGCTGACGCCTCGAGCGCCGGCGTCTCGCGGCGGCTGCGCCGCCGCGCTCGGAGGTTATGCGATGGCGTGGCGGATTGCCCGTTCGGCCATCGCGGCCTGCGCGGTTCTCTCCGGTCTCATGCCCGCGGCCGCGCAGTCGGTCGAGGAGTTCTACGCCGGCAGGACCGTCACTCTCATCATCAGCTTCGGCGCGGGCGGCCTCAACGATATCGCGGGCCGGCTGGTCGCTCAGCATCTTCCCCGTTTCATTCCAGGCCGTCCCCGCATCATCGTACAGAACATGCCGGGCGCGGGCGGCCTGGTCGCGGCCAATCATCTTTACAACGCGGCGCCGCAGGACGGCTCCGTGTTGGTGCAACTCGACCGCAGCGTCGCGCAGAGCGGCATTCGCGGCGCCGCCAACGTCAAGTTCGATCCGCTGAAATTCACCTGGCTCGGCAGCCTCTCCAACTACGACAACGAGGCCTATCTGCTGTGGGTCAACGTCTCGCATCCCGCCAGGACGGTCGCCGACATCAACAGGCTCGCCACGCCGACGCGGCTCGGCGCGGTCAGCGGGGGAACCAACATGCTGATGTCGCTCACCGCGAAGGAAACGCTGGGGCTCAACGTCAAGGTCATTCGCGGTTACGTGAGCGGGCCCGCCGTCTGGCTCGCGATGGATCGCGCCGAGGTCGACGGGCAGACGATCGGTTTCACCTCGGTCATGGCGGAGCACCCGGAGAAGTGGGAGAACAAGGAAATTCGGCCACTGTTGCAATTCGGCCGTGCCACGCGACTGTCGCTGTTTTCCGAACTGCCGACGGCGCGGGAACTCGCCCCGACGCCGGAAGCCCGCGCGCTCGTCGAATTCGCCGAACTGCCGTTCCTGACCTCGCTGCCCTATGTCGCGCCGCCGAACCTGCCCGCCGATCGCACGCGCGCCCTGCAGGCGGCGTTCATCAAGATGAGCCGGGACGAGGCCTTTATTGCCGACGCCAGGAAGCGCAGAGTGGAGCTGAGCCCGAGCGACGGCGACCAGATCATGGCCGTTCTCCGGCGCTCGGCTGCGATGCCGAAAAAGGTGATCGAGCAGTTCAATGCGATCCTCGAGGCGCAGAACTGAGCCTGGGCCGTCACTGTGTCCCGCCTGTCCCTGACCTTCGCCTGCTGCCGCTATGATCGGATGGAAGCCATCCGCGAGGGCGCGGTTGCCATCGAGGGGATCGACCTCAATTGCATAACGCTGCGGTCGGGACGCGAGGTTTTCGACCGCATGGTGGGCGGGCAGGAATTCGACGTCGCGGAGCTTTCGGCGTCCGAATTCATCAGCCTGACGGGCCGGGGCGATTGTCCGTTCGTTGCGCTGCCGGTTTTTCCCTCGCGCGTCTTCCGCCACGGCTACATCTTCGTCAACACGCGTCGCGGCATCCGCGTGCCCAAGGACCTCGAGGGCAGGCGCGTCGGACTTCCGCTCTACACCCAGACCGCGGCGATCTGGGCGCGCGGACATCTGGCGCATCAATTCGATGTGGATCTCGACAGCATCCGATGGGTGCAGGGCGCGGTGGAGAAAACCGGCACGCACGGCAGGCCGCACGCGCCGCCGCTGCTGCGGCCGGTCAGGATCGAGCAGAATACCGGCGCCGAGCCGCTTGGCGCGCTGCTGGCGCGCGGGGCGATCGACGCGCTGATCGGGTCGCGCAAGCCGGACGAGTTCGGGCGCCATCCCGACGTCGCCCGGCTGTTTCCGGATTATCGCGCCTTGGAACGCCGGCTCTACCAGGAGACCGGGATCTTTCCGATCATGCACCTCGTCGCCATCCGCCGCGACCTCTACGAGCGGCAGCGCTGGATCGCGCAGAGCCTCTACAACGCTTTCGTCGAATCGAAACGCCGCGCGCGCACCCGCATGCGTTACGCCGGCTCGCTCAGCACCATGCTGCCGTGGCTGATCGACGATGTGGAGGAGATCGATGACGTCTTCGGCGGGGATGCTTTCCCTTACGGGCTCGAAGCCAATCGGGCGACCCTGCAGGCGCTGATCGCATACATGGTCGAACAGCATTTCATCGCCCGGGCGATCCCGATCGAAGATCTGTTCGTCCCGCTCGCCGGCGCAGTCGCGACGTGATCGGTTCGGGCGCATCCGCGCCGACGCTCAAAAGTCGGGGCCTTGAACCTTTTTGTGCTATGCGAATTGCCCGCTTGTGGCGGGATGTGCCTGCGTCAGACCGGGAAGCCCATGGCCAAAAGGTCCGTTCGAAGCGCCTGCTCCCCGGCCCGCCGGGGGAGAAGCCAGCGATGCGTCGCGCTTCCAGCTCCTGGTCCAGGGCATCGTCGACTACGCCATCTACATGGTATCCCCGGAGGGCGTCGTCACCAGCTGGAATGCCGGCGCCCAGAGGATGAAGGGCTATCAGCCGGACGAAATCATCGGCCAGCACTTTTCGCGCTTTTTCACCCCGGAGGACAGGAACGCCGGGCTGCCGCAGCGGGCACTGGCGATTGCGCGGCAGGTCGGACGCTTTGAGTCCGAAGGTTGGCGGGTCCGCAAGGACGGCAGCAGGCTTTGGGTCAGCGCCGTTCTTGATGCCATCCATGACGAGGACGGCACTTTTATCGGCTTTGCCAAGATCACCAGGGACCTCACGGAGCGACAGGCGGCGCACCAGGCCCTGGTCGATAGCGAGCGCCGTTTCCGCATGCTGGTGCAGGGTGTGGTCGATTACGCCATCTATCTGCTCGATCCCAGCGGCATCGTAACGAACTGGAATGCCGGCGCCGAGCGCATCAAGGGTTACACCGCCGGGGACATCGTCGGCCGCCATTTCAGCCTGTTCTACACCCCCGAGGAGCGCGCCGCCGGCATGCCGGCGAAAGCGCTGGCGACCGCAACGCGAGAAGGAAAGTACGAGGCGGAGGGTTGGCGCGTCCGCAAGGATGGCACCCGCTTCTTCGCCTCGGTGGTCATCGATGCGATCCGGGGAGATCAGGGTGAAATTCTCGGATTTGCAAAGGTCACCCGCGACATCACCGAGCGGCGCAAGTCGGAGGAGGCTTTGCGCGAAAGCGAGCGGCACTTCCGCCTGCTCGTGAGTGGCGTGACCGACTATGCCCTCTACATGCTGGATCCCAATGGGATCGTCACCAGCTGGAATCCTGGAGCGATGCGCATCAAGGGCTATTCGGCCGAGGAAATCATCGGACAGCATTTCTCCAGGTTCTATTTCGAGGGCGACCGGGCCGCCGGCGTGCCGGCGCGCGCGTTGGCGACAGCGGGGCAAACCGGACGTTATGAAGCGGAAGGCTGGCGCGTGCGCAAGGACGGCTCGTTCTTTTGGGCGAGCGTGATCATCGACGCCATCCATGATGAGCAAGGCGCCTTGGTCGGGTTCGCCAAGATCACGCGTGACATCACCGAACGCCGCGAAGCGCAGGCCAATCTTGAGAGGGTGCAGAGCCAGCTCGCCGAAGCCCAGAAGATGGATGCGCTCGGCCAATTGACCGGCGGCGTCGCGCACGACTTCAACAACCTGTTGATGATCGTGAGCGGACATATCCAGCTGCTGAAAAAGCAGGTTGCCGGCGATGCAAAATCCACCCGGGCGGCCGAGGCCATCGAGCTCGCCGCGCAGCGCGGCGCGTCGCTGACACGACAGTTGCTGACATTCTCGCGCCGCCAGCGGGTCAATCCGTCCGCCATCGCCCTGTCCGAGCAGATCGAGTCGTTCCGGGAAGTGCTGGCGAGCGGCGTCGGCGGGGGCGAGCGGCTAGGGGTTCACATTCCTGCCGCGACCTGGCCGGTGAAAGTCGATGTGAGCGAGTTTGAAATTGCGCTGGTCAACCTGGTCGTCAACGCCCGCGACGCCATGCCGGAAGGCGGCATGGTCACCATTACTGCCGACAACCTCGTGCTCGATCCTCCCCCCGGCGAAACAGGGGTGTCGAGAGAGGTTGTGGCGCTGACGGTCGCCGACGCGGGGGTCGGCATCCCGGAAGATGTATTGCCGAGGATTTTCGAACCGTTCTTTACCACCAAGCCGGTCGGCAAAGGCACCGGCCTCGGCCTCTCGCAAGTGTACGGGTTCGCCCGCCAGGCCGGCGGCAGCGTCAAGGTGGAAAGCGTCGTCGGCAAAGGCACGCGCGTAACAATGTATCTGCCGCGGGCGGCGACGGCGCCGGCGAACGCCGGGGTTCAGGAACGATCGCGGGGCTATACCGGCACCTGCGCGATCCTGCTGGTCGAGGACAATCCGGAGGTCGCAGACGCGAGCATGGGACTTCTTGAACAGCTCGGATGCGAGGTGCGCTGTGTTGCCGATGCCGAGGCCGCGCTCCAGGCGCTCGAACGGGACACCACCATTGACTTGGTACTCAGCGACATCGTGATGCCCGGTCGCATGGACGGGCTGGCGCTGGCGCGCGCCGTCAGGGAGAAGTATCCGGGCCTGCCGGTGCTGCTCGCCACCGGCTATAGCGAAGCTGCGCAGGGCGTGGACGCTGAATTCCCGATCCTTCGCAAGCCGTACCAGATGGGTGAGCTGAGCAAGGCGGTCGCCACGCTGATGAGCGAGAGATCGGAACGGCACGACGCGAAGCTCGTGCGGTTCAGCCCGGGGCGGCGCGGCGGTGCGTCAAGCTCCGGCACCCCCGAGGCATGATTTCGTATGCTTCGACGGCGCGCTCGGAACGTAGCAGCTTCTCGCGGATTGCGCCGGGCCAGCCCGGTTCGGGGTCCGGACGGACGTCAGGCGGGAATTTAAGGTTAACAGTTCTTCTCTACTTGATTTCGCGCGTAAGAGTTATGAGCGCCGCGTGCTGCTGGCACTGTCCCGGTTCGAAGTGTAACCTTGTGATGACGCGAGGCTGCGGAGGTCCGACATGACCCGCCCAAGATATTCAGCTTTTGGGCTGGACGCTGTAATCTCAATCGCGTGGACTTTGACTGCGGCTCCCAGGAAGGCCAGAGTGTTTTTGCCGTAGAGGGTGCAGGGCCGCAACGACACGACCGGGGTGTCGGAGGGGGCTTCTCGGCGGCCAATTCCCTAGTAACCGCGGCGAGCGGGTTTGCGATTAGAATAGTCGAGGCCAGAGTACGGCGTCCGGACCGATGTTGGATATTGGTGATTGGCTCGAAAAGCTCGGTCTGTCCGAGCACACTCAGTGCTTTTCCGAGCACATGATCGATGTCTCGGTCCTCCGCTATCTGACCGATCAGGACCTCGAGAACATCGGCATCCCACTCGGGCATCGACGAAAAATACTGGCGGCCATCAGCTCGGCGCCGGATCCCCAGGACACCGCCGAGCGCCGCCAGGTCACAGTGATGTTCTTCGACCTGGTCGGTTCGGCGGCATTGTCCGCTCGCATGGATCCGGAGGACCTGCGCGAGATCATCTCTGCCTATCAGAAATGCGTTGTCGAGACCGTGCAACGCTTCGACGGGTTCGTAGCCAGATACATGGGCGATAGTGTCCTCGTATATTTTGGTTATCCCCGGGCTCATGAGGACGACGCCGAACGCGCTGTACGAGCGGGCCTCGAGCTGATCAGCGCGGCGACCGCGCTCGAGTCACGCGCTCCCCTGCAGACGCGTGTTGGCATCGCGACCGGACTCGTCGTCGTCGGTGAACTTATCGGCTCGGGGGACGCGGAGGAGCGCAGCATTGTTGGCCAGACGCCGAACCTCGCGGCACGCATGCAGGGCATCGCCGAGCCGAACACGGTTGTCATGTGCGAAAGCACGCGCAAACTCCTCGGCAATCTGTTCGAGCTGAAGGACCTCGGGCCTAAGGACCTCAAGGGTATCGCCGGGCCGACGCGGGCCTGGGCGGCCTTACGGGCCAGTTCTGTGGCAAGCCGCTTCGAGGCGCTGCACGCGACCGGCCTGACCGCCCTCGTCGGGCGGAGCGAAGAATCCGAAATGCTCCTACGGCGCTGGTCAAGGGCAAAGTCGGGGGCAGGCCAGGTGGTGTTGCTCTCCGGCGAGGCCGGCATCGGCAAATCGCGGCTCACGGCGGCTCTGGAGGAAAGCCTCGCCAACGAGTCGCATATACGTTTGCACTTTTTCTGCTCGCCGCAGCACACCGACAGCGCGTTTTATCCGATCATCGGCCAGATGGAGCGCGCCGCCGGACTGCTCCCCGACGACACCCCTTCAGCCAAGCTTGACAAGCTCGATGCGATGTTGGCGCGGACCTCCACCTCGGTTGAGAATGCGACGCTCTTTTCCGAGATGTTGTCGCTGCCGAACGATGGACGCTATCCTGCGCTCGAGCTTACCGCGGAACAGCGCCGGCAACGAACGCTGGACGCGCTCATGCTGCAGCTGCAGGGCCTGACACGCCTCAGTCCGGTACTGGTGATCTTTGAGGATGCGCATTGGAGCGATCCCACGAGCCTCGAAGCATTGGCTCGGGCGGTGGACCGGATCGCGGGGCTTCGCGCGCTGCTGATCGTGACGTACCGGCCGGAATTCGATGCGCCCTGGATTGGACGAGCTTATGTGACTGCTCTCACCATCAATCGGCTGACGCAGATCGAAGTCAGTGCCATGATCGATCACCTCGTCGGAGACAAGGTACTGCCGGCGAGCATCCGGCAGGATATCATCGAGCGCACTGACGGCATTGCCCTGTTCGTCGAGGAGATGACGAAGGCAGTGCTGGAAACGAACAGCGACGGAGCGGCCGGGCACGTTGCTGCGGCGGTCCCGTTGCAGGCCCGGCCGGTCCCTGCGAGCCTGCATGCGTCGCTGATGGCGCGGCTGGACCGTCTCGGCGCCGCCAAGGAGTTGGCTCAGATCGGTGCGGTGATCGGGCGGGAGTTTTCCCATGCTCTGCTGGCTGCGGTGGTGCGCCAGCCGGAAGCCGCGCTGCGATCCGCGATCGGCGGTCTCATTGCGGCCGGTTTGCTGTTCCGGCAAGGCGAGCCGCCGCATGCGACCTACCTCTTCAATCATGCCCTGGTGCAGGACGCGGCCTATGGGACGCTGTTACGCCAGCCGAGATCTGCGCTGCACGCCCGCATCGCCGAAACTCTCGAAAGCCAATTCGCGGACGTTGCCGAGCGGCAACCGGAAGTGCTGGCGCGCCACTTTACGGAAGCCGGCCTTGCTGACCGCGCCATCGATTACTGGCTCAAGGCCGGCAGATCTTGCACTGAGCCGCTCGGCGAACGCTGAGGCCGTCAAGCACCTTAGACAGGGGATTGCGCTGATCCAATCCAAGGCCCCGTCGGCCGAGCGCGTCCGCCAAGAACTCGATTTTTACCTGGCCCTGGGGCCCGCGACGGCGGCAACGGAGGGCTATGCGGCGCCGGAAACTTTGAATGTGTTTCTCGCACGCCCGTGACCTTCTGGGTGATGGGGGCACTCTGACGGAACAGATGACGGTGCTCTGGGGTGTCTATCTGGCGTACGCAATGGGGGCGGACTATCGCGCCGCGCGCGATGTAGCACACCGGTGCTTAGCGCTGGCGGCAGAGCATGATCACCCCGGTATGTTGGCTCTAGCCAACCGATTCATGGGCCAAACACTCTGGAGCGTAGGTGCTTTCGTTGATGCGCGTGCTCACCTGGAGCGGAGCCTCGAGCTCTGCGCCGCCAACCAGGATACGATCAGATCTTATAGACAGTACGGGGCAAACGATCAGGTTACCGCGTTGTCATCACTTTCAAGGGCCCTCTGGATCCTCGGATACCCGGAGCAAGCCGCTGTTGCGCCGGAACAAGCGCTGACTCATGCCCGAAGCATGCGACTGCCGTTTACGACCGCCTTTGCCCTGGACTGTGAGGCGCTTCTCGGAGCTTTTGGGGCTGATTCAGAACGGGCCGCAGCTCACGCCGATGAAGGGTGGCTCACAGCATCGAGCATAGCCTCGCAGACTATGAGCAGAGAGCACGTTTCATTCAGGGCGCCTTGTTGGCCCAAAGCGGCGATCCCCAGCTCGGGATCGAACTCATGCAGAACGCTATTGCAGCAACCGAGCGCAGCACTAACCGGAGCCGTCGAACGCTGTACCTGGGCCATGCTGCCGCGGCTTATGCGAGCCTCGGCCAGCCTGAGGTTGGCCTCGATTTGCTGGATGAGGCAATTCAAACTGCAGAAACGATGGACGAGCGGTTTTTTGAGGCTGAACTGCATCGCCTGCGGGGCAAGATGTTGTTGACACTGGGCAGGAGAAGTGAAGGGGAGGATGGTTTGCGACGGGCGTTGACGATTGCACAGCAACAGCAGGCCCGTTGGTGGGAGTTGCGCGCCGCCACCAGCCTTGCCAAGCATTGGCACACCGCGGGCAAACATCAGGAGGCGTTTTCCCTCCTGGAACCGGTTTACAGCTGGTTCGTCGAAGGCTTCGACACGACGGACTTGAAAGATGCCAAAGCGCTCCTGGACGAACTGAGAGATCTGTCAGCCCCTCAAACGCAAGACAGCTAGCACCACTCCCAGCCGATGACATCGAGACAAGTCAGGTCCAAACGTTGATTTGCCGTCGTCTTATCTCAACCCGCAGCGCCTCTTACGATGAGACCGGCTGGCAAGCAGATCGTGGGCCGTGAGCAGCCGATAGACCGAGGCCTCCGACCGGTTGAAATCGCTCAATTATCGGCCAGCCGGCCGAGCGACGTCTCGGGGTTCGCGGCCGCCTTGGCCAAGATCGTTGTGTAATCTGCGATCCAATGCTGGAGAGCGTTGGGTTCGAACAGATCGTTCTTATAGCTGCACGAGCCGGTCACGCCCGATGGCGTCTCCTCGAGCATCACCGAAAGCCAAGAGCGATCGATCGGCTGCACCCGCTGCCCGCCCGGATAAGCGAACGATCGAACCGTCACCTCGGGCAGCTTGAGCGGCCGAACCGCGTTCTGGAGAATGAAAGACACCTGGATGAGCGATACCGGATCCAGACCGTCTTCTTCCGCTAGCCGTGCGGCGAGGATATCGAAGGGGAGTTCCTGCGCGGCGTAGGCTTCCAAGACCGAGTCGCGTACGCAACCGAGGGCTTCCTGAAACGACATATCTGCATCGATTCGTGTGCGGATGAGCGTGGTATTCACCAAAGGGCCGATCACGCGCTCCATATTCAGTTGAGAGCGATTGGCCATCGCGGTGGCAACGCAAACGTCATTTCGTCCGCTCCGGGCCATCAACAGCGTCTTGAAGCCTGCCAGCAACGTCATGAACAACGTCACCCCTCGGCGATGGCTTAACGAGCGCAGGCGCGCAACCAGAGTTTTTTCGAATGCGAACTGGTTCGTGCGCAATGCGCGAGCACAGCAGGGCGCTTTCGATGTTCTCCGCTGTGGGAAATACGGGATGAGGCGTCCCGCAGGTGACGCTTCCAATAGGCGAGCTGTTGGGTTGCTGCTTCGCTGGTGGACCACCGACGTTGCCAGCGAGCGAAGTCGGAAAACTGATGTGTCGGTTCGGGCAGATGTGCCCGCCGGCCAGCCGCAAAGGCGGCATAGAGTTCCGAGAGCTCCTCCATGAAAACACCAATCGACCAGCCGTCAACGATGATATGGTGAAGGATCAGAAGCAAGACGTGGTCGTCGGCTCCGAGCCGCAATAGGCGGATCCGGAACAACGGCGCACGGCTTACGTCCATGGGCATCCAGGCTTCTTGCTCGGCCTCCAGTTGCGCCTTCTTGAGCAGAAGTGTCTTCACGCGCTCGTTGCCGGTTGGCGTCCGGCCTGCGAGGTCATTTACGACGAGGTATGAACCAACGTCGGAGACCGGTGCGATGAGGGCGACGGGCAACTCGCCCGCGCCGGGCAAATCCCATGCGCAGCGAGTCGTGCCGGCGCACGACCTCTGCCAAGCTGCGCTGGAGCGCGGGGACGTTTACCGGCCCCCGCAGCCGGAAGGCAAAGGGCAGGTTGAACTGGGGCAGTCCAGGGAGCTCCTGCTCGATCCTCAGCATCTGCTGTTGCACAATGGAGACCGGCTGCAGACCGTCACCTTCCCTGGGCGTGATCTCGAGCGCCGGGTCTTTTGACTGCGTCTCGCGTGCTTCGTTGATCTGCCGGGCGAGAGCGTCGATCGTCGGCGCTTCGAAGAGAGCCCTAAGCGGTAACGATATCCCGAAGGCATTCCTGATCCGAGCGAGTGCCCGTCCCGCCAGCAGCGAATGACCTCCCAAGTCGAAGAAATTGTCGAAGACGCCAATGTCCTCGGCCGCAAGTAAGTCCGACCAAATCCTGGCCAGGACCTTCTCGGTGGTATTGCGGGGCGCTACGAATTTGCTGCCGGCGCGCTTAAGACGCTGGCGGAGCGCTGCGAGCGCCGGACGATCGACCTTGCCATGAGCGGTCAGCGGCAAGCGGTCCAGAAAGAGGAAGCCTGCGGGGATCATGTATTCTGGCAGCCGCGTCTTGAGGAAATCGCAAAGCTCGTTGACCTTCGGCTCCCGTCGGCTCCCGGCGACAATATGCGCGACCAGCGGCACGTCGCCCACGAGGTCATCCCGCGCCAGCACGACGGCGGCTTGCACGTCAGGGTGCTCCACCAGGACGTGTTCGATCTCCTCGAGCTCGATTCTGTGGCCGCGGATCTTCACCTGATGATCGAAGCGCCCGATAAACTCAAGATTTCCGTCAGCGCGCCAGCGGGCCAGGTCTCCGGTGCGGTACAGCCGCGCTCCGCGGCGCGGCGTGAACGGGTCGCGAAGAAAGCTTCGCCGGGTCTGATCCGGGTCGTTGAGATAGCCGCGACCCACGCCGGTGCCTCCGACGCATAGCTCTCCCGCGACCCCGATCGGCGCCGGTTGCATGTGAGCGTCCAGCACGTAGAGGCGTGTGTTGGCAATGGCACGGCCGATCGGCACGGCAGTGAGCGGCGCTGGCGGCGGCACCGCCAAGCGATGCGTCGCGACGGTGTCGGCGCATTCCGCGGGGCCATAGGCGTTGATGAGCGGCACGCCGGTGAAATGCCGGAACCAACTGCGGCAGAGATCGGGAGCGAGGGCCTCCCCGATGCAAATCAGGCAGCGAAGTCCACTCAGCGCGCAAGCGATGGATTCGTCGGGCATCCGATCGAGGATCGCGCGCAGCAGCGACGGCACGATTTGCAGCACGGTGACCCCTTCGCGCCTTATCACTCCTGCCAACTGCGCCGGGTCCCTGACCTCCTCGTTGGCGCAGATATGGACGCGCCCTCCGACCATCAGGGCCGTTAGGAACTGCCAGATCGAGATATCGAAACTCTGGGGGGCTGTTTGGGCGATCACGTCCGCGGCCGATAAGCCGAGCTCAGAAATCTTGGAAAGGAGGTGATTGAGCAGGCCCCGTTGCTCGACCATGGCGCCCTTTGGGACGCCCGTGGAGCCCGACGTGTAGATCACGTAGGCCAGACTTACGGGCGCCGGCCGGACCGTCGGGGAAGCCTTCCGCGTCCGCGGTGCGGCTTGAATGAGTTCGGGGAGGCTCAGGATTTGCGGGCGCACGCGGGTCGGGATGTCACCGACCGCCGCTTGAAGCAGCGTGGCGGAACCTGGCCCCGCCAGGATCAGCCGCGTGCCGCTGTGGGCAATGATTTGGGCGAGTCTGGCGGCGGGAAGCGCTGGGTCCAGGGGCAGAAACGCTCCCCCTGCGCGCTGCACCGCGATCATCCCAGCCAGCAGGTCGACGCCGCGCTCGGCGAGCAAGATGACAATTACGTCGCGGCCGACGCCGTTCTCGGCGAGCCGGTCGGCGATGACCGAGCTCCGACGCGCGAGCTCGCGGTAACTGAGCCGAACCCGGCCGGCGGACACTGCCGTGGCGTCCGGCGCCCGCTCTGCCTGCTTGGCAAATCGATCGAAAAAAGTGCCTGGTCGGTGAAATCTGGCCTCGGTGCCGTTCCAATCGACGAGCAGGCGTCGGCGTTCTTCCGCCGGCAGCAGAGGCAGCCGAGAGATTCGCTGCTTGGGATCAGCGACAATTGCTTCCAGCAGTGTCTGCAAATGCGCCGCCATTCGCTCAATCGTGGCAGCATCGAAGAGATCGGTGCTGTACTCGAACCAGCCACGCAGACTCTCATCCGCGTCGAACAGTTCGAGCATCAGGTCGACGCGCGCGATGCCGGGGTCGACATCCACAAGGTGCGCGGACAGGCCCTGCAAGGACGGGGATTGCGGCGGCGGACTTTGTAAAATGAACATCACTTGAAACAAGGTGTTGCGATCCATGCTGCGCGACACCTGACGGACCCGCAGGATCTCCTCGAACGGCAGGTCCTGGTTTCGGTAGGCGTCGAGCGTCACTTGCCGTACGCGCCGAAGGACCTCGCTGAAGCTCGGATCGCCCGAGAGGTCGGTTCGCAGAACGATCGTATTTGCGAACATCCCGATGAGGTTCTCGGTCTGGATCTGATTGCGATTGGCGATCACCGATCCGACCGCGACGTCGTCATGCTGCGTGTAGCGGTACAGAAGGCATTGAAACGCGGCGAGCAAGGTCATGAACACCGTGACGCGGTAGTCTCGGCTCAATGACTTGATGCCGCGCGACAAAGCCCGCGACAACTGCAATGTATGTCGGGCGCCGCGGCCGGTGCACCTTTCGGGCCGCTGCTGGTCGGTCCGCAGTGGCAGCTCGGTCAGCCCTTTGAGCTGTGCAAGCCAGTAGTTCAGCTGCTCCTCGGATGCTCGCGTTCTTAGCCAGGCCCGCTGCCACTCGACGAAGTGCCGGTACTGGATTGGAAGTTCAGGGAGTCCGGCCGGGGTCCCATTCGACCTCGCTCCATACAGCGCCTCGAGCTCTTTCCAGAACAGCCGTTGCGACCAACCGTCGGTGACGAGGTGATGAAGCTTGATCACCAGCGCATGGTCGTCGTTTCCGAGCCGCAAAAGCTGGGCGCGGAGCGCCGGCTCCTTTGTGAGATCGAAGGGTTGGCTTAGCAGCTCTCGTCCCTGTCGTTCGATGGCCGCCGCTCTCCTGGTCCTGGCACACGGTCGCAAGTCCAGGTGTTCGAGCCGCTGAACGGCCGTTCCCACGGTCTGCACCGGCTCGCCCATTTCTTCTTCGCCCGTACCCTCGCGGAAAGTCGACCTCAGCACCTCGTGGCGCTCGCAGATCGTCGCGATGCTCGCCTCCAAGGCGTCGAGATTGAGCGGCCCAGATAGCCGGGCCACTTCGAGGACGTGATAGTTGTATCCCGTCGGGTCGAGCCCGCTCAGGACATGGATTCGTTTCTGCTGGAACGACAACCGGACGCTGCACGCATCTGCCGGCGTGTCGCGCAGGGGCGGCGACGCGGCAGCACTATCCTTCCCCGAGGACTCGATCCGTGCCGCGAGCGCTGCAACCGTCGGTGCATCGAAGATATCCTTGAACGAGAGATCGACGCCCAAGCGTGCCCGCAGACGCGATAGCATCTGTGCCACTGTGAGAGAGTCGGCCCCGAGCGCAAAGATGTCCTGGTCGACGCTCATCTGATCGAGGTCAAGGAGCTCCGCCCATGTCTGCGCCAGCTGCAGCTCCAATTCCGAGCGGGGCGGAACGATTTTGCCGCCGCAATTCAATCGCGCCGTTGGTAGCGTAAGAGAAAGTGAGGCGGCCAGGCCGTTGCGCCTGATCTTTCCGCTCGGACCCTTCGGAATGCTCGGCACGATCCGGATCAGGCCGGGGACCTTGAACCGGGCCAGGCGTTGGCGGGCAAAATTGCGGAGGTTCTGCGGGCTGACCTTGGCGCCAGGGCGCAGGACCACAGCGGCGGCAACGTCCTCGCCAAGTCTCTTATGCGGTATGGAGAACGCGACGGCTTCGACCACATCGCCGTGGCCAAGTAGTGCCTCTTCGACTTCGGCGGGCGCGACCTGCTGCCCTCCTCGTTTGATGACCTCCTTGATTCTCCCGACGATGAACAGATATCCGTCCCGGTCCAGATATCCGAGATCGCCGGTTAGGAACCAGCCGTCTCGAAACGCGGATTTCGTAGCGCCGGGATCATTGTCATACCCAAGCGTGATGGTGGGACCTCGCAGCGCAATTTCGCCGCGTTCGTCGGCTGCCAACTGTCGGCCTTCGCGGTCCATGATCGCGATCTCGGCCCCAGCGGATCGCCCGACCGAACCAGGCTTCCGTCTTCCCAGAGGGTTTGCGGCGATCTGAGACGCGGCTTCCGTCATGCCGTAGGTCTCGATCACGGGGACGCCGAAAAGCAATTCCAGTTTGCGAAGCACCTCCAGCGGCAGAGTTGCGGAGGCCGAGCGAACGACCCGCAAGGAGCATCGGCGTAAGCTGGGTTTATGGCGATCGGCCGCCGATAACAGCGCGCGATGGATTGTTGGGACCGCCGTGTACCAGGTTGGCCGAAACTCAGTCAGCCATTCGAAGAAAGCGTCGGGATCGAAACTGGGCGTGCACACCACGGTCGATCCCGCCGCCAATGCGGTCAGCAGCCCGGAAATAAGGCCATGCGCATGGAACAACGGGAGCACATTGAGCAACCGATCCACGGCATCGAGCTGCAACACCGCACCCGCGTTATGGGCCGATTGGCAGACGCTCGCGTGCGTTAAAGGGACCATCTTCGGCCGTGACGTGGTGCCCGACGTCATCAGAATGAAGGCATCGCTGTCCGCGCCGGACGCAAACTCGCCGCTAACCGGCGGGCGCGTTCCCGAGCTGAGAAGGTCGAACGCGCAAGGCGCTTCGCCAGGCCGTGACGAGAGATCGATGACGGGTATGCCAAGGTGGTGCGCGACGCCCCTGGCCGCCGAATCCATATCCCCGCGCGTCAACAGCATCGTTACTTGGAGATCGCCGAAATAGCGTTGCCATTCGTCGGCGGTGAAGCTCGGGTTTAGAGGCACGCAGACTGCAGCCGTCGCGACCGCGAGGATCGCCACAGCGGTCTCTGCGCCGACCGGCAGTACAACGGCCACTCGATCTGTTGGGCCTACCCCGAAGCTTCGCAACTCGCGAACCGCGGCATTCACGCGGACCCACAGCGCGCCATATGTCAGCGGGGCAAAGTCGGGAGCCAGGATGGCGTGGCGACCGGGCGAGATCCGCGCATAATGAACAAGAAGATCTTCAAGGCGCAAAAAAACGCGGTTTGCGACCTTCTCGCTTGCCGGGGAGTTTTGCAATTGCTCCATAAGCTTCGACAACGGCGCCCCCGTTTTTTCGATGCTACCTCATTGTTCGAGTGCGTTGTAGATGTGTCAGACCGCGTGCAGTCGGCGCGATGGCTGGGTAAGCAGTGCCCATGTTTTTACTGATCTCCCCACGACAGCTGATCGGTCAATGCGGCGCAGCAAAGGTTCTCATTTCGCACGCGTGCGCCGCCTTGCAGAGCCTGTGGAACCGCGCTTGGCCTGCGAGGCAGCACGCTCCACGCGCGGGCGCTTTGAAAGAAGGGCAACAAATTTATCGCTCGGGTCTAGCGCTTCGGCGCCGAGGCGGCCAATCCATTCATACGCGCTTTCGAGAGTTTCCAGTTCCGGCACTGCAAAGGCGACAAGGTCCCGATAATATGTGGCGGCATCCTCCCGGAAGAGATCCCGCACCAAGCCGCTGACCAGTCGAGGCACGCCGTACTTCATTCCGATGACCGCAGCGCCGGTCAGACCGAGGCTGGGCGTTGCGCCGAACGTGAAGTTGTGCAGCCGGCTGAGGAAAGGAGCGGTTGCCAGGCTCGCGTTCCATGAACTCGAATGCCGTGCCGAGATAAGGATATCTCGCGAGCATGTCGCTCTCCTCGCCAGGCGGCGGCGTGAAACGGTCGCGCCAGAGCGCAATCTGGTGGATGACCGGGGCAAGTTCGGACCGGGCTCGGAGATCCGTATTGGCACCTGTGGCGAAGATGATGAAATCGAACGTGAAGGTGCCCGCTTTGGTTTCAACCGCTACGACGTCTCCTTGGTCCTGGACCGAGTGCCATGCGCAGTTGGCGTGCCACATGAAATTTTCGAATTTGCGACAGCGCCAGAAGGCATCCTGTGGGGGTGGTTGTGCATAATCATCAAGAATGTGGCGCATAAATCGCCAGCGTTCCAGGTCGGTCAGCTCTCGGAAGTGACCAAGCATGCCCGCGAAATGCGTCCAGAGGAGTGGATTGACGCGGGGAATATCGGCACGGCGGAAGCAAAGGTCGACCCTTGTGGCTCCAGCTTCCAGCGCCGCCGCCGCGTTATCGAAAGCAGCGGCGCCGCCGCCGAGTATGCCCACGCGCTTTCCCGCAAGGCGGCCGAAGTTTATGTCGTCGGTCGAATTGGCATAAAGTTTCGAGGGCAAGTTGGCGACGAGGTCTTGACGAGTCCGCCAGCCTCCGCTGCCTTCCATACCGGTCGCGAGGACAATCTTTCGGGCATAGACGCGTTTGATCCCGCCTTTCCGACGGAGATGAGCGAGGAGAAGATCACCGGCCGGCTCAATCGAAGTGACTTCGACCTCGTTATCGACCTGAAGCTTCAGAACGTCGCGGTACCAATCGAGATATTCCCGCCATACCTCCGGGGGAAAGGCGTTGATGCGCTCCCAGGCTTGGCGACCGAATCTCGCCTCGTACCAAGCACGGGGTGTAAGGCTCGGGATGCCAAGGTCGATGCCCGTCACGTCCTTCGATGTGCGTAGGACCCGCATACGGGCAAATCGGCGCCAAGGTCCTTCGAGCCCGGGTGGACTACGGTCGACGATCCTGACATTGGTTATCCGCTCCCGTTGCAGCCCGAATGCAATCGCAAGCCCGGCCTGACCGCCGCCAACGATCAACACATCAAGGACCCGAGTGCCGTTCCGATAGCGCGGAACGGTCCATTCCCGCGCGGGATAGCTCAAATACGTCAGGTCGCGCCGCACTCGATCCGACAACCGAGCAACGCTCATGATGCGCGTCTCCTGGTAACTACATTGCGAATTAGGCCGCCCGATCATCTATCACGGTGGTTAGAGGGTGACATCACTGATCATCAACCAGCAGAAGCATTAGGCTACCCATGCGCCCGACATTGCGAAAGCGGAGAGATGCGTGGGACCTCCTGCTGAGTGTCTCCGCCATACCTGCGGTCAAATGGCGGGAGAGGTACAGTCGGATTCGCGCCGGAAAACCCCGCCGTCCGCCGCCGCCTTCACTCCGGTTTGATGTTAGCCGTGCGGATGACCTTGCCCCACTTTTCCGTTTCTTCAGAGATAAGCTTTCCAAAGTCGGCGGCCGTGCCCCCAAGGACCACTCCGCTCAGTTCTGCAAAGCGAGCCCTGATCTTGGGATCGGAAAGAGCGGCGTTGATCTCCTTGTTGAGCGTCTCGATGATCTCGGCGGGCGTGTTTTTGGGTGCAGCAATGCCGATCCATGCGCTCGACTCGAAGCCCGGCAGCGTTTCTCGCAAGGCCGGAACATCGGGCAAGGCCTCGGAGCGCATCGAAGTAGTCACCGCAAGCGGACGCAGCTTGCCGGATCTGATGTGCTCGATCGATGCCGGTAAGTTGTCGAAGGCAGCTTGTACTTGACCGCTCAGCAGGTCGATGAGCATGGGGGCGGACCCGCGATAGGGCACGTGCTGCATTTCGATCCCAGCCATCATCTTGAACAGTTCGCCGGTCAGATGACTGCTGGTGCCGGTGCCAAACGATGCCAAGTTGATCCTTCCCGAATTGGCCTTGGCGAAATCGATCAGTTCGGGAACCGTCTTGACCGGGACCGCCGGATTCACCTCCAGGACGAATGGAGATCTGATGACGCCCGCCACGGGCACAATGTCGCGGAGAAAGTTGTAGTTGATTCTGGTGTAGAGCGTTTCGTTGATCGCATTAGAGGCCGTGGCCATGAGCAGCGTGTAGCCATCGGCAACGGCGCTGGCGACTGCTTCCGTGGCCATATGGGTGCCGGCACCCGGCCTGTTCTCGACAATGAACGGCTGGCCCAGTCGCTCCGAAAGCTGCTGCGCGATCAAGCGCGTGCCGATGTCCGTCGTCCCACCGGCCGGAAAGCCGATAATGATGCGGACGGGCCGGGCCGGATAGGACTGCGCCCATGCGAACCGCGGCATGGCCAGAAGAGTCGGAACACCCGCCACGAGATGCAGGAAATTTCTGCGGAGAAGCTTCATGATGTCCTTTTCCAAAATGCAGCGCGACGATTGCTATGTGGACCGCGCCTGCCCATCGCAACCGGGCTCAGATAGACATTAGAAAGTAACTGCAAGGGAGGAGCAATGCGAGGCACGAAGCGGTAGTGAGCTCACCACGGTGCTTGGCGAGTTGGCGGCGGGCGATCGGGTGCCCAGCGGGGAAAAAATGGCGAAGGTGGCTCAACGAGCGATGGGGCATCGTCCTGCAGGTCCCGGTGGATCATCGCAAAATCCCGGGCCCCCGCGGAGGCAATCGCATTCATGCTGATTGATCTCCACATTGCCGACTTTAACCTCACATGCCATCAGGGCGTTTCTGTCATTTCGATGCGGCAAACCTGTCCTGTGTCCAAACTCGTGGGCCCATGTCACGCCGCTATGCTTTAGATCACCTCTTGATTTGCCGACAATCATCGATCGGTGCTGAGGTAGGTCCTCGTTCGGCGCCGGATCCCATGCGCACCCCATGTAAGCTCCTATTAGATGGGTCCGACAGAAATTAAAGGGAATTTTGACAACCTTGATGTCAAAATTCTCCCTATGTACTGCGTCGCGGTCGGTCTTACTGTTTATTCTCGCGTCTGGATCTGGATTGGGTGAGGTGAACGTGCCAACGGAATCCTTCCGTTTGAGCACCACATTGCATTTCTGCAGGACTTTCGAAGCCTCGGTCAGGATGTTGTCGATGTCGTTCCTGCTAACGGCCCTGCTGATAGCCTCATGACGACCAACCGTAAACTCGTAGATTTTAGTGTCCTGCGCGTTGACTGGCTCGACCGACATCAGCAGACCGAGGCTCACGACCGCCATGATGATTTTCATTGTCATCGTCCCGCTTCACCAAGCCGTTTTATGAGGGTCCTCAGACGGCGAACAGAACTAGCCGGCTCTGACCGCTAGCCGGACATGACCGTCATCTCCGCTTCGCTCTCTTGGTTTTCGACTTTTTCCCTAGCGCCGCGAGGCCCTGGTCCACGCGCTTCATCGCCGCTGCCAGCTTCTTCTTTCTCTCGCTCAATTTTTTCTTCAGGTGGGCCTTCTGCTCGTCACTCAAGTCGCCCAACTTGATGAGGCTTAGAATATCGATGGTAGCCATTGCTTTGCCTTTGAGTTGCTCAGGTGGCCATTCCGAACCTGATCAACCAAATCTTGCATGACCGGTGCAGAATATCAATTGTGTGGGAGCATCGAGCCAAATACTGGCCATCTCCCGGCATGCCTGGAAGCGTTTCTACAACCGAATAGTCGCGTTTGTCGGTCAAGTAATGCTCCGCAGTCGCGTACAGGGTCGAGTAGCACTTCATCGTCCGGCGATCCCGGCCGGGAATCCGTTCGTCCCGCTCGCAAAGTAATTCGCTCGCGCGAACTGCACCGGTTGCGTCCACCGGCCAGCGTGGTCCGATCGCTCGAAGGCGAAGCAACTCTCGGCTGCTGTCTCTCGCGACAAGTCATTCGGACTAATCAGCGACGACTTGAGATCTTATCCGTCCGAGCGAGCCACCGGTTCGCTGCGCAGCTTCCTCTTGAACCTACACAACCGCTATGCAACTATAACTGTGTATGTCAAGCGCGAATTCAGAGGAGGGTTCTGATGAGCATTCCCCGTCCCGAGGACGTCCCCGGCTATTCGAAGAACTGCCGCGACATGACGAAATTCGAGGAGGCTGCTCGCGCGTTGCGCGTGAGCCCGTTTTACCACGGTCCCGATTGTGTCCCGTTCAGTCGTTTGAGGGCAACTCAGGTTCCCGATCCGGCCCGAGGCAACACGCCGTTCAACGACTTCTATCTGGAGCACGGGTAAGGAAGGTCCAGTCAGGCCAAGGCGTTTCCCGCGAGTCCATCATTGGCTTGGCGATAGGATATCGCGTGATTGCCTCACGTCTTTGCGAGGGACGTGCGCGGGTCAAGCCCGCGCATGTCAACTCGTGAGCTTACCAAAGTTGACATTGCTGGAGCCGTCGGCGGACCCTCGGTCCACAGAAAAGGGCGCCCGCGGGCGCCCTTGAAGTTGCACCGTCGGTTACGGTGTTGGGAGGACGCTACGCCGAATAGTACATCTCGAACTCGACCGGATGCGGGGTGTGCTCGAACCGAATCACCTCGGTCATCTTAAGGTCGATATAGCTGTCGATGAAGTCGTCGTCGAACACGCCGCCGGCCTTGAGGAAGGCGCGATCCTTGCTGAGCTCCTCCAGTGCCTGACGCAGCGAGCCGCAGACGGTCGGGATTTGCTTGAGCTCCGCCGGCGGCAGGTCGTAAAGGTCCTTGTCGATGGCCGGGCCGGGGTCGAGCTTGTTCTTCACGCCGTCCATGCCGGCCATCAGCATCGCGGCGAAGCCGAGATAGGGGTTGGCGAGCGGATCGGGGAAACGCACCTCGACGCGCTTGGCCTTCGGGTTGGTGGTGTAGGGAATGCGGCAGGAGGCCGAGCGGTTGCGCGCCGAATAGGCGAGCAGCACGGGCGCCTCGAAGCCGGGGACGAGACGCTTGTACGAGTTCGTCGTCGGATTGGTGAAGGCGTTGATGGCTTTGGCGTGCTTGATGATGCCGGCGATGTAGGACAGGCAGGTGTCGGAGAGGTCCGCATACTTGTTGCCGGCGAAGACCGGCTTGCCGTCCTTCCAGATCGACTGATGGCAGTGCATGCCCGAGCCGTTGTCGCCGTAGATCGGCTTCGGCATGAAGGTGGCGGTCTTGCCGTAGATCTGCGCCACCTGGGTGATGCAGTACTTGTAGATCTGCAGCTGGTCGGCCATCACCACCATGGGCGAGAACTTCATGCCGAGCTCGTGCTGGGCCGACGCCACCTCGTGGTGGTGCTTCTCCACCTTGACGCCCATGCGCGCCATGGCGCCGAGCATTTCGGAGCGCATGTCCTGGATGGTGTCCTGCGGCGGGACGGGGAAATAGCCTTTCTTGAAACCGATGTGATGGCCGAGATTGCCACCCTCATAGTCGGTGTCGGAGTTGATGGGGAACTCGACCGAGTTGAGCTTGAAGCCGGTGTTGTAGGGCGTGGCCGAATACTTGACGTCATCGAACACGAAGAACTCGGCTTCCGGGCCGAAATAGATGGTGTCGCCGACGCCGGTGCCCTTGGCGTATCCCTCGGCCTTCTTGGCGATGCCGCGGGGGTCGCGGTTGTAGGGCTCGCCGGTGGTCGGCTCGAGCACATCGCAGACCAGCGACAGCGTCGTTTCGGCGAAGAACGGATCAATCACGGCGGAGGCCGGGTCCGGCATCAAGTTCATGTCGGATTCGTGGATCGCCTTCCATCCGGCGATCGAGGAGCCGTCGAACATCTGGCCTTCGGCGAAGGTGTCCTCCTCGATCATGCTGATGTCGAAGGTGACGTGCTGCCACTTGCCGCGCGGATCGGTAAAGCGGAAGTCGGCGTACTTCACATCGTTGTCTTTGATCAGTTTCATGACTTCTTTGGCGGTGGTCATGGAATGCGTACCTTTCGTAATGGTGGCCTTGGAGCAGCAGGGAGGCCGTCAAGGTCGTGCGGGAACCCGCGGCTCAGATGGCGTCCAGTCCGGACTCCCCCGTCCTGATCCGGATGGCTTCTTCGATGTTGGAGACGAAGATCTTTCCGTCGCCGATCCGACCGGTTTGGGCGGCGCGACGGATGGCCTCGACGGCTTTCTCGACCATGTCATCGCCGAGCACAATCTCGATCTTCACTTTGGGGAGGAAATCCACGACGTATTCGGCTCCGCGATAAAGCTCGGTATGTCCCTTCTGCCGGCCGAAACCCTTGGCTTCAGTGACCGTGATGCCCTGCAGCCCGACCTCTTGCAGCGCCTCCTTCACCTCGTCGAGCTTGAAGGGCTTGATTACCGCCTCGATCTTCTTCATCGCGTTTCCTTCCTTTGGCCGGCCAGCAACGCGCCGCCGGCGCGGCCGCGCTCACGGTTAGCAGGGTCCGTGCCAAGCCCTGTCGAGGGGAAAAAGTGGCCGTCCATCAGACATTTAAGAGGCATCCCCGCGCCTGTCCCGATCGGCCGGGCGCGGCCTCAGATTAGAAATTGAGCAATTTGCTCATTTTGTGATCATACGCGCGTATCTCTCGCTGCGGGCAACGGAATTGAGCGGGATATCGCGAGCTTCAAGACGGCATTAGTCTGGGCGAGCAGTTTTGGAGCGGCGATGATTGAGTTGCTCACCACCGCCGAGATGGCCGAGGCCGACCGCCTGACGATCGCGGCCGGGGTCGCCGGCATCGCGCTGATGGAAACCGCCGGGCAGGCGGTCGCCGACAGCGTCGCGGCGCGGCATCCGACCGGCACGCGCGTCGCCGTCGTGGCAGGGCCGGGCAACAACGGGGGCGATGGCTTCGTGGCCGCCCGCCTGCTGGCCGAGCGCGGGTACCGGGTAAGACTGCTGCTGGTCGGCGACCGCGAGCGGCTCAAGGGGGATGCAGCCCTGGCGGCGCAGCGCTGGCCCGGTCCCTGCGCGGCCGCGGCACCGGCCGCCCTGATGCCGGCCGAGATCGTCGTCGATGCGCTGTTCGGGGCTGGTCTCGACCGCCCGGTCGAAGGCGTCGCGCGCACCATGATCGAGGCCATGAACACTGCACCCTGCGTCCTTGCGGTCGATCTGCCGAGCGGCATCAACGGCACGACCGGGGCGGTGATGGGTCTCGCGGTCAAGGCTGGGGAAACGGTGACGTTCTTCCGCCGCAAGATCGGCCATGTGCTGCTGCCCGGCCGGCTTTACTGCGGGAGCATTCGTGTGGCCGACATCGGGATCCCCGCAGACGTGCTCGAGCAGATCAAGCCGCGGTGCTGGCTCAACGGCCCGGAACTCTGGGCCAAGAGCTTCCCGGTGCCGCGCACGGACGGACACAAATACGGCCGCGGCCATGCGGTCGTGGTGTCCGGTGGGCTCTCCTCGACCGGTGCGGCGCGGCTTGCGGCGCGCGGCGCGCTTCGCGCCGGCGCGGGGCTCGTCACCATCGCCAGCCCGCGCGACGCGCTCCTGGTCAACGCAGTGGCCAACCTCGCCGTGATGGCTCGGCCGGTCGAAGGCGCCGATGGGCTGAAAGAGTTTCTGAGCGATCGCCGCCGCAATGCGGTGGTGCTGGGGCCGGGCGGCGGCGTGGGTGGCGAGATGCGCCAACTGGTCCTCGCCGCGCTCGCCGGCGAACGCGCAGTCGTGCTCGACGCCGATGCGCTGACCAGCTTCGCCGACGAACCGCAAACCCTGTTCGCCGCCGTAACGGGGCGCGCGAGGCCGACCGTCTTGACGCCGCATGAAGGAGAGTTTGCTCGGCTTTTCAAAGAAATAAACGAAGAGTCTCGCTCAAAGCTTGAAAGGGCGCGCAGGGCGGCGAAGGCATCGGGAGCGATCGTGCTGCTCAAGGGGCCGGACACCGTGGTGGCGGCCCCAGACGGTCGGGCTGCGATCGCCAACAACGCGCCGCCCTGGCTTGCCACGGCCGGATCGGGCGACGTGCTGGCGGGGCTGGCGGCAGGCTGCCTCGCCCAGGGCATGCCCGGGTTCGAGGCTGCGGCAGCGGCGGTCTGGCTGCACGGCGAGGCCGGCGCCGAGGCCGGGCCGGGATTGATTGCGGAGGACCTGCCCGATGTCATGCCCAAGGTCTACCGGCGGCTGTTCGGCCAGCTGTCGCGCGCCGGCTGACGCACGATCTGGTGGGGCCAGTGGCGACATCTTTTAGCTACGATATGAAGATATCAATTGACTACGAAACGAATTCATAGTATAAGGTTCGCATCCTCGCTCCAGGAGGGGCGTCTTCTAGAGACGATCCTGAAGGCGGAGCGGGGAGTGGCGTCCTGCGGCTGCGGCTCGTAACCGCGGGCTCGGGAGGTCCGGGACACCGCCCGCCAGGCATGACGACCTGGCTGCGAGGAGCTCGCTGCACGGATCCGGAGGCAATGCCGGAGATGGAAGCGCGGCCCCCGGCCGAAAACCGCCACGGTGGAGCGCCGAGAGGCGAGCGTCCCGCGTCATGGGACGCGCCGCGCCTCACCAGCGCGGAAGTCGCGCCTCGCAAGCGCGACAACAACACAAGTGCGCCTGTCGGCGCTCCGCCGCTGTATCTCTTAAGCCTATGAATTCTCAATATAATTTATGCCAATTGGCTACTATCCCGGGTTCCTTCCCGGTCCGTTGGCCTGGTCACGCTGGTTCAAGCCTATTTGCACACTGCGTACGGCAAAGAGGCTGGGCTTCGACGCTCGCGGAACTGACGTCTGCCCAGTCGGTGGGCTAACTGGGTTTCGGCAGGCTTTACCGCCCCCGATACACCGGATGATTTGGATCGAGCGACCAGCCATCGAGGCCAATATCGGGTCTGAACCCCATGGAGCTCAACGAATCGCTTCGTTCTGTCGTGGCAGTGCTTGCAGAGGCTCATGAACGGGCCGAGCCAGAATTTGTTGGCGTCGCCGCGATGTGGCTCGACGTGATCACAAATCTCTGCGGGCGTGAATCAAGGTAATACTTGCAGGTGTTCGCGTAGCTGGTGCCTTCGGATGCGAGCCAGCGACTCGTCGAATACCACTTGTCCCACTTCGTCGGTCGACCGCGGACGCTCAAAAGAATCCAGGCTCGGGGTTCACGTGATTAATCGCGCCAGTAGCTCCAGCATGGCCGGAGGCTGAATGCGTCGCGCCTGCGGTTCGGTCCATCGGCGCAATCCCTGTTGCATTTGAAATGCGCGCGCGTGAGAGTTGCGCTCCGCGCGTTTCAACGCACTAGGGAGAAAGCGACATGTTGTGGGCTCACTTTGCTGGTATGACCGCAGCGCTCGTCACCATCGTGCTTGCTACGCCCACACAGGCGCAGCAGCCGGCTCCGCCTCCATTCGCCACCACCAAGGTCGCGGACAACGTCTATATCTTCCGCTATGGCGGTCACCAGTCGATGTTCATCGTCACACCGGACGGCGTGATTGCCACCGACCCGATCAGCGAGCGGCGACCGGCGAAGCCTTATATCGACGCGATCGAGGCCGTGACCAAGGCGCCGATCAAATACGTCATCTACAGCCACATCCATTTCGACCACATCGCCGGTGGCAAGCCGTTCAAAGACCTTGGCGCGACCTTCGTCGCGCACCGCAATGCCAGGGACCGTATCGCTGCGCTCAAGCCCGATGACGTCGTTGTCCCCGACCAGGTCGTCGACGGCAGCAGCAACATCACGCTCGGCGGTACCACGCTCGAGCTCAACTATGTCGGCAAGAACCACTCCGACAGCACGCTGGTGATGCGGTTACCGAGGGAGAAGATCATCTTCACTGTCGATTGGATTCCGATCCAAGGCATACAGTTCCGCGGCATGGCCGACACTTACGTGCCTGACATCGAGGAAGGGCTGAAGAAGGTCATCGAGATGGATTGGGAAACCCTTATTCCCGGCCATCCGGGGCCGGGCGGCAAGCAAACCGGAACCAAAGACAATGCGCGCGAAGAGCTCGCCTACCTTCAGGATCTTTCCGCCGCGGTGAAGCAGGCTGTGAGCGAAGGCAAGTCCTATGCCGACGCGCAGAAGGAGATCAAGCTGCCAAAGTACGAAGCCTGGCCGAATTACAATGCGTTCTTGCCCATGAACATTGAGCGTTACTACGATTTCTGGAACCGCGGAATTTGAGAGTTTGACAGACTCAGCGCGCTAAAACACCGTTTGCCGCAGGCCGGGGTCGCCGAGCCCGGTAGGCCACTCAGCGCCCATATTTCCCGGACCCACCGGGGATTAATTCCGGCGGGCGAAAATAACGTTCTTGAAAGACGGCACCGTCGCCGATGGCCTGGCCACGTAAGGCTGCCGCCTCATCCGCGAGGAAGGGCGAGCGGTCGGGGCGAGCGGCGCAGCGGCCGCGCAAGATATGCAACGTGAATTCGGCCGCCTGGGTTTTGCGCCAGGATGCCCGCAAACGTCGCGATCGACATGACGACGTCGATACCAGCCTCGTCCCATCGCTGCTCCGTAAGCAGATAGATGTCGAAATAACGGCCGGCAAAGTTCTCTAGTTTTTTGGGAGCGCGGCGCTCAAAATCGCGGGAAGGAGCGCCATCTCATCGACGCCAGGCGGCAACTTAGCGATAAGCTGTTTCAAGCGGTCGTCCAATAACAGCATCGCAAAACCGTGCACCAACGACCATGCGACTACCATTTGAGCGGCTTGAGGCAGCGTCAGCGTCGCCTGCGTGGGTTCATCGCGAACCGCTCTCACCGTGCCTGCGAGCACATCGAGCGCGGCGTCTGCAGCCGATTGCAACGCCGGTCGAGTGAAATCGAGACGCTCGCTGCGAAACATCAGCAGAAAAAGATCTGGATATGTCCGCGCGAAGGTGACATAGCCGCGTCCGATTGCTTCCAACCGTGCAGGGGCTGGATCGCTCTTGCGAATTTGTGCCTCCATCGCGGCCCGAAATCGCCCGAAGCCAACCGCGGCGAGATCGCTCAGCAGGCCCATGACGTCTCCGAAGTGATTTTTTGGAGCAGAGTGCGACACGCCCGCCTCCCGGGCAGCTGCGCGTAACGTTAATCCCCCAATACCGTCGCGCTCCAGGATACTTTCGGCAGCCCGAAGCATCGCCTCTCGCAACGAGCCGTGATGATAGGGCGCTGCGCGCTTGGCCGCGCGCCGCTTCTTGCCTGCCCGAAGAGCTTCGCGGCTAGAGGCTCGTTTGGTCGTGATCATCGCTGCTCATTCCATATATTGACGATGTCAATATTCACTTGACAGGCGTTGCTTTTGCCGGTAGCCGTATCTTTACACTGTCAACATTGGGTGGCGCAATACAAGTGTGAGGTCGTCTCGGTCGGGCATCCTACATCGCCATCACAACTAGATTCCGCGATCCCGGTCCCCCCCCCCGACCCCCCTGACCGGGTTCGCACGCGGCCGGTTCTTCACCTCGAAGAGCCGGCCGCAACGTTGTGCGCCTTCCGTGCGAGGCGGGGGATTTCGTCGGCCCCAGTCCGTTGGCGGCCGCGCTTCGCGCCCTTGAGAATTTTTCCGGAAAAATGTCCCCGGCGATCAGCGCCTCACGATGATCGCCCGCGCCCGGTGCAGGCTTGCGACGTCCCGACGTAGCGCACTTGCTGATCGCGATGCTGCAGGCGAGTCAGGCGGTCGACCGCGGTCGTGGTCGCATCCGAACAATCGATGGGGGAGAATTGGTGGGCCGACGTCCTAACGGATTCCGCGGATGGCCAGCGCGCTGGGATGCTCGCTTTTCGATTCCATGTGCCTGGAAATTGGTCGTCGCAACGTTGCGTTTGAACAAGCACAACAGACAAGAATTGGGCGGCGATCAAACCGGCGAACGCCAGTGCGCTCAGGAAATTTTCCATCGGCTCACCTCAGCGATGCGCAGCTATTACCGAATTCTCGTGACGGAAAGGCCCGGGCGGGAGCGTCTTAAGTTTGCGACCTCGGCGACCTCAACACAATGGTGAATTCGAAGACTTGGGGCAGCTGGTGACTAATCGAGCCAATGAGAACGGCTCAGCGCGCTGCACACCTAAATGCTGCGCCGCACAAAGTAATGTCCAGACATTTCTGGCTCGCGGATGGCGGGTAATTAAGACGGTCTATTTAAAGGACGCCATTGCGGTTCACCGCCATTGGTTGAACTCTTGAGGATCGAACGTCGTGACGGAGGCGAACATGGAAGTTCGATTGAATGGCGTGCCTTTCGCGGAACCGGAAGGCCCGGTGGGATTTGAAAGGAGGAAAGCGCGGCGAAGGGATGACGTGGGGGAAGAGAGGAAGCCGTGACTATCAGCACAACACATGCGATTTCATCGCGGGCGGCGGCTTCCGACGCGACCCGTTGGGGTCAACTGATCTTCGGCATCATTTGCATGGTGATGATTGCCAATTTGCAATACGGATGGACGCTTTTCGTCAATCCCATCGATCAGAAATACCACTGGGGACGTGCCGCGATCCAAGTCGCATTCACAATCTTCGTTTTGACCGAAACTTGGCTGGTTCCGTTTGAGGGGTATCTGATTGATAAGTTCGGACCACGGGTGATGGTCTGCGGCAGTGGCGTGCTTGTCGCGGTAGCCTGGATTATCAACTCGGTGGCTGACTCCCTCTTTCTACTCTATCTCGGCGCCGCGATCGGCGGTATTGGAGCCGGCGTCATTTACGGGGCTTCGGTCGGCAACGCACTGAAGTGGTTCCCGGACAGGCGGGGTCTTGCAGCTGGACTGACCGCAGCCGGCTTCGGCGCCGGCTCGGCGCTGACGGTGATTCCGATCGCCAGCATGATCCAGTCGAGCGGTTATCAAGCGGCCTTCCTTTGGTTCGGGCTCGGGCAGGGCATCGTGGTGATCCTTGTCGCGCTGCTGCTCCGCGCCCCGCAGCCGGGCGAGGTCGTGTCGCCGGCCACCCCCGCCGTGCAGCAGACGCGGCGCGACTACGGCCCAGCCGAAGTGCTGAAGACTCCGGTATTCTGGGTCATGTATGCGATGTTCGTGATGGTCGGCGCCGGCGGTCTCATGGCAATCGCCCAGCTTGCGCCGATTGCCAACGACTACAAGATCGCGAGCGTGCCGGTTTCCATCCTGGGACTCACTCTACCGGCGCTTACCTTCGCCTTGACGATCGACCGGGTGCTCAACGGCATCTGTCGGCCGTTCTTCGGTTGGGTGTCCGACCATATCGGTCGAGAGAACACGATGTTCATCGCCTTCTTCGTCGAGGGTGTCGGCATCTATGCGTTGCTCTACTTCGCAAACAATCCGGTCCTGTTCGTGATCCTGTCGGGCATGGTGTTCTTCGCCTGGGGCGAGATCTATTCGCTCTTTCCAGCGACCTGCACCGACATCTATGGCAGGAAATTCGCGACAACGAATTATGGCATGCTTTATACGGCGAAGGGGACGGCGTCGCTGCTGGTCCCCTTAGCAAACGTGTTGACCAATGCAACCGGCAGCTGGCACGCTGTATTTTATGTCGCGGCGATCCTCAACATTGTCGCGGCAGTCATGGCGCTCGTCGTGTTGAGGCCGATGCGACGCCGAGCTATGGCCTAAACAGACCGCGCCAGGAAAAGTTCACGCGACGAGATGCAATCATTCTATGTGGGACAGTACCCAGCTCATGTCCTCGGGCGCGATCATCGGCAGTATCCCTGCGACAAGGACAAGGCCCAGCGCACAAAACAGGCACACGACCGCGAGGTCGGTCGAAAAGCCCTGCGAAAAACTGAAGCTAGAGTTGGCAAGGTCGGACATCATTTTCTCCCCAACGCATCTGCATTGATGGGAGTAGCGCTTCCTTCACGACCGCTTTGTGAACCAATTCACATAAGCGCTGATGTTTCGCTCACGAAAAAAAGCTGCGGCATCGCCATGGGGCGCGGGCCCGGCTGGCGCCTTATGCGAACGGGACCGCGCATGTCCGCGCTTCACGCGTATGGAGTTGCACAATCATCTTTCGATGGTCTACCAGTTCAATACTGCCGACGATGCATTGGGCCGCCAAATCCTGGAATTCATCCGGCGCGGTCGGTGATCTACGATCCAGCCATCCTGGCTAAAGGTAATTTGCCGTGAAGCGCCTTGGCTTGCGCTATCGTCCGGCCGCCCGCATTTGCCTGCTGAGTTCACGGTCATGCCTGATCCCCTGATCGAATGACGGACCTGCGGATTCGTCTGCCGAGACTTTGGTACGGTTACATTCTGAGGGAAGCGTGCCGGTAAAGATCGCGATCCCGAACGAGGTGAGAGGGGCTTAGTCATGAATTCAGCGAGACAGACACATCTGAGCAAGTGCTCAAATTTGCGCCCAAAGAGAAGGCGCCGAATAGAGTTGCTCAGCTGGACGACGCAGGACAAGCCATCGTTGCTCAAATTCGAACGGCGGCGGACTTGGCAAAAGAAGACTGCGATCGGGCCATGAGTTTTGCACACAAGCTTTCTATGGAACTCAGAGCGGCCGAAGATCGAA
>CAWIGD010000021.1:0-53602 GCA_963835165.1 uncultured Alphaproteobacteria bacterium
GCAGCATGTGCCCCCCGTCGGGTTGGAACGTTTCCGCGCAAAATCTACTATGCCCGTTCGCCGGTGCAATCACGCAGTCGCGCGGGATGAGACCTCGCGAGAACGGCCGCTATCTATTGCAACCGCACCACGACGCTGTCGATCGCACCGCGGCCATCCATAACGGTGAGCCGCACGAAGCCCGGCCCTTCCGGCTCGAATAACAGCGCTCGCCTTCCACGCGAGGCCGGCACCGGCAATCCGTTGACCAGCACCGTCAGCGCGCCGGCTCCCCCCGTTACCTTGAGCGCGATCGGGTCAAGCTTGCCGGAGCCATCGCTCGCAAGCTCGAGCCGGGCGCCGTTGGGAGGGAACATGATGCGGAGCTGGGGCTCGGCACTCTCGCCCGCGAGAGCGCCGGGGCGGAAACGCTGCAGGGGCGGCGGCAGCTTGGCCGTCGCCGCAACGAGCGTGCCGCTGGGCGCCCGCGGCAGCGGGGCCGGCAGCTTGCCGGTGCGCGCAAAGGCATCGAACAGGATCGGCGCCGCCGCGACCCGCCCGAGCAGGCCCGGTACCGGCGCGCCGTCGGGGCGGCCGACCCAGACCCCGATGGTATGCCTGCCGTCGAAGCCCACGGCCCAGGCGTCTCGATAACCGTACGAAGTCCCGGTCTTGAAGGCGATGCGGCCTCCGGCTGCGTTTTCCGGTGGCGGCGTGCCGAGAAGGATACTGCCCACATACCAGGCGGCAACCGGATCCAACAGCCGGCGCCCGCTCGGGGCCTCCACACTGTTGGCAACGCGCTCGGTGAGCGGCACCGTCGTGCCGAGCCGCGCCAGCCCGGCATAGAGCGCAACCAGATCGGTGAGCTTCACCCCGACGCCACCCAGGCCGATGGCGAGCCCGGGCACTTCCCCTTCGGGCAATGCGAACGATCCGCCGGCCTGCTCGAGCCGCGCGGCGAAGCGATTGGCGCCGATCTTATCGAGCACCGCCACCGCCGGCACGTTGAGCGAAAGCTGCAAGGCGCGGCGCACCGTGACCGTGCCCTGGAACGTCAGATCGAAATTTTCCGGCGCATAGTTGCCGTAGCGGATGGGGCGGTCCTCGATCAAGGTGTCGGGATGGATAAGCCCATCCTCGAAACCGAGCCCGTAGATGAACGGCTTGAGGGTCGAGCCGGGCGAGCGCACCGCCGCAGTCATATCGACTTGTCCGGAACGGCGGGTGTCGAAGTAGTCCGCCGAGGCGACCCGCGCGAGCACCTCGCCGCTGCCATGATCGACCGCAACGATAGCGACCGAGATTTCGGATCCGAGCGCACGCGCGCGCTCACGCGCAAGGTCCTCGAGATTCCGCTGCAGCGCCGCGTCGATGGTCAGGCGATGCAGGCTGCGATCCGGCGCAGCCGCGATCACGGCGTCGGCCGCGTGCGGCGCCAGCATTGGCATCGGCTTGCGTCCGTCCGGCACCGGCTCATGCTTCGCGCGGGCAATCTCGTCCCAAGGAACGACGCCCGCGGCGCCGAGGCGATCGAGCACCCGGTCGCGCGCATTGCGCGCCGCGTCCGCGGAGCGGTCGGGGCGGCGCTGCTCAGGTGATTGCGGCAAGGCGACCAGCATGGCCGCCTCTCCCAGCGTCAGGCGGCGCGGCTCCTTGCCGAAGTAGGCGAGCGAAGCTGCGCGCACGCCTTCGAGATTGCCGCCATACGGCGCAAGACTCAGGTACAGCGCCAGGATTTCGTCCTTGGAGAGCGTGACCTCGAGCTCGAGCGCACGCACCATTTGCCGCAGTTTCGCGGTGAGGCTGCGCTCGGTGCGCGGTTCGAGCAGGCGTGCGACCTGCATCGTGATGGTCGAGGCGCCGGAGATGATGCGTCTGTGACCGAGCAATTGCGTGAAGGCGCGGCCGAGCGCGAGCGGGTCGACGCCGCGATGCGCGCCAAAGCGCTTGTCCTCGTAGGCGAGCAGCAGTTGCAGAAACCGCGGATCGACCTGTTCGCGGCCGGCGGGCAACCGCCAGCGCCCGTCCAGCGTGGTGTAGGGCCGCAGCAGCCTTCCATCCCGGTCCACCACCAGGGTGGAGAATGCAAGCCCCTCCCCCAACGGCGGCGGACCGAGCGACGCGATCCACCAGGCTCCGCCTGACAGGACCATCGCGGTCGCGACGAACACGACGGCCAGAGCCAAGCCCAGCCATCGCCGCCGGCGCGATCCGAAGCGTCGGCGCGGTGGCGCAGCCGTCCGGCCGGGGGTCAGAGTATCACGCAACAGAGCCGCCCTCCCCGCAGCGCCTTCCGTAATCCGCCGCTTCTCATTTTGCCGCCGTGACCTCGACCGTCCCGGTGACGGTGCGGCCAAAGCGGTCGGGGCGATACATGTCCTCTACGTAAGCCTGCGGGTGGATATACCGGCCAGGCGAAACAGCGCGCACCACATACGCGACGGTGAACACGGACGGATCGCCGCTCTTGCGCTGGAAGGCCGCGCTGAAGCGGTCGTCCCGGAACTCGGAATTCACCGGCTCCTGCGCATCTTCGATCCACGCGAGCGTCCCAGTGTCCCCCGACGACACCAGCCGCGGATTGTCGATCTCGAAGCCGGCGGGAAGATAATCGGCGACGATGAGCCGCCCGAACTGCGGCTGCGGTTCCGTGATCTTCAGAACCACCGCGAAGCGATCGTTCTGCTTGGCTTTGGCCGGATCCGCGGGCTTTCCGGCGAGCGTGTAGTATTTGCGCTCGATCTTGAAGCCGTTTTCCGCTGCCGGTTCGGGCACGACCGGGGCTCCAGACACCGTGACGACGGCCTGCACCGGGCCGTCGCCGGCATTCGTCACCTTCACCGGTTGCGCAAGTTCGGCCGGACGCAAGGTGCGATTGAGCGCGCCTTGCGTCTTCTCGCCGCCGACATCGAGCGCCACGGTCTGGGCGTCCTTGACCAGCGCACGGGCGGCAAGGACCATCCACGCGTTCTCCTGCGTCGAGGTATATGGCGTGAGGCCGCGCGCGGCCTCCACGCGCTCCACGGCACCGGTGATGGTCGCACGCGGGGCGGCGCCTTCGGACGCAAGCGTCACCAGCGCCGCCGCATCCCGCAGCACCGAGCCATAGTCGCTGCGGCCGTAGTCGAGCACGGGCCGCGGCGCGAGCGACGCGAGCGCCGCCGCATAGACACGTTCGGCACGCGCGCGGTCGCCGAGCATGCCGAGCGCCGCCGCGATCTGCGCCTTGGCGATCGGGGTCGCGATCGCGTCGAGCTTGGTGTCGGCGAAGTACCGCAGGTCTCCGACCGGCGCGGCGCCATTGCGCGCCAGCACGTAAAGCGCATAAGCAAGATTGCGCCCGCCGTCCTTGGCTGGGTCCTCGGCGTTGCCGACGAAATTGCGCAACCGGTCGAGCGCGAGCTTGAATCCGATATCGGGCACCGCAAAACCGCGCTCACGCGCACGCGTCAGGAAGTCGGTGACGTAGGAATCGAGCCACACGTCATCACCGCCCGCGGACCACAGCCCGAACGACCCATTGGAGCCCTGCCGTGCAAGCAGCCGCTCGATCGAGTCGCGGATGCGCTGGTCGACGGACGTATCGAGTGCAAGCTGCGCCGAAGTCGCGAGATCATTGACATACAGCAGCGGCAGTGCGCGGCTGGCGATCTGCTCGGAACAACCGAACGGATAGCGATCGAGCGCCGCCAGCAGCGCCGCCGCATCGAGCGCGGTCGAGACGCCGACCGACAGCGCGACGCTTCCGCTCCCCGGTACGAGATCGGCGAACAGGTCGTTGGAGAGGACGAGGCTCTCGCCTTTGGCGAGCGGCTTGACCGTTCGGCGCGCAAGGATCTGCGTGGCCGGTCGCACGGTGAGCGCGTAGCTGCGTTCGAGGGCAAATCCGCCCGGCCCGCTGACGCGCACCGTTACCGCGGCGCTGCCGGCGGCGGCCGCCGACAGCGGCACCGTGACCGCGCTGCGCTGCTTGGCGTTGAGCTTGAGGGTCTGCGGGGCGGCGTTGCCGATGACGTTGACGCCCTCGCTCTTCATCTCGAGCCGGTAATCGCCGGCTTGGCCCGCCACGTTGTCGAGATCCAGATGCATGGTGCCTCGATCGCCGTTGAGCAGGAACCGCGGCAGCGTCGCCGTCAGGACCACCGGGTCACGAATGATCACATCGCCAACGGCGCGACCGACCCTGTCCTTGGACCATGCGACCGCCATCACGCGCGCGGTGCCGGCGAAATCCGGAATGTCGAAGACGACCTCGGCGGTGCCGTCGGGTTTGACTGTGACAATACCGGAATAGAGCGCGAGCGGCTTCTGCGTGGGCGGCGAGCCCTGCAGCTCGGCCGCCGCATCGCCTCCGGTCCTGATCTGGCCGCGCGTACCTTGCATGCCGTCGATCAGCTGGCCGTAGAGATCGCGGATATCGGCGGTGAGCCGACGCTGGCCGAGATAGTAGTCGTCGGGCGCGGGCGGCTTGTAGTTGGTCAGATTCAGAATGCCGACGTCGACCGCGGCGACGACGATCCGTGCGTCCTCTCCGGGGGCGAGCCCGCCCACCTTCACCGGGATGCGCAACGCGCTGTTGGGCCGCAGCAGCGTCGGCAAGGGCATGTCGAGCGCAAGCGTGCGCGCCTTGCGATTGATCGAAAACCACTGCACGCCGATGGCCCGGCCGGGCATGCGTTCCGCCCGGGCATCGAGCGGCCGGCGAAGCGTGGCGACCACATAGGCGCCACTCCCCCAATCGTTGCCGACCCGGAGGCGCAGCCGCGCCGTGCCCGCCGTCACATCCTGCGTGACCGTGGAGGCAAGCCGGTCCCCTATCACGTGCAGCGTGACCTTGCCGGCGGTGCGCGCGGTCACGGCGACCGTCATGTTCTCGCCCGCCGCGTATTCCGGCTTATCGAGTGCGATTTCGAGCAGGTCGGGCGTGTCGGCGCTCGCCTCCGCATACCAGCCGGCATCGAAATCGATCGAGGTCGCCGGGCCGTTGCGGTCCGCGGTCGACACTTCGAGGCGGTAGCGGCCCCACTGCACCGGAACCGAGACGCGCGCCGGCTTGTCGGGGGCAACGTCAATCTGGCCATCAGCGACGCGTTTGGTCGATTTCGTCGGCTCGAAGTCCCAGGCGCCGTCGCGGCGGTACCACTGATACTTGGTCTCGACCTTCAGCAGTTCGTAACGCAGGCCGTTCCCCGCCAGCGATGTTCCGTCCGGCGAGGCGAGCACCACATCGAAGGTGGCGTTCTCGCCCTCGCCGAGCGATCGGCCTGAGAACAGGGGCTTGATGCCGATCATCGGTCCGCCCGGAATCACCGGCAGCGTCAACTTGCGCTCGACCGCGCGACCCCCGGGCTCGGCCATGCGGATGATCACTTGCGCCTCGAGCGGACGCGTCGTCGCCGGCTGCTTTTCGAGCGTCAGCGCAAGCCGCGCTTTGCCGTTCTGATCGGTCTCCGGCAGGTTGTCGAGCGGCTGGCGGACAGTCTCCACGTCTTCGTCCGTGAGCCCGAACTGATAGCCGGCAAAACCCGGTCGCTCGCTCGCGAGTGAAACGACCACCTCCCCTTCGAGCTCGAGCTTGGCCGCGGGCGCGCCGTAGAGATAGCGCCCATCGACGGTGATCTCCGCCGCGTTCGTCTTGGACACTCCCTTGGCCTTCGAGGCGAGTTCGAATTCGAGGCGGTCGGGGACGTAATCCTCGACCATGAAGGTCGCTTCGCCGACCGGCGGGCGTTTTGGATCGGTGAAGGCGCGCACGCGCCAGGTGCCGGTCGGAGCCGATGAGACCAGCGTCACCGCGAGCGCACGCCCGCCTACACCTTGATCGGGAACGACGCTGCGGCGGTATTCGACGCCGTCCGGCCGCTCGACCACGAGCGTGAGCGGCACGTCGAGCGCGGCAATGCCCTGGCCGTCGCGCAACAGCGTCGTCACCTGCACGGTCTCGCCGGAGCGATAGACGCCGCGCTCGGTGTAGACAAATGCATCGAGACCGGCGGGGACCACGCGGCCGGAGACGCCGCGATCGCTCAAGTCGAACGGTGGCGCCTTGAGGCTCAGGAACGCGTAATCGCCCTTGCTGTCCGTCGCAATCAGCATTGCCGGCGCCAGCGCGCCTTCGCCGCGCGTCAGGTTGGCCTCGAACTGCACGTGGCCGGCATCGCTGGTGCGTTTGTTCGCGAGTACTTCATTGCCGCGCGAAAGCAGCCGGACCTCGATCGCACCCTTCGACTGGGTGGTATCGAGCGAATGCACGAAGGCGTGAATGCCGTCGTTGCCGGAGAACGCGGTCAGGCCGAGATCGGAAATGATGAACCACTGGGTCGCAAGCGAATCGGAATCGTCCTGGGCCGCCCCCACAGGCTGCGCCACCACGACGTACACGCCGGGCGACAGGGCGCCGATGGCCTGATCGACCGGAAAGGCGGTGGTGACGTCGATATTGAGCGTCTGCTCGACCGTCATCTCCCCCTTCCAGACCTGGGAGCCGCGCTCTTCGGTCAGTCGGTTGAGGTCATAGCGGTCGAGGCTGCGCTGGAATTCGCGTCCCACCACGGTTTCGAGCAGATTGCGATCACCGATGCGGTAAATCTCGAGCGCCACCGCCGGGGTATTGACGCTGACCACGGGAATGCCGCGCTGTCCGCTGCGCGGCAGCACATAAGCCTTGCCGGTGAAACGCACCAGCGGTTTGCGGTCGCGCACATAGATGTTGAAGTCCGCCGATTTCGACAATGTCTCCTTCACCAGCGAAGGGATGCCGGCGCGCAGGGTGATGCTGTAGCGCTCGCCGTGCTTGAGACCTTCGACACAGAGCTGACGGTCTTGCGCGGAGAGCGCGGGCTTGTCCTGGCCGGCGACGGTGACAAACGGGGAGAAATCCGCGCGCTTGCCCGGCAGATCCTCGGAGAACTGGAAACAGGCGCGCGGCGAGGCCGCATCGGCGTCGACGCTGTAGTCGAGCAGCCGGAAGCCGTGATCCTCGCGGAGGCGCTCGTACTGCTGGCGCACCTCGGCGACCTCGCGCAGGTCGAGCGAGACGCGCAGCGCGTCGAGCGCCGGACGCCAGATCGAGCGATCGCCAAAGCTGCGCCCGACCACGACCAGGCTTTCGGCTTCCTCGCTCGAATTGCTCGAGCGCTGATAGGCGATGTAGGCGGCGGTGGCGGCGCGCTCGAGCAACAGCGTCTTCTCGCGGTCATTGCTCGGACGGATCTGCAGAACGGTCTTGGCCAGCCGGAGCCAGTTCGCACTGTCGTCGGGTGCGACCGTCACGATCTGACCCAGGATCTGCATGCCGCTGCGGAAGTCGTTGCGCTGGAAGGCGGCATCCGCTTCGCGCCGCAGCGCCGCGGCGGACTTCGTCACCTGGCCCGCTTCGGCCTTGATCTGGGCTTCCAGTTTGATCGCCGCATCGGCGAGATCATCGCGCTTGAACGACTTGTCGGCGGCGATCGCGGGGACGGACAACAGCAGGACGAGCGCGGCTGCATAGGCAGCGCGAACGAACGCGAGCATGGGGGATCCTCCATTCCGGTCGGCCGGGGATTCCGATCGGGGCTGCCGAGATGAACGTCAAAACATGTCGAGGTCGTGGCCGAGATGCCTTCCTGCGACGGCCTTTGCAACCACCGCGTGGTCGCGACGACCTCGTCTAAATATCTGATCCGGAATGATCTTTCGTGCCACCGGAATTTTGCGGAATGCTCCGCACAGGTTCGCCGTTCCCCGCCGGAAACGGACGGCAAAATGCGCTATTGTCCGGCAGCGTAAGCCGCGCCGATCAACGACGCGGCAATGACTTCGGGAGGCGACCCATGGTTCACGACCGCAGAACGTTTCTCAAGACCACCAGCCTCGTCGGCATGGCCGCGATGACGGGAGCGACCCTGGCGACGGACGCCGCCGCGCAGACCAGCCCGAGAACGGGGGGAGCGACAGAGCTGCCGAAGGGCATGACCTTTGCCACGCTGCGGCGGCCGGACGGTGTTGGCGGTGGTTTCGGTCTGGGACTGCGCACCGACCGGGGTATCCTCGATGTCATCGCCGCCGAGCAGGATTTCCGCGAGGGCGCACCGACCAGCATCGATGCGGTGTTCAAGGCAGAGGGCGATATCAACGGGCTCAAGCGCCTCGTCGACAAGGCGCGCGCGAGCGCGTCCGCCCAGCGCTACTTCGTTGCACCCGACCAGGCCGCTTTCGGCCCATGCGTCACCAACCCGGAAAAGATCGTCTGCATCGGACTCAATTACCGCAAGCATGCGGCCGAAACCGGCAATCCGGTGCCCAAGCAGCCGATCCTGTTCAACAAATACAACACCGCGCTCAACTGCCATGGCGGCGTCATCGGGGTATCGGAGGAGGACGCGCAGAAGTTCGACTATGAAGCCGAGCTGGTGATCGTGATCGGACGGCGCGCCCGCAACGTCTCGGAGGCGGACGCCCCCAACTACATTTTCGGCTATGCCACCGGCAATGACTTCACCGCGCGCGATCTGCAGTCGCGATCGACCCAGTGGATGCTCGGCAAGAGTCTGGACGGATCGGCGCCGGTCGGCCCCTGGCTCGTCACCGCGGATCAGGTGGATGGTGACAACCTCAAGATCGAATGCCGCGTCAACGGCGAGGTGCGCCAGTCCTCGAACACCTCGGACATGGTGTTCAATTGCAAGCAGCTCGTGAGCTACATCTCGAAGTACATGACGCTCAAGCCCGGCGACATCATCTTCACCGGGACGCCGGAGGGCGTGATCTCCGGCTATCCCAAGGACAAGCAGGTCTGGCTCAAGCCCGGCGACAAGCTGGTCACCTCGATCGAGAAGCTCGGCGATCTCGCCTTCACGCTGACTTGAGCGGTTCCGGATCCCCGGCAGGGGGCAACGTGCGCAGATGAGTTTACCTCGTCTGCGCACCGCGCTCGCACCTGCGGCCGCGGCTCACTCCACCGTCTGATAGCCGCGGATGACGCGCTCCGAGCCGAAGCCCCAGTAGTTCCGCAGCGTATCCGGCCCCCACACTTTCGGACGCTGCGGGCGGTCCTGGTGCCAAGGGCGGGGGTCGAAATAGCCGAGCGCCTCGTCCTTCATGAGATCCATTTCGCAGAAGAACTCGACCCGCACTTTGTCGGCATTGCGGTGATAGATCGCGATGTTGTGGCCGATGATGTGCCGGCCCGGCCCCCAGACCAGATGGATGTTGTTCTTGGCGAGCCATTCGCAAGCGCGTTGAATCTCCGCCCAGTCCTTTACTTCGAACGCGATGTGATGAAGCTGCGGAACCTCGTCGAACACGAAATTGACGGTGTGGTGATCGGGACCGCAGCGCAGGAACGCGAAGGTGTCTCCATGCCAGTCGGAGACCCGAAACCCAAGCACGTCGGTGTAGAATTTCACCACCTGCTGCACGTCGTTCACGCGATAGGCCACGTGCCCGAGCTTGAGCGGCATGATGCCCGCTTGGCCCGGCTCCTCCCTGGCGAAGACGTATTCGGAGAAGACCTCGATCAACGTGTCCTTCGGATCCTTGAACACGATGGCTTCGGCGACGCCCGGCGATATTCCGCTCCGGCGCTCGCTCTTGACGCCATGCCTTGCCAGCTCGCTCGCAAGCTCGCCGAGATCGCTTCCGGGCGCGACCTGAAACGCGAGCCGCGAAAGCGCGTTGGGCGCACCGGGCTCGAGCGCGACCGCCTCGAAACCCTGCTTGCTCGCAAGCAGCGCACGCTTGGTGTCGCGCTCGAGGAGCGTGAGACCGACAACCTCGGTATAATAGGCGACCTGCCGGGCGAGATCGGGTGTGGTCAGCGTGGCATGGCCGAGCCTGCGCACCTCGATCATCGTTCACCTCCAACCGCTGACCCGTTTCCGGCGGACTGCCATGGCAGCCGCCCCGGTCCTTCGCGCCTGCGCGCTCGATCGCGATGAGGCCAAGCTACGCCAAATTCGCATCATCCGGAAAGGCGACACCAGGACGAGCTGCTTGCGCCGCGAAGCATGACCGACCTGTCTCCGCTGGCGGCTGGACCTCGTCTTGGGCTACAACCTCCTCCATCGCGGCCCCGTAGCTCAGGGGATAGAGCAACAGCCTTCTAAGCTGAAGGTCGCTGGTTCGAATCCAGCCGGGGTCGCCAATGATTTCAATACGTTATGCCAAACAGCATGAAACCAGAAAAGTCCAGGGCTAACCACCGGCTAACGCGCCGCCGCCATCCCAAGCCCGACCGTCGACGAGTGCTCGAACTGCGGCCGCAAGTTCGCACGGCGTCACCGAGTCCTTGCTGATCGCGCACGGCGTGACCATCGCGCAGATGGTCGAGCTTGTGCGCGCCGGACTCGCAACCTCCCAAACGGTTAGACACAGATGAGGGCACTAGGTTTCGTCAGGGCACTGTTCGCGGCGGTTTTTAGCCGCGCAATTATAATTCTGATCTATTGGACGCTGACGATTGTTGTGTGCATTCAAACAATGCTCACATCATCACTTGTTGTTGGTCTCGCAGCGTTGGTGGCGTGTGCCTTGTGCTATTGGGGTGCTGCCGCTTTTATGGGTTCTTTAATCGCACGGCGGGAACACGGCTATCGAGGAACTGATCTGGTCGGCATCGGCAGTCTTGCCCTGATCCTCATCGTTGCCGGATCAGCACTCATGGCGTGGTCCGGCTTTTCATTGCGTGCATTCAACGTTGAAATTAGCGGCGTAGCTTGGACGTTTTTGGGAGCAATCTCCGCTGTCGTTGTGGTCAGAAAAGAGGATGCGCTTCGTGGCACCTTTCGCGGCTAACAAGGTTCGGACACCGACGCCACGGTCATGAGCCGACGCGCGAGGCGGCAATGGCGGCGTTCGGGAAAAGCTGGCGGAGGGAGAGCTAGGCGCGCCGGCTCATGAAGCCGTGAGGGGCCGGCTTCTCGCCTTTTAGGTCAGTCAGCACGGCGCGCCGGGCCTTCCAGCCATCGCCCTCCGTTTCTAGCTCGGCGCAAAAGGTCATGAAGGCATCAATCCGGCCGGTCGCGATCGGTATCAGGTGTTCGAGCAGGTCGAGCGCGTGAAATAGTGTCTTGGCATCCCCGCTCCGGTTCGCCTCGCGTGCGATACACCTCAAGATGTTTTCCATTGGATCTGACCCTTGCTTTCGCGCCTTGTAGACTACCTCTTAGTCGCCGCGCCCCCGTCCCCGGATTTGTTGCTTTGCGCCAAACATTTGCTCTCTGAGGCCAATCGCCGAAGCGACCGCGCCGGCTCGCAAACCGGGCGGAGCGACGCCATTGCGCAATTGAGTTTGCCGGGAGCAAACTTGACGCATGCCCGCCGCCCGCCTCGTATGCCCAAGCCCGACCGCCGCCGGGCGCTCGAGGAGCGTCGTCGCGAAACAGCTACAGAGCATCGCAAAGAATGACCCAACTGATCCTCAAACGCGCGTCGGCCAGCCGCCCATCGGGGCAGTGGAGCGACGACGATTTCGACGTGATCTCCGACGACGCCGTGGTCGGTCGCATCCTGCGGTCGGCCGCTGTGCCGCCGGATCGTCAGTGGATGTGGACGCTCGCCTCGGCTACCATGAAAATCGCTCGCCGACGCACGGATATGAACCCTCGCGCGAGGCTGCAATGGCGGCGTTCGCGAAGAGTTGGAGGCGCGAGACATGATCGACATCGCGCCCGTTGCGGCATTCGTGACAGAGTTTTTTACGTGGCTGCTGGACGTCAACAAGATCACGGTCCTAGCAACAACGGCAAGCGCGCTGTTTGCGGGCGCGATCTGTTGGGTCAATTGGAGACAGCTAAGGCACACTCGCAACGTCGAGAGAGCTTACATCTCCGGCGGAGGACCGCTCGACAAGAACGATCCCAACAAGTTTCTGTTCACCGTCAACAATTATGGAAAAACGCCGGGCATCCTCACCGAGTACGCGGTCGAGTTTTGTCCGTTGGACGATATCCCGTCGATTCCGGCCTATAAGGCGCGCGGCTACAAACGCAGCGGATACCACGATCGCATCCCGCCCGGCGGGATCAGAGAAACGCGTATCGTGGCATCGATCGACATCCCGCCGCTTCCTCGTCCGTTGCTGGCCTATGGTCGCTATTGGTTTCAAGACATCTGGAAGAAGCGACACACGTCCGGCTTCGTTTTACATGCCCACGGCACAGATGGCCATGTGCCGACTGACATTCCGCGGGCCTACATGGACTGGAATTGAATTCAGCGACGACGGATTGGACGAAGCGATGACAACATCGAGATCACTGGAACGGCGCGGCGCGTTCACGCTCGCTTGCCTGCGCAGCGGGAGGTGAGCTGATGCCAAGCCATCTAACGAGTCCGTGGAACTACGCGGTTTCGTATCTAGACATGTTGTACCGCGACCAAAAACTCGGGTCTGGCTCTGGCCTTTTTTGGAAGTTGGATGACCGTACGTTTTTGATTTCCAATTGGCATAACGGCAATCGTGGCCCCTGTGAACAGGAGCCACCGCGCTGTTCAATGCGCGTCACGGTGCCTCCTCCAGCTTCGCCCACGCCTTCCATGCGTCCCAGCTTTTCTGAAATTGCGCCTTGGCTTCCTCTAACGTCGCCACGCGATCCGAGCGTGTCATCGGACCGTTGACGGTCATCGACCCGAACCAGCGCAGGCTGTCGGGACCGCCGCGCGTCTGGTAGATGCGGCCGACCTCCCACTCGCCGGTCACGACGGTGTAGTCCGGGCGGTCCTGGTCGATCCCGGTGCCTAGGCCGGTCGGGCGCATGGTGAGAGGCATCAGCCGGCTTTGTAGGCGACGGTCCGTCTGAGGGGAGCGTCGTCGTGTTATACAGGCCCTGTCTAATCAGAGAGACCCAATTGGAGCTAGAGAGGCGCTCATGCCAGTCGTGCTCAGAAGTGCGACGGAAGCTGATGCGAAGCATGTCGAGTCGCTATTAGCCGAACTCGGCTACCCATCGAAGGAAGCGGATGTCCGCCATCGCCTCCGTCGCTCGCTTGACAGCGACACTAGCTGTTTTCTCGTTGCACAACAGGCGAGCGAGGTCATCGGCTTGGTTAGCGCCGAACTCGTCCCCTATTTCCCAAACGGCTCGACCATTTGCAGAGTCACTGGTCTCGTCGTCTCGACACATCATCGTGGCCAGGGTGTCGGTGAAAAGCTTGTTACCGGCGCGGCCGACTTCGCACGCGAACGTCATTGCTCAGGGATTGAGATCACCAGTGCAGAACATCGTCTTGACGCGCACCGGTTCTACCAGCGGCTCGGGTTCTCCCGAACCTCGTTCAGATTCTTCCATGCCCTATGAACATGCCTATTATTGTGCGCCTCGCAACAAAAGCCGACTTAAGCAATCGCTCAGCAGCCGTTGCACTGCGGGATTTCGAGCCGCTTATGACCGCTGTGGGTCAACTCGGTCATTCGGCTTTGTCGGCTTGAGGTCCGGTTTGCCCGAAAGCGGACACGGCTGGGCGATTTATGAGTACACGCCCTAGAACAGATATTCCCACACTGTGATTAGCAGGATCGCCACCACCGCGATCCCCATACATGTGAACGCGACGGCGCCGCGCTGTTTGTGAGAGGCATCATCTCGCTCCCCGGCCTATGATCCAGGCTACAGGCCAAATTATCGACCAAACGACCCCTTTGGCGAAACTGAAGGTGCAAGCGACTATGCCCACGCACTGATCGAAGCGCGCGTATGTCTGCATCAGGAGCGTGAAGATTGCGCCAACTGCGTAAGTCAATAACAGCCGGTCAAGGAGCGGGCGCATTCGCATTGGCGCTACGAAGCAAATCGCGACATATGCCGCCACGGACCATGTTGCCACCCCGAATGCGTTTTCCCAAAAAATCGGGTTCAAGAAGGCGATCCATCTATCTGCCGCGCGGGATCGCGGTCATCGGGACATCGCCTTGATATCGAGCTTCGCATCTTAGAACAACGCCAAGTGGACTTGATGGCTCACCGCTGCAACGTCAGCCTGGGCGAGCAGGAGTTGGGCGGCATGGCGCCAGCGATTGCATTGCTCGACTTGCTCTTGCGGCAGCGCCAGCACGTAGTTCGCAGCCTCGCCAATGGTGCGCAGGACGGTGCCGTCCCTTGGTCGGGAGGGGTTGGGTGAGCTTCTTGGCGAGGTACGCGGGAGGCAACGACATAGCGTATATTCGGGCGACCGAGGCATGGAGTCGAGTCGCCGCCAGTCGAGTACAATAGGCGCCGTTTCCCCTCGGATGGTTCTGATAGCACTTACATCGCTGGTGTCGATAGGCAGCCGTCAACCTGGAGTGAGTGATGCCCTACCGGTTCGAGCCTGGGCGGATCTACCGAATGCCAACGCATTTCGGAGCGGCTCCTGGCCCGCGACAAATCCCAGCTGAAGCAAACGCCGATCCTGCACGCAGCCCGCGCAAGATACTAGTGAGCGCCAGCTTTCTGACGGAAGGCCAAGCGCTCGAACGTCACATTCCAGAACGATTTGCGCTTGCTGGCGAACCAGTGGTGACCGTCGAGTTCCACTACATGACCGACATCGATTGGTTGGCCGGTCGCGGCTATACGATGATCCATGTCTGGTGGCCGGTCGTCTTCCACGGTGAGCGAGATCGCGTGGTCGGTCGCTTCCTGGCGGTGATGTGGGAGAACCTCGCCGATCCGATCATTACGGGTCGCGGAGAAATCGGACAGCCGAAACTGTTTGCGGATATCCCCGAGCTGCGGCTGGTCGATGGCGTCGATCATTGTGAAGCGTCGTGGATGGGATTCAGAATTCCTGGACCTTCAAGTGAGCGAGCGCCATGAACCGCAGACCGAGCCGCCTGGGCCACAACTCGAGGGAACGCTGATGCTAAAGTATGTCCCTCGAACCGGTGCGTGGGGCCAGGCGGATATCTGTCAAGTCAGCTTTACACCGGGGGAGACCCCAAGTCTCACTGTTAAATCCCGGAAGCCTGCCAATGGAACCGTGAAGTTTCACCGCGCCACTTGGCAGGATCTGCCGACCATGTACCATGTCGTCAATGCCCTCGCCGATCTGCCGGTCCTTTCGCCGCGGGCGGCATCAATTGCTATCACGCGAGGCGGCAAGTCGTACCGCGACCAGCGGCTACTGGAGTAACGCGTTCGCTGTAGCAGGTCCGCTCAGCGCGGTTACAAAAAACGGGTTAGGAATGCCGTCAGCCCGCCACGCCAATGGTGCGCAGGACGACGCCATCCTTGGTCGGAAGGGGCGGCACGCCAGCGATCTGGCTGATGGACGGCATGACTTTCCTCTCCGGGGGCGCAGCCGGCTCGTTCAATCCGGGGCATGACTGGCACGTCATCGCGTGACGGGACATTGGGTTGACAGCCGCCAATTGGCCGGTGTCCGTTTCGTCGATCATAGGCCGAATACCGACCACGGTGTAGGCGCAGGGCGAAGGCGTATTCCATGATCCGGCTCGTACTGGCCGGCCGCATGTCGTTGGCCAGGAAGCAAAGTTCGACGGCCCGGAGAAATTCCCGACAAAACGCAAGAATTCCGCGGCCTAGTCCGTAAGCTCACAGGGAAGCGACGCTAACCGCGTCGCCCGCCCTAGCGGCGGCGAGCCCTTTGCCGGCGACCGGCACATTGGTATCTTGCGATGGGGCGGCAGGACTTGGGAGGGGTCATTGCCTCAGACGATTACGTTCTCGGAACAGCCGCTCGATACCGTCGATCCTGTCTATTTGTGCAAGGTAAACACCGTCTCGTTCACGGGCGTCATTGTGAGCGATGGGTCCCAGCCGGCTTCGCCGGCGCTTGCACCCGATGCGAGCCATGCCGGCTCGGTCGGAATCACCTTCAGCAACGCCGTGGACTTCGTCGAGCTCGACGTCGGCTCCTTCGAGAGCCTGCAGTCCGCGACCCTGTCCTTCTATGATCAGAACGGTGCTCTGATCACTTCGATGGACAACTCGCAACTGGGAGTTCAGCACTTTTCGTTCACGCCCACAGGCGACACAAAGATAGGCTCGGTTGTTATTGCCAATTCCGGATCGGGGTCCCCTCCGTTCAGCGTCGACAATCTGACTTTTTCCAACACGCCGCCGCTGGTGGACAAGACCACCGTCACGCCCGTCGGCGCGCAGTCCCCTGCCGATATCAACGGCGTCCTTTGGGGCTACAAATGGGACCACACCAATTTCACCTATTCTTTCCCGACGAGCACTGCCGAATACCTGACCAACGGCTACCAGGAGATCACCGACTTTCTGGCGCTGGACACGCAGCAAAAGGACGTCGTCAGGACAATTCTAGCCATGTATGCGGCCGTCACGAACGTGACCTTTACGGAGGTGACGACGCCCGCGGCGGACTTGCGTTTTGGCTTCGCCGGGGAATTCAACACCAGCGATGGTTCGGGCCTTCACGTCCCAGGGCTCGGCGACGGCACGGCGCAGGCCAACCCCGTTGATCCCGCGGACGCCACCACGGCGTGGGGCGATAGCTGGTTCTCCAACATTGCCGCCAACCCTGATGGCAACGACAACACCGATCCGGTGCTCGGCAATTTCACTTTCACCGCCGCCTTCATGCACGAGATCGGCCACAACCTGGGTGGTCTCAAGCACGGACACGTCGTTCAGGAGGGACACGGCGTCGAATTTCCGAAGCTGCCTTTCGATCATGATTCGCAAGAATATTCGGTCATGACCTACAACAGCTACCCTGGCCATCAAACTTCTATGAGCCAGTTTCCCGAGACGCCGATGGTGGATGACATCGCTGCGCTGCAGTACCTGTACGGCGCCAATTACAGCACCAATGATACCGACACCGTCTACCGCTTTGATCCCTCAACCGGCGAGATGTTCGTCAATGGCGTGGGGCGGGGCGTTCCAGCCGACAATCATATTCTGCTGACGATCTGGGACGGAGGCGGCGACAACTCATACGATTTGTCGAACTACGACACCGACGTGACGGTCAACCTGGGTCCCGGAGAGTGGATCAATCTCGGAACGCAGCTAGCCAACCTTGATGCTGCCAACCAGGATCACTTCGCGCGCGGGAACATCGCGAACGCTTACGAATTCCAGGGCAACCCGGCGTCGCTGATCGAGAATGCCACGACCGGCGACGGGAACAATTCCGTTACTGGCAATGACCTCGACAATGTCCTCGCCACGGGAGCTGGCTACGACACGATCGACGGTGGGGGAGGCAACGACACGATCGACGGCGGCGCGGATGGCGGCCTAGCTGTCTACAGCGGCTCGCTCCCGCAGTATCAGCTCACGCAAAATCCCGACGGCTCTCTTCTTTGGCAAGTCGCCGATCTGCGGCCGGGTGCGCCGGATGGCACCGATGACCTGAGCAACGTCCAGTTCCTGCAATTTACGGATACCAACATCGACCTGCGCGCGGCACGGAACTTCGATGGGCTCAACCGGAGCGATTTCGCCTGGCAGGGCCAGGACGGCACGCCGGCGATCTGGCTGCTCCGCGACACAGGGCTCGTCTCCGTCGGCCCGGTCGGGCAAAATCCCGGCCCGAGTTGGCATCTCGAGGGGTCGGGAGACTTCGACGCGGACGGCCGTAGCGATTTCCTCTGGCAGGGCCAGGACGGCACGCCGGCGATCTGGCTGATGGATGGCACCAACGTCACGTTTGTCGGTGCCGTTGGCCCGTTCAATCCGGGGCCGAGCTGGCAAATCAAGGGCACCGGCGATTTCAACGACGACGTGAAGAGCGACATTCTCTGGCAGGGCCAGGACGGCACGCCGGCGATCTGGCTGATGGATGGCACCAACGTCACGTTTGTCGGTGCCGTTGGCCCGTTCAATCCGGGGCCGAGCTGGCAGATAAAAGGCACGGGCGACTTCAACGGGGATACCAAGGCCGACATTCTCTGGCAGGGCCAGGACGGCACGCCGGCGATCTGGCTGATGGATGGCACCAACGTCACGTTTGTCGGTGCCGTTGGCCCGTTCAATCCGGGGCCGAGCTGGCAGATCAAGGGCACCGGCGATTTCAACGGCGACGGCAAATCCGACATCATCTGGCAGGGCCAGGACGGCACGCCTGCCATTTGGCTGATGGACGGTACGACTGTGACCGGCGTCGGCGCAGTGGGATTCAATCCGGGCGCGTCGTGGCATGTGGTGGGTACCGGCCAGTTCAACAACGGCGACATCAACGCCGACATCCTTTGGCAGCACGACGGCGGCCAGGCTTCGGTGTGGCTCATGGACGGGATGAACGTGATCGGAAACACTGGAGTCGGCGGGAACCCTGGTGCGGATTGGCACCTCATTGCATAGGCGCCCCGACGCAACGCACCTTCACATTTAATGCTCGCCCCACGACATGATTTCGTGACCGGTTGCTCCCCACCGCGGGACACCGGCTCTCCCTTTGGCGGCGAGCGATTGAAAGGCGATTACCGACTACGGTCTTGGCGCCACTCGGCCTTCGCGTGATCGAATGCTGCGGGATAAGCCGGATTTTCGGCCACCCAGCGGGCCATTTCGGCCCGACGCTCACGCAGTATCGCCTCAACGGTTGCAGGCGTCAGCTCGCGCAATAGGTTCGAGGGTATGCCCGCATCCGAGGTTCCCAGGAACGATCTGAGCATCAGTCGGCCTAGATTGGTACTTAGATGGAGCGCATCATTCCAATACTTCATATCGTCGGCAGGTCGCTCCGCGACAGCCTCGTTGTATTGCGAAAAGCTTATTACGTTCGGATAAACGCTGAGGCGTCGTGTCCACTCTTCCAAGATTGGCCATTGACCGAAAGACCAGAGACGATACTCATCCCAAGGGTGAGTTGGGGGAATCACCAGCACAAGCTCTGCGTGATTTCTTCGGCAAAGCTCGACGATCCGATCGAGCACCGCGAACGCTTTCGGCTCAAGCGTCATGGTCTTCAGAAATCCGTTGTGAACGCCCACGTAGAAACCAATAGTGTGCCTCTCATCAAGTCGTCTTTTGTGGTTTGAAGGCGGGACCCAATATCCGCCCGCAGCAACTTGGGCGCTCGGACGTCCGGAGACATTGAAGAACACGGTCTGAAGGGAGTGATAAAGTGCTGACCCACTGAGGAACAAAGGCGTTGTCTGGGGCAAAAATTGCAACAAGGTTCTACGAGCCCGCGGCCGCTCGTCACCCAAAAAATGATAGAGGAATAATTCCACGAAGACTGCGCGCAAGTTTTTATCATATTCAAAAAATTCTTCGAGCAGCGCTTCGGTCTCCCACAATGAAGTAGCTGGAAGTGCCGCGTTATACGCCGGCGAGAAGCGTGTCCCGTCGAGAACGGCGGGGTCAATCGATTGATGGAACCTCGATGTTCCCAGAAAGACCGTGCGCGGCTGATAGCGCCATACTTCGTAGGGCTTGATCAGACGATCGATCGCGAGGCGCTTGGGCTTGACGGCGTTGAGTCCCGGCAACGTCAACCGCAGCGGCGAGACACCATAGGGATCGACGATAGAGGTAAAAGCCAAGTATGCCGCGAACATGATCGCGACGCTTAGGGCGAACGTGCGCAGATACCCTGGCTGGATCATGCTGCTAGAATTGATAGTACAGAAACGGACTGACATGCGAAAGCTGCAATACCGAAAATACAAACATCGCAGCTATGATCAGGGAGACACGCCAGTCGAGCCGGGTCAGGGCTCCATACGGGGTCTCTTCAGGCAGTCCTAACGCGGGCTCGAAGCGACCGAAGATCTGATACGTATTGGGCATTGCGAATGTCGCGACGCCAAGGCACAGGAGCAGCAAGCCCAGCGGCCGGGTTTCGGTGGCAAGATAATTCGGTGGCAGAACGGGCGGCCACAAGTCTCGCGGTCTGAACCACTCGTCCGTCAGGGTGAAGACGTACTTCAGTTCCCCAAACTGGGACTCTATGGAGCCCCACAAGGAGGCAAGTCCGTCGCGACCGGCGAGGTTTGTCCAAAGAAACGACATCATCGTTTTAGCGTCCGCAAGTGAGTCGGCTCGGAAGGGTATCCAAGCCAGAGTCACCGCAACGAACGTGGTGAACGTTGCAATTCTCTCCGCCGGACGGGTCTTGAAAACGAACGAGTTGCTGAAAGGGATCGCCCGCCAGGCGTGATTCAGGGCCAGCATCAAGCCGTGCACTGCGCCCCAGACGACGAACGTCCAGTTGGCGCCATGCCAAAGCCCGCCGAGGAGCATGACGATGCCGAGGTTCACGTATCTCCGCACGGGGCCCCGTCGATTGCCGCCGAGCGGAATGTACAGATAGTCCCGCAGGAATTGCGATAGCGTGATATGCCAGCGGCGCCAGAAATCGATGATCGAGGTCGACTTGTAGGGCGAATAGAAATTGACCGGCAGTCGGAAACCGAACATGCGTGCCAATCCGATCGCCATGTCGGAGTAGCCGGAAAAATCATAATAGAGCTGGAAGCTGTAACACAGTACGGTAACCCAGGCCGAGGCGTGGTCGAGCGGCTGTCCTGCCCTCAGCATGGCGTAGCCCGCGTCGGCATAGATCGCGAGGCTGTCCGCAATCACGACCTTCTTGAATAGACCGACGACGAAGATGCTGATGCCCACGGCGAGGTCGGCTGTAATGTCTCTTCGTTGCGAGGGACCGATCTGCGGCATGATCTCGGAGTGATGGGTGATCGGCCCCGCGATCAGCTGCGGAAAAAACGTGACGAAGAAGGTGTAATTGAGCGGCGTAAAGTTACGCACCAGACCGCGATAGGCATCGACCAGAAATGCGATCTTCTGGAAGGTGATGAACGAAATACCGATCGGCAGGATGATGTTCGGCACCACCCACTGAGCACCAAAAAAATCGTCCACGTTGGCGACGAAGAAGCCGGCATATTTGAAATAGCCGAGGAGGCAGAGATTGAAGATGATGCCGACCGTCAGAACGGCGCGGGCGCGGGGACGCGAAAGCCCGCCATCGATGATCAACTTGCCGAGGCCGAAATTGACCGCCACCGAGAACAGGAGCAGGAGCAGATACTCCGGTCGCCACCACGCATAGAAAGACGAGCGACGCAGCCACCAGCCAAGCGATCGGCCAGAACACGGTCTGCGACCTGCGCAGCAGGGCATGCCCCGCCAACACGATCGGAAGGAAACCGAAGATGAAAATATAGGAATTAAACAGCACCGCAGCGTACAGCCCGTCTCGCCTAGCTCGGGTCGCCCACAACCCACCTCCCCTCAGTGCCCGCGCAGACTGTACCGGTTCTGGCGGCCGACGCAATTGGACACGTCGACCTGAGATGCGGAGACGTGAGGGCGCGTTACCGCCGCCAGTGGCTCATTCCCGCTCTGTTTGGCGAAGCCATGACGGGGCCCAGGTCACTGTCTGGCGCCGCGGATTTGTGTCAACGTCTGCTTCATGGTGCTGTGCAAAGTCCTTTGAACTTGGCCCGCCATCCCTGGCGTCAGGTCAATCCATAACCGCCCGCGGACTGGAACCGCGCAGTCCTTTGAGGAAAATGACAATGAGAGACAGCAAACGCCTGGTTCCGCTACTTCTGCTCCTGCCGTTGATGTCGGCATGCTCGTCCGGCGACTCGCGGCTCGAAGCGATCGCCACCCAATTGAGCGACGCTGTCAACCGCTGCGTGATCGACGTTCGCGACAAGACTTCGAAATACGAGACTTCGCCAAACTGCCGCTCCCTCGGCAGAATTGCACAGCAATACATAGAAGCGGGCGGCCTCAAGGACAGCGCCGCTTGTCGCGCCGACCGTATCGCCGAGGCTGCGCGGGCCAGAGCCTGGATGGCGTTGGCCGTCTCCAAATCCGGTGATCCAGGGCTCACCATTTGGTGATTCCCGGACGCTTCAACCGTTCTGCGTCACGCCCAAACGGGCGAAGATAGCGGCGCGCCCGCGCTCCGCTACTTGAGCAGGCGCACCAGTGATCGGCCCGCCGGGCTCTTCAACTCTTTGGCGTCGAGCGTGCCATCGTTGTCAGGATTGGCGGCGGTGAAGCGCTTTTCAACGACCGCGGAGAATTCATTCTTGTCCAGCGTTCCGTCCTTGTCGGGATCGGCCGCGACGAAATCCTTCTTGTTGATCCGGCCGCGCAGTTCGCGTCGGTCGAGGGTGCCGTCATGATCGCGGTCGAGCTTGTCGAACGTCTTGGCCGCCGCGCTCTTGGCCTCGGCGAGGTCCACCGTGCTGTCATTGTCCGGGTCGAGCATTTTCAGCGCGCTCTGCGACCATGCGGGCGCGGTCCCGATCAGCGTGACGGCTAGGGCAGCCAATATGCTTTTTCGTCGAATGCTCATGTCTAAGTCCTCTGATTCCAAGACGGTTGCCCCATTATACACCCTTTTCGCCAAGGCGTGACCACGCCCGCGGCAGCGCTCAAGACGCGTATCGCCTGGTTGGGTCCGTCGGGCACAGCCGCACGGCCTGAAAAGATCGGCTTGTGTGAGGTCCCTCACGTTGGCTCTGCGGTGAATATGGCAATGCCACTGCGCAGTTCATCCGAACAAGGAGATGACAGATGCGCAAGCGCTTTATTCTGGCCGCAATTGCTGCCGCGGCGGCGGTCGCCGGGGTCTGGTCGGTATCCACGCTGGCCACGCCGAAGGTAACCGAAGCGTCAGCCCCGGTCTCGCCGCACGAGATCATGGTCAAACAGGGCAACAGCCTTCCGGTCGAGTACTGGACGCATCCGTACTGAGCAGGTCCGCGCCACCCGTCTGGGCCTGAGCATCCGCTCGCTCTGCGAGCGCTCTGCCTGCCAGGATTTCAACGGCGGAGTGCCGGAGGAGCGCTTCGCTTGCGCCAACTTTCGCCTCGACGCCTGGCCCAGCCGTCGACGGCAGCGCTCCTGACGCGACACATCGCAATGAGTGCCATTGAGCATACGCGCCTGCCCGACTAGACAGCGCTTGCGCACGACTATCCCCAGTCTCGCGCCTGGGATACGACAACGCGCTGGTTCAGTCGTGGGGGTTGATGGCAGCCGTGCAGGATAGCGATCCGGTCGCACCAGGAGCCGATGCGCGGCGACGCACAACGCTCCAATGGCTCGTCTTCCTTACGACAGTGAGCGGCTTTGCACTGACCCTGTTGGTGTTTTATCCGGGCTATAGCACCGTCGACGCGCGCTATGTCTATGCCGACGCCCAGGCGTGGCGCTTCGGCGATTGGCAATCGCCGATGATGGCAGTGCTCTGGCGGCTGGTCGATCCGATCGCGCCGGGCTCGTCGAGCATGTTTCTCCTGACGGCCACGCTGTACTGGCTCGGTTTTGGTCTGCTTGCGCTCGTCGCGGTGCGGCGCGTGGCCTGGCTCGGGCTGGTGACCCCGCTGCTCGCGTTCGCCCCGCCGGCATTCTTTTTCGTCGGCATGGTATGGCGCGACGTCCTGTTCGGCGTCATTTGGCTCGTCGCCCCGGTGCTGGCCCTGGCCGGAGCGGAGCGCGCCGCGCGGTTGCGGCTGCTTATCCAGGCGTTAGCGCTGCTCCTGGTCGCGCTCGGCGTGTTGTTGCGACCGAATGCGATTTTCGCCGCGCCGTTTCTTGCCGCCTATATCGTCTGGCCCATGCGTTTCGATGTCAGGCGCATGGCCATCGTCTTTCTGCCTGCCGTCGTCCTGTTCTATGCGCTTGTCCCGCTCGTCTACTACGGCATTCTCGACGCCCAGCGGCAAAATCCGCTGCACTCGATTCTGGTTTTCGATCTCGGCGGCATCACTCACTTTGCGGGAGAAAATCAGTTCCCGGTGACATGGAGCCCGGATCAGACGGCGCTGTTGACCAGCAGATGTTACGACCCCGTCCGCTGGGATTCCTATTGGCACGTGCCGCCCTGCCCTTTCGTCATGCAACGGCTGGAGCGCCCCGACGATGCGGTTTTCGGCACGCCCCGCCTCGTTGCCGCCTGGTGGAAGGCGCTTTCCGCCCACCCCCTCGCCTATCTCAGCCACCGGGCGACGTTCATGTGGCAGTTCCTCGCCCGTTCGAATCTCGTTCTGCCGGTTTGGGACTGGCTCGATCCCGCCTCGAGCTATGGGCATGGTCGTTACTTCACGCCGCTGGTATCGCTCCACGACATGCTGCAGCCGACCTTGCTGTTTCGGCCCGGCCTTTGGCTGGTCCTTGCCATGGTGATCGGTGCCTTCGCCTGGCGAACGCGATCGGTGCCCGCGGGGGCGTTCGCCGTGAGCGTCACGGCCTCCGCGATCGTCTATGTCATGACCTTCTTCGCAGTCGGGGTGGCGGCAGATTTCCGCTACGCCTACTGGTGCGTTCTCGCCACGCTTGCCGGCGCCGTGGCGGCTATTCTCGCCCGTTACGAACGACGGACGGACGCTCAAGTCATCAGGCGTTGATTCTCCAGCAGACGCCGGAGCACGCCGCGCGCCTCCTCGACGACGCTGCCGATGATCGCCTCCCCGAGTTCCCGCGAGGCGGCATGGGCCTCACCGATGGCGCCGCTCGCGGTGAGGCGCGGATCGTCGGTGCGCCACGGAAAGCTTGCCCCGCGGTCGAAGACCAACGCCGCGAGGACGTCGCCGTCGGGCGGATGAGTCGGAGGTGCGATTGCGTCGCGCCGCACCCGCTGCGGTGCCAGCGCCAGCATCACCGAGGTCTCGCTCCTGCCGCCATGAACATCGGGGACGGTGGCATTCACGTCGACCTTGGCGAGATCGAAGGGATGGATGACGCAGGCATTGAGCGCGAAATCGCCGCGCAGCTCGTGGATGAGGTTGTCCAACACGCCGCGATTTCCCCCGTGACCATTGACGATCGCGAGGTTGCGGGCCGGCAGCGCGCGCACGATGTTGCGGGCAAGATCCCGCAGCAGCGAAACGAAATTATGGATGCTCAGAGAGAGCGTTCCCGGCGCCCAGTCATGCTCGCGCGAGAGACCGATGGAAACGGTCGGGAGCTGCCATAGATCAAGCTCGTCGCCCCAGCGCGCAACGATCCGGCGTGTGAGCTCTTCCGCGACGACTACGTCGGTATCGAGCGGCAGGTGCGCCCCGTGCTGCTCGATCGCGCCGATCGGCAGGCAAAGGATCGAGGTTGCCTGCAGGCACTGGGACACCTCGGGAGAGGTGAGTTCTCCGACCGATCGAACGGATGGCGGGCGTGCCATGGCGCGCGGCGCGGAATCAGCCGGTGAGCATGCGCATGAGAACCCGGTCCCTGCGCAGGAAATGGTGCTGAAGGGCCGCGCCGATGTGGATCGAGGCCACCACGGCGATGGCGATCCCCATCCAGCGGTGCAGAACGAAGAGCCGCTCGGAGAGCGGACGGTTCGGTGGCCAGACATGGGGCAGTTCGAACAGGCCGAACATCGGCAGCGGCGCCGGGTAGGCCGAGGTGGCAACCAAGCCGACCACCGGCTGCACGATGAGTAGCGCGTAGAGCGTCCAGTGCGTGGCGTGCGCGGCAAACTGCTGGAGAGCCGGGATGTCGGCGGGAAGCGGCGGCGGCGGATTCATCAGGCGATAGACCAGCCGCAGAAGGACGAGCGGGAGCAGCAGCGCGCCGATCGATTTGTGCAGATCATAGAGCGGCTGCTGCACCGGGCCGCCCCACTCGTTGGCGATGATGATCCCGAGCACGATCATGGGCAGGACCAGCGCGGCGATGAGCCAATGCAGCACGCGTGCGGTCACGGTATAGCCAGGGATCGCAGACGCGGACGATGCGCCGATCATTGCTGCCCCCGGGGCGTGGCGCTCAAGACTTGCGCGGACTTTCGCTGGCCTCGGCGACGGCGCCGAGCAGGTGGTCGAGCTTGTGACCGGCGCGGGTCGCCTTGGCGGTGAGATAGCGCCGGTTGTCGGAGTTGATCGGCCCTTGCAGGGGCACGCGCACGGACACGTCGATGCCGGCTTGCGAGAGGCCGTCGAGCTTTGCCGGATTGTTGGTCAACAACCGCACCCGCGTGCAGCCGAGCACTTGCAGCATGCGCACGGCCACGCCGTAGTCCCGTTCGTCATCGTCGAAGCCCAGCACGGTATTGGCGTCGACGGTGTCGAGCCCGGCGTCTTGCAGCTGATAGGTGCGGATCTTGTTGGCGAGACCGAGCCCGCGGCCTTCCTGCTCCAGGTAAAGAATGATTCCGCCGCCATGTTGCTGGAGCTGCGGGAGCGCAATGCGAAGCTGGTCGCCGCAATCGCATCGCCGCGAGCCGAACACGTCTCCGGTCAAGCAAGCCGAGTGCAAGCGGACCGAAACCGGTTGTGCGAAGTCCGGATTGCCGACGATGACGGCAATCGCTGTCCCCCCGTTACCGTCACGAAAGATCACGAACCGGGCGGGGAATCCGCCCTGCAGGGGGATCGTCGCTTCGGTGACCACGGTCAGCGATTCGATCGTCGCTCGCCGGAACTGCGCCACCGCGTCGGCGGCCACGACGACCAGCGGCGGATCACACCTGCGCACCGCCGCACCCTCGCCATTGCCCACGAGCAAGGCCGGGAGCTGCTGCGCGAGTTTGGCAAGCTCGATCGCAGCGGACGCCGTTTCGCCCACAGGAACGACGTCCAACTGGCGGGTGACCTGCGCATCCGCCGCCAGCGAAAAGATTGCCGCCGCATCGTGCAGGTCGCCGAGCGCGAGACCGGTCGGTCCTGCGCCGTCGAGATCCAGCGCCCGGGCGCGGCGCGCGGTGATGAGGAGGTAGGGTCGGGCAGGCGCACACAGCAATCTGAAGGAGGCAAGTCCTTCCTCGGTCATTCCGTCGACCGGCATCAGCACCGCCGCGCCATCATTCGACGTCATGATGACCGGCCGTCCCGACCGGAACTCGGCAAGACCCCTCTGCACTCCGACTTGCTTGGGCGAGCCAAACAGGCCGGAACTCCCACTCGTACTCATGTCACCCCACACACTTGCGCCTCAACCCGGAACCGCTTGGACCGAACAAGAACGCGCCCGAGCGGCTTTTATTCCATTGGCGACGTCTTTTTCGCGAGCGTTTGCAGTCACCATCCCACGAAATATCATGGCATGACGCGGCGCGCTCCGAAAGCAGGTATTACATGATGACCGATGGGCGCCTTGGCAAGCGCGATCCACGTGATTCCCGTGATCCGGAAAATGGCGCGCAAACGTCGCCATGGGCAGCGGTACCGGAAGCCTTTCGGGGCGCCGGTAGGCCGTTGCCACCTCCTTGGGAGGAACTTTTCGGCCCCCTCCGGCAAGGGGTCGTCGATGAGTTGATGGTGGTCGGGCAATGCGGCCAGTCGATCGATGCCCGTATCGCGACGCCCAGCGGACACTCTCATTACATAAATGGCGAGGCCGGGCTCGCCCATTTGCATCGCTTGCGGGCGCTGGTGGACGCGGTGGTGGTGGGGGTGGGCACTGCGATCCAGGACGATCCGCTGTTGACGGTGCGCCGGGTCGAGGGCCCAAGCCCGGCGCGGGTCGTCGTCGATCCGAATGGCCGGTTACCGCCGGCCGCACGCGTGCTCGCTGCGGACGGTATCCGCGTGCTCGTGATCACCGCCCCTGACGCGTCCGGGCAGCTTCCCAGCGGCGTCGAACGCATTCCCATCGGTCTGCACGACGGCCAACTTGCCCCCGCGGCGATCATCGCGGCGCTCGCCGCCCGCGGCTTCCGCCGCATTCTGGTCGAAGGCGGCGCCGACACGGTCTCGCGCTTTGTTGCTGCCCGCTGTCTCGACCGGTTGCATGTGGTGGTTGCGCCGATCATCCTCGGTGCGGGACGACCGAGCCTGACCCTCCCGCCGATCGAGCGCGTCGACGAGGCCGTGCAGGCCCCCATGCGTGTGCACGTTCTCGGCGGCGACGTGCTGTTGGACTGCGACCTCAGCGCTCAGCGCGTCGCGGTTGGCCGAGCGAAAATGTCGACGTGACCGACCCGCAGCTTCGAGCGCCCTTGCGCCAGACAGGCGCGACGCTGCGCCAGCCAGCGCGCGATCTCGTCGGCCGACATGGTCGTGGTCAGCGCTCCCAACCCGGCCCAATCGGCGAACAGCGCTTCCTGAATGGTCCGATCGTCGGGCCCGAACACCCAATCCGAGCGCCCTTGCACGACGGAGTAGCCGAAATGCTCGAACCGCTCCACCGCCAGTGCCGCCGCGCGCGGCCCGAGCGCAGGGCCGAAACCCTTGTCGGTGCGCTGGTGCAGGTTGAAGCCGGCCAGGAGTTCGGCATCGAAGACTGCACCCGGATCGGTGACGGTGCGGCCGTCATAGGAGAGCGCCGCGTAAACCGGCAGCCGCCGCGCGGCCGCTTCGACGATCAGGCGATCGAGCCAATCGGCCGAAACGAGGTCGAGCAGCGCCGATGCGGTGACCAGGTCGAGCGGGCCATCAAGCGCCAGTTCGAGATCGCGGGCGAGATCGACCGGCCTGGTGATGACGCTCACCTGCGGCAGTCCCGTGGGCCTCGCGACCTGCGCGAGAAGACTGAGATTGTTGTCGACCATCCGCCAGTTCTGGCGCGGCGGGAGATGGGGTCCGAGGGCGCGGAGCGTGGCGCCGGTGCCGCAGGCGAGATCGACGACCGAAATCGCAGTCTGGTCGAGGAAGGCGCTGGCGACTGCATCGAGCACCGTGGCGTTGCGCGCGACGCGATCGTAGGGCTCGCGCAGGGACAGCCACTCGATGGAAAAGCCGCTCATCGGAGATTTGCGAGCGCGCGCGCGAACAGCGCGGCCTGCCCGCTCCATGATGGAAACGCGGTGGCGCGCGCGCCCGCGGCGAGACGCTCGCGCTCGCCGGGATTTTCGATGAGCCGCTGCAGTGTCGCAGCGAGGACCTCGACGTCATCGGGCGGCACGAGCACGCCGGCGTCGCCGGGAACCGTCTCCGGAATGGCGCCGGCGCGGGTGCCGATGACGGGTACGCCATGGGCGATGGCTTCGGCGTAGGCCATCCCGTAGCCTTCGAAGCGCGAGGGCAGCACGAACACGTCGGCCGACGCGTAAAGCGAGGCAAGCTGCGTGGCGGCCACCGTTCCAGCCAAGGTGATGCGGTCGGCGAGACCGAGGGAAGCAATATCAGCCATAAGCCGGCGAGATGTCTCCGGGCTTCGCTCGCAATCACCAGCGATGACGAGCCGCCACGGCAGATGCTTGAGCTTCGCGAGCGCCGCGACCAGCACATCGTAGCCCTTGCGCGGGACGACGGCACCCACCGAGAGCAGCGCGATCACGCTTCCGGGCTTGCGCGGCCGCGACGCGACGCGCTCGGTTCCGGGCTCTACGACGCTCAACCGGTCGGTGGGAACGTCGTAATCGGCGGCAAGAAGCCGCGCGGTCGCTGTGCTCGTGGCGATGACGTGGCGCGCACAGCCGAGTGCCGTCCTTTCGCTCGCCCGTAGCAAAGCCGATGCCGTCGCGTTCAATCCCGTTTCAAGCGCAAGCGGATGATGAACCAGCGCAACGAGGGAATGGGTTGCACGCAGCGCCTCGGCGGCATCCGGCAACGCGCCGAAGGCGAGGCCGTCGATCACGATCGGCGGGCCGGCCGGCAGCGCCTCAAGCCGCGCCCGCGCCGCGGCGCGCGCATGCGTCGTGGGAAACGGAAATCCGTCGCCGAGGTCCACCACCGTAATCCGCCAACCGAGCGCCGCAAGCCCTTCGATGATGCGGCGGTCGTAGGCGTAGCCGCCGGTCGGGGTCGCAAGCTCGCCCGGCACGGCGAACACGGCCTCCTTCACCACAATGGCGCCTCGTACCAGGCGCGTGCAACCGGAGATTCCGCAATGGTGACGCGGATCGTTTTGAGTTCGCGACCGTCGCGGCCGAGCTTGCCGTTACGCGCGGCGTCGGCGAGATGATCGAACAGATGTCGGGTCAAGAATTCGGTCGTGGTATTGATGCCTTTGAACTGCGGCAATTCGTCGAGGTTGTGGTAGTTGAGCGGCACCAGGGCTTCTTTGAGCACCTCGTGGGCGCGGGCGATATCGACGACGATGCCGTGCGCATCGAGCTCGTCGGCAAGAAACGCCACGCGAATGACGAAGGTCGCCCCATGCACCCCTTGCGCGGGACCGAAAATCTCCCCGCGAAACGAATGGGCGATCATGATCTGGTCGGAGACTTCAACGGCGTACACGAGAACTCCTCTTCATGCGTTTTCATCGGCGCCGGAGTAGCGGATGGGTTGGCAAATCACGGTGGAATCGGAGGCAAACACCGAAGGCAGCCTGGCCGGCAGTTCCTCAAAAGCGGCGGCGGGTGCAAGAAGCGCGTCCAGCACCGGGTCCTTGAGCAGCGCAAGCGCCGCGGAAAGTCGCCGCCCATGCGTCCAACGCGGGCGATGCGACGGTGCGACCTTACCCACCTGGCTCGACACCAGGCGCAGCCGCCGACTGTGAAACGCCTCGCCCAGCGGCGCCGCCACCTCGCCGCTGCCATACCAGCTCAGCTCGACGATGCTCGCTTCCTCGCCCGCGAGCCGCAACGCGGTCGCGAGTCCGGTCGCGGTGCCGCTCGCGTGGAAGACGAGGTCGCAATCCTCGGGCGCGCTGCCCGGTGATGCGAAGCCGGCGCCGACGGCCTGCGCGGGCTCGGCGCGCCCCGCGGCGATATCGACCACGGTCACGTCCGCCCCCGGCAACCGCGCGCACAGATATGCAACCAGGAGGCCGACGAGCCCCCCACCGACGATGGCGATGCGATCGGCTGGGCCGGGGGGGCCGTCCCAGACCGCGTTGAGCGCGGTTTCCATGTTGGGCGCCAGCACCGCGCGGCGGGGCGACACGTCTGCGGGGAGCGCAAACACGGCTTCGACCGGGACCGTGAACAGGCTTTGGTGAGGATGCAGGCTGAAAACGACCTGGCCCTGCAGTTCGGCGGGCCCGGCCTCGACCCTGCCGACGGTGGCATAGCCGTATTTCACCGGGAACGGAAACGTCCCGCCCATGAAGGGCGCACGCATGCGATCGTGCTCGCTCGCCGGCACGCGGCCGGCCTGGACAAGGCGTTCGGTTCCGCGACTGATGGCACCAAAGAGCGACCGCACGCGCACCTCGCCCGGCTTGGGCGCGGGAATCTCCTCAGCGCGCAGCTCGGCGCGGCCGGGGCCGACATACCAGAGGGCCTTGCCCTGCATCTTCGACATGTTCCCGGGTCGGCCGGCGGAATGCCCGCTACCCTATTGCAGCAACAATACTGTAGTTCGAAGCCTACTGGATCATCCGCTTGCCTGGATGATGAACGTGCCAGACGATCGGATTGGACTTGAAGGCACGCCGCTATACCCTCGCCCAAAAGGACACGCAAAGCCCCGTGATGCTGGAACCCTCCTCCCGCGACGAGACCCTGGTCGCCGCGCTTCCCCCCCTGCCCCCATGGCGACCGGTAGTGTTTTTCCTCAGCGTCGGACTGACCATTGCCGGCTTGGTCTGGATCGCCGTCATCGCTCTCTCGCCCGGCGGCTTCGGTCCCCTCGACGCCGTTCTGGTGGCGCTGTTCGTCGTGACGCTGCCCTGGTACGTCATCGGCTTCTGGAACGCGACCATCGGCCTTCTGATCATGCGCTTTGCGCGTGACCCGGTCGCAGCCGTCATGCCGGCCGCCGGCCGCGTGCGCGGGGATGAGCCGATCACCGCCTCGACCGCGATCCTGCTGTGCATCCGCAACGAGGCGCCCGGGCGGGTGGCACGTCTGCTCGAACCGATGATGGAGGGGCTCGCGGCGCGCGGCGTGGGTGAGCGCTTCCATGTCTACGTGCTGAGCGACACCAGCAAGGCTGAGATTGCCGCGGCCGAGAGCACGCGGTTTGCGGCACTCGCAGCCGCATGGCACGGCAAGGTCACGCTGACCTACCGGCTTCGCGCCAGCAATATCGGCTTCAAGGCGGGCAATATCGGGGATTTCTGCCAGCGCTGGGGCAAGGACCACGACTTCGCCGTGATGCTCGACGCCGACAGCGTCATGACGGTCGACCTCCTGCTCAAGCTCGTGCGCATCATGCAGATCGATCCGCGGCTCGGAATCCTGCAAAGCCTGGTCATTGGAATGCCCTCGGCCAGCGCCTTTGCGCGTATCTTCCAATTCGGCATGCGCCTGGGGATGCGCTCGTACACCATTGGCAGCGCGTGGTGGCAGGGCGATTGCGGGCCCTATTGGGGCCACAACGCTATCGTGCGCATCGCACCCTTCATGGCGCATTGTGAATTGCCTGTGCTGACCGGCGGCGCCCTCGTGAAAGGTCATGTGCTCAGTCATGACCAGGTCGAGGCGGTGCTGATGCGGCGCGCCGGCTACGGCGTGCGCGTTCTGGCGGAGGAAGGCGCGAGCTTCGAGCAGAATCCGCCCACGCTGGTCGAATTCATCCGCCGCGACCTGCGCTGGTGCCAGGGCAACATGCAGTATTGGCATTTTCTGCGGATGCCGGGCCTGCGCCCGGTGAGCCGCTACCAGCTGGTCTTCGCCCTGCTGATGTTCCTCGGCTCGCCGGCATGGATCGGGTTGTTGCTGATCGGCACCCTGGGGGTTGCGCTGGCCCCCACGGCGGCCGATTTCATGCGATGGGATGCGGGCCTCGCCCTGCTCTTCTTCGTGCTGGTGATGTGGTTTGCACCCAATATCGCGACCATGATCGACGTGCTGACCCGCCCCAAGCTGCGCTACCTGTTCGGAGGAGGACTCCGGTTCAGCGCAAGCTTCATCATTACGATCATCTTCGTCGTGTTGGTCGCTCCCATCATGTGGGTGAGCCACTCGGTGTTTCTCACGCGTCTTCTGTTCGGCCGCACCATCGAGTGGGGCGTGCAGGCGCGCGACGATCACGAGGTACCGTGGTCGCTCGCCTTCCGACACTTCTGGCCGCAGACCTTGGTCGGGCTCGTGCCGCTGTCCGTGCTCGCGATCAGCGCACCGTCGGCTATTCCCTATGCCTTCTTGCTTGCAGGCGGTCCGCTGCTCTCGATTCCGCTCGCGGTGGCGACCGCCGCACCGGCGCTCGGGCGCGCCCTGATCGCGATCGGCCTCGATCGACTTCCGGAAGAAACCTTGCCGCCACCGGAATTGCGCGCCCTGGAACTGCCCGCGATCGAGCTGTCGCAGCCCAGCCGGTAGCCCTCATGTTGAAGGCTTGGTACGGGTCCTGGTACGAATCCTGGCGCACGATTCGAGGCGTCGTGCGCTCGCTCCGCCTGTATTACGGCGATCGCGAACGTCGCGCGGCCATGGATCGGCTCTATAGCCGTTTCGTGAACCCCGGCGACCTCGTGTTCGACATCGGCGCACATGTCGGCGACCGTGTCGCCGTCTTTCGCCGGTTCGGCGCGCGCGTGGTGGCGGTCGAGCCGCAGCCTGCGCTGATCAGGACGCTGAAGCTCCTTTACGGCCGCGATCGCGCGCTCGCAATCGAGCCCGTCGCGGTCGGCCGCAGGGCCGGAACGCTCGAACTCAAGCTCAACGTCGACAATCCAACGGTGTCGACGGCTTCGGAGGCTTTCCGCGAGGCCGCTGACGGCGCTTCGGGTTGGGAGGGCCAGGCGTGGACCAGAACGATTCGCGTGCCGGTCACGACGCTCGACGCGCTCTTTACCCGGCACGGGACGCCCGCCTTCATCAAGATCGACGTCGAGGGTTCGGAAGCAGACGCACTGGCGGGACTGACGCGCCCTTCCGCCGCGTTGTCGTTCGAATTCACCACCATCCTGCGCGGCGTGGCGGCGGCATGCATCGAGCGCTGCGCAAGTCTCGGCTACACCCGGTACAACGCGGCGCTCGGCGAGACCCATGCCCTGGTCTATCAGGACTGGGTGGGGGCCGACGAAATCAAGGCCTGGCTTCACGCCCTGCCGCACGGCGCCAATTCGGGCGATATCTACGCGCTGCTGCCGTAAGGCAATGGGAGGGACAGGGGCGATGATTGCGCTCTATCCTGCGGGCGTGCCGCGATGCCCCGCTCCCGCAACGTGTATCCCGCCGCGATGAGTGATCGCCCGCCCATGATCGCGCCGTCGCGGAGCGACGTCCCGGCAACCGGGACCGGCGCGCGCGACGTTCTCGGCCACCCGCGCGGGCTCGCCGTCCTGTTCGCGACCGAAAGCTGGGAGCGCTTCTCCTATTTTGGCAATGCCGCGCTGGTCGTTCTCTACATGGTGAAATTTCTGCTCGAGCCCGGTCGGGTCGAGACCGTGCTCGGCTTCGGCGCCGTCAAAGCAGCCCTCGAATTCCTGTTCGGACGCCTCGACCCGCAGCCGCTCGCGTCGCAGATTTTCGGCTTCTATACCGGGCTGGCGTATTTCATGCCGGTCCTCGGCGGCGTCATCGCCGACCGCCTGCTCGGCCAGCGTCGCACGGTGATTATCGGTGGCGTGTTGATGGCGATCGGTCATTTCATGATGGCGTTCGAGACATTGTTTCTAGGCGCCCTCTTGATGCTCATTCTAGGTATCGGCGCGTTCAAGCCGAACATCTCGACCCAGGTCGGCGCTCTGTACGCGCCCGGCGACGACCGCCGCGATCGCGCGTATTCGATCTTCTATCTCGGCATCAATATCGGGGCGTTTCTGGCGCCGCTGGTTTGCGGCACCCTCGCCGTCCAATACGGATGGCACGCGGGGTTCGGCGCCGCCGGCGTTGGAATGCTGGTGAGTCTCGCCATCTATCTTGGCGGCCAGCGAACGCTGCCTCCGGATGCATTGCCGCCGGCGAAGACCGTCGCCACCGAAAAAAAGCCGCTCGACTCCGGCGAGCGCCGCGCCGTGCTCACGCTGATCGGCGTCTGCGCGTTGGTGACGCTGTTCTGGGCGGCCTACGACCAGCAGGGCAACACGCTCCTGCTCTGGACCGAAGATTTCACCGACCGCTCGCTCGATCTCCTGGTCTGGCAGGGCGAGATTCCCTCGACCTGGTTCCTGGCCTTGAACCCGCTCATGATCTTCATCTTTACGCCGCTGATCGTGCGGCTGTGGGCGCGGCAGGGCCGACACGGCACCGAACCGTCGCCGATCAGCAAGATGGCGTTCGGTTGCCTCTGCGTCGCACTCGCCAACCTGGTCATGGCGGCCGCGGCATCAACCGCCGCCGGCAAGGCGAGCGCGCTATGGCTGGTCGGCTATTTCGCCATTGCCACCATCGGCGAACTCCACCTAGCGCCGGTCGGACTGGCACTGGTCTCCAAAATGGCTCCCGTCCGGATGCTGTCCATGATGATGGGGTTCTGGTTTGCGGCCACGTTGCCCGGCGACATACTCGCCGGATTTCTCGGCGGCTTCTGGAGCAGCATGGCGAAGGCGGATTTTTTCCTGATGATCGCGTCGATCGCGGCGTTCGGCAGCGCCGCCATCTGGGCCACGAGCCGCGCTGTCGCGAACCAACGACCTGTCGCGTCCGATCAGCAGCGGCGACGGAACCCCTGATCGCCACCCCGCCGAACGGACAACTCTTGCCTCAATGCGTCCAGGGATCGCGCCGGTTGAAGGCGAAATTGTCGGCGTAGGACATGACGCGGCGCGCCGGCGGCTTGGAATGAAAGACCTGATAGGCGATGCCGTGGCGCTCGCAATAGGCGGTCGCCTCTTCGAGGGTGTCGAAGCGCAGATGCACCTGCTGGCGCATGTCGCCTGAACTGGTCCAGCCCATCAGCGGCTCGATTTCGCGCGGCTGTTCGGGCTCGTAATCGAGCACCCATTCCTTGGTCTTGCCGGTGCCGGACTGCATGGCAGTCTTCGCGGGCTTGTAGATGCGGGCTGTCATGGTCCGTCGTTTGAGCTCACTGTGGAAATGCCGCGGCATGGTCGGGGCAGCAGGATTTGAACCTGCGACCTGGAGTACCCAAAACTCCCGCGCTACCAGGCTGCGCTATGCCCCGGCGCTGCCGCCGAGCCTCGATACACGGTTCGGTTTGGGCCAGCAAGCCGCGCCTAGTTCAGTTTGAAGACGGTCCGCAGCAGGTCCTTCACCGCCACCTGGGTCGCCAGTGCGGCCGCCTCGTTGTAGCCGGTGTGGGGATTGAGCGCGACGCAGGGATCCCCGTAGCTGAAGGGCTGCCCGGTTTCGGCGTTGATGATGGTGCCCGGCGCCTCCTCCTTGAGCTTGCAGGCACGCACGCTCTGCGCATTGGTGGCGACGACCGGTGTCCTGCCGCCGAGCGGATTGTCGTAGGCGTGGTGCGCGTCGGCGAACTCGGTCAGCCGCACGTCGTTGCCGGCAGCCCGCAGCCGCTCGACATAGGCCCGGCACGGCGCCACCGGGACGTAGTCATCCGCCGCACCATGAAACATGCGGATGGGCACGCCGCTCACGTCGGTATCGCCGATAAGGGTGGGGTTGCACGAGGCGTAGAGCGGAATGTAGGCCGCGAACGCGACCTCCGGATCCCACGCCTGATGGAATCGTTTGAGGCTTGCGTAAAGCGCCGTCTGGCCGCCGCGCGAGAACCCCATGAGCGCGATGCGGGAGCGATCGATCCGCGGGTGCGCCGAAAGGTTGGCCTGAGCACGATACGCGTCGAGGATCATGTTGAAGCGACCAAGCATCGCCTGGTTCGCCGACACGCTGGTGAGCCCGCGCCCGGAGAAGCTGTCCACCAGGAACGATGCGATTCCCATTTCGTTGAAGGTTTTCGACCAGAACTCCTCGCGCGCACCGGCGCCCCCCGAACCATGCATGAGCACGACGGCGGGAAGCCTCCCCGCGGCGCCCTGCGGCAGGCGCAGCTCCCCTGCAATGACAGCGGCCTTGCCGCTCTTGTCGCCGGTCAGGAACTGCTGATCGGTGAGCGTGAGCGTCTCGATCGGCCGTATCTCGGTGCGGGCGGCGAGTTCCTTCAAAGACGGATCGGCGACAACGGATTGCACCGAGACCAACGAAAATATCAGGCACGCTGCTGCGAGACTGCGGCGCATGAATCCCTCCCTGCCCTGCGATGTTTCGGAATCGGGACACTAGCGGCTGTTGAAGATCGGATGGGCCACGCGGTCGCCGGGGGCGATGCCGAGCTTCTTGGCGGTGCCGGCCACCACTTCGAGCACGGCCAGCACCGGCCCGCCGGACGGCACCAGCGCTTCGGAGAGCGGGACGGTGTTCTCGGCGATCCGCAGGATGCGACCGTCGGCGCGGATGAAGATCATATCCAGCGGCACGTAGGTGTTCTTCATCCAGAAGCTGGTGGGCTGCTCACGATGGAAGTCGAACAGCATGCCCTGCCCCTCCGGTAATTGCCGCCGGAACATCAGGCCCTTCGCCTGCTCCTCCGGCGTCGAAGCCATTTCGACCGCGAAGACATGCACGCCGCTCTTGCTGGCGATTTCGAGGGCTGCAGTTCGGCCGCCGCGAGCGAGTTGGCGTGACCGGGCGGCAGGGCGAGGAGCGAGACAACGGCGAGAACGGCGAGCAGGAAACGACGCATGGACCAAAGCCTCGATGATGAAGGCTCGATTATAGCAGACTGATCCCGTGCGTTGTCCCGCCAGCCCGCAAATTTACGAGGGGCGTGACCGCGTTCGACGGCAAGCCGGCTGTGGGGTGTCAGTGCGAGGCGGGACCGTGCGGTGCGCCTTCAGGACGCACCTCGGCGGCCATCAATCCCTTCGGCCCGGGTCCAAAGCGTACCAGAACATATTGCCCCGGCCGCAGTTCAGTCAGGCCGAAGCGGCGCAATGTTTCCATATGGACGAAAATATCGGGAGTGCCTTCGCCCCGCGTGAGAAAGCCGAATCCGCGCAGCCGATTGAACCATTTCACCTGCGCTCGCTCGAGCCCGCTGGTCGCCGTCACCGTCACGTGGGTACGCGGCGGCGGCATCTGCGCCGGGTGCACCGCCGTCGATTCGTCCATGGATACAACGCGGAAGGCCTGCAGGCCGCGCACCCGCTGCAGCACCTCGACCACCACGCGGGCGCCTTCATAGGCGACCTGGAAACCGTCGCGGCGCAGGCACGTTACGTGCAGGAGGATGTCGGGCATCCCGTTATCGGGAACGATGAAGCCGTATCCCTTGGAGACGTCGAACCATTTGATGACGCCGGTGAGCTCAATGACGCTCGCCGCCTCGTCGCCGAGTTCGCCGCCAGCGCCGCGGTCGACTTCCAGACCGCCGCCCGGCCCTTTCGATCCAATTCCGTCCGACGCCATGACGCCCCAACGCCGCCGCTCAGTCCAGGCGCTTCTTGCGCACGCTTCGAATCCTGGCCACTACGAAGATATCATTCGGCTGCGAAGGGGAAAGACTAAAATGCACTCACCTGCCAAAAGAGGTGGATGACTGTGTACATCTTCCCACACGTGAGCTCAGTGGACGATGAAGGGGGACAGCACCGTTCCAATGTCATCGCGGACGACAAGGTCGGCAATTTCGTCGAATTCGGTCGCTTCGCGATTGATAATCACCAAACGAGCGCCGTTTCGTTTGGCCATCAGGGGAAATCCGGCGGCCGGCCAGACCACCAGGGAAGAACCGACTGCGAGAAAAAGATCACAGTCAAGCGTGAGCTGCTCGGCGCGGCGCATTTCCCGTTCCGGCATCGCCTGCCCGAAGGAGATTGTCGCTGTCTTGATGTGTCCACCGCAATCCGGACAATCGGGCGCACGCTCATTCGCATCTGTGAATTGCTGTCGCACCCACGTCAATTCAAACCGCTTGGCGCAATCGAGGCATAGAGCGTAGCTATTGTTGCCATGCAGCTCGATTACGTGTTCCCCGGAAATTCCGGAACTTTGATGCAGGTTATCGATGTTTTGGGTGATCACCGCCGGCGACTTGCCGGTGCGGTAGAAGCTTGCGAGCGCGAGGTGTCCGCGGCCGGGCTGCGCCGCGGAAAAGTGCGCATCCATGGCAAAACGCCGCCGCCAGGCCTCGTTTCGCATCTCCTGGCTGGCGAGGAACTCATCGAACGGGATCGGCCGGTTCTTGGTCCAGAGCCCGCCGGGAGAGCGGAAGTCGGGGATGCCACACTCGGTCGAAATTCCGGCGCCGGTGAAGGGCGCGATCACGCGCGCCCCCTCCACCAGTTCCTGCAGGTGATCGATGGCGGTCTCCAGATCCGGCGCGATCATGTATGCTTTCTTTCGTCCGCTGTTTTTGCCAGGCGATGCGAAGAGGTCACACCATGAGATATCTGCACACCATGCTGCGCGTGCGCAACCTCGATCAAGCGCTCGACTTCTACTGCAACAAGCTCGGTCTCAAGGAGGAGCGCCGCCGGGTGGATGAGAAGAACCGCTACACACTCGTTTTCCTCGCGGCACCCGAGGACGAGACATTGGTCGAGGAGAGCAAGCGCAATGGCCGTGACGCACCCTTGGTCGAACTCACCTACAACTGGGACAGCGAGGACTGCGGCGAGGCACGTTATTTCGGCCACCTCGCCTACGAAGTCGACGACATTTATGGCCTATGCGAGAAGTTGATGAAGGCCGGCGTGACCATCAACCGCCCGCCCCGCGACGGCGTGATGGCGTTCGTGCGCTCGCCCGACAAGCACTCGATCGAGCTGCTGCAGAAAGGCGCGCCGCTGCCACCCAAGGAGCCGTGGGCTTCCATGCCGAACACCGGGAAATGGTGAGACATACCCGGTTTCGTTGCGACGGCGGCTTCCTTGCCGCAGGTGCAAAACGTCTTTATATGTCGCCGCGCTTCAAGCGCCCTTCGTCTAGCGGTCTAGGACGCCGCCCTTTCACGGCGGAAACACGGGTTCGATTCCCGTAGGGCGCGCCACGGTTGCCATCGCACGAGCAAATGCCCGCTGGGCTGAAGCAATCGCGCGATCGCACTCTTGAGACGGCCGGTCTGCGCTGAGGGAACCAATCTCTTCAATGACATCGCAACGGCGCGTGCCGATCTTGGACGGCCACAATGACGTTCTCCTGCGGCTTCACCGGCGCGGCGGCGAGGATCCTGTCCGCGCCTTCCTCGAAGGCGGCGATAAGGGCCATCTTGATCTTCAGATGGCGCACCGGGGAGGCTTCGCAGGAGGATTGTTCGCAATCTTCGTCCCCTCGCCTCGGATGCCGGTCGCGACCGACGCGGCCGCGGTCGCCGCGCCTTCTCAAGGAGCCGGCGGTGACGCCCTGCCCACGTCTGTCCTGGAAACGAAAGCTGCCCGAGATACCGTGCTCAGCATGGTCGCTCTCCTCCTTCGCATCGAGCGGGAGTTCTCAGGGTCGCGTTCGCATCTGCCGGGACGTCGGCGATATCCAGGAAAGCTTGGACCACGCCGCATTGGCTGCTGTCCTTCATCTGGAAGGCGCGGAAGCGATCGACGCGAACTTCGAATTCCTGGACGTTCTGTATGCGGCCGGACTTCGCTCGATCGGTCCGCTATGGAGCCGACCGAATGCCTTTGGGCATGGGGTCCCATTTCTCTGCCCCTCATCGCCCGATACCGGCCCGGGCCTGACTGCGCTCGGCAAGGAGCTGGTGGCCGCCTGCAACCGATTGAAGATCCTGGTGGACCTGTCACACCTCAACGAACGCGGATTTTGGGATGTCGCCGCCATCAGCAATGCGCCCCTGGTCGCCACGCACTCGAACGCGCATGCCTTGAGCCCGCATGCGCGAAATCTGACGGACAAGCAATTGGCGGCGATCGGCGAAACGGACGGCCTTGTCGGCATTAACTTCGCTACCAGCTTTCTTCGTTCGGACGGCCGCGCGGACGCTGACACGCCCGCCGAACTGGTGATTGATCACCTCGAGCACGTTCTCAAATATGTCGGCGAGGACGGTGTCGGCCTCGGATCCGATTTCGACGGCGCCAGGATCCCCGCAGGCATCGGGAATGCGGCGGGACTCCAAACGCTCGTCGAAATCATGCGCACGCGTCAGTACGGCGAGCCGCTGATCGAGAAGTTGTGCTTCAGAAACTGGCTGCGTGTTCTGGAGCGAACCTGGGGAGGAACGCAGGCGCGCCCGGCGCAGGCCAAACGCACCACCAAGCCAGCTTCCAAAACCAAGCCCGCTCGGACCAGGCCCAGCGTGAGCCGCTCGCCGGGGTCGGGTTGACCCGCTGGCAGCGCTCGGGCCTAGGTCTCGATATAAACGGAGGAACGCACACGGTTACGCTCGAACCGCGTGTTACGACCGTCGACGCAAAGGGGGCCAATCCCGCGAAGCGACCGCGCCGCATTCCGCGCTATGGCTGCTTGGTCATCTCCGTGCAGGATGCGACGCGCGCGTCCGGCGTCTGCCGCATGTAGCAAAGCTCGATACGGTTGGGTGCCAGCATCGTTCCGACGGTATAGCCATCGTCGTCCACCATGAAGATCGAGCCGTTGCGCGATATCACTGCGATGACGGGGTCATTGCCGCGCGCCGATGTGAACATGCCGGAGAACCGCCGGCCATCCTGCTTGTCGACCGTCATCGTGAACGCAATAGTGTTGAGCCGCGGCCCGGCCGACGGAGCCGCGGAGTGATGCGCGTTTCCGGGGCCCATGACGATGGATTCGCTGTCGCCCTTCCAGGTGCCTCGTAGGTCGGGAATGGCGGACTCCGCCGCGGCGGGCGCGGCGGCAAGCGCTACAAACGTGACGATCCAGGCAAGCTTCGACATGATCGGTACTCCTTCGTGCGGCGCTCGATCGCCGCCTTATTGCAGGAGGACAGTATCGAGCGCAGGCGCGTGAGACAAGATTCGCCCCGCGACAACACGTCCAGTCTCGCCAACATGTTTAGTGGCCGCGGGAGCCGTATCGCGGCGGCCAGCTCGCGTGTTATCTCCGGTACAGCCCCCATACCGCGATCAGGGCACTGATGGTAGCCAGCAGAAACAACCATGAAAGAATCCCAGCCTGCACATTCCATTGGAGGAGCCGGGCAAGGTCGTAGAGCACGTATGCGCCAAACGTGAATGCAAGGCCGTAGACATACGGCTTGCCCCTGCGAGCGGCCAGGACAGCCAGGATCGCGACCGCAGCCTCCAGCGCAATCGAGACGATGAGCATCGCAATGTCGCTCCGTTGAACCGCGTCTGTCTATTTCACAAAGTCCGGCGGCAGGCGAGTGGTCCGCTCAATGCGATATCGAATTCATCCCCTAGCGTGACGCCACTCCCTTGGCAGCATTGCCGATCGCCTCTATCTTCTTCTGCCCGTAAATGGAGAGGCGAAAATGTTCAGGTCGGTGTCCGCGTTCGCGCTGGTCTTGTTGATGGGCGTGCCGGCCTTCGCCGACGGAATGGAAATCTCGCGTCCACGCTACCGTCACTACGGGATTTATCTGCCGCCGGAACGGCATGTGATCGAGGTCGTGCGACCGCCCTACAGCGCCAACTTCATCATCAACGGCGCACGGTTTGTCGGCAGGTCGCCGGCATGCTGGAGCTGGGCCGCGGGCGAAACGATCAAGCTGCTGGCTGGGGATTGGAACGCGCGTTGCGACTACGCGGTGTTCTACAACTTCTATCGCCGCAGCACCTGCGAGATGTGGTGCGGCGGCAGCCGCTGGTGACGACTGGCCCCTACTGCTCAGCGCGGCGCGGATAGCCGTGGCGGCGCCCGTTGAAGTCCTCCACGGCATATTGCGCCGTACCGTTAGTCCCGCCGAGCCGCGTGAGATAGTTCGGCCCAATCGGCGCCTTGCCGTGGCCGCCTGGGATGTCGAGCACGTAAGCCGGCTGGCAGAGACCGGACAAGCGACCGTGCAGCGCGCGCACGAGCGCCTGGCCGTGCTCGATGCCGGTGCGCCAATGCGCGGTGCCCGGCGCAAGGTCGCCGTGGTGAAGGTAGTAGGGTTTGATCCGGCATTCGACCAAGGCGCGCATGAGTTCGCCGAGCACCGCCGCCTCATCGTTGACGCCACGCAACAGCACGGTCTGGCTCAGCATGGGAATGCCGGCATCGACCAGGCGCGCGCAGGCCGCGCGCGCCTCCGCGGTCAGCTCGCGCGCATGGTTGGCGTGCAGCACCATGTACGTGGCCTTGCCGCGAGCCTTGAGCGAACGCACCAGCGCGGGCGTGATGCGTCCGGGCGCAACCACGGGAACGCGCGTATGCACGCGGATGATCTTGACGTGCTCGATCGCGCCGAGGGCGTCGACGATCTCCCCGAGGCGGCGCGCCGACAGCACAAGCGGATCACCGCCGGTGAGGATCACTTCCCAGATTTCGGGGTGGGTGCGGATATAGGCGAGCGCGGCGTCGAGCTGCTCCCGTGAAAGGGCACGTCCATGCCCGACCACCTCGCGACGGAAGCAAAAGCGGCAATAAACCGCGCAGACATGGACGGGCTTGAGCAGCACGCGATCGGGATAGCGGTGCACGATGCCCTCGACCGGGCTATGGGCACCGTCACCGATCGGATCGGCCGTCTCCTCGGGACTGACATTGAGCTCGGCCGGGTCGGGAACGAACTGGCGCGCGATCGGGTCGTGTGGGTCGGCCGGATCGATCAGGCCGGCGACCTCGCCCGTCAGCGCCAGCGCATAGCGCGCCGCGACCGCTTCGATTCCGGCGCGGCGTTCCTCCGGAACGAGTCCGGCTGCGACTAGATCGTCGGTGCGGCGCAACGCCTTGCGGGATGATCTCATGGCGAAGTCCTGGTGCCAGGGAACAGAAGCCTTGCGGCCACGGAGCAACAAGCCGCTCGGCCTGATGGTGCGCCGCCGTCCAAATGTCAATCCGCGCCGGGAAACCGCGCTTGCGCGAGGCTGGCCTTGCAACCCCGACCCTCGCCGCGCGCCGGTCCGATGCGCTTGCGGACCGCTGGAATTCGGTGTTGGTATGCGCCGCGCAATTGAGGGAGCGAGGACAAGATGAAGAATTATCTCGACGGGGGCGAGGCGATCCTCGAAGCATTCCGCAAGCTCAAGATCGACTACATCATGTCCTCGCCGGGCTCGGAGTGGTCGCCGCTCTGGGAAGCGCTGGCGCGCCAGAAGCTCGACAACAAGGCCGGGCCCACCTTCGTTGAATCCTGGCATGAGACGCTCGCCGTCAACATGGCGACCGGCTACACGCTGGTCACCGGGCGGCCGCAGGCGGTCCTGCTGCATGCCGGCGTCGGCATGCTGCAGGGAAGCATGGGCGTGCACGGCGCCATGCAGAACGAAGTGCCGATGGTCGTCATGTCGGGTGAATCCCAGACCCTGGGTGAAGATCCCGATCTCGATATCGAGCAGCAGTGGTATGGCGGCCTTACCGTCGGCGGCATCGAGCGCTTCGTCGAGCCGGTGGCCAAATGGGCGCGGGCCGTCACCAGTCCCCACACGCTCTTTGAGAGCGTGGTTCGCGCCGGCGAAATGGCGCAACGTGTTCCCAAGGGACCGATCTACCTCAACGTCGCGCTGGAGCACATGCTGCACGACTGGACGCCTCCGGCCGGGATGCGCGAGGTGCCGGCGGCACCGACGGTGCAGCCGCGGCAAGAAGATGTCGCGAAGGTCGTCGAACTTCTGCTCACCGCCAAGAACCCGGTCATCGTGACCGAGACCGCCGGGCGGGACCCCAAGGCGTTCTCTGCTCTGGTGGAGCTCGCCGACCTTCTTGCAGTTCCAGTGATCAACGGACGCGTCAACGCCTACGCGAACTTCCCGACCGACCATCCGCTCTATCTGGGCATGGGCAATTACAAGGCGCTGGACGACGCCGATCTGGTCCTGCTCGTGGGCGGGCGGGCCCCCTGGTACCCGGCGCGGCGGCGGCCGACGAGCGGAAAGATCGTTGCCATCCAGGACAATCCGCTCAAGGGCCACATGGTCTATCAGACCCTGCATGCCGACTTATATCTCGAGGGCGATACTGCGGAGTCGCTCAGGCTCATCAGCGCGGCTGCGAAGGCAGCCAAGATCGACAGCGCGGCGGTGAATGCCCGCCGGCAACGCTGGACGCGCGAGCACGAGAGCTACGCGGCGGGCCTGCGCGCCGAACGCGAGAAGGCCCAGAATGGAAGCGGGATCCACCCGCTCGCGCTGCTGGGCGCGCTCGGGGAAGTGATGCCCGCCGACACGATCTACATGGACGAGACCATCACGCACTCGCCTCTGCTGCGCCAGCACCTGCCGCAGACCATGCCGCAAAGTTTCTTCCGCGGTTCAGGCGGGCTGGGCCAGGGCATCGGCACCGCGCTCGGCATCAAGCTTGCCGCTCCCGAGCGCCCGGTGGCGTTGCTCATCGGCGACGGCTCGTTCCTTTACAACCCCATCGTCCAGGCGCTCGGCGCCTCCAAGCGCCATGCTCTGCCCATCATGATCATCATCCTCAACAACAAGAAATACGAGGCGATGCGCAAGGGCCACGTCCATCACTATCCTGACGGTGCCTCGGCCAGCAAAGACCTGCACTACGGCGTGACCATCGATGGACCCGACTACGAGCAGCTTGGGAGCCATTTCGGCTTCCACGGCGCGCGGGTCGAGACGTTGGCCGAACTCAAGGGCGCCCTGCAGGCCGCGCTTGCCGCCACCAAGGCCGGGAAGACCGCGATCGTCAACGTCCACGTGAACCGCTGAGACGCCGATCGATTGGTGTCGACTGCCGTCAGTCGCTCGCGCGGATCCCGGTCTCCTTGATCAGCTTCGCCCATTGCGGGATCTCGGCCTTGATGACGGCCGAGAATTCGCCCGGCGAGTTGCCGATCACCTCCGAGCCCAGTTCGGCGAAGCGCTTGCGCACCTCGGGGAGCGCGAGAATCCGCACCGTTTCGCGGTGAAGCTTGTCGATGATCGCCGGCGGCGTGCCCGCCGGCGCCACCAGGCCGAAGGACGCCGTCGCGTCGAAGCCGGGAAAACCTGACTCCGCAAGCGTCGGAAGCTCCGGCGTCGCCGCCACGCGCTTGGGCGAAGTCACGGCGAGGGCGCGCAGCTTGCCGTCCTGCACCTGCGGCAGCACCGAGGTGATGTTGCCGAAGAACATGCTGATGCGCCCCCCGAGCAGATCGGTGATGACCGGCGCCGCGCCGCGATAAGGCACGTGGCGGATGTCGACGTGAGCCATCGACTTGAACAACTCGCCGGCGAGATGTTGCGAGGTCCCGACGCCGGCGGAACCGAATGTCAGCTGGCCCGGCCGCGCACGCGCCAGCGCAACGAGCTCCGCCACGCTCTTCGCCGGCACGTCATTGTTGAGGGCGAGGATGTTGGGCGTGAACACCGCCTGCGTGATCGGGATAACATCCTTCACCGTGTCGAACGGCATCTTGTCATAGAGGCTCGGATTGATCGTGAGCTGAGCCAGCGAAGCCAACAAGAGCGTGTAACCGTCGGGTGCCGCCTTGGCGACGCGGTCGCCCGCAATATTGGCGCCGGCGCCGGTGACGTTCTCGATCACCACCGATTGGCCCCACGCCTCCGTGAGTTTGTCTCCGATGACCCGCGCAATGAGATCGGCGGGACCGGCGGGCGCAAAGCCGACGACCATCCGTATCGGCTTGTTCGGATAATTCGATTGCGCAGTCGCGACGCCTGCCGTCAAGAGGAACGGCAGCGCGGCAAGCAGGGCGGCAATGACATGCATCGTTATTTCCTGTTTCGCCTCACCATCAGAGATGATAACAGCGCGCTCTGGCGCTCGATAGGCAAGCGCGTGATGCGCGCCCGGCACCGAACCGGCGCGCGGCGGTTCAATCGCTCGAATACCCGATCGCGCGGGTCATCTTGCCCCAGCTCGCCACTTCACGCTTGAAGTAATCCGCGGCCTCCGCCTCGGTCTTGATCATCACGTCGAAACCGATGGCCTTGAGCTTCTGCTGCGCCTCCGGCTCCTTCATGATCGCATTGATCTCGGCGTTGAGTTTCGCAGCGACCGCATCGGGTGTCTTGGCCGGCGCAAAGAAGCCGACCCATGAGCCGGAATAGACGTCGGGAAAACCCATCTCGCCGTAGGTCGGTACGTTCGGAACCGCCGAATTACGGGTCGCGCTCGCGAGGCCGATGCCGCGCAGGAGCCCCTGCGTGATAGGAGGCACGACCGTCGGCAGCGTCAGCACGATCGCGTCGACATGATTGCCGATCGCGGACGTGACCGCCGGCCCGCCGCCGGTGAACGGCACATGCACCGCTTGCACCTTCGCGACCTCGCGGAAGAAGTACTCCGCGCCGATATGCGGCCCGGTCCCAACGCCGGCGCTGCCATAGGTGAAGCCCTTCGTCTTGCCATTCTGGATGAACTCGCGCAGGTCCTTCGCCGGGTTGCTGGGATGGATCGCGAGCACATCCGGACTGAATGCGACGATCGCGACGGGGCGCAGATCGTCGACCGAGAAGCCCTTGTTCTTGGTGGCGGTCTCGTTGACTGCCAGTCCGGTGGTCGTCGCCAGAATGGTGTAGCCGTCGGGCGCCGCGCCGCTCACGGACTTTGCCGCGAGATTGCCGCCAGCACCGCCGCGATTTTCCACCACCACCGTGTGTCCCAGGCGCTCCGTAAGCTTCTGACCCACGAGACGGGCGACGACATCGGCAATGCCGCCTGCGGCGAAGGCGACTTGGAAGCGTAATATTCTGCGTCGGATAGGTCTGCGCCCAGGCCGGGCACGCCAGCCCGGCCAGGACGAGAGCCGCCAGCACGAAGATGCGGCGCTGCGCGTGGAAAGAGGGCATGCAATATCCTTTCGTCGTCGATTTCACTCTCTCGCCGGTCGGCGGCGCGCCGGCGATGTCATAGCGCCTGCATGATCGCGTGAACCTGAGGCCAGGCCTCGGCGCCGCGGCGCTGCATGAGGCCCAGGTAATCGGCATTCTCCCACTTCACGATGGCATCATCAAAGCTCGGCCGCGCCTGGCAGCGGCGATACCAGTCTGCGACCCGATGTCGCTCTCCGATCATGCCCAGGATATTGAGATGTTCGAGCCGGGCGAGGTACGGCGTGAACGCGACGTCCGCCAAGGTGTAATCGTTGCCGGCGAGCCATTGGTGCCGCGCAAGCGCCTCCTCCATCTCGTCGAGCAGCAGGACCATGCGTTCGACCGCAATGACAAAGTGCTTCGACTGCGCTCCCTTCTCGACCACGTCGCGCCGGCGCTCGCGCTTGAAGACATTGGGTATCTGCTCGAGCATCTTTTTGCCGAGCTCGCCGCGTTCGAGATATTGATGCCGGAAGGCAATGCCGAAGCTCAGGATCGCGGCTGAGGCGTCGTGGACATCCTCGTCGAGCTGCTTGGTCCACAAGCGCATTCGAGCGCGACCGTAGGCATCCCGCGGCGCCAGCGCCGGATCCGGATAGCTCTCGTCGAGATATTCAAGAATGACGTTCGATTCCGGGATGACCTTCTCGCCATCGATGAGGGTCGGCACCACGGCGCGACGGTTGAGCTCGAGGTACCAGGGCTGCTGGTGTTCGGCCGCGCGCAGCACGAGATGGCGGCTTTCCCATTCGAGACCCTTCTCGGCGAGACCCACCCTCACCTTCTGCGCGCAGAGCGACATGTCGTTGTGATAGAGCGCCAGCATCGTTTCCTTCCCGGTTGGCTTCGATCATTCAATGTTCGGACATCGGCGTCCACAGCACCTGCTCGATGCGCGTGGCGCCGGTCGCCAGCATGACCAGCCGATCGAAACCGAGCGCCACTCCACTTGCAGGCGGCATCATCGCCAGCGCGCTGAGAAAATCCTCATCGATCGGATAGCGCTCGCCGTAGATGCGCTCCTTCTCCGCCATCTGCTCCTCGAGCCGCTTGCGCTGCTCGCCGGCATCGGTGAGCTCGCCGAAGCCGTTCGCGAGTTCGACCCCGCACGCATAAAGCTCGAACCGTTCGGCAAGCCGCGGATCGGAACGGCTCGGCTTGGCAAGCGGCGACTGTACGCAGGGGTATTCGTAAAGGATGGTCGCCCGGCCGAGCCCGAGACGAGGCTCGATCTTCTCGACCAACACCCGGCTGAAAATATCGCCCCAGTTATCGTCGGCAGCGGTGCGGATACCGGCGGCGACCGCCGCGGCGGCGAAACGGGCCGGCGGTTCCGGCGGCAGCATCGCGATCAGATCGATGCCGGCGTAGCGCGCAAACGCCTCTGCGACCGCGAGCCGCTCGGGGGCCGCGGACGGATCGATCACCCGATCCCGGAACGAGAACTGGCTTGCGCCTGCCGTTTCCGCCGCCAGCGCGAGAATGGCCGCGCAATCCTCCATCAGGGCCTCGTAGGGCTCGTGTGCGCGGTACCACTCGATCAGAGTGAATTCGGGATGATGCAGCGCGCCGCGCTCGCGGTTGCGGAACGAGCGGGCGAACTCCACGATCCGGCGTTCGCCCGCCGCCAGCAGCTTCTTGCAGGCAAATTCCGGCGAAGTTCGCAGATAAAGCCGCTCGCGCGTGCCGGCCGGTGAGACGACCTCGCTGGCAAAGGCATGGAGATGGGTCTCGTTGCCCGGCGATGGCACCAGCGCACCGGTTTCGACCTCGACGAAATCCCTGGCGGCGAAGAACTGCCGCAAAGCGCCGGCAATGCGCATGCGACCCAAAAGAAACGGCCGGCGGTCGGAATGGCGGGCCCAGAAGGGCGATGACATTGGGCGGCGCTCCTCAGCCGGCTGTCTGGGCGCTGTAGAAGCTGCGAAAATCGCTGGCGAATGGTTGCAGGATCAGTATGGTGCGGCCCGACATTTGGGCCGCACCGGCTTCGGTCGCGGCCGCTGGAACAATTAAGGGAAACCCACCGTGAAAGTCATCGCCAGCTCGCTTCGCAAGGGCAATATCGTCGAACTCGACGACAAGCTCTACGTCGTTCTCAACGCCGAAAGCTTCCACCCCGGCAAGGGCACCCCGACGACCCAGGTCGACATGCGCCGGATCAGCGACGGCGTAAAGGTGGCCCAGCGCTACAAGACGACCGAACAGGTCGAACGCGCTTACGTGGAGGATCGCGAGCATCAGTATCTTTACCAGGACGGCGACGGCTTCCATTTCATGAATACGGAAAACTACGATCAGGTCACGCTGCCGGCCGACATCATCGGCGACCAAGCCGCCTATCTCCAGCCGGAAATGAAAGTCACCCTGGCGGTCTACGAGGGCGTGGCGGTTTCGATCGAACTGCCGCAAAAGGCGACGTTGGAAGTGGTGGAGACCGAGCCCTCGGTCAAAGGCCAGACCGCCGCCTCGTCCTACAAGCCCGCCGTGCTGTCGAACGGTGTGCGCACCATGGTCCCGGCCTTCGTCGGCACCGGGACGAAGATCGTCGTGATGACGGCGGATGGCTCCTATGTGGAGCGTTCCAAGGACTGATGTTTTGATCTGATCAAGGTTGCCGCGGCGGATTTGCAACAGTGTAAAACGATTTTGTTACCCTCCTTGGCACGAATCAGACCTGCAGCAATACTCCCATTCTGACCCGGACGTCGCGACGACTGCTCCGGCGAAGTGTGGGGCATCATGTTGCGCGGATTCGGAGTTGCGGGCCTTGCGCTCGCCGCGAGCATTATTGCCGCGGCCGCGCAGGAGATGAAGAGCCCGCGAATTTCATCGACGCAGGTCGATTGGGATGCGGCCGTCCGTGAGCTCGCGTCGATCGATTCGCTCAAGCAGGCCGATGTGCCGGGGGTCATGGCGGAGCTCAATCGCGCCACCGGCGAGCGCTTCGCCAACATCGCGGCGAGCCCGGTACCGGTGCTGCTGCCCTTCGACACCGCATCCTTCCTGCGCGAGCGGGCAGCTGCGGCCAATACGGCAGACCCTGCAGCCGGGATGCCCAATGCTCCGGGGGACTACCTCTCCGGATTCAGTGCGGTGACGCTCTTCTATCCCGGCCCGGCCGGTTACGACGCCGTGGTCAGGGCGCGGCCTCAGGACATGAGCGAATTGGCAATCGGCTTTGCCGACCCGATCTATATCCACATCGGAGGCTCTGCGCTCGTCTACGAGGTTGATGAGCCCGTCGGCATGATCGGATGGCCGGTCCATGGGCTCGAGGGCATTCCCGGCATCCGCCGCATGTATCTCGAAAACTACGTGCGCTACACCTTCGTGCGCTACGGCGTGCCCTACGTCGTTGCGATCGAATGCTCCGACAGCGGCTTGCGGGTTCGCAGGATGTCGTGCCGCGATGCCGACAAGGTCGCGGTGCGCTTCCTCAAGGCACTGCGCCTCACCGGCGGCACGCCGCGCGATCAGCCGGCCGAGGTGGACGCCGGCACGATCGATCGGCCGCCGGAACAGTCCGAGGCCTTCACCTATCACAGCCCCGGCGACATCATTCCGGGCACCGGCTTCCGGCGCAAAGGCGGCGTGGCCGACTACACCGTCTATTCCAGGATCCGTTTTCCGATTGCCGAGGCACCGGCCTTCGCCAATTCCCAGTCCTTCATGAATTGGGGGAACTGCGAGGCGACGGGACGCTCCGGCGCCGGAAAGCTGGACGGGGTCAGCGCCTATCGCTGTCGGGTCAGCGGCCAGACCCTGATCTCGGACGAATCGGCCACCGCAAACTACTCCTATCCATGGCGGGATAATTTCTGCGAGCACCGCAACTTCTATGTCGGGCAGTGCCCCGGCGGGCTCGGCCACCAGGGGCAGGACATCCGTCCGGCCTCGTGCAAGCAACGCATCCACGGAGCAAACCGCTGCGAGCCCTACCTGCACGACGTGGTGGCGGTGCGCGACGGGGTGGTGCTGCGGGCGCCTCGCCAGGAGGCGCTCTACATCGTGGTCAACGCGCCCAACGAGCGCATCCGGGTCCGCTACCTGCACATGCTGCCCCGGCAATTCGACGCCGATGGGATGCTGAGCGGCCGCGTCGTGCGCGAGGGCGAGGTGATCGGCAAGGTCGGCAACTTCTTCAAGCGTGAGCGCGCCACCACCTATCACCTGCACTTCGACCTGCAGGTCCCGACCAGGTATGGCTGGGTGTTCGTCAATCCTTACATGACGTTGGTGGCGTCCTATGAGCGCCTGATCCAAGCCCGCGGCCAGGAAATCAAGGAGCAGGACGTCAGGGAGGACGTGCCCACGGCGTCGATCCCCATCCCTCCGGTCCGGCCGGCCTCCGGGGCAGCGGTGACGGCCGCAAAGCCGACAGAAACGGTGCTAGAATCGCCCGCGCCAGAGAAAATCAAACCCGGGATTCGGCACGATGAGCGAATTGAGCGAGTGGGCGAATCGTCTCCCATCAAGGCGAGCATGCCTGCCGCTGCTGGCGGGCGCATTGGCCGCATACAGCGCACCGACCTGGGCGCAGGGCAGCAAGTCGGGGTTCGAGCAATGGGTCGAGGCGTTCCGCGCCCGGGCCCGCGCGCGTGGCGTCTCGGACGCGACCTACACGCGGGTCATGAGCAATATCAAGCCCGACACCGCGGTCTTTGAGCTCAACCGCTCCCAGCCCGAATTCAAGGAACAGGTCTGGCAATATCTCAACCGCCGCGTCTCCGACTGGCGCATCATCACCGGCAAGGAAAAGGCCAAGGAATATGCGCCGCTGTTTGCCCGCATCGAGAAGGACTATGGGGTCGAGCCCTCGGTGATGCTCGGGCTCTGGGGCATCGAATCGGCCTTCGGCGATCCGGATGTCCAGAAGAACCACATGCGGCCCGTGATCCCGGCGCTCGCCGCGCTCGCCTGGGGCGAGCCGCGCCGCCGCGCCTATTGGGAGCAGGAACTGCTCAACGCGCTGGTGATCATCGAACGCGGGTGGAGCACGCCCGAGGAAATGCGCGGCTCCTGGGCCGGCGCCATGGGCCATACCCAGTGGATGCCGGAGGTATGGCTCAATGTCGGGCTCGACTACGATCGCGATGGCCGGGTGACGCCGTTCGGCAAGCCGGACGACGCTCTCGCCGGCACCGCGCAATATCTCGTCAAGCGCGGCAAATATCGCGCAGGCGAGCATTGGGGCTATGAGGTGCGCGGCGTGGCGGGCACGACCAGCGAAGGCGCGTCGCGCACGTACGAAGCGTGGCAAAAAGCCGGCGTCAGTCGTGCCGACGGCCAGCCGTTCCCGCAACCGAACGCGTCCGCCAAGCTGTGGGCGCCGGTATCGGGCGGACCCACCTTCCTGCTCGGCCCGAACTTCTATGCCGTGCGCTCCTACAACCCCTCGATGAACTACACCCTCTCAATCGTGCATCTCGGCGACCGCATCGTCGGCGGCGGGCCGTTCGTGCAGCCCTTCCCCGGGGGCGAACGCACCCCCACGCTGGCCGAAGTCCAGGAAATACAGCAGCGCCTGACCACGCTCGGCTTCGACACCGGCGGGACCGACGGGCGGGTCGGCAACGACACGATGATGGCGGTGCGCAATTTCCAGCGCAAAGTGGGCATGCAGCCGGCGGACGGCTATGCCGGGGTGAAGCTGCTGGCGCGGTTGCGTCAGACCTCGTGATCCGGTTCTATGGCGCCTTCGCGGCACCAGAACCCAAGGATCCTCCCGTGACGAGTGCAAAAGGCCAGGCGGCAGCTGCCGCCGAAAAACCTGCGAGTGCGGCCCACCCATCGATCCGTGCGCTCGAGCGCCCGGCCAACCTGACAGGCACCAACGCGCCGGGCTTCGGCAGCGACGTGGTCGCCGACACGTTGCGTGCGCTGCAAATTCCCTACATCGCGCTCAATCCCGGCGCGAGCTACCGCGGGTTGCACGATTCGATCGTCAATTTCCTGGGCAACGAGACGCCGCAGATGCTGCTCTGCCTGCACGAGGAGAGTGCCGTCGCAATCGCTCACGGCTATGCCAAGGTGACCGGCAAGGCCATGGCCGCCGCCGTCCATTCCAATGTCGGCCTGTTTCACGCCACCATGGCGATGTTCAACGCCTGGTGCGACCGCTTCCCCGTCATCGTGCTGGGTGCCACCGGCCCGGTCGACGCCGCCAAGCGGCGACCCTGGATCGACTGGATCCACACCGCGCG
>CAWIGD010000022.1:0-238675 GCA_963835165.1 uncultured Alphaproteobacteria bacterium
GGACTCGCGGCTCCTGGGCTTCGCCGAACGGAATCTTGAGGATGCTTCACAGAAATCGCCGTGGATCAATCCACCTTGATGCCAGCCGCCCTAATGATTGGCCACCACTTGTCGATCTCGGCCTTTTGATAGGTGCCCAGCGCCTCCGGCATTTGTTGCCCGCTCGCCGGCAGCTCCTGCCCAAGCTCGGTGAGCCGCTCACGGACCGTCGGGTCGGCCAGTGCGTCCACGGCCGCAGCGTTGAGCCTGCGGACGACATCCTTCGGCGTGCCCTTGGACGACCAGAGCCCGTGCCAGACCGAAATGTAGAACCCCGGCAACCCGGCTTCGTCCGGGTCGGAATATGGCGGGTGCGACTGCCAGCCCGCGTCCTGGACGTGACCGCATAGGCCTGGAGGTTGCCGCCTCGCACTTGTGGCAGCGAACTCGCCGCTTGGTCGAACGCCAGATGGATACTCGCCCAGCAGCATGTCCTGCATGCGCGGCGCAGCGCCGCGATACGGGACGATCTCAATGTCGGGGTCCCGGTGATGTTCTGAAACCAGGATGCCCGCCGAGATGCGACGCGCCGCCCACTACCTGTCGTTCCCACCATGGCCTTGCCAGGATTGGCCTTCAGCCAGGCGATCAGTTCCTTGATGTCCTTTGCGGGCACGGACCTGGCGGCGACGATCAGCTGCGGGCCGTCCGAGATCAGCGCGACAGGCTCAAGATCAGATAGCAAGTCGTAGGGCGGCCTCTGGGTCGGCCAGGTTGACGACGTGCAAGCCCAATGCCCGATGCCTAGCGTATAACCATCGCCAGCCGAGCGGGCAACTCGGCCGACACCGATGCCGCCCGCGCCGGCCACGTTTTCGATGATGACCGGCTGCCCGAGCGAGGCCCGCATGCGCTCGCCGAGGAGGCGCGCCGATGGTGTCGGTCGGCCCGGCCGGCCGGATACGGCACGATCATCGTGATAGGACGCGAGGGATAGGCTGCGGCCGTCGCGATCCGCGACATGACCGGGAGCACGGCAGCGCTCGCTGCCAGATGCAGAAATTGTCGGCGGGGAAGTTTCACGGCACCCTCCCAGAGTCGTTTCGCGGCATCGTCTACCAGCACCTTGCATTATTGCGAACCGGGTGCGTCCCTCGCGCAATGACCGCTTGGACGGGCTGCAGAAGCGGGGGAGGTCCGCTTTAACGGAGAGTATTGGAGGATAAGCGGACGGTTTGCGACATAGCGAAAGACCGTCGGTTGTTTTAATCACCCCTGCTTCGCCACGCGCTGGGCGGCGTGTTAGGCGGCAAGGAGAACCAGGAGTGGCGTAACTCCTCCCACACCGCGATAGTCGGCGCGAGGAAATTTGGTGGGCAAAGTTGCCGATAGCAACAGCGACGTATCCAGGAAAGCCTTCGTTCTCCCAGTAGACAGTGGAGCCGCATGTCGGACAGAAAATGAAAGGTCAGCGCGTTGCCGCTTTTGGCCGTCCGCATCCACGTCGTAGCCCTTCCGACGATGGTGACCTGCTCACGGGGAAACCGCGCCTGGTTGCTGATCACGGCGCCGGTGCGGCGCTGGCACTCAGGCGGTGGCGTTGGAAATGCGCGATGGTTCGCCCTCAATCGTCGGTGAAGCTGTCCGCAGCTGCAGGCGGCGCGTCGAGTGGTCGAACTCCATGGCTGTCGATCTGGGCGGGGGGTGCCCGCTGGACTTCGAAACGATGCACCATGGGCAGCGGAATTCATATGGACTGATGTCGGGCTGATGGCAGATGACATTGGTTCCGACTAGGACATCAGTCGATCACCTAACCGATTGGCGGAAACCACCCCGTACCCCTCCAAAGTGCTATAGTCTCGCCCGTTACGATGCCTGGGGTGGACAAAATGAGGCGGCGCGAATTCTCGGTGTGCTTGGCGGTGCGGTGGCGTAGCTGCCGCCGCAGTCAGGCAAACGGGAGAAGTGAGCCGGATGTGTGATCGATGCGCAACACCAAAGGTCAATTTCAGTTAGGCCACAGTGGGGGCCGCCCGAAGGGCGCGCGCAACAAGCTTGCGGCTCAAGTCTTCGAAGATATTTTGCACCATTGGTGCGAGCCGGCGGCACCAGGCAGCAAGCTGTGCAAAGGTGCAGAGGCACTGGAAACGCTCTACAAAGAAAAGCCCGGCGAATATCTGCGTCTTACCGCCAGCGTGCTTCCGCGCGAGTTCATTTTCGAGAACGTCACGTCTGACCTGGACGACGAACAGATCGACGAGCTTCTCCTGACGCTGCGTCAGCGTATGATCGATGCGCGCACAGCACCGGCGCTGCTCGCATCGCCCGACGCTGATGGGGTTGGCAATGAGCCTGAACCTCGACATTGACAGCTTGCCGCCGGAGAAGGTCGAGGCCGCCATAACTCGGCTTGAGGCGATGAAGGCGCAGCGTGCGGCCGAGAACAAGCTTGCGCACTATCGTCCATATCCCAAGCAGGTCGCTTTTCATGCAGCGGGCGTGCGGTGTCGCGAGCGGCTTCTTATCGCCGCAAATCAAAGCGGGAAGTCTCTTGCGGGGGCGATGGAATGCGCCATGCACGCAACTGGGCGCTATCCCGACTGGTGGAAGGGCAGGCGCTTCGACAAGCCAACGATTGGCTGGGGTGCCGGCACCACGAACGAGACGACACGCGATACGGTGCAGCGAATCCTTGTCGGCAGGCCGGGCCAGCCGGGCACCGCAGCCATTCCGAAAGATGCCATCATTGATTTGGTTTCTGCCCGCGGCACACCCGATCTGCTCGACAGCATCAAAGTCAGGCACGTTTCCGGTGGCGTGTCCGTCATTGGGTTGAAGTCATATCAACGCGGGCGGGAGAGCTTCCAAGGCGAGACGCTGGATTATCTATGGTTCGACGAAGAGCCGCCCGCCGATATCTTCACCGAAGGTTTGACGCGCACGAACGTCAATCAGGGACCGGTGTGGGTGACGTTTACGCCCCTGCTCGGCATGTCCGAGACAGTGCGGCGGTTCTTGCTCGAGCCGTCGCCCGATCGCAACGTCACGACGATGACGATCGATGACGTCGGGCATTTCACGGCCGAGGAAAAGGCCAAGATCATCGCGAGCTATCCGGCGCATGAACGCGAGGCACGCACCAAAGGCATCCCGACGCTTGGGCGCGGCCGCATCTTCCCGGTACCGGAAGAGACGCTCGCGATTGAGCACCGCGAGTTTCCCAGGCATTGGCCGCGCATTGGCGGCATGGATTTCGGCTGGGATCATCCGTTTGCGGCGGTTGAGCTGGTGTGGGATCGCGACACCGACACCGTCTATGTCACCAAGACTTACCGCGTCCGCGAGGCGACAGCCGTTATTCACGCTGCGGCGCTCAAGCTTTGGGGCAAGGACACTTCCCTGGGCTTGGCCGCGTGATGGGCGCAGAGAGACGCTAGAGGGCGCCGGCAAGCCACTGGCCGATCAGTATCAGGCGCAAGGCCTCGACATCCTCGGCGTACACGCACAATTCGACGATGGCTCGGTGTCGGTCGAGGCCGGTCTCGCGGACATGCTGATTCGGATGGAGAGCGGGCGCTTCAAGGTTTTCAAGCACCTTACCGATTGGTTCGACGAATACCGGCTTTACCATCGCAAGGACGGCAGTGTGCACAAGGAGGGTGACGACCTGATGTCGGCGACCCGCTACGCGGTGATGATGCTGCGCTACGCGAACACGGATATTCCACCCAAGCCGCGCTCGATCAGACGCAGCGGCGGAAGTTGGATGGCGGGGTGATGCTAAGGAAATTCGCTGCGATGGACTTACGGCGGCGTGCCGGCGCGCCGAACATGGCGGCGGTGTCCGGCTTTCCATTGTAAAGCGCCAAAAAGGGCAGGGGCCCATCCTTCAGAGTTCTGACGATAACGACCGCTAACGCCGGTCCGGACCTCGACAGTCACGACAAACTGGCACCACCTAAGCCGCGCTCGATCAGGTTAGGTCGCGGCGGGTGGTGGCGTGATTGTCATCCACCGTCATCTCTGTGGCTTTTTTGTCATCGGTAGTTCCCCTCGAAGCTTAGGCTCGTCGGTGCAGTTTGCGCACGTTGTCACCTTCCGATGCGGCGATCGCAATGCGCAGATGGCTCGCCCATAGATCGAGCGCGGCGCGTTTCTCCTCCGAATAGGTGCTGCGGTTGTAGATGCCGGCCACGCCGCTCTTGTGGCCGCTGACGTGGTTGAGTACTGCCTCGATGACGTGCGGTGCTACGCCTAAGTCGGCCATGCGGGTGGCGGCCGATCTTCTCAGATCGTGCAAAGTCCACGGGGCGATCTTGGCGGATTCGTCTAGCGCCTCCTTCGAGCGCGACCAGCCGGAATAGGCGCCCCTCCCGATACCAAATACCAGCGCCCTCCCTACGCGCGGAGGAGCGCTCTCTAGAACGGCAACGGCGGCATCAGACATGGGCACCTCATGCGGCCGGCTATTCTTGGTGCGGTCGGGCGGCAGCGCGATCAGCTTTCGGGCTTTGTCGATTTCCGACCAAGCTAAGCCGCCGATTTCCTCGCGTCGCTGTGCCGTCAGCATCAGCAGTTTCACGATGCGGCCGTAGTCGTTGTCGGGCGCTGCTTTCCAGATCGCCGCGAGCTCGGCGTCCGACAGCACGCGCTCGCGCGACTTGCTCTCGCTCGCCCTGTTCGTGCCATTCACTGGATTAGTCTCGGCAAGCCCCTCTCCGATTGCCCACGCGAACATTGCCGACAGCGTGCTGCGCGCTCGATCGGCCGCGACCGGACCATTCGCCTTGACGATCTCCCGCAATCTGGCGGCAATCGTCGTGCGGGCGATACTGCCGATGGCGAGGCCGTGCAGCGGTTTCCAGTGCTTTCTTAGATGGCGGCTGTACTCCTCATGGGTGCGCGGCTTCATGCCGGGCTGGCGCGCTTCGAGGTAGTCCTCCATGACCTTGGAGAACGTCAGGGCCGACGCGACGCGCTTGCTAGCCTTCTCGGCGGCAGGGTCTTTGCCATCGTCAACGGCAACCAGAATCTTGCGGGCCCGTTTGCGCGCTTCGTCCAGGGTCAGCACGTTGGCCGCGCCGATGGTGTGACGGCGCTGTGCCCCGCCTTGGCGATAGTGGACGACGAACTTGCGAGAGCCGCCCGCGCGCACGCGCAAGCCGAAGCCGGGCAACTCCTCGTCAAAGAAAATCTTGTCATCTATGCCGGCGGGCAGGGCGATGCGGACGAGGCTGGTTTGGGTTAGTCGCATGGGGCGCCCTCATCGGTCTGGGAAGCATCTGGGAAGCGTTCTAGTCCTAATCAATCCATCCTAATCCGTCAATGACTGAGGGTCTGTTCAAAAATCGGCCGGAAATTCGAGGCAATTCCAACCCAATCATTCCCAATCCAGTTCTGAATACCAGACTTCGAATCTGGGGGTCGGGGGTTCGAATCCCTCCGAGCGCGCCATAAATACAACGGGTTAGGGAGAGAGCCCGTTTTGAGATCGTGGCGGGCGAACGCCCGGCTAACGCGGAAAGATCACCATGAGAGCGATTCTTGCTGTCGCGCTCCTGCTCGCCGCCACCGCGGCCCTCGCCGAGCCGTCATCGTCGCGATTGTTCCAGGACGGCCGCGGGTCGTGCGCCGGCAGCTCGGGCAGCTCGACCAGCTTCACCGATCGCGACGGCCGCTTCGATGGCAGCGATCCGCAACAGCGACGGCACGACCAGATTCTACGACAAGAGTGGGCACTTCACCGGCTCGGCAACCAACACGACGCCACGCCGATGACGACGCGGGTGGAGACGATGGCGGCGTTCGCGAAGAGTTGGCAAAACGAATAAGCATAACGCGCTCACATGACAGGCGACTCTACCGTCATTCTAGGGATCGAGGTACCCTCAACCGACCCGGTCTTCATCGCAGTCATCGTGGGAATCCATGTCCCGCTCGGGCTTGCATGCGTGGTTGCTGGCGCAGTAGCGATGTTGAGCGAGAAACGCCGGGGGCGCCATTCGACGGTTGGCACGGTCTATTACTGGTGCCTGTGCGCGCTCTTTGCGTCGATGACTTTCCTCTCAGTCATGCGCTGGGCTGAAAACTATCACCTGTTCATCTTGGGCACGCTGTCCTTCGCATCTGCATGGCTTGGCCGCCGGGTGCTCCGGCAGCGCCGGCCCCGCTGGGCGAGGCTGCACATTACGGGGATGGGGCTCTCATACGTTCTGATGCTGATCGCCTTCTACGTGGATAATGGAAAGCAGTTGCCGCTGTGGAAGGACTTGCCCCACTTCACATATTGGCTGCTGCCTCTAGTCGTCGGAATCCCACTCATCGTTCGCGCCCTCCTGTGGCACCCACTGGTGCGGAGACCAAGTTCACCTTAATCAACTGCCCCGCCCGATCGTGATCCAACGCTGGCGCCCACCAACTGCATTTTCAGGACGTAATGTTTGGCGTCTGATGGACGGCCAAAGCCTTTGACATCCGTGTCCCACGGCACGCGGCATGCGTTCACGTACTCAGACAACGCCAGCTGTCCGCATCTGGCTTGGCGCCTTCCCGGTCCAGCGCTTGAACGCATGCGTGAATGCGCTCACGTCATGAAAGCCAAGCAGCCACGCGATCTTGGATACATGCAGTTTGGGGTCGTCGAGGTAACGAACGGCCAGATCGCGCCGCATTTGCTGGAATATTTCAGTGAAATTCAATCCTTCGTCCGCAAGGTTCCGTCCGAGAGTCCGTTCGCTCATGCCCAGACTACGAGCAATGTCTCCCGCCAGCACTCTTCCATGAGGAAGCAACGACGAAATCGCGTTCTCAACTCTTGTGCGCAACTCACTCGAATGCTTTTTCCTGCCAGCTAGCGCCGCTTCGCAATATTTCAGCAGAAAGTCATTGAGATAATTGTCAGCGTGGGTAAGCGGCAACTCACCTGAACCAACGTTTAGGGCAAACTCGTCCTTGTCAGCGCCGAACTGCACGTTCGTTCCGACATATCGCACCATTTCAGCGACGTTTCCCGACCGATAATGAGCAATCGAGAAGTGTTGCGGGACAAGTCTCTGCCCGCTCAGCTCGCGGCAGAGTCGTATTGCAGCAAACATGCAAAATTCCACCTGGTGTCTGTCCCGGTGCCGTGGCACGCCAGCGTAACTCAAAGTGATAGTCAGACTGTTTCCCTCCCGATATCCGAACACAACAGCCTCGTTGGTAACCCTGCTGTAGCGAGCAAGCCGTCTAAGGGCGTCGCCTAAAGTCCGCGAAGACGCCATGACGTAATAAAGCAGGCCGAGTGCGCGCGGATCATGATCGCGCGCCAGCGTGAAGCCCAGACAGTCATCGTTCAAAGCAGTCGCCGCCTCGTCCAGAAGCGCGATTTGGCTTCGCACGCTCAGTCGCTCCTCCGGGTCGGCGACAAGCTCTGACGTCAGCCCCACTCGCCTGAGGATGGGCGCAACAGGAACGCCGGCGCTCTCGAGGCGTGCGATCGCGAGACGGGTAAGACCCCCTTGCGCCGTCGGGATTGACGCCAAGTCCGGCTCAGAATTCAGGGTCCCGTTGCTCATCCTCATCCCCCGGCAGGAGGCAACCGCCACCATGGCGGTCAATGAACAAATATTTGGCGGAAAATAACAAGTCCTGGATCGGCGTCAAAGCGACCAAGAACTGTCCATCCGGGTTGATCCCGCCAGAAACCAGGGGCCACGCCGCGCGCATGCCGCACTTGTGGAGACAAGCCATGACGCTCCAAGAAGCCAAATCGATCGCGCGCCATCTCGGGTGCATTCTGCGCAAAGTGCGCTCTGGAGACTATTGCGTGAAGTTTCCCGATGGAAACAACCCGATGGCCTACTACACCGACAATCTCGAAGACGCGGTCAATGTCGCGGTAGCAGTGGTCCGTAAGCGAGAGATGCGAGTCGGACGTACAGAGTTGGGACGTAATCTGCCGTCATCGGGAGCTTAACGTAATCGCAGCCCAGCCCCGTTCCCCGCGGGCACGATCGGCGATCGTCGCTGCGGCGGTTCAAGCAGCCGGTAAACCAGGAGACGATGGGGGCGCGATTCTTGGTAAATGCGGCCTCTGTTTCGGCTCACTTGGCTGGATGAGCGGGGACCCATTGTTAACGCCTTCCTTAATGTGCAACTCTTGCGGATCGAAGCATGGAGACTCGACATGAAGGCTCTTTTGTATTCAGCGACTTTTGCCATCCTGGTTTCAACGCCCGTGTTCGGCGCGGATTCAGTGTCGCTTACGGGCACATGGACTGGCCAGCGGGAACGAATTGCCAAGGTTGAAGGACGGCGCGGTGGCCTTGCGACGCTGGTCATCACCGATCAACAGGGCGGTACCTTTGCCGGTCGCCTGAAGCGCTCCAATCCAACCGGCGACGAGGATGAGCCGCTGTGGGGCGCTTTCACACCTGGCGGCAAGTTGATGATCGGATCGGATGAGGAAGGAACGTATATCTTTACTCTGATCAATCGGAATACCCTGGATTATTGTTACAGCGAGACTGGCGCTTCTCCGCGCTCTGTGTGCGCTAGACTGATCCGTCAACGATCTGGCCGGTAGGAGTCTCTGGGCGGAAGCGCCACGGTGGAGCCGTCCGCGAACGTGACAAAGGTGTCGGGCGCATCTTGCGGGTCCAATCGACGTCGACCACCGCGTCGATGACGATCTCCTTGAGTGGCAATGCGCCTGCACTTTCACATTTTGCCACGTTGCCGGTCAGAAACGAAGCAGGGGGCTAGTTTGGGTCTTGAATGGAAAAAGGTCAGGGCTGCCATGTGGTCCGGCCGGGACAACGGGGCGATGTACACCGTCAAGCAGAGGGGAGACGCAACGTTCTACGTTACGCGCGGCATTGAGCGCTCCCACTTTGGATCAGCGCGCTCGCTCGCGCTGGCAAAAAACATGGCGCAACATGACGCAAGCGGGCACGCCAGGAAGCGCAGGAAGTCGAGTTAGGGGCGCGGGCATTTTGTGCGAGCCGCTGGCTTGATTGCGGTCTGCGGGGAGGCGAGCACTCCGGCCGTCGGAGCGGCGGCCGCCGCCATGAACATGTCAGCAAGGCCGGACGCGCGCGAATCCGCTGGCGTGGCTATCCTTGGCTGACCATCCAAGTCTTTAATCGGTTTGGTAGCTCGGCGGGAAGGCAATCCACCCGCCGAGAGTCGACCCTTGATGAATGCTCGCTCTCGTCTTCAGAGGATCTTACCGGATGAACGAACGGACGCCGGACATGGCGCTCCGCTCCAGAGCAGGTTCCGGCTTCGATGTCGCGGGGCATTGCACGATCTCGATGAAGGCCCAGGTCTGGACCCGCGCATCGACCAGTGACTCCTTCACCTTGCCGCACGCGCCGCCCCACAGCAGGCCGCGGCTTGAGCCGGAATAGCCTTTCCGATCTTCCAGATTACGCGTGCTGTCGCGCAAGCTCACGCTCCAACGCGCGCGGATGATCTCGTGTGGTTTGACGGTGCCGTTGCGCTCGAGGGCCTGCGGAGGAACATTGAAGTTCAAATCGGAATATCGCTGCGAGTCCAGGCGTCCGACCGCTACCCAGCCGTGACCCATGGCGTCTTCATCCGTGCTGTCGACCCCTGCGCTTTCGGTATTCGGGATGAGGCTCGGGCGATTTCCTGTCCAGTAGAGATTTTTCTCCTCCGCGATCGTGTCCTGCTCCATTGTGATGGCAATGAACTCATTGCTGAGCTTGACATCCGACAGGCTGTTATAGATCTCGAGCCAATGGCTTCGATGGGCCCGGCGGCTTTCAAACGACTTCGCATCGCCTGCCATCTTGTCCGCGTTGGACAGGAAGACGACATCGATCGCTTGCTTGAGCAATTCATCCCGGGTTTTTGATCGTTCCAGCGCCTGGTTGGCGAACAGACTTGCAATCCCGAGGACGACCGGAATGAGGACTGCGGCGAAAATCTTGGAAAGGCTTTCTGCCTTTTCCCACACGTCGCGATCGGCCATGACACACCCCTGTCGGTTGGATCGGCGAACTATGGGTGTGTTTTAGCGACGTCAGGGTGCGGCTGGCTGTGACCGCGGTCACAGAATGGTGCAATGATCTGGAGGGATGAAAGCAGCGGCCCGCCCGGCCGTTGTCAGGCGGAAGCGCCGGTTGTCGGGCCGGACCATGGAGCCTCACGCCGGCGCCGTCCTTTCAAACGGGCCTGCGGCACGCCTGAACCAGGCAGCCGCAGCGCAACATGCCCGATCGAAGCCGAAGTTCTGACCGCCTGCCTTGGCGGGTCCCCGCCCGAACAGATGCCGCCCGGCAACTGCCGACGCGTGGGGGGCGACGGGCGGTGGAACAAATCCCTTTGCTTCGGGTTAGAGGCGCGCCGGACAGTTCCGCCCGGCGCGCCGAAGGGCTATTGATGGTCCCGGTGCTGTGCAGGTTGCTCGGGTAAGGATTGGCGCCGAGGCCGCGAAAGGTCCACCGGAAGGCTGCGTCTCGATCGGCCGTCAATCCGCAGTGTTCAGGCGAACGGTTTGGCAACATCTTGGAGGACGTCATGCGTAAGACGATCACGGCCCTTGTCGCGACTGCCAGTATTGGCGCTGCAGGCCTTGCTGCTCCGAAGCCTGCGGAGGCCAGGTGTCTGGGTTGCTGGATCGGCGCCGGCATTGCCGCAGCCGTCATCGGCGGCGCCTTCGCCTCTCGGGCCTACGGTTACGGCTACGGCTATGGCTATGGTTATCCGGCCTACAGCTACGGGTACGGTTATCCCGCGTACAGCTACGGCTATGGCTATCCGGCTTACAGCTATGGCTACGGTTATCCCGCGTACGGCTATGCCCGCTACTCTTATGCGCCTGTTTACTACGCGCCGCGCCGCTACTACGCACGCCGCTACTACCGCTACTGAGCGATCTGAACGCGAACCCGCCGGCTTTTGCCGGCCGGCCGGGGTTTTCAACGATCGAACGTCCTGGACCCGTCTTTATGCGCTGCCGTCCGGCTTACGGTCCACCAACCGGATCGCTGGGCGGGGCTTGGACTGTGCCTCCGGACGGCAAGCGGAGTCGATCGTATTGATCAGGTGGTTCAGGAGCATCGGCGCTTGCGGACCGATGGCCCAGTAGAAGTCATCGGGGAAGTCTTCGGCATAGGCATCAATGGTGCGTGCGAGCGCTTCGCGCTTCCCGGGGTCAGCCGCTTTGATGACGGCCTCGATGGCATCAAGCAACTCATAGATGCCGGTGATGTCGTCATGGCCTGCGGGGGTCATTGCTCGTCCTCTCTGATGACGAGGTGCTAAGAAGCGCCTGAAAACTGCAAACGTTCCGAAGGTTACTTACGTTCCGAAACGCTACTTCGACGACGAATCCGTCTTCAGCATGGCCACCGCTTCCTGCACCGTGGTCATGAACTGCGCGGGAAAGATGATGGTCGAGTTCTTCTCGGTCGAGATCTCGGCCATGGTCTGGAGCGTGCGGAGTTGAAGCGCTACGGGATGCTGGGTGATGATGTCGGCGGCTTCGCCGAGCTTCACCGCGGCCTGGTATTCGCCTTCGGCGGCGACGATCTTGGCACGGCGTTCCCGCTCGGCCTCGGCCTCGCGCGCCATCGCGCGCTGCATGTTGTCCGGCAGCACGATGTCCTTGATCTCGACTGCCGTCACCTGCGTGCCCCAGGGCTCGGTGTGCCGGTCGATCACGTCCTTGATCTGCTCGTTGATGTTTGCGGTTTCGGCCAGAAGCTGGTCGAGGCTGAAGCGGCCCACGACGTTGCGTACCGTGGTCTGGCTGATCTGGTTGATCGCCTCGTAGACGTTCTCGATCGCGATCACCGCCTTCTCCGGGTCCGAAATACGATAGTAGGCGACGGCGGCGATATCGATCGAGACGTTGTCCTTGGTGATGATCTTCTGCGACGGGATCTGCATCGTGACGGTGCGCAAGGAGACGCGCACCATCTGCTGGAAGGGCACGAAGATCAGCGTAAGGCCGGGCCCGCGGATACCCTCGAAGCGGCCGAGCAGGAACACCACGCCGCGTTCATATTGTCGCAGCACGCGAATCGAAACGGCGAGATAGACGAGGACCGCAACGCCGAGAATGAAGGTCCATTGCATGCGAGCAATATCGCATATCACGCCGGGGCGGTCGAGGAGGCGGCCCCGGAAGGTCTCGCGCGGGCGCGCGGGGATAGTCACAGGAGCCGCTTTCGCCGGCGCCGAAAACGCGTAATAATTGGCGCACAACAACAATTGATCGGGAGGTGACCATGCAACCAAAGCATCGTGCGCTTGGAGTGGCAGCAGGACTTCTCGCGGCCGGATTGATCTGGGGCGACGCGCGGGCGCAGGTCGCGCTCACCGGCCTCGTATCTGCGCCCGACGAGGGGCCGATGGAAGGCGTGCTGGTCAGCGCCAAGAAGGAAGGCTCGACCATCACCACCACGGTGGTGAGCGACCAGCAGGGCGCGTTCAGCTTCCCGAGCGCGCGCCTGGAGCCCGGCAAGTACACGATCTCGATCCGCGCGATCGGCTACCGGCTCGACGGCGCAAAGACCGTGGACGTGCCGGCGAGCGGCGAGGGCAGGGCCGAGCTCAAGCTCAGCAAGGTCAAGAGCCTGGTGCCGCAGCTCTCCAATGGAGAATGGCTGCTCAGCCTTCCCGGCGCCGACAAGCAAAAGGCCTTTCTGACCATGTGCGTGGGCTGCCACACGCTGCAGCGGGTCCTGACCTCCAATCACGACGCCGCCGAATTCCAGCAGGTGTTCCTGCGCATGGCGCGCTATTCGCCCGGCAGCACCCCGACCCATCCGCAGCCGCTGCTGCCCGGCCCGCGCGGCGAGCGCCCGGTCGTCACCGGCGATGCCGCCAAGGCGGCGGCGGAATTTCTCGCCAGCGTCACCCTCGGCAATTCGGAGGCAATCGAATATCCGCTCAAGACGTTGCCGCGTCCCAAGGGCCGCTCCACCAAGGTGGTGGTCACGGAATATGACCTGCCGCGCAAGGACGCGCTGCCGCACGACGTCGTGGTCGATAAGGATGGGCAGGTCTGGTATTCCGATTTCGGCGCCCAGTTCGTGGGCGTGATGGATCCCAAGACCGGCAAGACCAAGGACATTGCGATCCCGGTAGTGCGGCCGGAGCAGCCCAAAGGCGGGCTCGACCTCGAGTTCGATCCCGACGGCAATATCTGGCTTGCGATGATGTATCAGGCCGGAATCTCGAAGATCGACCGCAAGACCCACGAGGTGTCGGTGTTTCCGTTCCCGAAGGAATGGATCTCCACGTCGGCGCAGGCGTCGATGGTCTCGCCGATGTATTCGAACGTCGACGGCAAGGTCTGGACCAACAACCAGGAGGACAGCCTCAACTACCGGCTCGATCTCGCGACCGGCAAATTCGAGAATCCGGGCCAGGCCAAGACGCCCGGCGGCAAGCAGATCCGGGCCTACGGCATGCCCACCGACCACCAGAACAACCTCTATCAACTGGAGTTCGGCGGCCAGAGCATCGGCCGCCGCGATGCCAAGACGCTCGAAGTCACGATCTGGCCGACCGCGACGGCGCTGTCGCGGCCGCGGCGCGGGCGCGTCGACGAGCAGAACCGCCTGTGGTTCGCCGAATACGGCGGCAATGGCATCGGCATGTTCGACCCGAAGACCGACGCCATCAAGGAGTGGCAACTTCCCACGCCCTGGAGCGCGCCCTACGACGTGGTCGCGATCAGGAACGGAGCCGAAGTCTGGACCGGCTCGATGCTGACCGACCGGGTGTCGCGGCTCGATACCGCAACCGGCGAGGTCGTGGACTATCTGCTGCCGCGCACGACCAATATCCGGCGCGTGTTCGTCGACGAGACGGGCGCACGGCCGGTGCTGTGGGTCGGCAGCAATCACGGCGCCGCCATCATCAAGGTGGAGCCACTGGACTGACATGCCGTTCAGGCTGCGGGGCCCCGCACCGCGGCGCGGTGGCCCCGTTTCTTGGTGATGGTAAGATGATCGGCGCTCAAGGGGGTAGCGGGCTGGCTTGGTCTATGGTTTTTTCTGGCGCGAACAGTGCGTCAGCGAAGGGAGTTTCTGGATGTCATCCTCAAGCGATTGGGAGATGCCCCATGCCGTCCAGCCCAAGCCGGAGAATTACGCCTACAACCTCGAGGGGGCGCTGACCTCCCTGGTGGGTCTGCGCGCCATTATCCCCGCCGACGCCTTCACGGCCGACACGCTCGGCACCGAGCGCTCCGGAAACGGCGTGCTGATCCGCGACGGCGTGGTGCTCACCATCGGCTATCTCATCACCGAGGCGGAAACGGTCTGGCTGCATCTGGCCGATGGCCGCGCGGTGCCCGGCCACGTGCTGGCCTATGACCAGGAGACCGGTTTCGGGCTGGTCCAGGCGCTGGCGCGGCTCGAATTGCCGGCGCTGCCGATCGGCCAGTCGAAGACCGCGAAGGTCGGCGATCCCGTCGTCGTCGCCGGCGCCGGCGGCCGCAAGCACTCGGTGGTGGCGCGCATCGCCGCCAAGCAGGAATTCGCCGGCAATTGGGAATACGTCCTGGACGAAGCGATCTTCACCGCGCCCGCGCACCCGTTCTGGGGCGGCACCGCGATGATCGGACCATCGGGCGAACTGCTGGGGATCGGCTCGCTGCAGGTGCAGCAGGTCCGCGAAAGCGGCACGCCCGAGCCGCTCAACATGATCGTGCCGATCGACATTCTCAAACCCATCCTGGAGGATCTCCTGACCCTCGGACGGCCTAACCACCCGCCGCGCCCCTGGCTCGGCCTCAACGCAACGGAGGTCGACGACAAGGTGGTGATCGCGCGCGTCTCCACCGGCGGGCCGGCGCGCCGCGCCAACCTGCGCACCGGCGACGTCGTCCTGGCGGTGTCCAACACCGAGGTGAGCGACCTGGCCGGCTTTTTCCGCAAGGTGTGGTCGCTGGGCAAGGCCGGGGTCGAGGTGCCGTTGACCGTCTACCGCGACGGTCGCACCTTCGAGGCGCGCGTGACCTCCGGCGACCGCAACCGGTTTCTCAAGGGCCCAAGCCTGCACTGAACACGTCTTCACTGAACAAGCCTGCACTGAACAAGCCTGCACTGAGAACCTGCACTGATCAGAGATTGGTCTTCTGAACGCAACCCGCGCTGTTCCGATGACCGATGACTGACAACCGGAGCGACGATGCGCGGCATCCGCAACGCCGTAGTGGCCCTGATCGCCGCCATCGCGATCACGGCGCCGAGCGGTGTACGTTCCGCCGGGGTGGACGAGTTCTACAAGGGCCGCACCATCTCGCTGATCATCGGTTACAGCGTCGGCAGCGGCTACGACATCTACGCGCGTCTGCTCGCACGTTTCATCGGCAAGCACATCCCCGGCCGGCCGGCGGTCGTCGCGCAGAACATGCCGGGCGCGGGCAGCATCAAGGCGGCGATGTATCTGCACGGGGTCGCGCCGAAAGACGGCAGCGTCATCGCCACGATCGGACGCAGCGCCCCGCTCGAGCCGCTCCTGGGAGACGCGCAATTCGACGGCCGCAGCTTCACCTGGCTCGGCAGCATCGCCAGCAATTCGAGCCTCTGCGCCACCTGGCACGCGACGCCGATCCAGACCTGGCAGGACGCGCTGACCAAGCCGTTCGCGCTTGCGGGCGAAGGCTCCGGGTCGGACCCCGACAACTTCGCGCGCATCCTGAAGAACGTCTTCGGCGCCAAGGTCAGGCTCGTCACCGGCTATCCCGGCGGTACCGAGATGAATCTGGCCATCGAGCGCGGCGAGGTCGACGGTCGCTGCGGCTGGTCTTGGGACAGCATCAAGAGCACGCGACCGGATTGGCTTCGCGACCGCAAGCTCAACCTCCTCGCCGTGTTCTCGCTGCAGAAGGCGGCGGACATCCCGTCCGAGGTTCCGCTGATCGGCGACCTCGCGCGCAGCGACGAGCAGCGGCAGATCCTGCGCGTGCTGCTGGCAGGGCAGGGACTGGGGCGGCCGTACTTCACCTCGCCCGGCGTTCCGGAGGATCGCAAGGCCGCGCTGCGCGCAGCCTTCGACGCCACCATGAAAGACCCGGACTTCCTCGCCGAGATCGCCAAGGCCAGGCTCGAGGTCAGCCCCACCAGCGGTGTGGAGATCGACCGGCTCCTGGCCGACATCTATGCCAGCCCCCGGGAGGTGATCGAGAAGGCGAAGCAGGCGGTACGGAACTAGTCTTAACCGCGACGGTCAGAAAATCTCGTCCGGGCACGGATCGACGATGGCCCAAAGTTCGGGTCCATTTCTCACCTTCTTCATCTGGGGGGCGAGGCCGCCGTGGCGATCGAGCCAGTCCTTCACCGTGTGCGGATAGTAGGACATCACATCGGCGGTGCCTTCGTAGCTCATCACCTTCACGCCGGCGGTCGTGGACTTGTCGAAGTACGCCATGTGAAATCCGAGACTTGCACGCGGCGTGACGCAGACCCGGTTGAGCGGGACGATCCCGAGCACCAGCGTACAGGCGGAGTTGCAGATGCCGTCGATGACGACGCGCTCGCCGCGATCGCGGATCGACGCATATTTTACCTTGTACTGGTCGACCAAACCGCCGTGATCACGGGTGATGCGGTAATCGGCGGTCGCACACGAACTCCACAGCGCAAACGGCGCCAGCAACGCAAACACAAGACGACGCATACCCTCGAAACCCCCGACATGAATTTAGAACCTGGCCCCAAATCCTGAGCCCGTGGTTCACACGGACTTGGGGCAAAGATTTGTCCGTCGTTTGTTTGGATTCCGTTACCAGCGCGGACACGCTTTCGCCGTAGTTGGGGACTTGCGCAAGCACGCGGGAACTCCGCGCGGGCATTCGCGCTGCTCAGATGTTAATAAATTACCACACCGCGGATCGATTTTCCCTCATGCATCAGATCGAATCCCTTGTTGATGTCGGCGAGCGGCATCACGTGGGTGATCATCGGGTCGATCTCGATCTTGCCGTCCATGTACCAGTCGACGATCTTGGGCACATCGGTGCGGCCGCGCGCGCCGCCGAATGCGGTGCCGCGCCACACCCGTCCGGTCACGAGCTGGAACGGGCGGGTCGCGATCTCCTGGCCGGCGCCCGCCACGCCGACGATGATGCTCTCGCCCCAGCCGCGGTGGCAGCTTTCGAGCGCCGCGCGCATGAGGTTGACGTTTCCGACGCACTCGAAGGTGTAGTCGGCGCCGCCGATCTGATCGGCGCCGCTCTTGGTCAAGTTGACGAGGTGGGGGACGAGCTCGCCGCCGATCTCCTTCGGATTGACGAAGTGGGTCATGCCGAAGCGCTCGCCCCATTCCTTCCGCGCATTGTTGATGTCGACGCCGATGATCATGCCGGCGCCGACCAGCCGGAGACCCTGAATCACGTTGAGACCGATTCCGCCAAGGCCGAAGACGATGCATTTTGCGCCCGGCCCGACCTTGGCGGTGTTGATCACCGCGCCGATTCCGGTCGTCACCCCGCAGCCGACATAGCAAACCTTGTCGAAGGGTGCGTCCTCGCGAATCTTGGCGACCGCGATCTCCGGCAGGACGGTGAAATTCGCGAATGTCGAGCAGCCCATGTAGTGGTGAATGGGCTTGCCCTCGATGGAAAAGCGCGAGGTCCCGTCGGGCATGACGCCTTGGCCCTGGGTGCCGCGGATGGCGGTGCACAGGTTGGTCTTGCGCGAAAGGCACGACGGACACTGCCGGCATTCCGGCGTGTAGAGCGGGATGACATGGTCGCCCTTCCTTACGGATGTGACGCCGGGTCCGATATCCACCACGATACCCGCGCCTTCGTGCCCCAGGATCGCGGGAAACAGGCCCTCGGGGTCGGCGCCGGAACGGGTGAACTCGTCGGTGTGGCAGATGCCGGTGGCCTTGATCTCCACCAGGACCTCGCCGGCCTTGGGACCTTCGAGCGTTACCGTCGTCACCTCGAGCGGCTTCCCCGCTTCGAATGCCACCGCCGCGCGCACGTCCATCGCGTTCTCTCCCCGGTCACGTTTCTGGTAGCGGCGCAGCCAAGCCGGCGCAAGAAGTCCGCTTCGACGAGATCGGCCGACGCGACGCCGGCGCGCGCACGCCGTCGATGCAGAAGGGCGCGGCCGTCGCCGCGCCCTCGAGCGAAAACCGCCTGCTGAATGTCAGGCCTTCGGCTGCGGTACGATCCGGATGTAGGGCTTGGGCGACTTCCAGCCCTGCGGATATTGCTTCTTGGCGTCGTCGTCGCTGACCGAGCCCGCGATGATCACGTCCTCGCCATTTTTCCAGTTCACCGGGGTCGCCACCTTGTGCTTCGCGGTCAACTGCAGCGAGTCGATCACGCGCAGCACCTCGTCGAAATTGCGGCCCGTGGTCATCGGATAGATCAGGATGAGCTTGACCTTCTTGTCCGGGCCGATGACGAAGACGTTGCGCACGGTCTGATTGTCCGCGGCCGTCCGCTTCGCCGGGTCTCCCGACACGGCGGCCGGCAGCATGCCGTAGAGCTTCGACACGTTGAAGTCGGTGTCGCCGATCATGGGATAGTTCGGCGCGAAGCCCTGCGTCTCCTTGATGTCGCTCGCCCAGCCGGCATGTTTGTCGACCGGATCAACCGACAGGCCGATGATCTTCACGCCGCGCTTGTCGAACTCGGGCTTGATCTTGGCCATGTAGCCGAGCTCGGTGGTGCAGACGGGAGTGAAATCCTTGGGATGCGAGAACAGCACGGCCCATTTGTCGCCGATCCAATCGTGAAAGCGGATCTTGCCTTCGGTCGTTTCCGCCTCGAAATCCGGCGCAGTATCGTTGATCGCGAGAGTCATCACTCACCTCCGTCGCATGGCGGTCACTTATCTTGGAAGCAGATACTATAGTGAGTTGCAAATTCAACAGCCAGGGTTGGCGTGATAGTCTGCGACTATAAAAGCGTCATTCCTTCCCGGCGCGAAGCCGTAGAACGATCACATGCTGCGAGGTGCGCGCCGGGAAAGAATCTTGCAGGCGGGCGACGAGCGAGAAGCGACGCTTTGCCGCGCCGGCGCTAGCCCAGAGGGGGCAGCGCCGCGACGATCTCGGCCCGGCGGGACTCGAGCCACGGCGGAAGCTTGATCGCCGCCCCCAACGTTTCCTTCGGTTCGTCCACGGTGAAGCCCGGGTCTTCCGTGGCGATCTCGAACAAGACGCCGCCCGGCTCTCGAAAATAGACGGAGCGGAAATAGCAACGATCGATCTGGCCGGTCGGGTGCAACCCCTGCGCCTTGAGCGTCGCGACCATTTCGGTCTGCGCCGCATCGGTGGCGGCGCGGAACGCGACATGGTGCACCGAGCCGGTGCCCTGACGACCGGCGAGAAAACCTTCCGCCGTACGCACGTCGACCACGGTGCCGAGGTTGTCGCCGCCCGCCCGGTAGCGCACGACGTGGCCCTCGCGCCCCTGAGCGTGAAAGCCGAACGCGGCGGTCAGCACTTCGGCGGTCGGTTCGCCTGCCCCGACCATGAGGGTGACGCCGCGAAAGCCGCGCAACGCATGCTGCGCCGGCACATCGCCGTTCGACCAGCCGGGGATCTGGTCGGCGCCTTTCACGGCCACGAGGGCTAGTCGCATGCCGTCCGCGTCGCGGAACGGAAGCACGCGCTCTCCGAACCGTTTCTCCGGAGCGTCGTGCGCGATGCCGCGTTCGATCAGGCGTTGCGTCCAATAGCCGAGCGAGGATTCTGGAATGACGAACGCCGTTTCGGCCGCCATGCCGTTGCCGTTGCGGCCGGCCGGCTGTTCACCCCACGCGAAGAACGTCAGCGCCGTACCCGGTCGGCCGATCTCGTCCCCGTAGTAGAGATGCCAGCTGCCGGGATCGTCGAAGTTGACGGTCCTCTTCACCATCCGCAAGCCCAGGTTGCCGGTATAGAAGGCAACGTTGTTTGCGGGATCGCGACAAATCGCCGTAACGTGATGGATGCCAGCGCTGGCGCTCATCACAGCGCTCCCCTCGAGTCCTGGTTTTTCCGCGCCGCACACACCGGCGCCGTGGGTATGATTTTATGTGCAACGTCCGTGTCGACGGGACAATTCCTCGTGACTCCATCGGTTTACCGGCCTTGCCGCAAATTCGCCATCTCGCGGCCGCGCGTCTAACGCCGCGCAAAGATAATGAGGAATCAATCGAACCAAACCGAGGGTCCTGCGACTAATACCAATAGGCGTGAGGGAACCGCTTCTGGGCGGCGGGCGTTGTCGTTGGTAGTCAGCCCCCCCTCAACGCGTGATCACAAGTCCCCGCAGCGGGACGGGAGAGCGTCAATGACCACGGGTTCCGAGCCATCGGCCGGTACGGGTCTGGGTGCGCTGCTTGCGGCGATCAAGAACTCGCCGATCGTGGTGCGGCTCACTGGCGGACTCGCGCAGGTCAGGGATTGGGCGAGTTGGCAGAAGGTGCCGTGGGCCAGCGTTCGACGCTCGCCTGACGTCGACGCTTATGTTCTGGCGTGGATCGCCAGCCATGTCCGCACCCGCCGCCGGCCGCGAAGCTTCATATAATTTGTAAGTCCATCGGGCGCGCTGCCGCCAGGTTTGCCGGCCACGTCGGCTATGGTCGGCGCATGGGCGCCCGCCGGCGCGAAGCAACCCGAATTTTGGCCGAATGAGCGGCTGTTGACATTTGCGCTGCCCCGCAGCAAAGGCTAAACGCCGGGCTCGCGGGGTCCATCGCGGCATGTTCAAGCGAATTCTGATCGCCAATCGCGGCGAAATCGCCTGCCGCGTCATCAAGACCGCGCGGCGCATGGGCATCGAAACCGTCGCCGTCTATTCCGAAGCCGATCGGGACGCGCTTCACGTCGAAATGGCCGACGAGGCCGTGCCGATCGGGCCGCCGGCGGCCGCGGACAGCTATCTCGTCATCGACAAGATCATCGACGCGTGCAAGCGAACGGGCGCCGAGGCGGTGCACCCGGGCTACGGCTTTCTGTCCGAACGCGAGGCCTTTCCCAAGGCGCTGGCAAAGGCCGGCATCGTCTTCATCGGCCCCAATCCCCGGGCGATCGCCGCCATGGGCGACAAAATCGAGAGCAAGAAGGCAGCCGCAAAGGCCAAAGTGTCCACCGTGCCAGGCCATCTCGGCGTCATCACCGACGAGAAGCACGCGGTAAGAATCGCCGACCAGATCGGTTACCCCGTGATGATCAAGGCCTCGGCGGGCGGCGGCGGCAAGGGCATGCGGATTGCGCATTCCAAGGCCGAGGTGGCCGAAGGTTTCGCGCGGGCACGGTCCGAGGCGAAATCCTCGTTCGGCGACGACCGGGTATTCATCGAGAAGTTCATCGTCGATCCGCGCCATATCGAGATCCAGGTCCTGGGCGACAAGCACGGCAACGTCATCCATCTCGGCGAGCGTGAATGCACGATCCAGCGGCGCAATCAGAAAGTGGTGGAGGAAGCGCCCAGCCCGCTGCTCGACGCCGCGACGCGCAGGAAAATGGGGGAGCAGGCGGTCGCGCTTGCCAAGGCGGTCGGCTACGATTCGGCCGGCACCGTCGAGTTCGTGGCCGGACAGGACAAGAGTTTCTACTTCCTCGAAATGAACACGCGGCTGCAGGTCGAGCATCCCGTGACCGAGCTGGTCACCGGCATCGACCTGGTCGAGCAGATGATCCGCGTGGCGGCGGGGGAAAAGCTCAAGCTCAAGCAGGCCGATGTGAAGCTCTCAGGCTGGGCGGTCGAAACGCGGGTCTATGCCGAGGACCCGACGCGCAACTTCCTGCCCTCGATCGGCCGGCTGGTGCGCTACCGGCCACCGGCGGAGACGAGCGCGGGCGGCATCACGGTGCGCAACGACACCGGCGTGTATGAAGGCGGCGAGATTTCACTTTACTACGATCCGATGATCGCCAAGCTGGTGACGCACGCGCCTACGCGCCAGGAGGCCATCGCCGCGCAGGCTGACGCCCTCGACGCCTTTGTGATCGACGGATTTCGCAACAACATCCTGTTTCTATCGGCGCTGATGCAGCACAAGCGCTGGCAGGCGGGAAAGCTCTCGACCGCATTCCTCGCCGAGGAGTTTCCCGACGGCTTCCATCCCATCGCCCCGGAAGGCGAAACCGCACGCGTGCTGGCCGCGGTCGCGGCGGCGATGGACCACGTGTTGGGCGAGCGCAAGCGCCGCATATCCGGTCAGCAGCCGGGGCGCGCGATCACGCGCGAGCAGCAGCGCACGGTGCGGCTCGGCGACAGCGAGACCGTGCTCGACATCACGCGTGACGATGACCGGCTGCTGGTGCGTTTCGAAGGCGGCAACAAGAAGCGCCACGTCCTGGCGTCGGCATGGATGCCCGGTGACCCCGTGTGGTCGGGCACTATCGACGGCCGGCCGGTTTGGGTGCAGGTGCGAGGCGCCCTCAACGGCTTCGATGTTTCCTACCGTGGGGTCGAGACGCGCGCCTTTGTCTACACCGAGCGCGAGGCCGCAGCCGCGCGGCTGATGCCGATCAAGCAGGTAGCGGACTCCGGGAAGGCCGTGCGCTGCCCGATGCCCGGACTTGTGATTTCGATCGCGGTGCGCGAAGGGCAGGAGGTCAAGGCCGGGGAAACGCTCGCCGTGGTCGAGGCCATGAAAATGGAGAACGTGCTGCGCGCCGAACGTGACGGCATGGTGAAGGCCATCAAGGCCAAGCCCGGCGACAGTCTTGCCGTGGACGCGGTGATCATGGAGTTTGCGTGATCCGGCCACGCCCGGCGGTTTCGCCTCAAGCGCCGGCAAGTTTTCCCCTCCTGACCGAATAGCGCGGCTGGAACCATCGGATCGTGCCGCGGGTTCTGATGGACAGGCCTCAGGAGGGCGATATGGCACCCAAACCCAGGCGAGAGACGCAAGACGTTCCGGACTCGCTGCCGAAGCGCGATGAGGGCACCGATGTCATCCCAGACGCGGTGCGGCGCACTGACCCCACGCAGCGTATCCCGCCGGATTCGCTGCCACCGGTGGACGAGCAATCGATCGAGCGGGCCGATGCGGTTTAGCCCGACATCCGATTGACGACGATCTCCGACGATCGCGATCCCGAGAGTCGAACGCGGTTCACGCGGCCGAATACGCCGGTCCACATCCCTGGATTCGCCGTGGGGATGAATTCGCCATCGCACCATGCAACGATCTGGTATGGAATCGCTTGCACTCTACTTCTCCGCCTTCGGCCGGCTTGCCCCGAAGGCTTTCGCCCGCGCCGTGATCGCCGTTTATGTCACGGCCTTTCTTTCGCAATTGCTGATTTCTCCTGCGGTGATGCTGCGTCTGGGGCTTGCGCCGTTCGCGCTGGTTCAGGCGACGGCGATATGGGCGTGGTTTTGCCTTCATGCCAAGCGCCTGCGCGATGCGGATCGTCCGCTCAGTCCGGCCGTCGCGATCGCCGTTCTCTATGCGCTGGGGATGATCCTGCTGATCCTCATCATCATATTGCTCGCTGGGATGGCGCCGGGCGGCGTAGATGCGCCGCGGGGTGCCGCGACCGATGTGCTGATCTCGTCTTACCTGGTGACGGTCCTGGCGGGTGATCCCGATCCCGGGTTCTTCGCTTTTGTGGCAACGGGAGTGTTCGGGCTGATTTTCGCCCCCATGCTGATTGCGATCGGGTTCTCGATCCAGACCGCAACCCGGCAGAGCGAGGCGCGCACGCCAATTCCGCTGTGAGCTCGCCCGCCGCGTTGCGCCGCGCGACGTTTCTGCTAATCGAAAACACGTGACGCTGCATTTCGCCTATGGCTCGAATATGAGCCGCGCACTTATGAGCGGGCGCTGCCCTGAGGCGGAGGCGCTCGGAACCGCGACCCTCTTCGGCTGGCGCTTCGTCATCAATCCGGACGGTTTCGGTTCGATCGCGCTGCGGCCCGGCGGGCGCGTACACGGCGTGCTGTGGCGGCTGAGCGCGCGCGACCTGGCTGCCGTCAATGCCTATGAGAGCGTCGACTCCGGTCTGTACCTGCGCCGGCGACTGGTGGTGCGGTGGCGCGAACGGGGAGCCGGCGCCCTCGTCTACATTGCGCGCCGGGAGGGGAAGGGGACGCCGCGGCCGGGTTACATCGGGTTGGTGGTCGAAGCGGCGCGTGATTGGCAACTGCCGGAGCACTACATTCGATCGCTTGCGCGTTGGGCACCGTCGGGATGGCGCGGGCCACGCGCCAGAGACACCGGGGAGGTGGGATGAGCGCCGAGGTCATTCGCCGTGTTCTGATCCGTGGCCGCGTGCAGGGCGTGGGCTACCGCGCTTTCGCGGAATACACCGCGCTCGACCATGGCCTGGAAGGCTGGGTGCGCAACCGGCGTGATGGCGCGGTCGAGGCGGTGTTCGCAGGGCCGGCCGCGGCGGTCACGGCGATGGTAGAGGCGTGCCGCCGGGGACCGCCGGGCGCGCGCGTCGATGCGATCGAGGAGCACGCGGGAACGCCCGAGGAGCTCGCATTGCGCGGCACCACGGATTTCGCGGTATTGCGGACCGTCTAGGACAGCGCGTTCGCCGGCAGGCTCGCAACCAGACTGTCAGCGGCGGCGTGACGGCGATCGAGCGGCCCGAATAGCGGCTCGAACTCGCGCTGCAGCAGCGCGTCGATCTCGGCCAACGTCGTTGCGACGCCGAGATCGGCGAGACTGGTCACGCCGTAGCGCGGCTCGGAGACGCCGCACGGCACGATCCCGGCGTAGTGCGAGAGATCGCAATCGACATTGAGCGCAATGCCGTGGAGCGTGACCCAGCGCTTGATCCTGACCCCGATCGCCGCGATCTTGTCTTCGCGCCCGGCGCCCTTGTGCGGGCGCCGGACCCAGACCCCGATGCGGTCTTCGCGTCGCTCGCCGGTGACCTCGAGCGCCGCCAACGTGCGGATGATCCATTCCTCCAAGGTGGTGACGAAGCGGCGCACGTCCGGGCGCCGGCGCTTGAGGTCGAGCAGGACGTAAGCCACCCGCTGGCCGGGGCCGTGATAGGTGAACTGTCCGCCTCGCCCGGCCGAATAGACGGGAAAGCGGGCCTCGATCAGCTGCCCCGGTTTGGCGCTGGTGCCGGCGGTGTAGAGCGGCGGGTGTGCGAGCAGCCAGACCAGCTCGGACGCCGAGCCCGCGGCAATGGCGTTGGCGCGCGCCTCCATGACCGCCAGCGCAGCCTCGTAGGGCACCAGTCCCTGGCTGATCCGCCACTCCACTGGGCCCGTGCCCGGTGCCGGATCCAGTCCGACCGTTAGATCGTCGCGCGTGCTGACCACCACGTGATTATAGCCCGATGACGGGGAACCGTCTCTCCGTGCGCCCGCGGCGCTCTGCGAGGGTACCAAATGAGGGTCGTTTCTCCGGGCTGCCGCAGGGCGGGAAGCCAGATTGCGGGGGCGCAGGAATTGCCCCGTAGCCGGCAGATATGGGTCGATGTTGGGCCGTGCGCCACCCACTCGCCCCGAAGGTCGTGGCCCTTGTTCCCCGAGAGTTGATTTGTTACATCGAGCGCCTTCGACGCGAGGCCTCCGGCTCGCGTTCATTCCTCTGCGGTCGTGGCGGAATTGGTAGACGCACTAGCTTGAGGTGCTAGCGGGGCAACCCGTGGAGGTTCGAGTCCTCTCGACCGCACCACTTGATTCTTAAGTGGTGGAATTTACTTATGTTTTGCACCCCGGCCCTTCTTGGGCGCGCCGATCATGAACGGCTTCTGCGCAATGAACGCGGCGTTGCTCGCGCCCACCAGCGACAGCTTCGGCGATTGGTCCGGCGGCATTTTCGCGGCGATCGCGGTGTGAAAGCGGCGGTACGATCCCCTGAACGTGCCGCCGTTCCAGACCGTCTTCAGCGTGCCGGTGAACAGACCGTTGAAGGTGCCGTCCTCGGAAAGCTGGTTGTCCTGGCAGCCCGAGATCAGCAGCACTGACGCCTTCACATTTCCGAGCGCCTTGGCCAGGTCACGTCGCTTGAGGATCGGGTCGTAGAACTTCTTGTTGTTCTGGTACACCCGAAGCGCCACTTCGTCCGGCATAACGCGATAGACCAGGCCCGGAGCGGCGCGCGCCTTGGCCGCATAGTGTAACGCTTTGCTGACGGTGCCGCTGTGGCAACTGTCGGAGAGAAGGAGGATCCGCACCCCCGCCGCAAACGCGCCCCACGACGAATAGAGTTCGTCGTCGATCAACTCGCCGTCATAGAGGCACCACGTCTCGTCCTTGCCATCGCGCTCGTCTCCGTTGAGGTCCGGTGCCTGCCCGCCGTGTCCGGAATAGGTCAGGAAGAAGATGTCTCCCCCCTTGAGCTTTTTCGCCGCATCGGCGATGCCCGTCAGCACTGCGGCGCGCGTGGCCTTCTTGGTGAGAAGCTTTGCGGCGGCGAATCCTTGGGTGCGCGCCAGGTCCGCCATGTCGTTGGCGTCCGCCTCGCAGGCGCTGAGGGGTCCGCTCCAGCCTTCGTACTTGTGGGGATCGACCGAGTTCAATCCGATATGCAACGCGATTCCTTTGGCCATGATTCGCTCCTCGTGAACGTCGTCGATCTCGCGGTCTCCGGAAATCGGCAATGACTACCTGTGTCGTCTCCCGGTGGCTTTTCTCGCTCGGCTGCGCCCAGCCGCGGCGCCCTTGCCCGCCGTGGCCCACGGCACCGGCTGGGCACACAGCTTCTTCGCGCCTACCAGGTTCGGCGTCTGGTCGTATTTGAGGCGATGCAGCTTTGCCTTCACAAGCTCGTTGAGATCGGCAAAAGAAAGATTGACGCCGCGAGTGCGGTTATCCCGCAGCACCTTTGCCATGCAGAACGTGTACGCGCCGTAGGACGTCGCGCCGTCCCGGTACTCGTAGGAAAATTCCTGTTCCTGGCAGGCCTCGAGCAGGATCGGCAGATAAGGCCCGAGGTGCCCGAGTTCCTTGCGCGTTCGGTCGTATTCCTTGTCGGGCTTGGTTCGAAGCCTCATGGCGCGTCCCAACCTTCGCGTAGCGCCATTGTGGCCCACATAGTCGGCGCCGTTTTTCCTTTCGCCGAGACTCCGGTTCAGGGCGGGAAAGTCCCGCGGCACCCACATCTGCTCCGACGGCTCCCATCGCAAGGCACGATGCCGGATGTCGTCCGGCGGCGTGACCCCGCGAACGCGCGGCCCGGCATCGCGCGTGATGCCGCCCGAGTGGCAGCAGTCGAACATCGCGACGAAATGGCTCCCATAGGGAAGCTGCGAGTAGAGCTCACAGAACTGATTGTCCAGGATCGCATGCGCCGGCGACCAGTCGAAGTCATAGGGCACGAGGCACTCGTCGACGTGGTCCGGCTCGTCCTTCGCATCGTATCCAGGAATTTTCGCGCCATGCCCGGAATAGAACAGCATGCGCTGGTAGCCGTCGCGCACGCCGTCGAGCAGCCAGTGCAGCCGCTCCATGATCCCTTGCGTCGTCGCGCGCTCGTCGAGCACAATGCGGATCTCGTCCGGGTCGAAGCCGCTCTCCTGCAATACCGAACTCATCAGGAACACGTCGTTGACGCAGCCTTCGAGCCTGTTCGCCGGATCCGGGTAGTTGTTGATCCCGATCAGCAGCGCGCGGCGACGGGGCTTGGCGGTGGCCGTGGCTACTCCGCGCACCGCGCTTTCGAAGGCGCGCGGCTCCGGCGCTCCCACGACGTCGCGCCACACCGTTGCGATGGTATTGGCATGAGAAAGGTACCCGGTGGCACTGTGGTTCAGGACGTCGTTGGGGATATCGAATTGCTCGATGACCTGCTGGAAGCTGTCCGCCGCGATCTCGAGGGCGCGGGTCAGCACGCGGTCGTCGGGATTGAATAGATGGTACCATCTGCTGGGTTGCGAGCGCCTGAATGCGGCCCGCAAAGACATCGCGCACTGCCGGATTGCCGATCTGCGATCCGAAGCTGACAAAGACCTTGCCTTGGATCTCATCCGCGTTGCGCACGAACGTGTCGTAGCAGATCAGCGAGCCGAGGCTGTGCGCCAGCACCACATCGTAGGAGTTCGAGCGCATCTTCTTCAGGATGAGATCGCGCAGGTTCTCGCGCAGTTCGTCGTCCGTCGACCATTGCGCCACCATGCCCGCGGTCCATCTGATCACCTGGGGTATGTCTTCGACGCCGCGGGTGCGGGGTAGCAGGTCGCCGATGCCGTGGACGACCGAACTGGTCAGCAGCTTCCCCAGCGCCACGCCATAGGTGACTAGGTTGAGCGGCGCCTTGTCGAACAGGTCGTCGTATTCAAGGAAGTCGATCGTCGGCTGCAGGTCCGGATCGCACGACTGCACCGCCCGAGTGATCGCCTCCGTCCAGGAATGCCGGAATTCGGCATCGATTTCCGAGTGACTGACACCGTGCACGCAAAGCAATGAGATTTCTTTGCTCATCGGACACCCGCCAGACAACACGGTATACAACTTATACATGTTTTTTACAAAAATACAAGTCAGGCGCGAACGCTCCAATCTTTCGCCGTCAACAGACGCCCTCGCGAACCCCGCAAGGGATCCTGCGCGGGGCGGACGGCGGCAGCTCGTGGCTTTGACAAATGCTCGTCGACGCCGTTCACGGCCATCGTGGCGACCAGGGCCAAGCCAGGGAATGGCGCGGACGATGACGACGTACCGGTCGCTCGCGCATCAAAGTTTGGCGTACGCACGATCGAAGCGGCATTAAGCGGCCGCGGGGCTAACCCTGGCCATTGTGCCGGTTTGGGGTCCTTGCGGGCATGACACAAGCGGTGCCGGGCGCGTTCAGAGCCTCCACGACTTGGTGACCGGCCGCACGCTGCATCTCAGGGATGATCGGACCGCCTTGCGTTTTCTGCGGGTCGATCCGCAAGCACCTCGACTGAGGCCGCCGCGCCCGACGGTGCCGTGATGCGGGACCGTCGGCCGCTCCGGATGGTCACGAAAGTCGCTGGCGCGGAAAGGGCTCGTCCCAAAGTTGCGAACATTCGCGGTCCCAGTTGGCTTTTGTCTTCGCGCCCGCTGCCAGCTTGCCCATGGTGAGGTGCCGACCGCGAAACGCCGCGACCGCTCGCGCCCAGGCGCCGGAAGGAGCAAATGTCTGATCAGCTTGATCGTCCTTCGCACTCGCTCCCTGGCGGGAAGCAAGCAGGACAAGAGGGCGCTCAACCTCTTCGCAGCCCATGCAATGCAGCGTGTGGCGTTCACAGGTCTCATCCCGCACCACCCGCGTGAGACGCATTTCCTCTCCGCAGGCCATGCATCGCATCGCACGTGCTCTTCTCAAACCGTCAATACGCATCGAACTCCGTGCATGCTCGTCGCGTCAAGACGGTCTGCGAAAACGGGCTGATACGTGTGGCTGCGCTGCAACGCTTGAGACGCCCGACGACATCGTCGGCGCGGCGGATCGAATGCCGGCGCGCGCAGATTTAAATCGATGGAGGCTCGACTGAGCAATTTCGCGCGATAAACGCCGGCCGATATCCCGGACCCGTGCTGCGGCGCCATGCCTCGGTTGAATCACCTATGCCGGCGCGACCAGGTCAGCCAGTTTCCTGCGCGCATAGAACATGCGCGTCTTCACTGTGGCCTCGCTGATGCCGATGATCTCGGCGACGTCCTTGACCGACTTGCCGTGGTAATAGACCAGGTCGATGACCTCGCCGTGCTCTGGCGACAGCCGCTCCAACGAATGCCGCAGGAGTTTGGAACGGTCTTTCTTTTGCAGGACTACCTCCGGGTCGTCCGCGGTGTCCGCTACCGTGGATGCGATTGTCTCGTCCAGTTCCGCGTCCAGGCGCCGGCGGCGCGCCGAGAGCGCCTTGTAGCGCGCAATCGCCAGCAGCCAGGTCGAAACCGAGGAGCGCGCCTCGAAGGAAGCGGCTTGGCGCCAGACATCCAGAAACACGTCGCTCAGGAGGTCTTCGGCCAACGCCTCGTCGCGCACGAGGCGCAGGAGCCAGCGGTAGAGCGCAACGCGATGCCGGCAAAAAAGCGTTCGCATGGCGAGTTGGTCGCCGCTCGCGATCCGCTTGATCAGTACGTCGTCGGAAGAAGTCTCGGACCCCGCTGCCTTGCCAGGTGATGATGCGGCGGCCGATCCCATACGGGTTGAGATGACACTCATGGGGCAATCCCCTTTGAACACGCGTCCCACTAATGACATTGGTTTACGCGCTGCAAGTTCCAAGCCCCGCGCGCGATCAACTGACCGTGACTCGCCGCGTTATCGTCGTGGCGGTTGGCGAACGGTCGCATGAGCGCGGCAAGGGCGCGGACGACCGGCGAGACCCGTGATCAGGCTCAACAGGATCGGGATGCCATCGGTATGCTGATGGGTTGCGGCGATGAGCCGACCCAGGAGCCAGCGAAGGTCGTCACACACCGCCAGGGGCGACGTAGCAATAGACCTGTCCCTGGACACCGATGAAGATGATGCCGTGTCCCGTGGGGTTTCCCTCGTCCCATTTCATCTTGTGATTGGGCACGGGGATTTTCGTCCCGTTCGGGATCTCTCCCTTGCCGTTGGTAATGATCGCAACGTAGCGGCCGCCGTCGACCTCGAAGATATCGGCTTCGTACGCGTCGGCTTCGCCGCAACACGAGACTCTGGGATTGTCCGGTTGCTTCAGCCCTTGAAACCACCTTCGCACGTGCGGAGGCGAGTTCTCCCACTGTCCATAATCTCGCGCCAGCGCGATGGGGACGGTGAGCTCCAGAACCATGACAGCGGCAGCGGCGGTGACGCATACAACAGATCGAAGAAGTCGCATGGCGTCCCTCCAGCAAAATGAAAGGAAGTCCAACTCTCAGTATGAGGCTGATTCGCAGCTTTACTAAGAGATCTGTGCAAGACTGACCGCGGGCCGTCGCGCATTGCGCTCGCTCGGCCGGTATCCCGGTCCATCCGCGCCCGGCCGGCAGCCGACAACGACGAATCAGCGCCGCTCGAAAAATTCCTGAAAAGAAACCTGCGTTAAGCGCGCGACCTTCGTCTGCTTTCGAGCGCGCGATTTATCTGCTCGCCTCGGATTTGCACCTCGGCTCGATCGACTGTTGCCGCTCCCGCAGACGTCGCCGGACGCGGCTGGCGGCCAGCCCCTTCCAGGCTGTATTTCGGCGGTGATCATAAGGAATCGTTATTGCGACTGCGTCTCCATCGGCTAAGTTTGCCTGGTGGGCGATTCAAGGAGGACGCAATGCGTTCAATCGTGCTTGGAGCTATTGTTGCGGCTGGGCTTTCGCTTGTAAGCGCGGTGCCGACGGTATCGGCCCCGGCGAATGTCGCGGCCATCGGGCAAGCCGCGGCGGACATCGGTACCGTCAGCCAGGTGCGCTGCTGGTGCACGTGGCGGGGATGGCGCGGCTATTGCCGGCGCTGGCGTTGCTGGTGAGACGACAGTGAGCTCGACGTCCCCTTGACTGCGCTGAACGCGAACTGAGTTCGGCGCCCGTCAAGCGCCAAATCAATCGACGGTCCGCCGGGTCATTGACCCGGCGGATTTGTTTTTGACTGCGTCGAAAGGGACAGTACCAGCTCGTCTCGTAGCGCGTTCAGCGCATCTGCGGCGCGCTCAAGTTGGTCGGCGGCCGCACTCCCGTCAATTGGTGACCGTAGGCGGCCGGCCGGGCGGCTGGCGCCGGCCCAAACAGGCCATTGAACGGCTGAGCCGCGGCCGGCTTTGGGTTTGCGGCCGGCCGCTTGACCGCGACCTTTGGTTTGTCGGGCGGCCCCAATCGGAATACGCGGGAATACTTGAAATTGTGGGCGCCCGGCACGGGCAGCACCTGGGCGTCGGCCGGCACGGAATAGGCCACCGGACGCGGCCACAGGGGCACCTGCGGCAGCGTTGGGCTGCCGTCGCTGATGACCTTCCGTTCAAAGGTCTGTGCCATTGCGACCTTGATCACCGGTCCGAATTTCTCGATGCCGAAGCTCGCGGGGCTCGGAGCCGCGAGGACCGGCTCGGGACTTTCGCCCTTGACCAGCGTGCGCGGCCAGATCTTCGGCTCAGGCGTGTGGCGCACGGCCCACTGTTCGGGCTCGGTCACGGTCTTCGGCAGATCGGGCGTCGCAGGCACGACATGGACGATTTTGAAGCCGCGGGCTTTGAGCTCTTTCAGAATTTCGGGGAAGGCGAGCGCCGTCGCGGGCTGGATGTCATGCAGCAGCAGGATCCCCTTGCCGCGGGCCTCGATGCGGCTGATGGCGCGTCGCGCGATCTCCTGGGCGTTGATGTGCGTCCAGTCGTCGGCCGCGAAATCCACGCTCCAGGTCATGTAGTTGTGCGCGGCAAGGTACTGCTCGACCGAATTCTGGCGCAGCAGGCCGGGAATGCGAAAGAACGGGGCGATCGCTTTCGGATCGCCGAGGGCGGAACGCAGCGAGCCGAAACCGTCCTCGATTTCCTGCGAAGCCTGGTCGACCGACATCTTGTGGAAGGTGAAGGGGTGGTTCTGGCTGTGGTTGGCGACCGTGTGGCCTTCGTTGTAGACGCGCCGCGCGATCGCGGGATAGCCGCGCACCATTCTCCCGACCATGAAGAAGGTCGCCTTCACGCATTCGGAGGCGAGCGTGTCGAGGACGCGGCTGGTGTAGGGCGGCAGCGGCCCATCGTCGAAGGTCAGAACGACTTCGCGGTCCTTGAGCGGCAGCGATTCGCCATATTGCATGGAGCCGAGGCGCACGTGCTCGCTGGGATCCACCACAATGGTGCGGCTCACCCCGAGTGCGCCCGGCGGGCACTCGGCGGCCGTCGCCGTCCCCATGCCGACCAAGAACGCCAGTAAAAATGACGCGGCGATGGTGCTGCGCATGCCCCCGTCTACCCCGGTTCTGGACCAAACCCCGAGATACGCCCGGGCCCAAATGTGAGTCATCTGTTAACTTACCGAAACAGTAGGGGGAGGCAATTTAATGACGCCTTAATGGCCTCGGTTGGGTGCAATGAACCCGGCCTGTGGCTGCGGCGACACGATACTCGGACTGCTCCTCTCCTGCAGGCAACACATCCCATCAAGGATTTGCGGGAACGACATGCACGATGCGATAGCCGCCTTTCTTGAGCAAACGAAGGAAGCTGGGAAGCATCGCCGCGGTCTGCTTCTTGGTATCGTGGAACAGCACAATTCCGCCACGATTGGCCTCGACCCGGCCAACGACAAGATGAAGCTGCTGTTGCGGTGACATCGGATCCCAGTCGCTGGCCCACAAATCCGCGCCGAAAACCACGATGCCACGCCGCTCCAGCCGGTCGAGCAGGGCGGCGGACGAGGCGAAGCCGGGAAAGCGGAAGAACGGTGTGCGGGGCATGCCGTCGGAGCGGCCGTAGAGCGCGGCGTCGACGGCGGCAAAGCCGCGATCGATCTCGGCCTCGGCGGCGATCACCGGCATGCGGTCGAGCAGCGGATGCGAGAATGTGTGATGGGCGACGGTATGACCCTCGCTTACCGCACGGCGAGCAAGGTCCGGGTAGGCGAGTGCGTTGCGCCCCAGCAAGAAGAACGATGCGCGCACGCATTCTCGCTTGAGCGCATCGAGCACGTGCCCCGTCGTCCCGGAGGCCGGGCCGTCGTCAAACGTCAGCACCACCTCCCTGGGCGCGAGCGCGAGCGTCTGCGGAAAATGCTTACGGCCGACCCGCGGCGTCGCCGCCGCATTCACCGGCAGGATGCGCGCGGTACCGAGTGCCTCGGCATTTCCGGGGCAGGGCACCGCCTCTGGCGCCGCCTCCGCTTGGACTGGGGTCGCAGTGAGTGCGAGCGCGAACAGCGCGATCAATGTTCGCATCTTCATTCGGTCATGCCGAATACGGGTCCCGGAAGCGGTGCGCCGCTGATCCTGCGCGCTGTCACACGCCTCTCCTGATCCATCGCTCTATCGTCGATGCGCCACACTCTGCCACGGCCAGGTAAAGCCGAATGGCGCCGCGGCGACGGGCGTGGGATGCCGGAACGGCCACCGGTCGGCGTCGCCGGGCCGCGAGTCGTAGCAGGTCGGCGATGTCACCGGCTCGCCGGCGGCGAGCAGTTCCGAAACCGTGGCGAATTCATAGCCTCGCGCCTTCAATCCGGCGATGATGCCTGGGAGCGCCCCCTGCGTGTGCCAGCCGCGCCCGTTGGCGTGGAACAGGACGATCGAGCCCGGAGCAACATTGGAGAGAACCTGTTGCTGGATTCCCTGCTCCGACAGCCCAACGGTCGGGTCGCCGGACGACACGTCCCACTGGATCGGGACCAGCCCCTGTTGCGCGACCTCGTTCAACGCGGCGGGGCTGCAGGCCCCGTAGGGGAAACGCATCAGCCCGAGCCGCCGTGGCGCCTGTTCGTGCGCGAGCGCGTTGCCCCGCGGTGCAGTGCACTGCTTGGCCTGCAACTCCTCACGCACCTGCTCATAGGCGAGCTGCGCATTCCTGATCTCGTCGACGAGCGCCTGGCCCGACATGAGCCGAAGGTTTCGGTGCTCCCAGGTGTGGTTGGCGACTTCAAACATGGGGTCGGCCATGAGCTGCTGCGTGCGCTCGCGATGCGAAAGCATCCACTTGCCGCCCATGAAGAACGTGGCCTTGATCCCGTGGCTGCGCAGGATGTCGACGATCCCGCCTTGATAGCCGGAGGTCTCGAACGGCTGCTCGCACAGATCGAACGTGAGGGCGACGAGCTTTTTGCCCGGCGGCAGCTGGACGCGGCGTATCGCTCCGCGCGGCGCGACGGGAGAATACTCGGCCAACGTGCGTTTCGGCGCCGCAATGCGCGCCTGTGTCGTCCCCCTCTGCACCCGTTCATCACCCGTGCGGTAGCTGAGATCGCTCGGCGTCCAGCAGGCCGGCACCGGTTCCGCGGCGGCCGTCGCGATCAGAAGACCAAGCCACAGAAGGGTCGTTCGCGCGAGCATCGGGCGACATCCACGGCACAGGGACGGAGAAACGCAACGCGCAATACAACTCGACCATAGCAAGCCATTGCGCCGAACGTTGTTGCGCTTTTGTCGCAATCGGACGGATTTTTCACCCGGCGCACGGAGGCGCGAGAGTGCCGCGGCGCTGGTCAACGCAGTCGCTTCCCCACCCGAATGAGCGTGGCCGGCACCGGCCCGGCATCCTGCCAGTCGCCGATGCGGTAGCCGTTGGCGAGATAGAAGGTCAGCGATGTCGGGTGCGCGTTGATGACCACGATCGTCCTGCCGAAGGCATGCGCCGCCCTTTCCGCGAGCTGGAGCAGGACCGCGCCGTGTCCCTGGCGCTGGAGATCGTTGCGGATGCCGATCAGGCGCAGGCCCGCTTGCGCGTGGTCGATGAGGTCGATGCGCACGGTGCCGACGATCTCGCCGTCGCGCACGAGCAGATGGGGAATATGACCGGGCATGAATTCGTCGGGGTCGTGTTCGTCGTAGGCTTGCCCCGGCAGCAAGGGCGCGAAGATCGCATCACGACGGATGGCGTGATAGGCGCTCCAGTCCGCGGGCGATCGCGGAGGCCGCAGCGCGTAGCGCTCGAGAGGATCAGCCATGGGCGCTCGTGTCGAAATCGTTCGCGATTGCCAGTCTAGAATGCCGAGCGTACAAGCCAAACTCATCCGCTCCATGACTTGCGGCAGGGCTTGACCGCGACAAGGCTCGGCATGATCGAGGAAAAAGACATGACCGCGGCGCCCCCCCTCGCATTGCGCGAGGAGGATGGGGCAGTGCGCGAGGAGTATGTCGAGCGCGTTGCGCAAGCAATTACCGCCGGGGATTCCGCGGCGCTGCGCGAGCTGGTGGGCGACCTGCACGAGGCCGACGTCGGCGATCTGATCGAGGCGCTCGACCCGGACCTGCGCCCCCGGCTCGTCAAGCTGATGGGTCACGACTTCGATTTTTCCGCGCTGACCGAGGTCGATGACACCGTCCGCGAGGAAATCCTCGAAGAGCTGCCGGCGGAGACCGTGGCCGAAGGCGTGCGCGAGCTCGATTCCGACGATGCCGTGGCCATCCTCGAAGACCTGCCGAAGGACGAGCAGACCGAGATTCTCGATCAGCTTCCCGCTTCCGAGCGGGTCGCGCTGGCGCGCAGCCTGCTCTACCCGGAAAACTCGGCCGGCCGGCGCATGCAGACCGAGTTCATCGCCGTGCCGCCGATCTGGACGGTCGGACAGACCATCGACCACTTGCGCGAGACGCCCGATCTGCCCGATCGCTTCTGGGAGCTCTACGTCATCGGCGACGACCTCAAGCTTCAGGGCGCGGTCGCATTGGATCGATTGCTGCGGACGAAGCGGCCGGTGCCGATCGCGGAATTGATCGATGAGGATCTGCGCCCGGTTCGCGTGACCGAGGACCAGGAGGACGTGGCGCGCCTGTTCGAACGCTATGACCTCGTGTCCGCGCCGGTCGTCGACGAGAACGACCGCCTTGTGGGGGTGATCACCTTCGATGACATCGTCGACGTCATCGAGGAGGAGGCCGAGGAGGACATCCGGGCGCTCGGCGGCGTCGGCCGCGAGGAAGAACTGTCCGACTCGGTCTGGCGCATCGCGAGGGGACGTTTTCCCTGGCTGTTCGCGAATCTGCTCACCGCGCTGCTCGCCTCCTGGGTGATCAGCAATTTCGAGAACGCGCTTGCCAAGATGGTGGCGCTTGCGGTCCTGATGCCGATCGTCGCCAGCATGGGCGGCAATGCGGGCACCCAGACCATGACGGTGGCGGTGCGGGCGCTCGCGACCCGGGAACTGTCGAGCACAAACGTCTGGCGCGTCATCCGGCGCGAGCTTCTGGTCGGGGTGCTCAATGGCCTTTGCTTCGCGGTGATCATGGGAGCGATCGCCGGCACCTGGTTTCAGCTTCCCGACCTGGGGCTCGTCATCGCGCTCGCGATGGTCACGGTGCTCGCCGCGGCGGCGCTGGGCGGAATCCTGATCCCTCTGATCCTGATCCGCCTGGGAGCCGATCCGGCGGTGTCCTCGGGGCCGTTCGTGACGACCGTCACCGACGTCGTCGGTTTCTTCTCCTTTCTTGGGATCGCCTCGCTGTGGTTTGGCCTGCGATGACGCACCGCATAGGCCAGTGACCTAGGTTTGCGGCGGATAGGCCGCTGGCCTGTCGGCCATTGGCGCAGGCGTCTGCCGATCCCTTGGCCAATGTTAGGGAATCACATAGTCCTTGCGCACCATGATGCGGGTCAGGCTGAAAGCCGACGGCCGGATCGTCGAGATTCTTCCCGACGGACGGGAGCAGGCGCTTTCGACGCGGCTCGAAGCGATCCTGGCGCAGGCGGCGCCGCGCGATCCGGCGACCGGCAGCCAAACGGCCAGGGCCGCGAGCGGGGCGGCGGACGCGGCCTATGCCCGGGGCGTGCGTGCGCGCACCAAGCTGACCCAGGCGGAGTTTGCCGCGCGCATCGGGGTTCCGGTCGAAACCGTACGCAATTGGGAGCAGGGCAAGCGCTCGCCCCGCGGTCCGGCGCGCGCGCTGCTCAAGGTGCTCGACAGAGCCCCTGACGTGGCGTTTGCGGTCTTGCGCCGGGATGGAGGACCGACAACCGACGATGCGGAGGAGACGGCAAAGCTTCGGGCCAACGCCTCGATTTAGCGAACCGCCGTCCGTTCCCTGACGGGGGGCTCGGACCGTCCCATCGCCCACGTCAGCACCGCCATCGCCGCGAGGGTCCCGAGATAGGCCACGAGCTGCAGCTCGGTCGGCCGGTCGGTGTAGCCGATAAGCGTGTGCAGCAGGCGGCCGACGACGCTGTCCTGCGGCAGCCAGCCCGAACTGTCCCACAGCCTCTGCCCCAGCACGTGGATCATGCCGGCGGCGTCGAGGAACTGCACCGCCTGCGCCGCCATGCCCGCGGCCAGCAACGCAATCAGCACGGTCGTCACCGTGAAAATGTGCCGGGCCGGAATGCTGATGAGCCCGTAATAGGTCAATGCCGTGAACGCCGCACCGGCGGCGAGACCGAGCACGCCCCCGATCAAGAGCGCAGACGCCGAGGTGCCGGTGGCGAGGATGCCGTAGAGGAACAGCACGACCTCCGAGCCCTCGCGCAGCACGGCAAGACCCACGACCACGGCAAGCGCGGTCATCGGCCGCTGGCCGGCGGTGACCGCCGCGCCGACCGCGGTCATCTCCGCCGTGAGCTCACGGCCATGGCGCGCCATCCAGGCGTTGTGCCACATCAGCATCAGCACGGCGGCGCCGAGCACGGCGGCGTTGAGCAGTTCCTGGCCGGAGCCTTCGAACGCGTCCGCGATGGCTCCGGCGAACAGGGCGATGATTCCGGCGCCGACCACGCCGGCGAGCACACCAGCCGCGATCCAGTTCCCACGCCCGGGCGCGCCGCGGGTTGCGGCCAGAACGATACCGATGATCAGTCCGGCTTCGAGCACTTCGCGAAAGACGATGACGAGGGCGCCCAGCATTTTTGCTATTCCGCGACCACGACGCCTTTGGCAGTGTCGGCGTGGAACTCGCCTATGAACTCGTAACGGCCGGGATCGAGCGGCCCGATCCGCACCAGCCCCTTCGATTTGCCAGGGATGATCTTCTCGACCTTGAGCGCGGTGCTGTCGAATTCCTCCGGAGTGGCGTCCTCGTTGCTGACATAGATCGACACGCGCTTGCCGGCCGGCACGCGGATCTCCTCCGGTTCGAACTTATGGTTGCGGATGACCAGATTGAATTCCTGAGCGAACGCGGGCGCGCCCGGGACGCTGAGTGCCGCCAGCACGATCGCAATAACAGCAGCCCGCATTACGTTTCCAATCTTGACATCGAAGAGGATATGAAAGACTTCGGCTGTTCCGGCGCAAGCCCATTGTCGCACTATTGAATTATTCTAATCTTACGGCCGCCCATCGACGCTGCGCGGAGAGCGGGGAGATCAGATTAAGGCGCCTTGACCGGCTGCTTCGCCGCGGTTGGATCGCAACAGGAATTGACGCGAGCGGGTTTACTGGTCGCCGGGCGCCATGGGTTGGACATGAGTTTATCCGGCACGCGTTTGTCAGAGGGGTACGCAATGGACGTCGTCGAAGCCAACGGCGCAAGGATTCCAGCCATCGGCCTTGGCACCATGACGCTTCAGGGCGCGGTCTGTGTCGAAGCCGTCAAGGCCGCCTTGCGGCTCGGCTATCGCCATATCGACACCGCCGAGCGCTACAACAATGAAGCCGCGGTCGGGGAGGGGCTGCATCAGGGTTTACGGGACGCCAGGCTCAGGCGTGAAGATGTCTTCGTCACCACCAAGGTCTATTACGACAAGCTCGCGGCCGATGATTTCCAGCGCTCGTTCGATGAAAGCCTCACCAAGCTGAAGCTGCCCTGGGTCGATCTCCTCCTGATCCACTGGCCGAATCCGAACGTTGCGCTGGCGGAGACCCTCGGCGTCCTCTGCAAAGCCAAACGCGATGGGCGCGCGAGACATGTCGGGGTCGCCAATTTCACCACGGCACTGCTGGAAGAAGCGGTCAAGCTTGCGGACGAGCCCTTGGTGACCAACCAGATCGAAGTCCATCCGTTTCTCGACCAGGACAAGGTGCTCGGCGCCTGCCGCAGCCACGGCCTTTCGGTGACGGCCTATTGCCCGCTGGCGCGCGGAAAGATTCCCGGTAACGAGACGCTGGAGCGCATCGGCAAGGCCCACGGCAAGAGCGCGTCGCAGATCGCGCTGCGTTATCTCGTGCAGCAGCGCATCATCCCGATCCCGCGCACGGCCAACCCCGAGCATCTCGCGGCCAATCTCGCAATCTTCGATTTCGCTTTGACCGACGACGAAATGGTCGAAATCGACGGCCTCAGGCAGCCCGGCGGGCGCGTGGTCAACCCGCCGCATGCCCCCAAATGGGACGATTGAGGGCACCGCGATGAGAGTAGGGGTTGCGAAGGCAGGTCTGGTGGCGTGCGCCGCGCTGATGCTGACCGCGACCGGGAGCCGGAGCGATACCGACAAGCCCGACGCTGCCGATTCCGCCACGGTGCAATCGTGCATCAAATCCGCGAGCGACAGGCCGCAGCGCGAACGTTGCATCGGGATCATTGCCGATCCCTGCGCCGAGCAGCCGGACGCGGAGTCGACAGCCGGGCAAATGGCGTGCGCGGCGCGCGAATTCGCGGTCTGGGACGACATCCTCAACGAGACCTATCGCCGCCTGCGCGCTGCCCTCGATGCGCGACAGAAGGTCAAACTGCGCGGCATGCAGCGCGCGTGGATCGAATCGCGCGAGCGCAGTTGCGCGTTCTATTGGGACTTTTTCCGCGGCACCATGGCCTCGCCCATGAACGCGTTCTGCCGCAACCGCGAGACCGCGCGCCGGGCGATCTTTCTGCTCGGCTTCCTCGACAACGCCGAAGGCAGGTAAGGTCGTATGAACGCCGTCGTCGCAACCCCAGCGGTCGAAGCCAAAGGAACCGAGAGCCAGGTCATCGAAGCCCATGGCGCGCGCATCCCGGTGATCGGTCTCGGCACCTGGAACCTGCGTGGTCGCAGCTGCGCCGGCCTGGTCGAGCAGGCGCTGCGCCTTGGCTACCGCCACGTCGACACCGCGGAGATGTACGACAACGAGCGCGAGGTCGGCGAAGGCGTGCGCGCTTCCGGCATCGCGCGCAACCAGGTGTTCATCACCACGAAGGTATGGCCGTCGCACTTTGCGCCGCGCGAACTCGAGCGCGCGGCCAAGGAGAGCCTGGCGCGGCTGCGGCTGGCGGAGGTCGATCTGTTGCTGCTGCACTGGCCGAACCCGCAGATCCCGTTGCGCGAGACGCTCGGTGCGCTCGGCAAGGTCAAGCGCATGGGCCTTGCACGCCATATCGGGGTTTCGAACTTTACCGTCGCTCTGATCGACGAAGCGGTGCGGCTGGCGGACGAGCCGCTGGTCTGCAATCAGGTCGAGGTGCATCCGTTCATCGACCAGTCGAAAGTCATTGCGGCATGTCGGCGCCATGGCATGGCGACCGTCGCCTACAGTCCGGTGGCCCGCGGCGGCGTCAAAAGCGACAAGGTGCTCGCCCGCATTGCAAAGGCGCACGGCAAGAGCGCGGCTCAGGTGAGCCTGCGGTTCCTGGCGCAGCGGGGCATCGTGGTCATTCCGCGCACCAGCCGGGTCGAGCGGCTGTCGGAAAATTTTGCGATCTTCGACTTTCTGCTGTCAGAGACCGAAATGGCAGAGATTGCAGGGCTGGCGCGACGCGATGGGCGGATCGTCGACTACGCCTATTCGGGTTCGCCGAACTGGGACTGACGGTCGGTTGCAATGACAGCGCGGTTGAAATTCCATCGGCGCCTTGCCGGCCTCGCGGTGCTTGCGATGCTCCCGGCCTCCTCGTTCGGCGAGTATTTCGCCGGGATGGCTCCCGCCTCGGCCGAGGCGATGCGCCCGCCGGCGCGCGCCAGGCCGGTGATGCGCGAACCGGTCTTGCCGCGCCCCCGGCCGAACGGCGCCGCTCCCACCGAGGAACCCGAAATCGGAGTGGATCCGATCGCCCAAGAGGTGGAGCTTCCGGCCGGTTTCGGCGAGCTCGCCAGGCGGTCGGGCGAGCCGCAGGTTCCGGGTCTCGTGATGGTCTACCTGCATCCGCTCGGCTTGCCCGCGGACGCCAGGCAGTGGCGCAATATCATCGTGCATCAGACCGAAGGACCGGCGGGTTCGGCCAAGAGCATGGCATTGGCGCAGTCAAAAAATCCTACCAAACGGGGCGTGACCGTATGGGTGGAGACGGACGGCACCGTGTATTGGTCGACCCCCGAAACGGTGATCCCGACCCACGGCGACGGCGCCAACAGGAACGACAACAAATACATCGACAACGCCAAGACCTATCACGCCGTCGTCAAGACGAACTCGATCGGCGTCGAATTCGTCGGCAACTATCCCGATGTTGCAAAGCCGGCGACGCGCGAACAGGCGCGCGCCTGGTTGCTGCTGGTGCGGTTCTTGCAGGAGCGCTACGACATCCCGGCCGAGAACATCTACGCCCACAACTGGATCGACTTCAAGGATCGGCGCTATTGCGAAGGCTGCGATCTGGCCGCACTCGCGCGCAAGCTCGCGTATGAGCCGGGCAAGCGGGCGAATGGCGAAAAGCGAAAAAGCGAGTAGCGAATAGTGCATCCGGATTTCCGTGTGCCGGCTATGCGCTGATCGCCATTCGCGATTGGATTCTGGAGCCGCAAGCGTGACCTCAATGGACCCCGACAGCGCCCTCGTCCTGTTCTCCGGAGGACAGGACTCGACCGTCTGTCTGGCCTGGGCGCTCGAGCGTTTCGCCCGCGTGGAGACTGTCGGCTTCGACTACGAGCAGCGCCATCGTGCCGAGCTCGAGGCACGTCAGCGCGTGCGCCAGCACATGCTGGCGCTGCGACCGGCGTGGGCCGCCCGCCTTGGCGAGGATCATGTGGTGCGCCTCGACGCGCTCGCCGCCCTCTCCGAGACCGCGCTCACGCGCGAGGTCGCCATCGAGATCGGCGAGAACGGCCTCCCGACGACTTTCGTTCCCGGCCGCAATCTCGTCTTTTTCACCTTCGCGGGCGCGCTCGCGTATCGCCGTGGCGCCAGGCATCTCGTGGCCGGCATGTGCGAGACCGACTTTTCCGGCTATCCCGACTGCCGCGACGACACGATCAAAGCCGTGCAGCTCGCGCTCAACCTCGGGATGGACCGCCGCTTCGTGATCCATACGCCGCTGATGTGGATCGACAAGGCCGCGATATTCGCGCTCGGGCACGAGCTCGGCGGCGACCGGTTCCTGGATGTGCTGGTCGAGGACACCCACACCTGCTATCTCGGCGACCGCTCGCACCGGCACGACTGGGGCTACGGTTGCGGGCAATGCCCGGCCTGCCGGTTGCGGGCCGACGGTTTTGCCAAGTGGAAGTCCGCACGATGATGACGACCGAGACCAGACGCAGGGGCGAGGGAATCGTATTTCTCGTCTTGTTCGCGCTTACCATTCCGTTGGCCAATTGGCTCATCGGGCATGCCGGAACGGTATGCCCGCCGCGCGGACCGTGTCTCGTTCCGGTGGCGCCGGGGCTGATGGCGCCCTCGGGCGTGCTGATGGCGGGCATTGCGCTCGTGCTGCGCGATCTGGTGCAGCGCCGGCTCGGGGTCGCGGCAGCGTCGCTTGCAATTCTCGCGGGCGCGGCGCTATCCGCGCTGCTGGCGCCGCCCGCGCTCGTCATCGCTTCGGCGGTCGCATTCCTGCTGTCGGAGTTCGCCGACCTTGCGGTCTACACCCCGCTCGCCCGCCGCGGGCTGGTTCTTGCCGTCGTCACCTCGGGGGTGGCGGGACTGGTCGTCGATTCGATCGTGTTCCTGTGGCTTGCCTTCGGCTCGCTCGATTTCCTGCCCGGCCAGATCGTCGGCAAGGCATGGATGGTGTTGCTGTCGATCCCGTTCGTGGCGTGGCTGCGCCGGCGCGACGAACGCCTCGGCATCGTGCCGGCCTGAGATTGTCGTCACTCGACGAAGTTGCTCAAAGGCGTTTGCCAAGCGATTTGCCAGAACGCTTATCAAGAGGTTTGCCATGAGTGCGGCTGTTTACGAGACGCTCCGCGCGATCACCACCGCGACCATCACCACGATGCTGTTGAAGAAAGGCATCCGCCGCTGCTGGATGAACGGGCCGAAGCCGCTCATCGCCGACGGTACGCGCCTCGCGGGTCCCGCGTTCACGCTGCGTTTCGTGCCGGTGCGTGAGGATCTGGCCACGCCGGAAAGCTGGGCAAAGCCGATCTCGACGAGAGGTGCGATCGAGGAAATGCCGGAGGGATGCATCGCGGTGGCCGATGCCATGGGGATCGGCTCGGCCGGCATTTTCGGCGACATCCTCACCATGCGCATGATGAAGCGCAACGTCACCGCGCTTGTTACCGACGGCGTGGTTCGCGACAAGGCGGGCGTCGTCGCCTCGAAGCTGCCGGTGTGGTGCGCGGGTGCCGCGGCGCCGGCATCGGTCAACGGCCTCACCTTCGTCGGTTGGCAGGAGCCGATCGGCTGCGGCGGCTGCGCGATCTTTCCGGGCGACGTCATCGTCTGCGACGACGACGGCGCGGTGGTGATCCCGCAGGACTTGGTGGCCTTCGTCGCCGAGGAGGGTGCCGAGCATGAGCGCATGGAGAGCTGGATCGTCAGCGAGGTCGAGCGCGGCGCGAAGCTTCCGGGCCTCTATCCCATGAACGATGAGGCGAAGGCGCGCTATGCCGCGTGGAAGAAGAAGTAGGCAACGAACGATTCCGGGAAGCCGCGCATGCTCTTCGTCGTCTCCAAGATTATTGGTTTCTTCGCAATCCCGTCCAATCTCGTCATGTCGATCGGGGTCATCGGTCTTTTTCTGTTGCTGACCCGCTTCGCGCGCGTCGGCCGGCGGCTTGCATTCGCCAGCCTCATCCTGCTCGCGATCCTCGGCATCTCGCCGCTTGGCAATGCGTTGATCATTCCGTTGGAAGAGCGTTTTCCGGCCTGGGATCCCGCGGCCGGACCCCCGGCCGGCATCGTCGTGCTCGGGGGCTCGCTCTCGCCGCACGTGTCGGCGGCGCGCAACGTGGTGGCGCTCAACGAGGCGGCCGAACGACTGACTGTCGCGGCCGAACTCGCGTTGCGCTATCCCCATGCCCGCATCTTGTTTTCGGGAGGGAGCGGCGCGCTGATTTTCGGCGAAGGCGCCGAGGCCGAATTCGCCGTGCGCGTGTTCGAGAGCTTCGGCATTCCGCGCGGGCGGGTCCTCCTCGAGGACCGCTCACGCAACACGCTGGAGAACGCGATCCTCTCCAAGGATCTCGCTCGGCCCCAGCCTGGTGAGCGCTGGCTGCTGGTGACGTCCGCCTATCACATGGCGCGGGCGATCGGCATTTTTCGCAAGGCCGGTTTCGACGTCGAGCCCTATCCGGTCGACTGGCGCACGGACGGCGACGGAGATGCATTGCGTCCGTTTCCGACCGTGGGCGATGGTTTGCGACGCACCGACACCGCGGTGCGCGAATGGGTCGGCCTTTTGGCGTATTGGCTCATGGGTATGAGTTCGGCGCTTTTTCCCGGTCCCGTAGCCGACAGCCGTTGAAAGACGTCACCATCGATCCGCGCGATCACGGAAACAAACCATGCCGCAACACATCACCACGCACGTCCAGGGACTGGTCGAGGCCGCCGAACGCGTCATCGAAACCTTGTCCACGCAGGACGCGCTCGCGCTCCACGGCCGCGACGACGTCGTCTTCGTCGACCTGCGCGACATTCGCGAGCTCCATCGCGAAGGCCGGGTCCCCGGTGCCTTCCACTGTCCGCGCGGTATGCTGGAATTCTGGATCGATCCGCAAAGCAAGTATCACAAGCCGATCTTCGCTGCGGACAAGCGGTTCGTGTTCTTCTGCGCAGCCGGGCAGCGTTCCGCGCTGGCGACGGAGACCGCGCAGCGCATGGGCTTGAAACCGGTTGCCCATATCGCCGGGGGCTTCAGTGCCTGGAAGGCTGCCGGCGGACCGGTCGAGGCGTCGGACGACGCGCGAAAGTCATGAAAATCATGAAGGTGCAAGGATGGCGCTCAAGCTCATCGTCGGCAACAAGAACTACTCGTCGTGGTCGTTCCGTCCCTGGATCGCGATGAAGGTCGCAGGAATCGCGTTCGAAGAAGAGGTGATCTCGCTCAATGCCGACGACTTCAAGCGCCGGGTGAGCAAGATTTCGGGCACCGGCAAGGTGCCGGCACTCGCCGACGGCAGCATTCAGGTCTGGGAGTCGCTGGCGATCCTCGAATATCTCGCCGAGAGGTTTCCCGACGCCCACCTGTGGCCGACCGACCCGGCAGCCCGCGCGCTCGCTCGCGCGCTCGCGGCCGAGATGCATGCGGGCTTCGTTCCGCTGCGCCGCCATCTGCCCATGAACATGTGGCGGCCGGTCGCCCGCCGGGAGCTGACGCCGGAGGTGCAGTCGAATGTCCGACGCATCGATGCCATTTGGACAGATTGCCGCACTCGGTACGGCCGCGGCGGCGCCTTCCTGTTCGGCGCCTTCGGCGCCGCCGACGCGATGTATGCACCCGTCGTCTCCCGCTTCCACACCTATGCGGTCGAGGTCGGCACCGTCGCCCGCGCTTACATGGAGGCGGTCATGGCGCTGCCGGCCTGGCGCGAGTGGCGCGCGGCGGCACTGGTGGAGCCCTGGGTGCTGCCGGAGGACGAGGTGGACTGGCCGACCGTTATGCGCGTATGACTGACGCCGCGACCGCTGCCGCCTTCGCACCTGCGGCATCGAGAACCAAAAAATGCCGAGGACGTGTATTGATTCCGGCACTGGGACGAAGGAAATACACGCCAATCCTGTAGCACCCTCTGGTCTTTCGGTGCCGCCGGGAGGGGTCATTTAAATCGCGGGTTTACCTGCCCTACCGCCTGGAGCTTGTCATCATGCGATATCGTCTTATCGCTCTGTGTTCGGCTGTGTTTTCGGCCGTTGCCCTCTTCTGCATTGCAGCAAGCGCAGAAGAAGCCAAGAACGACGTTAAAGGACTTTTTCTGCTGACCGATTACCCGGCGGTGACGCTGCGTCCGGGATCGACGTCATCGATCAATCTCAAGCTGCAGAATTATGGGCTGCCGCCCGAGCGGCTCGCCCTGTCGGTCGGCGGCGTACCCGCTGGCTGGACCGTGACCCTTATCGGCAACGGCCAGCCGGTCGCGGCGGCACTGCCTGCGACCAACGCCAGCGTGTCGCTCGAGCTTCGCCTCGACGTTCCCAAGGACGCTCCCATCGGTACCACCAACCTGACGGTGAACGCGAAGGGAGCCTCCACCGACGCCTCGCTCCCGGTCGCTGTCACGCTCGCGACCGACCTGCCGGCTAAGCTCACGCTCACACCGCAATTGCCCGAACTGCGCGGCACTTCGAAGTCGAATTTCGAATTCCAGCTCGCCATCAAAAACGAGAGCGGCAAGAAGGTCCTGGTGAGCCTGTCGGCGCAGGCGCCGCAGAATTTCGACGCCACCTTTACCGAGCAGTACGGCAGCCAGGAGCTCAATGCGCTCCCGCTCGATCCCGGCCAGTCGAAGGACGTCAAGCTCAAGGTGCGCCCCCCCAACACCATCGCCGCCGGAAAGTACAAGGTGACGGCAAAGGTCACTGCCGACGACGCGACCGCGACCTCCGAGCTGACCGTCGATATCACGGGCCAGCCCAAGATCGACATTGCCGGCCGCGAGGGCGTTCTCAGCGCCAAGGCCTCGGCCGGTCAGGAAGCATCGATCCCGGTGATCCTCACCAATTCCGGCACGGCGCCGGCCGAGCAGATCGAGCTGTCGGGCACGGCGCCCACGGGCTGGAAAGTCAATTTCGAGCCGAAGACCGTCGATCGCATTGCTCCCAACGAAATCAAGGAAGTGCAGGCGCTGGTCACGCCCGCTCCCAAGGCCGTGGCCGGCGACTACGTCACCACCGTTCGTGCAGCGGCACGCGGAGAATCGGCCTCACAGTCGTTCCGCGTTGCGGTCACGACGTCCACGCTCTGGGGCATCGTCGGTATCGCGCTTATCGGCGGAGCACTGCTGGTCATGATCGGCGCCGTGGTGTGGTTCGGTCGACGATGAGCGAGAATGTCATCGAGGCGCGAGACCTCACCAAGCGCTACAACGGGACCGCCGTCGTCAATGGCATCTCGTTTTCGGTAGCGCGCGGAGAGATTTTCGGATTGCTCGGTCCGAACGGCGCCGGCAAGACCACGACGATCTTGATGCTGCTCGGTCTGAGCGACATCTCCAGCGGTCAGGCCCGCGTGCTCGGCTATGATCCCACGCGCGAGCCGCTCGCCGTGAAGCGCCGGGTCGGCTATTTGCCCGACCAGGTCGGCTTCTACGACAATCTCACCGCTGCCGAGAATCTGCGCTACGCCGCACGGCTGATGGGGATCGAACGCGGCGAGCGCGAAGACAAGATCACGGCTTCGCTCCGGCATGTCGGGCTCGCCGATGTGACCGACAAACGTGTCGGGACTTTCTCGCGCGGCATGCGTCAGCGGCTCGGGCTGGCCGAGATCCTGATCAAGGAAGCGCAGATAGCCATTCTCGACGAGCCGACGTCGGGTCTCGACCCGCAAGCCACCGTCGAGCTGCTCAATATCATCCGCGAACTCAAGCACCAGGGTGTGAGCGTCCTGCTGTCGTCGCATCTGCTCGAGCGGGTGCAAAGCGTTTGCGACCGCGTGGCTCTGTTCAATCAGGGCAACATTGCCCTGATTGGAACCGTGCCCGATCTCGGCCGGCAGGTACTCGGCGGCGGCTTTCGCGTCGAGGTGGAAGCCGAAGGGCAGGGGCTCGCCGAGCGAATTGCGGCGATTCCGGGCGTGCAGCGAGTCGAGGCGGCAGGCGCGAACCGGGTACTGCTCTTTGCCGACCGCGACGTTCGGCCCGAGGCAGCGGCTGCGGTCGTCGCAGCCGGCGGGCGCCTGCTGCGCCTGTCGGTCGAGGAGCCGAGTCTCGAGGCGATCTACACCCGCTACTTCCAGACCCATGCAGGAGAGCGTCATGCGGCGTGAAGGCTCAGCCCTGCACGGCTTCGGGGTCGTGACACTGAAAGAGGTGGCGGATCACTTCACCAGCATTCTCGTGGTGGTCCTGGTGGTTCTCGTGGTGGCGACCGCGGTCGCGGTCGTGCGCGGCGCGGTCGACCAGATCAAGGAGATCACGGCCGAGGATCCGTATCTCTTCCTGCGTCTGTTCACCCGCGGCGGACCGCTGCCGCTGGTCGCGCTGCTGTCGTTTCTGGTGCCGTTGATTGCGATCGGACTTGGCTTCGACGCGGTGAACGGCGAGCATAACCGCCGCACGCTCTCGCGCATCCTTTCACAGCCGATCTATCGCGACGCGCTTTTGTTCGGGAAGTTCGTGGCCGGGCTGTTCACCCTGTCGATCAGCCTTATCGTGCTTTGGTTGCTGGTGATCGGTTTTGGACTGGTTGGTCTCGGGGTTCCCCCAAACGCCGAGGAAATGGCGCGTGCACTGGTCCTGCTCGTGGTCACCATCGCCTATGGCGGCTTCTGGTTCGCGCTCGCGCTGCTGTTCTCGATCGTCTTCCGCTCGGCCGCCACTGCCGCGCTCGTCTCGCTGGGGGTATGGCTGTTCCTCACCATCCTCTGGCCGCTGTTCTCGCCGGCGCTGGCGGACGCGGTGACCACGGCCGGTGATGTGCTGGGTGTTCTCGATACGCGGCAGATGTTTGCACGGCTCTCCCCGAGCGTCCTGTTCAACGAGATCGTGGCGGTCGTGCTCGACCCTTCGGTGCGTTCGACCCAGCAATCGATGCTCGCCGCCATGGGGTTGGCATTGATCGAGCGCGGCGCCATTCCCGACGCGCCAATTCCTTTGCTCCAAAGCGTGCTGATCGTGTGGCCGCAGATCGTCGGCCTGGTGGCCGGAACGATCCTGCTGTTCGTCATCGGCTACATCGTCTTTCAGCGCCAGGAAGTCCGCGCCTGAGCGTTCCGCCGCCCGACGCTTTCGTGCAATCTTTCGGCGATCAATACAGAAAAGGACGAGGGCATTGCCCTCGTCCTTTGACTACTCACGCTACCTACTAGTGGTAAAGCCGATTTAGCGCGGCGAGGGGTTCGACTTCGAGCCGCCGGTCGAGCCGTTTGGATTGCGTTCAACCGCACCGCTGTTGCCGCCCGCCGACTCATCCTGCTTTCTCACGCTGTCCGGGTTCCCGGATTGCATGCCGCCCGCTCCCACCGTGGGGGAAGGGTTGGTCTTGGAGCCGACCGGCGCGCCACTGGGATTGCGTTCGACCGCCTGGTTATTGCCGCCGGCCTGCTCGTCCATCTTCTGCGATGGCGTCTGCTGTGCGCTCGCAACCGACATCCCGCCGATGAGCGCCGCAGTGGCCATAAGGCTTGTGATAGTTTTCATCTAATCTCCTCCTGCCTACGGGAGCGCTCGGGATCCGAGACGCTCTCACCATTTTTCATTCTCTGTTCTGTGCTAATCGCCGCCCCAACTGGTCACTGCGGTGTCGATGTGCACGACCATGCCAGTTAAGTCGGGGATCGCGGGATAGTTCCCCGACTTCACTCTTGTGTGTAGTTCGCCTGTGGTTGAACTCGGCGAGAAATCGTTGCGCGATTTGCAAGGGGCGGCGATGGGGACGTTTCGCACCAAGTGCGGTGCAACACGCGACGCGCAAAAGAAAGGGCGGCCGTCAGGCCGCCCTGGTTCGCCCGTGCGAGCAACGTCAGACCGGAAGCACCGCAATGATTCGGTGATTGCTGTCGACGATAATGATCTCGTCGTTGACGACGAAATACATGTGGCCACGCCATTCCGGGTAGATCTCGATCAGCGTCGAGGGAACCGCGACCACTCGCACGCTCGTCGGCACGGTGGTTCCGACGCTCACGGAGAAGTTGACATTGGTGGCACGCGGACCCTTGGAGACCACGGTGTTGCGGATGGTCGTGCGCTGTTCGGTGGTGAGCGTCTTGGAGCCCTGAGAACCTTCGCCCTGTGCGGCCTGCCCGCCGCGCTGGTTATCCTGACGCTGCGGGGACTGCGCCTGCGCCGGGCTCTGCTGATCGCGCTGCCCCTGGCCGGAGCGTTGGGGCTGAGCCTTGTCGTCCTGGCCGGCTTTGGCCGGTGCGCCTTGATCGCGCTGCGCCTGGCCCGTGGTGTCCTTCTGCATCGGCTCCTTCTGGCCTTGCTGCGCCTGTCCGCTGCGCTGGCTCGGGCTGCTTTGCGGAGATTGGCGCTCCTGTCCGGCCGCGCCGCCTTGCGCGCCCTGACTTTGCGCACTCGGGGCTGCGCCGGATTGTCCGCCTTGCATGCCTTGCGCGGACGCCAAGCCTATTCCCGCCAATAGCGCGGCGGTGCTGACGAGTAGTGTGCTCCTCATTGGGATGGTCCTCTCTGATGTCCCTGTGCGCCGAGCAATCGGCTCATGAAAAACGAGCGAACGACTGCCTGGTTCCCCCGCAAGGGGTGCATTTCGTGCGATGTTTTGCGCTGTTCGATTAATGAACATTCATCGTGCACGAGTGAGAACTCAACGTTGCATCTGCGCTCAAGTTCCTTCGGAACGCCCGCGCGCAGAATGAGTTCTTCATGGACACGCAACTGGACGACGGCGATGACCTACCGAACCTATAGCGGTCCGCGAGGATCGCAGGCGATCGCTCCGCTGGACAAGGATCGATTGCTCTACAAAGAATTCGACACCCTCGACGGCGCGCTGGCATGGGCGCGTCACGTCAATGACGGCGGTCGTGTCGCACTACTGATTGAAGGCGACGACGGGACGTGCCTCGGCAAGCAGGAGATTGCCGGCGCGCTCCATCATGGCGAGGCGCCGCCGCGCTGAACGCGCGCGGTCGTCGGCAGCGACGAAACTTCGGTCGTCAGTCGGCGTTCGCGTGTGGGATCGAGGTAGACGTGAGGGGCCGACCCAGGTCGGCGTGGAGGACTAACCGGTGATCTTCTTCCAGCCGGCACGGGTCACGGCGCTGACCTCGTCGAAGTTCTTGGCGACGACGTCCCAGTTCACCATCGGCTTGGCGCCAGCGCCCGCCGCAGTATCGGAAATATAGGCGCCGCCCACGGTCAACGCCGCGCCCAAGATGATTCCGAGAATCAGCCGCATTGGAATCCCCCGCGTTCCGCCGCGAGCCCATAGGCCAGGAAGGCGGCGTCATTGTGTTTCGGCCACTTCGGGGGAGGGCGTGCGCAGCCGCTTCAGTGATGCCTCCGCAGGCCCGCAGGCAGTTTCCGCCGGCGCGATCGCGCGCACGGGCAGGGGCGCGCAGCAGCCCTCGGCTGCCACGAATCGTCCCTCTGGCTAGGTTTTGGCCATATTGGCGCATGCCGGCCATGAGCGCCGCCCGGGAACTAATAATCCGGGCCAGCATTAACCGACAACGAGCTGATAAATAACGGAATCTACGCGGCGGTTATACGGCGGATGGCGATTGCTCCAAAAGAGGAATTTTTGAGGCAATCGCAAATTTCGCTGCTATATTCGCCACGATCGAGGGGAAGGACCGTCAAAAGGAGCAGATCGTGCAGTTGGAGTTCAGGAGATCCGCGTTGAAAGAACACAAGTTTCAGATCGGAGAGACCGTTTACTTTACCTCCCGTCCGATCGGCCATATGGCTGCCAACAGTACCTATCAGGTTGTGAGGCTGCTTCCCTCCGACGGAGCCGATTATCAGTATCGTATCAAGAATGCGAACGAGGCGTTCGAGCGCGTGGCCCGGGAAAGCCAGCTCGAGAATTCTCTCTGACGTAGCTGGAGCCGAGCGGGACGAGGGGCGGTCACCGCTGCCCCCACCCGCCGCGGCCCATCAGCGGGGGGGCTGATCGTGCTCGACCGCGTCGGAGCATCCACAACGGCCCTGGATTTGACCGCAGCCGGCTCGTCGCTACCGCTGTGGGCGGCCGCGGTCGTCGCAGCCTTGGTGATCATTGCGGGGATGCTTGCGTTCCTTCGCAACGGGGTCGATGGGGTCAGTGCTCCGCTGATGCAAGGCGCCGTGGTGCTGATGGTCGCCCTGGCGGGATGGTGGGTGCTCGATTACTTCGCTCGCCGGGATATTCTCGCCGAACGCCAGGCTCTCGACACGCGTGCGTTCGAACTCACGGCCCGGGCCGTGGCCCCGGGCTCGGCCCTGGCCTGTCTCGATGCGATTGCCGGCGACGTGGTCGAGGATGCCTGCGAGAAGGCGCTGTTCGCCAGCCCGGAAGCCACCGCCGCCGCCGTTTCCTATGTTGCCGCGCAACTCTCGCTGCTGGCTTCCGCCGGCGACCACGCCCGTCGCGCCGGTGCGGGCTCGAGCGTGACGCAGCTGCGCCACGCCATCGAGGCCGACCCGTTCGGGATCGTGGCGCATATCCTCTCGTTCCGCGATGGTTGCACGCCGGCGCAATGTGGCATGTTCGCGCTGCTGCAGGACCCCAGCCGAGTCCGTGCAAACCTCGCCGAGCGCGTGTTCGACGCGCGCCTCAAGACTTACGCGGCGGCGTGGCCGGCTTCCGGCGGTCGCCCGGTGGCGAGCAACGCGCCGCCCGCTGCCGCGCCCCAGCCGATGGCGGCCACCGGCCCGCGCGTGCCCAACAACCTCTATTTTCCATCATCGTCTTCAATTCCGCCGGTCAATATCATGACAGCGGAACCGGCCGCCCCACAGCCGCCCCATGACACGACCGGCGCCGCCGAGACACCGGGCGCGCCGCGCAAGCCCGCGCCGGCGCGTCAGCAGCCGAGTTCCGCCGCGCCGGCGCGCTCGGCCCCGATGCCGCTTGCGCCCGCGCAATAGGCCGAACCTCTTCTGAGGATAAGCCACGCGTCCGCGTAGCGACAGGCGCCGCACGCTTGCTATGATTTCGCGCATGGGGAGCCGTTGCGATCCCATCGCGGCTCGCTCCGACGTTGAATGTGTGAATGTGTCGGCACGCCGCTGCGGCGCGCAGTTCCACCCCGGTTGAGGCCAGGCCTTCGCCGAAAAGCTCAGTATGGCAAATCACCGTGGCCCTTCATCTCATCAAGCTTTGCGTCGGTTGTGACTCGGTCAAGGAGCTCGAGGACTGGATCCGCGAGAAACTCAAGGATCGCAAAAAGCGCGGGCTCTCGCGCGAGCACATGCACAGGACGCGGATGGTCCCCAAGCGCGCCGACGAGCTGCGCGACGGCGGCTCGCTCTATTGGGTGATCCGCGGGGAGGTCATGTGTCGGCAGCGGCTCCTCGACGTGCGACCGTTCGTGGACAAGGGCGGGATCGGCCGCTGCCATCTGGTGCTGGAGCCGAAGCTCGTTCTGGTCGAGCCCAGGACCTGGCGGGCGTTCCAGGGCTGGCGCTATCTCGGGGACAAAGACGTCCCGCGTGACCTCGACCGCGCCGCTCCGGGCGCCCGCAACATGCCGGAAACATTGCGGCGGGAGCTGAGGGAGCTCGGACTTTTGTGACTTGAGCTCACGCGGCTTTTTCTGTCGTGACTCTGCTCTTTTGGCTTTTCTCTTGTGACGTTTCTCTTGTGACTTGGCGCCGCAGGTCGCACGCAGCCATGTGCCACCGGTGCTCCCCCATGTGTTAGAGTGAGCTCAAGCCGCGAAGACGGCGAGCGTCACGGTCGGTTGGAGCTATCCGACTGGCCAATCCGAATGGCCGACGTCGGGTACGTCCCGAGGTCGGATGTGGGAGGAATCACATGCAACGTCGATACGTCACGATCGGACTTGCCGCAGCCGGCCTGCTCGCACTCGCGGCAGCGGAGGCTGGCGCGCAAGAGGTGGTCAAGATCGGCATGAGCTTTTCCATGACCGGCGCCGGTTTCAACGCCGCGGGTCGGCAGGCTGCGGCGGGCGCCCGGCTCTATGTTCAGCAGCACGGCAACATGGTCGCCGGCAAGAAAATCGAAATGATCCTGCGCGACGACGCCGGCGTGGCCGACAATGCCCGCCGCCTCGTCCAGGAGATGATCGTCAACGACAAGGTCCAGATTATCGGTGGCGGCATCACGCCGACCGCGCTCGCCTATGGTCAGCTCGTGACCCAGGCGAAGATGGCCACCGTGGTCATGATCTCGGGAGCCTCGGTCACGACCACCGCATCGCCTTACTTCGTGCGCACCAGTTTCATCCTGGCGCAGTCGTCCTGGATCATGGGCGAGTGGGCGGCGAAGAACGGCAGCAAAAGGGTGGTGACGCTGGTCAACGAGTGGGCCCCGGGCACCGAAGCGGAAACCGCGTTCAAGCAGCGCTTCACCGAGCTCGGCGGCCAGATCGTTGAATCGATCCGCATTCCACTTGCCAACCCCGACTTTGCGCCGTTCCTGCAGCGCATCCGCGACATCAATCCGGATACCGCGTTCATCTATTTCCCCGGCACGCAGGCCGGCATCTTCGCCAAGCAGTTCGCCGAGCGCGGCCTTGCCAACTCGGGGATCAAGATCATCGGGCCGGGCGACCTCACCGATGACGACGAGCTCAACACCATGGGTGATCAGATGCTCGGCATGGTGACGGCGCACGACTACTCCGCCTCCCACGACTCCGCCTTGAACAAGAAATATGTCGAGGATTTCAAGAAGGCGAACAACTTCCGTCCGAACTTTGTCTCGGTTGGCGGCTACGACGGCATGCATCTCATTTATGAGGCGCTGAAGAAGACCGGCGGCAAGACCGACGGCGACACTCTTCTCGCGGCGATGAAGGGCATGCGCTGGGAAAGCCCGCGCGGAATGATGTCGATCGATCCCGAGACCCGCGACATCGTGCAGCCGATCTACATTCGCAAGGTCGAAAAGCTGAATGGTGAGTTGTGGAACACGGAATTCGCCAAGTTCGATGACGTCAAGGATCCGCTGAAGGTGAAGAAGTGAGGGACGTCGCGCGCCGCGCCGCGTGCTAAAGCGACGGATGGGCGGCCGCCGGCGCGGCAATGGTCGTCGGCGTCAGCTCCCGCGACGTTGCGGGCCCTTGCCGACCTTGCCGCTGCTCACCGCGATATTGTCGATCAGCCGGGTCTTGCCGATGCGGGCGGCCACGAGCAGCCGGATCGGGCCGTCCTTGCGCGCGGCGATGGCTTTCAGGGTGTCGGCGTGGCGCGCTTCGAGGTAATCGAGCGCGAAGCCCGCGCGCTCGATCTCGGCGCCGCCCTCGTCGAGGACGCGGGCGAGCAACTGTCCGCGCGCGATCTCGCCGGCACAACGCACGAGCACGCGATGCAAGGTCGGCGCCGCCGCACGCTCGATCGGAGTGAGGTAGCTGTTGCGCGAGGACAGCGCGAGGCCGTCGTGCTCGCGCACGGTCGCAACCGGGATGATCGTGACCGGCAGATCGAGATCTCTGGCCAGCCGAGTCACGACCTTGAGCTGCTGGTAGTCCTTTTCGCCGAACATCGCGAAATCGGGCGTGCATTGGATCAGCAGCTTGCCGACCACGGTTGCGACGCCGGCGAAGAAATGCGGGCGAAACCTGTCTTCCAGCCCGGCCGTGGCGGGCCCTTCGGGGACGATTCGGGACGCAAATCCTGCCGGGTACATCACCTCCGCGGACGGCGCCCAGACCAGATCGACCGGAAAATCGGCGAGCGCCGCGAGGTCGGCGGCGAGGCGGCGCGGATAGCTGCCAAAGTCCTCGTGGGGCGCAAACTGCGTGGGGTTGACGAAGATCGAGACCACAATCCGCCGGGCGCGGCGCCGTGCCGCCCGCACCAACGCGAGATGGCCGGCATGCAACGCACCCATGGTCGGCACCAGCGCGATCCGCTCGCCGGCCATTCGCCATTGCATGACGGTGCGGCGCAATGCCGGCACCGTGCGCACAACTCGATGGGCCATGAGGACGGACTTCGCCTGATTGAGGATCGCAAATGCCGCGCGCAAGCTAGCAAAGCCATGGTTTGGAGGCCACGGGCTGCGGACGCATCCCGCGGTGTGTTCAGGACACGCGCCGGCAGGCATTGCACCTGCCGCCCGATATGGCCACCTTAAGGGACGGCGGGCTTGCCGCCAATTGAAGCGCGTATCTCATGGCCCATGATCGCGACGACCGGCCACCAGCGGACCGCGGCCGCACGCCGGCGGCGGGTGCTGCGCGTGCGGAGATCGATGCCTTCCTTGCCAAGGTGAAAGGCCTCGCGCCAACAACCGCAGCCGGCCAGCGTGGACGGCTGATCTTTGCACTCGACGCCACCATGAGCCGGCAGCCGCTGTGGGATACCGCCTGCCGTCTGCAGGCCGACATGTTCCGCGAGGCGGCGGCGATCGGCGGGCTCGACGTTCAACTGGTCTACTATCGCGGTCTGTCCGAATGCCGGGCCTCGCGCTGGGTGTCGCAGGCCGAGCGTCTGGGCGGCCTCATGGAGCGCATCGATTGCCGCGGCGGTCATACCCAGATCGGCAAAATCATCGCCCACGCCAAGCGCGAAACCCAGGTGACCAAGGTGCAGGCCCTGGTCTTCGTGGGCGATGCCATGGAGGAGAAGCTCGATCATCTCTGTCACGCCGCAGGTGAACTCGGGCTGCTCGGGGTGCCTGCCTTCATGTTTCAGGAAGGCGGCGATCCGATCACCGAACAGGCGTTCCGCGAGATCGCGCGCCTGACGCGCGGAGCCTATTGCCGCTTCGACCCGGGCGCGGCGCATCAACTTGCCGAGCTCCTGCGCGCGGCCGCCGCCTATGCCGCCGGCGGCATGCGGGCGCTCGCCGATCTCTCCGCGCGTCACCAGGCCGGCGCTCTCAAGCTCCTCGAGCAGATGAGATCGTAATGGCGCTCATCTTCGGCCTCGTCCTGCTGGCGCTGCTGCTGTGGGCACTCCATGCCTTCACCAAGGTCAAACCGCAGACGGCGGCGGTGGTGTTGAAAACCGGAGGCGGACTGGGCGCGCTTGCCGTTGCCGGCCTGCTCGGCGCGCGCGGCCGGCTCGATATCGCGATCCCGCTCGGTCTCACCGGTCTGGGGCTGCTTGGGATGGTTGCCCTGGAGCATCCCGGGACTTGGTGCGCGCATGCGCAAGAGCGCCGGCCAGGTGTCGCGGGTGCGTTCGGCGTTTGTGGAGATGGAACTCGATCACGACACCGGCAAGATGCGCGGACGCATCCTGGCGGGACGGCATGAAGGCGCCGCGCTCGATGCGCTCGACGTCGCAACGCTTGCCGGGTTCCTCCCCGACATCGACGAGGAAAGCCGCTCCCTACTGATGGCGTATCTTGACCGCCGGGAGCCCCTCTGGCGTGACAACGCGCAGGCTGATGCGACAGCGGGCTCGAGCCACCGTGGCTGGAGCACCGGCAAAATGACGGAGGAGGAGGCCTATCAGATCCTTGGCGTGCAGCCGGGGGCGAGCGCCAGGGACATCGGCCTCGCCCACCGCTCGCTCATGAAGAAATTGCATCCCGATCAAGGGGGGTCGACGTATCTTGCGGCTCGCGTGAACGAAGCCAAGGACGTGCTTTTGCGCCGCCATCGCTGAACTCCTTTACTCGACGCATGGGGCGGCTCCTGGCGACGCGACTGTCCTGTTCACGCTCGACGTCAGTTCTTGATGGTGACGCATTCGACGTCGTTACGCTTGAGATACTTGCAAGCAGCTTCGGCTGAGTCCTTGTCGAGACCGGCAAAGCGCGCGCGGTAGAGCGTGGTGCCACCCTTCTCGACGGTTTCGGTGAACGCTTCGGCGCGGGTCAGCATCTTGGCCGCCTTGCCCTGCACGGCGGAGAGACGCTTCTTGGCCTCCTGCTCTCCCGGATAGGCGCCGACCTGGATCATCCAGCCGCTGCGAGGCTGCGGCTTGGCCGCGGGCGCGCGCGCCGGGGCAGGGGCAGGCTCTGCCGCGGCGGCAACCCGTGCCGGTGCGGCCGCCGACGCTGCGGCGCGCGGACTGGGCATGGGCAGGGGCACGGCGGGCTCTGCCTTCGCTGCAACGGCGGCAAAGGATAAGGCCGGCACCTCCGGCTTGTTTGCAGTCACCAGCGCCGGCAGCGGGGCCTCGATCTTCGCCGCCACCGGCGGAGCGGAAGGCGCAGGCTCAGGCTTGGCTGCAACGACGGGCGCCGGTTGCGGCGCCGGCGGCTCCGGCTTGACCGCGACGACCGGTGCCGGCGGCGCGGGCGGTGTTACCGGCGCGGCGGCGAGCACAGGTCGGGGCTCGACCACCGGCGGCGAGGGGACATTCATCGGCGCGAGCGACGCGGTCTGCGTTCCCGCCTTGACCGAGAGCGTCTTCACCAGCACCGGCCGAATCGGATCGGTCGAGCCGGCGATGCTCTGCGGTTGCGCGACCGCCGGCGGCGACTCCGACTTGGTCGTGGCCGGTTCGGCCTGCGCGGGCGCGGGATTGAAGCGCGCGGGCAGGCTGATGGCGCTGGCGACGGCGAACCGCGCCTCGCTCTTGGACTCGTTCTTGGCCTCGGCCTTCGGCTCCGGTTTGGCGTCGACCTTGGCCGCCACCTTCGGCTCCGGTTTCGCTTCGATCTTGGCCACCGCCTTGGCTTCGGGCTTCGCCTCCGACGGCACAAACCCTTCGGCAACCATCGGCGCGGTGCGCTTGACCGAGGCCTGGGCGATCTTGTCGTTGATCAGATCCCGCATTTTCGCGTCGCGGCTGCCGGCGCTGCTGCCGCCCATCACCACCGCGACGAGGTAGCGATTGCCGCGATGAACCGACGTCACCAGGTTGAACCCTGATGCGTTGACGTAACCGGTCTTGATCCCGTCGACACCTTCGACGCGGCCCAGCAGATGATTGTGGTTGCCGATGGACTGGCCACGGAACGTGAACGTGCGGATCGAGAAATATTTGTAATAGCGCGGGAAGCGTTCCTGCACGGCGCGTCCGAGCGTCGATTGATCGCGGGCCGTGGTCACTTGATTCGAATCGGGCAGGCCGGAAGCGTTCTTGTAGACGGTGCGGCTCATGCCGAGCGCCTGCGCCTTGCGCGTCATCAGTCTGGCAAACGCGTCCTCGTCGCCGGCGATGGCCTCCGCCACCACGACTGCGGCATCGTTCGCCGAGCGCGTGACCATTCCCTTGATGGCGTCTTCGACCGCGAGCGTGCTGCCCGGCTTGAGGCCGAGCTTGGTCGGCATCTGTCCGGCGGCTTCCTTCGAGACCTGGAGCTGGCTGTCGAGCTTGAGCTTGCCGGCCTCGAGCTGCTCGAACAGCAGATAGAGCGTCATGATCTTGGTGAGCGACGCCGGATGGCGCTGCGCATCCGGATTGGTCGAATGCAGCACCGTGCCGGAATTGGCGTCGACGACGATGTCCGCGTAAGGCGCGGCGTGCGATGGATCGCTTGAAATTGTGAAGAGAGCAGCAGCAACAAAACCGAACATACCCCAACGAAGCCCGTGACGGGCTCCGGTCCGGATCCGCAGCATGATAGTTCCCCCGTCCTCGTCCCTAGACGCCCCGTTCGGAGCGCCGACACCCCTGTCGTGCCGAGGTGGACGGATTGGACGAGTTAAAAAGGGCGGTTTTCTGAACTTTTTCCGACCTTTTCTGGCGCCGTCCTGCCGTCCGCTTGGTGCAAGGCCTGGAAGTTGAATTCCCGCCCACCCGCGCGCACAGCCGACAAGATTAAGGGACAGGCGATTGCCAAAGCGTTAAGCGCCGGGTCCCGGTTTATATTGCAGTGCAAAATAAGGCTTGACTTTATTGTGCATCGCAATATATTCGGATCATCCCGGCTAGAGGGCCGGAGCACGCGGGGAACGTCACACCGTAATCGGCGAGACTGCCGGAGAGGTTAGAGGATCATGGTCAAGAACATCGAGGACATGCAGCAGTTCGGTAAGGACAACATGGACGCGACGATGAAGTCGTTTGGATCGCTTTCAAAGAGCATGCAGGCGATCGCGGTGGAAGTGGCGGACTACTCGAAGAAGATGTTCGAGAACAGCACCGCGGCCACCGAGAAGCTCATCGGCGCCAAGTCGCTGGAAAAGGCGGTCGAGGTACAGAGCGACTACGTCAAGACCTCGTACGAGAGCTTCGTCGCCGAAGCGACCAAGCTGGGCGAGCTCTATGCCGACCTCGCCCGTGAAGTCTACAAGCCGTTCGAAAGCCAGTTCGGCAAGGTTGCCGCAGCGAAATAATGTCGGCGCAGGCGGCGGAATGAAGAAGCCCGGCTCCTGCAGCCGGGCTTTGTCTTTTCTGCTCTGCCGGGCACCACAGCGACTGCATCGCAAGCGCCAAAGACGGCAGTCTCACCCCGGTTGCATGCCGGGAAGCGTACCGCGGGAGTAAGCGCGGGCGAACTGTTTTATGTCGCGGCTGCGCCCGTCGGCGCGGCGCGGAACCCGTCATGGCGGGTCGTATCGAAGTTGCAACGCCCGGCCGGCGACGCGGCGCGGTCGGCGATGACGGCGGCCGGGCCTCCCTTGCGAACGCGAAAATAGCGCTCAAATAATACCTCGCTGTCGCCACTCCGCGGATATCACATGGTCTTGCCGATGGCGGGACGGCGAAGCGCAACCCGCGCCCGCTGGACGATCCGCGACTTTTCCACGTCGCGCCGCGAATTGTCCGTAATGAGTCGTGATCGTCGCAGCAGATGGAGCGGCACGGGACTTGCTAATCCGGAGCGAAACGAGGAACTGGCAGCGAAACGTGTCAGAATCCCCAACGATTCGAAGCCATACGACGGTCTGGAACCGGAGCAGCGGCGTCTTTATTATGTTCCACCAACCCGGCTTACAGTCGGGTGCCCCAAAGCTGCCACGCCGTGACCTGTAAAGTCGCCATGACCCGAGAACGAACCGAAATGGATGCAGCCGCCGGCGTGCCGGGAGGGCCCCGTCTGGGAGACGATGACAACAACAATAACAACAACAATACCAAACGCCGGGGCCCGGGCGCGCCGGGCACGGCGGTCATCACCAAGACCAAGCCGCAGACCAAGCGCCCCAGTCTCTATCGCGTCCTGCTCCTGAACGACGATTACACCCCGATGGAGTTCGTCGTGCATGTGCTGGAACGTTTCTTCAACAAGGACCAGGAGGCCGCGCACCGGATCATGATGCACGTACACCAGCACGGCATCGGCGAGTGCGGCGTCTATACCTACGAGGTGGCCGAAACCAAGGTGACGCAGGTGATGGACTTCGCCCGCAAACACCAGCATCCTCTGCAGTGCGTCATGGAAAAAAAGTGACGACAATGGAAAAGCGGAACGCCGGGACTATATAACGCGTTAACACGAGACATCACATGCCCACGTTTTCGCGCAACTTGGAACAATCTCTCCACCGTGCCCTGGCGCTCGCCAATGAGCGCCATCACGAATACGCCACGCTCGAACATCTTCTGCTCGCGCTGATCGATGATCAGGATGCCGCCGCGGTCATGCGCGCGTGCAACGTCGAGCTCGACAAGCTGCGGCGCAGTTTGACCGCCTATCTCGAAAGCGAGCTCGAGAATCTGGTCAGCGACGGCAACGAGGATTCCAAGCCGACCGCCGGCTTCCAGCGGGTCATCCAGCGCGCCGTCATTCACGTGCAGTCGTCGGGTCGCGAAGAGGTGACCGGCGCCAACGTGCTGGTTGCGATCTTCGCCGAGCGCGAGAGCCATGCCGCCTATTTCCTGCAGGAGCAGGACATGACGCGCTACGACGCGGTGAATTACATCAGCCACGGCATCGCCAAGCGGCCGGGCATGTCGGAAGCGCGCCCGGTGCGCGGCTCCGACGAGGACACCGACGCCAAGGGCGGCGACGAGGCCAAGAAGAAGGGCGACGCGCTCGAAGCCTATTGCATCAATCTCAACAAGAAGGCGCGCGAGGGCAAGATCGATCCGCTGATCGGACGTGAGTCCGAGATCAGCCGCACCATCCAGGTGCTGTGCCGCCGGCAGAAGAACAATCCGTTGTTCGTCGGCGACGCCGGCGTCGGCAAGACCGCAATCGCCGAGGGCCTGGCGCGTCGCATCGTGCACGGCGAAGTGCCGGACGTGCTCAGGAACGCCACCGTCTTCTCTCTCGACATGGGCACGCTGCTCGCCGGCACGCGCTACCGCGGCGACTTCGAGGAACGCCTCAAGCAGGTGATCAAGGAGCTCGAGGCCTATCCGGGCGCGATCATGTTCATCGACGAGATCCACACCGTGATCGGCGCCGGCGCGACCTCCGGCGGCGCGATGGACGCGTCCAACCTGCTCAAGCCGGCGCTGGCCTCCGGCACGCTGCGCTGCATCGGCTCGACCACCTACAAGGAATACCGACAGTATTTCGAGAAGGACCGCGCGCTGGTGCGCCGGTTCCAGAAGATCGACGTCAACGAGCCGACCGTCCCGGACGCAATCGAGATCCTCAAGGGGCTCAAGCCGTACTTCGAGGATTATCACAAGCTCAAATACACCACCGAGGCGATCAAGGCGGCGGTCGAGCTGTCCGCGCGCTACATCCATGACCGCAAGCTTCCGGACAAGGCGATCGACGTGATCGACGAGTCCGGCGCGGCGCAGATGCTCCTGCCCGAAAGCCGGCGCAAGAAGACGATCGGCCTCAAGGAAATCGAGACCACGATCGCCACCATGGCGCGGATTCCGCCCAAGACCGTGTCGAAGGACGACGCGGTGGTGCTGCAGCATCTCGACCAGACGCTCAAGCAGGTGGTCTACGGCCAGGACAAGGCGATCGCGGCGCTCTCCTCCTCGATCAAGCTCGCGCGCGCAGGCTTGCGTGAGCCGGAGAAGCCGATCGGCTGCTACCTGTTCTCAGGCCCGACCGGCGTCGGCAAGACCGAAGTGGCGAAGCAGCTCTCCGTCGCACTGGGCGTGGAGATGATCCGCTTCGACATGTCGGAATACATGGAGCGGCACACGGTCTCGCGGTTGATCGGCGCGCCTCCCGGCTATGTCGGCTTCGACCAGGGCGGTTTGCTCACCGACGGCGTCGACCAGCACCCGCACTGCGTCCTGCTGCTCGACGAGATCGAAAAGGCGCATCCGGATCTGTTCAACGTGCTGCTGCAGATCATGGATCATGGCAAGCTCACCGATCACAACGGCAAGCAGGTCGACTTCCGCAACGTGATCCTGATCATGACCACCAATGCCGGCGCCGCCGACTTGGCGCGGCAGGCCTATGGCTTTACCCGCATCAAGCGGGAGGGCGACGACGTCGAAGCCATCAACCGGCTGTTTGCGCCTGAATTCCGCAACCGGCTCGACGCCATCATCACCTTCGCGCATCTCACGCCCGAGATCATCGCCAAGGTGGTGGAGAAATTCGTGCTCCAGCTCGAAGCCCAGCTTGGGCGATCGCGACGTCACCATCGAGCTCTCGGAAGAGGCCACGAAGTGGCTGATCAACCACGGCTACGACGAGCAGATGGGCGCGCGGCCGATGGCGCGTCTCATTCAGGAGAACATCAAGAAGGCGCTCGCCGACGAAGTGCTGTTCGGCAAGCTCAAGACCGGCGGGCATGTGCGCGTCATCGCTGCCAAGGACGAGGAAACGGGTGCCGAGAAGCTCGCATTCGAATATCTCGACGGGCCGATCACGCCCAAGCCGGAGAAGATTCCGGAAGCAAAGCCCAAGCGCCGTAGCCCGCGGCGCAAGCCGTCCGGTCCCAAGGGCAGCGGCGGCCCGCCGTCTCCGCGCGGCTCGGTGCCCAAGGTGCCGCTCGTGAAGGTCTGAGATTCCGGCGCGGCCCCGCCGCCGCGTCTGGCGAGACAACGGTGCTGATCGCGATTGTCGATCAGCACCGTTTTTGATTCTGGCTTCGCCGAATCCCTGGGACCTAGACCGCGCGCGATCGGCGCCAGCGCTCTCGCTTGCCGCTTCGCCGAAACGGGCGAGCCGCATTGCGATCCGCTGCCGACTGTCGAGCCGCGCCCGACGTCGGCGATGCACGATGCGTTGCAGTTCAACCTGGTGTTCGTGCGAACGCCGATGCATTTCGAAAAGCGTTGTGCCGCAACGGTATTTTGCACAGATCTGTATTCTTCGGCGCCGCATCCGCTCTTCTTTAAAGCAATTCAAATTTAGAACACTCGAATACTGACGTTGCACAACGGACACTGGCGAATTGCAATCGCGGAACTGCCGCTGCTTGCATATTGCTTTTGATCGGGCCGCAGCGATTGATGTCGTCCGGGAACATTGTCACCGGATCGGTCGTAGCGGGGGGTATCATGAAAAGGCTTCTGGGAGTTGTTGCATCGGTTCTTTGCGTGGCCGGCATTCCCGCCGGCGCCGCCGACTTGCCGCCGCTCAAGCCCGTGCCGCCGGTGCCGCTCTACGACTGGAACGGATTCTATGTCGGCGCCGGTTTCGCCTATCACTCGGGCCGGACCGACGATGTCTTCACCAACCGCGCGTTGGTATATCCGATCACGCGCGACACCTTCCACGGTTCGTTCGGCAGCATCGACGCCGGCTACTGCCGCATGGCGGCCTCGCCGGTCGTGCTGTGCGGGGAGGCGGCGATTGATCTCGGCCGGGCGCGCGGGACCAATTACGGTTTCACGACCTCGCTGCAGAACACCGCCATCCGCTCCACCTCGACGATCGACTGGATGGTGACCGTCGGCCCGAAGCTCGGGCTCGCAATCGATGCGAACCAGTTGTTCATCTATGCGTCCGGCGGCGGCGCCTTCGCGCATCTCGGCGTGGATGCCACCTCCAACATCGTCGGCGCGATCGGTTCCGGCAGCGCGTCAGGGACGCAGGCCGGCTGGTACGTCGGCGCCGGCATGGAACGGCTGCTCACGCCCAATGTCGGCGTCAAATTCGACTACCGTCGCGTCGAGTTCAAGGGACTGGACACCACGCTGACAGGTGGCACCGCGGTCAGCACCAGCCGGATCGTGGACAACGTTTTCAGCGCGGGCTTCAATTATCATTTCACCAGCGGCCCGCTCTACGCGCAGTACTGATGCTGTACCTTTGCGTGAATCATCTGCTGTGGTCCCCGCGAGCGCGGGGACCCGCAGTCATTCAGCGAGGCCGTAGCGGGCATATTGACGGACGACATTGCTCCTGATCGCCTTCGCCGCGGCGGCATCGGCGCTGCCACCTTCGCTGTCCCCTTTCCTCAGCTTCGCCAACCCGCGCAGGTAGAGCGAATCCACCTGGCGTGGCTCAAGCCGGAGCGCTGCGTCGAAGTCAGCTATCGCAAGGTCGTGTTGGGCCAGCTTCAGATGTACAAAACCGCGCGTAGTCAACGTCGCGGCGTCATCGGGTTTGAGCCGTAGCGCTTCATTGCAATCGCTCAACCCCTGCTGCGGCTGATCGATGATTGCGCGAACGAAACAACTGGCCCGATAGGCATGGTGGTCTTTCGGATCGAGGCGAATCGCCTCGTTGAGATCCGCGATGGCACGCTCGTGATCGCCTTTCGCCCAGGATGCACGCCCACGGAGCCACCAAGCCCAAGCTAATTTCGGATCGCGCGCGATGAGATTGTCACAATCCTGGAAGGCGCGCGGGGAGTAGAACTCGGCGGCAGAGAAGGCGCAGAGCTTGCTATAGGCGGCTTCGAGTTGCTGCTTCGTCGCCTTGCCGGACTGGACCACAAGGGCGCAGCCGCTGATAACGAGCTCGCGCGGCGCACCGTCCTTGCCGGCGCACGCGTTCCACGCCTGGCTGTGCTGCGCCGCCGATGGGTCCGCAGCCGCACATACCGCCAAAAAAGCGACGCTCAGAATGGCGCGCAACATGTTCGACATTTGATCAGCCGAGACGATGTCAATGCATATTGAGCGGCGAACACCTTCAGCAGAGGGTACATATACCTTAAACGGGGCGCGATGCCCAGGTCATGCGGTGATCCCGAAACCCGCGATAAAAGAATATTGCACGTAGCTGCGCGCTGCGGGACAAAGCCTTCAGGCCAAACCCGAGGCGCCTGACACCCATGCCTGCCTTCCTCTGCGAGACCTGCGGCAGCCAGTTCACGCCCTCGGATCAGCCGCCGCCGGCGTGTCCGGTCTGCCAGGACGAGCGTCAGTTCGTCCCGCCCGGCGGGCAGAAATGGACCACGCTCGATGTGCTCGCGCGCCGGCATTTCAACAGCTACCGGCAGCACGAGCCCGGCCTGATCGGCATCGGCACGGTGCCGAAGTTTTCCATCGGCCAGCGCGCGCTGCTGCTGCGCACGCCCACCGGCAACATCCTGTGGGACTGCATCCCGTTCATCGACGATGCCACGGTCGAGATCGTGAAGGGTCTCGGCGGCATCGCCGCCATCGCGATCTCGCATCCGCATTACTACGCCACGATGGTGGAATGGAGCCACGCCTTCGGCGGGGCTCCCATCCATCTGCATGCGGCCGACCGGCAATGGATCATGCGGCCGGATCCGTCGGTCCAATTGTGGGATGGCGATAGCTTGCCGCTTGCGGGCGGAGTAACGCTGGTGCGCTGCGGCGGTCACTTCGCCGGCGGAACGGTGCTGCACTGGGCCGCGGGCGGGGGAGGGCGCGGCGCATTGCTGACCGGCGACATCGTGCAGTTGATCCCCGACCGCACCCATGTCAGCTTCATGCGCAGCTATCCCAACATCATTCCGCTGTCGGCGCCGGCGGTGGCGCGTATCGGCGCGATGCTCGAGCCGCTCGCCTACGACGTGATCTATGGCGCCTTCTTCGACCGCGTGATCCCGCGCGCGGGCAAGGACGCCGTGCAGCGTTCCGTGGCGCGCTATCTCAGGATCATCGCCGGCGACGGGACGGCGGAGCAGGTGTGAACAGAGGCGCGAGCCATGCCTTCCGTGCCCGCGCCAGCCATCGACCCGCCGCACCGCTCGGCCACCGCTGCGTTCCTCGCCGGCTTCCGTGCGGCGTGGCGCTCGGTGATGGCCTATGTCCTGATCGGCACCTATATCGGCATCGCCGCGCTGGCGCATGATTTCGGCTTCAGCCTGTGGTGGCTCGCGGCCTCGACCGTGCTGGTATGGGCCGGGCCGGCGCAGGTGATCCTGGTGTCGGCGCTCGGCGCCGGCGCCACGCCGGTCGAGACCGCGCTGGCCGTCGGCCTGAGCAGCGTGCGCCTGCTTCCCATGGTCATCTCGCTGCTGCCGCTGATCAAGCAGCCCCGGACGCGCAACCGCGACCTGCTGCTGCCCGCCCATCTCACCGCGGTCACCATGTGGATCGAGGCGCTGCGGCTTCTCCCGGCCTTGCCGCGCGAGCACCGCATCCCGTTCTCCAACGGGATTGGGCTGGGCTTCATGCTGGCGGCGCAGGTCGGCGGCGGTCTCGGCTACTATCTCGCCACCTCGCTGCCGCCGCTGTTGAGCGCCGCGCTGCTGTTCCTCACGCCGATGTCGTTCCTGATCTCGACGACGCGAAACTGCCGGGTGCTGTCGGATTGGCTCGCGCTCGCCTTCGGTCTCGTGCTCGGGCCGTTGCTCGCCGCCTGGCAGGTCGGGCTCGACCTGCTGTGGACCGGGATCGTGGGCGGCTCGGTGGCCTACGGCATCTATCGCCTGCGCGAGGCGCGCAGATGAGCGGCGAGCTCCATGCCTATGTGCTGCTGGTGCTGGTCGGTTTTCTGCCCAGCGAGATCTGGCGCATGATTGGCCTCGTCGCTGCCCGCGGCATCGACGAGGAGTCCGAGTTCTTCATGTGGGCGCGCGCGGTGGCGATCGCGGTGCTCGCCGGCGTCATCGCCAAGATCATCGTGCTTCCGCCCGGGACCCTCGCGGGCGTGCCGCTGGGCATCCGCCTCGTCGCCATCGCCTGCGGCTTCGTCGCATTCCTCGTGGTGCGCCGGTCGGTGTTCGCGGGCGTGGTCGCCGGGGAGATCGTGCTCATCCTCGGCGCGCTCGCTTACGGACTGTGACCCGTCGCCCCGCCGGCGGCCGGCAGGGAAAGCGCAGCCTCAACGCAACGCCGCGACCAGCTGCTTGGCCTGATCGGCGAGCACGTCCGGCGCCGCCTTCTCGCTCGCCGGCGGTTTCATCGCCACGCCGCTCTTGCGCGGGATGACGTGCACATGGAGGTGAAACACCACCTGGCCGCCGGCGCTTTCGTTGAACTGCTGAACGGTGACGCCGTCCGCGCCGAAGACTTCTACGCTCACCTTCGCGATCTTCTGGGCCACCTTGATCACATGCGCGAGGTCGTCGGGAGCAATGTCGAGGATGTTGCGTACCGGTGCCTTGGGCAGGACCAGGACGTGGCCGGGCGCACGCGGCATGATGTCGAGGAAAGCGAGCGTCTTGTCGTCCTCATAGACCTTGTAGCACGGCAGTTCGCCGCGCAGGATTTTGGCGAAGATGTTGCTGGCGTCATAGGTGGGCATGGTTCGGCGTCACCGTTGAGAGGACGGAACCGAATTAGATCATCTAACGCGCCGGGGAGAAAGACGCCGGCCGCCTCAGCGCGGCGGCAGCACCGCCACCGCGTCGACCTCGTAGAGCGCGAGGTCCCGCGTCAGCGCGCCGACCTGGATCATGGTGCTCGCCGGCGGCGGCAGGTCCGGATTGAAGAATTTGGCGCGGACTTCGCGGACCAGCGCCTGATGGGCCCGCAGGTGGATGAGATACTGGGTCAGCTTCACGATGTGCTCGAAACCGCCGCCGGCGGCGGCCAGCGCCGCGCGGATGTTCTCGTATGCTTGCGTCGCCTGCGCCTTGAAGTCGCCCGGCGCCCCGACCACGTTGCCGTTGCCGTCGAGGCCCATCTGGCCGGCGATGTAGACGATGCGGCCCGGCACGGTCGCCTCCACCACATGCGAATATCCCGCCTGCCTGGAGCTCGCATCGGGTTGCAGGAAACGCAGGTGCGGTGGCGTCTTTCCGGCGCCGAGCACGGTCTGCGCCAACGCCGCCGAGCTCGAGCCCGCGGCCAGCAAGGCTCCGCCCGTGGCGAGGATCGCGCGGCGCGACAGGGCTCGGTGCGGCTGGAAAGGCAATGTGAAGCGGAGTGCGGCCATGGTGCTTCTCCTGCGGTTGGATCGAAGCAAGCGTAGTGCGCTGGATTTGAAGTTCCAACCATGCCGGTGCCGGCGCCCGTCAGCTGTCGTCAGGGCGCAGCGGGCCTCACTCCTTGCGAAACGGCGCCGCGTCCGCGAGCTCGGCGCCGGCGGCCGCCACATAGGCGCGCTCGTGCTTGAGAAAATCTTCGATCGCGCGGCGCAGGCCGGGGTCGACGATGTAGTGCGCGGAATAGGTCGTGGTCGGCAGGTAGCCGCGTGATATTTTGTGCTCGCCCTGGGCGCCGGCCTCGACGCGCGCAAGCCTGTGCTCGATGGCGTACTGGATCGCCTGGTAGTAGCAGAGCTCGAAATGCAGGAACGGGTGATGTTCGACCGCGCCCCAGTGGCGGCCGAACAGCGTATGCGAACCGATGAAATTGATGGCGCCCGCGATCCAGCGGCCGTTGCGCTTGGCCATCACGAGCAGGATGCGGTCGCGCATCTTCTCGCCGACCATCGAATAGAACGGGCGCGTGAGATAGGGGCGTCCCCACTTGCGCGAGCCGGTCTCCATGTAGAATTCGAAGAACGCGTCCCACACGCTCTCGGTGAGGTCCGACCCGGTCAGCCAATGCACGCTGACGCCGGCGGAAAGCGCGTCCTCGCGTTCACGCCGAATGGTCTTGCGCTTGCGCGAGGCGAGCGCCGCCAGGAACGCGTCGAACGAGTCGTAGCCGGCATTCTCCCAGTGGAACTGCTGGTGGGTGCGCTTGAGGAAGCCGCGGCTCCCCAGCAGGTCCCATTCCGCCCGCGTCGGGAACGTGACGTGGGCCGATGACGCGTCGGAGCGCCGGCAGATGTCGATCAGAGAATCGGCCAATGCCCCACGCACGGCGTCGGCCTGTGGCCCCGGGCGCACCAGGAGCCGGCGCCCGGTGGCGGGGGTGAAAGGCACCGACACCTGCAGCTTCGGATAGTAGCTGCCGCCGGCGCGCTCATAAGCCTCGGCCCAGCCGTGGTCGAAGACGTACTCGCCGCGTGAATGGGACTTCACGTAGCAGGGGACGGCGCCAACCAGAGTTCCGTTGGTGTCTTCGGCCAGCAGGTGCAGCGGTTGCCAGCCGGAGCGCCCGCCGACCGACTGCGAACTCTCGAGAGAGGAAAGAAACTCATGTGAAATGAATGGATTATATTGTTCTGCTAACTCAAAATCTTGAAAAGTCGTGAGCGCCAGATGCGCAACGCCGTTGCCCTGAGCGCAAGCGGCCGGATTGGCGCAGGCGTCCCAGGCCTCGGCCGCCACCTCGCTGATGGATTTTGCAACGCGCAGGGTCACTTCGATCATGGGCTCGGCGATCATCGTCGTACGTAATGCAAGTTTATGGCCGAAATCCCTCGAAGATCATCTGGTCGGCATAGCGCTCGGCGGTGCGGCGCTGATCGCTGCTGCGCACGGTCCAGGTCAGGAGCGGGAGACCCAGAACCTTGCGCGCGACCGTCGGCAGCGTGGCGGGCAGGTCGCTGACGGAATATGCGATGAACTGCGGGCGCGCGTGAAGGCCTTGCACCAGCACGGCGAGAGCGTCCTTGGCCGCGGCGAGCGGCCGCTCGCGCCGGCGAAAGGGGTGAGGGCTTTCCGCCACCAGGCCGCGCGGCACCCGCGGCGCGGTCTCGCGCAAGGCCGCGATCTGCGCGGGATCGAACGACATCAGCGCCGCCGGCCCACCATAGCCCGCGAGCACCTTGCGCCGCGCGCCCGACGAGGCGACGATCGCCGGCGAACCGGCTTTTCAATTCGATGAGCAGCGGCGCCCGACCGTCCACCAGGTCGCACAGTTCGGCGAGCGTGATCATGCGATCGGCGGTGGCCTTGAACGGGACCCGCTTGAGCTCGGCGGCTGTCAGGGCGTCCAGCCGTCCGTTGCCGTCGGTCAGACGGCCGAGCACCTCGTCGTGGTGCACCATGGCGTCGCCATCGGCGCTGATCTGCAGATCGCATTCGATGCCGTAGCCGCCGGCGATCGCCGCCGCGAATGCCGAGGGCGTGTTCTCGATGACGCCTTTTTGCGCATCATGCAGGCCCCGGTGCGCCACCGGCCGCGCGATCAGCCAGTCGAGCCCTGCCATCGCAGCAATTTCCGTATGCGACGACCGTTTTCCGCGGAAAACGCGACCAAAGGTCGCGTCAGGCGACCTCGAAGATGCCCTCGACTTCAACCGCGGCATCCGCCGGCAGCGCCGCCACGCCGACGGTCGTGCGCGCGTGCCGGCCCTTGTCGCCGAGCACGGCGACCATGAGGTCGGAGGCGCCGTTCATGACTTTGGGACCTTCCAGGAAGGACGGCGCGGAATTGATGAAGCCGCCGAGGCGGGCCACCTGCTTGACCTTGTCGAGATCGCCGAGCGCCGCCTTGACCTGAGCCAACACGTTGATCGCGCAGGCGCGTGCCGCTTTTTGGCCGTCCTCGACTGATACCCCATCGCCGAGCCTGCCCTTGGCGACGAGCTTGCCGCTCGCATCGAGGCAGATCTGCCCCGACACGAACAGCAGTGCGCCGACCCGCACGAAAGGAATGTAGTTGGCGACGGGGGTGGCCGGCGTGGGGAGAACGATCCCAAGTTCCGCAAGTTTTTTTTCGACCGTTCCGGCCATGATGTTCTCCGTGGCTGCCGACTAGTGTCCCGATTCCGAAGGTCGCCCTTACGCTCGGCACGCTCAGATGCGAACTTCGGAATCGAGGGACACTAGCAAGTTTATGATTCTCGTGCGGTTTAGGATTTGAAGTTCCTGCCCGAATTCGCCGCAAGCTGGTAGGAACTTCAAATCCACCGCACGAGTGATTGTTGCCGTCCGGCTGTTGCCGGCGCCCTGTCTTCGCCGATCGCACGCGGCCATGCAAGCCGCCGGGAAACCCGGGCCAAGGGCCGGTTTTGGCTGCATCCGGTTGCGCGCGGGCGACGACCTACCTATGTTGCGCCGCAGCGGGCGGCGCGGAGGCAATTTGCGATGATGATGTCAGGCAGATCGGTGCTCTGCGCGTCGGCGGTGCTGGCGGTTGCGGTGACGTTGGCTGGCGGTGTCGGGTTGCGGCACGCCACGGCGCTCACCCCGGCCGACGAGCTCGCGTCCCACCGTGCCGTCTACGAGCTCAAGCTGGCGCAAACCCGCGGCAATTCCCCGGCCATGTCCGCGCGCGGCCGCATCCTCTACGATTTCTCCGGCAATGTCTGCGACGGTTACGCCCTGCAGTTCCGCCAGGTCTCGGAGCTCGACAATGGCGAGGGCAAGGTCACGCTCAGCGACCTGCGCTCGACCACGTGGGAGGACGGCGCGGCAAAATCGTACATCTTCAAGTCGCAGAACTATCTCAACGAGACCATGATCGATACCGTCGACGGCAAGGCCGAGCGGCAAGCCGGCAAGGTCGCCGTCAGCTTGACCAAACCGGTCGACAAGACGTTCGATCTCGAAGCCGCGACCGTGTTCCCGACCGAGCACATGCGCCGGATCATCGCCGCCGCGCGCGAGGACAAGAGCATCATCGAGCTCCCGGTCTATGACGGATCGGAGAAGGGCGAGAAGGTCTACAACACGCTCACCGTCATCGGCCGCGTGATCGCGCCGAACGAGCGCGTTCCGACCGACGCCGCCGCGGGCAAGGCGGCGCTCGCCGGCCTCAAGCGCTGGCCGGTCACGGTGAGCTATTTCGACAAGGCCTCCAAGAGCGGCGAGCAGGCGCCGGTCTATGCCATCAAGTTCGAGCTCTACGAGAACGGCATCTCGCGTGCGCTGGTGCTCGACTACAACGATTTCGCCATCAGCGGCGAGCTCACCTCGCTCGAGATTCGCGACACCAAGCCCTGCAAGTAGCTGCCGCGTGTCCCATTGCTCGCGTGTCCCGGCCAAGCGAGCGCCCCACTGCGTGACGCAGGTCCAGGTCTCTGACGCGAGTGCGAGCCGGGACCCAGGGCCACGGCGGGAAAGTCTCCGCGAGAAGTCTTTCCGGAGCTCCTGGGTCCCGGGTCTCGCTGCGCTCGCCCGGGACACGAGAGCGACGGTATCCGGGCCACGGGGATTATGGAGTCCAGACTCCCTCGCTGCGCTCGGGCCCCGGAATGACGTGCCAAGCGGGACGTGGCGCGGCTGTCACCAGCTAGTCGCCGTCGGTCATCCGCTCCCCGTCATCCGGTTCTTCCAGCGCGAGGCCTTTGATGATGGCTTCGTCGCCGAACCTCTCGCGCAGCCGGTCGATCGCCTGTTCGGCCTCGGCGGTGCGACGATCGAGCAGGTCGGCGAAATCCGCTCCCTTGCCGTCATCGAGCGCTGAGACGCCGATGCCGATCAGGCGGAACATCGTGCCGTCGATTTCCCGCCCGAGCAGTTCGCGCCCGGCGGCGAAGATCCGGGCGGCGAGCTGCGTCGGATGCGCCAGCGACTGCGCCCGCGTCCTGATGCGGAAGTCGGCGGTTTTCAGCTTGAGCGTCACCGTGCCGCCGGCGAGCTCATTGCTCTTGAGCCGGGCGGAGACTTTTTCGCACAGGTGCCACAACCGCAGCTCCAGCCGCCGGAAGTCGGCGATGTCCTGATCGAAGGTGGTTTCCGCCGAAATGCTCTTGGTCTCGCGGTCGGCGTTGACCTTGCGCTCGTCGAGGCCACGCGCAAGGCGCGCGAGCCTTGCGCCCTCGGCGCCGTAGCGGCGCGTCAACTCGCGCTCCCCGGCGCGCTGCAGATCGCCGATGGTGCGCAAGCCGTCGCGCGCAAGCCGCTGCTGCGCCACTTTGCCGACGCCGAAGATCAGCGTCACCGGCTTCGGCGCCAGGAACGTCGCGGCCTCGGTCGCACCGAGGACGGCAAAGCCGCGCGGCTTGTCCAGATCGGAGGCGATCTTGGCGAGGAACTTGTTGGGGGAGAGCCCGATCGACACCGTGATCCCGAGGCTGCGTTCGACGTCGGCGGCAAAGCCCGCGAGCGCCTTGGCGGGCGACATGCCGTGCAGGCGCGCGGTTCCCGACAGGTCCATGAACGCTTCGTCGATCGAGACGGGCTCCACCAGGGGCGTGAGCTTGAACATGAGCGCGCGCACCTCGCGGCCGACGCGCGCGTATTTCTCCATGTCGGGCCGGACCACGCTGGCGTGCGGGCACAGCCGCCGCGCCTCGAACATGGGCATCGCCGATCTCACACCGAACGTGCGCGCCACGTAGCAGGCCGTGAGCACGACGCCGCGTTGGCGTCCGCCGACGATCACCGGTTTGTCCGCGAGCGTCGGATCGTCGCGTTTCTCGATCGTGGCATAGAAGGCGTCGCAGTCGACATGAGCGATCGCCAGCGCGTCGAGTTCCGGATGCCGCAGCAGACGCGGCGAGCCGCACGCCGAGCAGCGTGATACGCCGTCCGGCGCGTCGCGGCGGCAATCGCGGCAGAAGCCGGGCGGGGGCCGGCGCGTCGGCTCGTTGTTCACCGCGACCCCGGCTGGTGCGCTCATGGCGTGTCGCGTTCCCAATGACCGCCGGTGAGAACGTCGCGCGCGCGCATGACCGCTTCCGGATCGATCTCTTTGGCGGCGGCGAAGGCGAGCAGCAGCGCCTCGTCTGCCGCCACGTGATCGAGCACACCGGCGAGAAATCGCGGCGCGCGCGCGGCCTCGCGCAGCGAGTCCGGTCCTATTCCGGTCATCGCCAGGAAACGCCCGAGTTGTTCCGGTTCGCCGGCGATGAAGCCCAGCGCGGCAATGGCGAGTTCTTCGGCCGCCGCCTGCCGCTCCCTGCGGCTTGTCGAGCGGGGCTGCTTGGTCATCGCGTGCTCCGCCCACACGGTCGTGCACTTGGGAAAGACGCCGGGCGCCGAATCGCGCGGCGCAGACGCGGCCGATACTAATCGCGAAACGGGATCAAGTCCCTCGACGCCGGGGCGAAATGTCGGGTAGGTGAGGGACCCGATGTCATGAGGGAGGCGCCAATGCGCAAGGGCCGTCTATCCGTTGCCGGCGCCAGCATTCTGTTCGCGTTGGGGCTTGCGGCGTGGGAGGTTTATTTCTTCTGGTACGCCGGGTCGTTCCCGGAACTCGAGGGGAGGGTCGGACTGTTCACGGCCGACCGGCTGGGCTTCAACATGGCGTGGCTCGCCGCCTTTTATCTCACCTACCAGCTGATCTCGATTCCGTTCAGCCTGCCCTCGGCGGGCAACAGGTTCATCGGCGTGGTCGACGGCATGGCCTCGCTGGTGCCGCTGGCGGTCGTGCTGATCGTGGTGTTCGGGAAGCCGCAACTCGTGGGCACGCCGCAGCGCTGGGAGGCGGCGTTGCTGCTCATTTTCATCACCGTCGTCGACCTGTTCGGCGGGTATACGTTCAATCTGGCGCTCAGCCGCCGCACCATGGATGTGACGCCGGCGGGGCCTGGCTGATGCCGCCGCGCGCCGGCCCGGCACGTCACATGAAAGAACAGCTGCAAGCCGTTGAATTATCGCGATGTCCGAGCGGGCTCCTGCAGGCGCCTGACGCTTGCGGAAACGCGAATATTTGTGTTTCCGTAACGTATCCGGACTAGTGTCCCAATTCTGAAGTTCGCAGACGTCGCGCCACCCTCTGAGGCGAGCTTCGCACCGCATTTGGGTTCATCCCTGCGCGAAAAGCCTGGGCACGCAACTCTGGTCCCGCTGGGGTGCTGCGCACAGGAGAGACTGTCGAAAGGTCTGGAATGTCGAAGACAGTGATGATCGTGGAAGACAACGAGCTCAATATGAAGCTGTTCCACGATCTGTTGGAAGCGCACGGCTACCGGACCGTCGGCACGCGCAACGGCATCGAGGCGCTCGATCTCGCCCGTAAGCACCGGCCCGATTTGATCCTGATGGACATTCAGCTGCCCGAGGTCTCCGGTCTCGAGGTGACCAAGTGGCTCAAGGAAGACCCGGAGCTCAAGGCCATTCCGGTGGTCGCCGTCACCGCCTTTGCAATGAAGGGCGACGAGGAGCGCATCCGCCAGGGCGGGTGCGAGGCCTACCTGTCGAAACCGATCTCGGTCGGCAAGTTCATCGAGACCATCCGGCACTTCCTCGGTTCCGCCGAGGAGGTCGGTCGATGACGGCTTGATTTGCGGGCGCAAAAACCCGGAGCCATCGAAATGTCACAGTCAACCCGGGGGAGTTTACGTTGACCGCAGTCTCTTCTTTATCCACAACCTAAATTGTTGATTTCCGAGGCCGTTGCGCTACGTTGCGCGGGCGGTGGAAGAGGCTCCCGGCTCCTGATAGGGTGGGGCGGCGGGGCATCGCGTCATCGTCTATCAGATTGATAACCCTACGGAATGCTCAGGTCCGCCGCATCTCCTGGGTCCGTGGGGTTCGGCCGGTTCGGGGGCGGTACGAGTGGCCTCCTCATGACGCCGCTCCCGACCGGCCACCTCCATCTCGACTGATCGCCAATTCGCAAGGGCGAGTGTCCGATTCCGAAGTTCGCAAACTCTCGCGGCACCCCCTGACAGCGAAATGCAAAAGGCGCCCTCCCATCCGGGGGCGCCTTTTTCCTGCGCGTGAGCGACTCTAAGTTCGCACGCCTTTGCAGCGCGCCGATGCGAGCTTACTTGATCTTGGATTCCCGGAACTCGACGTGCTTCTTGGCGACCGGGTCGTACTTCTTCTTCACCAGCTTGTCGGTCATGGTGCGCGAGTTCTTGCGTGTCACGTAATAAAAACCGGTGTCGGCGCTGGAAACCAGCTTCACCTTGATGGTCGTGGCCTTGGCCATGGCAAACCTCGATCGGATGAACTGGCGCGGAACCTAATGCCTTGCCTGCCAATGTCAATGTACGGGAAGGGCGGCGTCACAGCAGGTCCCGTTTGAAGCGTCCTCGCGGCATGCTGTAAAATGGAACCGGCAGGTCGTGGCCGAACCCGTCCGCGATGCGCGCGTCGAGTTCCTCGAGCATCACGCCGGTCACGGCCGGCATATCCAGCTGCTTGGCATCCGTCAGCGGCATCCAGACCAGTTCGACGAGTTCGGCATCGGGCCCGGTCACGCCCTCGACCCGATGCGCGATCGCGCTCGCGTCGAGGGTGAAGAAGCGCGCGTCGAAGCGACGCTGCCGGCCAGGCGGGGTGATGGCGCGGCCGATGAAACGCAGCACGCTGAGATCCGGCAGGATTTTCGCTTCGGCGAATCCGCTCCATGGCCCCGGCGGAACCTTCACCGTCTCGTTCACCCGCACCCCGAGCAGAAGTCCGGTCTCCTCGAACGTCTCGCGGATGGCGGCAAGCGCAAACGCCCGCGCCTTGGCGGCGCTGGCGCGTTGCAGATGCTTCATCAGGTTCGCCTCGGCGTGGGGATCGAGCGGTTTCGCGACCGGCATGAGCCTGTCGACGGGATCCACCCGGCCGCCCGGGAAAACGAATTTGCCCGGCATGAATTTGTGCCGCTCGTGTCGCTTGCCGAGCAGGACTTTGGGCAGCGGCCCGGACCGGTCGACCAGGATCAGCGTCGCCGCATCCTTCGGCCGCACGTAGGGCGCCGTGAGGTCGCGCTCGACCTCGTTCATCCGCTTGACGAAGCGGTTCATCCGCTCGAGCCGGTCCGCTTGCACGTCGCGCATGATCGGGTGTCCTCGATTTCCCTGCGGCCTTTGTCTGTCACTTGTTGCCGGGTCTCGCCAAGCACCAATGACGCTTTTTTTGCTGGGGCAGGGCTGCTGTGCTGAGGGATTCCCGCAAACCGTCTGCGATCGCGGCCCTGCAACCGGCGCTTGGCCGGCGTGTCGGCATGTTGGCCGCTCAGACCACGCGGGTCACGGCCGCCGGCGACCGCAACGCCGCGGCCAGGATCTCCAAGCCTCGGACCAGTTCGGCGCGGCTGCTGGCCGCGCCGAGCGAAACGCGGATCGCGTGTGGTTGCGGCTCCGCGACACTGAACGCTTCGGCCGTCACCACGCCGAGTCCCTGCCTTTGAACGTAGGACGCGAATTCCGTCCTGCTCCAGCTCGGCGGTAGCGGGATCCAGATGTGGTGGCCGTTGGGGTGCCGGGAAAATGCATGACGCGCGAGCACCTGGGCGGCAAGTTTCTGTCTGGCGGTCGCCTCGTCGCGGATCGCTGCGATGATCGCGTCGGCGCTGCCGTCCTGCAGCCAGCGCGTCACCAGCGCGACCATCAGGAACGCGGGCATGTGCACGGTCGCACGCAGAGCGGCCGCCAGCACGCTTGCCGAGTCGCGATCGGGCGTGAGCAGGAACGACACGCGCAGCCCCGGCGCGATGCATTTGGAAAACGTGGCGGCGAGGTACGTCCGCTCCGGAATGAGCGTGGCCAACGGCACGGCCTTGGGCTCCAGCATGCCATAGGCATCGTCTTCCAGCAGCAGCACGTCGCGTGTGCGCAGGATTTCGGCCACCTGCTCGCGCCGCGACCGCGGCATGGTCGCCGTGGTCGGATTGTGGATCGTCGGGATCAGATAGACGGCCTTGGGTGAATGTTTCCGACACGCCGCATCGAGCGCGTCGGGAAGAATGCCGTGCTCGTCGATCGGAACGCCCACGAGGCGCACGCCCCTGCAGGCCGCCGCCGCCTTCATGCCGGGATAGGTCAGCGCTTCCGTGAGGACGACGTCTCCCGGCGCGGTGAGCGCGATGAGCAGATTGAACAGCGCATTCTGCGTGCCCGGGCAGATCACGACACGATCGCCGCTGGCCTCCGCGATGCGCGACCGCAGCCATGCGGCGGCGATGTCCCGTTCGGCTCCGCTTCCGCCGGGGTCGCGGTAATTGAGGTGGGCGGAGAACCCGACGTCCCGCTGGATCGCGGCGATGCCCCGGGTGAGCCGTCCCTCGAGATCGGCTTCCAGCGGCTGCGGCGGCAGATTCATCGAGAGGTCGAGTTCGGGACGCTCGGCCGCGGCGTGATGCGACATGCTCTCGGCGACAAAGGTGCCTTGCCCCGTGCGCGCTTCGGTCAGGCCGCATCGGCGCGCTTCGGTGTAGGCCCGGGTGACGGTCGTGAGATCGACCCCGAGCGCCTTCGCCAGGGCGCGATGGGTCGGCAATTGCTGCCCGCGACGCAGGCGGCCGCTGGCCACGTCCGCCGTCAAGGCGTCGACGATGCGGCGGTAGAGCGGACCCTCGCGGTCATTGAGCGTAGGGCGCCAATCCATACATTCTTCAGGCAAATGGTTGAGTGTAAGGGCCATTCACCTTATTGTATGGATGCGCTTCACGCAAGCGGGCGCAACCCATGGACTCGGGGACACGCATGTCAAATCTCTCTCCGCCGCGGCCGCTGATGACCGAACTGGTCCGGGGTCTGCTCGGCCGTTGCCCCTGCTGCGGCAAGGGCCGGATGTTCGGAGCCTTTCTCAAGGTGAAGGACCGGTGCGAGGTTTGCGGCGAAGAGCTGCATCACCATCGGGCCGACGATTTTCCCGCCTATATCGTGATCTTCCTCGTCGGCCACATGCTGGTTCCGGCCGTGCTCTCGGTGGAAACCAACTTCGCGCCGTCCTACTGGGTGCACCTGATGCTGTGGCTGCCGCCCACCCTCATTTTGACGCTCGGCCTCCTGCAGCCGGTCAAGGGCGCCGTCGTCGCGCTGCAGTGGCGCATGGGAATGCACGGGTTCGAGGAGGCCAAGCGCGCCCGCGGCTCGCACGTGTGCGCTTAGAGCATGATCCCGAAAAGTGGATACCGGTTTTCGGAAAAGATCATGCTCCAACAAAAGCCGCCCTCAGGCTGACGTCCTCACGCTTCTTCTTCTTCCGCCCTCCGCCGCGTGCGCTTGTCCGCGCGCGTTGCAGCACCACCCTTGGAGGCGTCCCTCCTCGGCGGCTCTCCCTTCGGGCCGGCATGCGCCCGCGGCACGCGTCTGCGGCCGCCGCCGCCCGCGCGGCCTTGCGACAGCAGCTCGAATCGCAGCGCGCCCGCGACCGGTGCGGCCTCGACCAGGCGCACCGTCACGCGATCGCCCAGCCGGTGCGTCTCGCCGCTGCGATCGCCGATGAGGGCATGACGGTCTTCGTGATAGCGGAAATATTCCTCCCCGATGGTGCGCGCGGGAATGAAGCCGTCGGCGCCGGTGTCGTCGAGCTTGACGAACAAGCCGGCGCGGGTGGCGCCCGAAATGTGGCCTTCGAAGGTTGCGCCGATGCGGTCGGCGAGGAAATGGGCGAGCAGCCGGTCGAACGTCTCCCGTTCCGCCTTCATGGCGCGGCGCTCGGCGGCCGAGATCTGCGCGCCGATCTCGGCCAGGGCGGCGGTGTCTTGCTGCTCGGGCAGCGCGCCGTCGCCCAGCCCCAACGCGCGGATCAAGCCGCGGTGCACGATGAGATCGGCATAACGGCGGATGGGCGAGGTGAAATGGGCGTAGCGGCGCAGGTTGAGGCCGAAGTGCCCGTAGTTCTCGGCGGCGTATTCGGCTTGTGCCTGGGTGCGCAGCACCACCTCGTTGACCAGCTTTTCGACCTCCCGGCCTTTCACTCGCGCGAGGATGCGATTGAATTGCTCGGCCCGCAGCGCGCCGGCCTTCGGCAGCGAGATGTCGAGGCTTTGCAGGAACTCGCGCAGGGCGTTCACGCGCTCGGGATCGGGCTCGTCGTGGACGCGATAGATCAGCGGCACGCGCGCCCGCTCCAGCGTTTCCGCGGCCGCCACATTGGCGAGGATCATGAATTCCTCGATCAGCCGGTGCGCGTCGAGACGTTCCGGCGTCATCACCCGATCGACGGTGTTATGGGCGGTAAGGACGATCTTGCGTTCCGGAAGGTCCAGGTCGAGCGGGGCGCGTTCGTCGCGGGCGCGCTTGAGCGCGCGATAGGCGGAATAGAGCAGTTCGAGAATGGGCGCCAGCAATGGGCCGGTGGTTTCATCGGGCCAGCCGTCGACGGCGGCTTGCGCCTGCACATAGTTGAGCTTCGCGGCCGAGCGCATGAGCACGCGATGGAAGCTGTGCGAGCGCTTGCGGCCATCGGCGCCGACCACGAGCCGCACCGCGAGCGCGGCGCGATCCTCGCCTGGCCGGAGCGAGCATAGATCGTTGGAAATGCGCTCGGGCAGCATCGGCACCACTTGGTCGGGGAAATAGACCGAGTTGCCGCGCACCAGCGCTTCGCGATCGAGCGCCGATCCCGGCCGCACGTAGTGGGCGACGTCGGCGATCGCGACGCTGATGACGAAACCGCCGGCATTTTTGGGGTCGTCGTCGCGCATCGCGTGCACGGCGTCGTCGTGATCCTTGGCGTCGGCCGGATCGATGGTGACGAGCGGCAGTTCGCGCCAATCCTCGCGTCCGGCAAGCCGCGCCGGCCTGGCCGCTTCCGCCTCCGCCACGGTGGCGGCGGGGAAGACATTCGGGATCGAATGCGCGTGAATGGCGATCAGGCTGACCGCGCGCTCGGTCTTGAGCGAGCCCAGTTTTTCCGTCACGCGCGCGCTCGCGAGGCCATAGCCGCTGCGCCGCGTCGCCACCTCGACCGCGACCAGATCGCCGTCGCGCGCGTCCGCGCCGGCGCCGGCGGGGATCGCGAGCTCGCGTCCGAGTTGCTTCTTGTCGATCGGCTCGAGCCGACCCCCGCCGCCCGGCGTGGCGCGGAAAATGCCGAGCACGCGTTGCTTGCCGCGGTCGATGAGCTTGATGATGCGCCCGGTGTGATGGATCGGATCGTCCTTGTCGCCGCTGTCCTCGACCCGCAGCAGGACGCGGTCGCCGATGCCGGCGACCTCGTTGGGCCGCGGACGGCGCGGAATGCGCAGGCGGATCTTGGGGGCGGGGCCGTGCTCGGCCTCATCCCATTCGGTCGGAACCGCGATCAGTTCGCCGTCGCGGTCGCGCGCCGTGACGTCGGCGACCACGACATGCGGCAGCGTTCCGGGATGGTGCAGCTTCTTGCGGCGCTGCTCGACGCGGCCTTCGTCGCCGAGTTCGCGCAGCATGCGTCTTGAGCGCGGCGCGGTCGGCGTTCTTCAGGCCGAAGGCGCGCGCGATCTCGCGGGTGCCGACCTTTCCGGGCTGCTGGCCGATGAAGGCGACGATGTCGTCTTTGGAGGGAAAGGGAGATTTGCCGTGGGGACGTTTCATGACAGCGACCGCAGTCAGCAAGCCCTGCTCGAGAGGCTCCCGCCCAGGCGCGTCCGTTTCACGGAATGCCAGCCCGTGATGACCGGCCTCTGATCACTGGCCCCTGGTCTTCTTGCGCGCCGGCTTTGCATCGACGCTCACGGGCGGCTTCGCCTTGGCGGCAGCTTTCGGTTTTGACGGTGCCTTGCGCGCGGTGCTGCGCGCCTTCGCCGGCGGCTTCTTGCCGCCGCCGCGCGCGGCGCGGGCGTCCAGCAAGCCGACCGCCTGTTCGAGCGTGACCGACTCCGGCGTCATGTCGGAGGACAGCGTGGCGTTGACGCCGTCGTGGCTCACATACGGGCCGTACCGGCCGCTCTTCACCACGATGGTGCCGCCCTTGTCCGGGTGGTCGCCGAGTGCGCGGCCGGGGTCGGAGCCCAGGCGGCCCTTGCGCGGCCCCTTGGCGCGTTTCTCTTCGATCAGCGTCACCGCGCGGTTCAGTCCGACGCTGAGTACGTCGTCGCCCGGCGTGAGGTTGGCGTACATCTTCCCGTGCTGGACATAAGGTCCGAAGCGGCCGACGCCGGCGACGATCGGCTCGCCGTCGTCGGGATGCTTGCCGATTTCGCGCGGAAGCGAGAGCAGTCCGAGCGCGCGTTCGAGATCGAGATCGTCGGGAGACAGGCCTTTCGGCAGGCCGGCGCGTTTGGGCTTCTCGCCCTCGACCGCCTCGCCGAGCTGCACGTAGGGCCCGAAACGGCCCGAGCGCAGCGTCACTTCAAGGCCGCTTGCGGGATCCTCGCCGAGCTTCTTCATGCCCCCGTCGGGGCCGCCATTGACGCCGTTGCCGGGCGCGAACTGGCGGGTGTAGCGGCATTCGGGATAATTCGTGCAGCCGATGAAGCCGCCGAACTTGCCGAGCTTGAGCGAGAGTTTCCCGGTCTCGCAGTTCGGGCACTTGCGCGGATCGGTGCCGTCCGCGCGCGGCGGAAACAGGTGCGGCGCCAGCATCTCGTCGAGCGCGTCGATGACCTGCGCGACGCGCAGCTCCTTGATGTCGCCGACGGCGGCGGTGAAGTCGCGCCAGAAATCGCGCAACAGATCCCGCCACGCCATCTCGTTGTTGGAGATGCGGTCGAGCTGCTCCTCGAGCCCGGCGGTGAAATCGTATTCGACGTAGCGGGCGAAGAAGCTTTCGAGGAAGGCGGTCAGCACCCGTCCCTTGTCCTCGGGAACGAGGCGCTTCTTGTCGATGCGCACATAGCCGCGGTCCTTGAGCACCTGCAGGATCGAGGCATAGGTCGAGGGCCGGCCGATGCCGAGCTCCTCCATCCGCTTGACCAGCGACGCTTCCGAATAGCGCGGCGGCGGCTCGGTGAAATGCTGGGTGGCGTCGATCTTGCGCTTGGTGAGGTTCTCGCCCGCGCTCATTTCCGGCAGGCGTCGCAACTCCTCGTCGTCGGCGGCGTCGTCCTCGCCCTCTTGATAGAGCGTGAGGAAGCCGTCGAACTTGATCACCGTGCCGTTCGCGCGCAGATCGATGGATTGATAGCGCTGACCGGGCCCGCCGACCTTGGCGGTGATGTCGGCGGTGGTGCGCTCGAGCTCGGCGGATTCCATCTGGCTCGCCATCGTGCGCAGCCAGATCAGCTCGTAGAGCCTGGCCTGATCGGAGTCGAGGAATGCCTTCGTGTCCTTCGGGCGACGCGCCACGTCGGTCGGCCGGATCGCCTCGTGCGCCTCCTGCGCATTCTTCGCCTTGGTCTGGTACTGGCGCGGGGAGGGCGGCACGTAACGGCTGCCGTAGTCCGTGCCGATCAGGCTGCGCGCGGCGGCAACCGCCTCTTCCGCGATGTCGACGCCGTCGGTGCGCATATAGGTGATGAGGCCGACGGTCTCGCCGTCGATGTCGACGCCTTCGTACAGCCGCTGCGCGATGCGCATGGTGTGGGCGGGCGCGAAGCCGAGCTTGCGGCTCGCCTCCTGCTGCAGGGTCGAGGTGGTGAACGGCGGCGGTGGATTGCGCCGGGCGGGCTTGGCCTCGACATTGGCGACCGTGAACGCCGCGTTCTCCAGCGCCTGCTTGAACGCTTCGGCCTCGGCGCCCGAACCGATATCGAGCCGCTGGATCTTCTTGCCGTCGGCGCCGACGAGCCGCGCCTGGAAGGTGTCCGAACGCGGGGTGGCAAGGGTCGCCACCAGCGACCAATATTCCCGCGCGACGAATTTTTCGATTTCCAGCTCGCGGTCGCAGACCAGGCGCAGCGCCACCGATTGCACGCGGCCGGCGGAGCGCGCGCCCGGCAGCTTGCGCCACAGCACCGGCGACAGGGTGAACCCGACGAGGTAATCGAGGGCGCGGCGGGCGAGATAGGCATCGACCAGGGCGCGGTCGATGCTGCGGGGGTGCTTCATCGCATCGAGCACCGCCTTCTTGGTGATGGCGTTGAACACCACCCGCTCGACCGACTGCTTCTCGATGCGCGTGCTGCTCCTTGAGCACTTCGAGGACGTGCCAGGAGATCGCCTCGCCCTCGCGGTCGGGGTCGGTGGCCAGGATCAGCTTGTTGGCGCCTTTGACCGCCCGGGCAATGTCGTTCAGGCGCTTGCGGGACTTGTCGTCGACCTCCCAGAGCATATGGAAATCGTGCTCGGGATCGACCGATCCATCCTTCGCCGGCAGATCGCGCACGTGGCCGAACGACGCCAGGACCTCGTAGCCGGGGCCAAGGTATTTGTTGATCGTTTTCGCCTTGGCCGGCAACTCGACGACAACGATATCCATGAAAATCCAATAAGTTAGGGTGCAGAGCCGAGGCGCTCAGGGCGAAATTGGCCCGCGGTTGTCGCGGCGAAAGATGGGGATGTCAACCCTCGCTGTCAAACCGGCGCGGGGGCTTGCGGCGCGGCCGGATGGCCGCGAAGGGGAGCCGGGGCGGCGCGGCGGCACCGGATTTTCCGCTGGCTTTCCCACGCAACCAGCAATGCTTTACCCCTGAATGTACATGTTATGGATCACGAAACTGGCGGCGCCGCCGGGGGCAAGCTCGGTGTGGGTGTTAATATCGCCCGAAGCCAGCGCGCCCCGCCGGCCCTGAGTGCGTCCTCTTGCCTGGACGAAGAATATTCTCGCGGCATCGTGATCCATTGTGTCGCGTTGTGATGTCCATCACAGACAGGAGATTTCCGACCGCTATAACTGCGGCGAATGGTTCGACATGAATCATCCATTCGTCCCACGGGGAGGCTGAGATGTCGTCCAGTACCAAGCTGAGGGAGATGGCCGAATACCACGCAAGAGAGTGCGTGCGCGCGGCCAACTTGACGGATGATGCCGAAAATCGCGAGCTCCTTCTCAAGATGGCGCGCGAGTGGGCACAGGAGGCGCAGCGCCGCGGCTCCCACGCCTGCCTGCCTCCGGAGGACTCAACTCTTCTCGTCGAGCCTCGCGTTTGAGGCCGCCAAAGCGGAGTTCGACGGGAGTAACAAGAGGCAATGGCCGCTCGCCCATTGCGGCAGGCCGCGTGCCGCAACTCTAAGGCTTCGTCTGTGTCGATGCCTGTCGCGCGGCGGCTTGCATCCACTCACTCGCCAATTTGAGCAGGAGCTCGCGATATTGCGGATCGCTCACCCGATCAGCCGCCCGAACGCAATCCTGCGCGTAGGATTCATATAAATTGGTTTCCGAAGGCATCGTGCCTCCTCGTGATGACCGACCGCCTCAATCTTTTCGACGCTCGCGGGGGAGGTCGCCAGCCGGACGCAGCAATGGATTGCGATCCGGGCTGGCTCCGTCGGTGATCAGGCAATGCACATTTGTGTTGCTCGAGGTTCCGAAAGGTTTCCACGCCTCTCGGTTTCGTGAATGCGTTTCCCACACCTCCCGGTTTTGTGAATGCGCGGCGGCGAATGGCGCTGTCCGCCGCTCTTGCGGGGATTGCGTCCGAGCAGCCCCGGCGGCGCGCGGCATGAAAAGCGCGAAGCATCCGGAGATTGACGATCGTTGATCTACGAGTGGGCTATCCGCAGCCGCAAGGGACGACGGCTGCACGGGCTCGCAGGCAGAGCGGTAATTGAAATCCCGGCCGGGAGCTCGACGGCCGGACCCGATCGACGTGCTTCTTGGCGACGGGGTCGTACTTCTTCTTCACCAGCTTGTCGGTCATGGTGCGCGAGTTCTTGCGCGTCACGTAATAGAATCCGGTATCGGCGCTGGAAACCAGCTTCACCTTGATGGTTGTGGCCTTGGCCATGGCAATCCTCGATGGCGTGAACTGGCGCGGAACCTAATGCCTTGCCTGCCAATGTCAATGTGCGCCAAGGGGCCGCCCGGTCAGAGCAGCTCCCGTTTAAAGCGCCCCCGCGGCATGCTGTAGAACGGAACCGGGAGGTCGTGACCGAACCCGTCCGCGATGCGCGCGTCGAGTTCCTCCAGCATGACGCCGGTCACCGCCGGCATATCGAGCTGCTTGGCGTCCGTCAGCGGCATCCACACCAGCTCGACGAGCTCGGCCTCGGGGCCGGTGACGCCCTCCACGCGATGGGCGATCGCGTTGGCGTCGAGGGTGAAGAAGCGCGCATCGAACCGCCGCACCCGGCCGGGGGGAGTGATGGCGCGACCGATGAAGCGCAGCGCGCTGAGGTCGGGAAGGATTTTCGCCTCGGCAAATCCGCTCCACGGCCCGGCGGGAACCTTGACCGTTTCGGTCGTCGGCACGCCGAGCACGAGCCCGGTCTCCTCGAAGGTCTCGCGGATGGCGGCGAGCGCAAATGCCCGCGCCTTGGCGGCGCTGGCGCGTTGCAGATGCTTCATCAGATTGGCTTCGGCGTGCGGATCGAGCGGTTTTGCCACCGGCATGAGTTTGTCCGCCGGGTCCACGCGGCCGCCGGGAAAGACGAATTTGCCCGGCATGAATTTGTGTCGCTCGTGGCGCTTGCCGAGCAGGACTTTGGGAACCGGGCCCGAGCGATCGACCAGGATCAAGGTCGCCGCATCCTTCGGCCGCACATAGGGCGCCGTGAGATCGCGCTCGACCTCGTTCATCCGGTTGACGAAGCGGTTCATCCGCTCGAGCCGGTCCGCTTGCACGTCGCTCATTACTGGGTGTCCTCGATTTCCCTTGAGGCCCTTCTCTGTCACTTGTTGCCCGGTCTCGCCAAGCACCAATGACGTGTTTTTGATGGGTGGGAACGGGAAGTGGCGTTCCGGAATTCCCGCACTCCGTTTCAGATCGCCGGCCTGCAACCGGCCCTGATCGTCGATTCAGTTTCACAAGCGGGCATGCCCGGCAGATGGCAGCCTACACCACGCGGGTCACGGCCGCCGGCGACCGCAAGGCGCCAGCCAGGATCTCCAGGCCGCGCACCAGTTCGGCGCGGCTGCTCGCCGCGCCGAGCGAGACGCGGATCGCGTGCGGCGGCGCGTCCTCGACACTGAACGCTTCCGCCGTCACCACGCCCAGTCCCTGCCTTTGAACGTACGACGCGAATTCCGTCCTGTTCCAGCTCGGCGGCAACGTGACCCAGATGTGGTGACCGTTGGGGTGGCGCGAAAATGCATGTCGCGCCAGCACCTGGGAAGCAAGTTTCTGCCGCGCGGTGGCCTCGTCGCGGATCGCCGCGATGATGGCGTCGGCGCTGCCGTCCTGCAGCCAGCGCGTCACCAGCGCGACCATCAGGAACGCGGGCATGTGCACGGTCGCACGCAGAGCGTTTGCCAGGAGGCTCGCAGCGTCCTGATCGGGTGTCAGCAGGAACGACACCCGCAGCCCGGGCGCGATGCACTTGGAAAACGTCGCGGCGAAATAGGTGCGCTCGGGAATGAGCGCGGCCAGCGGCACGGCCTTGGGCTCCAGCATGCCGTAGGCATCGTCTTCCAGCAGCAGCACGTTGCGCGCCCGCAGAATGTCGGCGACCTGCTCGCGACGCGACCGTGGCATCGTAGCGGTGGTGGGATTGTGGATCGTCGGGATCAGGTACACGGCCTTGGGCGAATGTTTCCGACACGCCGCGTCGAGCGCGTCGGGAAGAATGCCGTGCTCGTCCATCGGGACGCCGACGAGGCGCGCGCCCCTGCAGGCGGCCGCCGCCTTGATGCCGGGATAGGTCAGCGCTTCGGTAAGCACGACGTCTCCCGGCGAGGTGAGCGCGATGAGCAGGTCGAAAAGCGCATTCTGGGTGCCGGGGCAGATCACGACCCGATCGCCACGCGCCTCGGCGATCCGCGAACGCAGCCATTCGGCTGCGATGTCGCGTTCGGCCCCGCTTCCGCCGGGGTCGCGATAACTGAGATGGGCGGAGAACCCGACCTCCCGTTGGATCGCCGCAATGCCCCGGGTGAGCCGGCCTTCCAGGTCGGCCTCCATCGGCTGCGGCGGGAGATTCATGGAAAGGTCGAGTTCCGGGCGCAGGGCAGGGGCATGGTGCGACATGCTCTCGGCGACAAACGTGCCTTGCCCCGTCCGCGCTTCAGTCAGGCCGCATCGGCGGGCCTCCGTATACGCCCGGGTGACGGTCGTGAGATCAACGCCGAGCGCCTTCGCCAGGGCGCGATGGGTCGGCAACTGCTGCCCTCGACGCAGACGCCCGCTGGCCACGTCCGCGGTCAAGGCGTCGACGATGCGGCGGTAGAGCGGACCCTCGCGGTCATTGAGCGTAGGGCGCCAATCCATACATTCTCTCCGACATGCGTTGAGTGTAAGGAGCGGAGAACTTATTGTATGGATGCATTTTACGCAAGCAATTCGGGGGAGCACACCGTGTCCAATTCCTTTTCCGCGCGACTGCTGAGCCACGAGATCGTGCGCGGGCTTCTCGGCCGCTGCCCGTGCTGCGGCAAGGGGCGGATGTTCGGCGCCTTTCTCAAGGTGAAGGATCATTGCGAGGTGTGCGGCGAGGAGCTGCACCATCATCGGGCCGATGATTTTCCCGCCTATGTCGTGATCCTCATCGTCGGCCACCTGCTGGTTCCGGCCGTGCTGTCGGTGGAGACCAATTTTGCGCCGCCGTACTGGGTACACCTGGTGCTGTGGCTGCCGCCCACCCTCATTCTCACCCTCGGTCTGCTGCAGCCGGTCAAAGGCGCCATCGTTGCGCTGCAGTGGCACATGGGAATGCACGGCTTCGAGGAAGCCAAGCTGGCGCGGGCGCGCGCCTCCCGCATCTGCGCCTAGCCCGCTGGCGGCCGCGGCCGCGGGACGCGCCGTTGTGATGTCGAGCCACCATTGGCGATGCTGGTGCCGAGCAGAGGCCAGCAATCACGCGCTACGGCTGTTTCAAAGTCTCTTTGCCGGCGCCATCGACGACGCGGTTGGATCGCCGCGCGCGTGGCAGCCCCGCCGCTGAGAGCGTCCCGTTGCGGTCGTCCCTCGTGGGGCTCCCCTTGGGAGCGTCTCCGTTCGGGCCGGCTGCGCGCGCGGCCCGCGACGGCGGCCGCCGCCGCCGACGCGGCCTTCCGAGAGCAACTCGAACCGCAGCGCGCCGGCGACCGGTGCAGCCTCGACCAGGCGCACCGTCACGCGATCGCCCAGGCGGTGGCTCTCGCCGCTGCGATCGCCGATCAGCGCATGCCGGTCTTCGTGATAGCGGAAATACTCCTCGCCGATGGTACGCGCCGGAATGAAGCCGTCGGCGCCGGTGTCGTCGAGCTTGACGAACAGGCCGGCGCGGGTGGCGCCGGAGATATGGCCTTCGAAGGTCGCGCCGATGCGGTCGGCGAGGAAATGGGCGAGCAGCCGGTCGAATGTCTCGCGCTCCGCTTTCATGGCGCGCCGCTCGGCGGCCGAGATCTGTGCGCCGATCTCGCCCAGCGCGGCGGTGTCTTGCTGCTCGGGCAATGCGCCGTCGCCGAGGCCCAACGCGCGGATCAAGCCGCGGTGAACGATGAGATCGGCATAGCGGCGGATAGGCGAGGTGAAATGGGCATAGCGCCGCAGGTTGAGCCCGAAATGCCCGTAGTTCTCGGCGGCGTATTCGGCCTGTGCCTGCGTGCGCAGCACCACCTCGTTGACCAGCTTTTCGACCTCTCGGCCTTTCACCCGCGCGAGGATGCGGTTGAACTGCTCGGCCCGCAGCGCGCCGGCCTTCGGCAGCGAGATGTCGAGGCTTTGCAGGAACTCGCGCAGTGCGTTCACCCGCTCGGGATCGGGCTCGTCGTGAACGCGGTAGATCAGCGGCACGCGCGCGCGCTCCAGCGTTTCCGCCGCCGCCACATTGGCGAGGATCATGAATTCCTCGATCAGCCGGTGCGCGTCGAGACGTTCCGGCGTCATCACCCGATCGACGGTGTTGTGGGCGGTGAGGACGATCTTGCGTTCCGGAAGGTCGAGGTCGAGCGGGGCGCGTTCGTCGCGGGCGCGCTTGAGCGCGCGATAGGCGGAATAGAGCGGCTCGAGAATGGATGCCAGCAGCGGCCCGGTGGTTTCATCGGGCCAGCCGTCGACCGCGGCCTGCGCCTGCACGTAGTTGAGCTTCGCGGCCGAGCGCATGAGCACGCGGTGGAAGCTGTGCGAGCGCTTGCGGCCATCGGCGCCGACCACGAGACGCACCGCGAGCGCGGCGCGATCCTCGCCCGGCCGGAGCGAGCAGAGATCGTTGGAGATGCGCTCCGGCAGCATCGGCACCACCTGGTCGGGGAAATAGACCGAGTTGCCGCGCACCAGCGCTTCGCGGTCGAGCGCCGAGCCCGGCCGCACGTAGTGGGCGACGTCGGCGATGGCGACGCTGATGACGAACCCGCCGGCATTTTTCGGGTCTTGATCGCGCATCGCGTGCACGGCGTCGTCGTGATCCTTGGCGTCGGCCGGATCGATGGTGACGAGCGGCAGCTCGCGCCAATCCTCGCGTCCGGCGAGCCGCGCCGGCTTGGCCGCTTCCGCCTCCGCCACGGTGGCGGCAGGAAATACATTCGGGATCGAGTGGGCGTGAATGGCGATCAGGCTGACGGCGCGCTCGGTCTTGAGCGAGCCCAGCCTCTCGGTCACGCGCGCGCTCGCGAGCCCGTAGCCGCTGCGGCGCGCCGCCACCTCGACCGCGACCAGATCGCCGTCGCGCGCGTCCGCGCCGGCGCCGGGTGGGATCGCGAGCTCGCGACCGAGCTGCTTCTTGTCGATCGGCTCGAGCCGTCCGCCGCCGCCCGGCGCCGCGCGGAAAATGCCGAGCACGCGTTGCTTGCCGCGGTCGATGAGCTTGATGATGCGCCCGGTGTGATGGACCGGATCGTCCTTGTCGCCGCTGTCCTCGACCCGCAGCAAGACGCGGTCGCCGATGCCGGCAACCTCGTTCGGCCGCGGGCGGCGCGGAATCCGGATGCGGATCTTGGGGGCGGGGCCGTGCTCGGCCTCATCCCATTCGGTCGGGACCGCGATCAGTTCGCCGTCGCGGTCGCGCGCCGTGACGTCGGCGACCACGACATGGGGCAGGGTCCCGGGATGGTGCAGCTTCTTGCGGCGCTGCTCGACGCGGCCCTCGTCGGCAAGCTCGCGCAGCATCGTCTTGAGGGCGGCGCGGTCGGCGTTCTTCAGGTCGAAGGCGCGCGCGATCTCGCGGGTGCCGACTTTTCCGGGTTGCTGGCCGATGAAGGCGACGATGTCGTCTTTGGAGGGAAGGGGAGATTTGCTGTGAGGACGTTTCATGACAGCGACCGGAGTCAGTAAGCCCTGATCACGAGGCTCCGTCCAGGCGCGTCCGTTTCACGGAATGCCAGCCCCTGATGACTGACCTCTGATCACTGGCCCCTGGTCTTCTTGCGCGCCGGCTTTGCATCGACGCTCGCGGGCGGCTTGGCCTTGGCGGCAGCTTTCGGTTTTGCCGGTGTCTTGCGCGCGGTGCTGCGCGCCTTCGCCGGCGGCTTCTTGCCGCCGCCGCGCGCGGCGCGTGCGTCCAGCAAGCCGACCGCCTGTTCGAGCGTGATCGCCTCCGGGGTCATGTCGGACGACAGCGTGGCGTTGACGCCGTCATGGCTCACATACGGACCGTAACGACCGTTCTTCACCACGATCGTACCACCCTTGTCCGGGTGGTCGCCCAGTGCGCGGCCGGGATCGGCGCCCAGGCGGCCTTTGCGCGGCCCCTTGGCGCGTTTCTCTTCGATCAGCGTCACCGCGCGGTTCAGTCCGACGCTGAGCACATCGTCGCCCGGCGTGAGGTTGGCGTACATCTTCCCATGCTGGATATAAGGTCCGAAGCGGCCGACGCCGGCCACGATCGGCTCGCCGTCGTCGGGATGCTTGCCGATTTCGCGCGGAAGCGAGAGCAGTCCGAGCGCGCGCTCGAGATCGAGATCGTCGGAAGACAGGCCTTTCGGCAGGCCGGCGCGTTTGGGCTTCTCGCCCTCGACCGCCTCGCCGAGCTGCACGTAGGGCCCGAAACGGCCCGAGCGCAGCGTCACTTCGAGGCCGCTCGCGGGATCCTCGCCGAGCTTCTTCATGCCCCCGTCGGGGCCGCCATTGACGCCATTGCCGGGCGCGAACTGGCGGGTGTAGCGGCATTCGGGATAATTCGTGCAGCCGATGAAGCCGCCGAACTTGCCGAGCTTGAGCGAGAGTTTTCCGGTCTCGCAGTTCGGACACTTGCGCGGATCGGTGCCGTCCGCGCGCGGCGGAAACAGGTGCGGCGCCAGCATCTCGTCGAGCGCATCGATGACCTGCGCGACGCGCAGCTCCTTGATGTCGCCGACGGCGGCGGTGAAATCGCGCCAGAAATCGCGCAACAGATCGCGCCACGCCATCTCGTTGTTGGAGATGCGGTCGAGCTGCTCCTCGAGCCCGGCGGTGAAATCGTATTCGACGTAGCGGGCGAAGAAGCTTTCGAGGAAGGCGGTCAGCACCCGCCCCTTGTCCTCGGGAACGAGGCGCTTCTTGTCGATGCGCACATAGCCGCGGTCCTTGAGGACCTGCAGGATCGAGGCATAGGTCGAGGGCCGGCCGATGCCGAGCTCTTCCATCCGCTTGACCAGCGACGCTTCCGAATAGCGCGGCGGCGGCTCGGTGAAATGCTGGGTGGCGTCGATGTTGCGCTTGGTGAGGTTCTCGCCCGCGCTCATTTCCGGCAGGCGTCGCGACTCCTCGTCGTCGGCGGCGTCGTCCTCGCCCTCTTGATAGAGCGTGAGGAAGCCGTCGAACTTGATCACCGTGCCGTTCGCGCGCAGATCGATGGATTGATAGCGCTGACCGGCCCCGCCGACCTTGGCGGTGATGTCGGCGGTGGTGCGCTCGAGCTCGGCGGATTCCATCTGGCTCGCCATCGTGCGCAGCCAGATCAGCTCGTAGAGCCTGGCCTGATCGGAGTCGAGGAATGCCTTCGTGTCCTTCGGACGACGCGCCACGTCGGTCGGCCGGATCGCCTCGTGCGCCTCCTGCGCATTCTTCGCCTTGGTCTGGTACTGGCGCGGGGAGGGCGGCACGTAACGGCTGCCGTAATCCGTGCCGATCAGGCTGCGCGCGGCGGCAACCGCCTCTTCCGCGATGTCGACGCCGTCGGTGCGCATATAGGTGATGAGGCCGACGGTCTCGCCGTCGATGTCGACCCCTTCGTACAGCCGCTGCGCGATGCGCATGGTGTGGGCGGGCGCGAAGCCGAGCTTGCGGCTCGCCTCCTGCTGCAGGGTCGAGGTGGTGAACGGCGGCGGTGGATTGCGCCGGGCGGGCTTGGCCTCGACGTTGGCGACCGTGAACGCCGCGTTCTCCAGCGCCTGCTTGAACGCTTCGGCCTCGGCGCCCGAACCGATATCGAGCCGCTGGATCTTCTTGCCGTCGGCGCCGACGAGCCGCGCCTGGAAGGTGTCTGAACGCGGGGTGGCGAGGGTCGCCACCAGCGACCAATATTCCCGCGCGACGAACTTTTCGATTTCCAGCTCGCGGTCGCAGACCAGGCGCAGCGCCACCGATTGCACGCGGCCGGCGGAGCGCGCCCCCGGAAGCTTGCGCCACAGCACCGGCGACAGGGTGAACCCGACGAGGTAATCGAGGGCGCGGCGGGCGAGATAGGCATCGACCAGGGCGCGGTCGATGCTGCGGGGGTGCTTCATCGCATCGAGCACCGCCTTCTTGGTGATGGCGTTGAACACCACCCGCTCGACCGCCTGCTTCCCGATCGCGTGCTGCTCCTTGAGCACTTCGAGGACGTGCCAGGAGATCGCCTCGCCCTCGCGGTCGGGGTCGGTCGCCAGGATCAGCTTGTTGGCGCCTTTGACCGCCCGGGCAATGTCGTTCAGGCGCTTGCGGGACTTGTCGTCGACCTCCCAGAGCATATGGAAATCGTGCTCGGGATCGACCGATCCGTCCTTCGCCGGCAGATCGCGCACGTGGCCGAACGACGCCAGGACCTCGTAGCCGGGGCCAAGGTATTTGTTGATCGTTTTCGCCTTGGCCGGCGACTCGACGACAACGATATCCATGAAAATCCAATAAGTTAGGGTGCAGAGCCGAGGCGCTCAGGGCGAAATTGGCCCGCGGTTGTCGCGGCGAAACATGGGGATGTCAACCCTCGCTGTCAAACCGGCGCGGGGGCTTGCGGCGCGGCCGGATGGCCGCGAAGGGGAGCCGGGGCGGCGCGGCGGCACCGGATTTTCCGCTGGCTTTCCCACGCAACCACAATGCTTTATCCCTGAATGTAAATGTTATAGGTCGGAAACCGCCGGCGACACCGGAGGCAAGCTCGCTGTGGGTGTCAAATCGTCCGAAGCCAGTGCGCCGCGGCGGCCCTGAGTGCGTCCTCTTGCCTGGACGAAGAATATTCTCGCGGCATCGTGATCCATTGTGTCGCGTTGTGATGCTCATCACAGACAGGAGATTTCCGACCGCTATACCTACGGCGAATGGTTCAACATGAATCATTCCTTCGTCGCACGGGGAGGCTGAGATGTCGTCCAGTACGAAGTTGAGGGAGATGGCCGAATACCACGCAAGAGAGTGCGTGCGCGCGGCCAACTTGACGGATGATGCTGAAAATCGCGAGCTCCTTCTCAGGATGGCGCGCGAGTGGGCACAGGAGGCGCAGCGCCGCGGCTCCCACGCCTGCCTGCATCCCGATGATACGAATCTTCAGGTCGAGCCGCGCGCTTGAGGCCGCCAAAGCGGAGTTCGACGCATTAGCTAGGAGGCAATGGCCGATCGCCCACTGCGGCAGGGCGCGCGCCGCCAACTCTAGGGCTTCGTCTCTGTCGATGCCTGCCGCGCAGCCGCCTGCATCCACTCACTCGCCAATTTGAGCAGGAGTTCGCGATATTGCGGATCGCTCGTCCGACCAGCCGCCCGGACGCAATCCTGCGCGTACGATTCATATAAATTGGTTTCCCAAGGCATCGCGCCTCCTCCTGATACCGACCGCCTCAATCTTTTCGACGCTCGCGGGGGAGGTCGCCAGCCGGACGCAGCAATGGATTGCGATCCGGGCTGGCTCCGTCGGTGATCAGGCAATGCACATTGGTTGCTCGAGGCTCCGAAAGGTTTTCACGCCTCTCGGTTTCGTGAATGCGTTTCCCACACCTCCCGGTTTCGTGAAATGCGCGGCGACGAGGGCGCCGTCCGCCGCTCCTGCGGGGCTTGCGTCCGAGCGCCCCGGCGGCCCGCGACATGAAAAGCGCGAAGCATCCGGAGATTGACGATCGTTGACCTACGAGTGGGCTATCCGCAGCCGCAAGCGGACGAGAGCCGCACAGGCCCGCAGACAAAGCCGCAAATGAAATCTCGGCCGGGAACTCGATGGCCGGACCCGATTCGGGATGCCGCCATCGATTGTGGGTCCCGAGTGCCCCGCTGCGGTGCGCGGGCGGGGCACTCCTCAACTTTGACTTTGCCCTCGAACTCGACGCCGACCGCCGCGCTACCAGCGGCAGATGCGCCGACCGCCGCGCCAGAAACAGCGCCAGGCCGAACTGTAATTGCGGCGGCATCCGCCCCACGGTCCGCGGTGCCAGCCAAAGCCACATCCGCCTGCGACAGTTGTCACGTCGGACGGCGCCACCGGCGTCCCGCCCAGCGGCGTGAACGCCTGGGCATCATGCGATGCCGGCGCCACCATCAGCCCCACGCCCGCTGCCGCAAACAAAAACGTCTTCCTCATGGTTGTCACCTTCGCTTCCGATTGTCGCCCGGCGCGCAGAAAAGCGTGTTCCGCCGCGACACGCAATCGACGCCCGCCGCATCGATTCGATATGCGATCGGCCGGCTTGGGCATCCCAGCGGGCTGCAAGATCGATCTTTTGAAAGTGAGCAATTTTGGACAGACCGCTGATGTCAGGTCCGTTAGTTTTCCCGCCGACGGCAGGGTAGCTCAATCGGCAGAGCGCGTGTGTGAACAGCACGAGACGGTGGTTCGAAACCATTCCCCCCGCCGCCAACTCCCCCCAACCCCGACAAAAGCGGCTTCCGAGCGTGGGCCGGCCCCGGATGAACCAACCCGGCCGCTGCCGCGACTAATGATTGCGGCGGTCCTTGCGGGCCCAGGGGGTAGTGATGCTTGTCCTGAAATATTTCGTGGTGGTCGGCGGCCTGATGGTGGCCGGCCTTATGGCGTTGAATGCCCACATGGCGCCGTCCGGCTCGGTCTCGGCCGCCGCGGTGACCCATGCCTCGAGCGCCGCCTCGCTTGCCATCGTCCCGCCCAAGCCGGCGCCCGTGGTCGCACCGGCGGCGGAGCCCGCCCCGCCGGCGGTCGCGAAGCCTGCTAAGGGCTCGCGTCATTCCTCCCGTTCCACGCAGGCCCACCAACGGTCGCGTTGACCGCGGCGCCTTCGATTGCTGCCAGCCGTTCCGCGATCCCAGTGCCGCCGATTTGAAATTCCTGCACCCGTGACGCGAGTTCACCTCAAGAATTTCAAATCGAAAACCGGGCACTAGCCCGGCTTGTTCGACGGTTGCGTCGTTGGATATAGTGCGGCCTGCGACTGCGTCGCCAGTCAAGCGGAGAGACGCTATGCGAATGATCCTCCTGGCCGCGGCCGCGTGCGTCGCACTCGCGTTTGCCCATACCGCTGCGCGCGCCGATGGCGCGTGGTGCGCTCGCGACGCCATGGGCTGCACCAATTGCGGTTTTCACACCCATGCGCAGTGCATGGCCAATGTGTCGGGCATGGGCGGATCCTGCGAACGCAATCCCAACCGTGTGGCATCCTCGGAGGTCCGCGGGCGCAAGCAGCGCAGCAATTAGCGGCGGCCGCCGATCTTCTCGCAGACTCCGCTCAGCGTGCTCCGGCCGCTGCTGCGGCGTTCCGGGCCGCGATCACGAGAACGCAATCCCCACCAGACCGCATGGTTCAGCGATATCGAAAGGACATCCCCATGAAGGCTATTGTTGTTGCCGCGTTGATCGCCGGATTTTCCACGGTGCCGGGCGTGGCGGCTCCCATCGACCTGTCGGCCCAGACCTGCAAGCAGTTCCAGGCGAGCAGCCCGGACGAAATCAAGATCATCCTGGCCTGGCTCGACGGCTACTACAAAGACGAGAAAGATCCGCCGGTCATCGACACCGACAAATTCGTTTCCAACGCCAAGAAGCTCGGCGAATATTGCAGCGCGAATCCAACAATCGGTCTGATCACCGCGACCGACAAATTGTTCGGCGACGGCAAGTAACGGTCCGGCGGCACCGCCCAAGTCGGGGCGATGACGTATCCGGAGCCGCGATCACGACGACAGCAGCCGGCCGGTCGGATGATAGACGAGTGACACCAGGGCGCCGCCGTGGCGCTCGAGCCGCCCCGCGAGCTCGAGCAGAACCACGCGCACGGCGGCGGGGGAGCTTCCGGACAAGCCAATAAGATCGTCGATCGGGACCGGCGTCGGTCACGCACCAGTTTGCCAACTACCTGATCGGTTGCGCCCTCCCCGATGCTCGCTGACTGCCTGCCGATATGATATGCTAATGCTCCTCGTTAGAGGAAAACGGTTCCATGGCATGCCCCCCAATTGCGGGGGCGAGATGAGATAGGCGGCTAGGCCACACGATGGGAGGAGGCCATGACCATCGAAAGCATTCTGAGGCGGAAGGGCACCGACGTCACAACAATAGCTCCGGAAGCCAGCATCAAGAGGGCAGCAGACTGGCTCCGCGCAAAGAATATTGGCGCTCTCGTGGTGACGAGTGAGGACACAGTTCTTGGTCTCATTTCCGAACGTGAAATCGTTCATGCATTTTCTCGCTATGGCGAGACAGCCGGGTCGATGCCTGTGAAGGAAATCATGCAATACGGCGTGACCACCGTGTCCCCGGACGAGAGTGTCAATCGAGTGATGAACCTGATGACGCACCATCGCGTGCGCCACATGCCGGTACTACGCGGCGGCAAGCTAGTCGGTATCGTCAGCATCGGCGATGTAGTCAAACATCGACTGGAGGATCTGGAGCTTGAGACGAACGTCCTACGTGATGTCTACAACGCCGCGCGTTGACGGCTCGGGCGTCGGCCCTGGCCTGCCCGTGTTTCCCGATCTTGTTCCAATTTGAAAGACGGCCAACTCGCTTGGGCTTGCCATGCATGCTCGCGCGCACCTGGTGATGTCCGCTGTTGGCACGAAGCTGCCGATCCGGAATGTCCGCTCTCCGGTCGCTAATGGGGGCAAAGCGGACAACATTTGCTTGTTCTGAGGATTACCGGTTTTGACCCACAACGGACGTCTCTATGCCCACCAACCGGTTGCCCGGACGGCGTGCGACCGAGCATGATCGTACGAGCACGAGGCCTCCTGTGCGGCGAAATCCCGCGATGGCCGGCAGACTGTACAAGGCAACGGCGCCGACGGCCGATGCGGCGGCTACGCAATGGACATACCGTGCGACCGCAACACCGCGGTGGCGCGACAAGTCAGCCTGCGGCGATGTCAGCGAGCGCGAGGCGGACATTCCGGATGGGCAGCTTCCGAGTTCGCGGCCTTCGTGCGCGACGACGTCCAACGCTGGGCTCCGATTGTGAAGCAGTCGGGTGCGAGGCCCGATTGAGATGCACCGCAATTATCTAATCAAACGGATTTTTGCTGGGGCGTTACGCACTGAGCTTACCACGTGTTGGGGGTGCCGCCCAAGCATCCGTAGGTCGTTAGCTCAGACCTGCATTCGTTCTGAGTTTTGACAAAAAGCAAAATAGCCGCCACCAACATGAAGCCGGTCGTCGATGGCGACGTTCCGTCCCCCCAGTCGCCAGTTTTCATCACGTGCTGTAGGATTCGCCGCCTGCGCAGGCGCAATATAGAGCTTGGAAGGGAGCTCGTCTCCTTTTACCCTCTCGGCTGCATTCGCATTCGGCGAGCATCTTGTGCGCCGCAGAGGTGGGTCACATGTTTGCAATGGTGAAGCTGCTCGCCGAAACCAATTTCTTCCTGCTCGTTTTCTCGGTGCTGATATTCGACATTCCTCGCTATTCGCTGTCGCTGCTTTCGTTGGCTCTGTTCGGCGCGTGGAGACGAAGCGACAGAGTGCCTGCGAGCAACGCTTCGGTCAGCGTTGTCATACCGACTTTCAACGGCGGCTCCGGGCTCGGTCCCACGATCGCGTCGCTGCAGCAACAAACCTTGCGGCCGTTCGAAATCATTGTCGTGGATGACGGCTCAACCGACGAAACGCGTGCCGTCGCGGAGCGGGCGCGTGCGCTCGGCCTGGTGGACATGGTCATCTGCCATGGCACGCGCTGCGGCCGCAGCGCGGCAATAAATGCCGCGGCTCGGTTTGCCAGCGGCGACCTGCTTCTTACTGTGGATGCGGACACGGTGTTCGAGCCGACTGCTGTCGCGCGGCTTGCGGCCGTATTCAGCGATCCGCGCGTCGGCGGCGCGAGCTGCAACATCGCAATCAGCAACGAACGGGAGTCGTTGTGGACCGGACTGCAAAGCGTGGAGTACCTTATGTCGATCAGCGCAGGGCGATCCATTCTGGACGTCGTGGATGCGATCGCCTGTCTCTCCGGCGCCTGTTCTATGTATCGACGCGATACATTCCTGCGGCAGGGCGGCCTTGACGTCGGCCCCGGAGAGGATCTCGAGTACAGTTTGCGGCTGCGTCGCCTCGGCTACCTCATCCGTTTCGTGCCGGAAGCCTGGGCGGAAACAGACGGCCCGACAAGTGGGATAAGCCTCTTGCGCCAGCGCGCGCGCTGGGACCGCGATGCTTTGCGAATCCGTTTCATGACGTATGGCGAACTGAGCTTTTTCCATCGCTTGGAGCGCTTGCCGGACACTCTTCAAAGGCTGGATTTCATTGTCTTCGATCTCGTTCCCACGCTCAGCTTGCCGTTCTATCTGGTTTACATTGTGCTGATATTCGGCACCGCCGACGCCGCTCTGTTTCTCGTCGCGATCTATGTCCTGCTGCTCTGGATTTCGATTTTCAACATCGCGCTTGCGTTCGTCATGTTCAATCGATCCATCGGCCTGTTTGGCCTCGGGGCGGCGCTGATTTTTCCCTTCTATCAGGGCGTTTATTTGAAATGTGCCCGGTTCTTTTCGTACTCCTCGGAAATCATCTTGGCCTCATCGCGGCGCGATGACTTCGTACCACCCCGTGTTCGTCGCGCCTTGTTCGGGGATAGGATTTGAGGGCTGGCCCATGGATGTGACGATCAACCGCCTCGACCCAAATGTTCCCGATCCCGTTGAAAGCCGTCGGCGCGCGGCCGGACGACTCGTGCGCATTGCCTACGCAACAGCAGTCTTCGGTGTGCTCGGTTTCTTCATCGTCTATTTCGGCTCGCCTCTTGTTTATCTCAGCGGGCCCGGCACCGTCACATCCCCGCGACATGTGGTTTCGCTTCCCTTTACCGTGCAGGTCAACCAGATGAAGCTGGTGCCTGGCGCCACGGTCAAGGCCGGCGAAGAGATCGCAGAGGTGATTTCACCGGAGCAGGACAGCATCGTCGCAACTTATATGCGGGCGCTGGCGGACATCTCCGGTCGCACGGCCGAACTGCGCATCAAGGCCCGGGTCGCGCAGGAATCGCTCGGAGCATCGCGCTCCTATCTGCGCGTGACCGAGGAGGCGGCAGAACGCATCGATGCCATGGCCACGGCCACTGTGACCTTCCGCATGGAGGTCTTGCGCGAGCGGGCCTCGGCCCAAAAGGCCGTCGTCTCGCAAGAGGCGGAAGTCGCCGAGTCCACCGTTCAACTTGCCTCCCTGGATGACTTCATCCAACAGCTTCGAAATCGCCTCGGTGAGGTGGAGGCGCATTTCGCCCATGGCCGGGTCGTTGCGCCGACGAGCGGGATCGTTTCGACAGGTCTCGCCGATGTCGGGCAGTCGCTGGTGGCGGGCACACCGATTGCCGAAATCCTCGATCCGACCGATATCTTCGTGGACTGGTACATTCCCAATGCGCGTCTGTTCGAACCGGAGGTCGGGAGCGAAGTCCTGGTGCTGTTCGGCAACCGCCACCTTTCCGGAAAGATCGCCCAAATCCTGCCGGTTTCCCGCTGGATATACCTGTCCGAAATGCCGGCGCGACGTCGTGTCGGGCGACCCCGCTTGCGAGATCGTAGGGACAAGCGCGCGCTGTGTGCGATGTGGCAAGGAGACGGTGGTGTCGCCCCCCACTGTTTCTCCTTAGCCCCCGGGCATAGACCCGGAGCCTGTGCACCGCGAGATTTCAGTCCCCTCAATGTCCGCCAAGGGTCAAAAAACAGACCTTACGCGTCGCTAAGGCCATGTCCGCCTTGCCCTTCCAAGCGGACATGCACGAGGTCACCTTGATACGCCGGTTAAGTGCCACTTCCGAACTCGTGCACCAGCTCCAGCCATTTCGCGCTCAAACCGTAATCGAACAGCATAAAGCCGGTGGCGTTGCCGCCAGGCCGCGACAGACTATCGACATAGCCGGCGCCGACTGGATCGACGACGGCCACGAACACAATCGGCACGGTCCGTGTCGCCTGCAACAACGGCGTCATATGTGCGGCGCCCTGCGCCGCCCTTATCGCCCGATCATTCGGACGTCTTCTTGTAATCTCCTCCGAATACTCGGCCTCGTATGACCAGCACGATGTACAGCACGAGGCCAACGGCGGCGGCGGCGAAGCAAATCTTGGAGAACAGCGGCAGGCTATTCCATGCCGGGACGTCGAGCGACTGAAGCATGTCGGTCACGGAAGTGATCTCTCTTTTGCCGGCAATTTAGAAAGATCCCGCCCGGTGGCCGCAGAATGTCAAGGCTCCTACGCGATGTCCATGCGGCGATTACGCGATGTCCATGCCCTGCGACCGTTACACCACGATCACGACGACAGCAGCCGGCCGGTCGGATGATAGGCGAGCGACACCAGCGCGCCGCCGTGGCGCTCGAGCCGCCCCGCGAGCTCGAGTTCGAGCAGAACCACGCGCACGGCGGCGGGGGAGCTTCCGGACAGGCGAATAAGATCGTCGATCGGGACCGGCGTCGGCCCGAGCAGTGCCACGATGCGCGCGCGTTCGTCGCCGGCCGGCTCGACGGCCGGCAGCGGCGTGGCGTCGGGCTCCTCGGCCGCTGCCGCGATCGTCTCGCCCAGGATCGGGCGCACGACCGTGATGACGTCGGCGGCTTCCGTGACGAGCGTCGCGCCCTGCCTGAGCAAGTCGTTGCTGCCTTCGGCGCGCGGATCGAGCGGGGAGCCCGGCACCGCGAACACTTCGCGGCCCTGCTCGAGCGCAAAGCGTGCGGTGATCAACGAGCCGGAGCGTCGGGGAAGTCCAGAAATCCTAACGGTGTGGTCAGGCTGAAAGACTTGGAGAGTGGGGAAGAGGTCGTCATCGCGTTCAAGGCGGCGCAACAATAACGGAATGCTCACGCTGCCGATCGGGCCGCTCGCTGGACTGGCTCAAGTTTAAGACTGCGGAAGTCAGGAATCCAGGCGCGGCATCTCTACATCAGCGCACGCAAACGCAGCGGCCTCCGCCACGCTGGCAAACTCGCCTATCCGGCTAAACCCCTCAACGTCGAAAGCCTCGACCGTCCCATTCGGGCTCACAAAGAGCAGGGCAATCATCCCGCTGGCGTGATCGTAGACATGCAATTCCCGTGTCATAGTACCCCCCGCCCTGGTGCGGGTTCCATGCGCGGAACCCGTGGTTGGTTTCAACGCGCGGAACCCGCTATTGGTTCCACGGCCGCACCTCCTTCGTCGGGTGCACTCCGCGAAATTCTGGAGGCGGCGCGGCTACCAGATTTTCAGGTTGCAACGGGCGGAGCAAGCGCTCCTAGGTAGGCTCGTGTAGAATCTTTTTGATCGCCATGCTCGCAACTTCAGCCAGAAGTTGGAGCATGCTCAGATTCCGCATGTCCGCCTCAAGTTTGAGCTGCACTATGGCGGAGGTCGTTAGGGGTAACTCGGTCGTCCGCCGTGTGCCGTTGCGTTCGAGAGTAAGGGCAATCTGAAAGCCCGTACCGGTGTGCCTTTGCCCGGCTATCGGCGGATGGCTTGGAAGGTAAGGAGGCCTGACCGTACGCGGCCCGCCTGGGCCGCTAGCGTCTCGCCTCCGCAAGCTTATGCCCAATCTCGAACACGTGACTTGGAGCGACCCTACGGTCACGCCGAACAACGCAGCAATCTCGTCTCGGCTAGCCCCTTGTGCCACCAACTCCTTAATCTTATCGATAGCTTCTGGGGTAAATTTCCTGCCTCTCCTGGCGGAGGGGCTGCCATTCGTCATTGTTATGGCTCCGCGAACTTGGCCCGCCAAACGCAATCTAACGGCCAGCCGAGCCGTTGGTTTCTATGTCGGAAATCCGACGTCGGCGCGCAGAAAGCCCGCCGAAGCGGGCCTAAGTTGGCTTCGTATGCAGGGCTTGCCCGCGCGGGTTGAGAGAGCAAGCCCGCCGACTCAACGCCAACCCGCACAGTCGGTTGCACAGCGCAGGGGAGACGCTCGCACAAAAAAGCCCCGCCAGGGGCGGGGCAGGCGGCAAGCGTCCGGGCGAGGGTACGCTCTCCCGGACAATTCCAAACGGGCTCCTATAGACGACGATTAGCAAGGCAAAGTTCCGTTTCCCAAAAAATTCTTGTGGATTTCCGTGCCCGCGACCTCGCACGAAAAAGCCCCGCCGTGAGTGAGGGGCGGGGCCAAAGTTGCCAAAGAGGGAATGCCGATTAACGGCAACCCAACGATTAACGGCAGCTGGGTCGTAGCCTTCACTCAACCCAATCCCGCCAGCCGCCACGCAACCGCGGCCGCTCATCCGCAGGCCGCGCTTCCGCCTGCAACCGCAACGCCTCATCGGTCTGCAACTCCCCCTCAATCAGCCGCAGCTCCAGTTGCAGCTGCTCGCGACGGGCTTCGAGTTCTGCACGACCCGCCGTCGATAATCGCCGCGCCCGCCATGGGAGCCTCCCGCGTAGGAATATATCCCGGCAAGCTACAGTGAACCCCTATCGGCGGCAAAGCGACCAACAAGCATCTGCATGCCCAGTCATCCAGAGGGGTGCAGATGGGGACCGCGTCAGCCCTTTGCCGCGCTGACGCGGTCCTACCTCAGGCCGACACAACGGCGCACCAATTGCGACAACCCAGTCGCAGCAACGGCGCTTAGCTCGGCAAGCGAGTACACACACCGCACTTTGCGATCGCGCGAAAACCATGGTGAAAGCCGGGTTGCCGACTGAGGCGATTAGCCGACAATTTCGTTTAGCCGTGCGCTATTCGGACGCGCATTTTTCGGCAGCACGTAGCCCTCACTTGCATTTCGGGTAGCCCATCGCCCACAATTCGCGAATCGTGCATCGTCCAGTAGCCGTTGAGCGGAAGATTATGCCACCCGCCGTTGTCTCTAATCCACTGCTGGACCGGCGGCGGCATCATTGAATAGGTCTGCCATGTGTCAAACACCATCAACTCGCCGCGCTCGATCGATCGAACGGCGTGGAACGCCATGAAGGCGTTAGGGGCGATGCAGAGGTTTTCCGGCGCCACATAGGTCAGCAGCATCGTGCAGGCCGAATAGCACGGGCCGCGAAGCTCCACCTTGGTGCCGAGATCACGATCACAGCAGCACCAATACCGCAGCGAAAAACCCCACCATTATTTTATTCGACTAATGGCCCTAATTAAGATCGCTGATTTAATTGCTCTGGCGCCGCGCCGGGCTAGGATGGTGGTTACGTCACTATCCAGAGGGTGAACGGAACCGGTATCCCGGCCGGCAGTTCGCCGCAAAAGCCATCCGGCCACGCTCCCGGGTGGCTTTTCGCTTTCAGACTGGCCTTTTCCCAGCCAGAAGGATCCGGTGAGAGGCTGCGTTTGTACTCATGTCGAACGCCACCATCAAAGCCAGAGCAGCGCGCATCCGCCCCTTCGCCACTTCACTCGGCGGCGGCCGCGCCGGCCTCGAAAGGGCGGCTGATGCGGGCTGCAGAAAGGCGGCAGATGACGGCGTGGTAGACACGCCTGACACCGACATAGCCCATAGCTCCGTTAGGGGGCTCGCCAGTCCTCAGCGCCCCACTGGCAGCGGAAAACAAATGATTGGCGCGGAAATAACAAGTCCTTGGACCCGCGTGCAGCGACTAACGCGAGTAACGGAGTAAGTCATCATGATCGACGATTGGAAGGAAAATCATCGCGGCTTTCAAGCTCACAAGAAAAAGAAGCAGCAGCAGCAGCAACAGCAGCAACGGGTTACGATCACGCAGAAAGATTGGGACAAATCCGTTGGGTGGCCATTGGCGCGGGGATTACTGCGCTTTTGGTAAACCGGCAGATTGGCCGCGATCCCGATCCGTTCATTCGAGATCAGATGCTGCCTGCTACTTTCAATAGGATCGTCCGATCGGTCCATTCCGACCCCCTCGAGCCTCGGCGCATGCGCGCATTCCGCGCAAGGCGGTGCGGAGCACCGATGTTGCCGGTCCGAATTCTGTTCGTATGTGGCCGAACGGTGATCGATCAAGGGGAAACTGCGCTGACGCGAAGCTCAGGCCGGCAGGCGGCCCTGCTCCGTGGCCGGCAGAGCATCACCCAGCCCGCCGCGGACAACGGGTCCAATTGTTCTGAGCAAAGTACCGCTGCGCCTAAAGGACCTTGTCCCGACACCGCGAGGTAGTTTTCCAAGGCCGGCGGTGCGGAGATCAAAAGATGTCGACTGTTGGCCCGTTTCGAGCAGCGCGTCCGGAGTCGGAGGAGACGCCGACACTGCGCGGACATCGCAAATCGGTCGAGTTTGACCCAACGACGCCGCGATCAAGGTCGCCCTTGCGGCGGTTGGCGTTACACTAGGCGACCGCACGCTCAGCCTCGTCGGCGGCGATCGAAGTTTACCTCCTCGGAGAACCTCCCAGCGCCTTGGAGAACGGTCCGAGCACGGCGCTGATCATCTTGTGATCCACCTTGCCTTTCTTGAACTTTACGCTACCGATCTGCCCCTCGAATTCGATCGCCGCTGCCATCAGAAGGACCGTTGCCACCAGGCCGACGGTAAGGATGACATCGGCCACCAGTTCGTCGTCGCGGTACGATGCCAGGAAGTCGTTCATAAGCGGCCCGAAGGTCGCGTCTTCGGCCAGGTGCGTCAGGAGAGTGCGCGTGGTCTCGACCGCGGCTGTCGGCTCCATGACCTGCGCCGCCCGTTCCGGACTGAGGCCTTCGATGCCTTCCCATCCAGCGAGAGACTTGATCGACGGAGGGATGCTGCCCTTGATGGCATCGAATGGCGTCTGCGTGCCCACGGCGAGCTGCTGTGCGAACGCCTCGAAGAAGCGCACGACCTGGAAGTCGTCCATCGCTTGAATCTTTTCCTTGGCGTGTGTCATTGCTCTCCTCGCGTTTCCCGTCCAGACCCCACTCGAAACCTTCATGCTGCACCGGAGCTCATCCCGATGAAGTAGAACCAGGATGCGCTCTAGATTCTCGCGTCGGCATATTCTTTTTGGAAAGCCGGGCCCCTTTTCCAGGATATGCGCTATCGCCAGTCGCCCGATAGACTGAAGCCGGCCCAATAATACTCGCCCCGAGCCGTCGAGGGGCCATCCCCATGCATGAGATGGAGAACCGCCTCGCGCCAGGACTCGGCGCGGCTCGACTTCTCCACCGACCATCGCTGGTAGAAGCGAACGCTGAAATCCGCGGACGCGTCTGCCGGAATGTTCCAGTGCGTGGCGAGCAGGCTTTGCGCGCCCGAGAGCAGGAAGGCGAGGTCCAATCCGAGTGCATCGCCGCCGATGCCCTCCTTGGCCAGACCGCTGACGCATGCCTGCAGCGTCACGTGACTGCCGTCGAAACGCAAGGCGAGAACGCGCTCCGGCGTGAGCAATGTGTCGTCGGACTTGCCTGTCGAGACGAGTGCCAGCGAGGGCAATTCGCCATCCTGCGCAAGCGCCAGACCGGACGCCTGGAACGGATTCGGATTGCGTTCGCTAACATCCCTCGAAGGGAAGGTCCCGTGGGTTGCAAAATGGATGAGCCGTCCACTCAGGTCCAGGTCGGCCAAGGCGTCGACTGTTGCGTGCTCGCGGGCGAGCGTTACGCCGGATGAGCGCTCGGCCAGCCATGCGGGCACGCGGGCGAGCGATGACAGCTTTTGCGGATCGTTCAGGTCCTGCTGGGCAGGCACTTGTAGGGCAACGAAACGTGAGGGAATTGCGCACGGCTTCTCGAGCAATGTCGTCAAGGCCGCGGCGCTGTGGATGCGCGACATCGAGAACGACTGCACCAGCGGCTTGCCGCGCAGACGCAAATAATGAAGCGGTACCAGGTGCAGCTGCTCGTCGGGGCAATAGCAGATATGATCGCCTTGCCGCAGGGTGCCGGCTTCAATGTGAGGCTCCAGCCACTGCACCAGGGATGCAAGCTCGTCCAGCGGGCAGGCCGCCGCGGGGGAAGGAAAAAGTCCGGTGCGCGTCCCACTCCAGGTCTTCGGGTCCACCGACTGGACGAGCACGCGCAGCCGCTCTCTGCCGAGGCCGATCGCCTGGCAGTGCATCGACCCATCCTGCGCGACCAGGACTGCATAGATTTCGTCGTCGTCCACGAAGTAGCTGAGATAGTGTGCCTTGCCCGCCTGGAGGACGCGGAGGAGCGCGTCGGTCGGCTCGCCGGACTCAGAATCCGGGACCGCCTCGCCACGCTGCCGCGTGAGCACATCGGCGAGGAAGCGTCCCTTCGCCCCTTCAATGGCACCGAGCAGCTCGGCCTCGCGCCCGTCGCGACAAAGCAGGTGACATAGCTCGCCGAAAAGACGGGGAAATACCCGAAAGGCGCCTGCCCGCTGCTCCGGGTCGACGATCCGGCTTCGCCGGCGCTCGAGGTTCGAGCGCAGCGCCTGCAACATCTCAATCGCCTGTTCCGGGCGTTGGGTGCGCACGTAGCAGAGATACAAGCCCCACAACGCGTCATTTTCTTCGTCCGGAAAATCGTTCGCCTCAGCCCAAGAGCGGACTTCAAGCAGCGTGGCCAGAGAGTCTTCGATGCATGCGGGATCCCGCCCTTTGACCGGGTCGCGGAAGATAGCCACCGCAGCAGTCTTGCGTTGACGATTTCGCAGCGCGTTGTTCGAGCCGCCGGCTCCGCCAGTCAGAAACTCGGTCAGACGTGCTCTGACGGGCTCACTGCGCTCCAACCACTCAAAGTGCGATTCGCCCGCGTCGCCTTCTGCCAGGGCGGCAGCCTCGGCGATCAACGCCTGGAGGCCGGCGTGCTCCTTCCACACTCCAACCGACGCAACCGCCTGAAGCCGTCCCACCATTTCGCTCAGTTCTTTCCGGTCGGCCGCGAATTTGTCACTCGCGCTCAGCTGTACTGGGAGCAACTGCGTAGCGCGTTGGCGCGCGGCAAGATCGAACCGGCGGCGCAGCTGTTGACGTCTTCCCAGCTGCGCCGGCAGTCCCGGCGGGATGACAACGGTTTCGGCGATGTCGAGGAGTGCGCCCGCTGCGTCGAATTGCTGGAGCTCCAGATGCGCCTCGATGCGATGCATCAGGAGCTCGGCCTTCTGCTCATCGGAGCGCCGAGCCTCGAGCCAATCCGCTGCCGCCTTTCCAAAGCGAATGACGTGCTCGTGCTCGCCTTGGGACGCGTGGCCGACGAGAGAGGTGATCGCGGACTGGGCGACGATCGTCAGGTAGTTCGGCGATCCCGTCTCGTCATAGTTTCGTTGCGATACCGCATGCACGAACGCGCAGATCGTGGTGCCGAGCGCGGCATCCTTGCCGCGGCAGTACGGGTCTGCGAGCATGCATAAGCCCAGCAGCTGCACTTCCCGGTCGCCTTGGTTGATGAAGTCTAGCACGCTCGCCTTCACGATGCTGTCCGGGCATTGCGCGACGAAGTCGGCCAATGCCGCGGTATCGCCGTGCGAGAACAGATGGAAGAGGTCGAAATCCGTGGGCGAATCCGGTTTGGAGGCGGAACCAGACGAAGCGGTCTCGCTGCGCGGTGGTGCCGTGATTTCGGCACCAAGGGCAGCCTCGCCCGACGCAGCTGGTTGAACGTGATCGATCGACTGGCGTGCGAACTTCGATACCCAGACCCCGCAGCGCCCGCAGCGCCGGATTGGCGCACAATGGGGCTCGCTGTACGCCCACGGCTCCCACATGTGGGCCACTTGCGTCTGCCCGCCGCTGGCACCGCACCGGCCGCACAGCTGCAGCTGCATGCACTCGCCCTCGCGCGCATATTGCCAGCCGTTCCACGCGTGCTCCGTGCGCCGTTCGAGGTCGCGGCAGCGCTCGCAGGCGCGCGTGAGCTCGCAGTTGTCGATAAATTCGTACGTCCACTCGGACCAGTGATGCTCGACCCGCGTGCTCGCTGCCCCGCAGATCGTACACAACCGCGTCTTGGAACATCGATCGGCCGCGTCGAATGTCCAATCGCCCTGGTGCAGGCCGACCAGGCATTTGCCTTTGTCGAACAGATCCTTCAGGGCCATCAGTTGATCCGTTCCCAGACGCGGTAGCGGCCGTCCCTTGGCCAGATCATGCTGTCGCCATCGACGAGATACGCCTTCGTCCAGACACCGCCATCTCGGAAACTGAGGTGCAACTCGCCATCATGGGCTTTCCACGTCCCGCGTTCGGGCTCGGAGTCCGCATTTCGGAAGCTGCTTCTGCTCACGCTCCAGAATGCAAACTCTCCATCCCGATCGAGCGCGCAGTGGGAATCTGTCACCATGCTGAACCCACCGGACATCAGGGATTCCGTGCTTCTCCAGTGGCCAATGAGCCGTTGATCGAGCCGCACCGCGTTATTCGACGCCGCCGCGGAGGCCGCCCGGGCAGCGGGCGCCGCCGGTCGAGCCGATTGCACGGGCTGCGCGGCGGCCGCGCCCCCGAGGTCGGCGATTGCCTGGTCAATCCCTACCTCCCGGCAGCGGGCCACGATGCGATCGGCCACCGCAAGCGGCTGTAAGCCCGACGCCTCCTGCGGATATCGCGCGCGGGCGAACGCTAGGTACTTTTCCGTCACCGGCGAGAGCAGCGTCGTCTGGTCGGCGTGCAGGTGTCGCCGAACCTCGTCCCATGATCCGGCTGCCGCCACACGATCAACGGCGCTCTCGACCGCCTGCATCGACACCGGCGCTCCGGGCGCATCCACGAGCATCTCGCCGCAGCGGCGGCAGACGCGGACACGCGACTGATAGAACGCGCTTGGGCTCCAATCATGCCAATCGTGCTGCACGCGAGCGGAGTGTCCAGGCTGGCCGCACCGCGAACAGGCTTCAACCTGTGTGCAATCGTCCTCTTGTCGATAGCGCCAATGATCGAAGCGATGCAGGACGGGGCGATCTTCCTGCTCGCCGCACCGGACGCACACCGCTACCTGCTCGCAGGCGTTCGAAGACCTGTATCGAGGCTCGCCCCAGACATGCTTGACCGCAATCTCGGTTTGCCCGCACCGGCCGCAAGTGCGCACCAGATCACAAGCCTCGTTGGCCTGGTAGTCCCACTCGCCCCAGCAGTGCTCCACCCGCGAGGATTCTGCGGTGCAGCGTTGACACACCATGAGCTGCGCGCAATCGGACGGCCGACGATACTCCCACGTCCCCTGATGAAATCCGAGCAGGCACTTTCCCTTGTCGAGAAAGCCCTTGCCTCTCTCAAAGAAGCTACTGCTCATGGCGACTCCCGGTTCGGTGCCATTTGACCGATCACCCTGAGTACCGGGCATTCTGCGCCGGTCAGGCGCATGTTGTCACGCAAACACTCGCCGTCTTTTCGAGGCAAGTCCGCGTCCGATTTCGACCAGCGGCTACAGTCCTGCCCATGTGCCGACGGCGCATTTGCGGCTCACTGGGTCATAGTGGGTGTCTGCTGCGGTGCATGCGTCCGCAGTTGATGCTGTGGACGGCTCCTCCACCGGCACGTGAGTGCCATGGATGTGGGCGCTGTTAAGGCTCCCACAATTCGGAGGAGCCAGCTATGCAAACGGTCACGACAATCGGTCTCGACATCGCCAAGTCTGTCTTTCAAGTGCACGGCGTTGATGCTGCCGGGCAAGTGGTCGTCCGCCGTCAGTTGAAGCGTCGCTATGTCCTGGCGTTCTTCGAGAAGCTGCCACCCTGCCTAATCGGCGTCGAGGCTTGCGCCTCATCGCATCATTGGTCGCGCGAGCTCCGGGCGCTCGGGCACAAGGTGCGCCTGATGCCTCCGGCCTACGTGAGGCCCTACGTCAAGCGCCAGAAGAATGATGCCGCTGACGCCGAGGCCATTTGCGAAGCAGTCACCAGGGCAAACATGCGGTTTGTGGAGACCAAGACGCTGGAGCAGCAGAGCTGCCTGATGCTCCATCGCACGCGCCATCTATTCATCCGTCAGCAGACCGCGGTGATCAATGCGATCCGTGCCCATCTTGCCGAGTTCGGGATCGTCGCACCGGTCGGTCGCAATGGTGTTGAGGAATTGCTCGGGGTCATAGCTGACGCAAGTGACAAGCGGTTGCCGGAAATTGCGCGCGCCTGCCTCGCCGCGCTCGGCGCCCAGCTGCGGATGCTCAAGGCGCAGGGGTAAATCTTGGATACCAAAACTATACTTTCGTTTACATTCTTGCCACGCGCCGCTCGCCTATGATGGCCGATGCCACGGTGTCAGCTCCACACGAAAATCGCGATAGCCAGAGCGGCGACGATCAGAACCGCGCTGCTTACGAGCGTGATGAAGATCGGGTGCTCCCAGCATCGTCCGCATCTAATGCTGGCGGATACCGAATTTGATTGTTCTTGCGGTTTCTTGTTCACAATTGTGCGAATGCAGCACATTGGCAGCCAAAGAGCGCGGCGGCGCCTTTCCATTCCCACCTCGAGACAACTACGCTTGCTGTAATCCACCTCTTGGTGATCTTTCTCTTACTTCTCCTCCACTTTAAGCCCCGCTTCGGCGGGGCTTTTCTTTTGGCTACGGCCCCGCCCCCAGCTCGCCCGGCCACATGCTCGACGATGTCGTAACGCTTAGCGCACGCTTTCGTGAGCGCGCGCGATCACCGCAATTCCGTCCAAGAGGCCACAACGGCGGCAAAGCGGTCTTCCATCCAGTTGTTACCTGTAGGTCGCAAACATAAACCAACCGTACATGGAGTAGTGATTATGAAGACGCTCGTCACCAAGATCGTGCTCGCGACTTCGGTTGCGCTCGGCACGCTGGTCGCCGGCGGGACTGCCTATGCCCAGCCCCCTAGGTATCAAGCAGGTCCCGAAGTCTATGACGCGCAGGCGAATCCCAGATACGGATTCGGTCCGCGTGTCACCGCGCAGCCCGGTGACGTGATCTCGGGTAACCGGCAGATTGGCCGCGATCCCGATCCGTTCATTCGAGATCAGATGCTGCGGGAATACAATTCGGGACGTCCGGATTGATCAAGCCAAACGCTCGCACAAGCCCGGCCCTCGCGCCGGGCTTCGTGCCTGCGTCACTGGAAAGTATGTCCGCCGGGTGCCGCAGCATCGCCGCTGGTGCGCGCGATCGGCACGGCTGGGCCTGAGAGGGCGAGGCGCCGGGCGCATGGGCGGGGCCGCCACATACACCTCTCGGTCCTTTGTTTCCTAATGTGAGAAATAGCGGACGACGGCTTCGATCACCAAAAAAGCGGTGAGAGCCGTAAGTACCCAAGTCAGCCGTTTGACTGTCTGTTGGGCGCCGTCAAGCTGGCGCGCAAGTACGACCAGAAGTTCGCCGAACACTGTGAGTTGATCGGTGGCGATTTCATCTCGGGCCTCACAGCTGCGACGGCGCGCTCGATTGCCGCGTCAGGACTCAATGTCACAGTCCGAGAGCAAACCATTCGATCGGAATGCTCGCAGCATTCGCGGGGGCGCCCCCACCAGCGGGAATTCGCTTAACTTTAAGCCCAGTGAAACGTTCGACGCGTGCACCGCCGGTCATCGACACCGACAAATTCGTTCCAACGCCAAGAAGCTCGGCGAATATTGCAGCGCGAATCCAACAATCGGTCTGATCACCGCAACTGACAAATTGTTCGGCGACGGCAAGTAACGATTCGGCGGCTGGGCCCCAAGTCGGGGCGATGACGTATGCGGAGCCGTGATCACGACGACAGCAGCTTGCCGGTCGGATGATAGACGAGTGACACCAAGGCGCCGCCGTGGCGCTCGAGCCGCCCCGCGAGCTCGAGCTCGAGCAGAACCACGCGCACGGCGGCGGGGGAGCTTCCGGACAAGCGAATAAGATCGTCGATCGGGACCGGCGTCGGCCCGAGCAATGCCACGATGCGCGCGCGTTCGTCGCCGGCCGGCTCGACGGCCGGCAGCGGCGGGGCTCGGGCTCCTCGGCCGCGGCCGCGATCGTCTCGCCCAGGATCGGACGCACGACCGTGATGACGTCGACGGCTTCCGTGACCAGCGTCGCGCCCTGCCTGAGCAAGTCGTTGCTGCCTTCGGCGCGTGGATCGAGCGGGGAGCCCGGCACCGCGAACACTTCGCGGCCCTGCTCGAGCGCAAAGCGTGCGGTGATCAACGAGCCGGAGCGGCGGGCCGCTTCCACCACCACGACGCCGACCGCAACCCCCGAGATCAGCCGGTTGCGGCGCGGGAAATCGCGGGCACGCGGCTCCCGAGCCTAACCGGCCACCACTTGCCCCAAACCGCTTCGGCCTCTCGCTTCACCCGCAGCGCAGGCCGGGTTCTTGATCTTGAGCCAATGCGGCGCGCGGGTGGAAAAGCGGTCTTAACACGTCAATGGCACTGACCGGATTCGCACTCCTTGTGATGGCCATCACATGCTTAGGGGCGCGTTGCTCTTAATCTAGGGACCATCGCATTCATGGATGGAGGCGATCATGCCAAGCAGCATCACGCAATTGGTCATTGGAATCGCGGTTGCCATCGGAATCGCGGTTGCCATCGGAATCGCAGTTGTCAGCGTTGGCGCGATCGGCAGCGCCGTTGCGCAGTCCCCGATCGAGAAAGCACAGCTCACCGCACAGGAAGCCCTCACCAACAGACCTGAACCCCCGCTTTCGGAAACTGACTTCCGGCTCAGTGATCGTCAGCAGCTCAGAATCCATTTTCTTGACGGGCGCGACCGGCTCCGGTGAGGTCTTTATGAGGTGATCCCCCTCGATCTGGGGCCGTGTCGATCAGGTGATCGAATGAGAGCGGCGCGAGTTCATCACGCTGCTCGGCGGCGCGGCGGTGGCGTGGCGGTTTGCTGCGCTTGCCAGCAGTCGACGAAAGAACGATGCAACAATTTCCCGCTCTGTGCGGTTGGCTTATTTGAGCGCGGCTGACTTCGGCGCAAGCAACAGCGTGTAACACGCGTCCGCAAGGGCGGAATTCGGGTACGATTCGCCCGGCAGGGTCACGAACTCCTTGGGGATTTCGTCCCGACGCTTCCACGAGTTGACCTTCGAAAGCGCGACTTGCTTCGCCGCGGCGTCCGGCAGTGCGCGGAATTTGTCGGCACACACGGGAGCCAGCGCCGCCACGACGGCGAGCTCTGACCGCTCTTTTGCCGTCTTATCAGCGGTGCTGCCGAGCGACCAGCCGCCCCAGTAAAAGCCAACAAAGATCGTTGCGACGGCACCGGCGGCTGCGCCTTGCAGCAGACGCTTCAGCGATTCTCCTTCCAGCATTGAAGGTACTTGCATGGAATTTCCTTTCGCCCGACATGTTTCGGAGCGAGGCCACGGACACCCGAAGAGGTTCCGGTTTCAGAACGTTGAATTGAAAACCGAACGCGTTGCGATCGCGTATCGATTATTGTTTGCTTACGCCTTTGTCCGTCCGGAGTTTGAGCAAAATAGCTCACATCTACAGATTGATTGTGACCGGGTCGTTGGCAATCGTGACGTTATGTTCCGTCACAGCGGTCGTTCATGACCCGCCATTCTTCGGGGCACGACGACCGAAGCCCCGGCGATTTCCGCTCGACCGGGGCTTCCTACGTTCCGCGCAAGGACAGTCGGGGGACGAAGCCAGCGCGGGGCACCCCTTATCTGTGGCTCGAACGCGCTATATCAAGAGCGGCCAAGCACTACGAAATAAATACGATTACAATGCAACGTTCTAACGAAATGGCGAACTGCATACCTGAAGGCCATTCTCCGAAGTTTCTCGCCGCCTGGCGAACTGCGCCCTAAGGCACTAAGGTGCCCCAACGATTTATTGTCGACCTGCTCTATTCGACAGTGGTCCTCATGCTTGGTGGTATACGTCCCAGCGTGAGGCCATAAAGGACCGCTTCCTCTATGGATGACCGGGGTCCGAGTCTATTGGACCAGTATCCGGCGGCCATAGTTGCCCGAATGCTCTTCTCCCTCGCGCCCGTCTGTGACGCGGGAAGCCGAGGAAGAGGAGGGAGGCCCGCCCGTGGCGATCGTGATGTTGGACTGCTGGGCGACCGATACCAAGGAGACGCCAAATCGGTATGGACAGCGGCTAAGTTACCGGAGGCAATACCATGGCTAAGGGAAAGGATGTGACGAGGACGCGGGATGTCTCCGATGGCGCCGGCGATGTGACCTCGCGCAAGCAGGCAGAAGAGGTGCTGCTGAAAGCGGGGGCCCTGCAGAAGGCGATCTTCAACAGCGCCAACTTCTCGAGTATCGCCACCGACGCGAAGGGCGTCATTCAGATCTTCAATGTCGGCGCCGAGCGTATGCTTGGCTACGCCGCCGCCGAAGTGATGAACAAGATCACACCGGCCGATATTTCCGATCCGCAGGAGCTGATCGCGCGCGCCACAGCGCTGAGCATCGAGCTCGGAGCCACGATCGCGCCGGGCTTCGAGGCCCTGGTGTTCAAGGCCGCACGCGGGATCGAGGACATCTACGAGCTGACCTACATCCGCAAGGATGGGAGCCGGTTCGGGGCGGTGGTGTCAGTCACGGCCCTGCGCGACGAGCAGGACGCCATCATCGGTTATCTGTTGATTGGCACCGACAACACCGCGCGCCAGCAGGCGGAAGAGGCGCTGCTCAAGGCGGGGGCCCTGCAGCGCGCGATTTTCAACAGCGCCAACTTCTCGAGCATCGCAACTGACGCGAAGGGCGTCATTCAGATCTTCAATGTCGGCGCCGAGCGTATGCTTGGCTACACGGCCGCCGACGTGATGAACAAGATCACCCCGGCCGATATTTCCGATCCGCAGGAGCTGATCGCGCGCGCCACAGCGCTGAGCATTGAGCTCGGAACCCCGATCACGCCGGGCTTCGAGGCCCTGGTCTTCAAGGCCTCGCGCGGGATCGAGGACATCTACGAGCTGACCTACATCCGCAAGGATGGGAGCCGGTTCCCGGCGGTGGTGTCAGTCACGGCGCTGCGCGACGCGCAGGGCGCCATCATCGGCTATCTGCTCATTGGCACCGAGCTCAAGGCGGGGGCCCTGCAGAGCGCGATCTTCAACAGCGCCAACTTCTCGAGCATCGCCACTGACGCGAAGGGTGTCATTCAGATCTTCAACGTCGGCGCCGAGCGGATGCTTGGCTACGCGGCCGCCGACGTGATGAACAAGATCACCCCGGCCGATATTTCCGATCCGCAGGAGCTGATCGCGCGCGCCAAAGCGCTGAGCGTCGAGCTCGGAACCCCGATCACGCCGGGATTCGAGGCCCTGGTCTTCAAGGCCTCGCGCGGGATCGAGGACATCTACGAGCTGACCTACATCCGCAAGGATGGGAGCCGGTTCCCGGCGGTGGTGTCGGTCACGGCGCTGCGCGACGCGCAGGGTGCCATCATCGGCTATCTGCTCATTGGCACCGACAACACCGCGCGCAAGCTGGTCGAAGCCGAGCAAAAAAAGTCGGATCAGCGCCTGCGCGATCAGCAATTCTACACCCGCTCGCTGATCGAATCCAACATCGACGCGCTGATGACCACCGACCCCTCCGGCATCATCACGGACGTCAACAAGCAGATGGAGGCGCTCACCGGCTGCACGCGCGACGAGCTGATCGGCGCGCCCTTCAAGAGCTACTTCACCGATCCGGAGCGGGCCGAAGCGGGGATCAAGCTCGTGCTGAGCCAAAAGAAGGTCACCGACTACGAGCTGACGGCATGCGCCCGCGACGGCAAGCAAACGGTGGTGTCCTACAACGCGACCACCTTTTACGACCGGGGCCGCACGCTGCAGGGCGTCTTCGCCGCGGCGCGCGACGTCACGGAGCGCAAGCGGGTGGAGGCGGAATTACGGGAGGCCAAGGCCAATGCTGAGAGCGCGAGCCGGACCAAATCGGATTTTCTGGCGAGCATGAGTTATGAGATCCGAACGCCGATGAATGCGATCATCGGCATCGCGGACCTGCTCGCGAAGACCGCTCTCTCCCCGGAGCAAGACAAGTATGTGCAGATCTTTCGCCGCGCCGGCGACAACCTGCTCAATCTCATCAACGACATCCTCGATCTCTCCAAGGTCGAAGCCTCGCAGCTGGAGTTGGAACGGACCGGCTTCTCGGTGAAGGACCACCTGGAGAAAGTGACTGAGATGGTGGCGGGCCGGGCCCGTGAAAAAGGGCTGGCCTTGGTGTGCGAAATCGCGCCGAATGTGCCCGCCGACCTGGTCGGCGACCCGACACGGCTGCGGCAGGTGCTGATTAATTTGCTTGGCAACGCGATCAAGTTCACAGAATCCGGCGAAGTGGCCTTGCGAGTCGCGCCGGATGCGGGCTCCTCCGTCCCAACCGCATTGCGGTTCACAGTCTCGGACACCGGCATCGGCATTCCGAGCGAGAAATTGGGCCAAGTATTTGAACCCTTCACGCAAGCCGACTCGTCCACGACGCGTCGGTTCGGGGGCTCGGGGCTAGGGCTCACGATTTCGAAGCGCCTGGTGGAACTGATGGGCGGGCGCATCTGGGCCGAAAGCACAGTCGGGAAGGGCAGCGTGTTTGCGTTCGCCGTACCATTTGAGAGCTGGGCCGCGGCTGATCGGCCGACGGCGGCCCCGGCCGGTACGGGTTTTAACGCGCCGTTGCCGGCGCTACGTATTCTTCTGGCGGAGGACTCTCCCGACAACTGCACGATCACGGTGGCCTACCTGCAGGACACGCCATACCGGGTCGAAATCGCCGAAAACGGGACCATCGCCTGTGAAAAGTTTACAGCCGGACAATATGACCTTGTTTTGATGGACCGGCAAATGCCGGTCATGGATGGCTTGACCGCGACGCGGACAATTCGAGCGTGGGAACAGGCGAACGACCGGCCGCCCACACCGATCATCGCACTGACGGCCTCTGCCTTGAAGGGGGATCGAGAAATGTGTCTGGCGGCAGGGTGTACGGCGTATTTGTCAAAACCAATCAAACAAGAGGTTCTGCTGCAAGCGATTAAAGAGCACTCTATAGTCGCGCCTCCGTCGTCAAAGGAAGAAAACAGCCGGATGGATACGATCCTGGTGCGGGCGAATCCTAAATTCGCAGACCTGATACCCGTGTTTTTGCAGAACTGCAGGAAGAATGTCATCGCGATGCTGGACGCCTTGGATCGGGGTGACTTTGAGACCGTGGAGATTTTGGGGCACGGCATGAGGGGCGCGGGGGGCAGTTATGAATTCCAGGCCATCACTGACATCGGCGCCGCCCTTGAGCAGGCGGCCGAGAGCGCCGACACCGACGCGTCGCGCAAGTGGGTGGGCGAATTATCCGGATATCTGGATCGTGTCGAGATCATCTCCGACTAGCCGTCACACGATTACCGGAGCCGGGTTCTGGCGAGGCAAGCGCGGACGCGGGCGGTAAGCTGCGGGATCGAAAACGGCTTGGTCACATAGTCCGTCACCCCGGCTTCAAAACCAGCGCGGGTGCTGGGCTCGTCCGTCATGGCTGTCAGCATCAGGACAGGCAGAGGCTGAGTCTCGGGCTTCGCGCGGAGCGTTTTCATGACCGCGAGGCCGTCCATGTCGGTCATCTTGTAATCCAGCACCACGAGGTCCGGCATGTGCTCGTCGATCATCCGGAGCGCCTCCAGGCCGGTGGTAGCCGTGCTGACCGTGTACTGATCCTCCTCCAGCGCGCGAACGATCATCGAGAGCATGTCCAGCTGGTCATCAACCACGAGTATGTTAAAGCGGCGCTGCGCGACAGACGCCTGGAAAGGGTCAGCCGTGACAAACGGCTTCAAGGGGGAGCATGGTTCTAAGACGAGTTCGCAGCCCTCATACGCGCAGAAGACATCGAGTCCGGCCCCGCGTTGCAGGGCCAGGGTCCGGGCCTTGCGCTCGATGTCCGCGACGAAGTGATCGTTGTGGCTCGGATCGTGGTGGGTCAGTGCGACCTGCCGCACGCCGACCGCCGTGGCCACTTGCACCACATAGTCGTACGTGCTGTGGCCCCAGGTTTTCTTTAGGCCGTACTCCTCGGGTGTGTACTGGGCGTCGTGGATAACGAGATCGGCGCCGGCCATGAATTTTGCGTGCCGGCGGTCTCCCTCGTGCAGGATGGACTCGATATGGCCCGGCTCGGCACCAGCGCGCCAGAGCTCATCGGAGAACGGCTCGTGGTCCACCAAGTATACCACCGCCACGCCGTCGGCTTCGACTCGGTAGCCCAGCGTCATGGCCGGGTGATGGAGAAATTGCGTCGCGACCCGCGCGCCGCCGATTGTGTGGATGCCCTCGGTCAGGTCGTGGTAGGTGATCGTGGCCGGCAGCTGGTTCAACTCGATGGGGAAATAGGTGAACTCCATCTGGCCGGCCAGCACGTCATGCAGCGAGCCGCGGCTGCCTTCCGGGCCATAGATCGCGACGGAGTTCCCTTTGACAAAGGCCGGGCTGAAGAACGGAAAGCCTTGAATGTGATCCCAGTGCGTATGTCCGAGGAGAATGTTCGCGTTAATGGCTCTCTTGCCTTGGGCCATCAACTCGGCGGCCAGCCGGTGCGCGCCGGTGCCGCAGTCAAAAATCAAAAGGTCGCCGTTGGCAGTGGTCAGCTCGACGCAAGAGGTATTGCCGCCGAAGTAGTTTGTGCCCGGCCCGGGGGTGGCGATCGACCCCCTCGTTCCCCAGAAACGTACTCTCATGAGTCCGTCGCTCCCTTGCGTGAGGCATCGTTCACGGAAACGATCCTAACCCACTACGGGCTTTATAGACTGTTCATTATTGCTCGCTGTTGTGGCCCACTTAAAATTTGGACACATGGCGCAAATCTGCCCGGACCTGCTAATCGGTCAGATGGAAGCTGGCGCGAGGTCCGAGTCGACGGTTAGCAGCGCGCATTGCGCCCGCGTAGCGTCCAATCTAGCGAAGATGAAGTCGAGAGGGATGCTATTCTGGGCGTTGCAGCGCTGTTCTATCCTGGTCGTGAAAGCGCAAGTGAAAACGAGTTGAATGCCGCCTTTGCGACGGTCGTGCGGGCGGGTGCAGGCGCGCTGCTCGTCCGCGGTAGTCCACTCTTCCTCACCCGACGTCGGCAACTAGTCGCGCTGGCGACCCGCCACGCTCTGCTCGCGAGCTATTCGTCGCGCGATTACGCCGAGGTAGCGGGCGACAGCGCCACCTCGACGTTCCGTGAAAAACGAGACACCAAAAATGGCCCCTGGAGACAGGGACCCGAAATGAACACTTCCATGGCCCAATTCCGCACACGGAGACCGAGTCATATCTGCGAAATGCCGCGGTGACCGCACGGTTTTGAGCGACCTTCGTATGCGCGGCCTCTACACCGCGGAGGCGATTGCCTCTCGCAGGTGGGTGAGGCAGCAAATGCGCCAGGTGAGGGCGTTGACTAAGAGGCTGCGTCAGCCTTGATTCCTCTCCCCAATTTTCAGAACGATTCAGTTCTGCCCCAAGGACCGGCTGACCCACGGGCCGGCAGGCTGGTAACGCGGCAAAAGAACGGCCGCCGTGGCCGCCCACTTGCTGCTATGATCGGCGGCACCCGCGCAACGACATCATCGCTAAGCTCAACGGCGCGGTCGTCAAGGCTCTCATCGATCCGAAGGTAAGCCGACTGTTCTCCGAACTGGGTTTGGAAATCCCATCGGACGAGCAACGCACGCCGGAAGGGGTACGGGCATTTCACAAGAACGATATTGAGAAGTGGTGGCCGATAATCAAAGCAGCGAACATCAAGGCGGAATAAGCGAAGGCGGACCTTCACGTCCGCCAACTGCACCAATGCTTCAGAGGACTTGCCGGTGCGCCAGGCTGAGCCTGCGGTAAACCGACCGGGCTCAAGCCAGCGATATGGATTCCAAATTCCAACCGGTTTGGGTTTTGCGTTAGACGAGAAGGATTTTACTTTGGCTTGGGCGCGCTGGTGCTGGCGGGCGAGCTTGACGAGGTTGGCTGAGAGTCGCGGGATTGCTTGCCCGCCTTTGATGGCTGCGGCGACCCCGGCACGATAATCGTCGAGCGTGGTGACTGCGCCCAGTCCGGCTTCGCGTTCAATGGATGCACTGTAACCTTGCTCGCCATCTGCAATCCGCTTGTCGATCACCACCGCCGTCGGCAGTATCTCGGCATTCACCCCGGCTTTATCAAGTGCGCCTCGACTCCTATTTGAAACCCTCAATCCAACGCCGCACTTCGGCGGCATTGTTGAATGATGCTGCTGTCAGACCTAACGATAACCGCGCAGGGTCCGGTATTATGTCAGGGTGGTTGGCCATGTCGCTGCCAAAGGAGGCAACTGCTTGCGGCAGGTGGCCAGCATCGACATAAACCAATGCTCGCTTTTTGCACCAAGCAAGATGTTTATTGCGGTCCATTTATTCTCCGTTGTTCAATCGGTGTCTTGTCAGTCCAATATGGCGTGTACAAGTCGATCAACATATCACGCCAGCGCAACTCAAACTCCCCGACAATTGATGCTGCCTGGGAGTTTGTCATCGAGGCCCCAAAGGACTCCGATTCGAGTCCGCCTCGACGAGTGACGGACACGCCTTAACGTGCCGCACCTTCCCCGACCAGTGAGAATGAGCCCCAGAAGCCCGGATAGCCATTCCAAATATCGGACCTGTCGTCGAGATAGGCGAGCATTGCACGGCGCAGCGCCTCCGCGCGGCCAATGGTCTGGTTTGATTTCATGATGTCGAACGTCGACGTGGTCAATCGGGTCGCCGCCTTGGAATCGATTCGCCAGTGTGAGACTAGCAGCGCGCGGGTGCCCGGATAGAAGAAGGCGCCGCGAGGCCCGACAGGGCTTCCGCGCCCGGCTTCTCACCTGCCGCCGTATTGCAGGCGGACAGCACCACCCAATCGGCATTGAGCTCGAGTTGCGCCACCTCGCTCGCGGTCAACAGCCCATCGTCGAGTTCGCTAGGCTCATTGGGCAAAGTCAACGCAAGCGATGGCTCCCCGAGTCCTTCCCGTCGCCGCCGTAGATTTTGATAAGAGGCTTATCAGCGCTCACCAACGCAGTCACTTTGGACATTCCAACCTCTCAGGCCATGGGATAGCGAGGCAGGCGCTCAAGTTCGCCGCGAATTGTCGGGCTGCGACGCGGGCCAAAACACGCTGGTCACGTAGCGGCAGGATGGGCACTCATATCCGATCAGCCCCGGCTCGTTTTGCTGCGGCTCGATCCTGACCACCTCGTCCATCGTGGCCTTGCAGCGTGGGCACGCTATACTATTTCGTCTTTTCGAAAGGTTCGACACGCAAACGATCCCTTGCGACGGGGTTCAAGGGCTTCTACGAGCGTCAACGCGTCATGGAGCGGGTTGGTTGCAGCCTTACGGCCGGTCTGTTTCTAGTTCTCATCTAGCTTGAGCGCTGTCATGCCGATCAGGGCATACTTGGGCGGCCTTCGGATCGACCCGGAGACCACGCGTCTCATGGCCATTGCTTTCGAAATGGCCCTTGTGGCCCTCCAGCGCACCGATGGCATCGTCAACCCGACCCGTGAAGCGGTCGCCAAAAAGATCATCGAGCTTGCGAAAACTGGTGAGCGCGACCCGGAGCGTCTATGCGACACGGCCTTGCAGTCGTTGCGGCCAAGCCCCGAGTGATAATCAGCGACCCCAATCCTCTTCCGCCTCTCGCCTCACCGCCGGTGCTTCCGGATTCTTGAACTTCAGCCAGTCCGGCGAGCGGCCAGACCGATAACGCGAGCCGGGGCGCTTCGAGACGATGCCTTCGAGCCCCATCTTGCAGAGTGAAGCGTCCGCACATGGCTGAAGGGTCTCAGGTGCTAACCGTAGTAAGCGGCGTCCGGTGGCGTTGCCGCCAGGCCGCGACAGACTATCGACATAGCCGGCGCCGACTGGATCGACGACGGCCACGAACACAATCGGCACGGTCCGTGTCGCCTGCAACAACGGCGTCATATGTGCGGCGCCCTGCGCCGCCCTTATCGCCCGATCATTCGGACGTCTTCTTGTAATCTCCTCCGAATACTCGGCCTCGTATGACCAGCACGATGTACAGCACGAGGCCAACGGCGGCGGCGGCGAAGCAAATCTTGGAGAACAGCGGCAGGCTATTCCATGCCGGGACGTCGAGCGACTGAAGCATGTCGGTCACGGAAGTGGTCTCTCTTTTGCCGGCAATTTAGAAAGATCCCGCCCGGTGGCCGCAGAATGTCAAGGCTCCTACGCGATGTCCATGCGGCGATTACGCGATGTCCATGCCCTGCGACCGTTACACCACGATCACGACGACAGCAGCCGGCCGGTCGGATGATAGACGAGTGACACCAGCGCGCCGCCGTGGCGCTCGAGCCGCCCCGCGAGCTCGAGCTCGAGCAGAACCACGCGCACGGCGGCGGGGGAGCTTCCGGACAAGCGAATAAGATCGTCGATCGGGACCGGCGTCGGCCCGAGCAATGCCACGATGCGCGCGCGTTCGTCGCCGGCCGGCTCGACGGCCGGCAGCGGCGCGGCGTCGGGCTCCTCGGCCGCGGCCGCGATCGTCTCTCCCAGGATCGGACGCACGACCGTGATGACGTCGACGGCTTCCGTGACGAGCGTCGCGCCCTGCCTGAGCAAGTCGTTGCTGCCTTCGGCGCGCGGATCGAGCGGGGAGCCCGGCACCGCGAACACTTCGCGGCCCTGCTCGAGCGCAAAGCGTGCGGTGATCAACGAGCCGGAGCGGCGGGCCGCTTCCACCACCACGACGCCGACCGCAACCCCCGAGATCAGCCGGTTGCGGCGCGGGAAATCGCGGGCACGCGGCTCCCAGCCGAGCGGCATCTCGGAGATCAGGGCGCCGTCGGCCGCGATGGCGTCGGCGAGATCGGCATGTTCGTGCGGGTAGATATGATCGTGCCCGCCGGCGAGCACCGCGATCGTTCCGGTCGCGAGGCTCCCGCGGTGTGCGGCCGCGTCAACGCCGCGCGCGAGGCCGGACGCGATCGCGAAGCCTGCCGCGCCGAGATCGCGCGCCAACCGTTCGGCGAAGCGGATGCCCGCCGCCGATGCATTGCGCGCGCCGACGATGGCGACCATCGGCAGGCCGAAGACGGCGGCATTGCCGCGCACGGCCAGGAGCGGCGGGGCGTCGTCGATCATCTGCAGCCGGCGCGGATAATCCGGCTCGCCCAACGCCACCAGGGCCACGCCGAGAGACTTTGCCGCGTCGAGTTCGCGCTCGGCATCCTGCCGGGAACAGATGCGCGCCGGTCCGCTGGCGCCGCCGCGCCGCGCCAGGTCGGGGAGCGCCGCCAGCGCCCGGCGGGCGCCGCCGTAATGGTTGACCAGGGCGCGAAAGGTCCGCGGCCCCACATTGTCGCTGCGGATGAGGCGAAGCCAGTCCAGCCGCTGGTCGTCGCTGAGGCGGACTGCCGCGATAGCTTCTTGCACGGGTCTGGTCCGAGGTTGCGGGGCGCCTCATGAGAACAGACGGTGTACAAAAGTCAACCGTTCAGCCAAATGCCTGAAGTCGTCCCGGCGCAGACCCCGCGCGCGATGTGCACTCCGGTTTTGGAAAAATGTTACGGCCCCGGCATCACCTCCGGGGCCGTCCGTCATGCGGCAGCGATGCCGCGAGCAGGCGTTAGACGCACACTCTGGTGCCGTACAGACCCTGAAGCTTCGCCCAGGCTTCCGGATAGGTCCCTGCGAATGCCACGGCCTTCCAGCCGGCGCCCGCGGGGCCGTTCACGTCGTTATGCCAGATCTTGCAGTCGCCATACGCCCAGCGGACGACGACCCACTCGGGGCGAACGACTGCGTTCGCAGACGGTGTGACGGCGAGGGCCAGCAGCAGCGTGCCCAGGGCGGTAGCCAAGCATTTCATCAGAAAATCTCCTTCATCATTCGTCCGGCGAACTCCGCTTCGCCGCGATCATTTAGACGCGCTGTGACAGTGTGAGGTTCAAGCAACTGTTTGATTCGCGCCTCACTAACATCCGCGGCGTCCTTGCCCGGGAGCCAGGAGAGCAGGCGCACGTGACGGGCTCACGCTGGCAAGGCAGGAGCAACGATGATGACGATCCTCAGCCTGAAGCACGCCGCCGCATGGCGGCTCATTGCGGCTGTGCTGGGAGCCCTGACGAGCACCGCGGCCTTTGCCGAGGCCGCCATGAGCGGCACCATGAAACCCTTGGGATCGGTCCGGTTCGCACCGGACAATGACGTGCGGTGCCTGCTGTCGGCGCTGGAGACCGGGGATCCGGCTACGGTCCTCGACCTGGATCCCGAGGGCACCCGCCGGATGCTGGCGGACTTCGCCCCGCCCTCGCGCACAAGCGGGGGTTGCGCTCCGGCGATTTCATCTCATATGGGATGAGCGGACACAGCGAAAGCGAGGAAGCGATGGCACAACAGGTGAGGGCGGAACGGATGCCGGCCCGGAGCAGGGCCTGGCTGGAGGCGGAATGCCTGGCGGTTGCGAGGCGGACCGCCGGCGGCAAGGGCGTCGAGCGCGTCATGATCCGGCGGCTGAATCCCAAGGGCATGGGGCCGAATTGGAAGGTCGCCGATATCATTCCGCAGCCGGCGCCATCGGTCAGCGGCGAGTTGCGCCAGGCGCTTGCTCCATTGACCGCCACCTACACGCTTGAAGACGAGCCTCGGTAACAGATCTCAGAGCCTGTCCACGATCGCTGTCGCGCGGCGCTCCGTCTCGTTGCCTTTTCCTCGACGCAGGGTCGATCTGGCCCGGTTCGATGTCATCCCTGCGATGCGCAAAGCCGCGCTCGCGCTTTCCCCCGCGCATGACCGCCCGGAGAGATGACGCACAGGCCCGCTTGCGTGATCGCGCCGTCACGCCTCCGAAGCCGCCGTCTTGCCGATCTTGCCTTCGGTGCCGTTCATCAGTCGCGCGATGTTGCCGCGATGCATGATCCACAACAGCACCGTCAGCAGCGCAAAAAGTGCGGGCTCCGGCCAGGTGCCGAGCATCCAAAGCGCGAACGGCGTCGCGGCGCTGGCGACGAGCGCGGCGAGCGACGAGTAGCGGGTGATCGCCGCGACCGCGAGCCAGATCAGGCAGAAGGCGAGCGCGACCGGCCATGCCAGCCCCAGGAGAAGGCCGATATAGGTGGCGACGCCCTTGCCGCCCTTGAAGCCGAGCCAGACCGGGAACAGGTGGCCGAGGAAGGCGCCGAACGCGGCGGGGATCGCGAGGTCGTGCGCGAAGTAGCGATACTCCGGTCCATAGTAATAATAGATGGCGAGGACGGCGAAGGTGCCCTTGAGCGCATCGCCCACCAGCGTCGCGGCGGCGAGTCCCTTGCGCCCGGTGCGCAGCACGTTGGTCGCCCCGATATTGCCTGAACCGATGGAGCGAATGTCGCGCGTGCCGGCAAGCCGCGTGATGATCAATCCGAACGGGATCGAGCCGCAGAGATATCCGAACAGCAACGCCGCGGCGTAGGCCGGCAGCAGCGACGGATTGAAAGACTGCAGCATGGCGTTTCCCAGCACGCCTTGCGGCGCCCGTTCGCATCATAACAGCTCCGGCGATGTGCGGCGCGGCGCACGAACACCACGCATTTGTGCCGGCCGGTCGAGGTAACAGTCGAGCGCGCGCGCATGCGCGCACGCCGGAAATGGCTTGGCGCGCGTTACCGAATCTCGTATGAAAAACACAGCATCCAGGAGTATGCGACGATGCCCGGGCGGGAGACCGCGCCGGGTTTTTTGTTTGCTGTCGTTTTGCCGAACGGGCCGGGTTGGCCAGACGAATCCGAGTTGCGAAAGCGCAACAATGGGCGGAGCGGCACGGCGATCCAAGTCACGGCCCGGCCTCGTCGAGCGGACGGTGTCCTGTATTTTTCCTGTATTTAACAATGCGGCCGATCGATCCGTGCGGACGGGCGGCCTCAGACGTATTCGTACACGGTGCGGCCGGTCACGATGGTGCGCACCACGCGTCCCTGCAGCCGCGCCTCGTCGAACGGCGTGTTCTTGCATTTCGACTTGAGCTCGGCGGGATCGAGCACCCAGGGCGAGTCGAGGTCGATCACGATGACGTCCGCCGGGCTGCCCTGTCGCAGCGTTCCGCCGGCGAGGCCCAGGATCTCCGCCGGCCGGCTCGACATGGCCTTGATCAGGGTCGTGAGCGGCAGCTCGGCGCTGTGGACGAGGCGCAGGCCGGCGGTGAGCATGGTCTCGAGCCCGATGGCGCCCGCGCTCGCTTCGGCGAACGGCAGGCGCTTGCCTTCCACATCCTGGGGATTGTGGTCGGACATGACCACGTCGATGAGGCCGGACGCCAGCGCTGCGACCAGCGCGGTGCGATCGTCTTCCGCCCGCAGCGGCGGGCTGAGCTTGAGGAACGTGCGGTAGGGGCCGACGTCGATTTCGTTCAAGGTGAGATGGTTGATGGACGCTGACGCGGTGACCTGGAGTCCCTGCTCCTTGGCGCGGCGCAGGACCTCGAGGGCTTCGGCACAGGTGAGGGAGGCGGCGTGATAGCGGCTTTCGGTCAACGCAACGAGGCGCATGTCGCGCTCGAGCATGATGGTTTCGGCCGCCGTGGGTACGCCCATGAGGCCGAGCCGCGCGGCGAATTCGCCTTCGTTCATCACGCCTTCGCCCACGATGTCGGGGTCCTCGGTGTGATGGACGATGAGGGCATCGAAGTCGCGCGCATAGGTGAGCGCGCGGCGCATCACCTGCGCATTGGTCACGCTCTTGGCGCCTTGGGTGAAAGCAATCGCGCCCGCCGCCTTGAGCAGGCCGATCTCCGCCATCTCGTCGCCGCGCAGCCCCTTGGTGAGCGCCGCCATCGGCTGCACGTGCACGATCGAGGTGTCGCGCGCCCGGCGCAGGACGAAGTCGACGATGGCGGGATCGTCGATGACGGGCGAGGTGTCGGGCTGGCACACGATGGTGGTGACGCCGCCGGCGGCGGCGGCCTGGCTCGCCGAGGCGATGGTCTCGCGATATTCCGCGCCGGGCTCGCCGACGAAGGCGCGCATGTCGATGAGCCCGGGCGCCACCACCTTGCCCTTGCAATCGATGACCTCGGTGCCCTCGGGCACGCCGGCGGCGCCGATGCCGCGCTTGGCCTCGCGGATCACGCCGTCGGCGAGCAGCAGATCGCCGTGGATGTCGAGATCGCGCGAAGGGTCGAGGATGCGCCCATTGGCGAGCAGGATCGGGCGGCGCTCGGTGACCATCATGGGCGATCGCCTTTGCGCCGGGCGGGGACCTCAGGCATTCGGCAAGGTCCGCGACATTGCCTCGAGCACGGCCATGCGCACCGCGACGCCCATCTCGACCTGCTCGCGGATCAGCGACTGGGCGCCGTCGGCCACGGCGGTGTCGATCTCGACCCCGCGGTTCATCGGGCCCGGATGCATCACCAGCGCGTCCGGCTTGGCGTAGGCGAGCTTCTTCTGGTCGAGCCCGAAATAGTGGAAGTACTCCTGCGTCGAAGGCACGAACGAGCCGTTCATGCGCTCGCGCTGCAGGCGCAGCATCATCACGATGTCGGCGTCGCGCAGGCCCTCGCGCATGTCGCGCGTCACCTCGACTCCGAACCGCTCGATCCCGACCGGCAGCAGCGTCGAGGGCGCGACCACGCGCACGCGCGCGCCGAGCGCATTGAGCAGGATGATATTCGAGCGCGCGACCCGCGAGTGCAGGATGTCGCCGCAGATCGCCACGGTCAGCCGCTCGATGCGGCCCTTGTTGCGGCGGATGGTGAGCGCGTCGAGCAGCGCCTGGGTCGGATGCTCGTGCGAACCGTCGCCGGCATTGATGACCGAGCAGTCGACCTTGCGCGCCAGGAGCTCGACCGCGCCCGAGGCATGATGGCGGACCACGATGATGTCCGGGCGCATGGCATTGAGGGTGATCGCGGTGTCGATCAGCGTTTCGCCCTTGCGCATGGAGGACGAACCGACCGACATGTTCATGACGTCGGCGCCGAGCCGTTTGCCGGCGAGCTCGAACGACGCCTGGGTGCGGGTCGAGACTTCGAAGAACAGGTTGATCAGCGTGCGCCCGCGCAACGAGCTCTGCTTCTTCTCGATCTGGCGGTTGAGCGCGACGAACTCCTCGGCGAGATCGAGCAGGCCCAGAATCTCCGAGGACGAAAGTCCTTCGATCCCCAACAGGTGGCGCTGGTTGAGGACGAATGTGGACTTTTGGGCGATGTTCATTAAAGCCGGTTCTATAGGCTTGGAGGCGGCTTCCCGCAAGGACGGCAAGAGGGTGGATCGAACGCGGCTGTGGATGTTTCTCCGGCGGCGGACGTTCCCGCCGGGCGGGCGGGCGGTTCCATCGGAGCGGCGACGCCGTCACTCGATCTTGATGCCGGCATCCCGTACGACTTTGCTCCACTTTTCGATGTCGGCTTTGATCTGGGCGGCAAACTCCTCGGGCGTGCTGCCCACCGCCGAGAAGCCGAGCGCCGCGAGCCGTTGCTGGATGTCGGGCAGCAGGACGATCCGTGCCAACTGGCGGGAGAGGAGATCCACCACGAGTTTCGGCGTCGCAGCGGGCGCGACCAGGCCGATGATCAATTCGGTTTCCTGGTCGTCGAGACCGCTCTCGGCCATGGTCGGGACGTCGGGGACGATGGGAGATCGTTTTGGGCTGGTCACCGCCAGCGCCCGCAGCGATCCCTCCTTGATGTGCGGCGCCGCCGAGGGCAGCCCGATATAAGCGACGAGCGTATGGCCGGCGACGGTGGAGGCGAGGATGGGGGCCGCCCCGGGAAAGGGTACGCGGACGATCGGCAGGTTCAGCCCGAGCCGAAAGAGCTTCTCGCTGGTGAGCAGGTTCTGGCCGAGGCTCATGGACGCGAAGCTGTATTTCGCGGGATCGGCGCGCGCGAGTTGGACAAGCTCGTGCAAGGTTTGCGCCGGCACCGAAGGATGGACCAGGACCACCGACGGTGACGATGAGACCAGGCCGACCGGCGCGAAGCTTTTGACCGGGTCGTACTGCAGCTTTGATGAAATCGTGGACGTGACGGCGAGATCATTGGTTACGAACAGCAGGGTCTGGCCATCCGGCGGAGCGGCCGCGACCATCGCCGCGCCGCGTGCGCCGCTCGCGCCGCTGACGTTCTCAACATAGAACTGGTGCCCGAGCGCCTCGGAGAGTTTTTGTGCGCAGAGACGGGCGATGAGGTCGGTCGGACCGCCGGGCGGATAGGGCACGATGATGCGCACGTTTCCGCTGGGATAGGTTTGAGCGTGGCTTGCGCTCGCGATCACAAGCGCGGCGAGACATGCGACAGCCCGAAGTGCGCGCATCATGTCCTCCCCCTGCTTTTCTTGGCGGGTTGAGGACCATTCTGCTCGATCGCGCCGGTCTGGTCGAGCGCCGATCCCGAGGACCTGTGCTAGGATTCCGCAGTCGCCAGGAGGCGTTCCATGGCTGCCGACATGGCTACTCAGCCGCGCGTCGACGCGCTTCTCAATCAGTCGCCGCCCTATCTCGACGTCGATCTCTACGCGAGCGACCAACCGCTGCGAAACGCCGTTGCGAGCAATGGCGGCGACGGCGACGCGGCGGCGCTGTCGGCATTCGGCAAGCATTGGGGCAGCGCCGGCATGTTCGAGCTTGGGCGGCAGGCCAATGAGAACCCGCCGAAGCTGAAGACTTTCGACGCCAAGGGCTTTCGCCGCGATTTCATCGAGTTTCATCCCGCCTATCACGAGCTCATGGCCGCGAGCCTCGCAGCGGGTCTGCAGGCGTCGACCTGGCGCGACGACGCGAGACCTGCGGCCGCGCCCGCGCAAGTGATCCGCGCCGCGCGCTTTTACATGGCCGCGCAAGTCGAGACCGGACATCTGTGTCCCATCACCATGACGCGCGCCGCAGTCGCGGCGCTGGCCGTCGAACCCCGGCTCGTCGCCAAGCTGATGCCCCTGATCATGTCGCGGCGCTACGACCCCCGTTTCCTTCCGTGGTGGGAGAAGACCAGCATCACGCTCGGCATGGGAATGACGGAGAAGCAGGGCGGCACCGACGTGCGCGCCAACCGGACACGCGCGGAGCCCGCGGGCGAAGGCTACGCGGTCAACGGCGACAAATGGTTCATGTCGGCACCGATGTGCGACGCCTTCCTGGTGCTGGCGCAGGCGCCGGGCGGGCTGACATGTGTCCTGATGCCGCGCTTTCGCCCGGATGGATCGGTCAACGGACTGCATTTCCAGCGCCTCAAGGACAAGCTCGGCAACCGTTCGAATGCGTCCTCGGAGGTCGTGTTCACGGACGCTTTTGCCTGGCGCGTGGGCGAGGAGGGCAGGGGCGTGCGCACCATCATCAACATGGTGCAGCTCACCCGGCTCGATTGCGCCATCGCGTCGGCAGGCATCATGCGCATGGCGCTTGCCCAGGCGCTCCACCATGCCCGCCACCGCACGGTGTTCCAGAAGCATCTGGGCGATCAGCCGATGATGCGGGCGGTGCTGGCCGACATGGCGCTGGATGTGGAAGCCGCGACCGCGCTGGTCATGCGGCTGGCGCGCTCGTTCGATCTCGCGGCCGATGATGCCCGCGAGGCGGCGCGGGCGCGGCTGCTCACACCGGCGGTGAAATACTGGGTGTGCAAGACCGCGCCGGGTTTCGTCTACGAGGCGATGGAGTGTCTCGGCGGCAATGGCTATGTCGAGGAGAGCCTGCTGCCGCGGCTCTACCGCGAGGCGCCGGTCAACGCGATCTGGGAAGGCTCGGGTAACGTGATGTGCCTCGACGTGCTGCGCGCGCTCGCCCGCGATCGCGACGCCGCGCTGGACGTGCTGGATGCGCTCGCTGCCGACGCAACCGATCTACCAGGCGCGCGCGAGGCTGTGGATTTCATCCAACGCGCATTTTCCAGGCCTGATTCCGAAGCGCACGCGCGTGCCGGTGTCGGCCGGCTCGCTCTGCTGGCCGCGGCAGCGGCATTGCGCAGCAGCGCGCCGCCGGAGGTCGCGGAGCTCTTCGCCCGCACGCGATTGAGCGCTCGCCACGACGCCATGTACGGAACCAGCGATCTCGGGGTCGGCGAAGCGCGCCTGCTCGACGCGCGCCCTGCCGCTGACCTGAGCGATCGAACGTCCCGCCCACACGTTCTTGTGAAGCTTGAGATCTGCGCTGCCATACGCGCGCGGGAACCGCGCCGCGCGAACACACGTTGACTAGGCATGCCATCGGTATCGAAACAAAGGAGGCCAGCAATGGCGAATGTCTTGAGAAACGCAGTGATCGGGTGCGCGCTCGCCGGCACGCTGGTGCTTGCGGCGGCTGCGCCTTCGTTGGCCCAGGGCGTCTATGTCGACCCGTATGCCTACGGCGCTCCCCAGGGTTATGCCGGCTATAGCGGCTACGCCTACGTTCCGGGCTACGCCTCCCGCTGGGACTATCCGGCGGGCTATGACACCAGCGGAATGGCCTACTCGTACAGGGATCTGTGGCGACCGGGACCCAATGGTACCCGCTGCTATCCCACCCTGCGCGCGCAGAACCGCTGCTAGACCACGGCACCAAACAGGACCACTCGCAGCTAAACCACCGACCCGAGGTGACCTCGGGGCGGTGGTTCACCTCGTTCGCAGAGTCGCACTGATCAGTGCGACATCACGCCTCGCGCCAACCGGTCGAGCGCTCCCTGCAGAATGAACACAGCGGCATGCTGATCGATGACCTTGGCGCGGCGGGCGCGGGTCACGTTGGCGGCAATCAATTCGCGCTCGACCGCGGCGGTGGAAAGCCGCTCGTCCCACAGCGCGATCGGGAGTTGCGTCAAGCGCGCCAGATTGCGGGCGAAGGCGCGCGTCGATTGCGCGCGCGGACCCTCGGTCCCATCCATGTTGACGGGGAGGCCGAGGACAAAAGCTGCGGCCTGGCGTTCGGCGGCGAGCACCAGAAGCCGCGCCGCGTCGGTGGAAAAATTCTTGCGCGCAATGGTCTCGACGCCGGTGGCCAGTCGCCGGTCGGGATCGCTGGAGGCGACGCCGATGGTCTTGGTGCCGAGGTCAAGGCCTATCAGCGCGCCACGGACAGGCAGATAGGCCATCACCTCGATCAGAGGAAGGATCAATGCCGGCATCGGCGATAGGTAACATGCTCCGGCATGGCCGCCAATATTCAGGCGCGCCGACGCGCCCCGTGGTCCCCCGGCAGCGCCGCGATGCGTCGAGGATCGCCGGGTTTGCGCGACGCGACGACGCCTTGGTTGGCTGCGATCGCGGCTCCGCTCAGGTGGCCGGCGGCGGCGCAAAGAAGCAGCGGCGCGTTCCGTCCGGACGCTTGCAGCGCCAGAACTCTCCGTCGGGGGAAGGCTGGGCTTCGCTGAAAGGAACCAACTCGTATTGCTGCGGCCCTACGCCGGCGAGCGGCCCCTGGATAATCACATAGCCCTCGCCGGTCATCATGATGCGTTCCTTCGGGATGACGAAACAGTCGCCGTCGCCGCAGCACCATTCACCAGCGGCATTGCGGTGGCCGCCGCGCGAAATCCAGCTGTCGTGGGCAAAAGTGTTCGGAATGACGAGTGCGAAGGTAGCAAAAGCCAGCGCAAGCCGTATGAGGCTTCGGAACATGGGATATCCCTTTCGTTGTCCCGGCGCGGCGATCGATTAGTTCAAACAAATGCTCCTGGGTTTCAGGCCAACCGGTTGCAAACGGTCAGTTTGCACGCGGCCCTGCGGACGAGCGCTGCCCCGGGGTCGAATTACCGGCGCGTCACCGAATCAACCCCTTGAAATCGAACTATAAACGCCAGCGCGTGCAGCACACAGCCCAAATAGTGCATTGCACCATTGCGCGGCTGAATTAGCGCGGGACGACTGTGGTAGGACCGCACCAGCGGCGCTCAAGACAAGTGGGGTTGGCCATGCCAGCGACTCGAAAAGGACGTGAAAAAGCGGCGCTGATGTCCTCTCCCCAGTTGCTGTAGAATGCGTGAAGTCATGGAGGAGCAAATGAGAATGACGTTGTTGGGCGTTGCGATGGTGCTCATGGCCGCGGGCGTGCCGCGCGGTGCCGCGGCGGCAGAGATCAAGGTGCTTACGGCCGGCGCCTTCAAGCAGGTCCTCCTGGTGCTCGTGCCCGATTTCGAGAAGCAGACCGGCCACAAGGTCATTCTGGAAAATGACACGGTGGGCGCATTGACCAAGCGCATCGAAGGCGGCGAAGCGTTCGACCTCGCGGTGCTCACGCCGGCGGCGGTCAACGATCTGTCCACCAAGGGCAAATTTGTCGCCGGCAGCCGGACCAATCTGGGCCGGGTCGGTGTCGGGGTCGTGGTCAAGGAGGGCGCGCCGAAGCCCGATATCAGCTCGGTCGACGCGTTCAAGAAGACGCTGCTCGCCGCCAAGTCGGTTGCCTATATCGATCCCGCCGCCGGCGGCTCGAGCGGCATCTATGTCGCCGGGCTGCTCGACAAGCTCGGCATCGCCGCCGACGTCAAGCCGAAGGCCAAGTTGATCCCGGGCGGAGCGGTGGCGGAGCACATCGCCAGGGGCGAGGCGGAGATCGGCATTCACCAGATCAGCGAGATCCTGCCGGTGAAAGGCATCACGCTGATCGGGCCGCTGCCCGCCGATATCCAGAACTACACGGTGTATGCCGCCGGACTCGGCGCCAATGGCAAGGAGAGCGAGGCGGCCAAGGCGTTGCTCAAGACGCTCTCGGGTCCAGGCGCGGCCGACGTGCTCAAGTCCAAGGGCATGGAGCCGGCGGGATCGTGAGGGTGCACTAGCGGTACGCCGTGTCTGTCAGGGCGCTGTTCTTCGACGTGTTCGGCACGCTGGTCGACTGGCGTGCCGGCATCGCGCGTGAGGCCGAACGCATTCTCAAGCCCCGTGGACATGCGCTCGACTGGTTCGCCTTCGCCGACGCGTGGCGCGGCGAATACCAGCCCGGCATGGAAGAGGTGCGCACCGGCCGCATTCCGTTCAGCAAGCTCGACGTGCTGCATCGGCGCAATCTCGAGCGCATCTTGCCGCGGTTCGGGATTTCGAATCTCGCAGACGACATCGCGCGCGATCTCAACCTCGCCTGGCACCGGCTCGATGGCTGGCCCGATGTCGCGCCGGGCCTGGCGCAGCTCAGGAAACGGCACCTGCTTGCGCCGGTTTCCAATGGCAACATCTCGCTGATGGTCGATCTCGCGCGCCGCAACAACTTTCCCTGGGACGCGATCCTGGGCGCGGAAACCGCGGGCGATTACAAACCCAAGCCGCGCGTCTATCTCGCCGCCTGCGTGGCGCTCGATCTGCCGCCCGGCGAGTGCATGATGGTCGCCGCCCACACCAACGATCTCCTTGCCGCCGCCGCCTGCGGACTGCGCACCGCGCACATCGCTCGACCAAACGAGCGCGGGCCGGGCACGGGCGAAACCGCGCCCAAGGCGCCGGTGGATGTCGCGGCGGGCAGCCTGGAGGATCTGGCTGCCAGGCTCGATGCATGAGGTCGCGGCGGGTCGTCGTCACCGCCCTCGGCATCGCTCAAATCCTGGCCTGGGGAAGTTCGTTCTATTTTCCCGCCGTGCTGGCCGAGCCGATCGTCGCGGATACCGGCTGGTCGCTGGGCTGGGTGGTCGGCGGCGTGTCGATCGGCCTCCTCGTCGCCGGGCTGATCGCGCCGCAGAGTGGGCGCGATCATCGAGCGCAAAGGCGGCAGGCCGGTGCTCGCCGCGAGCTCGCTGCTTTACGCTGCCGGGCTCGCCGGCATCGGTTTCGCTCCGACACTGCCGCTGTATCTCTTGGCTTGGGTCGTGCTCGGGGCCGGCATGGGAACGGGTCTCTACGACGCGGTGTTCGCCGCGCTCGGCAAGCTCTACGGCAAGGAGGCGCGCACACCCATCACCAATCTCACGCTGTTCGGCGGTTTCGCCAGCACGGTGTGTTGGCCGCTCAGCGCGTTCCTGGCGGAGACGGTCGGGTGGCGGGGCGCCTGCCTGGTCTATGCCGGTCTGCATCTCTGCGTATCGTTGCCGCTCCAGATGGCGGTCATGCCGCGATTGTCGGCGCTACCAAAGGCCGACGCCGTCGCGGGCGTGGCGGCGGACAAGCCGCAAGGCCCGCGCATGCCGTTGCAGCAATACCTGACGTTTGCATTGCTCGCGCTGGTGCTGACCATCTCCGCCGGCATCGGCTCGATCGTGGTGGTGCACCTCCTGATCTTCCTGCAGGCGAAAGGAACCACTTTCGCCGAAGCGGTGACGCTCGGGACGCTGTTCGGCCCAGCCCAGGTCGGTGCTCGCTTCGTCGAGCGCATCTTCGGCGAACGCTATCATCCGATCTGGACCATGGTCGTATCGTGCGGCCTGATGGCAGCGGGACTAGCCCTGCTCCTCGCGGCGTTTCCGATCCTCGCCGTCGCGATCGTGATCTATGCCGGCGGTTACGGCATCATGTGGATCGCGCGCGGCACGCTGCCGCTCGCGCTGTTCGGTCCGGCGCGCTATGCCACCCTGATGGGGCGCCTGGCGTTCCCGAGCCTGATCGTACAGGCCCTCGCGCCATCCGCCGGGGCGCTGGTGATCGAGTACGCGGGGGCAGGGGCGACCGTGGCGACACTGACGGCATTCGCCATCGCAAACGTGGCGCTGGTCGGAATCCTTTGGGCGACGTGCCACCTGCCGCGAAACACGGCCGCAAGCTAATTCGAGGCCTGTATCCCGGATGTCTTGATCACCTTGGTCCACTTGGTGATCTCGTTCTTGACCCGGGTCGCGAAAGCGTCCGGCGTACTGCCGACGGGATCGGCGCCCTCCTGCGAAATACGCCGGCGGATCTCCGGTACGTTGAGCATGCGAACGAGCTCGCCGTTGATCTTGCCGACCACGTCTTTCGGCGTGCCCGCGGGTGCGAACACGCCTTGCCAGGAGCTGATCTCGTAGCCGGGAAAGCCCAGTTCGGCGATCGTCGGCACGTCGGGCAGATAGGGCAGGCGCTCCTCGGTGGTGACCGCGATCGCTCGCAGCGCTCCGGTCTTGATGTGCTGGAGGACCGCCGGCACCAATGCGAAATAGATCTTCACGTGTCCGCCCATGAGCGAGTTCATGGCCTCGGCGTTGCCCTTGAACGGCACGTGCACCAGCTCGATGCCGGCCATCGACTTGAACATCTCGGCGGCGAGATGCGGCGACGTGCCGGTGCCGGAGGACGCGTAGTCCCATCCGCCCGGCTTCGACTTCGCCAGCGCGATGAACTCCTGCAGATTCGTCGCCGGCACCGACGCGTGCACCACCAGCACGAGCGGAAGCGAGGCGAGCTCGGTGATGGGGGTAAAATCCCCGATGGGATCGTAGGGCAATTTCTGCAGGCCGGCATTGATCGCAAAGCCGATCGTCGTGACGAGAAGGGTGTGCCCGTCGGGCGGCGCCTTGGCGACCGCGTTGGTGCCGATCGTGCTCCCGCCGCCGGCGCGATTGTTGACCACTACGGTCTGGCCCCAGCTTTCGGAGAAGCGCTGGGCCATGAGCCGGGCGATGTTGTCGGTGGTGCCGCCGGCAACGAACGGCACCACGAGTTCGATCGGCCTTTTTGGATAGTCCTGCGCCGCCGCCGGCAAGGTCACGACTAGGGCGCCTGCGAGAACGCAGGCCGTTCGTGCGAGCGGGGCGATCATTCCCATCCTCCGCCATACCCGACTGCGTCGAGCCGCGCCCATGCGATGTGGATCGACGGGCGCGATGTACTCAATAAGGACGCACGGTGCCTTTGACCGTGGTGCGCAGCATCAACCGGCGTTCGACCGAGGGAAAATCGGTGCGCGCATGCGACGAGCAGCGATTGTCCCACAGCAGGAGATCGCCCACGCGCCAGACGTGCTCATAGACGAAGTCCCGCTTCTCGGCGTGGTCGAACACGGCGTTGAGCAGCGGTTCGCTCTCCTCCGGCGGCATGTCGACGATGCCGACCGTCATCAGCCGGTTGACGTAGATCGCCTTCTTGCCGGTATCCTCGTGGGTGCGAAACACCGGATGCGTGCACTGGCCAAAGGCCGCGGTGCCGCGGCCGTCGCCCTTCTGCGTCGAGCCGTAGTTATAGTGATGCATGGCCTTGCGGCCCTCGAGCTTGTTGCGGATGGCGGGATCCAGCGTGTCATAGGCGGCGTAGCCGCTCGCAAACAGCGTGTTGCCACCGGCCGAAGGAATTTCGACGGAGTACAGCAGCGTCGCCTTGCTGGGCACTTCGGCATGGATCATGTCGTGATGGAACATCATCTCGCCGTCGGGCAGCGCGCCGATCGGCTCGCCGTTTTCGCGGATGTTCGAGATCAGCATGATGCCGGGCAGCAGACTCGAATAGCCCTTGGGAAAATACTTCGCCGGCCGGCCCAACTCGCCGAGCTCGCCGAAATAACCGGTCACCCGGATGAAATCTTCCTGCGACAGGCTCTGGCCGGGAAAGACGATCACCAGGTGATCGAGCCAGGCCTGGTAGATGGCGCGGATGGTCTCGTCATCCGGCTTTTCGCGCAGATCGAGCCCGCGAATTTCCGCCCCGATGTGTTTCGTCAGCGGAACGACGTCGAACCTGGTTCGGGTCAGGATGCTCATGGCGTTTCCTCCGCGGCTCTTGCAACGCTGCTGAGCCGAGTCTTGTTCTGTCACGCGCCTGCGATGTCCTCGTCTCGTTGTGTCCGGCTGGACACCGGTTCCATAAGAAAAGCCTCCGATGCGTGCGTGCCGTGGCGCAATCCTATTCCGCCGCCGCCGCGGCTGGGTGATGCGCCGCCTTGCCGTGCTCGACTTCGCCGCTCGCCAAAGCGGCGAGAATCTTCTCGACCAGGTCGCGCGCGGACTGCGCGCTCAATTCCACCGCCACGCGTTCACGACCGCCTTCCGCCTCGTTGATGAAGTCGATGCCGAGCGCATGATCGAGCGGGGCATGGAAGGGGTGATCATAATAGACATTGGCGGTGTCGATCCGCATCCAGCCGTTCGGCCCCTTGGCGCTCCCCAGGAGCTTGGCCTTTTCCACGATGTACGAGCACATGATGATCTCCAGGAGTTACTAGGCGGCGCGCGCCGCGGCCGGCGTGGCGAGATGCTTGTGAAAGAACGCGAACACTTTGCTCCAACCGTCGAGCGCCTGTTCGGCGCGATAGGCCGGGCGCGAGGCGTTGAAAAAGGCATGACCGGCGCCGTCGTAGCGGTGGAACTCGTAATTCTTGCCGAGTTTCTTGAGCACGGCCTCGGTGCGGTTCACCTGGTCGCGGTTGGGGTTTTCATCGTCATTGCCGAACAGACCGAGCAGCGGGGAGCGCATCTTGTCCGTGAGATCGATCGGCGCCACCGGGCGCTTCGGATTGAGTTGCTTGGGGTCATCGACGATGACATTGCCGCCCCAGCAATCGACTGCGGCGTCGATGCCGTCGAGCGAGCAGGCGGCGAGATAGGTATGGCGTCCGCCCGAACAGAAGCCGATCACGCCGACCTTGCCATTGGCGTAGGGCTGCGCGCGCAGGAATTCCATACAGCCGGCGACATCGCCCACCACCTGCTCGTCGGCCACGCCGCCGGCCGCGCGCACCCGCGCGCCGACGTCATCGGGACTGCCGGGGCCGTCGCGGAAATAGAGATGCGGAGAGATCGTCGCCAGGCCATGGTGGGCGAGCTTGCGGGTCGCTTCTTTGATCCATTCGTCCCAACCGGGCATGTGATGGATCAGGACGACGCCGGGCCACGGCCCGCCGCCAAGGGGACGCGCGTAGTAGGCTTCGCCCACGTCTCCTTTGTGGCCGCGAAAGGCGACCGTCTCCGCAAGCATGCCTTCATACGTCATGCTGTTCCTCATCCCGAGAGTTGCGGCGTGGCCACCGCCAGTGGACTATACATGCGGGGAATTGTGCCCGTCGCACAAAAATGCCCCGCAAAGCGGGGCATGTCGAGGACTTGGATAGGCAGCGAACGCGCTGGCTGCTCACTCCGGACACTTATAGAGCGTAGCTTTGTAGGTTTGGTCCTGATCCGAAAAATCGATGATCTTGTCGTCGCGCGGCGTGAAGTTGACGTCGCCCAGCATCTGGCTGCCGCCCGGACCCTTGCACTCGACATGGACCGCAAAGGTGGCGCCCTCACGCTTCCTGCTCAGGATGGTGCAGAGGCCGAACACCGAGTCGATGTCGCGCATCGTGATCTTCACGCGCGACACACCGGAGTCCGAGCCATCGCCCTTGCACGCCTGGTTTTCCGTGTACGTGCCGACGAGCGGGAAGTCGTCCTCGCCGAGCACCGGCGTTGCGAGCGTAACAAGCGCGACGATGCTCAGCACCCTGCCTGCAACTCTGATCACTCTTTCCCCTCCAGCCGAAAGATCGTACACGCGGCGGCACTGTAGAGAATTCCGCGTGAGCGGCCAATGATCAAATCCAAAGTCGCCGCGGCACCCCGTCGCGGCTTTCAACCGCACGAGCCGGTTACGAAGATGTGGCCCGTACCTTTGAATTGTCGTAAGCATCGGCCGCAATGAGCGCAGCGATACGCCCTCTGGTCTCCATTCCGGTCGTGGATTTTCGCGAAGGCGGCCTTGTTGGCCACGCCGCCAGCGAGCGCGCCCGCGCGCGCGCCCTGGGCGATGAGTGCCTGAGCTGGTTGCCGCGACCCGCGCGCGCGCTGCTTCCGGCCATGGACGCGATCACGCGCGCATGGCTCAGACGTTCGCGCTCGCCCTACACCGCCGACGTTGAAGCGATTGCCGCCACGCTGGACTTTCCCGGCATCTGGTTTCTCAACGGCTCGTATCAATGGGGGTGCACCACGCTGGCCCGTGACGAGGACGGCGTGCCTTGGCTCGCGCGTACGCTCGATTGGCCATTCCCGGGGCTCGGGCGCCATCTCGAGGTCGCCCGTATGCGGGGAAGCGCGGGCGACTTCATCAGCGTTACTTGGCCCGGCTATGCCGGAACGCTGACCGCCTCGGCGCCGGGGCGGTTCGCGGCGGCGATCAACCAGGCGCCGCTCTGGCGCCGCACGCGCCAGCCGTGGCTGCGGCCCTATGACCTTGCCATGAACGCGCTGCAAACATGGCCGATTCGCTTCTGCCCGCCCGACCACCTGCTGCGTGAGGTGTTCGAGACCTGCCGCGATTTCGACGCGGCCAGACGCCGGCTCGAGACCGTGCCGGTCGCGCGTCCGGTGATCTTCACGCTCATCGGGTGCGACCGCGGCGAGCGCTGCGTGATCGAGCGCACCGAAGAAACCTTTGCCACGCGCGACCACGACACGTCGGCGGCCAACGATTGGGTGCCCAGCGCGCCGTCATGGGAGGCGCGGGTGTGCGCCACGCGGCTGCTCACCGTTTCACCGGCCGAGGCCGCGGCCAACAGCAGCGCGCGACGCGAGGCGCTTTCATCCTGGCCGCAAGCATTCGCGCATGCGGATTTCGCCTGGGTGACCCCGCCGGTGCTCAATCCCTATACCCGCATCGCGGTGGAGATGTGCGCGGCGAGCGGAGCGCTGCGGGCGGTCGGTTACGAACTGGAGCAGGGCAGCGCACTGCCGCAGCCGGTGACGCACGTCTGTGAGCTGGCGCCTTCGGTCGCGAACGTTCCCGCTTGAGCCGCTGAAGCACGCAATTGATCGACCCTCGCGAGGCGCCTTTCGCGCCAGCCGGCACGACGCGCGGGACTCTCCGGCCTCAGCTATTTTGGCCTGGAGCGTTCCCCGCCCTCGTCCAGGGGCCTGCCGCGCTCGCCGGTGAACAGGGCGGCCGGAAATTGCGCCGCATAACGACGGCTTCTCGGCGGACGCGGAAGCACTTGGTGAGGGTTCGGATCCGGCTCCACCACCTTGCGATAGAGGTGCCAGGTCGAATGCCCGAGCACCGGCACCACCACGGCCAACCCGAAGAAGAACGGCAAGGAGCCGATCACCAGCAAGCCGGCCACGATCAACCCCCAGATCGCCATCATCACGGGGTTCGCCGCCACGACGCGCACCGATGTCAGCACCGCTTCGACCGCGCCCACATCGCGGTCGAGCAGCAGCGGAAACGAAACCACGCTGATGGTCAGCACCGCCAGGGCGAACAGAAACCCGACGAGATTGCCCACAATGATGAGCATCCTGCCCGCGGGCGTGGTGAAGACCTGATGGAGAAAGTCCGGAATGGAGGCAGCCGGCTCATAGCCGAAGTTCGCGATATAGATCGCCTGCGCGACTGCAATCCAGATCACGAAGATCGCGAGCAGCAGAAGGCCGAGCGCGGCGATCGCGCCGCGTGACGGCGAGCGCAGCACGTCGAATGCATCTTGCCACGAAGCGTCGAGGCCTTGCTCGCGGCGCCGGCTCAGTTCGTAAAGACCGATAGCGGCGAACGGCCCGAGCAGCGTGAAGCCGGCGGCGAGAGGAAACAACAGCGGCAAGACCTCGTAGCCCAGGGTCAGGCGCGCCAGAAGCAAACCGACAATGGGATAGATCAAGCACAGGAACACCGCGTGAGTAGGCATGGCCGAAAAGTCGGCAATGCCGCGGGCAAGCGCGTCCTTGAGGTCTCGCAGGCCGATGATGCGGACTGTCGGGCGGACACGGTTCGACTCCGCCCCCATGAGAACATGCTGGTGCGCCATGGTCGTACCTCCTGTACAGTCAGGGGTCGCGACGCCAGGTGCCGCTCGATGTCGTGGTCGCCGTGTCGCGACCACGGTATGCTATCACGCCGCCGGAGACATTCGGTAGCCAACAATGACGAAGGTCTAGCCGGAACGCCGGCGCCATCTCCAGGTCAGCTAGTCGAGTCGAATGCCCGCCTCGTGGATGATCTTGATCCATTTGTCGGATTCGGATGCGATGAACGGCTTGAGCTTGCCTGGCGCCAGGTCGATCACTTCTCCGCCATTCTGCTCGAAACGCGGTTTGAGCTCCGGCAGCGACTGGGCGATCGCCTCCTGCAAGCGCGCGATGACCGCCGGTGGGGTCTTGGCGGGAGCGAACAAGCCGATCCAGGAATCGATCTCGAGATTGGGAACGCCCGGCTTCGGTCATGGTCGGCACGTCGGGAATCTGTGCGCTTCGCTTCGAAGACAGGATCGCGATCCCTTTGGCCTGGCCGGATTTGATGTAGGGCAGCGCTCCGGGCGTCGAATCGACAAACAGGTCGACACGGCCGGCAAGCAGATCGGGAAACGCCGCCGACGATCCGCGATAGGGTACCTCCAGGAACTTGGTGCCGGTGAATTTCATGAAGGCAGCGCCGAGGATGTGCTGCCCGGTGCCGGTTCCCGCATTGGCAAGCTTCAGCCCGCCCGGATCCTTCTTAGCCGCCGCGATCACATCGTTCGGCGTCGAGTAGGGGAGATCCTTGTGGGCGACCAGCGTGTAGGAGATGTTGAACACCAGCGCGACCGGAATGAGGTCGGTGAGCGGGTCATAGGGCAGCTTTTGATAGAGCCCGGCGTTGAACACGATGTTGCTCAGGCCGCCCACGAGCAGGGTATAACCATCGGGCGGCGCATTGATCACCGCCTGCGTGCCGACGATGGTCCCCGCGCCGGGCCGGTTCTCCACCACGACGCTCTGGCCCAGCCGCTTCGAGAGCTGGTCCGCGAGCAAGCGGCCGACGATGTCGTAGCTGCCGGATGGACCGATCGGCACGATGATCTTCACCGGGCGATCGGGGTAGGTTTGCGCGCCGGCGCTCGCCGACGCTGCGATCAGAGCGCTGAGCGCAAGCAACAAAATTGGCAGCGTCGTTGAGCGAGACGGCATGATATCTCCCTGGGTAGATTGTTCTTCTGCCGGAGGATGATACACGACTGCTGCGAGGGACAAACCCGAACGGACGTAATGCCGCAAGCGCAAGCTTGCCACGGAGGTCGCCGATGCCGCGTGAACTTGCCCGCCGCGCTGACGCCGTTCCCGCCACAAGCGTGATCGCGGCAGCGATCGGCGCCGCCGCCTTTGGCGCGATCGCCGTCGGTGCGCTGGCGATCGGTGCGCTGGCAATCGGTCGGCTCGCGGTCGGCCGCGTCACGGTCAGGAAGGCGCGCTTCCAGACGCTCGAGGTCGACGAGCTCACGGTGCGCAAACTGCGCGTGCTCGAACGCGAGGGGCCGCCGCCTGCTTGAAACCGGGCGCTATTCGTGTGAGACGGCGGTGACGTCGATCTCCACCATCATCTCGGGAAAGGCGAGCTGACTGATGCCGAGAAGCGTTTGCGCCGGCACGGTGGCGCCGGCGAAGGCTTCGCTCGAGCATTTCGCCCAGTCGAGACGGTTGCGCATGTCGGTGACATAGACCGTCATCTTCACCGCGTCCTTCAGGCTCGAGCCGTTGGCCGCCAACGCGCGCTTGACCTTGTCGTAGGCATAGGCGCATTGCGCCGCGAAATCGCCGGCGTGGCGGATCTTCCCGCGCGGGCCGTTCTCGTCTTCCGCACCAATGCCGGCGAGGAAAATGAATTTGCCCTTGCCCATATTGGTGATGGTCACCGCTTCCGAGAAGATGCCCGGCGTCCAGGCGGAATAGTTGTACGATTTCTTCTCCATGGCCTCCTGCGCGGCAGCGGGCGCTAGGGAAAGCACCGACTGGAATACGAACAACGTTGCAGCAAGCGCGACCCGCCGCGTGACGTCTGGCATGTGGTTCTCCTGTCTCATGAGCCGACAGGATGAGCATGGATCAGGAGGCGCACCGACTGCAATCGCGAGAACATTCGCCAGCGGCCGACCGTCACTTACGCAGCGGTGACCACCATCAAGGCGTCCTCACAGCCAACCGTAGTGTCGCAGCCGCACGTAGAGTGTTACGCAGATGGTTGTAACGACCCCCAGAACAAGGAAATAACCGTAGCTCATCTTGAGTTCGGGCATGTATTCGAAGTTCATGCCGTAAATCCCGGCAATCGCCGTCGGCACCGCGAGAATGGCGGCCCACGCCGCGAGACGGCGGGTGATGCTGGTCTGCTCGGTCTGACCGTTCATCAGGCTCGCCTCGAACGCGAACGCCAGCACCTCGCGCAACATGTCGATCTCCTCCTGCACGCGGAGCACGTGATCGGTCACGTCGCGGAACAGCGGCTGCATCGTCGGATCGATCGACATCACTTCCGCATGTTCGAGCCGGCGGCAAACATTGACCAGCGGAGCGGCTGCGTTTCGCAACCGTAGAAGGTCCCGGCGCAGCATGTAGAGGCGCTGCCCATCGGCCTTGTTGAGAACGGAGTCGAACACGCGGTCTTCGATCGCCTCGACCTCTTCGTGAACGGTTTCCACCACCGGCATGTAGTTGTCGACGATGAAGTCGAGGATTGCGTAGAGAATGTAGTGCTCGCCGTGCGACAGCACGGTCGGGCACGACTCGCATCGTCCGCGCACCGCCGCGTAGGAGCTCGAGGCTCCATGCCGTACGGTCACCACATATCCACGCCCCATGAAGATGTGGGTTTCGCCGAAGGCGATGCGCTCGTCGACGATCTGGGCCGTTCGTGCAACGATGAAGAGCGCCTCGCCATATTGCTCCAGCTTGGGATGCTGGTGCGGCTTGCCGGCGTCCTCGATGGCGAGGGGATGCAGATCGAACTGTGCCTGCACCCGGGCCAGCAGGTCATAGCTTGGTTCGAACAGACCGATCCAAACGACGTGGCCCGGCCGTTTCGACCATTCGCCGGCCTCCTCGATCGCAACGCCCGCGACGCGCTTGCCGCCGGCGTAGACGCTCGCGGCAACGATACCGGCTTCGCTTCCGGAATTTGCGACCTCGGATGAAGGCGATTTCGCGTCCACCGCCGGCTCCCGGTCTGTGACCGATATCCATCTCTATGACATTTCGCGCGTCGCAGCCACAGCTTCCCCATGATTTCATGAGGTCGAGCTCTCGGCAGGGCCGGCTTCAGGGCGCGAGCGCGTCGGACGCTTGTGGCGCGGAGAACATCTTCGGCGCGTTGTGTCCGACGCCCGGCAATTCGACCAGTCGCCAGTTGAATGCCCAGCCGCGCTCCTGCGCCAGCGTTCGCGCCGCGTTGAACGCGTTCACGCCGCGCTGGTAGCGCGAGGCGCCCTGGGCACGCGCGTCGGGACTGTCATCGCGATCGTCGACGCGCGTGTCTGCTTCGCCGAGATAGATGGTCAGCGGCAGTTCGAGATAGCGCCGCAGTTGGGCCTCGCCATCGGCGCCGGCATAGACCTTAGCCAGCCCATAGGGCGCTGCAACGTCCAGGCTGGGAAACACATAGCTGCCCGGGTTGGCGACGACGATGCGTTTCGCTTGCGTCGGGACGAAGGCGGCGAGGCGCTCCAGAAACTGGCCGCCGGCCGAATGTCCGAGCAGGGAATAGGCGAGCGGCCGGCCCTCCTGCTGGCGGGCCCAATCGACCAGCGCTAGCACCAGTCTGCCGCTCCAATCCGACGGGTTCTGGACCACGCCGTCCTTGACGATGCCGCCGCGCTGGTAGCGCCATCCGGGAAAGTCGCGCTGGGCGAACAGCGGCGCGACCAGCAGCAGGCAATTCCGGTCGGCGAGTGGGCGGGCGTAATCCCGGTAGCTGCGGGCATTGCGGGCGACGCCGTGAAACACCAGCAGCAACGACAGGTCAGAACAGTTTGCAGGACGGTATGTAAAAACCGTCATGCGCGTGCCGGCGATATCGACCGTCTGCTGGCCATCGCCGGCCGCGATCGGCGCGGCCGCGACCGCCGTCGCGCCGAGAACGCATGACAGCACGAAGATCGCGGCCGAGATGCGGTTGCGCTGGCTCATCCGGTGCTTTCCTACGGTCCCGCCAATTTCGCAGAACCGACATGATTCCGCGCTACCGCACGGCCTCGTCCAACAACGGAGTTCCGCATGGCGAAGCTTACGCTCTATCACGCCGCCCCGTCGCGCTCGTCGATCACGCGATGGATGCTCGAGGAGATCGGCGAGCCTTATGACATTCACCTGCTCAGCTTGAGCAAAGGCGACAACCGCGCGCCGGATTATCTCGCGGTCAATCCGATGGGCAAGGTCCCAGCACTCAAGCACGGCGACGTTGTCATCACCGAGGCGGCGGCGATCTGCGCCTATCTCGCCGACGAATTTCCGCGCGCCAAGCTCAACGTGCCGGTGGGCGATCCGCGCCGCGGCGTCTATCTCAAATGGCTGTTCTTCGGCCCGAGCTGCATCGAGCCGGCGATGCTGGATCGCGCCTTCCCGCGCAAGGAGGAGGCGCGCCGCGGAGCGCTCGGTTACGGGGACTTCGACACGGTGATGGACGTGACCGCGAAGGCGGTCGCCAAGGGGCCGTATCTCATGGGCGAGCAGTTCACCGCGGCCGACGTGGTCATCGGCTCGACGCTGCGCTGGGGCACGATGTTCAAGCTTCTTCCTGAGCGGCCCGAGTTCACCGCCTATATCGGCCGTCTGGCGTCCCGGCCGGCGCTGCAGCGTGCCGAAGCGCAGGACAAGGAGCTCGCCGCGGCATAATGAACCGTCGCCGCGACGAAACGCAGCGGATCCAGGAACGGACCGGTCCGGATTTCGCTGACGCTCCGTTCGCGCTACCTTCGCCTCGATGATACTGGAGCTGCGCATCCTTTATTTCGAGGACCTCTCGGTCGGCATGACCGAGACCTTGTCGAAGATCATTGCGTCCTCGGATGTGGTGGGATTTGCGCAGCTCACCGGCGATCGCAATCCCATCCATCTCTCGGAGCATTTTGCCGCCAAGACCCAGTTCGGCAAGCGCATCGCTCACGGTCTCTACACCGCGAGCCTGATCTCGGCCGTGCTGGGCACGCGGCTCCCGGGCCCCGGCGCCGTCTACATCTCGCAGACGCTCAATTTCCGCGCGCCGGTGCGGATCGGCGACCAGGTGGACGTGACTGTGACAGTGGCGGAACTCAATCCGGAGCGCCAACGCGCCCGGCTCACCTGCACCTGCAAGGTGGCCGACGAGATCGTGCTCGACGGTGAGGCGCTGGTGAAGGTGCCATCCACCGCCAAGTCGAAGCGGCCGCTGCCGCGGATGTAAGGGCGATCGGGACCAAGGCAACGAAGCTAATGAGGACAGCAGGTGACGGCCTGAGTATCCGTGACGCCGTTTACTCCGCCGCTTCCGTCCTCGCCTTGCCCTTGGCCTCGCGCCGTCCCAGCACCGGCGCCAGGAACTGCCCGGTGTAGCTGCGCTTCGCCTTGGCGATCTCTTCGGGCGTGCCCGCGGCCACGATCTCGCCGCCGCCGTCGCCGCCCTCGGGGCCGAGGTCGATGAGCCAGTCCGCGGTCTTGATCACTTCGAGATTGTGCTCGATCACCACCACGGTGTTGCCCTGCTCGACCAGTTCGTGCAGCACCTCGAGCAGCTTCGCGACGTCGTGGAAATGCAGTCCGGTCGTGGGCTCGTCCAGAATGTACAGGGTGCGGCCGGTTGCGCGCTTCGACAGCTCCTTGGCGAGCTTGACGCGCTGGGCCTCGCCGCCCGAGAGCGTGGTGGCCTGCTGGCCGACATGGATGTAGTCGAGGCCGACGCGGTGCAGCAGCTCGAGCACGCTGCGCACCCGCGGCACCGCCTTGAAGAAGCCCAGCGCCTCCTCGACCGTCATGTCGAGCACGTCGGCGATCGATTTGCCCTTGAACAGGACGTCGAGCGTCTCGCGGTTGTAGCGCTTGCCCTTGCAGACGTCGCAGGTGACGTAGACGTCGGGCAAAAAGTGCATCTCGATCTTGATCACGCCGTCGCCCTGGCAGGCCTCGCAACGCCCGCCCTTGACGTTGAAGGAGAAGCGGCCGGGCTCGTAGCCGCGCGCCTTTGCCTCGGGCAACCCGGCGAACCATTCGCGGATCGGCGTGAACGCGCCGGTATAGGTCGCCGGATTGCTGCGCGGCGTGCGGCCGATCGGCGACTGGTCGATGTCGATGACCTTGTCGAGATGCTCGAGCCCTTCGATGCGGTCGTGCGGGGCAGGGGCCTCGGAGGCGCCGTTGAGCTTGCGCGCGATCGCCTTGTAGAGCGTGTCGACCAGCAAGGTCGACTTGCCGCCGCCGGAGACGCCGGTCACGCAGGTGAACAGGCCGAGCGGGATTTCGACGCTGACGTTCTTGAGGTTGTTGCCCCGCGCGTTGACCAGCTTCAGCACCCGTCGCGGGTTCTTCGGCCGGCGCTCGGGAATGTGAACGGTCATCTCGCCCGAGAGATATTTGCCGGTGAGGGACGCGGGCGCGGCGACGATGTCGTCGACCGTCCCCTGCGCGACCACGTGGCCACCGTGAATGCCGGCGCCCGGCCCGATGTCGAGCACGTGGTCGGCGGTGCGGATCGCGTCCTCGTCGTGCTCCACCACGATCACGGTGTTGCCGAGGTCGCGCAGCCGTTTGAGCGTTTCCAGCAGCCGCGCATTGTCGCGCTGGTGCAGCCCGATCGAAGGCTCGTCGAGCACGTAGAGCACACCGGTGAGCCCTGAGCCGATCTGCGAGGCGAGCCGGATGCGCTGGCTTTCGCCGCCCGAGAGGGTGCCCGAGGCGCGCGCCAGGGTGAGATATTCGAGCCCGACGTCGACCAGGAATTTGAGCCGGTCGCGGATTTCCTTGAGCACCCGCACCGCGATCTCGTTCTGCTTGGGGCTCAGCCGGCCGGGCAGTTCGGTGAACCATTCGCCGGCACGCTTTGACCGACATCTCGGCGACCTCGCCGATATGCAACCCGCCGACCTTCACGCACAACGCCTCGGGCTTGAGCCGGAAGCCGCTGCAGGCGGCGCAGGGGATGTCGGTGAAATATTTCGCCATCTCCTCGCGCGCCCAATCGCTGTCAGTCTCGCGCCAGCGCCGCTCGAGATTGGTGACCACGCCTTCGAACGGTTTCGTGGTCTGGTAGGAGCGCAGCCCGTCGTCGTAGACGAAGCGGATCGCGTCCTCGCCCGAGCCGTTGAGGAGGGCGTCCTGCGTCTTCTTCGGCAGGTCCTTCCATCTGGTGTCGAGCGTGAATTTGTAATGCTTGCCGAGCGCCTGCAGCGTCTGGATGTAATAGGGCGAGGTCGATTTCGCCCACGGCGCGATCGCGCCGCCGCGCAAGGTCTTGTCCTTGTCGGGAATGACAAGATCGGCGTCGATATGCTGCTCGACGCCGAGCCCGCCGCAGGCCGGGCAGGCGCCGAACGGGTTATTGAACGAGAACAGCCGCGGCTCGACTTCAGGAATGGTGAAGCCCGACACCGGGCAAGCGAACTTTTCGGAGAAGACCAGGCGCTCGGGCCCGCTCTGGTCATGGATTTTCGCCGACTTCTTTGCGGGCCCCTCACCGGGTGGAGCGGCGCCAGGCGCGTCGGCGAACTCCACCACGGCCAAGCCGTCGGCGAGCCGCAGCGCCGTCTCGAACGACTCCGCGAGCCGCGTCGCGATATCGGGCCGCACCACCAGGCGGTCCACCACCACGTCGAGGTCGTGCTTGAACTTCTTGTCGAGCGTCGGCGCGTCGGCGATCTCGTAGAACTTGCCGTCGATCTTCACCCGCTGGAAGCCACGCTTCATAAAGTCGGCGAGCTCCTTGCGGTACTCGCCCTTGCGGCCGCGCACCACGGGCGCCAGCAGATAGAGCCGGGTGCCCTCGGGCAGCGCCAGCACCCGGTCAACCATTTGCGAAACCGTCTGGCTTTCGATCGGCAACCCGGTCGCCGGCGAATAGGGTACGCCCACGCGCGCCCACAGCAGCCGCATGTAATCGTAGATCTCGGTGACGGTGCCGACGGTCGAACGCGGATTGCGCGACGTGGTTTTTTGCTCGATCGAGATGGCGGGGGAGAGGCCGTCGATCTGGTCGACGTCCGGCTTCTGCATCATCTCCAGGAACTGGCGGGCGTAGGCGGACAGCGATTCCACGTAGCGGCGCTGGCCCTCGGCATAGATGGTGTCGAAGGCGAGCGAGGATTTGCCCGAGCCCGAGAGCCCGGTGAACACCACCAGCTGGTCGCGCGGGATCTCGAGATCGACGTTCTTGAGATTGTGCTCGCGGGCGCCGCGGATCGCGATCACGCGGGTTCCGTCGGGAGCCGTTTGGCGGCGAGGTCGGCTCTTGTCGAAGAGGTCGTTCATGCGGTCCGTCGGCGCAGCCAGATGGGCGAAGAGAACGTCCCGAGCACCTTTGCGCGCGGACTGCCGGAACGTAGTGAGAACGGGGCTTTCGCTAGTGTCCCGTTTCCGACGTTCGTATCATTTCGCAGCACCTGCTTTTACGAACGTCGGAAACAGGGACACTAGCAAGTCATGATCCTAGTGTGGCTTTGCATTTGACGTTCCTATGAAGGAACCGCAGCCAATACTGATAGGAACGTCAAATGCGCCACACTAGGGTGTGCGCCGCAAGCCCGGCATTCGGGCTTTGCGCGGCTGTGGACAACCCACCGGAGAGAGTGAAAGTTCAGCCGCAACGATGCCCACGAAGGTGGGGCAGGATTGAGGAGGAGGGCGACCATGAAGGCCTTGCTGACTGCATTCGCGCTCGTATCGGCGGTCACGGCGGCGGCTGCCCAGGCGCAAAACCCGCCATCGACCTACGCGGTCTCGACGCAGGCCAAGATCGAATACGTCCAGCATGACGGGGTCACCCTCACCGGCGATCTCTATCTGCCGAAGGGCGTCGACAAGGCGCCAGTGGTGATCGCGGCGCATGGCGGCGGATGGCAGGCCGGCAGCCCCGTCACCTACCGGCATTGGGGAACTTTTTTCGCCAAGCACGGCTACGCGGTATTCGCGATCAGCTACCGGCTGTCGAAGCCCGGCGCCAAGACGTTTCCCGGGGCGGTCTATGATGTCAAAGCCGCCGTCCAGTTCGTGCGTGCCAACGCCGCGCGGTTCGGCATCGATCCGGACCGCATCGGGCTGATGGGCGATTCCGCCGGCGCGCATCTGGCGGCGCTGGTTGCGCTTGCCGGCGACGAGCCCCTGTTTTCGACCGAGTACCGCAACGATCCGCATGTCGCCACGGCCGCGAACGTCAAGTCGGTGATCGGATTCTACGGCGTCTACGACATGCAGGCGCAGTGGCTGCACGACCAGATCACCCGTCCGCGCGACCAGATCACTGAAAAGTTCCTCGGCGTCTCGCCGATGCAGAACCGCCGCATCTATTTCGATGCCTCGCCGACGAGCTATGCCACCGTGGAGAAGAACGAAAAGACCAGGACGCGCTTTCTCCTCATCCACGGCACCAACGACGACATCGTCGACCCGCAGACCCAGTCGCAGGTGTTCCTGACCGCGCTCAAGCAGGCCGGCTTCTTTGCGCGCAGCATTGTCGTTCCCGGCTCGGGACATTTCTGGGCGAGCGAACCGGTCGAGGAGCCGGGCAGCTACGGGGCGCAGGCCGCCCCGCAGATGTTGCGTTTCCTGCAGGGGGCGCTGTGACCGGAGGGGAGCACGGTCCAGCGCCGGCGCCGCGGAGAACCTGATGAGAGGCGTCATCGAATTCGTGCTCGGCAACTTCACGCTGACATTCTTCGTGCTGGGCCTCATCGCGTCGGCCATCGCGCTTTGGCATGCGCGGCAACCGCGCAGCGACGCAGTGATCGTCGAAGCGCTGTTCTCGTATTTCCTGCTGTTCTCGATCGCGATCGCGAATTTCTACAATTTCGTCCTGCACGTCTTCTTCGGGAAGATGACCGCGGCTTTCATCGGATGGGAGGACAGCCCGTTCCAGTTGGAGGTGGGCTTTGCCAGCCTCGGCTTCGCCGCCATCGGCCTGCTGGCGTTCAAGGGCAGCTTTGATATGCGGCTTGCGGCGGTGGCCGGGCCGGCCTGCTTTCTGTGGGGCGCCGCCGCCGGTCACGTTTATCAGATGATCGCCGCGCACAATTTCGCTCCCGGCAATGCCGGGGTCATTTTTTACAGTGACATCTTGGTCCCGGTCGTCGGCTTCTTATTTCTGTGGCTGCAACGCCGCTCGGCGGCCCCCGCCAAAAGCAGGACTTTGGTCCTCTGACGGAAAAAGCCGGGTTAGCAGCATTGCATTTGAAACGGCGGAATGATAAGAACAAACAGGGAACAAGCTCCGGCAACCTCTGCCGCTGCCGTGTGCTGTGGAAAAGCATGACAGGACAGGGTCCGACGGCGACTTGTCGGCGCACTTGGGATTAGGGTGATGGCAGCAATCAGCAGGAGAACGTCATGGCCGGTAGCGTGAACAAGGTGATCCTCATCGGCAATCTCGGCAAGGATCCGGAGATCAGGCGCACGCAGGACGGCCGCCCGATCGCGAATTTGAGCGTGGCCACGTCGGAATCCTGGCGCGACAAGGCGACCGGCGAACGGAAAGAAAAGACCGAATGGCATCGCGTCGTCATCTTCAACGAGGGGCTTTGCCGGATCGCCGAGCAATACTTGAAGAAGGGCTCGAAGGTTTATCTCGAAGGCTCTCTGCAGACGCGCAAATGGCAGGACCAATCCGGGCAGGACAAATACTCCACCGAAGTGGTGCTGCAGGGCTTCAACTCGCAACTGACCATGCTGGACCGCGCGGGCGGCGGCGGCGGCGAGATCGGCTCCGACGACACCGGCGGTGGCGATTTCGGATCGTCCGGTCCCTCGACGCGCGAGCGCAAGCCGGCGATGGCGGGCGCCGGCAAACGCGGCGACATGGATGACGAGATTCCGTTTTGACGGAGGCGGGCCGGATTTTGCCGCCGCGCAGGCGGCGCAATTCCGGCAATCGCGCAAACGTGGCGTGAGGTGAGGCGGCAACCACGCGCAAACAAATCTCACCCATCGCGCAGAAACGGCATGACCTCCCGATCGATGAGCTGATTGTCGCCGGACCAGACTGGCTCCGGCGCGGCCGGCTTGTCGAGCGTCGCGGCGCGCGACCTTGATCGAATCCCGGCTCAATTCTGTTGAGATGTCGGGGTGCCGACCCTACAGTCCGCCGCGTCCAGCACAACAACCAGGGAGGGTTTGACGTGGCTGCAAGACATTGGCTGACTTTGACATTGGCGCTTTGCGGGGCCGTGGCGGTGACGGGAGCTGAAGCCGCCGCGAAAAAGAAGGCGAAAGCCGTCGCCAAAGGACCGGCCCCGATCGCGCGCGGCTGCACCTACGTTCAGGCGCCGTACTGCATCGGGGTTGCCACGTCGAAGGGGACCTATTCCCTGTGGGACGCCAAGCCGTGGATCCCGCCAGGGACGGCGGTCGAGGTTTGGGGCAAGGCTATGGGCCCGGGCATGTGCGGAGGCACTGCGATCCAAGTCACGTCCTGGAGGGCAAGCAAGAGCATCAAGTGCAAGGCCTGACCGCCAGGGCGCCGCGCTTTGCTCGCGACCGGTTCTGATCGCCGACAACAAGGTCCCGCAGCTCGCCGGCGCAAGCGCGCACGCCGCGGGACAATTGCATTCGCGCGGCAGATAGGCCAAGTCGCGTCATGCTCGCCACGTCCCTGTTGCAGGGTTTGAAGGACCACGGCGCCCGCGAGATCTTCGGCATCCCGGGCGATTTCGTGCTGCCGTTCTTCAAGGTGATCGAGGAAAGCGGGATCCTTCCGTACTACACGCTCAGCCACGAGCCGGGCGTCGGGTTCGCCGCCGATGCCGCGGCCCGCTATCATGCCGGCCTGGGCGTGGCCGTCGTCACCTACGGGGCGGGCGCGTTCAATCTGGTCAATGCCGTCGCCGGTGCCTATGCCGAGCGCTCGCCGGTCGTGGTCATCGCGGGCGCTCCGGGGGCGGGCGAGCGCACCAGCGGCTTTGTGGTCCATCACCAGGCCCGCTCGATCGACACCCAGATGGCGGTCTACCGCGAAATCACCTGCGATCAGGCCGTGCTGACCAATGCGGATACCGCACCGGCGGAGATCGCGCGCGTGTTGCGCAGCGCCCGCGAGCGTTCGCTTCCGGTCTATATCGAGCTGCCGCGCGACATGACGGCAGCAGCGACGGCAGCCGTCCCGGTGCTGCCGCTGCGCTCGGCTGATCCCGACGCGCTCGCCGAATGCGCCGAGGAAATCATCGAAAAGCTGGCCGACGCCAGGGCGCCGGTCATCCTCGTGGACGTGGAGATCCGCCGGTACAATCTCGAGCACCGGGTGACGGCGCTGGCGCGAAAGCTCGGGATCCCGGTCGTCACGACCTTCATGGGACGCGGTCTGCTCGAGGACGCGCCCGACATCCTGCTCGGCACCTATCTCGGCGCCGCGGGCGATCCCATCCTCGCCCGGCTGGTCGAGGACGCCGACGCGCTGCTGCTGCTCGGCGTGATCCTGTCCGACACCAATTTCGCGCTCTCGCAAAGCCGGCTCGATCCGCGGCGGACCATGCTTGCCTTCGATCGCGAGGTGCGGGTGGGCCACCACGTCTATCCTGATATGCCGATCGACGATCTGATCGAGGCGCTCGCGACCCGGGCGCGCCCGCTCGGTATCGTCAGCGCGCACGCCGAGCTGCGGGCGATCGAGTATCCACGCGGATTGAAGGCCGACGATCATCCGATCGCTCCCTCCGATATCGCCGCTGCCATCAATGATCTGTTCGACCGCCACGGCCCGATGCCGATGACCGCCGACATGGGCGATTGCCTGTTCACCGCCATGGAGATCGAGAACACGGCGCTGGCCGCGCCCGGCTATTACGCCGGCATGGGCTTCGGCGTGCCCGCGGGCATCGGCGTGGCAGCCGCGACCGGCCGGCGCCCGCTGATCCTGGTCGGCGACGGCGCATTTCAGATGACGGGCTGGGAGCTCGGCAACTGCCGCCGTTATGGCCTCGATCCCATCGTGGTGCTGTTCAACAATGCGAGCTGGGAAATGCTGCGCGTGTTCCAGCCGGAATCGCGTTTCAACGATCTCGACGACTGGCATTTCGCGGCGCTGGCGCCTTCGCTCGGCGGCCACGGCGAACGGGTCCGGACACGGCGCCAGCTTCAGGACGCACTCGAACGCGCGGTGGCGCGCCGCGGCCAATTTTCGCTCGTCGAGGTCATGCTGCCGCGCGGCGTGACGTCGCGAACGCTCGCGCAATTCGTGTCAGGATTCAAAGCCGCAAGGGCGCGCACCAGCGCGCCATGATGACGCTCGAATCGAGGCTCAGCATTCTGCGCTACAGCTCATCGGGAGAATGACCCGTGTCCCTTGCGCCGCTGCTTGCCGCGCCTCTCTCCACCCAGGTGCATGCGTTCGCGGCGATGGCGGCATTCGCTCTCGGCGCCGTGCAGCTTGCCGCGCCCAAAGGCACATTGCCCCATCGCACCATCGGCTGGCTCTGGGTCGCCCTGATGGTGACCGTCACCACGACGTCATTCTGGATCCATGATCTGCGGGTGTGGGGCCAGTGGAGCCCGATCCATCTGCTTTCGATCTTCACGCTGATCATGCTCCCGCCCGCAGTGATCCATGCCATGCGTCATCGTGTCGAGAATCATCGCAAGGCCATGACGGGGCTGTTTACCGGTGCCCTGCTCATCGCGGGGCTCTTCACCTTCTGGCCCGGCCGCATCATGCATGCGGTCTTATTCGGCGATTGAGTGGGGCTCGCGCGAGGCTCGCCGGGGAGCCGTGATCCGCACCGAAACCAGGCGCCTCGGGAGCACCGGAGGCGAGTTCCGGGCGGCCACCAGGACTTGACGATAAGCCACTGAATTACCATTTAAAAATAGCTCGGTTCCGCCGCGTTTTGAGGTGGCGCGCCGGGTATAAATCAGCTAAGCAAACCGCGAACACGCCACACGGAATTTTCTCTTGACCGACAACGACGACCCGCCGCCGGAACACCCCGGCCCGTCCGACATTCGCCCGGTCTCCATCACCGAGGAGATGAAGCGCAGCTACCTCGATTACGCCATGAGCGTGATCGTGGCGCGGGCGTTGCCGGACGTGCGCGACGGTCTCAAGCCGGTGCATCGGCGCATCCTCTTTTCGATGCACGAGAACGGGCATACGCCCGACAAGAAGTACGTGAAGTCGGCGCGCGTGGTCGGCGACGTGATGGGCAAATATCATCCGCACGGCGACCAGGCGATCTACGACGCGCTGGTCCGCATGGCGCAGGATTTCTCCATGCGCCTGCCGCTGATCGACGGGCAGGGCAATTTCGGCTCGGTCGACGGCGATCCGCCGGCGGCCATGCGTTACACCGAATGCCGTCTCGGCCGGCCGGCGATGGAGATGCTCGAGGATATCGACAAAGATACCGTCGATTTCCAGGCGAACTACGACGGCAACGAGAGGGAGCCGGTGGTGCTCCCGGCCCGCTTCCCCAATCTGCTGGTGAACGGGGCAGGGGGCATCGCGGTCGGCATGGCCACGAACATCCCGCCGCACAATCTCGGCGAGGTGATCGATGCCTGCATCGCGCTGATCGAAAATCCCAATCTCGGCATCGATGAATTGATGGGCATCATTCCCGGGCCCGACTTCCCGACCGGGGGCATCATTCTCGGGCGCGCCGGCATCCGTGCCGCCTACCACCTCGGCCGCGGCTCGATCGTCATGCGCGGCAAGGTGGAGATCGAGACGTCGCGCGGCGATCGCGAGACGATCGTCGTCAGCGAGATTCCCTACCAGGTCAACAAGGCCACGATGGTCGAGCGCATCGGGGAGCTATGGCGCGACAAGAAGATCGACGGCATCTCGGCGCTGCGCGACGAATCCGACCGCGAGGGCTATCGCGTGGTCATCGAGATCAAACGCGACGCCATGGCGGAGGTCGTGCTCAACCAGCTCTACCGCTACACGCCGCTGCAATCGACCTTCGGGGCCAACGTGGTCGCGCTCGATGGCGGCCGCCCGCTGGTGATGACGCTCAAGGACCTGCTCACGTCCTTCATCGCCTTCCGCGAGGAGGTGATTTCCCGGCGCACCAAATATCTGCTCGGCAAGGCGCGCGACCGCGCCCACATCCTGGTCGGGCTCGCCATCGCGGTGGCCAATATCGACGAGGTGATCAAGCTGATCCGCGCCTCGAAAGACGCCAACGAGGCGCGCGAAGCGTTGATGAGCCGCGACTGGCCGGCCACCACCGCCGCGTCGCTCATCGAGCTGATCGACGATCCGCGCCACAAGGTGACGCCGGACGGTACGGCGCGGCTCTCCGCCGAGCAGGCCAAGGCCATTCTCGACCTGCGGCTCCAGCGCCTTACCGCGCTCGGCCGTGACGAGATCAAGGCCGAGCTCGACAAGCTCGCGGGAGAGATCGCCGACTATCTCGACATTTTGCGCTCGCGCGCGCGCATCCAGGCCATCGTCAAGGACGAGCTCAAGGCCGTGCGGGAGAAATTCGCCACGCCGCGCCGCACGGTGATCCTCGACCAGGAAGGCGAGGTTGAGGAAGAAGACCTGATCCACCGCGAGGACATGGTGGTGACCGTTTCGCATCTCGGCTATGTCAAACGCGTTCCGCTCTCCACCTATCGGGCGCAACGACGCGGCGGCAAGGGCCGCTCGGGGATGCAGACGCGCGAGGAGGATTTCGTCTCGCGCCTGTTCGTCGCTTCGACCCACACGCCGGTGCTGTTCTTCTCTTCCCACGGCCGGGTCTACAAGGAAAAGGTCTGGCGGCTGCCTCCGGCGGCGCCGCAGGCGCGCGGCAAGGCCCTGATCAATATCCTGCCGCTGGAGCAGGGTGAGCTGGTCACCACCGTGATGCCGCTCCCCGAGGACGAGAAGACCTGGGCTCAGCTCGACGTGATGTTTGCCACCACGCGCGGCACGGTGCGGCGGAACAAGCTCTCCGACTTCGTCGACGTGCGCCGTTCCGGCATCATCGCCATGAAGCTCGACGAGGGCGAGGGGATCGTCGACGTGCAGATCTGCACCGAGCACGACGACGTGCTGCTGACCTCGGCGGACGGCCAGTGCATCCGGTTTCCGGTCACCGACGTGCGCGTGTTCCAGGGCCGCACCTCCATGGGTGTGCGCGGCATCGCGCTTGCCGAGGGCGACAAGGTGATCTCGCTTTCGATCCTGCGGCACACCGATGCAACCGGCGACGAGCGCGCCGCCTATCTCAAGCACGCCGGCGCGGTGCGGCGTGGCCTCAACGGCGCCGACGCCGAAGAGAGCGCGCCCGACGCCGAGGAGGCGCCGGAACCCGCCGGGAACGACGCGATCGAGCTGGGCGAGCAAAAGTATGTGTCAATGTCCGCGGCCGAGCAGTTCGTGCTCACGATTTCCGAACGCGGCTACGGCAAGCGCTCATCGTCCTACGAATATCGGATCACAGGCCGGGGGGGCAAAGGCATCGTCGCCATGGACGTCCGCGAGCGGGACGGCACGATCAGGAAAAAGACCGGCAGGCTGATCGCCTCATTCCCGGTCGAGGACGGGGATCAACTCATGCTGGTCACCGACGGCGGCCAGCTCATCCGCACGCGGGTCGAGGGCATCCGCATTGTCGGACGCTCGACGCAGGGTGTGATCGTGTTCGATACCGCGGAAGGGGAGCGCGTGGTCTCGGTCGAGCGCATCAGCGAGGAAGGCGACGAGAACGGCGGTTAGCGACTGTCTCGCCCGACGGACGCGGGCGTCCTGTAAGCACCGGCGGGTCGAATATCGTCATGAATTGGGAACTGTTCGCTGCCTTTCTGCTGATCACGACCGTTCTTGTCATCACTCCGGGCCCGATCGTAACCTTGGTCATCGCGACCGGCGCGGGCCAAGGGATACGCGCGGCGCTCACCACCGTCGCGGGCACGACGCTCGGCAATGCCCTTCTGCTGACAACCATCGCCTTCGGTCTGAGCTGGGTGCTCGAAAACGCAGCCACACTGTTCGATATCCTGCGCTGGGTCGGCGCTGCCTATCTGATCTGGCTCGGCGTCCAGGCCTGGCGTCACGCCGGCGCGAACGGCGCCATGGCCGTCCCGCGCGGGCATGTTCATTTCTGGCGCGGTATCACGGTCGCGCTCTCGAACCCGAAGACGATTGCCTTCTTCACGGCTTTCCTGCCGCAGTTCGTCGATCCGAGCCTGCCGGCCGGGCGGCAACTGGCGGTCATGTGCGCTGTTTCAGTCGCTCTGGCCGCAGTCACGGATTCCATCTGGGCTGTCGCGGCCGGGCTGGGCCGGGCATGGTTCATGCAGTCGTGGCGCGCGAAGCTGCTCGGCCGATTGTCCGGCATCGCGCTGATCGGCGGCGGCGTGTGGCTGTCCTTGGCACGGCGCCCGGGGTAAGGCCGTTTTCGTTCCGGTGGAATCGGATGCCGCGCGAGAGGGCGCCAACCAGTCTCACTCCGGCTTGATGCGGGTGGCCGCGATGATGGCCGCCCATCTCTGCACCTCGGAGGCCAGGAAAGCCGCGAACTCCTGCGATGTGCCGCCCCTGGCCTCGGCGCCAAGCCTTTTCAGCGTCATCTGCATGTCCGCGGATCGCAGCCCCTCGTTGATCGCGGCGTTGAGCTTTTCGAGAACACCCCGCGGCGTTCCTGCCGGCGCAAGCATGCCCGACCATAAGGTCGCTTTCAGGGTCGGGTAGCCGCTTTCAGCCGAGGTTGGAATTGCCGCAAGCAGGGGAAAGCGGGCGGCGCTCAGAACCGCCAGCGGCCGCATCGTTCCGGCCTCGATATGCGCGAGCAGAACCGTGGTGGTCTCGAAATAGACTTGAACCTGGCCGGCCAGCAACCCGGTGATCGCGGCCGCGGCCCCGCGGTAGGGGACGTGAAGCATGTCGATGCCGGCGGTGGACTTGAACAGCTCGCCCAGTATGTGCGGCTGGGTCCCGACCCCCGGAGATGCAAAATTGATCTTGCCCGGATTGGCTTTGGCGTAGGCGACGAGCTCCTGCATCGAGCTTGCGGGAACGGCAGGGTTCACCACCAGCACCATAGGGCTGGCCGTCAATATTGCGATCGGAGCAAAGCTCCGGATCGGGTCATAGTCGAGATTGCTGTAGATCGACGGCGTGATCGTGAGCGATCCCAGATTGGACAACAGCAGGGTGTAGCCGTCCGGCTCGGCGCCGGCGACGACCCTTACGCCCAGCGTGCCTCCGGCGCCGCCCGGCCGATTTTCGACCATGACCGGTTGGCCGAGCGCGGTCGACAGTTCGTCCGCCATCAGGCGCGCGAGCACGTCGGTTGGGCCGCCGGCCGGAAACGGCGCGACGATCTTGATCAATCGGGTTGGGTAGGTCTGTGCCGCAACCGGACCGATGGCGCCGAAGGTCAAGCCTGCGCCGGTCATCGCCAACAGCGAACGGCGTGTCGTGGTCATTGCTCAGCCTTGAGGTTGAGCGCGCGCACGATCGGCGCCCATTTCTGGTTCTCCGCGACGAGCAATTGCGCGAGCGCTTCCGGGGAGCCGCCTATCGGCACGTTGCCGACCTTGGCGAGCGCGGACTTGAGCTCGGGCGACCGCAGCCCATCGTTGATGGCGCCGTTGAGCTTGCGGACAATAGCGGCATCGGTGCCCGCGGGTGCAAACAGCCCGGTCCAGGTCGTCACCACGAGGCTCGGATAGCCGCTCTCGACCGCGCTCGGGACGTCGGGCAGATCGGGCAGGCGCGACGTGCTCAGGACCGCAAGCGCGCGCAGCCGGCCGTCACGGATGTGCGGCAGCAGCGGGCTCGAGGCCTCGAACGTCATCTGCACGTTTCCGCCGATGACGTCGGCGATCGACAAGGCGCCGCCCCGATACGGCACGTGAACAAGATCAACGCCGGCGGCCGACTTGAACAATTCACCGCTCAAGTGCGGAACCGTTCCGGTGCCGGCGGAGCCATAGTTGAGCTTTCCCGGATTGCTCTTGGCGTCGGCGACCAACTCCGCCACCGATCGCCAGCGCAACGACGGATTGACCACGAGGATGATCGAACCCTCGGCCACGAGTCCGATCGGCGCAAAGCTCTTGACCGGATCATAGTCGATGGCCCTGTAGACCAGCGGGCTGATGACCTGACCGCTGGCGCTGCTCATCAGCAGGGTATAGCCGTCGGGGTCGCTGCGCGCAGCCTCGCGGGAGCCGAGCGTGTTGCCGGCACCGCTGCGATTGTCGACGACGAAGCTCACGCCGAGCCGCGACGACAGGTCGTTCGCGATCAGCCGCGTGATCACGTCGACGGTACCACCGGCGACCGTCGGCACGATGATCTTGACTGGACGCGCCGGGTAGGGCTGGGCGTGCCCTGGGTGAACCAGAAACAGGCTCAAGGCGAGGATAGCCGCCGACAACACAGCTCTGCCAGTCATTTGTCCTCCCGCTTTCTACTCCCCATGATCCGGAATACGGCTTCCGACGGGGCGGCCATGCGGTCGACAATCGCACGCGTTCAGTTTACAGACGCTCCAGTTGCGCGCCACTCCGCTCGCAGGCCGCCCAGCGGAACTTCTGCGCTGTGCGGGCGTTAATATCTTTCGATCGCGGCTGGGGTTCTTTGAGTAGGCCGATCCGAGATGTCCTTGCCCGACGACCGCAAGACCGACGACAAGGAACAACGCGACAACGTTATTCGCTTGGGCACGGAAACACTGTTTGCGATCGCCGAGCAACTTCGCCAGATGTATGACGTGGATCTGCGCACCAAGCCTTCGGAGAAACTCGAGCGTCTCATGCGACGGATCGAACGGGGTGACGAGCCTTGTTGACCCGTCTGCTGGTACAGAACCCGCGGCCCGATTGACCATCCAGCGCATGTCAGCGCGCACGACAAACCGGCCTCCATTCCCGCGGCATCCGAATCGCTTTACCCCATCACCCTGACGCATTGCGACCGCACCGGTTTCACTTCGCGGCAAACGCCATCCGCGACGCCCGCGCAGCACATGAAATCCGCGCCGTAAGTGAGGGAGCAGCCCAGAGGTCACGCTATGGAACGCTGGCACATCGCGGTCGCGTTGGGAGCAATGCTCACGGCGTACGGGCTTCTCGCCTATGTCGTCCTGCCGGCTGCTTGGACGCACCACGAGCACCAACCCGGACTTGCGGTCCGGCCCATGACGACGCAGACCAAGCAGGGCATCCCGGGCGACCCCATGAACGTCGGGGTGGTCGGCAGCCTCGCTGACGTGATCCAGGCGATACATGCAGCCGGCTGGTACCCGGCCGATCCCATCACACTACGCTCGAGCATTGCGATCATCGGAAGCGTCATCTTCCATCGTCCCTATGATAACGCTCCCGTCAGTAACCTCTACTATGATCATCGACGTGAGGATCTGGCCTTCGAGAAGCCGGCAGGAAAGAGCGCGAACGCGCGCAATCATGTCCGTTTCTGGCTGGTCCTGGAGCAGGGTGCCGAAGGCAGGCCGGTTTGGCTGGGAGCAGCCACATTTGATCGGGGCGTGGGGCTCAGCCATTTGACCGGACAGGTGACACATCACATCGCGCCGAACATCGACGCGGCCCGCGGCCTCCTCGCCACCGACCTGGAAACGGCCAGCATGGTCGAAGCGACATATCAGGTTTCCGGCATTGGTCCCACGTTCAACGGCCGCAATGGCGAGGGCGATTCCTACTACACCGATGGAGAAATCTGGATGTCGCGCCTCGTGGCGGCGGCCGAGAAGAACACGGCCCCGCCGATCGTGCTGCGCCCGCCGCGCCTTGTCCGCCTCAAGGACGCCGTCTGGAGCAGACTCGGCAGGATATTGCGGGAAGGGCGCCTGGCGTGATGAGACCGTCTGCGCAACTGCGCTGGTCGAGCGGAAGACATTGCCAAAGGCGGATACTTGCACGGAATGATTTGGTAACGAGAGCAGCATGGATGCCGTAGCGCACGGCCCGGCCTCGATCGCCGCCCTCCGCGACGCCGTCCAGAAAGGACGAGAACCGCCGCCGGCGGAGATCGTCGCACGCCTGCCATCCTACTGGCTGTTCGTGATCGGCACCGTTTGCATCGGCGCCTTCATGGGCCAGGTCGACTCCAGCATCGCGCAACTGTTGCTGCCCAAGCTCGAGCTCGAATTCAATGCGCGACTGAGCACCGTGAGTTGGGTCGCGGTGGCCTATCTGCTCGCCATGGCGGCGTTCCTGCCGATCTTCGGTCGTCTCGCCGACATGATGGGGCGCAAGCTCCTGTATACGGGTGGCTTCCTGCTGTTCGTGCTGAGCTCGGCGCTGTGCGGTCTTGCGCCAAGCCTGCCGGTGCTCATCGCCTTTCGCGTTCTGCAGGGGATTGGTGCGGCGCTGCTGTCGTCCAACAGCGTCGCCATCGTGGTGGCGGCTGCCGGGCCGGCGCGGCGTGGCCGGGCGCTGGGCATCCTGTCGGCAGCCCAAGCCGTCGGTCTGAGCACCGGGCCCGCGCTCGGTGGCCTGGTGCTGGAACTGTTGGACTGGCGCTGGGTGTTCTGGATCAACGTGCCGGTCGGCCTCGCCGGCACCGTCTTGGGATGGTTCCTGCTTCCGCCCACCAAAGACCTGCCGGATGAAAGCCGCTTCGACTGGAAGGGCGCGCTGCTGATTGCGCCGGCGCTCACCGCCCTCGTGGCGATGCTGAATGAAGGCTACGCATGGGGGGTGACATCGCCGACACTGATCGGCTGCGCGGTACTGGCGGTGATCCTGCTGATGCTGTTCGTGCACTGCGAACGGCGCGCCGAGGCGCCCCTGATCGACTTCACGTTGTTCCGCCGGAGCGCGTTCCTGACCGGCAATATCGCCGGGCTCCTGTCCTACGCAGCGTTGTTCGGGCTTTTCTTCTTGATGCCGTTCGTGTTCGTGCGGGTCTACCAGGACTCGATTTTTTCCGCCGGGCTGCGGCTCTCCATCGTTCCGGTGATGCTGGGCCTGGTGGCGCCGCTCGGAGGCGCGCTCTACGACCGGCTCGGCGCCCGTCTGCTCACCGCATCAGGCATGCTGATCTGCGTGATCGGCTTGGCGTTGCTGTTCGCCGTTATGAATGGAACGCCGGCAAGCCTCTCCCTCGTGATGCTGGCGCTGGCAATTTTCGGAGTTGGCCAAGGATTGTTCATCTCGCCCAACAACAGCGCGATCATGGCCGCCGCGCCGGCGAGTTTGACCGGGGAGGCCGGGGGACTTCTGAACGTGATGCGTTCGCTCGGCATCAGCATCGGAGTTGCCGCCGCCTCGTCACTGCTCGCCTGGCGGCTTGCCGTGCTGACCGGCTCCGGCCACAACACCCTTGCCGCCGAAGGACGCCACCTGCTGGCCGCGGGGCATGACGTGATCATACTACTTGGTGGCTGCGTTGCCGTCGCGGGCGCGCTCTCGCTGACGCGAACCTCGCCACGGTCATCTCGCAAGACAGCGACGCAATTGGAGTAAGCGCGCCTGTTCGACGTTCGTTTAACCTCGTCCCATGTTGGGAGGTGAGCGCGACCAATGCCGGCTCGGATCACTCGCCGGTGATGCCGGCGATCTTGGCCATCGCCTGCCATTTCGGAATCTCGCTCGCGATGAAGGTCGCAAGCTCCTCCGGCGTTCCAGGCCGGGCGTCGGCTGCGAGCTGCTTGAAGCGCGCCTGCATCTGCGGCGTGGTGAGCCCGGTATTGATCAACTCGTTGAGCTTGGCGACGATGTCCTTGGGCGTTCCGGCCGGCGCCATCACGCTCGTCCAGGAGCTCGCGACGAAGTCGGGAAAGCCGCCTTCAATCATCGTCGGTACGTCCGGCAGATCCGGCAGCCGCGCTTGCGTGGCGACCGCGAGCGCGTTGATCTTCTTGTCCTGCAGGTGGCCGAACAGCACCGATGTGGTCTCGAATCCGGCCTGAATCTGACCGCCGAGCAAATCCGTCAGCACCGCCGATGCGCCTTTGTAAGGTACGATCACCACATCGGTACCGGTGAGCGCCTTGAACCATGCGGCCAGCATGTGGGGCGGCGCAGCATTCGGCACGCCGAAGCTCAACTTGCCGGGATGCGCCTTGGCGTAGGCGACAAGCTCCGCCACCGTCCGCACGGGCAAGCTGGGCGACACGATCAGCACGTAAGGCACGCTCGCGAGAAACGCGACCGGTGCGAAGCTCGCGCGCGGATCATATCCGGCGCTCTTGTACAAGGTGGGACCGATCGCCAAGGTCGCCGCGTTTCCCAACAAAAGAGTGTAGCCATCGGGTTCGGCGCTCGCCACCGCCTTGGCGCCCAAGGTCGTGCCCGCGCCGGCGCGGTTCTCGACGAACACTTGTCCGAGCGTCGAAGACAGATGCTGCGCTATCAGTCGTCCCATGAGGTCCATGGGACCGCCCGGGAGCACGGCGACGATCAGCTTGATCGGCCGGTTCGGATAGGATTGCGCCTGCGCGGTTGAGGCGACAGCGAGCGCCGCCACCAGGATTGTCGCGAACAATCGCAGCCTGCCGAACAGGCGCCGCTTCTCGCCATCGTTGCTTCGACGCGGCTTGCTCATTCGCCCTTTACGCCGGCGAGCTTGGCCATCGCCTGCCATTTCGGAACCTCCCGCACGATGAATGCCGCGAAGTCCTCGGGCGTGCCGGGATTTGCCTCGGCGGCAAGCTTCTTGAAGCGGTCCTGCATCTCCGGCGATTTCAGAGCTGCATTCACCTCGGCATTGAGCCTGCCGATGATGTCTTTGGGCGTGCCGGCCGGCGCCATGATCCCGGTCCAAGAGCTGGCGATGAAATCGGGCAGGCCGCTTTCGATCATGGTCGGCACATTGGGAAGCTCGGGCAGTCGCGCTCGGGTGGCGACGCCGAGTGCCTTGACCTTTCCCTCGTGCACATGGCCGAACGTGACCGACGTGGTTTCAAAGCCGAGATCGACCTGCCCGCCCATGAGATCGGTGATCACGTTGGAGGCGCCCTTGTAGGGAACGATCACAATGTCGGTGCGCGTCACCGATCGAAACCATGCCGCTATCATATGCGGCGGTGCGCCGTTCGGAACGCCGACATTCAGCCGACCGGGGTTGGCCTTGGCGTAAGCGACCAGGTCCGGAAGGGTCTTGGCGGACACGTTCGGACCCGCGATCATCACATACGGCACGCTGGAAACCATCGCGATCGGGGCGAAGCTCGTCGCCGGATCGTAGCCGATATTGTTGTAAAGCGCGGGGCCGATCGCGAGCGAGGCAGCGCTCGCCACCAGGAGAGTGTAACCGTCGGGGTCGGCGCTGGCGGCCGCGCGCGCGGCGAGCGTGCTGCCGGCACCGGGACGATTTTCAATGATCACCTGCTGGCCGATCGTCGATGACAGCCGTTGAGCGATCAAGCGTCCCATGACGTCGACCGGCCCGCCGGCAGGGAAGGGCACCAACAGCCTGATCGGGCGCGTCGGATACTTCTCCTGTGCTTGTGCGGCGGTGCCGAGGCCGATCAGGAGAGCAGCAAGCAGAAAATCCCTGCGGTCGTGGATCAACGTTCCACTCCATCTTGCGGAGCCAACTGACCGGCGCGATTACGCGCCGGCACGCATCATAGCGCGGTTCGCCGCACCGCGTCCGGCAACGGGCGCGCTGAATCAGCGCGCCCCGGCATTTTCCAGGATGCGCGCGATCTGCGAATAGCCGCGCGTACGGGCATGCCCCAACGCTGTCGTGCCGTGCCGGTCCGGCACCGTGACGTCGGCGCCGGCCTTGACCAAGGCTTCGACGACCGCCGTGTGATCCCTTCCGCCGTTGCCGAGCACGACCGCCTCGAGCAAAGCGGTCCAGCCGAGATTGTTGACGTGATTGAGCGGCGCCTTGGCCGCGATCAGGGCGCGCACGACCTCCACGTGCCCGCGATGGGCCGCGGCGATCAGGGCGGTTCCGTCGTAGGGGCTGGTGATGGCGCGCGCATTGCCGCCGCCCTCGAGCGCAATCTTGAGCATTTCGAGATCGCTGTTCACGGCCGCGATGGTGACGATGTCGTAGCGCTCGGCGTCAAGCGCGTTGGGATTGGCTCCGAGCCGCAAGAGCGCGCGTGCCGCGTCATATTTGCGCATGAAGGTTGCGACATGAAGCGGCGTGCGACTCTTGGCGTCCTGGATGTTGGGCTTCTCGCCCTCCGCGATCAGTTGCTCGATCCCGGCGACGTCTCCGCGCGCGGCGGCGTCGTGGAGCCCGGCATAGATGCGCAACTCCCGCTCGCTCGGCGGCGTTTGGGCGAAGGGGCCGCCCCCAGTTCCGGCCATTGCCGTCATGCCGGCGGCCGCGAAGACAACAATGACAAGGCGTCGCGTCATGGCTGAGACCATAGACCAAAGGCCGGGGTGGTTGCTCAGTCGAGCTTCACGCCCGCCGACGTTACGATCGCTCCCCATTTCCGTGTCTCGTCGGCGATGAAGGCCGCAAAATCCCGCGGCGATCCCGCGTTCGTTTCGGCGCCCAGCCGGCCGAGATTCGAATTCATCGCTGGCGATTTCAAGCCCTGATTGATGGCTGCGTTGAGCCTGTCCACGATTTCAGGTGAGGTGCCCACGGGCACCAGGATCCCGGTCCACGAATACGAGGTGAAGCCGGCGAAGCCCGCTTTCGATCATTGTCGGCACATCCGCAAGCTGCGGACTACGGGCCGCACCGGTGACGGCCAGCGGCCGCACCTTGGCGTCCTGGATGTGGGCGACAAGCACCGAGGTCGGCTCGAAGGTCATGTCGACCTGGCCACCCACTATGTCGGTGACCGCGGTTGCGGCGCCCTTGTAAGGGATGACCACGATGTCGATGCCGGTCCGGACCCGGAACAACTCCCCTGTCAGGTGCGCCAACGTTCCGGCCGGGGTGCCGAAATTCAATTTGCCGGGGTTGGCGCGCGCATAGGCGATGAACTCCTCCAGCGTCTTGGCCGGCATCCATGGGGCGACAACGAGCGCAAACGGCGTGCTGGCGAGCATCGCCACCGGGATGAAATCCTTGAGCGGATCGTAGCCCGCATTCCGGGAGAGCAGGGGACCGGTTACGAGCGTGGTCACGCTGCCGATCAGCAAGGTGTGTCCGTCAGGCTCGGCGGACGCCGCGGCCCGTGTTCCGATCGCGCCGCTGGCGCCCGGCCTGTTGTCGACCACGACTTGCTGCCCGAGGGTGGACGAGAGCCACTGCGCGACCAGACGACCCATGACGTCGATCGGGCCGCCGGCCGCGAACGGCACGATCAGCCTGATCGGCTTGCTCGGGTAGGATTGCGCGCGGGCTGGTTCCAATGCGAAGGCCGCGAGCCCCAGCGCCAGGACCGCGGTCCACACTCTGCGCGTTTGCATCACGTCAGGAACCCGTTTTCCGGAATCCGCACATCCTAGCACCACGAAGCGTGGCGCGGACTGCTTGCGAGAGAATCTCTGGGGAAAGCCCGCACTGAATTAATAATCCAGTTCGGATAGAAGTCATAAAGTATTGAAGACAAGGCGAATTAACATGGCTGGCAACCCGGCCAAACCGGCCGGGAAATAAGTCCGACGCGGGCGGCGAGCCATACACCTGGATGGAGCGCGACCTTGCGGCCGTTCCGGGTGCGCGCTAGACCCCCGCTCCATGCCGCGCACCGCGCTTTTTCCGGGATCGTTCGATCCCGTCACCAACGGCCACCTTGACCTGGTCCGGCAAGCCGCTCGGCTCGCCGACCGGCTCGTGCTCGCGATCGGCACGCATCCGGGCAAGGCACCCTTGTTCAGCGTCGACGAGCGCCGCGACATGATCGAAGAGACTTGCGGTCCGCTCATGCGCGCGAGCGGAGGCGATTTCGCCTGCATCACCTTCGCCGATCTCGTGGTCGCGGCGGCCCAGCGCGAGGGTGCGACGCTCCTCATTCGCGGGCTACGCAGCGCGAGCGATTTCGATTACGAGATGGAAATGGCGGGGATGAACGGGGCCATGGCGCCTGCCGTGCAGACCGTGTTTCTGCCGGCGTCGCCGATCATCCGCCCGATCACCGCCACACTGGTGCGGCAGATCGCATCGATGGGCGGCGACGTCTCGCAATTCGTACCGTCATCGGTAGCCGCCCGCCTGAAAGCAAAATTCGCCGGCAAGTCCGGCCGTTGATCCCGGGAGATTTCATGATCCGTCTGCTTGCAGCTCTTGCCGTGCTGATCTGTGCGGCGCCCGCCCTTGCGCAACAACTGCCGGCAGGCGCCGATCCGCAGAACACGTTGCTGATCGATACCAAACACGGCCGCATCGTCATCAAGCTGCGCAACGACCTTGCGCCGAAGCACGTCGAACGCATCAAGCAACTCGCGCGCGAGAAAGTACTACGACAACGTGCCGTTCCACCGCGTCATCGCCGGCTTCATGGCGCAGACCGGCGACGGCGCGCGTGGCGACGGCACCGGCGGCTCGAAATATCCCAATTTGCCGGCCGAGTTCTCGAACGTGCCGTTCAAGCGCGGCATCGTCGGCATGGCGCGGGCGAACGATCCGAACTCGGCGAATTCGCAATTTTTCATCATGTATGCCGATGGCGCCTTTCTCAACGGCAAGTACACCGTCGTAGGGGAAGTCCTCTCCGGCATGGACGCGGTCGACAAGATCAAGAAAGGTGAACCGGTCGCCGACCCCGATCGCATGACACGCGTGCAGGTGGCAGCCGACGCCAAGTGACGAGGAGGAGCGGTGCGCACGGCCCAAGCGCTCATCGGATTGGGTACGTTGACGCTGGCTGCAACCGCACTCCAGGTGCAGCCGGTGGGCGCCGTTTGCAGCATCTTCGCCAGGCATCCGTGCTTTCCGACCGTGTGCGGCGTCTTCGGCCGCTACCCCTGCTTCCCCGATTACTGGATCGGACAAGATCTGCGATTGACCATCGTGAGCGTGTCCACGGATGCGCAGGCCGCCGGCGACCGCGACCAGGATCGCCCAGATGCGTCGGACCACAAGCTCGACACCCTGCGTGCCATGTTCGATGCGCTGCGCGCCTGCTGGATTCCGCCCGCAAGGGACGAAGCCCGGGCCGGCACGCAAATGTCGGTGCGATTTGCCTTCAAGCGCAGCGGCGAGATCATCGCCACGCCGCGCGTGACCTTTGTCAGCCCCGGCACGCCGCCCGAGACGCGCGAGACATACCTGCATGCCATCAACGCGGCGCTCGAGCGCTGCACGCCGCTGCCGTTCACAGATGGACTGGGCGGCGCGGTAGCGGGCCGGCCGATCGCGATCCGCTTTGTCGACAATCGAGAGAACCCCTGATGAAGCCGGTCGAGTTGGCGGGGGCGGCACTGGTTTTAGTCGCGTGTGCGACCAACGCGGCTGCGCAGGCCCCACAAGGGCAAATCAACACCCTCAATGAACTCGGGGCCGCACTGCGGGCATGTTGGATTCCGCCTTCGCTCGATCGATCGCGTGCCGGCATGCAAGTCACGGTCCAGATGAGCTTCCGACGCAACGGGGAACTCTTCGGCAAGCCGAAGATCACATTTGAGTCGTCGGGTGCGTCCGATGATGAGCGGCTGGCCTACCGTATTGCAGTGGCAGACAATGCTCAAGCGCTGCGCGTCCTTGCCTTTTACCGATGCCCTCGGGAACGCAGTGGCTGGCCGCCCGTTCACCATGCGATTGGTCGACGACCGAAAACTCAAACAAGCAGAGAACGCCCCATGACCGACACTGAGAACACGCTCACGCTCGAGACCACCAAAGGCAAGGTCGTTATTCAGATGCGCCCGGACCTCGCGCCCGGGCATGTCGCGCGCATCAAGGAACTGGTGCGCGACGGCTTCTACGATGGCATCGTGTTTCACCGCGTCATCGACGGTTTCATGGCGCAGACCGGTTGCCCGCACGGCACCGGCACCGGCGGCTCCGGCAAGAAGCTCAAGGCGGAGTTCAACAAGGAGCCCCACCGGCGTGGCACCGTGTCGATGGCGCGGGCGCAGAATCCGGATTCCGGCGACAGCCAGTTCTTCATCTGCTTCGCGGACGCGCCATTTCTCAACAACCAGTACACCGTCTGGGGCCAGGTGACCGAAGGCATGGGAAACGTCGACAAGATCAAGCGCGGCGAGCCGGTCACCGATCCCGACCGCATCATTTCCGCCAAAATGGGGGCAGGCGCCTGATCTCTACAAATCTGCGCCCCGGCCAAATCGGGGCGCAGGTTATTCCGATGCTCGAACTGAATTTAGATGGCAGCGCGACCGGATCGGTCGGCGTCTCAACAACGACAATGTGAGTTCAGGAGAGCGCACCGGCGCGCCGCCGCGGCTCTGCCTCACACACCCAGGCTTCCTTGGCGAACCACTCGTGCTCGGTTCGACAGATCGGGCAATAAACGCGCGCGAAAAATACCGGCGTAGCCTCGAAGCTCTTGCGATCGGTGACGATGCCCGTGGAAATGTCGCGTCCCGTTTCTGGGCATCTGACCATGACGGCGCCCATCGGCCTCTCCCAATTTTCCAATTGTGTGCTGTCAGTTCCATACCCTGCGCGTGTGAACATGGTTTGACGCAAAGGCGACGGGATCGCGGAGAGGGCGCGTTATGCGGTTTTTATCCAAGAAATGTCGTCGTCCCCGGAACCAGCCGATCACAAGCGCGTTGGCATCTACCCGAGTCCGATCAAAATTGAGGAGTTTCATGCCTCGACCTCAGATCCATGACACTGCCCGGGTTGCGGCCTTCGTGCTGGGTGCATCGCGCACGCGTTATCTGGTGATGCGACAGGAAGATGTCTGGTTCATCACCTTCAACGGCGAAGAGTTCGGGCCCTATCGGAGCGAGCGTGAAGCGATGCTGTTCGCGACCGACGCCGCTCATAAGCTCGGTGAACTTGGCGAAGAGACACAAGTTTTCCGGGTCGACGAGAACGGTGCGGCAGCGCCGGTATGGACCTACGGTATCGATCCCTATCCGCCCGCGTCGTAGGTCGCGTATCGCTCGGTCATAAGCTGCGCTTTGGTTCCATTCTTGCGCCTTTGCTGCAGCGATGACCGCGCGCCCCTGCGCCTGTATTAAAGGGGGATGCGCACCGACCTGTTCGATTTCGAGCTGCCGCCTGATCGCATTGCGCTGCGTCCCTCTGCCCCGCGGGACGCGGCGCGCCTGTTGGTCGTGCGTCCCGGCGCGACGCCGGAATGTTGCGATCGCGGGGTGCGCGACCTTCCCGACCTGCTGCGCGCGGGCGATGCGATCGTGGTCAACGATACCAAGGTGATTCCGGCCCGGTTGCGCGGCCGGCGTATCGGCCGCGGCGCAACGGAACCAGTGATCGAGGCGACGCTGCACCAGCGTCTCGACGGGTCGCACTGGCGCGCCTTCGTGAAGCCCGCCAAACGGCTCTCGCCCGGCGACCTGGTCCGCTTCGGGAGCGAAGGAAACGTCTGCTTCCTCGGCCAGCTCGACGCGACGATCGAGGCCAAAGGCGAGGGCGGCGAGGTGACGCTGGGGTTCGCGTTCCACGGGCCCGTGCTCGACCAAGCCGTCGAGGAGCGCGGCGCCATGCCGCTGCCGCCCTACATCGCCGCGCGCCGCGCGCCCGACGAGCGCGATCGGAGCGACTATCAGACCATGTTCGCGCAGCCGGAGGGATCGGTGGCGGCGCCCACCGCGGGACTGCACTTCACCCCAGCCCTGCTGTCAGCTCTGACGGCGCGCGGGATCACGGTTCATAAGGTGACGCTCCACGTCGGGGCAGGGACGTTCCTGCCAGTCAAGGCGGCAGACACCGAGGGACATCGCATGCACGCCGAACATGGCAGCGTGAGCGGGGAAACCGCGGATGCGCTCAACGCCGTGCGGCGCGCCGGCGGACGCATTGTCGCGGTGGGATCCACGTCCCTGCGGCTGCTGGAAAGCGCAAGCGGGGATGACGGCGTGATCCGCGCGTTTCAGGGCGAGACCGCTTTGTTCATCACCCCGGGCTACCGCTTCCGTGCGGTGGACGTGATGATGACGAATTTCCACCTGCCACGCTCCACCCTGTTCATGCTGGTGGCGGCGTTCTGCGGCCTCGACGTCATGCAGCGGGCCTACGCGCACGCCATTGGCGAAGGTTATCGATTCTACTCTTATGGCGATGCCTGCCTGCTGTTTCGCGCTTGAGCGCGAATTCCGAGGCTGGTTCGGCTTGTCATGCGTTGCCTCTACGCGATAAACCTGAATAACCATATTGAACGCATCGATTTTGATATCTGAGACATGATAACTGGAACCCAGATGCGGGCCGCGCGGGCGCTGCTGGACATCGATCAGCGTGAACTCGCCCAGCGCTCGGGACTTTCGCTGCCCACGATCCAGCGCATGGAATCCAGCGGCGGGGTCGTGCGCGGGAACGTCGATTCGCTGATGAAGCTCGTCGATGCGCTTGCGGCTGCTGGGATCGAACTGATCGGCGAAGGAGCCGCAAGCCACGATGGTGGCCGTGGCGTGCGGCTGAAGCGGTGACGACGCGGGCATTGTGCCGCGAGGAGCCATGCGCCGGCGCCGCCCCGCGCAAGGGAAACAGGTGATGGTGCTGCCCGCCCTCGCTTGCGCCGCCGTGCTGATCGCGACAGCCGTCCTTGCTCTCGCGATCAAGGATGTCACGCGGGCGCGCCACGTGGTCTACGGCATGTCCCTGATCGCTGTCATCGGCGCTGCTGGTGATCGCGCTCCTTGCGCTGCTCGGCGTCTCCCAGACGCCATCGGCCGTCACGCTCCCGCTCGGCATCCCCTGGCTGGGCGCGCGTTTCCGTCTCGATGCCCTCTCGGCCTTCTTCCTGGCCGTGGTCGCGCTCGGCGCCGCCGCGGCAAGCCTGTTTGCGGTTGGATACGGCCGCCATGAGCCATCACCGCGCCGGGTGTTGCCGTTCTATCCGGCCTTTCTCGCCGGCATGAGCGTCGTCGTGCTGGCCGACGACGCATTCACGTTTCTGGTGTCGTGGGAATTCATGTCGCTGTCGTCATGGGCGCTGGTCATGGCGCATCACCGCGTGCCCGACAACGTGCGTGCCGGATACGTCTATCTGATCATGGCGAGTTTCGGCACCCTCGCGCTGCTGCTCATGTTCGGATTGCTCGCAGGTCCCGATGGCGGTTATGCCTTTGCCGACATCCGCGCGGGGCAGCTTTCGGCGGGAGCGGCGGCCGCCGTTCTCGTGCTTGCCTTGATCGGCGCCGGCTCCAAAGCCGGTCTCGTGCCGCTGCATGTCTGGCTGCCGCTGGCGCATCCGGCGGCGCCGAGCCATGTCTCGGCGCTGATGAGCGGCGTGATGACCAAGGTCGCCGTCTACGGCTTCGTGCGCATCGTCTTCGATCTGCTCGGAACACCCGTCTGGTGGTGGAGCATGGTGGTGCTTGCGCTTGGTGGCATCACCGCGGTGATGGGCGTGCTCTACGCCCTGATGCAGCACGACCTCAAGCGGCTGCTCGCCTACCACACAGTGGAAAACATCGGGATCATCTTCATCGGGCTAGGCCTTGCGCTCGCATTCAGGGCCCATGGCATGGCGTTGGCGGCGGCGCTCGCCCTCACGGCGGCCCTGCTGCACGTTTTCAATCATTCGATCTTCAAAAGTCTCCTGTTCTTCGGCGCTGGCGCAGTGCTTACCTCGACCGGGGAGCGCGACATGGAGCGCCTCGGTGGCCTCATCCATCGCATGCCCCAGACCGCCTTCGTCTTCCTTGTCGGCTGTGCGGCGATCTCGGCGCTGCCGCCCCTGAACGGCTTCGTTTCGGAATGGCTGACCTTCCAGGCGATCCTGCTCAGCCCGCAGATTCCATCCTGGGGGCTCAGGCTGCTGGTGCCTGCGGTCGGCGCGCTGCTGGCGCTGTCGGCGGCGCTTGCCGCCGCCTGCTTCGTCAAAGCGTTCGGCGTGACCTTTCTCGGCCGCACGCGCACACACGCGGCCGAGCAGGCGCGGGAAACCGACCGGTTTTCGCTGGCGGCGATGTTCTTGTTTGCAGCGCTCTGCCTGGTCGCCGGTGTTCTGCCCGGCTTTTTCATCGATGCGCTGGCCCCCGTGGTGCAAGGCCTGGTGGGCGCACGCATGCCGGCGCAAAGCGGCGTCGAATGGCTCTCGATCGTGCCGATCGCCGAAAGCCGCAGCTCCTATAACGGTCTCCTGGTCTTCCTGTTCATGCTGCTGTCAGGTGCGCTCGCCGCCTGGGCAATTCATCGCCTGGCGTCAGACAAGTTGCGCCGCGCCCCTGCCTGGGACTGTGGCTATCCCGACGCGAGCCCCGCGACCCAGTACACCGCATCGAGTTTCGCGCAGCCGATCCGTCGCGTATTCGGCACCGTTGTGTTTCGCGCCCGCGAACAGGTCGATATGCCCTCGCCGGGTGTCCTGCAACCGGCGCGGTTCAGCGTGGACATGCGCGATCTGGTCTGGGATGCGCTCTATGCGCCCATCGTGGGCGGCGTCAGCTTCGCCGCCGAACGGCTCAATCACCTGCAGTTCCTGACGATCCGACAATTCCTGAGCCTGGTCTTCGCCGCGCTCGTACTCCTGCTGCTGGTGCTTGCGATATGGCCGTGATCTTCGAACTCGTCGTTCAGGGTTTGCAGATGCTGCTGGTGCTGCTGATGGCGCCGTTGCTCACCGGCTTCGTGCGCAAGGTGAAGGCTCGTCTGCTGCTCCGGCAGGGGCCGCCGCTGATCCAACCCTATCGCGACCTGGCGCGGCTGATGCGCAAGGAGGTGGTGCTGGCGGAGAATGCCTCCTGGCTGTTCCGCGTCAGCCCCTACCTCATCTTCGCCGCCACCTGGGTGGCGGCATCGCTAGTGCCAACCTTTGGCACCGGTCTTCTGTTTTCCTGGTCTGCCGACTTCATCGTCATTATCGCGCTCCTCGGCAGTGCGCGCTTCTTCCTGGCCTTGGCCGGTTTGGATGTCGGTACCAGCTTCGGCGGCATCGGCTCCAGCCGCGAGATGATGATCGCTTCGCTCGCGGAGCCGGCGATGATCATGATCGTGTTCACGGTCGCGCTGGTTGCCGGTTCGACCCAGCTCTCGACCATGGCCGCTTTCCTGGTGTCGTCGGAGGTGGGGCTGCGGGTGTCGCTGGGGCTGGCGCTGTTCGCGCTGATCATGGTGGCCATTGCCGAGAATGCCCGCATTCCGGTCGACAATCCGGCAACGCATCTCGAATTGACCATGGTGCACGAGGCGATGGTGCTCGAATATTCCGGGCGCCACCTGGCGTTGATCGAGCTTTCTGCGTCGATGAAGCTCCTGCTCTACGTTTCGTTGATCGCTTGCCTGTTCGTGCCATGGGGGTTGGTGCCGTCGGGCGGCGCCGTCGCACTGCTGGCGATCGGGGTGCTCGCCTACATCGCCAAGCTTGCGGCCGGCGGTTTCCTGCTCGCGCTGTTCGAGACCTCGATCGCCAAGATGCGGGTCTTCCGCGTGCCGGAATTCCTGGGTGCCGCGCTGATGCTCGGCCTGTTGGCGACCCTTCTCCTGTTCGTATCGCGGAGCCTGTAGATGCGGGGCGGCCTGAGCTTCGACATTGCCCATCTGCTTGCAGGCTCGCTGGTGCTGGTGAGCTTCCTCGAGCTCTATCAGGACCGGCTCTATGCGCTGCTCAACATGTTTGCGCTCCATGCCTTGGTGTTGGCCCTCTCAGTCGCATGGCAGGCTCATGTTCAGGACGCGCCGCATCTCTACGTGACCGCGGCGATCGCGCTGGTGTTCAAGGCGATCGTCATTCCGGTCGCGCTGCATCGGATCATCGTTCGCCTGGGCATCCATCGCGAGATCGAAAAGGTGGTCGGCGTCGGGCCGGCGATGTTGCTGGGAATGGGCCTGGTCGCGCTGTCGATGGTGGTGATGCTGCGGGTGACGGCCGACGCCGATCCGCTCGCACGCGAAGACCTCGCTTTCGCGTTGTCGGTGGTGTTGCTCGGCCTGTTGATGATGGTGACGCGGCGGAACGCGGTGAGCCAGGTCATCGGTTTCATGTCGCTGGAGAACGGCCTCGTGCTCGCGGCGACCGGCGCCAAGGGCATGCCGCTGGTGGTCGAGATCAGCGTCGCGTTTTCGATCCTGATCGCCTTCATCGTGATCGGCATATTCCTGTTCCGCATCCGCGAGCGCTTCGACAGCGTGGACATGCAGGCACTCGATCGCTTCCGCGGAGAGCGGCGATGACCGGCATGTTCGAACCGGTCATCGCGGTTCTGGGCATTCCGGCCGTCGCGGCGGCAGTGCTGGCGGTGCTGCCGGGATACAGGCTCACCGCGAACCTCAATGTGGTCGCCACGTTCCTGACCTTCCTCGCGGCGGTATCGCTGTTCTTCGGCCGTCCGCAGCCTAGTCCATATCTGCTGGTGGACGACCTCAACAACGTGTTCATCGTCCTGACGACGTTCGTCGGCTTCACCACCAGCGTGTTCAGCGCGAGCTATATCGGCCACGAGCTCGCGATCGGCCGCCTGACCCCGAGAGTGCTGCGCTTCTATCATGCGATGTACCAGGTGCTGATGTTCGCGATGAACCTTGCGCTCGTCACCAACAATATCGGCGTGATGTGGGTGGCGATCGAGCTCGCGACGCTGACGACCGTGCTCATGGTGGGCATCTATCGCACCCACGAGGCGCTCGAAGCGGCGTGGAAATATTTCATCCTCGGCAGCGTCGGGATCGCTCTTGCGCTGTTTGGCACCATCCTCGTCTACATGGCGGCGCGGCCGGTGATCGGGGAAGGGCTCGATGCCATGGTGTGGACCGTGCTGGTCACGCGTGCAGACGCCTTCGATCCGGCACTGCTCAACGTCGCGTTCGTATTCCTGCTGCTCGGTTACGGCACCAAGGTCGGTCTCGCGCCACTGCACGCCTGGCTGCCAGACGCCCACGCCGAAGGCCCGACTCCGATCTCGGCCGTGCTTTCGGGGCTGTTGCTCAACGTCGCGCTTTACGCCCTGCTGCGCTTCAAGATGCTGCTCGCGCTCAATCCGGGCGCGCTCGCGCCGGGACCGCTGATGGTGACGATGGGCCTCATTTCGCTCGTGTTCGCGGCGTTCATGCTGTACCGCCGCCGCGACATCAAGCGTATGTTCGCCTACTCCTCGATCGAGCACATGGGCATCATTACCTTTGCCTTCGGGATGGGCGGTCCGCTCGCCAACTTTGCCGGCCTCCTGCACATGACCATGCATTCGCTGACGAAATCGGCGATCTTTTTCGCCGTCGGCCACATCGCGCAGGTCAAGGGCACGCAACGGATCGCCGATATGGGCGGGCTTACGGCAACCAATCCGGTGCTCGGTTGGGGGCTGGTGCTCGGCGTCGTCGCCATCGCCGGATTTCCGCCGCTCGGCATCTTCATGAGCGAGTTTCTGGTCATCACGTCGACCTTCGCGCGCGCGCCGTGGCTCGCCATCGCGCTGACATTCGGCATCCTGGTTGGCGTGGCCGCGCTGTTCCTGCGGTTGAACACCATCGCATTCGGCGAACCGCGCGGCACGAGCGCCGAAGCCAAGGCGTCCTATGTGCCGATGTTCGCGCATCTCGCGCTCGTCTTCGTCGCCGGCATCTATCTGCCGCCGGCACTCGTCACCTGGTTCCAGAACGTGGCCAAGCTCTTGGGATAGGCCGATGGCGACGCTGACGGACATGATCTCGGGAGAGTTGGTGCAACGCCACGGCGGGTGCCCGCGTGTCGTGGTGAACGAGGACGGCTGGCGCTTCGCGACCAGTCAGCTGTCGGCCGGCTACTGGACGCTGCTCGGACTATGGGGCGATACAGGCGCGGTGCACATGACCGTGCTGGAAGAGGGTGCGCGCGAGATTGCAGTCATCACGATCCTCTGTTCGCACGATCGCTTCCCCTCCGTCGGGGCGGTGCATGCGCCGGCCGTACGTCTGGAGCGGGCCATTCACGATCTCTACGGCATCCTGCCGGTAGGGTTGCCCGACACCCGGCCCTGGCTCGACCTCGGCTTCTGGGATGTGGAGCACCCGCTCGGGAAGCGCCGCGTGGCGCCGGCGAAGCGTGCGCCGTACGCGTTCCTGCCGACCGAGGGAGAAAACCTGCACCAGATCCCCGTCGGTCCGGTTCATGCCGGCATCATCGAGCCTGGGCATTTCCGCTTCACCGCCAATGGCGAGACCGTCGTGCGGCTGGAAGAGCGCCTCGGTTACGTCCACAAGGGCATCGAGGGCCTGATGGCGGGCGCGACCGTCGACCAGGCCGCGCGATTGGCCGGTCGCACCTCGGGCGACAGCAGCGTGGCCTTCGCTCTTGCCTTTGCCCACGCTGTGGAAGCAGCGGGCGAGGTCCAGGTCCCGCCACGCGCAATCCATCTGCGTGCGCTGATGGCCGAGCTCGAGCGTCTCGCCAATCACTTCGGGGATATCGGGGCCGTCTGCAATGACGCCTCATTCTCGCTCATGCACGCACATTGCGGCGTTCTGCGCGAGCGGACCCTACGGGCGGCAGATGCATGCTTCGGCCATCGGCTGATGATGGATGCCGTGCTGCCCGGCGGCGTCGCGCGCGATCTCGCGGCCGATTGCATACCGCACGTCGCGGCCCTGTTGCAGGACACCCGCGCGACGCTCCCGGCACTGATCGAGCTTTACGACAACACCGCCTCCCTGCAAGACCGCACCGTCTCCACCGGGATTCTGCGCGCCGAGCTGGCCCGGCAGTTCGGCGCCGGCGGCTATGTCGGACGTGCGAGCGGACGCGCCTTTGACGCCCGAAAGACGCCCGGATACCGGCCGTACGGTCAGCTCGACTTCAACATTCCTGTTTTGGAAACCGGCGATGTGAATGCCCGCGTATGGGTGCGCATCCGCGAGGTTGAGCAAAGCCTCGGGCTGATTGAGCAGATCCTCAACACGCTGCCCGTCGGCGCGATCCGGACCGAATTCGGTCTGGCGGGCGGGACGCGCGAAGGTCTGGGTTTGGCGGAGGCGTTTCGCGGCGACGTACTGGCGTGGGTTCGGCTCGAAGGCGACCGCATCGCGCGCTGCCACCTGCGCGACCCGTCCTGGTTCCAATGGCCGCTGCTGGAAGCCGTGATCGAAGGCAACATCGTTGCGGACTTTCCCCTGTGCAACAAATCGTTCAATTGCTCCTATTCCGGACATGACCTCTAGCTCGAGATATTTCCTTTGGGGCGCGGACGGCGGCCGATCGATGGCCCGCCTTCGCGAGTAACGACACAAGAGGATCACGGTATGCGCAGGATATTGTTCGAAGGGCTGATGCGCCGCCCGCTGACCGAAGCCCCGCCGGTCGCGGACGACGACGCGCTCGCCGAACTGGCGGCGAACGTCGACCGTGCGGCACGCCGGCGGCTCGGGCGAAGCCTGTCGATTCGCGAGGTCGATGCCGGCTCATGCAATGGTTGCGAACTCGAGATCCACGCGCTCAACAACGCGTTCTATGATCTGGAGCGCTTCGGGCTGCGCTTTGTGGCGTCGCCGCGACATGCCGACGTACTGCTCGTGACCGGGCCGGTCACCAGGAACATGCGCGAGGCGCTCGCGCGGACCTACGACGCGACACCTGACCCCAAGTGGGTCGTCGCCGTCGGCGACTGCGCGCTCGACGGCGGTCTTTTTTCCGGCAGCTACGCGGTGGTGGGGGGAGTTTCGGCCGTTGTGCCCGTCGATCTTCATATCCCCGGCTGCCCCCCGCGTCCCAACGCAGTTGCTCAAGGGCCTGCTGTCTCTACTGGAGGCCTCATGAGATATGAAACGCGTCAGCGCGGGAACCCACGGGATGATGGTTGCGTCGCGAAGATATCTGGGCCAGAACCCAAGTCGTGATGGCGCAACCCGGTCCCGCCACATCGCCCGCGCCGACGCCTGACGCCTTTTCCTTCCGCCTGCTGGCGACGGACGGCGACGCCCGCCGCGGTGAGTTCGCGACCGCGCACGGGCTTGTCGCAACCCCGGTTTTCATGCCGGTCGGCACCCAAGCGACGGTCAAAGGGCTCACCCCCGAAACGGTGCGTGCGACCGGCGCCGACATCGTGCTCGCCAACACCTACCATCTGATGCTGCGTCCAGGGGCCGAGCGCGTAGCGGCGCTCGGCGGTCTGCACCGGTTCATGAATTGGCCGCACCCGATCCTGACAAATTCCGGCGGATTCCAGGTCATGTCGCTCTCACAGTTGCGCAAAGTCGCGGACAACTGCGTGACGTTCCGTTCCCACATTGACGGCGCCATGGTGGAGCTCTCTCCTGAGCGCGCGATCGAAATCCAGAACCTGCTGGGCTCCGATATCGCAATGCAGCTGGACGAATGCCTGCGGTTGCCAGCGCCGCGTCGAGAGCTCGAACGCGCTATGCGGCTTTCGCTCGCCTGGGCCGAACGCAGCAAGCGTGCCTTCGAAACGGCGACGCGGTGCGGCGCCTTGTTCGGCATCGTGCAAGGCGGCGATGATCCGCAGCTGCGTGTCGAAAGCGCGCGCGCACTCACCGCTATCGGGTTCCATGGTTACGCCATCGGCGGGCTGGCCGTGGGCGAGCCACAGGACGTGATGCTGCGCACGGTTGCCGAGGTGGCGCCCGCGCTTCCCGCCGACCGTCCGCGTTATCTCATGGGCGTCGGAATGCCCGACGATATGCTCGCCGCGGTGGCGCGGGGCATCGACATGTTCGACTGTGTGCTCCCGACCCGCAACGGCCGTCATGGGCTCGCCTTTACCCGTTTTGGGCCGATCAATCTCAAGAACGCCCGCCACGCGGACGACCCGCGTCCGCTCGACGGCGCAAGCGCCTGCCCCGCGGCGCGTGACTATTCGCGCGCCTATCTCCATCACCTGGTGAAGGCGAATGAGATGCTCGGCGCGATCCTGCTCACCACAGTCAATGTGGCCTATTACCAGGAGCTGATGGCGGGCATGCGTGCGGCGATCGCGGCAGGAAACTTCACAGAGTTCTGCGCGCAAACACGCGAAGGCTGGGCGCAAGGAGAGGTGCGGACGTAGCATCCGCGCAGCATTGAGGTCCGCGACCGCGCGCGACCTCGGAGCAATCGTTACCTCAGCAGCGCCGACTTCTAGTCACGAACAATGGCGGACGGCCAGGTGAAGGGGGAGTTGATCCACCGGCTCGGCCTTGGCGCACAATAGGGGCTCGACGACGACGCTGCATCGGCGCAGAATAAAACCAATCTAAACAACGGGCGCGGCAAGCGCTGACATTCCGGGAGACGGCGGATGGCCATCAATCTCAAAGTCAACGGCGTGCCCCGCTCGGTAACGGCCGAGCCGGACACGCCGTTGCTCTACGTGCTGCGCAACGATTTCGAACTCAACGGCGCCAAGTATGGCTGCGGACTCTCGCAATGCGGCGCCTGCATTGTCCTGATCGACGGTCAGGCGGTGCGCTCCTGCGTCACCCCAATCAGCGCGCTGGAGAAGAGCGAGATCACGACCATCGAGGGCCTCGGCACGATCGACAAGCCGCACGTGCTCCAGCAGGCCTTCATCGAGGAGCAGGCGGCCCAGTGCGGTTACTGCACCAACGGCATGATCATGTCGGCGAAGGAACTGCTGGACCGCAATCCGCGGCCGAGCGAGCCGGACGTGCGCGCGGCGCTCGCCAGCAATCTCTGCCGCTGCGGCACGCATAACCGGATCATTCGCGCGGTGCTGCGCGCTGCCCAGGCGAACGGGAGGACCTGACGATGAACGCTCCCATTCTCACGCGACGCGGCTTCACCGGCGGCCTCGGTGCACTCGTCGTAACCTTCTCGCTCGATCCGAATCCTGTGCTGGCGCAAGAGCGGCTGCCCGGAAGCCTGCAAAACAACCGCAAGCTCGACGGCTGGATCCGCATCAATCCCGACGGTACCGCGACCATCTTCACCGGCAAGGTCGAGTTGGGGCAGGGCATCCTAACCGCGCTCGCGCAGATCGCCGCGGAGGAGATCGATCTGCCGCTCGCTCGCGTCAGGATGATTTCCGGCGACACCCGCCAGACGCCGAACGAAGGTCAGACCGCCGGCAGCCAATCAGTCGAGAACAGCGGCACCGCGTTGCGTATGGCCTGCGCCGAGGCACGCGCCATACTGATCGGCCTCGCAGCGACGCGGCTTGGCGTGGCCGCGGATCAATTGAAGGTCACCGACGGCGTCGTTTCGGCGCCCGACGGCCGCAAGATCGGTTATGGCGAACTCAATCCCGATCTCAATCGGGAAGTGACCGCCAAGACGGCGCCGAAGCCGCCGGCGAGCCATAAGATCGTGGGAAAATCCATTCCGCGTTTCGACATCCCGGCCAAGGTCACCGGCGGCTTGGTGTTTGTGCAGGACATGCGCCCAGCGGGCATGTTGCATGGCCGGGTGATACGTCCGCCGCGCTACGGCTCGAAGCTCGACAGCGCCGACGAAACCGCCGCCAAGGCAATCCCGGGCGTGGTTGCCGTGGTGCGGGACGGCTCCTTCCTCGGCGTCGTCGCCGAGCGCGAGGAACAGGCGATCAAGGCACGCGAAGCTTTGCGCAAGAGCGCAAAGTGGACATTGGGACCCGAACTGCCCGATCCCGCGCGAATTTTCGAGGTGATCAAGTCGCTGCCCAGCAAGGATGCGACCATCGGCGTCAAGCAGGGCGCGGCACCAACCGACGCTCGCACGTTCGAGGCGGTCTACACCAAGCCTTACATGTCGCACGGTTCGATCGGCCCATCCTGCTCGGTCGCGGAGTTCAAGGATGGCAGGATGACGGTGTGGACGCACTCACAGGGCGTCTTTCCATTGCGCACCGAGCTCGTCAAAGTGTTGAAAATGCCGGCCGCCGCGATCCGGTGCGTCCATGTAGAGGGCTCCGGGTGTTACGGCCATAACGGCGCCGATGATGTAGCCGCCGACGCCGCGCTCCTGGCACGCGCGGTGCCCGGCCGGCCAGTCCGCCTGCAATGGATGCGCGACGACGAGTTCGGCTGGGAGCCGTATGGCCCGGCCATGGTGATGCGCGCCAAGGCGGCGCTGGGAGGCGATGGCAAGATCGCCGACTGGGAATACGAGGTATGGAGCAACAGCCACTCGACGCGGCCGGAATCGACCGACGGCACCAACGTGCTGGCCGGCTGGTATCTCGCCGAGCCGCAGAAGATGGGACCTCCGACGAGCCCGCCGCAACCTGCTGGCGGCGGCGACCGCAACGCCATTCCGCTCTACGACTTTCCGAACCAGCGGGTGATCCACCATTTCGTCCAGGACATGCCGATCCGCGTCTCGGCGCTACGCACCCTGGGCGCCTATGCCAACGTGTTCGCACTCGAATCCTTCATGGACGAGCTTGCGGCTGCGGCGGGCGCCGATCCGATAGCCTTCCGTCTCGCACATCTAAAGGACCCACGCGCGCGGGCAGTGATCGAGGCCGTTGCCAAGAAGGCCGGCTGGAAGGGCGGAGAGAAGGGAGACGGAACGCGCGGCCGCGGCATCGGCTTCGCCAAGTACAAGAATCTCGCCTGCTACGTCGCCGTGGTCGCGGAAGTCGCGGTCGACCGGGCCACTGGCATGGTCAGCGTGCCGCAGACCTGGGCGGCCGTCGATTCCGGCCTGATCATTAATCCGGATGGGCTCACGAGCCAGATCGAAGGCGGCATTGTCCAATCGGTGAGCTGGACGTTGAAGGAGGAGGTGCGCTTCGACAAGGACGGCATCCTCGCGCGTGACTGGGCGAGCTATCCCATCCTCACCATGCTGGAGGCACCGAAGGTCGAGATCGAGCTGATCAATCGTCCGGACGAGCGCCCGCTGGGTTCCGGGGAAGGCTCCCAGGGTCCTGCGGTCGCCGCCGTCGCCAATGCCTTCGCCAATGCCACCGGGAAGCGCGTCCGTGATCTTCCGCTCAACCCGGCGCGGGTCAAGTCGGCGCTGGGGTAGATCGAGCGACGCAGGACGGACGAGTGACCAGGGAGTATGCGAATGACCCACGACGAATAGCGAGTAGCGAATAACAAGCGGCCCTCACCGCGACCTCGCTGCTCGCTGTCTATTCTCAGGGAGGAGACCATGGCCACCGATTTCATTGTGAACGGCACGGCGGCGTCTACCGACGCACCCCCGGCAACGCCGTTGCTGTGGGTGCTCCGGGAAGGCCTCAAGCTCACGGGCACCAAGTTCGGCTGCGGCACCGGCCTGTGCGGGGCCTGCATGGTGCACATCGACGGCAAGCGTGCGTTCTCATGCCAGACGCAGGTGTCGGAGATTGGCGGCAGGTCGGTGACGACGATCGAAGGGTTGTCGCTGGATTCGTCGCACCCATTGCAAAAGGCGTGGCTCGCCGAACAGGTCCCGCAATGCGGCTACTGCCAGTCCGGCCAGATCATGAGCGCCGCCGACTTGCTCAAGCAAAATCCCAAGCCGACGCGCGATCAGATCGTCGAGCACATGAACACGAACATCTGCCGCTGCGGAACCTATCAGCGCATCGTGCGCGCCGTTGAGCGCGCCGCGCGGGAGGCCTGAGCCATGACAAAGCACATAAGAGTCCGGAGCGCGAGCGTTTCCATGTCGCGCCGCCAGGTTATGGTCGGTGTGGCTGGGCTGTCCTTCGCGGTTGCGTTTGGGAAAAGCGGCTCGGCTGTCGCGGCGGCGCTCGCCACCGAGCGCGCCGGCAAGGCGCTGAGCCCATGGGTGTCGATCACGCCCGATGGAACGATCACCATCATGTCGGCGGCGACCGAGATGGGGCAGGGGTCGATGACCTCGCTGCCGTTGATCATCGCCGAGGAGCTCGACGCCGACTGGTCGAAGGTACGGATCGTGCCGGCGCCGCCGATCGAGGCGATCTACGGCAATCCGGGCTTCCAAGGCATGATGTACACCGCCGGTTCCAACGCGGTGACGAGCTACTATGGGCCGTTGCGCACGTTCGGCGCGCAAGTGCGCCGCGTGCTGCTCGACAATGCGGCCAGGAAGCTCGGCGTGCCGATCGAGGAACTGACCACCGAGCCGAGCGTGGTCGTCCACGCCAAGTCCGGCCGTAAGCTCAGCTATGGCGACATCGCGGCGATTGCCGAGGTGCCCGCCAAGGCGCCGGAGATCAAGCCGGAGGACCTGAAGAAGCCGGGCCAGTTCCGGCTGATCGGGAGGGACGTGATGCGGGCCGAACTGCCGGGCAAGGTGAACGGCAGCGCGCGCTATGCCATCGATGTCCAGGTCCCGAACATGCTCTACGGCGCCGTGCTGCGGGCGCCGGTGGACGGCTCGGTGCCGGACAAGATCGATGATGCCAAGGCCAAGGTGATCGCGGGCGCGGTCAAGATCGTCCGGCTGCCGTACGGGGTCGGCGTGCTCGCCGACACGCCGTGGGCCGCGTTCGAGGCACGCCGGGCGCTCGCCGTGACTTGGAGCAGGACCGGGACCGCCTGGGGCTTCGACAGCGACAAGGGTATTGAGCGATTCGCCGCCGATGCCAGGAATCTCGCCCGCGGCGCGACGGAGTGGAGCAGGATCGGCGACGCCCGCGGCGAGATGCCGAAGGCAGCCAGTACGATCGATGCCGAGTATCGCTGCGATTACGCCTATCACGCGCAGATGGAGCCGCTCAACGCCATCGCTTCGGTGGCGCCCGGCGGAGATTCGGTCGAAATCTGGGCGGGAACGCAGAGCCAGACGACCGCCTGCGAAGCGCCCGCCAAGCTGCTCGGCATTCCGCGCGACAAGGTGAAGCTCAACGACATGCTGATGGGCGGCGGCTTCGGCCGGCGCGGAAACCGCGACGTCGATTTCATCCTCGATGCGGTGCTGCTGTCGAAGGAGGCCGGCCGACCGGTCAAGGTGATGTGGACGCGCGAGGACGACGTCCATAACGGCCGCTTCCGGCCAATCTCCGCCCACTACCTGAAGGCCGGGTTCGACCGGTCCGGCAAGCTCGCGGCCTGGCATCACCGCATCGCAGTCGACCGGGTCGGGGCTTACATGGATCCGGTGCGCTACCAGATGGCCGGAGGCAAGGACTTCATCGCGATGCTCGGCGCTGACCTACGCGGCTACGACGTCCCGCACCAACTGGTCGAGCAACTCTACCGCGACACCGGCGTGCGCACCAATCCGCTGCGTGGAATCAGTTTTTTGGCCAACAGGTTCGCAACCGAGGCGTTCCTGGACGAGATTGCGCGCAAGCGCGGGGTCGACCCGGTCGCTTACCGGCTCGAACTCCTGAAGGACACACCCCGCGCCATCAAGGCGGTCCAACGCGTGGCGCAGATGGCGGAGTGGGGCCGCAAACGTGACGGTCGCGCGCTTGGCTTCGCCTATCTCGACTATTCCGGCTCACAGGTGGCCGGCATCGCCGAGGTGTCGCTCGACCGCGGCAGTGGCCAGATCAAGGTGCATAACTTCTGGTGCACCATCGACTGCGGCGTGGCGGTGCAGCCGGACAACGTGGTGGCGCAAACCGAGAGCAGCATCGTTTACGGCCTCGGCGTGACGCTCTCCGAGCTCATCACCATCAAGAACGGCGCGGTTGAGCAGAACAACTTCTATGACTATCACGTGCCGCGCATGAAGGATGTGCCGCAGATGCACATCGAGGTGATCGCGACCGAGAACCATCCGACCGGGGCCGGACAGATGGCGACACCGCTCGTGGCACCTGCGATCTCGAGCGCGGTGGCCGAACTCACCGGCGTGCGCCTGCGTCATACTCCGTTCACTCCGGAGCGGGTCAAGAAGGCATTGGCGTAAGGAACGAACAACTAGGGAGAAACTTGAATGCCATGGACTAATTCTGCCGACGGGCTGCGCACTCTGATGGCTGGCGCAGCCGCCGGGGTACTTGCCTATTCGGCGCTGCCCGCGCTCGCGCAGTCGCCCAAGATCGGCGATCCGCCGGAAGCCAAGAACATGCGGCTCGTCGGCTACAACGACCTGCAGGCGCGCAGCGCCTACCAGCCGACCATTCAAAAGCAGGGAAGCCGCTACATCGCCTATGTTGGCCACCACGGCGGCACCCCCGACGTGCCGAAGCCCGTCAACAAATTGACCGGCCAAGCCGAGTTCAACGGCACCTCGGTCGTCGACGTAACCGACCCGGCGCAACCGAAATACCTCGCCCATATCCCCGGGCTCCCAGGCAACTACGAGGAAGGCGGCGCGCAGATGGTGCGCGTCTGCGACGGCAAGACGCTGCCCAAGGGCGACGCCGGCAAGACCTACATGCTGCGCGTCTTCGGCGGCCGTGGCCATGAAATCTGGGATGTCACCGATCCGGCCAAGCCCGCGCTGCTCACCCAGATCGTCATGGGCTTGAAGGACACGCACAAGAGCTGGTGGGAATGCGACACCGGCATCGCCTATCTCGTTTCCGGCGTGGAGGGCTGGCGGGTGCGGCGCATGACCCAGGTCTATGACCTCAGCGATCCGTTGAAGCCTGTCCATATCCGCGACTTCGGCCTGGTCGGCCAGGAACCCGGCGCGACCGGCGCGGTGCCGATGGAACTGCATGGCGGCGTTTCGACCGGCCCGCAAGGCAATCGGATCTATTTCGGCCATGGCACGAACAAGGGCGGCGTGCTGCAGATCGTGGACCGCGAGAAGCTGCTCAAGGGACCGAAGGAGCCGACACCGGACAATCTCCGCTACCCTGAGATCAGCCGGGTCGAAATGCTTCCGTTCAACGGCGCGCACACCGTCTTCCCCATGCTGCAGATGCCGGTGGCGGAATTTGCCCAGGACAAGGACGGCAAGGTCCGGGACATCGTGATGATCGTGGACGAGCAGATCCGCAACGAATGCCAGGAGGAGCGCCAAATCGTCTGGTTCGTCGACGTGACGGTCGAAGCCAAGCCTATGGTGGTCTCGAACTTCTCCGTCCCCGAGGCGAGCGGAAACTTCTGCCAGCGCGGCGGCCGGTTCGGCGCGCATTCCTCGAACGAGAGCATGGCGCCGGTGTTCTACAAGAAGGTCGTGTTCATCACCTACTTCAATGCGGGCGTGCGCGCGGTCGACGTGCGCAATCCGTATCAGCCGAAGGAAATCGGCTTCTTCATCCCGTCGATCACCGAGGCAACCGACAAGCGTTGTATCAAGGTGGACGGCCAGGACCGCTGCAAGACCGCAATCCAGAGCAACAATGTGGAGACCGACGACCGCGGCTACGTCTACGTCGTCGATCGCGCGAATACCGGCATGCACATTCTGGAATTGAGCGGCGACGCGCGCGCGGTCGCGGGAATGCAGTAGCCCAGCGGGCAGGGCGTCACGGCTGGGCTCCGCGCGGCCGTGACGCATGCAGGGAGAATCATCATGACATGTTTCACGGCGTCGACCCTGCGCCTGGCGGGCGTCGCGCTTGCAGGATTGGTGCTCGCGGACGCGCCTGCCGTCGCCCAGGCGCCGAAGATCGGCGAGCCCGCGGAAGCCAACAACATCCGGCTCGTGGGCTTCAACGATCTGCAAGCTCGCAGCGCCTACCAGCCGACCATTCACAAGCAGGGCGATCGTTACATCGCCTATATCGGCCACCACGGCGCCAGCTATGACGCCAAGCCGCTGAATCCGCTCAACGGCACGCAAGAATTCAACGGCACGTCGATCGTGGACGTCACTGACCCGGGGCAGCCGAAATATCTGGCGCACATCCCCGGGGCCGAGGGTGGCCCGGAGAGCGGCGGCGCGCAGATGACGCGCGTGTGCGACGGCAGGGGCCTCCCAAAAGGCGATGCAAATGCGGTCTACCTCCTGCGTCCATTCGGCCGCTTGGCGCACGAAATCTGGAACGTCGCCGATCCCGCCAACCCCAGGCTCGTCACGCGCATCGGCGGCGACTACAAGGACACGCACAAGAGCTGGTGGGAGTGCGACACCGGGATCGCCTTTCTGGTTTCGGGCGTGCCGGGCTGGCGCGCGCAGCGTATGCTCGAAGTCTACGACCTCGGCGATCCGTCAAGACCGGCGAAGATTCGCGACTTCGGCCTGCCGGGTCATGAACCCGGTGCTACCGGCGCCGTGCCGTCGGACCTGCATGGTCCGATCTCGACCGGGCCGCAGGGCAATCGCCTCTACCTCGCCTACGGTCCGCTCAACGGCGGCATCTTCCAGATTATCGATCGCGAGAAGCTGTTGCAGGGGCCGAAGGAGGCCACCCCGGCGAATTTGCGCTATCCGGAGGTCGGCCGGCTCGACATGTCACCGCTTCACGGCGCGCACACGTCCTTTCCACTGCTGCAGATGCCGCTGGCCGAATTCGCGAAGTCGAGGGTCGGGGCGGTGCGCGATTTCGTCATGATCGTCAGCGAGGCGACCGGCCGGGCCAACGGCTGCCAGGAGACGCACCAGATGGTGTGGTTCGCCGACATCAGCGTCGAGGCAAAGCCCATGATGGTCTCTAATTTCTCGGTGCCGGAGAGCAGCGGCAATTATTGCGACCGCGGTGTGCGCTTCGGCGCCCATTCCTCCAACGAGAGCACGGCGCCGGTGTTTCACAAGAAACTCGCCTTCATCACCTATTTCGCCGGCGGGGTGCGGGCGCTTGACGTGCGCAATCCTTATCATCCCAGGGAGGTCGGCCATTTCATCCCGGCGATGACGGAAGCAACCGAGAAGCGCTGCTTCAAGATCGACGGCCAGGAGCGCTGCACCACGTCGATCCAGAGCAACAACGTCGAAACCGACGACCGCGGCTACATCTATGTCGTCGACCGGGCCAATACCGGCATGCATATTTTGGAGTTGACTGGTGATGCTCGCGCGGCCGCAGGGATGCGATAGCCCGGCTCACCTGCCGCCGTCATGAAAAAAGGGCCGCTCGGAAGCGGCCCTTTCGCTGCTGCGCTGAAGCATTCAGGGGCAGGGATGCCGGGCGCCATCGTAGCCGAGATAAGTCCCGCTCCTGGGGTCGTAGGACTTGAACCGCTGCATGCAGTACGCGACCGCATCTTCCGCAACGGGGGCGACGGGAACGGCGTAGGCGGGACCCGGCGCGCCGTAAACGACCGGGCCCGGAGGGACGGCGTAAGGACCGGGGTAGTAGTAGGGATCATAGCCGTAATAGGGCGAGGCGAGTGCGCCGCCGATCACCGCACCCGCAACAAATCCCGCACCGACACCGCCCCAACCCCATCCGCCGCGGTACCCCCATCCGCGTCGCCACTGTACGGTCTCCACGCTGGCGGGAACTGCATTCTTGATCGCAAGCCCATTCGCAAGCGGGGTTGCGGAAGCGACCGTTGCGAGCGAGGACGTACCCGCAATGAACACGATCGCAGCGACCAGCTTGGTTAAGGGGTTAGCCATTTTGCTCTCTCCTCAGGGTGTCGCCTTGCGACGAACCATACTATGGACCGGTGGCGGATCAATGAGCGATCCACTCTGGATGGGGGAAGCCGTCATTGACGCAGACGCGCGAAACACGACAACATGCGCAAGGACAATTTTCGGTAGCGGCGCGTGCTGCCGTAAGTGGGTCGAGCTAGTCGTGTTGCTCCAGCTGAAAGAGCGCATACGGGAGCCTGCTCACGATCACTCGCCTGCCAGCGTCCGTTGCCCATCGATGGCACGGCGGATGACTTGGCGAATCTGCGCATTCGACAGGAACAGATCGTGGTTGATGATGCCCCAGCCCTGTTTCGAGGCGTCGATCACGTGCAACCCTAACCGCTTGAGTTCGGCATGCTCGGCGGCGCCGACCCGGGTGATCCCGCCAGCTATCCAACGCGACACGGCCAGCGCCCGGTCATTGGTCGAGGTGATGACGGTAATATTCGAAGCAAACGGACCGATGCGTTCCACCGAGGACGAGAATACATCCATGTCGATGTCCGGCGACGCGAATACCACCGTGCCGATCCTTTCCGCGACCATGCCGCCGTGCCGGTCGTAGATCTGGCGTATCGCCTCCATCGTCAACATGGTGCCGACGCTGTGCGCGACGATATGCACACGGCCGACAGCCGGGCTTGTGATCAAACCGGAAAGCACCTGTTCCAAGGCGTCACGCGACCACATGGCGCTCTCACGGTCGTAACCATAGTCGAACAGCTGCGCCTTCGACGGCCAGGAGAAGACCATGGTCTCGCCGCGGAATCGGATGCCATTGGAGAGGCGCGCAGCGTCGAGCGCCGCCGTCTCGAACGTTTGGTTGAAACCGTGTACGTACAGCAACACGTCACGCATGCCGGCGGCGGGCCCGATCAGATCGCCAATCTTCGGCACCGTTTCGATCGTCTCGATGCGCCAATCATCCATGCCGATCGACGCGAGCGAAAAACGCCCCTCGTCCGGCGGAGCCAGCTTTGCACGCGCAACGCTCATCCGGCCGGCACGGTCCGACCCGAACCAGGGCTTGGCCCGCGCGCCGTTCACCGGCTTGCGAGTGGTCGCGATCAGGAGCGTGGGGTTGGTCGTAAGCTCCGCCGCGTCAAGACGAGCGGCAGTCCCCGCCAGCGAAGCGCATCCTTCGAGCGCGAACGCCGAGGCGGCCGATGCCAGCACGCGCAACATGCTCCGGCGCGATACAGTCGTGGGAATCATCATCTTGACAGCGCACACAGCATCGGAAGGCCCAACCCACTATTGCGGCATGCTTGGCTGATACCTGATCGGGGCAATAGCAGGGCGAGGGTGCGACCATGACGTGGGATCTGAGGCTTCGCGGGCGGAACTCGGTTCCATGCAGGTAGCTCCGTAATTATTGGTGTGCTCAAGCGCCGCGCCACGGCTCACAATGACGCAGCTCGTCGACCCCGTGGCCGCGCATGATGCGCTTTGCTCTTGCAGTGCTGAATGAGCTGAGGCTCAGGATGCGCGGCGCAGACGGTCCAGTCCTAAGACGGTCATGCGTGCCGTTACGCGGATCCGAGCATGCGAAGGCAACCCACTCGATCCCTTATGACGGCTCCTAATGCTTTCTGTATGAAGCTCTATCTCGCGCTGGCAATACGGCACGGCATTGCATCTTGGAATTTGACTTATTTGCAACGGTTCCTTGAGCCAATATCGCAATGATATGCTATCCCTAAATCGCAGGTGGGAGGACAGCATGTCGATCCAGCGGCCTCAGCAGTCGCTGCTTTCCGGCTTGCTCAATTCGCCTTCTTGCGCCCATGTGGAGAACTGACGCCGCAATCGATATCAACGGGACCGAGGTTCCGGGCTGCGGAGAGATTTAATTGCGAGGAGGCGACCTGGGGATGGCGGGCATGTTCGGCTTTTGGTCGAGGCACAAGGCGAATTTGACAGCAGCGAGGGCAGGACGCGACGAGCTTCTTCGTCAACGCGACATTGCGATTGGAGAACGAAACGAACTTATGCGTCAGCGCGACATTGCGATTGGAGAACGAAACGAGCTTATGCGCCAGCGCGACATTGCGCTCGGCGAACGCAATGAATTGCTAGATCAGCGCAACAAGGCGCTCAATGAGCGAGAGGCATTTCTACGCCAGCGCGATGTTGCGCTTGGCGAAGCGAATGAATTTCGACGCCAACGCGATCTGTTGCGGATCGAAAATGAGCAACTGAAAGGGGGAAAAGCCGAAACCAACGAGCGGGAAGATCGCAGGTGACTGTGGGCAGTGCAGCCCAATCGGAAGCGCTGGTGCGAATCCATTCCGCCGCCGCCCAACTCACCGGTTACGCGTTCGATCTCAAAGGCGGCGAGATCACGAATACCGAGCGGTCCGAGAATGCTCGATTGTGTGGGTTGAGCTCGCGAGCGGTAAATGTCACTCGTCTTCCCGGTGCTTACCGAGCCGGTTCCGGCGCCTCCAAATAAACGAGGCGCCGGACCGAATTTACCAATCAGAACAAGTGGCGAGCCCGGCGGGACTCGAACCCGCGACCCCATGATTAAAAGTCACGTGCTCTACCGGCTGAGCTACGGGCTCGGTCCGCGGGTGTGTACGGACGGCCTTGTGCGGGGTCAATAGGCCAGCACCGCCGGAGGCGGGGCCTGTCCAAGCTGTTGCGATCGCCCTATGTTCAGGCGGGGCTGCTGGCCGACCCGCCGTGCGAGGAGCTGATCCGATGCCGATCGTCAACCGCATTGCCGACCTGCATGGCGAGATCACCGCCTGGCGGCACGACATCCACGCCCATCCGGAGCTCCTTTATGACGTGCATCGCACCGCGGCGTCCGTCGCCGAGAAGCTGAAAAGCTTCGGCTGCGACGAGGTGGTGACCGGCATCGGCCGCACCGGCGTAGTTGGGGTGATCCGTGGCAGCAAGCCGGACGACGGCGGCCGGGTCATCGGACTGCGCGCCGACATGGATGCATTGCCGATCGAGGAGGCGACCGATCTCCCATATCGATCGACCGTACCGGGCAAGATGCATGCCTGCGGCCACGATGGCCATACGGCGATGCTGCTCGGGGCCGCGCGCTATCTGACCGAGACGCGCAATTTTGCCGGCACGGCGGTCGTGATCTTCCAGCCCGCGGAGGAGGGAGGTGCCGGCGGCAAAGCCATGGTCCAGGACGGCCTCATGGATCGCTTCCGCATCGAGGAAGTCTACGGCATGCACAATTATCCCGGTCTTCCGGTCGGACAGTTCGGACTCCGGCCGGGCCCGCTCATGGCAGCCGCCGACCGCCTCACCATCGAAATCGAGGGGCGCGGCGGACACGCCGCGCGGCCGCATATCTCGGTCGACACGGTGCTGGTGGGTGCGCAGATCATCAATCAGATCCAGTCAATCGTGTCGCGCAACGTCGATCCGTTGCAGGCCGCCGTCATTTCGATCTGCGTATTTCAGGCCGGCTCCACCGACAACGTGATTCCGCAGACCGCGCTCCTGCGCGGCACGGCACGCAGTCTCACTCCCGAGGTCCGCGACCTTCTGGAAAGACGGCTGCACGAGGTCGTGACGGGAACGGCGCAACTTTACGGGGCAACGGCGAAGCTCACCTACAAGCGAGATTATCCCGTAACTCGTAACCACGAGCGGCAGGCGGCGTTCGCGGCCGCGGTCGCCGCCCAGGTGGTCGGACAGGAGCGCGTCGACGATCGCTTCGCTCCGGTCATGGGCGCGGAGGATTTCTCATTCATGCTGGAGGCGCGTCCCGGCGCTTTCATCTTCGTCGGAAACGGCGACAGCGCCGGCCTCCATCACCCCGCCTATGACTTCAATGACGAAACGATCCCGATCGGGACCTCGTATTGGGTCAAACTCGTGGAAACTGCGTTGCCCGGGTAAGGTCGTCAGTCGTCGATCAACAATCGCCTGATCTCATCACTGATTGCTGACCACCGATTTCTGATCAACCGGGGCCTTGGCGACCACGGCACGTCCGGGCAGGGCGATCCTCGCTTTGATACCGTGCCAGTAGGCGAAGTTGTTGAAACGCGAGGCTTCCAAGGCGCCAATTGCCACGGCCGCGAGGAACGGCAGGCTCTGCACCACGAGCACCACGGCGAAAATGTTGATCTCGCGGATTTGCTTGTAGTTCGTGGCCACGACGATCACCGCGCCGATCAGCAGCAATGCGGCCAGCACCGCCTCCCAAAAGGCTGGAAAGTCGGGCCCCTTCGAGGTTGCCCCGCCCTTGGCGGTGCGCATGAACGGAAGGCTCTCCTTCCATATGCCATAGCCGACTGCACGCGCGACGGTCCACTGCACCGACATGGCGGCCACCACCGCCGCCATCATCTGGCCGAATGAAATCGCAACCCTCAGGCGGTAAAGCGCGATGAAATGGGCGAACGTAACCACGAAAGCCGCGAGAATCGGCAGCGTGAGGATCATGTCGGGAATGGCGATGCCGGCGAAGGCGACGACAGGCACCCAGACCAGGTTGAGGATCGCGACCACCACCCCGATCGCTTCCGCGCCCAGCCAATTCAGCCAGCCGACGCCAAACTCGCGCTTCTGCTCGCGCGTCAGCCCCCCGACACGCGGCAACAGATGGCGCCAGTGCTTCCGCAGGATCTGGAAGCCGCCGTAGGCCCAGCGATGGCGCTGCTTCTTGAAAGCGTCGAAGGTGTCGGGCAGGAGACCATGCCCGTAGCGTCGATTGGTGTAATGGATCTGCCAGCCCTGCTCGAGCACCAGCAGGCCCAGATCGCAGTCCTCGACAATGGTGTCGCTCGACCAGCCGCCGGCCGAGTTGAGCGCGGCGCGGCGGATCAGGCACATGGTGCCGTGAACGATAATGGCATTGGCCTCGTTGCGCTGGACCATGCCGATGTCGAAGAAGCCGGCATACTCGCCGTTCATGGCGTGATGCATGACGGTGCGTTCGCCGTCACGATGATCCTGCGGCGCTTGGATCATGCCGACCTTCGTATCGACGAAGGCGGGGACCAGATCCTTGAGCCAGTCCGGCCGCACCACGTAATCGGCGTCGATTACACCGATGATCTCGGCATCTGCAGCGGTGTGTGCAAGCGCCAGCCGCAGTGCGCCCGCCTTGTACCCGGCGACATTATCATCATGGATGAACTTGAAACGTTCACCGAGCGTACGGCAATGCTCCTCGATCGGACGCCAAAACGTCGGGTCAGGCGTGTTGTTGATGACCACGACGCATTCGAAGTTGGGATAATCGAGGCGGGCAACCGCATCGAGCGTGGCCTTGAGCATGTCCGGCGGCTCACGATGCGCCGGGACGTGGATCGATACTTTCGGCGCAAAACCGTCCGGAGCGGGCAGGGCGGCGGCGATCAGGCGACGCGGCCCGCGCCCAAAGGCGATGGCTGCGATCTCTTCGATGCGAGCGAGCGCGATCGCCGCCAGCGGGATGAGCAGGACGATACCTAGCCCGAGCGCGAAAGCGGCGCCGAGCACGAAATAGTGGGTCTGCCAAAAGGCGAAGATCGTCGCAAACCAGGCGCCGACCACGTTCGCGGCAACCGCAAGCGTTACAGCCTCGCCGAATGTGGCATTGCTTCGCGCCAGGATCGGAAGCGACAACAACAGGCCGAGCAAAACGGCGAGACCGCCGAGCTTCCAATGGTCGGGGTCATTGACAAGTCCGGCCCAGCTGAACTTGGCGTGCCTCGAGGCATCAAACATGCCCCAATACATGCCGACGCCGCCTTCGTTGGTCTTCCATGGCTGGTCGAAGGCCTCGATGATGTTGTAGTCGATGCCATACGCCTCGGCGCGCGAGATAAAATCCCGGAGCACCGTCGCCTGTTCGATGCGACCGGGATTGGCCTTGAGCATGTTGTAGCCCGCGCTCGGCCAGCCGAATTCGGCGATCACGATGCGTTTGCCCGGGTGTATCGCGCGCAGCTTGTTGTAGTGGGCGATGGTTTCATCGACCACTTTCTCAGCCGGGATCCCGACCCAGTATTCAAGGATATGGGCGGCAATGAAATCGACCGCTGAGGCGAGCTCGGGATGGTCCCTCCAGACCGTCCAGATTTCACCCGTGGTAACCGGAACCGGGCTCATGCGCTTTACGCGCTGAATGAGAGCCTTGAGCTCGTCTATCGTCTTGTCGGCCCGCAGCGTGGTCTCGTTGCCGACTACGATAGCGTTGATGTTGGTGTAGCGACGAGCGAGGGCGATCGCGGACTGGATTTCCCGCTCGTTGCGGGCTTCATTCTTGTCGATCCAGATCCCCAGCGTGACCTTAAGACCGAACTCCGCGGCAATCGCGGGCACGAGTTCACCGCCGCCAGTCGAACTGTAGGTACGAATGGTGTTGGTGTACGGGCTGAGGATCTTCAGGTCGGCACGAATTTGCTCGGGCGTCGGGCGGTCGCCGTAGTCCGGATGTTGTGACTGGGCATAGGGCGAATAGGAGACGCTCGCGAGCGGAGCGTCGATATTGGCGACCGCCTGTTGCCGTTGGAGAAGACTCCACAAGCCGGCATGCATGCAGACGACGAGCGCCACCACAGCAGCGACGGAGCGCATAGAACAACTACCACGCGGGGCAGAAGACAGAGACCCGAACCTGTCCCCTAGGTTCAACCAAGGTCGTCGATAGCGTACCTTAGCGAGAGGTGATTTAGCAAGTAGCCATCAGTCATGGCCGTTTCAAGGAATACAACAACACTACAAAAAAAACGTTCCGAAAAAATCTAAACAGTCATTCTGAACGTCTGTACAGCTTAGCGCAGCTCTCGCTGAACGTTTGTACAGATTAGCGATTGGTCGTGCCGCTGGGCGCGGCCGCCGTGCCCTGCGTCTCCGCGCTCGGATTGATCCAACAGCTGTGTACACGTCCGTTGAGCGTGTCCGGAGCCTTGGGATCAATGTTTCCCTGGCGGACGAGGCAGCGGAAGGTGGCCTGGATATGGCCCGCCGGACAGCCGAACCGGTCGTAAAGGTCGAGATGGCGGAAGGCGGTATCGAGGTCGTCGCGCCAGAGCAGGCTGACCACCCGCCGGCCCAGCCACAGGCATTCCGGGTTGGCGGCAGGGCCGCCCAACAGCTTCTCTGCTTCGGCAAATTCGTCGATCTTCTTCTGCGCGTCCTTGACGTCGCCCGCCGGCGGCTTCTCGGCCGGCTTTTGGTCCGTACTCTGGGCAAATGTGGGCCAGGCGACGAACAACATCGCCGCGCTAAGGCCGGCGGTGAGGAGACGCAGACTGTTACGGGGCATGGTTGCTCTGAATTTTCGGGCTTTGCGGCCGGTGGGTCGCTTCACATGCGGACCCATTCGGTCAGCATTGCGGCGAACGTCGCGGCCTCGATTGCACGATGATTAAAGCAGCCGCGTGACGTGACGCCAAGATGGGAAAGGGAAGGGAGGCGAAAAAATCGCGCGGGGCCGCCGAGGCCGGCGCTTGGCACCGTCGTTGGAGCAGGATAAGCGAGGCGTCCGGGGATGGGCTGGACCGACCGCAATGGGCGTTGTGAGTGCGCTTTTCGCGATTGCCGCTGCGGCGATCGTGGCGGTATGGGGATGGCTCGGATCCACGGTCCAGATGCCGCCGTCGCCGCTCGCTTCAGGCGGGAAGCTTTATTGCATCTCGTACGCGCCTTTCCGAGGGGATCAGAACCCGTTCGGCCCGGATGTTCCCATCGACCCGCGGCAGATCGACGAGGATCTGGCCCAGCTCAAGCAGATCACCGATTGCGTAAGGACCTACTCGATCGATCACGGGCTCGACCAAATCCCGGAAATCGCCAGACGTCACGGGATGAAGGTGCTGCAAGGCCTGTGGCTGTCCAACCAGCCGGATCGTAGCCGCCACCAGGTCGAGACTGCGATCGCCCTGGCGAAGCGGTTTCCGGACGTGATCGCCGCAGTCATCGTGGGCAACGAGGTCTTGCTGCGGGGCGAGATGTCGGGCCCCGACCTGGTCCGGATCATCCGCGAGGTCAAGGCGCAGGTCTCGATGCCGGTGACGTATGCCGACGTGTGGGAATTCTGGCTGCGTCACCGCGAGGTCGCCGCGGCCGTCGATTTCGTCAGCATCCACATCCTGCCCTACTGGGAGGACTTCCCCATTCCCGCGCGCGACGCGCCCAGCCACGTCGATGCCATTCGCAGGCGAATGGTCGCCGCCTTTCCCGACAAAGACATTCTGGTGGGCGAATTCGGCTGGCCCAGCGCCGGCCGCATGCGCGAAGGCGCCTTGCCGTCGCCCGTCAACCAGGCGCGCGTAATGCACGAGGTGCTCGCGCATGCCAGGCGTGAGAACTATCGGGTGAACCTGATCGAGGCCTACGACCAACCGTGGAAGCGCCAGCTCGAGGGTACCGTCGGGGGCCATTGGGGCGTCTACGATGCCTACCGCCGGCAGGCGAAGTTCGCCTGGGGTGGCTTGGTTTCCAACCATCCGCACTGGGGTTGGCAGGCCGCGGGCGGCGTGGGGCTCGCTGCCGTCGTTTTTGGCGTCGCATTGGCCGCGCGCCGGGGCATGGCGGCGGCTCCAAATGCCGCCGGGTGGTTGCGTATCGCGGCAATTGCGATCGCCTCCGGAGCCTCGATCGGTTGGACGGTCGAGAACGTACCGCTCGAAAGTCTCACCCTTGGCGACTGGCTGCGCTGCCTCGCCTGGGCCGCCGTCGCTTTGATGGCACCGGTCGTAAGCGCCGCGGCGCTGGCGTCCGGGGCGCGGCCGCCGAGTTTTGCGCAGATTCTCGGCCGCGCGGAGCAACGCCCCCGCGCCGCGATGTCGCTTTTCCTCGGCCTCATTCTGCTGATGACGGCGGTGCTTTCGGTGCAGGCGGCGCTCGGCCTGGTATTCGATGGCCGCTATCGGGATTTCCCATTCGCGCCGCTCACCGGCGCCGCGATTCCACTGCTTGTGCTGGGGAGATGGAGACGGCGTTCGAACGTGCCAGCGGCCGAGAAGGCGATGGCGGTCACCCTGGCCGTGTCGGCCGTCTACATCGTGGGCAACGAAAGCGTGGCCAACTGGCAGGCGTTGTGGTTCTCGGCTGGCTTGCTCGCGCTGGCTCTCACTCTGGTGCAGGCGCGGGACGCGCCAGGCTGAGGATCAACAGCGCGGCCGCCAGGCCGGCAAGATCGGCATTATGCAGGACCAGGCCGAACGCGGTGGCAGCGAGCGCGACCAATATCAGCGCGATCGATGGCCGGACCAGATTGAGCAAGGCCGCCGCGAGCGCAACCCAGCCGAACACCGAGTGGTTGTACAGGACGATGGCGAGCCTGAATGTGGTGCACAGCCAGGAACTGAGGCCGCCTTGGCAGGCCAGCGAGACCTGCGCATATTCGATCGCGAGATAGCGCAGATAAAGCGCCTCGCCGAGCGAGAGCAGGCCAACCAGCAGCAGCCAATTGGTCTGGCGGGCGGTGGGCAGAAAGAGCCGGGATTGCATGGCTGGCCGCACTATGCCGCGGGCTTTCCATCGGGACAACCATTGGCCATCCGGTACGGTCGCTGGCGCTCCCACACCCGCACTCGAGACTGCAATTCGTGGCGATTATGCTCGCGGGGTTGCTTTTCCCGGGTTTTGCTCCCGCATTCCGCCTTTTCCGCTGCGGCGCACTCGGATATGAGGGCGCCGGCGCCCTACGCGCCCGGGAGGCCGGCCATTGGTCAGTGAACGCACCTGCCTTGCCATCGTGCTCGCAGCCGGCGAGGGCACCCGCATGCGCTCGGCGCGGCCGAAGGTGTTGCACAGGATCGCCGGCCGATCGTTGCTTGCCCATGTGCTCGACGCGGTTTCCGAAGCCGGAGCTACCGCAACGGCCGTCGTGGTTGGGCCGGACAGCGATGCGGTCGCGACTGAAGCCAGGCGAGTGCTGCCGGATGCCAAGATCTTTGTGCAGTCGGAACGCCGCGGCACCGCCCACGCCGTGCTGGCGGCACGGGGCGCCATCACCCGTATGCCCGACGATGTTCTGGTGATTTTCGGCGACACGCCGCTGGTCCGGCCGCAAACCTTACTTCGAATTCGGGAAGGCCTGCGCAAAGGCGCGGCCGTCGTGGTGCTGGGCTTTCGGCCGAGGAACGCCACTGGTTATGGGCGCCTCGTGGTGGAGGGCGGCGAACTGGTCGCGATCCGCGAGGAACTCGATGCGTCACCGGCGGAGCGGGCGATCGACCTGTGCAACGGCGGTCTCATGGCGTTTTCCGGTCCGTGTGCGCTGCCAATCCTCGAGCGGATCGGCAACGACAATCGCAAAGGCGAATATTATCTCACCGATGCCATCGCCATCGCCCGCACCATGGGTCACAAGGCGATCGTCATCGAGACCGAGGAGGACGACGTGCGCGGAATCAACACCAACGCACAGCTCGCGGAGACCGAAGCGGCGCTGCAGCAGCGCCTGCGCAGGGCGGCGATGGAGGCCGGCGTCACCCTGGTTGCGCCCGAAACGGTGTTTCTGTCGTCGGACACCAAGTTCGGCCGCGACGTGGTGGTAGAACAGTTCGTGGTGTTCGGACCTGGCGTCGTGGTCGAGGACAATGCGCTTATCCGCTCGTTTTCTCATCTCGACCGCGCGCATGTGGGCAAAGGCGCGGTGGTCGGGCCTTACGCTCGCTTGCGGCCCGGTGCGCGCCTGCAGGATGACGTGCACATCGGCAACTTCGTCGAGATCAAGGAAGCCGTGATCGAGACCGGCGCCAAGGCCAATCACCTGAGCTATATTGGCGACGCGACCGTCGGGGCTGGCGCCAATGTCGGCGCCGGTACCATCACTTGCAACTACGATGGCGCCGACAAGCATCGCACCGAGATCGGCAAGAACGCGTTCATCGGCTCCAATTCGGCGCTGGTCGCGCCGGTCAAGATCGGCGATGGCGCGTATATAGGTTCGGGCTCGGTGATCACACGGGACGTGCCGGCGGATGCCCTTGCGATCGGTCGCGGACAGCAGGTCGTCAAGGAGGGTTGGGCGCGGCGCTTGCGCGATCTCAAGTCTGCGAACAAGAAGCGCACACCCGCGACCTGACCGCGAGCGTGTCGTCTTACCTTGTCACAAGTTGAGAACTATATTGATTTCCTTGCGGCATTCGGCGCCGATACACCTTCGTCGGGGTAGAATCCGCACGATCAGCATAGGAGGCGGCCGCTCGCATGTGCGGAATTGTGGGCATTCTCGGGCGTGAGCCGGTCGCAGCCGGGCTCGTCGACGCGCTCAAGCGGCTCGAATATCGGGGCTATGACTCCGCCGGCATCGCCACTCTGGAAGGCGGACGGCTCGGTCGTCGTCGAGCCGAGGGCAAACTGCGCAATCTCGAAGCCAGACTCGCGCGTGAGCCGCTTGCGGGGAACATCGGCATCGGTCACACCCGCTGGGCAACCCACGGCCGACCGACCGAAAGCAATGCGCATCCCCATGCCACCGACCGGGTTGCGGTGGTTCACAACGGCATCATCGAGAACTTCCGCGAACTGCGCGATGAGCTCAAGAAAAAGGGCGCGACATTTGGCTCCGACACCGACACCGAGGTGATCGCCCATCTCGTGACCGAAGAGATGAAGAACGGTAGCTCGCCCGCCAAGGCGGTGGCGGCGGCGCTGCCGCGGTTGCGTGGCGCCTTCGCGCTCGCCTTTCTGTTCACGGGCGAAGACAATCTCCTCATCGGCGCGCGCAAGGGCTCGCCGCTTGCGATCGGCTACGGCGACGGCGAAATGTATCTCGGCTCCGACGCGATCGCGCTCGCACCCTTTACCGACGCAATCTCCTATCTCGAGGATGGCGACACGGCCGTGCTCACCCGCAACAGCGTGGCAGTCCGCAACGCCATGGGCGGCGAGGTCGAGCGTGCTGTGATCAAATCATCGGCCGCGGCCTTCCTCGTGGATAAGGGCAATTACCGCCACTTCATGGCCAAGGAAATTCACGAGCAGCCGGAGGTCGTCGGCCACACGCTCGCGCATTACCTCGACATGGCCTCCGAGCGCGTGCGGTTGCCGGCCAATCTGTCGTTCGACTTCAACGCGCTCGAGCGGGTGTCGATAGCGGCTTGCGGCACCGCCTATTACGCCGGACTGGTCGCCAAATATTGGTTCGAGCGGTTTGCGCGTTTGCCGGTCGAGATCGATGTTGCGTCCGAATTCCGCTACCGCGAGGCCCCGCTGAAAGCCGGTGGCCTCGCGATTTTCGTATCGCAGTCGGGCGAGACTGCGGACACGCTGGCGACGCTGCGCTACGCCAAGGAGCACAAGCAGCATACGGTCGCGGTGGCCAACGTGCAGACCTCGACGATCGCACGCGAAAGCGATGCGGTTTTGCCGACGCTAGCCGGCCCGGAAATCGGCGTTGCCTCGACCAAGGCGTTCACCTGTCAACTCGCGGTCCTGGCCTGTCTTGCGGTGGCCGCCGGCCGGGCGCGCGGGATTTTGTCCGAGGACGAGGAGAAGGCGCTCGTGCATGCCTTGATCGAGGTGCCTCGATTGATGGCGGAGGCCCTCGCCCTCGAGCCACAGATCGAGCGTCTGGCGCGCGACCTCGCGAAAAGCCGGGACGTGCTCTATCTCGGCCGCGGCACCAGTTATCCGCTTGCACTCGAAGGGGCGCTCAAACTCAAGGAAATCTCCTACATCCACGCCGAAGGGTACGCCGCGGGCGAGCTCAAGCACGGACCCATCGCGCTGATCGACGAAAACATGCCAGTGATCGTCATCGCGCCGTACGACGAGGTGTTCGAAAAAACCCTGTCCAACATGCAGGAAGTTGCCGCCCGCGAAGGAAAGATCATTCTCCTCAGCGATCCCCAAGGCGCCCGCGAGGCGCACGTGGATACGCTGTTCAAGCTCACGCTTCCGGCCATGCCCGCCACAGTGACGCCACTAGTCTACGCCATTCCCGTGCAGCTCATTGCGTATCATACGGCTGCCCTGATGGGTAAAGACGTCGACCAGCCGCGCAGTCTCGCCAAGTCAGTCACAGTCGAGTGATCGGCCGCGGCTTTTATGCATATCGTCGCGGCGCGCGCATACGGGTAATCTCCGGCCGGCGTGGTATTGAGAAGATCGTTGTCGCATGAACGAGTTTGATCGCAATCCTGGAATCGTGCCGACGGTGCCGCCGGTCGATCCGCCGTCCGACCCGGCCAAGCCGGTGCCGATCCATCACAGCATGGTCATCCGGCTGCGCAACTATTTCTTGACCGGCCTCGTTCTCGTGGGGCCGGCCTATATCACCATCAGCCTCACCTGGTGGTTCATCAATTGGGTCGACGATCTGGTGCGACCCTTCATTCCAATCACCTATCGACCGGACACCTATCTGCCGGTGAAAATTCCGGGCACCGGCCTGATCATCGCGCTCACCGCGCTGACGCTGCTCGGGTTCCTGACCGCCAATTTCGTGGGACGCAAGCTCGTCGAAGCCGGCGAAAACATCCTTAACCGCATGCCGGTGGTGCGGCCCATCTACAAGAGTTTGAAGCAGATTTTCGAGACGCTGTTTGCAAAGGGCGGCTCGAGCTTCCGCCGCGTCGGTCTGGTGGAGTTTCCCTCGCCCGGCATGTGGTCGCTGGTCTTCCTGTCAAATCCGGCAAGCGCCGATATCGCGGTCCGACTCCCCGATACCGAGCACGTTGCGGCTTTCATGCCCTGCACACCAAACCCGACCACCGGCTTTTTCTTCTATGTGCCGCGCCGGGATGTTGTCGATCTCGACATCACGGTCGAGGCCGCGATGACGCTGCTGATGTCGGCCGGAATGGTGCAGCCGGGCGCCGTCGACCAGCAAAAGAAGCTCGCCGCTCTCGCTGAGACTGCTCGCATCGCGCAGGTGGCACAGTCGAGCCGCACCGCCGCCCCGGCGAAGTGACCTAGCCCGCGCGGATCAGCCTGATCGCCTCATCGCGCTCGAACAGATAGAGCAGATGGCGTAGCGCCTGCCCCCGTGGCGAAGCCAAGGTCGGGTCCTTCGCCAGCACCAGCGCGGCGTCGTCACGCGCAGCGCCGATCAGCTTGCCATGCGCCTCAATGCGGGCGATGCGGAACCCCGGCATGCCCGACTGCCGCGTGCCGAGCACGTCGCCTTCCCCCCGCAGCTTGAGGTCTTCCTCGGCGATACGGAAGCCGTCTTCGGTCTCCCGCATGATATTGAGCCGCGCCTTGGCGGTTTCCCCGAGCGGTTCCTTGTAGAGCAGAAGACAGGTCGAATGCTCGGCGCCCCGTCCGATGCGTCCGCGCAACTGATGGAGCTGGGCGAGCCCGAAGCGTTCGGCGTGCTCGATCACCATGACCGTCGCCTCCGGCACATCGACACCGACCTCGATCACGGTGGTGGCGACGAGGAGCCGGGTCTCGCCGGCAGCGAAGCGCTCCATGGCGCGGTCTTTGTCCACGCCCTTCATGCGGCCGTGCACGAGATCGACCATCGCGCCGAAGCGCTCCTTCAACGCGGCAAAACGTTGTTCCGCCGCGGCGAGATCGCTACTTTCGGTTACCTCCACCAGCGGACATACCCAGTAGACGCGGCGGCCCTCGGCAAGCGCACGCCCGGCGGCAGCGACCATTTCGTCGAGCCGGCCGAGCGGGATCGTGCGGGTGTCGATCGGCTCGCGCCCGGCAGGTTTTTCACGCAGTTCCGATACATCCATGTCGCCGAAGTAGGTCAGCACCAGGGTGCGCGGGATCGGCGTCGCCGTCATCACCAGCACGTCGACCGCTTGACCCTTCTTGGCGAGAGCAAGACGCTGGTGCACTCCAAACCGATGCTGCTCGTCGACCACGGCGAGCGCGAGGTCCCGAAATTCGACCTCCTCTTGGAACAGCGCATGGGTGCCGATGAGCACATGGGTGTCGCCGAGGACGAGCTTTTCCAGGATATCCTTGCGTTCGCGTCCGCGCTCGCGTCCGGTCAGGATAGCGACATTGATCCCGGCCGCCGCCGCCAGCGTCGCTACGGTATTGAAATGCTGCCGCGCCAAGAGTTCGGTCGGTGCCATCAGCGCGGCTTGGCGGCCGCCTTCGATCACCGCCGCGGCGGCAAGCAAGGCCACCACGGTCTTGCCCGACCCCACGTCGCCCTGGAGGAGCCGCAGCATGCGCTCTGGCTTGGCAAGATCGGCGACAATTTCGCCGACGGCGCGCGTCTGAGAGTGCGTGAGCGAGTAGGGCAGCGTCTCGATCAGTTTTTTCCGGATGTGCCCGGTGCCGGCGGTAGCACGGCCGGCGGGGCGCCGCAGATGGGCGCGCACCAGCGCAAGCGCCAGCTGTCCCGCCAGGAACTCGTCGTAGGCCAGCCGCGACCAAGCCAATCCTTCCGGCAGCAGATCGGCGGGTTCCGCCGGCCGGTGCACGACACGCAGCGCGTCGGCGAAGGCCGGAAAGCGTTCGCGCGCAACCCAACTCGGCTCCTGCCATTCGGGCAGGGTCCGTACGCGGGCAAGAGCTGCGTCAACGGCTTTGTTTATCTGATTGAGACTGAGCCCCTCCGTCAGGGCATACACGGGCTCGACCAGCGGCAGCTTCGCCAAATCGACCTCGGCGACGACGCGGTCGGGGTGCACCATCTGCCGTGTATGGTCATAGAGGGCGACCGTGCCCGATACGTATCGCCGCTCTCCCACGGGCAACAGCTTCTGCAGGTAATCCTTGCGCGCATTGAAATAAGTCAGAGTGAGATCGCCGGTCTCGTCGCTGGTATAGATCTGATAGGGCGCACGCGGCCGGTGCGGCGGTGGCGGCCGGTGTCGATCGACGGTGACCGCGACGGTGACGACGGTGTCGGGCACCACGTCGCGCAGTTTCGGCCGCGCGCGGCGGTCGATCGCGCCGGTGGGCAGATGAAACAGGAGGTCGACGACACGCGCCTCCTCCTCGCGGCCGAACAGCCGACGGTAGAGCTTCTCGAGCCGAGAGCCGACGCCGGGGAGCGTCGTAATCAAGGCAAAAAACGGATTGAGCAGGCTCGGCCGCATGACCATCCCGGACTTTCGTCGCCAATGCTCGCGCGGCCGCGCCGGATAGGCAATGCGGTTTGGCGCGGCGGTGCTACAGACCGGGGTAGAGGTGGGCGTCGCACCGGGTCCTTTATCGCACCGTCACGCTCATTCTTTCACCTCGAAAGCAGCCGACGGTCTCCGGCGGGATGCAGCCATACGTCGACAAGGCCGATGCGTCTCGTCTTCCCGCCAGCCGATCCCATGCCCGCCCCTGACATCCGGCCTCCGTCTCGCTATATCACCGTCGCCGGCGAATACTTGGCCACGGCTTCGAGCCATCGGCGGCTGACGGCGCGGCGCACGGCCGATACTGCCGAGGTGAAATGGCGAGGGACTCGACCGGGGAGCGGTTGTTAGCTTTGCGCAGGCGGGCGGTGAGGAACCGATGACCGGCACGACACGTTCGAGCGACGGACTGGATGTTCGCCGGCGCAAGCTCTTGTTCCGCTCCTGGCATCGCGGCATGCGGGAAATGGACTTGATCATGGGCCACTTCGCCGATGCCACTGTTGCGCAGTTGACGCACCAGGAACTCACCGAGTTCGAGCAACTCATGGAGGTGCCGGACCGCGAGCTGCTGGCTTGGATCACGGGCGAAGCCGCCGTGCCAGCGGATCACGACACGACGCTGTTCCGTCGGTTGCGCGATTTCAGCCATCGCCGCGAGCGTACGAGATAGGCATGGCACGCACTCCCGCCGAACTTTTGGTTCCGGGCCGCCCGCTCACGCTGGCGGGCGTCGCGGACGGCGCCGAAGGGCTCGTTGTTTCAGATCTCGCGCGCGCCGTTGCAGCACGCGGCGACGCGCCGGCAACGAGCCTTGTCGTCGTATGCCGCGACGGGCCGCGCATGGCCGCACTCGCGCGCGCGCTCGGCTTCTTCGCCCCCGATCTGGTCATCGACCAATTTCCCGCCTGGGACTGTCAGCCCTATGACCGGGTCTCGCCACATGCGGGCTTCGTCGCCCAGCGCATGACCGTGCTGTCCCGGTTGGTGCGCGTCAGAGGCCGCGGTCGTCCGTCGCTCCTGCTCACCACCGTCAACGCAATGCTCCAGCGGGTGCCGGCACGGGACTTCGTTGCCAGGCAAGCGCTTTCGGTCACGCCGGGCAATATGCTCGCGATGGACGGCATCACCGGTTGGCTCGAACTCAACGGCTTCGTGCGCGCCTCGACGGTGCGCGAGCCCGGCGACTACGCAGTGCGTGGCGGCATCATCGATCTCTATCCGCCAGGCATGGCCGAACCGGTGCGGCTCGATTTCTTTGGCGACACGCTAGAAACGATCCGTAGCTTCGATCCCGAAAGCCAACGCACAACGGATCAGTTGCGCGCGCTCGATCTCGTGCCGGTAGCCGAATTCCAGCTTACGACCGAGACCATCCGGCGCTTCCGCCTGGGCTATGTGGAAGCTTTTGGCGCCCCCGCGCCCGACGACCTCCTCTATCACGCGGTGAGTGAAGGGCGCCGTCATCCCGGGATGGAGCACTGGTTGCCGCTCTTTCACGACCGGCTCGACACGCTGCTCGACTACGTGCCGGGTTCGCCGGTCGTGCTTGAGCCGCTCGCAGAGGACGCCGCCCGCGAACGCTTGGGCCAGATCAAGGACTATTTCGACGCGCGGCAGCACGCGCTTACGCAGCGCGGATCGGGGCCGCCCTACAAGCCACTGGCACCGGACAGGCTCTACCTTGGCCAAGCCGAATGGCGCGAAAGGCTCGGAAGCGTGGCGACGGCGCTGCTCACGCCGTTCGCAGTCCCGGAAGGGCAGGGGCCAGTGATAGATGCCGGCACCAAACAGGGGCGCAACTTCGCCGGCGAACGGGCCGAGGCCGGGGGGAATGTGTTCGAAGCGGTGACCAGGCACGTCACGGCGCTGCAGGCGGGCGGCAAGCGGGTCATCATCGCGTTGTGGAGCGAGGGTGCGCGCGAGCGCATGAGCCATGTACTCGCCGACCATGCGCTCGCCAATCTGACGCCGGTCGGGTCGTGGCAGGAAACGCTGACCCTGCCCAAGCCGCAGGTCGCGCTCGCAGTACTCGGGCTCGAAAGCGGCTTCGAGACCCTCGAAGCCGCCGTCATCGGCGAGCAGGACATTCTGGGCGACCGCCTGGTGCGCCCGCGGCGTGGCTCGCACCGGGCGGAAAACTTCATCGCCGAGGTGACGAGCCTCGCGGCCGGGGACCTGGTCGTCCATGTCGATCATGGGATCGGCCGCTTCGTAGGCCTGCGCGCGATCGAAGCCGCCGGCGCACCGCACGATTGTCTGGAAATCCACTATGCCGGCGGCGACAAGCTGTTCCTGCCGGTTGAAAACATCGAACTGCTGTCCCGCTACGGCTCGGAAGAGACCCACGTCGATCTCGACCGTCTTGGTGGCGGGGCTTGGCAGGCGCGCAAGGCGCGCATGAAGAGCCGTATTCGCGAGATCGCCAATGAGTTGATCAAGATCGCAGCCGAACGGCAGTTGCGGGAGGCGCCGCGCCTGAGCGTGGAGCACGGGGCCTACGACGAGTTCTGCGCCGGCTTCCCGTACGAGGAAACCGACGACCAGCAAGCCGCAATCGACGTGGTCCTGGGTGAACTCGCCTCCGGCCGACCCATGGATCGGCTGATCTGCGGAGACGTGGGATTCGGCAAGACCGAAGTGGCGCTGCGCGCAGCGTTCGTTGCCGCGATGAGCGGCAAGCAAGTCGCGGTAATCGTGCCGACCACGCTGCTGGCCCGCCAGCACACGAAGACCTTTGCCGAACGCTTCCACGGTTTTCCGGTGAAGATTGCACAAGCCTCGCGCCTCGTGACCGGCAAGGACTTGGCGCGCGTGAAAAAAGGCATTGCGGAAGGGGACGTCGATATCGTCGTCGGTACCCATGCACTGCTCGGCAAAACGATCAAATTCAAAGATCTCGGGCTCCTGATCGTGGACGAGGAGCAGCATTTCGGCGTTGCCCACAAGGAAAGGCTCAAACAGTTCCGCGCCGAAGTGCATGTGATCACGCTTACCGCAACCCCGATTCCGCGCACCTTGCAGCTTGCGCTCTCCGGCGTCCGCGATCTTTCGATCATCGCCTCCCCGCCGATCGATCGGCTTGCCGTTCGCACCTTCGTGGCGCCGTTCGATCCCCTGATCGTACGTGAGGCCCTGTTGCGCGAGCGCTATCGCGGCGGCCAGGCTTTCTATGTCTGCCCGCGTATCGAGGACCTCGCCGGCGCGAAAGATTTCCTCGACAAGCAAGTTCCGGAGATGCGTGTCGCGGTCGCCCATGGCCAGATGCCTTCGACCGTACTCGAAGACATCATGTCCGCATTCTACGACGGCAAATACGACATGCTGTTGTCGACCACGATTATCGAATCCGGCCTCGACATCCCGACTGCGAACACCCTGATCGTACATCGCGCCGACCGCTTCGGGCTGTCCCAGCTCTATCAGCTGCGCGGGCGCGTGGGACGCTCGAAGGTGCGCGCTTATTCGCTGTTCACGTTGCCCGCGGTTGGCAAGATCACACCCCAGGCGGAGCGCCGGCTGACTGTGCTGCAGTCGCTGGATACGCTTGGCGCCGGTTTCCAGCTCGCCTCCCACGACCTCGATATCCGTGGCGCCGGCAATCTCCTGGGAGAAGAGCAATCCGGTCACATCAAGGAAGTTGGTTTCGAACTCTACCAGCAGATGCTCGAGGAAGCGGTCGCGAGCCTCAAGGCCGGCATCACCGCGCCAGTCGCCGACAAGTGGTCGCCGCAGATCACCATCGGAACGCCGGTGATGATCCCCGAGGACTATGTAGCCGATCTGCCAGTGCGCCTTGGGCTTTATCGCCGTCTTGCCGAAATCGAGGACGAACGCGAGATCGAGGCCTTTGGTGCCGAAATGGTCGACCGTTTTGGCCCGTTGCCCGAGGAGGTCGAGCACCTCCTGCAGATCGTTGCGATCAAGTCGCTTTGCCGGCAAGCCAATGTGGAGAAGATCGAGACCGGACCGAAGGGGGCGGTGGTGTCGTTCCGCGACAATATCTTCGCCAATCCCGACCGGCTCGTGGCCTTCATCCGCGACCAGGGCTCGGCAGCCCGCGTGCGGCCCGACATGAAAGTTGTATTCTTCGACGAGTGGGAAGATCCAAAGGCGCGGCTGCGCGGCACCACGGCCATCCTGCGCAGCTTGGTGACGCTTGCGCAACCGGCAAAGGCCGCCTGAAGGCAGGACAATGCCTGTGGATCACGCGGCACGGCTGCGCTCGGTGCCATCGCTCTTGATGGATCGGTGGCGTGCTGTTACGGCCGCCGCGGCATCCATACTGCTGTTTGCCGTGCCCGCTTTGGCCCATACCGGCAGCAGCGCCGGCGGTTTCGTCGGCGGCTTCGCCCATCCGCTGTTCGGGCCGGACCATGTGGTCGCGATGGTGGCGGTCGGCCTATGGGGCGCCTTCCTCGGACCGCCCGCGATCTGGCTTCTACCAATCCTGTTTCCGCTGGTGATGGCGTTCGGGGGCGTGGTTGGGATTCTCGGCGTCCCGCTGCCAGGTGTCGAGACTGCCATCGCCGTGTCCGCTGTCGTGCTCGGCTCGATGGTGGCACTGGCGGCACGGCCGCCGCTGTGGATCGCGGCGCTGCTCGTCGGCGTTTTCGCGATCTTCCATGGCCATGCCCACGGCACCGAACTCCCCCCGGGAGCCGACATCGTCGCGTATTCCGTCGGTTTCGTGGTTGCAACGGGATTGCTCCACCTCACCGGTGTCGCCGTTGGTCTGCTTGCGCGGTGGCGCGCCGGCCGCATCGCCGTGCGCACGGCCGGCGGTGCCATCGCGCTGGCCGGCGTGGCCTTCCTGAGCGGGTTGGGATGAACGGCTTTGTCGCCGGATTATTGCACCCGCTGGCACTGCCCGCTCACGTGCTCGCGTTGCTGGCTCTGGGCCTTCTCATCGGCCGGCAAACGGCGCGCCGGCGGATTGTGTCTTTGGCCGCGTTCGTCATCGGGGTGGCCGCAGGCCTGACGGCGATCGCGTCCGGGGTCGGACAGACCTCCGCCGCCGACGTCCTCCTTGCCGGCGCATTCGCGAACGGAGCCTTGGTTGCAATGGACCGTCCGTTGCCGACACTCGCTTGCGCGCTGCTCGCTGCCATCGCCGGCGTCGCGCTGGGATTGGATTCCCCGCCGGAGGCGATTTCGATCGCGGTCGCGACCGCGATGCTGCTCGGCACCGGACTGGGCGCCAGTCTCGCGCTCGCAGTCATCGTGGCCGGAACGAGCTATACCGCCAGCGTGGGCGATTGGAACTGGTGCCGCCTCGGGGGCCGTATCCTGGGCTCGTGGATTGCCGCGAGCGCCGTTCTCGTGCTGGCATTGCGTTTCGCGCGTGGCCAATTGTTCTGACCGATGGCGTCTTGTGATGAACGGGAGTCGGCCCGCCGAACGAGCCCACCAGCGCTTCCACCCTTATTCCGCGGCCTCGCCTTTGCCGTACTCATTCGCCGCGCGTTCGATCGCCTGCGCGAGATGTTCGGGCGCCTGCGCGCCCTGCACCGCCAACCGGCCACCGAAGATGAAGCATGGCACGCCGTCGATGCCGGCGTCCTTGGCGGAATTGGCGTCGCGCTCCACGCGCTCTTCGTCGTCGTCGGCCGTGAGGCGCCGGCGTACCTGACCGGCATCGAGCCCGCATTGAGCCGCCGCCTGAATCAACACTTCGGGATCGGTGAGATCGCCGCCTTCGGTGAAATAGAGGTCCATCAGGCGCTGCTTCATGCGCGCCGCATTGCCGATTTCATCGGCCCAATAAATCAGGCGATGGCAATCGAGCGTGTTGGGCTGGCGCTTGATGCGGTCGAGCGCGTAGGTCAGCCCCTCGGCGGCGGCGGCTTGAGCGACGCGTTGCGCGATGTCTCGATAGCGTTCGGGCGAGCCAAACTTGGTGGTGAGATACTCCTCGCGGCTGATACCCGCGCGCGGTACCCACGGATTGAGAAAATACGGGCGAAAGCGCACCACGACTGCGACGTCGGGCAAAAGCGCGATCGCCTTTTCCAACCGGCGCTTGCCGATGAAGCACCAGGGACAAACGACGTCGGACACCATGTCGATCGGCAGAGCTGAATTCATGGCAGGTTCCTCTCGCGAGCCTGCCAGACTATGCCCGCTGCTACTCGGCGGCAACCTGGGAACTGGCGCCTATCCGCGCCACCAACGTGTTGAGATTGTCGGTGGGCTTAAGAGCGGCGAGGGTGATCGTCGGCTTGATGGTGTGGCGGTCACGATCGGATGAAACCATGGTCCGCATCAACACGCTTGCCATACGGCGCGCAACCACATGCGCGCTGCGCAGGTCGGTCTCGGTGAAGGCCGCGAGGATCGATCCGTCCTTCTCACGGCAAGCGAAATCGACCTTGCGCAAAAGGCGGCTGAACAGCCGCGCGGCATCGACTTGGGCGCGGTAGTCAAAGGCACCCTCGAAAGTGAAGCGCGCAACCGACAGCGCTTTGCCGGTCTGCTCCATCGCTTGCACGGCGCCATCGAGGTCGCGCCAGAACGCCGCCGCGTTGAGCAAGCCGGTATCGGGATCGGTCACGCCCTCGGTCTCGAGCGATTTCAGCACGCGCTTGAGCTGACTCTCGAACGCCTGCAGGCGCACGAACGGAAGCATTCGCTCGACCAAGCGCACAGGATCGGAATCGACCCGGATCAGATTGGGCAGCCGTTCGTCATCCACGGCGGCATTGTCCAGCACCCCGATCGGAAGGTCGCGAAACCGGACGTCCTCGGCGAGTAAGGTCAACAGTCCTGCGACCACGCGCGGACCCAGCCCTTCGCCGATCAGCACGCCGTCGACGTCTCGAGCATTGAGATAGCGCGCCGCTGTGTCCTTGCTCAGCACCCCGATCAGGCCAACCCGCTCGCCGATCGCCCGTGAAAGCGCGGGATAGAGGCCGCCGCGTCCGACGCAGAGCACGGTTGCATCCTCGAGCAGATCAGGCGGAACGAATGCCGGGACTCCCTTCTTCGCGCCCGCACTGTGCGCTTGGCGCAAGACCGTGGCATGCAGCGTGCGTATCCGCAGTGCCGAACGCAGACGAGCAATCAGCCGGTCGGTGGAATCGTCCATTCCGATCGCCAGCGCGCTCGGTATCGCGGGGGCGTAGTCACGCTCCACCAGCGCTATCACAGGCGTGACCGGCCCACCGCGCGTCTCGATGCACTGGATCACCGCGTGCACATCCAGGGGAGACGGGTTGCCCTCCGGATCCGCGATGGCAATCGCCACCGGCTGGACCTCGGCAATCGCTGCGGGGGCATCGGCCCAGCGTGTTTCGACGGTGGGAAAGGCGCCGGCCTTGCCGAGCACATCGATCAAATCGGCCGCCGAGCTTTCGGCGACCACCACCATCGGACCTAAGAGCGCCATGACGCGAGCCGGTTGTGCGGGACGGACCCATCATCTTAGGTGACGGCTATTAATGGCTCGTCAACAAAACAAGGACGTCCCGCCTGCACGGACAAGCCTACTCAGCCCCTGGGTTCGATGTCCGCCGCAGCCACGGCGACCGAAGGCTCCCGCGGGCCCAAGATACTGGCTGTGCATCGCAGCGTGGCACCCAGATCAGGAGCAGGGATGTCATGGGGCTTTCGGCTCACGCCACCACGTTTCGGGAAGATAGCCGTAGAGCGAAGTGGTTGCAGGCCGCCCGATCGTATCCCAACGTGCGACCCACTGGGCCGGCAGGTGAAACAATGGAATGACGTAGAAGCCGGAGATCAGAACGCGATCTAGCGCGCGCACTGCGGCGACGAAATCTTCGCGGCTTTCCGCCTTGAGGAGCGCTGCGATCATCGCATCCACGGCGGGGCTCTTGACTCCCATATAGTTGCGGGTGCCGGGCTGGCCGGCGGCAACCGATCCCCAATAGAAGGCTTGCTCGTTGCCGGGTGAAAGCGATTGGTCCCAGCGGTTCTCAATCATGTCGAAGTCATAGGCGAGGCGCCGACCTTCGTATTGAACCGCGTCGACGACGCGCACGCGCGCGGCAATCCCGGCCCGCTTCAGGCTCTGCGAAAACAACAGTGCAAGACGCTCTTCATCGCGCGACGTGACCATGATCTCGAATGTAAACGGCCGGCCGCTCGCGCGTTCGACGAGTTCGGTACCGCGCAATTCGAAGCCTGCAGCTGCGAACAGCTCGAGCGCCCGTTTGAGCGTGCGTCGATCTCGTCCGGAGCCGTCGCTGGCTGGGGGCGACCAGGTGCCGTCGAGCACGTCGGCGCGGACTGCGTCAGGGAACGGCGCAAGCAGCGCTCGCTCGCGTTCATCGGCCGGCCGGCCGCGTGACGATAGCTCCGAGCCATCGAAATAGCCTGCGGTGCGCCGGTAGAGATCAAAGAAGTAGCTGTGGTTGATCCACTCGAAATCGAACAGCAGCGAGATCGCTTCGCGCACGCGTATGTCGGAGAAAATCGCACGGCGCGTGTTGAATACGAAGAAGGTGCTTGTCTTCGGCATTCCGCTCGGCAGCGCCTCCTTGATTACGCGCCCGTCGCGGGCAGCAGGAAAATCGTACGCCACCTGCCAGCGTCCCGGGTCTTGTTCATTGCGTATGTCGTAGAGGCCGCGCTTGAACGCCTCGAGATGCGAATTGGCCTCGCGGTAATAGTCGAAGCGGATCTCGTCGAAGTTCCAGAGGCCGCGATTGATCGGAAGGTCACGCCCCCAATAGTTCGGATCGCGTTTGAGGGTCACGCTTTTGCCGGGGTCGACTTGGCTGACGACATAAGGACCGCTGCCCAGCGGCGTCTGGAACGAGGTCTCCTCGAAGGTCGCGGGGTTGACCGCGTGCCGCGCCAATACCGGCATCAGTCCGAGGATGAGCGGCAACTCGCGATCATCGCTGCTCGACAGGTCGAAGCGGACTGCGCTGTCCCCGATCACTTCGGCCTTGGTAACCTTCGCGTAGTAGGTGCGGTGATTCGGGCGGCCCTTGTCGCGTAGCAATTGCCACGAGAACAGGACATCTTCGGCGGTGACCGGCTTCCCGTCGGAGAATTTCGCCGCCGGGTCGAGATGGAACGTGACGAAGCTGCGTTGCGGGTCGGTCTCTACTTTGCTGGCGAGCAACCCATAAAGCGTGAACGGCTCGTCGTAGCCCCGGGCCATCAGGCTTTCGACCACGTAACCGCGGATCGACTGCGGCGCGATCCCCCGCACGATGAAAGGATTGAGGCTGTCGAAGGTCCCAAGCACGCCCTGGACGAGGCGTCCGCCCTTCGGTGCGGCCGGGTCAGCATAGGAGAGGCGCGTGAAATTCTCGGGTAATTTTGGTTCGCCATGCATCGCGAGCGCATGCCGCGCCTCGGACGCTTGCGCAGGCGCCGAGTGAATCCAGCCGTTGCAAACCATCAGGCCCACAAGCAGAACCCGCCAACCCGGACAGCTTCGCATCAGCCGACCGATGGCCAGGTGAGATCGAACTCGAATGAAAACACGCACGGGCACCCCGGCGATGCGACGTGACACCTTGAAGTCGCAACAGCTATTTCGACCGGATCGGAACACGCTGGCTGAGGCCGTTTGAGGGTGCGCGAAAGGGCGGCCGCCGGCCGCATATCGCCGCAATTTCATCCTACAACGCGGCGGCGTTATGGCTCGTGCGGGCGAATTGGGCTGTCAGGCGGTGGCGCGCGTCACGCTCCTGCCGCATTTGGTGCCGACACCACCCGCGGAGTATGGGGCAACCGTTCGGGCGCGGGCGCTAGCAGAACGGTAAGCAAGAGGATCTTTCGATGGATCATCGGTTGGTTATTGCGCCGGCCCGGCCGGCCGCACGCGCGTTCGCCATCGCCGCGGCGACGACCATGTTCACGTCATTGATTGGCTCCGGCGCCCTGGCCCAGGCCCCCCCCGCACCGCCCGCACCTCCGGCTCCTGCCGCGCCAAAAGCGGCGGCGCCCAAGGCGGCGCCCAAGGCGGCGCCTGCGCAGAAACCGGCCGAGGCTCCGGCGCCGCAAGGGCAGCCGCAGGCGCAGGCCGGCGATCAACCTCAGCTCATTTTTTCGCCCTGGACGAAGTTCTGCCTGAAGGGCCAAGAGGCGAACGCCAAGCAGGTTTGCTTCACCGGCAAGGACGGACGGGTCGAATCGGGCATGCCCGTGGTCGCGGCGGTGCTGATCGAGCCGGAAAATGACCCGAAAAAGGTTCTTCGCGTTACCTTGCCCTTGGGAATGTCGATCCAGCCGGGCACCCGCGTGATCGTCGACAACGGCCAGCCGATGACAGGACCCTACGTCATTTGCTTCAACAACGGCTGCATGGCCGATTACGAAGCGAGTGGCGAGTTGATCGGCAAGTTGAAGAAAGGGCAGGGCCTCGTCATCCAAGGCATCAACGGCGCTGGCCAGCCCATCAGCCTGGTGGTTCCCCTCACGGATTTCGCCAAGGCCTATGACGGTCCACCGACTGATCCCAAGAAATTCGAGGAACAGCAGAAGCAGTTGCAGGACGAGCTTCAGAAGCGTGCCGAGGACGCGCGCAAGAAGCTTGAGGGCCAGCAAGCAGCTCCGACGCGATAACGGCCTCAACATTCAGATTGGGCCTGGGGTACCTTCCCCGCGCACCGGGTGCCTGCGCCCCTTCGCGTCGCTCGACGAAACAGTCAACCAAAGGCCTTTGCCGCCGGCGAGGCAACCCATCCCGGCGCTCGATGCGGACCGCCCCGGGCGCGCTTCTTTTGGTCCGAACGGTGGGTATTCTGGCACCCTCGCCGCGGCGTCGCCGAAAGCGCCATGGGCAGTGAAATGAAAAATTCGAAATCATTAGCGGCACCGGTGCTCCGCCGGACATTTGTCGCGATAACCGCGGTAGGGCTTGCTGCGATCTTACCCGCGCCTTACGCCTCGGCGCAGCAACCCGTGCCCAAGGCGCAACCCAAGGCCCCGCCCAAGGCGCAGCCGAAAGCGCAAGAGAAGACGGCTCCCGCTACGGCCGACCAGCAGCCGCAACGAGAGCAACCACAACTCCTTTACGCTCCCTGGACCAAGGTCTGCCAGACCAGCCCGGCGCCTAACCCCAAGCAGGTCTGCTTCACTGGGAAAGGCGGGCGCTTGCAATCCGGCGAGCCGGTCGTCGGGGCGGTGGTGATTGCTCCCGAAGGTGAGGACAAAAAGGTTCTGCGCGTCACGGTGCCGCTCGGCGTAGCGCTTCAACCCGGGACGCGGGTCATGATCGACGAAGGCCAACCCATGGCCGGTCCATACGTGATGTGCGTACCTGGCGGTTGCATGGCCGACTACGAGGCCAGCGATGACCTGATTGGCGCGATGAAGAAGGGCCAGACCATGCATGTGCAAGGTATCAACGATACTGGCCAGCCCATCAGCATTCCGCTGCCGCTTGCCGATTTCGCCAAGGCATTTGACGGACCGCCGACCGATCCCAAGACCGTCGCGGAACAGCAGAAGCAGCTGCAAGATGAACTGCAGAAGCGCGCCGAGGATGCGCGCAAGAAGCTCGAAGGCACTGCACCGCGTTAACCGCTGGATTGGCAGCTGCGGCGGACGTTGCATTCGCCACTTTTTTCATGCGCGGGTCACGAGTGATACCGAATGAAAACAGTCGTCAGAAAATCAGAAGCCTTTCAGTTCAGCAGTGAATTGCGCGGCCGGTAGCTTCCTTTCTCATCCTGCTCGAACACCTCGGCGACCTGTGGATGGCGTACCGGTTCGCCGGATGTGTCGGGCAAGAGGTTCTGTTCGGAGACGTAAGCGATGTATTCGCTCTCCGCATTCTCTGCGAACAGGTGATAGAACGGCTGATCCTTGTGCGGACGAACCTCCGCCGGGATCGACTGGTACCACTCCTCAGTGTTGTTGAATTCCGGATCGATATCGAACACCACGCCTCGAAACGGAAACAGGCGGTGACGAACCACCTGACCGATCTTGAACTTGGCGTTGCGCATCTTGCTCATGCTCAGACCGACATAGTCCAGGATCGCGGCATACGCCAGAGGGTCATAGGCTGTAACGTGCCGCCACCTCCGGGTCCTTGGCCGCAACCAAGCGGGCGAGATCGACAACCACCTTGGCCTGCTTCCAGGTCGCATCGTCCTGCATCTTGCCGTCAATCATGACCGCGCCGGTGCCGTCGGGCATGGCGTCGATGATTTTCTTGGCGAACGCCACCTCTGCCGGATCGGGCGAAAACACCCGCTTGGCGATGGGTACCTGGCTCGGATGCAGCGTCCAGGCGCCGGCGCAGCCCATGAGGAAGGCGTTGCGGAATTGCGCCTCGCAGGCCGTTGGATCGGAGAAGTCGCCGAATGGTCCGTAGAAAGGCTTGATGCCTGCCGCTGCGCAGGCATCAACCATCTTTGCGATGGTGTAGTGCCAGAGATCCTGTTGGAATTTTTCGCGATCCTCCACACCCTTTGCATCCGCGAGCACGACGTAATCCGGGTGTCCGCCACCGACTCGCGTTGTCTTCATCGCACGGGAGGCAGCAAGATCGGCCGGGCCGAGGCTGATGCCGTGCATCCGTGGCGATGCGGTCGCGATGTCGGCGACGTTATCGACCCCTTCGGCAGTCTCCAGGATGGCGTGGATGAGAATCGGTTTCGTGACCGCGTATTTTGCCTCCAATTGGGCAAGGAGTTGGTCGAGGTAGTGGATGTCCCAAGCCCCTTCCACCTTCGGCAGCATGACCACATCGAGCTTCGATCCGACCGCGGCGACGATCTCGACCATGTCATCGAGAAGCCATGGAGAATTGAGCGCGTTGACACGTGTCCACAGCCCTGTCGCTCCGAAGTCGTTCGCCCTGGCCATGGCGATGAATCCGGCGCGCGCAGCTGTTTTGGCGTCGGCCGGAATTGCGTCCTCAAGATTGCCCAGCACCACGTCCACCTGCGCGATCAACTCCGGAACCTTGGCGCGCAGTTTCTCGATATGCGGCGGGACAAAATGGATCATGCGTTCCAGCTTGACCGGAAGTTCGCGTAGCGGCGCGGGCGCGCCGATTGCAAGCGGCTTGAAGAAGTTGCGCGGGAGCTTCATGTCGGTCCCAATTTCCTATTCCAAGCGCGGCGGTCGCTTCCCTACGGTACGGGGAACACCGGAGCTTGGCCAAGCCGCTTTTACGGGCAGCCGCAGAAAGATTGACCAACGCAGGGGCAGCCGGTAGGCAGCCGGATGCTCGAAGTCATCAATCTGGCGCTGCCGTTTTTTGGTTTGATCTTCCTCGGGCTTGGCTGCGGGAAATTCAAGGCGATTCCGGATGCCGGGCTCGCCTGGATGGACTTCTTCATTCTTTATGTGGCGTTGCCGGCGTTGTTCTATCGGATCGTCGCGCAGACGCCGCTGGAACAACTGGCCAATCCACGATTTATCGTGGCTACGATGCTCGCGACCTTTTCTGCGTTCGCGGTGTCGTTTGCCATCGGCATGATGATCCGACGCGGGCAAATGGCGGAAGCGACCATTGCAGGACTCGCCGGCGGTTACGGCAATATCGGCTATATGGGTCCAGGCCTCGCTTTGGCGACGCTCGGGTCCGAGGCCACGGCGCCAGTCGCCCTCATATTCTGTTTCGACAACATCCTGTTGTTTTCACTCGTGCCATTCCTGATGACGCTTGCGGGAAGGGAGAAAAGGAGCTTTGCCGCAGACCTGATCGACGTGATCAAGCGGGTCACGTTGCATCCTCTGATGCTCGCCACCATGTTCGGGGTGCTCTCGGCCGCAATGCACTACGAGCCTCCTGTCGCTCTCGATCGTTTGATGCAGTTCCTGCAGAATGCAGCGGCGCCAACAGCCCTGTTCACCCTCGGGGTCACCGTGGCGCTGCGTCCGCTCGACAAGATGCCGTACGACGTGCCGTTCGCGATCGCGGTGAAACTCCTTGTTCATCCAGTGCTGGCCTTGACGCTGCTGTCGCTGCTCGGGCCGTTCAGCGAGGTCTGGATCTATACGGCGGTGCTGATGGCGGCCTTGCCGCCGGCGCTGAATGTCTTCGTTTTCGCGCGGCAGTATGACGTGTGGGTCGAACAGGCATCGAACGCGGTTCTGTTTGGAACGCTCACCTCAGTGGCAACGCTGACGACCGTCATGTGGCTGGTGAAGACCCACCAACTGCCGTTCTGGCTCTTTCGTTGATGGGCGCTGCAAAGGATATTGGCCGGGTCGCGACCATCGCCTCGGAGAGCGCAGACTTCGCGAGTCCCCACGCAAGCTTTGATAACCGCCGACACGCGCACATGTGCGACCGCGTAGGAGCGCTGCTAAAGCGCTTCACCGCGCATGAGTCGCGGCTTGGATGCTGTCGGCTCAATGCCTTCGTGCATGATCGCCCGACGCAGCGGGCCCATGCGCTCCATCAGAAACAGGCCGAGGCCGCGCGCGCCTTGCAGCGGCAGAAAATCTGAAAGAAGACTGCGGTTGAGGAGATCGACCGCCAGAGCGCGGCTGGTCACGTCGGCGCGGCGCATGTGCTCATATTGATCGGTCAGTCCGCCGACGTCCTCGCCGCGACGATGGGCGGCAACGACGAGTTCACTGATCGTGGCTGCATCGCGCAAACCGAGATTGAGACCTTGCGCCCCGATCGGCGGAATGACGTGTGCCGCTTCCCCGATCAGCGCCACGCGCCCAGCGCCAAGACGCGCCGCGGTCTCAACCGTCAACTGGAAGACACCGCGACCGGGCTCGACCGCGATCTTGCCCAGGATCGAATGCGAGCGGCGCTCGATCTCGGCCGCCAGCTCCGGGTTCGAAAGCCTCGAGAGGCGAGGAGCGTCGGCGGGATCAACCACGAATACAAGACTTGAGCGTTGTCCGGGCAGCGGCACCAGCGTGAAAGGGCCGGTCTCGGTGTGAAATTCGGTCGACGCGTCGTGATGGGGACGGCTATGGCCGAGATTGAAGGTTAGCGCGGTCTGGCGGTAAGTCCGGCGGTGTGTATCGATACCGGCAGCGGCGCGGCACAACGAACGGCGCCCCTCAGCGCCAATCGCGAGGCGGGTCGATACCGCGCTCCCATTGCACCTGATGACCACTTTCTCACGTTCGATCTCGACCGAGGTTGCTTCGTCTTCGATGCGCGTCAGTGTTGCAAGCGCGTTGGCGCGCGTAGCGAGTCCGGCAGTGAGAAACCGGTTCTCGATGTTGCAGCCGAAGGCGTCGAGCCCGATCTCGCTTGCTGCAAATCGAACCTCGGGCGACCGCAAGAGCCGCGCGGTGTCATCGATGATCCGCAGGACTCGCAACGGCGCGGCATGTTCGCGGCAATTATCCCAGACGCCGAGCGTGTCGAGCGCGCGTACCGAGCTTGCGAGAAGCGCGGTGGTGCGGTGATCTGGCGCAGAGGGGTTCTTGGCGATCAGCGCGGTTTCGATACCGGCCGACGCGAGTGCGATCGCGGCAGTCAAGCCCGCAGGGCCCCCGCCGACGACCGCCACCTCGGTGGTCAGATATCTCACCTGCCTCCCGTCCCTGCTTGTCCTCGGCCCTTGATCATCGTTATTCGCGAATGAATTTCAGTAATCTCGTCCAATTTGACGCACCTGTGACTATGGCACTTTACGTGTTACCCGAGGATCGTCTCCGTGGCCATGACAACGGCGTGCACGATCGTATGATGGAATGCGCAGGTCATGTGCTCGGGCGATCAGGCCGGTTCGCGCCTCTCGCCCATGAAGATCGAGGATACCTTGCCGCCGTTTACTCAAGCCCGCGCGTTCGCGGTCCATCTCTTTACCGCTAGCGGTGCGGCGCTTGCCCTCGCCGCCCTCTTCTACGCGGTGCAGGGCAAGTGGCCGGCGATGTTTGCTTGCCTCGGCGTCGCCCTCATCGTCGACGGGGTGGACGGAACAATCGCGCGTCGGTTCAAGGTTGCCGAGGTGCTCCCACGCTGGTCCGGCGACGTGCTCGATCTCGTAGTGGATTTCGTCACCTATGTATTCGTTCCGGCCTATGCGATTGTCGCCAGTGGGCTGCTGCCGCCGCCGCTGGCGCTACCCGCCGGAATCGTCATTGTCGTCACCGGGGCGCTCTATTTCGCCGACCGGAATATGAAAACCGCAGACCACTATTTTTGCGGTTTTCCGGCGCTTTGGAACGCGGCTGCATTTTACCTTTTTCTGCTCAAGCCTACGGCCTTCCTCGCTGCGGCGACCATCGTCCTCCTCGCGGGGCTGACCTTCGTACCATTCAAGTTCCTTCATCCGATGCGCGTCGCAAGAATGCGGGCACTCAACATCGCTGCCGTGATCCTGTGGGCCATCCTCGCCGTCATCGCCCTTTGGCGCGATCTCGATCCAGGACCATGGGTCACAGGCAGCATGGTGGTCGTTGGCCTATATTTTGTCTCTGTGGGATTCACCGAGAAACGCTAAATGAACGTTCTACCGCTCTTGACCGACCCGAACGCCTGGGCCGCGCTCGTCACGTTGACCGTGCTCGAGATCGTGCTCGGCATCGACAATCTGGTCTTCATCTCCGTCTTGACCACCCGCCTCGATCCCGAGAGGGCACGCCGCGCCCGACAGATCGGCCTCTCGCTCGCGTTCATTTTCCGCGTGATCATGCTCGCCGGCCTCACTTGGCTGATGGGCCTCACCGCGCCCATTGTAACCCTCTTTGGCATGGCCATTTCCTGGCGGGACATCATCCTGATCGGCGGCGGCCTGTTCCTCATCGCCAAAGCGACGCATGAAATTCATGCCGAGGTCGAGGCGCACGAAAGCGATGCCGCTGTTTCCTCCACCAAGGAGGCCTTCGCCTGGATTGTGGTTCAACTCGTGGTCGTCGATCTGGTGTTTTCGCTGGATTCGATCATCACCGCGATCGGCATGGCAGAGGACCTGGAGGTGATGATTGCCGCGGTGGTCATCGCCATGATCGTCATGTACATGGCAGCCGGACCGGTCGGCGCCTTCATCGCGGCACATCCCACCACCAAGATGCTGGCGCTCGCCTTCCTGGTGCTGATCGGGGTCGCGCTTGTTGCCGACGGTTTCGAGTTCCATATCCCTCGCGGCTATATTTATTTCGCCATGACATTCGCCGCTGGGGTTGAGGCCTTCAACGTCATGGCTCGGCGCAATCGCAGGCGTCGCCGGCCTCCCGCCTGACGGCTTGATCCACGGGCTCCCCTGAGAGACATTGCCGCCGCCGGCCGGTTCGCGGCGCGTGCAAGGCAGAACAAGGAGTGACAACAATGGTCGCAGCGGTGCGGGTACACAAGACGGGCGGTCCGGAAGTGCTGACCTACGAGGACATAGAGGTGCCGGCTCCGGGTCCCGGGCAGATCAAGATCAAGAACCATGCCTGTGGCGTGAATTTCATCGATACCTATTTCCGCATGGGCATGTACCCATCCCCGGTAGGAATGCCGTTCGTCTCCGGCAACGAGGGAGCCGGCGAAGTGATCGCGGTCGGGCCGGGCGTGACCGACCTGAAGGTAGGGGACCGCGTCGGCTATACTTCGGCGCTCGGGGCCTACGCGGCCGAGCGCCTGCTTCCGGCCGACCGGGCGGTGAAGCTTCCGGAGAAGATCAGCTACGAGCAGGCCGCCGCCATGATGCTCAAGGGCATGACGGTGCAGTATTTGCTGCGGCGAACCTACAAGGTGCAAAAGGGCGATAACGTGCTCATCCATGCCGCGGCCGGTGGCGTCGGCCTCATTGCCTGCCAATGGGCGAACCATCTAGGCGCCAATGTGATCGGGACCGTAGGGTCAAAGGAGAAAGCCGAACTCGCCAAAAAGAACGGCGCGCACCACGTCATCCTCTACCGCAACGAGGATTTCGCGGCCAAGGTGAAAGAGATTACCGGCGGCAAGCTGTGCGAGGTGGTCTATGACGGCGTAGGCAAAGAGACCTTCCCCGCCTCGCTGGACTGCATCAAGCCGCTCGGCATGTTCGTAAGCTTCGGCTCCGCGTCCGGGCCCGTCGACGCCTTCAACATCAATATCCTGCAGACCAAGGGCTCGCTGTTCGCCACCCGTCCGACGCTCAACACCTACGTCGCCAAGCGCGAAGACTTGGTCAAAACCGCGAATGATCTGTTCGACGTCGTCGCGAGCGGGGCGGTCAAGATCCCGGTGAACCAGAAATACCCCCTGAAGGACGCGCAGAAGGCGCACCGCGACCTGGAAAGCCGCGGCACGACAGGATCGACCATTCTGCTCCCTTGAGTGCGGCCGCGCCAATCCATGAGCTCGCGCGCATGGGCTGCCGGGGCATTTCTGCTCGCCGCAGTAAGTGCCTCGGCGGCGCCCGACATGCGGGCCGGCGACGCGGATGTGGTTGCGATCGCACACAAGCACTGCGTGACGTGTCACGCGCAAAAGCCGTCGCACCCGAGCTTCGACGCGCCGCCAAAGCAGGTCGTGTTGGAAACGATCGGGGATTTGAAGGCTTGGGCCCCCAAAATACTCGAGCAGGTCGTTTGGGATCGCAACATGCCGGTCGGCAACGAGAGCGGCATGACCGAGGAGGAGCGGGCGCTGCTGGCCCGCTGGATAGAGACACTGAAGTGAACAGATCGACGACTGCGCTCTTGAGGGATTGCGGGCAAGCGCCCGCAACCGCTCGTCGCCTATGAATGCGTTTAGATTATTGTGAAATCGATCGATCTTCAGACCCAGGCGTCCGGAGCGTAGCGCGCCGAAAGATCCAGGATCACATCAGCGCGGCAAGCTGCGCGAAGGCCGGATGATCGCTGTCCTCTCGCGCAAGCCGCGGAATTCCCACGACGTCGATCGAATTCGCAAATCGCTGCACGGTCGCGACAGTTTCCTCGAGCGAGGCCGCGCTGCCTTCGCTTTCGCTCACGACCACAGCGGCGACATCCAGGTTGCGTCGGACCAGCACTTCGAGTGACGTCAAGGTGTGGCTCATGGTGCCGACATAGGTCCCCGCCACCAGGATGATCGGGATGCGCAGCACCGACATCCAGTCCAGCACCGTGCGCCGGTCGTCCAGCGGCACCATGATGCCGCCGATACCCTCGATCAGAAGGACGCCCTGGCGTCCAGCCATTGACCGACGGCAAAACTCGACCACCTCCTGGAACGCAATTGCACGCCCCTCGTGTCGTGCCGCCATATGCGGCGACAGCGGCTCCTTGAACCGCCACGGGGAGATATGCTCAACCTCCGCCAATGCCACCGGACGCCCCAGCGCCGCGAGCAGCACCGCCGAATCGCTCTCAAGCCAGGCATGGGGATCAAATCCGCTGACGACCGGCTTGATCGCCGCCACCGGGCGGCCAGTTGCGTGCATGTGCCGGATCAAACCCTTGGTGACGAAGGTCTTCCCGATATCGGTCCCGGTCGCTGTGATGAAGAACGCCGTCATTGCAATGAGTTTGCGCTGAGTGCCGCGCCCGCAAGGATGCGGGTGCGCACGAGTTCGGCAAGTCGCTCGATCTCGTCGTTGGGATGTTGCGCAGTAAAAGTGAGACGCAGCCGAGCGGTCCCGACCGGCACGGTCGGGGGCCTTATGGCGACGACGAGAAAACCGTCGTCTGCCAGCATTCGCGAGGCTTCCAGGGCCGCCTTGGCCTCGCCGAGTACAATAGGAACGATCGGGCTGGCCGGCTCCGGCAGACCGGCGCGGCGCGCAAACACCTTCGCCTTGGCCAGAGGGAGCGCAGCATAGTCGGGCTCGCGCTCGATCACGTCGAGCGCGGCGAGCGCACCAGCGGCCATCGCCGGCGGAAGTCCGGTCGAATAGATCAACGGTGCGCGCGCGGTTGCGAATGAGTTCTACGACCGCAGCAGATGCGCAAACATAGCCGCCATATGCACCAAGCGCCTTTGACAGGGTTCCCATCTGCAGCGGGATATCAGCCTTGACGCCTTGCACGAAATTCGAGCCCCGACCGCCCCCGATCACACCGAGGCCGTGGGCATCGTCGGACATAAGCCACGCGTCGTGGCGTTGTGCCAGCGCCGCGAGCCCCTGTAGGGGCGCGATATCCCCGTCCATGGAGAAGACGCCGTCGGTCGCGATCAACACGCGCTGATAACGCCCCCGCAACTCCGCCAGCAGCGCCCCCACATGCGCCACGTCGGCGTGGCGGAAAGGAACGGTGGTCGCGAGGGAGAGGCGCGCCCCAGCCCACAGGCATGCATGGGCCAACTCGTCGATGAGGATGAGATCACGCGCACCAACGACCGCAGGGATGATGCCGAGATTAGCGAGATAGCCCGAACCGAAGACGCAAGACGCCTCGGTGCCCTTCAGCCGCGCGAGCCGCGCTTCAAGCTCGCCCAACAAGGGATGATTGCCGGTCACGAGGCGGGAGGCACCGGCGCCGACCCCGTAAATCCGCAATGCCTCGATGGCGGCGTTCTGGACCGCCGGGTGATGGGCGAGGTTGAGGTAGTCATTGCAGGAGAACGACAGCAGCCGGCGACCCTCGCGCAGCAGCCAAATTCCCGTCACGCGGGTGGTATCGACGAGCGCACGGCGTAGACTGCGGCCTTCGAGTTCGCCGAGCTTGGCAGTCGCGAATTCATCGAGTGAACGCATCCTCGCATCGGCCTTGTCGGTTTGCGAGGGCAGAATGGCGGCAATGAACCTCGAATGGAAGCGCTGAATGTCTGGCAAGAGGTCCAGCACGCGAGCAGGCGAGGGGCCTGCGTGGTATCAGGCCGGGATCGCCCATGTCTGGCTGCCTTACGCGCAGATGAAGGCGGCACGCCCGCCCTTGCCGGTGGTCCGTACCCAAGGCTGCCGCATCGTGCTCGCCGACGGACGCGAACTCGTCGATGGGATCGCATCCTGGTGGACGGCCTGCCACGGCTATAACCATCCCCACATCCGGGAAGCGGTCGAGCGACAACTTGCGCTGATGCCGCACGTCATGTTCGGCGGGCTCGCCCACGAGCAGGCGCTCACGCTGGCCCGACGGCTCGCAGCCCGCATGCCGGGCGATCTGACCCGCGTGTTCTTCTCCGACTCCGGCTCGGTCGCCGTCGAGGTCGCCATGAAGATGGCGGTGCAGTTCTGGCTGAACCAGGGCGTGCGCACGCGAAAGAAGTTTCTGGCCTTCACCCGGGCGTATCATGGCGATACCACGGGAGCGATGGCCGTCAGCGATTCCGACGTCGGCATGCACGCGATCTTCCGCGGCCTCCTGCCCGAGCAATACGTGATCGACCTGCCCGAGAACGCAGAGAGTGCCGCGGCCCTTACGCGCTTTCTCGAGCGCCATGCCGACGAGCTCGCCGGTATCATCGTCGAACCGCTGGTTCAGGGGGCGGGGGGCATGCGTTTTCACGACCCGCCGGTGCTGCACCGGCTGCGAGACGCTGCGGACCGCTACCACCTGCTCCTGATCTTCGATGAAATCTTCACCGGCTTCGGCCGCACGGGCACTCTGTTCGCGTGCGAAACAGCTGACATCACGCCGGATATCGTCACGTTATCGAAAGCATTGACCGGCGGCACGCTGCCGCTCGCCGCCACCGTAGCCCGCGCCCGGGTCTTCGACGAATTCTGGTCCGACGACCCCAAGCATGCGCTGATGCATGGACCGACCTTTATGGCCAATCCGCTGGGCTGCGCCGCCGCCAACGCCTCGCTTGATCTATTCGAGTCCGAGCCGCGCCTGCAGCAGGTCGCCGCCATTGCGAGCGCGCTGGAGCGCGGCCTGGCGCCCTGCCGGGACCTGCCGGGGGTCAAAGGGGTCCGCGTAAAAGGCGCGATCGGAGTGGTCGAGCTTGAGCGCATCGACGATCTCGACGGGTTGTGTGCACGGTTCGTGGAGGAGGGGGTCTTCGTGCGCCCGTTCGGCTCGATCGTCTATCTCACCCCCGCCTTCACGATCGGCGAGGATGAACTGGCGCGTTTGACTGACGCGGTTACCAAGGTCGTAGGCGCTCTCCGAGAATGACCTCGTCAGGGACACCGCCGGCCACGATGATGATGGCAGAGTGGTGAGGGCACGGGCGGCGGCTAGTATCCGACCGCCGTCCCATGCAGGTCGTATTCGTCCGCGCTCTCGATCCGAACTGTCGCGATCTCGCCCAGACGCAGCGGACGGCGGCTTGCCACATATACCGCGCCGTCGATCTCGGGTGCGTCGCCTCGGCTGCGGCCCTTGGCCACCGCAGCGCCGGCGCCCCGATCCGGCATTGTGCTGTCCCGCGCGTAGACCTCGTCGATGATCACCTGCTGGCGGGTGCCCACCTTGCGCCTGAGACGACGTGCCGAAATCGCCTGCTGGTGCTGCATGAAGCGATCCCAACGCTCCTGCTTCACCGCGTCGGGGACCAGCGTTGCGAGGTCGTTCGCAACAGCGCCCTTCACCGGCTCGTAGCGGAAGCAGCCGACGCGATCGAGCTCCGCCTGCTCAAGCCAATCCAGCAGCAACTGAAAATCCTCATCGCTCTCGCCGGGAAAGCCAACAATGAACGTCGAGCGGATCGTCAGGTCGGGACAGATTTCGCGCCAGCGCGCGATCCGCTCCAAAGTCTTTTCCTGTGCCGCCGGGCGCTTCATGCGCCGGAGCACGGCGGGTGCCGCGTGCTGGAATGGGATGTCGAGATAGGGCAGCACCTTGCCCTCGGCCATCAACGTGATGACGGCGTCCACGTGTGGGTAGGGATAGACGTAATGCAGCCGCACCCAGGCACCGAGTTCGCCAAGCGCGCGCGCCAAATCGAGAAATCTTGCTCGCACCGGGCGGCCTTTCCACTCGCTCGCGGCATATTTGAGGTCGATCCCATAGGCCGAGGTGTCCTGTGAAATGACCAGAAGTTCCTTCACCCCCGCTGCCACCAAGCGCTCGGCTTCGCGCAGTACGTCCGCGGCGGGCCGCGAAACGAGGTCGCCCCGCAACTTCGGGATGATGCAGAAGCTGCAGCGATTGTTGCAGCCCTCGGAAATCTTCAGGTAGGCGTAATGCCGCGGCGTGAGCTTGATGCCTTCCGGCGGCAACAGATCGAGGAACGGATCGTGCTGCGGCGGCACCGCGCGATGGACGGCATTGACTACGCTCTCGTACTGCTGCGGGCCGGTGACAGCGAGAACGCTCGGATAATGGGCGATGATCTTCTCGGGCTCCGCACCCATGCAGCCGGTGACGATCACCTTGCCGTTCGCTTGAACCGCCTGGCCGATAGCGGCCAGCGACTCGGCCTGGGAACTCTCCAGAAAGCCGCAGGTGTTGACGACCGCCACGTCGGCGCCCTCGTGCGCCCGGGTGAGCTCATAGCCTTCCGCCCGCAGGCGCGTGATGATGCGCTCGCTGTCGACCAGCGCCTTCGGGCAGCCAAGCGAGACGAAGCTTACCTTCGGCGCGCGCGCGACATCGGAATTTCGCTTCTCCATATGTGAGGGGCTACCCGAGCGCGAGAGTGGTAGCAAGCGATCATCGCGGTCGCAGCGCGGACGGGTGGACGCGCTCATCTCTGACGCGCTACAGCAGCGGCGAAATGCAAAGCAGGCGGCAGCAAACGAGACCTCAGCACAGCTTTTCCCCGGGAAAACTAAATTTGCATGTTGTCACTGTTGGAAGGGTGGCCGAGTGGTTTAAGGCAGCGGTCTTGAAATTCGGTTACCCCCGTTATGTTCTGTTCGGCCTGGTCGCGCTAAGTCCCGGTTTTTCGGGCCTAAATCGGCCGTTCAGCCCTCATCTCGTGCGACCTCAGTTCTGTCTCGTGCTGCCTAGTTCGGTAGCAAACGGGTAGCAAATCTGTTCACCGGCCGTTCGCACCCGAGGACGGCGCTTGACGGGAATCCAAGGCCGCGCGCATCGTAAGCGCCCCGACCCGCCGTTTCGAGACGACGGGCCGGGACTTGCCACAACGCACCGGTGCAAGGCGCGTCATGACCGAAACGATTCCTATCAAAAAACAGAACGGCTTGCCCTCCGGCTCAGAGAAAGTCGGCTTGCTACGAGCGCGCAATGGACGACACCAGCAAGAAAGAGCAACCCGCCGTCCGACGGGTAGGGTGGGAGCGTCGGTTTCTCGCCGCGAGGGTGATCGTCCCACCCGATGTGGCTGAGCACCTGAACACTGACGCAATGGCCGTGCTCGCTGTCATTCGAAATGAAGCCCAGGCGAGCGGGAAATGTTCACTCCCTTTGGCACGGATCGCTGAGCGCGCCAACATCGGAAGGGCCAAGGCGCGTGCCGTCGGCTCTCGGAAGGCCTCGGACGGATCACTCGGGCACGCCCGATCAACGCGTATCGTTAACCGGGGCGTCACGTCCCGCTGTTGAGCAACGCAATCGAGTTTCACCGCACAGTTATGCGGTGGTTACATCGCGTGAATGAACCGTCTTTTGCGGCCGGCCGCGACGGTGGATCGCCCCGGCCGGCCCGTCATTTGCACCCCACGGGGCTGGCGGGGGGCCAGCAAATGACGATAGAATAATATCAAATTTCGCTACGGTTCGTACAACGCGGCGCGGTCAGACCCCTGTCTGGCGGACGACCACCGTCCTCTCGCATAATGACGCAGCGTGCCTCCAAGTGAGAGCGAAGTCGATGAGCGTATTTTTCGCGTCCTCAGTCTTGGCTTGGCGGGACCACCGCGTCGCCTCTTCGGCATACTCCCGGAAACTGATCAGCCTTTGACATTGATGCGCTCCGAGTTCTTGAGCACCCTAGTGTGGAACCTGCGCCAATTTGGCGGTGACTGTCGGTACAAGATTGCTCACTCTTGGTTGGACCCGATGGTCAATCCGGTACAGACAGCGCTCGGCTGTCCCCCTTAGGACTGAGGCGCTCGCGTACCCCATTAACGGGGCTGAGCGTTGAGATCGTTCTGGCCCCAGCTTCGAGCAGGGCTTTTCTTTATGCCTTGCGGGCCGAGGGAGAAACAAAGTGACGAGACCCCCCGGCAGGCTTCCGGGGGGCTGCTTGCTCTTTGGAAGTCGGAACCTTTCGCCTGCGCGATAGCCCTGCTCCGATTAGGAGGCGCCGCCATGGACGCAATGGGCGACGCGCGCGCGCGTTCGAGCCGGGCGACGCGCGACCGGCGGCCTCTTCGCCGGCGAGGCGTCGCCTACGAAACGATCATCTGGTCGGCCCTGTCGCGCAGGTCCGGGAACTCCGGGGCCTTGTGGGGGCGAGTTCCAGAACGGTGGCTCGACACGGCTTGCTGGCGAAGACTGAGTCTTCGTGGACCTTGCTGGGTGTGATTGGAGAACAACGCCGTATCCCTGACCAAACTCTGGCGAGCCCTGGTGCGGAAATGCGACATCCAGGACGCTCCGGGCCTCACTCGATTTGGGAAACACGATAGCCGAACGCGGCAACCATGCTGTGCAGAGACGAGACGATGAGGTCCGCCAGAAGGCGAAGGAGCTTGGGCTCGTCGAGCGCCCAAAGGAGCTTGGGCTCGTCGAGCGCCCAAAAATCTAAAATCGGGTGACCAGGCAGGCTGTTATTCGCCTAAAAGAAAATGCCCCGCCGAAGCGGGGCAAGACACCTAGAGGGTTTGAGAACACCCTCAAACATATTCCCTGTGTTCGTATCTAACGATATTCCAGCTGTGTTCTGTATCTCCTGATTTTAGGGCACACCTCTTCCAGCTTCGCCCACGCCAGCCATTGCCGCCAGCTCGCCTCGAACTCGGCCTTTGCCGCCTGCAGCGTGGCCACGCGGTTATCTGTGCGTAGGCTCTCCGGCTTACCGGGAAAGTGCAACGCCCAAAACCACCGTAGATGCTCGGGGCCGCCTCGAACTTCATAGATGCGGCCAATATTCCGCTCGCCACAGTAGACGGTGTAATCAGGCCGGTCCTTGTCGATCCCGGAGCCGAGGCCGGTCGCTGAGCGGCATGGTGTTATTCCGGCCCAGGTGGCGACATTTCAAGTTAAGTCTGGAGATTGTTCTGTGCCTGAAGAAACCTGGGGGACGATTTTCACCTGAAGCTCCAAATTCTCAATCTTGGACTGCTCGACGGCAATCTGCTTATGGATGTACTCGCGCTCAAGGTCCGTGAGATGTGTCGCGAGAAGCCGCGAGTAGCGAAGGATATTCCGCCTGTGGCCCATGATCTTGGCCGTCACGTGGTCAGTCATCTTTCATCACCATGTCCAGATGGTCGGAGCTGTTCCTTTCAAAAGTGGAGGGGCAGGAACTTTGCCGCCGAACGAGATATCGCCAGCCGATGACGACTTCAAGGGGGTGGTTGCCGTGCGCGTCATTGGCGTTGGTCGCCCTGGCCGTCCGGTCTATCTGCATGAAGACTCTGCAATTACTAAGCGGCACTCCTTGCAAACGATGTCTATTGAAATCGTGGTCAATGTAGGCATCAGCCTTCACAACCTCGAAATGAGCCAGTTGGACCCTTCTACATGTCGGGCAATAAACATTGGGGAAGTTGTCAAGATAGGCCATCCCCGGCCCCCGATCGTGCCGCTGGCAGCTTGCCAGCTAGCTCAGGCCACACCTGTTCGACCACGGTTCGCAATTCGTCCGATATGACTTCGATCGTCTCGCTCGCTAAAAGGGACCGGTGAAGGGATTGCAGTTCGGCCGGCATCAGCATCCTGCCCCCTACGAGGCGAGGTTCGTAAGAAAAGCGTTTTTGATTGCCCCTTCTGGGGCCTAGTAATACGCCCTTTCTTGATCATTGCGGCCTCCTGGCGCTTCGGCCTTCTCGCGTTCTGCAAAACGCCGCTGTTATCTTGGTGGTTCCCTACCACAGCTTCACTTGCGCCAGTCCTCCTCCGTCTCCCGCCTGACTGCAGGCGCCTCCGGATTCTTAAACTTGAGCCAGTCCGTAGAACGCCCAGATCGATAGCGCGATCCCAGCCGCTTCGAGACGATCCCCTCGAGCCCCATCTTGCAAGCGTGGCGGAACACGGCCTCGCCGTCGTCATGCTCCAGGTGCTCGTTCAGGCGCACACCGGGACGGCTCTTGCGAAGGATGCTGGCCAGCGTCGCCTTGCGGACCTCGATGGGCTCCCGGCGTAGGTCGTCGCCATTCAGCTCCAGCAGGTCGAAGGCATAGAGGAACGCCTGGGGCTCGTTCCGCCTGTGCCGTAGCAACTGGAAGGTGGCCAACCCCCGTTCGTCGCAGCACACGACCTCGCCATCGATCAGACAGGACCGCACCTTGAGGTGGTTCACGGCGTCAACCACGAGCGGGAAGCGAGTTGTCCAGTCGTTGCCCTCGCGCCGGGCCATGAGCCGGTAGCCGTCGTGCTTGACCTCGTGAAATCCAGTTGGCGTCAGGCAGGGGCTTCTAGGCAGGGGATGGATGAGGTTCAATAAAAAGCAACGGGGAAGTGCTGCCGTGGTTCGTGTGCCAACCGTGAGTTGAGTTCATCTGGGCCGCTCGGGTGACAGCATCCGGGCGGCCCCTACGCGCTCCAACTTGGCAAGGCCAAGCTCACGCCGAAGGCAGCCACATGAGCGCGTTCCATTGCGACGGCGCAGCCGCTCCCCCGGTAGCACTAATTCCTTGCCGCAACGGCACCGGCACAGGAACAGAGCTGCGCTCATGTTACCGTAGAGCTGCTGTGAACCGGCGCGTGCCAGAACCGTGAGCCGACCGACCACTTGGCCGACCATGTCAATGGCGGTTTTGGCACCGGCCTCGACGCCGCGCTGTTGACCGCAGCCGCAACTCCGCGTGTCTCCGGCCCGCAAATGAGCCGCGCGCACCACTTTTTGTTGGCCGCAATCACATTGGCACCGGAACCGGGCGTATTGATCAACCCGTACCTGTTCGAGCACGGTCAGTTGGCCAAAGCGCTGGCCTATCACGTTCTCCTCCGGGTAGGTGGGGCGGCCCAGCGGGAAGGAATGGCCCGCCAGACCGCCCCGGAGGCGCTCGGTGCGTTCGTTCGGGAGGGGTTGAGGGCCCCCGTTCGGGAAAACGTACCAGCGGCCATCTCTGGTTATCCCGAGCCGCTGGCGTGGGTAATCCAGCGTGCGGTTGAACTCCTCCTCCGGCCCGGCTTCTTGCGCAACAGGGCCTTCGCCACCACCCTGGCATCCTCACCCTCCAGCATGGTGCGGCTGCCGACATACCCGCCGCTCGCATTGGTGACCGTCACGACCTTGCCGTCGATGCTGTACCAACCCTCGGCGATCTCGCCGGGATCATCGTCATCGCGGCACTGGCGGACCTGCACCGAGATGGGGGTTTCGACCACGGGCTGCTGGGGTTCCTTCTCGAATAACCTCTTCCTCGATGACCTCGGTAGTTGGCGAGCGCGTCGGCAGGTATGGCGGCGCTGTGGGGCTTCCACGGTTCGCGTTGAGCTCTCCCGCTTCCCCTGTGCCTCCGGACGCCTGTTTTGACGAGTGTTACACTGAACACCACTTCGCGCTGATCACCGCTGTCGCGTAACTCTTTCAGCGCGTCGGCCTTGGCTTCCTCGACCTTGGTGCGAGCTTCAGCTTCAGACTTCTGCCATGACGCACAGCGGCACGCTGACGATCTGGCCCGCCTCGATTTTCTCAGCAAGGCGACGTTTCACCTCGCTCTCAAGCCGTGCGAGGAGTTGCATGGAGTTTTTCAATGTCGTCCATTCAGAAGCTTCTGCTCCGGGGCCATATTTCAATCGCCTGCTCCTGCCGAGCGGCCAGGGCGCGTTCACGCAGCATTGAAATCATGTGGTCCAATTCGGCGTCGTCCAGGTCGGCGACCGTGCGGTTTCGAAGCAAGGAAGCTCTTTTGGCAGTACCGAAACCATCAGTCTGCAATTATTCTGCCGGCCGCTCCATCCGCATGATCCTGAGTGCAGCCTGACCACCCTCCTGCCAATCGGCGAATAGGTCTTCCAAGAGGTGCTTGCACAGCTTGGTGCGCGAGCCGGCAGGACGGCCGGCTCCATTGCCGTTACGCGACCACTGGTTTCCCGGTTGAAACTTGGGCATCGGCCACCTTTCGTTTCAGCTTCGAGTTTTGCCTGAACAAGTCGGTACTCCTCACACCGGCAGCCGCCTGCCCGCGCGAGTATCGAACTCTCGACGGAGCCGCGCGGCACGCCGGGCACTTGCGCCAGCGCTGCTCGTCCACGTAGCGCTCAATGACGGCAGAGAGCTCTTCGTGAAGCTTTTTGATCTGATCTTCCAAGCTCACTACTGTTTTCATGCTGCACCCTAGTCAGTGAGTTCTGTAACCGATACCGAGCCCGTTCCTGTGTTGTTGTCCGCCATCAGCGCTCATTGGACAGAACGGGCGGATTGAATAAGGGAGAGTTTCTGGCTCATCGTAACGTTCACAGGAGCGAAGATGAGACAGCAAACCCGACCATTGAAGGCAGCGGCTGAGAAGGTTGTCCAGGACATCCGACGGGCGACGCGCAAGCATTATTCGGCCGAGGAGAAGATCCGGATCGTGCTGGAAGGTCTTCGTGGCGAGGACAGCATTGCCGAGCTGTGTCGCCGCGAGGGGATCGCGCAGAACCTGTACTATCGCTGGTCGAAAGACTTCCTGGAGGCTGGCAAGAAGCGCCTGGCTGGCGATACGGCTCGGGCCGCCACCTCGGACGAGGTCAACGATCTGCGTCGCGAGGCCATGGCGCTCAAGGAGGTGGTTGCCGATCTGACCCTGGAAAACCGTGTTCTCAAAAAAAGCGTGACGGGGGATGGGGAGGACGGCGAATGAGATATCCGGCCGCAGAGAAGCTGGAGATCATCCAGCTCGTCGAGCAATCCCATCTGCCGGTTCGGCGGTCGTTGGAGCAGATCGGAATCCCGAGATGCGCCCGTTTTATCGATGGTGCGATCTTTATCAGACTGGAGGGCCAGAGGCGCTGGACGAGTCCAGCCCTCGGCCTGATCGGGTGTGGAACCGCATCCCCGATGACGTCCGCGCCCGGATCGTCAGGTTGGCCCTCGACGAACCTGAGCTCTCACCCCGTGAACTGGCCGTGCGCTTTACCGATGCCGAGCGCTACTTCGTCTCGGAAGCCTCGGTGTATCGCCTGCTCAAGGCCCACGACCTGATCACCAGTCCGGCCTTCATCGTGATGAAGGCTGCCGACGAGTTCAAGGACAAGACGACGGCGCCGAACCAGCTTTGGCAGACCGACTTCACTTATCTGAAGGTGACTGGCTGGGGTTGG
>CAWIGD010000023.1:0-29406 GCA_963835165.1 uncultured Alphaproteobacteria bacterium
CCCGAGAACCACAAGGGGGAGGGGAGCACACCGAGTGCGCGGCAACTGCCGTGGCCCAACTCGCCGGGACACGCGCAGTCCAGCCTAATGACGCTACTCCGCCGCCCGCGGCATGTTCCGACGCACCCGTCCGCGCGGCGCTGTCCTGGGCCGCAGTTTCTGCGCAAGCGGCGCGTCCGCCTTTGCGGAAGATGCACCGGCGGCACGCAAGGTCTTGAAGTTCTCGATGATCTGCCCGGCCAGCGCGAACAGGTGAGCGACCTCGGCTTTGCTGAGGCCCTTGCTCGCGCGTTTGTTGGCGTCCGTCGCGCAGGCCATCAGCGCCTTCTCCAGCGCCGCGCCGGCCGGGGTGAGAAAGACGTTGATCTTGCGACGGTCGGCGGCATTGCGCACGCGGGTGATGAGCTTTCCCGCCTCGAGCGAGTCCAGGATCGCGGTCGACGAGGCCATCTCGACGCCGATGCGGCGCGAGAGCTCGGCCTGGGTGAGGCCGTCCTCCACCCACAGGTTCCGCAGATGCTGAAACTGGCCGAAGGTGACGCCGTGCACCGCGAGCTGCGCGGTCAAATAGCGGTTGAACGCCGAATCGGCATCGCGCAGCAGCATGCCGATGCCGGTCTTGGGCGGGCGCGCGGGTGTCCCGCGCAGCCCCTGCGGCTTTCCCGCCCGCACCTTCTTTTGCCGCGCCGCCATCTTCCAGCGCCTCCAATTATAAGGTACCATATGATATGGTATCATAACAATTGGGACGATGGGAGCAGGGCCCATGGCCGAAATGTTGGTTTGCCGCGACGGCGACATGGCCGAAGGCGGGGTGCGGATCGTGAAGGCCGGCAAGATCGAGATCGGCGTCATCCGCCACGACGGCAAATACTATGCCTACCGGAACTACTGCCCGCACCAGGGCGGCCCGGCCTGCGAAGGCTTGCGCATGCCGCAGGTGAAGGAACTGGTGGACGAGAACGGCGTGTTCCACGGCAAGACCTTCGACGAAACCGACATGCACATCGTATGTCCCTGGCACGGCTACGAGTTCCACCTGTCGGACGGGTACCACGTCGCCGACAGACGGCTGCGGTTACAGAAGTTCGATGTGATCGAGCGCGATGGAGAGATCTATGTCGCAGTCTGAGCAGGCCGGCCCGTCGTTCGAAGCGCTTGCGAGCGACATCTCCGCGCTCTGCGCCGATGCGATCGAAGCGGACCGGCTGGGCGACATCCCCGACGATTCGCTCGGGCAGGTCTTTGCCAGCGTGGTAAGACTGTTCGCCGCCAAGGCGCAGGCCGGGCCGGCGCCGCGGCCGTTCGGCCGCAACAGCGGCGTCACCCCGACCGACGTCGTGATCGGCTGCAGTGCGATGCTCGACGCCGCCGGCCTCGCGGTGTTCGAGCTCGGCGCCTGGCAGGCGATGTCGCAGGTCGGCCGCCAGCCGAACCCGCGCAGCTGAGAAGAAATAAGGAAAGGATCGCCCGATGAACGTCCACGCCAATAACTTCCGCGACCTCGCCGCCGCCGAGTTCGATACCACCACGTTGCTGGCGCATGCGGCGGACCAGGCGATCGAGCGCCGCTACGAGGATTTCTGCATCGTCGACGTCGACTGCCACCACTACGAGACCGAGGCGTTCAACGAGATCCTGCAGTACATGGAGGATCCGGTCATTCGCCACGAAGCCAAGTATCAAGGCACGGCGCGTGGCGGCATCGCGTCGGCCGACGGCTCGTACCAGGAAATCGGCGGGCGCATCACCCGCTATCCCGGCCGCCGGATCGAGAAGGTCCCGCCGACCCCGCACCGCGATATCACCCTGATGCGGCGCTGGATGGACGCCATGGGCGTCGATATCGCCTGCATGTTTCCAACCCCGATGCTCAATCTTGCGTCCTGCCCGCGGGTCGAGGTCGAGGTGGCGATGGCGCAGGCCTATAACCGCTGGCTGTGCGAAAAAATTCTTGGCGAGGAGAATCGCTTCAAGTCGATGCTCTATCTGCCGTTCAACGATCCCGACGCCTGCTACAAGACGGTGCTGGAATTCGCCGACCGCAAGGGCGTCATCGGCTTCATGGTGACCGCGACGCATTATCGCGGCGTCTACGACAACGCCTACGCCAAGACCTACGCGGCGTTGCAGGAGCGCAACCTGCCGCTGGCGTTCCATGCCGCGTTCAACTGGGCCGATTCCGGCCTGTCGATGACCAATCGTTTCATCGCCGTGCACGCGCTCGGCTTCGCCTGGCACAACATGCTGCACCTCACCAACTGGGTGGTGAACGGCATGCCGGAGCGCTTCCCGCGGCTCAAGACGGTCTGGATCGAGAGCGGGCTCGCCTGGATCCCGTTCCTGATGCAGCGGCTCGACAACGAATACATGATGCGCACGTCCGACTGCGCGCTGCTCAAGAAGAAGCCGAGCGACTATATGCGCGACATGTTTTTCACCTCCCAGCCGATGGAGATGGTGGACAACCGCGAGGCGCTGCAGCTCACCTTCAAGATGATCAATGCCGAGACGCAGCTGCTGTACTCCTCGGACTATCCGCACTGGGACATGGATCTGCCGAGCACGATCCATGACCTGCCGTTCCTGAGCGAGCAGGCCAAGCGCAACATCCTGGGCGACAACGCCCGCCGGCTGTTCAACCTCGAGCCGGTGCTGTCGGAGGCAAAGCAGCTGCGCAAGGCGGCGCGCACGCAGCAACAGCCGGAAATCAACAAGGTGTTCGGCGTCGCCAGCGCAGCGGAGTGACGGGTCGCCCTACGATGCCGTAGGGTGGGCAAAGGCGCGGACGGCAAATTCAGCTTTCGCCAACTGCAGCGTTTGCGCGGAAAGAGCGCGTCGGGTGCCGCCCTTTGCCCACCCTACAACAGCTGCTCTAATCCGCGCGTTCGACATTGTCCCGCACGCGCCGGCGCAGCGCCGCGATATCGATCTGTTGCACGCTGCCGCTGCCGGCGAGATCGAGCGCGTGCGCGGCCGCGGCCCCCATCGCGATGCACGGTCCCATCACCCGGACGCTCGACAGCGCGGCGTTGTCGCCGTCGATGCAGCGGCCGGCGGCCACGATGTTGTCGGCCTCGGCCGGAACCAGACTGCCGAACGGCACGTAGTGCACGTGGTCGTCCGAAAACGGCTCCCAGATGTAGCCGTCGGCACGATCGTGCAGCTCGATCGGCCAGGCGGTGCGCGCGATCGCGTCGGAGAATGTCGTCCCGGCGCGCACATCGTCGACCGTGAGCTGCTGGCGACCGACGATCCAGCGGGTCTGCCGAATGCCGGGCAAGCCGTAGCTGCGCACCCGCGCCTGCCCAAAGGCATCGGGATATTCGCTCTTGAGGAAATGCAGGACCTTGTCGGCCTGCGCCTTGCCGAGAAGGGCATTCCTGGAGGCCGCGACCGGGTCGAGCGGGGTCTCGACATGGGTGTGGTTCACCAGCGCCGTGCCGCGGCCGGGGAAGACGAACGCAAATCCGTCGGTGCGCACCAAACCGTAGAGTGCTGCCTTGGCGCGCGCCCGCGCGGTCAGCTCCGCGCGGGTCGGCTGGCGCGCTTCGTCGATCCCCTCGAGCACCATCATCTGGGTGCCGTAGATCGGACCATCGGCAGGCTCGCGGCAGGCAAATCCCGCCTCCCAGGTCAGGGCGGCATCGCCGGTGGCGTCGACAAATCCCGCTGCCGAGAGCTTCACGTCGCCATAGCGCGTCGCGAGATCGAGTTCGCGGATGCGGGTGCCGTCGCGTGCGACCCCGCGCAGGATCGCGCCGAGCAGCACGGTGATATCGGCGTTGCGGATGGCCTCCTCGATCCAGCGGGAGAGCGCAATCTCGTCGTACATCACCACCGTCGTGTTCGACGGGCCGCCGCGGCGGTAGTGCAACGCGCCCTGCGCGCCGAGCTCGCGCAGAATGTCGTCGGCGATGCCGTGGGTGAATTGAGCGCCGTGCTGACCGTTCGCGAACAACCCGCAGAACGTGCCGATGATGGAATTGACGGCTTGCCCGCCGAGCGCGGGAAGCCCGTCGACCAGAGCGACCTTGCGGCCGAGACGGGCCGCTTCGAGCGCGGCGGAAACTCCCGCGATGCCGGCGCCCAGCACGCAGATATCGGCGGACACGCGCCGCGGGGCTCCGTCGGGAGGCCGCCGGACGATCCGGGTGGCCGTCGGGATCTTGGCCTTGTCTGGGTCCATCGGTGGTCAGGTCGATCTCACCGACGCAGGATAGAGATTATTTCTTGTCGGTGAACCGTGTTCCGGTTTCGTCGGGGGCGGGAGACCGACCGAACACGATCGAAACCTGAATCTCTCCCCGCCGCTCGAGAATTTCCACCGACACGTCGTGGGCATGACGGCGCACCTTGAGGTCGACGCTCGATTCCTTGAGCTGCAAATTCCGTATCACCACTTCGTCCAGGAACGATGGCAGGCTGGGGTTGTGCAGGCGGATTTCGTTGGCGGCGGGATCGAACTGCAGGCCGAGCGAAGCCTCGAGCAGCGTGAAGGGTGTGGCGCTTGCCCATGCCTGCGGCGAGCAGGCGACGGGGTAAAGGGTTGGGCCGCGGCCGCGGCCGCGCTGAAAGCCGCAGAACAATTCCGGCAATCGGCGCATCTCCATATAGGTCGCCGCCTCGAACAAGCCTTTGAACACACGCTCGACCGAACGTTTCAGGCCGTAGCGCGCAAGCCCGAGTGCGATCAGCGCGTTGTCGTGCGGCCAGATCGAGCCGTTGTGATACGACATCGGATTGTAGCGCGCTTCGGTATTGGCAATGGTGCGGATGCCCCAACCGGAGAAGAACTGCGGCCGCAACAGGCCCTCGCCGACCTCGATCGCCCGCTCCGGCCTGGCGATGCCGGTGAACAGCACCTGCCCGGCATTGGAGCTGCGCACGCGGCAGGGTTCCTTCTTGCCGTCGAGCGCCAGGGCATAGGTGCCGAGCTCCGGACACCAGAAGCTCGCGTCGAAGCGCTCGGCCAGCAGATCGGCCTCGGCTCTGAGCCGGCGCGCGTCGTGCATCCGTCCCAGGCGCCTGGCGCAACGCGCCGCCAGCAGCTTGGCGCAGTAGACGTAACCCTGGACCTCCGCCAGCGCGATCGGGCCTTCCGCCAGGCGGCCGTCGGCGTGGAAGATGGCGTCCTGGGAGTCCTTCCAGCCCTGGTTGGCGAGACCTTCCTCGGTCGCGCGGTAATACTCGATGAAGCCGTCGCCGTCGGGATCGCCCGGTCCGTCGATCCAGGAGAGCGCGGCCTCGATCGCCGGCCACAAATCCACGATGGTGGCGTTATCGCCGGTCCGTTCGGCATAAAGGCCCGCCAGCATCACGAACAGCGGGGTGGCATCGACGGTGCCGTAGTAAAGGCCGAACGGCACCTCGCGCAGGGTCGCCATCTCGCCTTCGCGCATTTCGTGCAAAATCTTTCCCGGCTGCGCGTCCGAGGGCGGATCGTCGGTGGTGGCCTGGAGGGCAGCGAGGCGCCGCAGCACGCCCTTGGCGATGCGGGGATCGAGCCAGAGCATCTGCAGCGCGGTGATCAACCCGTCACGGCCGAACGTGGTCGAATACCAGGGTATGCCGGCATAGGGATAAGGCCCTTGCGGCGTCTTGGTCATCAGCATGTAGAGGTCGGCCATCGACCGGCACAGCACCTCGTTGAAGAGGTCGTTCGACGTCTCGACCGTGGCGGCGTTGTGGGAGACTGCGCGCAGATTGCGGTGGACCGCGCGCAGCCCGCGCAGGAGCGGGACGGGCTTCGGCGGTTCCGGCGCGCCGCAGCCGATGGTGCAGCAAACCGGCGTGTATTCCTTCGGTGCAATGTTGAGACGATAAGACACCGTCGTGGCCGTGAGGTCGCCAGGGACCGGATCGAAATGGAGGACCGTCTGCCGTAATCGGGCGTCGAGGCCCTCATAGCTCAGAATGGCGGTGGCGGGCCGGACCGTCTCGCGGTTGATGGTGCCACGGCGCGTGCGCCGCAGGCCGCGGACCTCGAACAGGTCGGCGAAGTCGCTGTCGAACAGCATGGTCAGGCGCAGATCGACCGGAAGATCACCGTGATTCTGGATCGCCAGCCTCTGATACGCGGTGTCGCGCCAGAGAAAAATCGTGCGCACGACGTGCAGAGTATCCTTCGGCAGCACCAGGCGATCGTCGAAATACATGTCCGGATTGGTCAAATCCACCGTCAGCAAAGTGTTGTCATCGCGCAGGTTGGACCCGAGCAACAGCGGTTGCATCCCGTTGAGCAGGAGCTCGAAATGCGAGAGAAAACGGGTGTCGCAGTGGAACAGGCCGTCGGTGCCGCCGGCCGAAGCGCCTATGTCGCCGTGGCTGTCGAGGACGACGAAGGTATTGTCGTGCTTGAGCGCACGGCGCGGCCGCGTGGCCGGACCCGTCGCTGGAATATAGAACGTCGCCTCAGGAATAGTGTCGAGCGACAATTTCGGGAGCGCGACGCCCTCGCTTGGCATGAAGCCTCTGTCAGTTCATTCCCTGTTCAAGCTCCGGCTGGCGCCTCGATACCGGGGCGTCCCGTTCCGGCCGCGCCTGATTCTTGATCAGCGAACGATACACCTGGGCATAGTCCTTGGCCATGCGCGCCGCCGAGAATCGCTGTTCGAACTTTTGCCGCACCGCGCGGCGATCGAGCGCAAGCACCTGCGGCAACACCCGGATCGCCTGGTCCATGGTATCGACGATGAGGCCGGTCACACCGGGGTCGACGATCTCCGGCACCGAGCCGCAGCGGAAGGCGAGCACGGGGGTGCCGCAGGCCATGGCCTCGATCATGGAAAGCCCGAACGGCTCCGGCCAATCGATCGGAAACAGCAGGGCGCTCGCCTCACCGAGGAATTCGCTCTTGGAGCGCTCATCGATCTCGCCGATATATTCGACGCCGGGCAGGTTGAACAGCGGGGCGATGGTTTCGCGGAAATAGGCCTCGTCGACCTTGTCGATCTTGGCCGCGATCTTGATCGGCACCCCGAGCGCCTGGGCGATCCGGATCGCCCGATCCGGCCGCTTTTCCGGAGAGATGCGGCCAAGGAACGCCACATAATTGCCGCTCGGCTTGTAGGTCGGCTTGAGCGTCTGGTGCGGGAGGCCGTGGTAGACGGTCGCGGCGAAATTGGCGTTCGCGATCGGCTTTCGCTGTGAATTGGAGATCGATACCAACGGCATGTCGCTAAAGCCGACATAAAGCGGCTTGAGGTCGTGAAGGTCTTGCCGGCCGTGCAGGGTGGTCACGGTCCGATTGGCGATCGGCCGAAACAGGGGAAAGTGAAACTGGTCGATGTGGAAGTGCAGAATATCGAAGTCATCCGCCAGCTCGCGCACCCGGTCGAGCATCAGCATGTAATACGGAATGGGATCTCGCACATTGGCGTCGAGGCGCAAGGCCATCGGCACGCACCGCACCAGATGAGCGCTGGAAACCGAGTCGCCGCTGGCAAACAAGGTCACGTCGTGACCCTGCCGGACCAGTTCGTCGGTGAGATAGGAGACGATTCGTTCGCTTCCTCCATACAACCGAGGCGGCACGCTCTCCATGAGAGGCGCGATCTGTGCAATTTTCATATTTCGTCTCCAGGGAGAACCGGCTCTGATGCAAACGTGGTGCAATGCGAAAAGTTCCCTGTGTTCCACCGCTGCATCGATGAAAAATGCAGCACAGTCAGCCTTCAGGATACGCGACCGTCGACAACAGCGAGACCTCGGAATGCCGGGAATCGAGCCGGGTGTGCTGCACGATGATCGGCATGTCCGATTCGAACACCGAGGCGTAGTCGGTATCGCGCGGGATCGGCGCGGGATCGTCGAGATCGTTAAAGCGCAGATGCAAGGTGCGGCGAGCCGCAACCGTCAGGCGGTAGGGACCGACCGGCTCGCGATCAGCGAAAAGAATCGTGATTGTCACATGCGCGTCATCATCGCCCGCATTGAGGATGCAGGCGGTTTCGTGTGACACGAGGGCGCGATCCGAAAATGAGCTTTCGGAGGGAATGTAGCCCTCAGGAATGGCCCACCGCTTGCGTCCGATCGCTTCCATACCCTCGCTCCTTTTTTTCCAATAAGATTGGCAACGTCGGCGGCCCGATCTTCGTTGCGTGGCGGCCGGAACCTTTTGTCGGGGTGCAACGTAGTCGTTCTGCCAAAATCGGCGACGGAGCGCGATTAGCCCGCGGAATACCGCATCCCCGCGCCGCCGGCGATGAAATCCAGGCCATCGACCGAAAGGACGGGATGCGCGCAATCACGGTTTTGCCCGGAATCGCCAATTCCGCCCGGCTCGACGATGTGCCCGAACCGCCGCTCTCTGACGGAGCGATTCTGGTGCGCACGCGCGCGCTCGGGGTTTGCGCGACCGACCGTGAAATCCTCATGGGGGCCTACGGCACCGCGCCTTCCGGCCAGGGGCGCCTTATCCTCGGCCATGAGTCGCTGGGGACGGTGGAAAGCGCGCCCTCGGATTGCGAGGTCGCGCCCGGCGACCTCGTCGTCGGGATCGTCCGCCGGCCCGATCCGCAGCCGTGCCCGGCTTGTGCCGCCGGCGAATGGGACATGTGCCGCAACGGCGGCTACACCGAGCGCGGGATCAAGGAGCGGCACGGTTACGGCGCCGAACGCTTCCGCATCGAGCCGGAATTCGTGGTCAAGGTCGATCCGGCTTTGGATATCCTGGGCGTGCTGCTGGAGCCGGCGAGCATTCTTGCCAAGGCGTGGGACCACACCGAGCGGATCGGCAAGCGCGCCCGGGTATGGGAACCCCGCAGCTTGCTCGTCACCGGCGCGGGCCCGATCGGCCTGCTCGCCGCCCTGATGGGACAGCAGCGCGGGCTTGACGTGCACGTGCTCGACCACAACAAGGGGGGCCCGAAGGAAGCGATCGTACGCGATCTCGGCGCGACCTATCATTCCGACGAGAGCACCCTTGAACGCCTTGCACCGGACGTCTTGATGGAATGCACCGGCGCCGCTGCCGTCATCCGCGGTTGCCTCGGCGCCGGGGCACCCGCCGGGATCGTCTGCCTCACCGGCGTTACCGAGCCGGGAAAGACGCTCGACCTCGATATCGGCCGCCTCAACCGCAAAATGGTGCTCGACAACAACACCGTGTTCGGCAGCGTGAACGCCAATCACCGCCATTACGAGATGGCAGCGGACGCTCTCGCGCGCGCCGACAAGCGCTGGCTGGCGCGATTGATCACGCGCCGCGTTCCGCTCGAGAACTGGAGCGAAGCGCTCGAACCGCGCCGAGGCGACATCAAGGTCATCATCGATTTTGCCCAATAGGCCGTCATGTCGCTCCCCATCGAGGACTACGCCCTGATCGGCGATTGTCAGACGGCCGCGCTGGTCGGACGCGACGGCTCGATCGACTGGCTGTGTTGGCCGCGCTTCGATTCCGATGCCTGCTTCGCCGCGCTGCTCGGGACCGAGGAGCATGGCCATTGGCGGATCGCTCCGCGCGACCCCGAGGCGCGCGTCACCAGGCGATACCGGCCGAACACGCTGATCCTCGAAACCCGCTTCGAATGCAGCGACGGCATCGTGACGCTCGTCGACTTCATGCCCATGGGCGAAATAAATTCGAGCGTGGTCCGGCTCGTGGTCGGGGAGCGCGGCCGGGTGGCAATGTGCGGCCAGCTCGGGATCCGCTTCGGCTATGGCGCGATCGTCCCCTGGGTCACGCGGCTCGACGACGGCACGTTGCGCGCCGTTGCCGGGCCGGACATGGTGGCGCTGCGCACGCCGGTCGACCTCACCGGCCAGAACATGAAGACCATCAGCGAGTTCGAGGTCGCTGCCGGCGAGCGGGTGCCGTTCGTGCTCACCTACGCGCCCTCGCACCTGCCGCCGCCGCAGCCGGTCGGCGCCCTATCGGCGCTCGAGGCCACGGAAGATTTCTGGACGAGTTGGTCCGCGAATTGCCGGCCCGCCGGACACTGCTCCGACGCGGTCCTGCGGTCGCTGATCACGCTCAAAGCCTGCACCTACCTGCCGACCGGCGGCATGGTCGCCGCCCCGACCACATCGTTGCCGGAGCAATTGGGCGGGGTGAGGAACTGGGACTATCGCTTCTGCTGGCTGCGCGATGCGACGCTGATCCTGCTCGAACTGATGGACGCGGGCTACCGCGACGAGGCGCAGGCATGGCGCGAATGGCTGTTGCGGACGGTGGCGGGCAGTCCGGACCAGGTTCAGATCATGTACGGCATCGCCGGCGAGCGGCGCCTGACGGAGTGGGAGGTATCCTGGCTGCCGGGCTACGAAGGCTCCGCCCCGGTGCGCATCGGCAATGCCGCCCATGGTCAGCTGCAGCTCGACGTGTTCGGCGAGGTGATGGATGCCCTCCATCAGGCGAGATGTCACGGGATCGCCGCGAGCGAGTCCGGCTGGGCCCTGCAGCAGGCATTTCTCTCCCATCTCGAGCGCGTCTGGGTCGAGCCGGACGAAGGGATCTGGGAAGTGCGCGATGAGCGCAAGCACTTCACCTATTCGAAGGTCATGGCGTGGGTGGCCTTCGACCGCGCGATCAAGAGCGCCGAGGAGTTCGACCTCGACGGCCCGCTCGATCGCTGGCGAGAGATCGCCGCCACCATCCACGCCGACGTTTGCCGGCGCGGTTACGACCCCGAACTCGGCAGCTTCGTCCGGTCGTATGGATCAAAGCAGCTGGACGCCAGCCTGCTGCTCATCCCGCATGTCGGCTTCCTGCCGCCCGACGATGCGCGGGTGCGCGGAACCCTGGCGGCCATCGAGAAGCGCTTGCTGGTCGATGGATTCGTCATGCGTTACGACACCGCTGCCGCCGATGACGGCTTGCCGCCGGGGGAGGGCGCCTTCCTGGCATGCAGCTTCTGGCTGGTCGACGCCTATGTGCTGCAGCATCGCTGGCGGGACGCGCGCGAGCTGTTCGAGCGCCTGCTGGCGCTGCGAAACGACGTCGGCCTGCTGAGCGAGGAATATGACCCGCGCACGCGCCGGCTGGTCGGCAACTTTCCGCAGGCGTTCACCCACGTCGCCCTCGTGAACAGCGCGTTCAACCTGACGCGTTTCGAGAAGCCTGTGGAGCAGCGCGCCCGGCCCGCGAGCGAGGACTTGTCGCTGGCCGCCGAAGCTTAGCCGGGAGCGGCGAGGGGGCCGGGCTGCACGACAGCCGCTCAAGATTGTCGAGCCTGCGGCGGAAACGGTTCTAGGCCAACCCGGTAAACAGCGGCGGCGCGAGGCCGAGCTGCTCGTGCCAGGGCGTCGCGGATGCGTCCTTCGTCAGCACCGCGAGGAAATGTCCGCCCCACCAGTTGAGGTCGTTGTCGGAAATCACCTGGAAGAGCGCGGCGTGACGGGAGCGCCGCTCTTCGAGCGGCATGGAGAGTGCATGTGCGATCGAGGTCGCGACCGCCTCCGGGTCATAGGGATTGACCAGGATCGCGGCCGTGCATTCCGCCGCCGCTCCGGCAAAGCGCGACAGCACCAGAACGCCGGGATCTTCGGCATCCTGGGCCGCGATATATTCCTTGGCGACGAGGTTCATGCCGTCGCGCAGGGGCGTGACGAACCCGACCCGTGCGGCACGATAAAGGCCCGCCAATGCGCTGCGGCTGTAGGCACGGTTGACATAGCGGATCGGCGTCCAGGCGACCTCGCCATATGCGCCGTTGATCCGGCCGGCGGCTTCGCTGATGGTGCGCTCCATGCCGGCATATTCCCCGATTTCCGAGCGGCTCTTCGGCGTGATCTGGAGATAGGTGACCTTGCTGCGCCAATCGGGATAGAGCGCGAGGAAGCGCTCGAACGCGTCCATCCGCTGTGCGAGCCCTTTGGAATAATCGAGCCGGTCCACACCGATCATCAGCGCGCGGCCGGCGAGGCTCTCCACCATGCTGCGTACGAGCGGGGAGCGCACGGAACGCCGCGCAAGCCGGCTGAACTCCTGGGTCTCGATCCCGATCGGGAAGGCGCCGACGCGCACGATCCGCTCCCCCGTCTGATAGACCAGGTCGCCACGCTTCTCCAATCGGCATTCATTTTCGAAATAGCGCGCCAGGTTGCCCGCGTCGTTGTCGGTCTGGAGACCGACCAGATCGTACGCGGTCAATTGCGGGATCAGCCATTCATGGTTGGGAAGCGCGGTGAGAATCTCGGGCGGCGGAAACGGCACATGCAGGAAAAAGCCGATGCGGTTTTGGTGACCACGGTCGCGCAGCATTTTTGCAAGCGGAATGAGATGATAGTCGTGCACCCAGATGATATCGTCGGGCTGCAGCAGACTGTGCAGCTCGTTGGCGAAGTGCGCGTTGACGCGCCGGTAGCCGCTGAGATCGCGGCGCGAAAATTCCGCGAGATCAAGCCGGTAGTGCAGGATCGGCCAAAGCACCTGATTGGCAAAACCGTTGTAATATTCCTGGTAGTCGGCGTCGACGAGGTCGGTCACCACATAGGACATCTCGCCCTGGTGGATGGTCCTGGTGGTGACATCGTCCTGGGCTGCAACGGTGCCGCTCCAGCCGAACCAGAGGCCGCTCCGGCCCTTCATCAATGAGCGCACCGCGACCGCCAGCCCCCCGGCCTGGTTATCGCTGTCGCGGCTCGGGACTGCCACGCGGTTCGAAACTACCACTAGCCGCGCCAATATCGATCCTCCCAGCTTCGCGACAGCCGCATCGCGGTCAAGATCAATCCAGCCATGGAGTAGGTCTGGGGGAAGTTTCCCCACAGTGTCCCGGTTTGCGGGTCGATATCCTCTGACAGTAGACCATAACGATTACGGTACGCCAACGCATCGACAAACAACTCGCGGGCCTCCTCGCGACGTCCCAGCGACCACCAGGCGTCGACAAGCCAGAACCGGCAGATAAGAAAAGCGGTTGCCGGCAGGCCGAAATCATCCGCCGCCGCATAGCGCATAACGTGTTTCTCGCGCAAAAGTTCGCGCTCCATCGCCTTGACCGTGCTTACGAAGCGCGGATCTTCGGCTTCGATCACGCCGAGGTCGGGCAGCAGCAGGACGCTGGCGTCGAGCTCGTCCGAGCCGAAGGCGGCGGTGAAGGCTTGCCGTTTCTCGTTCCACGCACCCTGCAGCAGCGCCTGGTGCACGGGTTCGGCAACGGCATTCCAGTGCGCCGCCCGATCCGGCAGACCAAGCCGCGATGCAATCGCGGCGAGCCGGTGGCAGCCGGCCCAGCACATCGCGATCGAATGGGTGTGGATGCGCTGGCGCCCGCGATATTCCCAAATCCCGTTGTCGGCCTCCAAAGCGAGTTCACCCGCCTTGGCGCCGAGCGATTCCAACAGCCGAAACAGGCCTTCGTCGCCGAGTCGCGGCAGCCGCCGGTCGTAGAACATGGGCATGGCGGCAAGAATGATGCTGCCATAGGTATCGTTCTGCACTTGCTCGGCCGCCGCATTGCCGATCCGCACCGGACCGTCGCCACGGTAGCCCTTGAGCGCGGGCGCGGTCGTTTCATTCATCGGCTCGATGGGCACGACACCATAGACCGGGCGCATGATCTCGTTGGGATTGGAGGCGATGCTCAGCGTGTAGGAGATGAAATCTTCCATCGTCTGCGTCGCCCCGATGCGGTTGAGCGCCTTGACGACGAAATACGCGTCGCGCAGCCAGCAATAGCGGTAGTCCCAGGTGCGCCCGGATCCCGGAGCTTCGGGAATGGAGGTCGTGTGCGCGGCGATGATGCCGCCGGTTTCCTCGAAGTTGCTGAGCTTGAGCGTGATCGCGGCCCGGATGATCTCGTCCTGCCAGTCGTAGGAGATGGAAAGACCGCGTGACCAATCCATCCAATAGTCGATGGTACGGTCGCAGAATTCGCGGCAGGTCGTTTCGAGATCGTCCTGAAACTGTTCGTCCACCCCGAACACCATGTGCAGGGGCCGCGTGAGGACGAACGGCGCTTCGCTCTCGATATAGGACAGCGGCGCATCGGTGGTGAGCCGGATGACGGTGCCTTCGTGGACATAGCGGATATGGTTGCTGCCGACGGAATGCTGGGCGAACGGATGCCCGTAATCGTGCGTGGGGCGGAAGCGAACGGTGATGCGGGGCAGCCCGGCCACCGGCTCGATCATCCTGATGAGCTGCGGCGGCCGAAACACGCGGCCGAACTGTCGATAGCGCGGCGCGAAATCGGTGATGCGGACGGCGCCGCCGTTGCGGTCGGTCAGAACGGTCGATACCACCGCGGTGTTGCGCAGATACTCCGACTGGAAATCGGCCATGTCGTCGAGGACGACGTCGGAAAATCCCTTCTCGTCGTCGCCCGAGATCAGGCGGCAGAAGATCGGGTCGCGGTCGAAGCGCGGATAGCACCACCATACCAACCGCGCCGTGGGATCGACGAGCGCAGCCGTGCGCCCGTTGCCGATGACGGCAAGATCGAGCCCGTGGTCGATCATGAGGCCGCGAGCGCGTCCGTGCGGGAGATATGCTCGAGCCAGTGGCGAACATCGGTCGGCCGCTCGAAGCAGGATTTGACGCCGGGAACGTTGCGACCCACCGAAATGCCGATTCCGTCAAAATCGGGCATGATCTCGAACACGCCGAGATCGGTCTCGTCGTCGCCGAGAAAAACGGGGCGACGGCCGGCGAACGGGGCGTAGGTCATCAGTTCGCGCACGGCAGTCGCCTTGGTGAACCCGGTCTGCTTGATTTCCACCACCAGCTTGCCCGGCAACAGTTCGATCGGGAACGCCTTGAGCTCGGTGCTAATCCTGGCCGCGGCCTCTCTCACCATGCGCTCCTTCTCCGGCGCCAGCCGGTAATGCAGCGCCAGCGAGTAGCCTTTGTCCTCGAGGATGATGCCCGGACCCGCTTCCGCGATGGCGGCAAACTTTCGTTTCACGCTGGGGTCGAGCGGCGGGAGCCGCGGCGATTCCGGGGCCGCGCCCGGAATCGTGCGGAGCTCGGCGCCGTGGCCGCCGATCGCGGGCAATTGCAGAGGAGAGAAAATGAGATCGAGCTCGTTGACCGGCCGGCCGCTTACAAAGGCGACGGCACCCCCCGTGCGCTCCCAGAGTCGTCCCAATGTCTCGCGCAACGCGTGCGAGACAAAAACCTCGCGTGGTGTCGGGGCGAAGTCCAGAAGCGTTCCGTCCACATCCATGAGGATGGCAAGTTGGCTGAGGTCGTCAGGGATCGACGGTACGCGGTTTGACATCATGGTTGTCCAGTAAATCGTCCGATTACATGTAGGGGCACCGCCCGAGCATGCAAAATTGAGGAGGTTACGGAAGGTGCGCGAATGCGCACGTGATAAGGAAATAACTCATTGATTTAGCGATGGTTCCGACTGGAAACGATGGGTTTTGCAGCCGCCATTGCCTTTCGCATGGGCAGTCTCCGATGGCCCGGGACGATATACGCCCAAATAGGTCGAGAACGCCCAATTATAAGGCGTGCGGTCGTCACAGCGCCATGCCGCCGTCCACCAGATGCGGCTGCCCGGTGATGTAGCTGGCCTCGTCGGAGGCGAGAAAGACGGCGAGCGCCGCGACCTCCTCGGGCCTGCCCAGGCGGCCCATGGGCTGGCGCTCGATGAAGGCGCGCTCCACCTCGGCGATGGTCTTCCCCGTCGTCTGCGAGCGTTCCCGGATCCGGCCTTCGAGCGAAGGCGACTCGATGGTGCCCGGACAAATCGCGTTGGCGCGGATGCCCTGTCGAATGAAGTCGGCGGCGACCGCTTTGGTCAGTCCGATCACCGCGGCCTTGGTCGCGCCGTAGGCGTAGCGGTCGGGAACGCCGCGGATCGACGACACCGCGGACGAGATATTGACGATCGAGCCCGCCTTCTTCTCCAGCATGCCGGGCAGGAATGCCCTGATCGTGCGGTGCATCGACTTGACGTTGAGATCGAACGAAAAGTCCCAGTCCTGTTCGGAGCACTCGAGCACGCTGCCGTGGTGCACATAGCCGGCGCAGTTGACGAGCACGTCGAGTGCGCCGAATTCGGCCGCGATCTGGTTGGCGACGGCTTCGACCGAAGCGGTCGAACGCGCGTCGAGCTTCAGGCGCTTCGCGCTCCTGATGCCGTCGAGCTTGCTCTCGTCCACGTCAGTCGCGATCACGCTCGCGCCCTCGGCGGCGAAAGCTTCGGCGATCGCGCGGCCGATGCCCTGTCCCGCCGCTGTCACAAGCGCGACCTTGCCTTGCAGACGTTTCGCCATAAGTTCATTCCTCCGTCACACGCATATCAACGGCATACGGCCCCGATTGGTTCATGCCGGCGATCGTGGAGCACTTTGTCGTCCGCATCGCGCGGGCGGCGCATGACAGCGTGTCAGTGATTGTCTCGCGGCACGCTCTTTTGTGCGACCCGATGATATTTGACCGCCGGTTTGAGCACCATGCCGTCGGCGAGCTGGTCGACCATGGCGCGTTGGATCTCCTGCCATGGAGTCTGACTCGGCGGGTAGCGGTCGCCGCCCTGCTTTTCCAGCGCAGCGCGGCGCAGCGCGAGTTCGCCGTCGGGAAGCAACACGTTCGCCGTGCCGTTGTTGAGATCGATGCGCACGCGGTCGCCGGTCTCGAGCACAGCAAGCCCGCCGCCGACCGCCGCCTCGGGCGAGGCATTGACGATCGAGGGCGATGCCGACGTGCCGGACTGGCGGCCATCCCCGATGCAGGGCAACGAGGTGATGCCCTGCTTGATCAATGCGGCGGGCGGCTGCATGTTCACGACCTCCGCCGAGCCCGGATAACCGATCGGCCCGACGCCGCGGATGAACAGCATCGTGTGCTGATCGATCTGCAAGGACGGATCGTCGATGCGGCGGTGATAGTCTTCCGGCCCGTCGAACACCACGGCGCGACCTTCAAAGGCGTTCGGGTCGTCTGGATTCGACAGGTAGCGCTCCCGGAATTCCTCCGAAATCACGCTGATCTTCATGATGGCGGAGTCGAACAGATTGCCCGACAGCACCTTGAAGCCTGCATGTTGCTTGAGCGGCCGGTCATAGGGAAGGATCACATCGGCATCGGTGCTCTTCGCCTGCTCGACGTTCTCCGCGATGGTCTTGCCGTTGATCGTGAGCGCGTGCGGATGGACGCGGCCGGCTGCGATCAATTCATGCAACACCGCCGGCAGGCCGCCGGCGCGGTAGTATTCCTCGCCGAGATATTTCCCGGCCGGCTGCACGTTGACCAGCAGCGGCACGTCATAGCCGATCGTTTCCCAATCACCGATCGAGAGCGCGACACCCACGTGGCGCGCGATGGCGTTGATGTGGATCGGTGCGTTGGTCGAGCCGCCGATCGCCGAGCACGCGACGATGGCGTTCTCGAAAGCCTCGCGGGTGAGGATATCGGACGGCTTGAGGTCCTCCCACACGATCTCGACCGCGCGCCGGCCGGTCTCATAGGCGATCTGCGCGCGCTCGCGGTAGGGCGCGGGGATGGCGGCACAGCCAGGCAGCGAAAGACCGAGCGCCTCGGCAAGCGCGTTCATGGTCGAGGCCGTGCCCATCGTGTTGCAATGGCCGATGGACGGGGCCGACGACGCCACGAGGTCAAGGAATTCCTTGTAGTTCATGCGGCCGGCGGCGTGTTCCTGGCGTGCCCACCACACCACGGTGCCGGAGCCGGCGCGCTCGCCCTTCCACCAGCCGTTGAGCATGGGCCCACCGGAGAGCACGATCGCAGGGGTGTTGACGGTCGCAGCCGCCATGATGGCCGCGGGCGTGGTCTTGTCGCAGCCGGTGGTGAGCACGACACCATCGAGCGGATAACCGAACAGGACCTCGACGAGGCCGAGATAGGCGAGGTTGCGATCGAGCGCCGCCGTGGGGCGCTTGCCGGTCTCCTGGATCGGATGCATGGGGAACTCGAACGCGATGCCGCCGGCATCCCGGATCCCTTCGCGCACACGCTTGGCCAGTTCAAGATGGTGGCGATTGCAGGGCGAGAGGTCGGAGCCGGTCTGGGCAATCCCGATGATCGGCTTCCCGGAGTGCAGTTCGTCCTTCGTCAGGCCGGAGTTGAGGTAGCGCTCGAGATAGAGCGCGGTCATTCCCGGATTGTCGGGATTGTCGAACCACAATTGCGAGCGCAGTCGCGGCCTCTTCTCATTCGTCGGCACGGCAGGACTCCACTCCAGAGTTCCAGGCATAAGATCCATCAGGCGGCGGGCGCATGGGTCCTACGCGCTTCAGCCGGACAGGGGAAGTCACGAAAAGATCAAGTCAGCGGCGCGACCTGCGTCATGGCCTGCGCGGGTCATGCCGCCGCGAGCGTCCGGTAAGCCCCGGCCTTGCGCAGCGCGTCGACGATCTGGTCGGGCGGCAATGGCATCCGTCCAAAGCGCACGCCGAACGGCGAGAGCGCATCCTCGATGGCGGAGATAATCGCCGCCGGTGCGGGAATGGTGCCGCCTTCGCCGGCGCCCTTGACGCCCAGCGGATTGAGCGGATTGGGCGTCTCCACGTGCTCGATCTTGCAGCCCGGCACATCGGGCGCCGCCGGCAGCAGATAGTCCTGGAACGACGTCGTCAGCGGCTGTGCGTCGGCATCGTATTTCATCCACTCGAACAGGGCGTTACCGATGCCATGGGCGACGCCGCCCTGGACCTGGCCGTCGACGATCAGCGGGTTGATGATGGTCCCGCTGTCATGGGCGACGGTATAGGCGAGGAGCTTCACCCCGCCGGTGAAGGGATCGACCTCCACCTCGGCGACGTGTGTGCCGTTGCAATAGGAGGCCTGCTGCGGCGTGAAATAGGCGGTGTGCTCGAGACCCGGCGCCTGGCCGGCGGCAAACGAAAATCCCGGCATGCCCTGGGCGAGTCGCGCGAGTTCGCCGAGCGTCAGCGAAGGTTTGTTGCCGCCGCGCCCGGTGGCGCGGCCGTCCTCGACGTCGATGTCGCTCTCCGCCACGCCCAGCACGCGCGCGGCCAGCACGACGATCTGATTGCGCACGTGTTCCCCGGCCATCAGCGCGGAGGAGCCGGCATTGATCGCCTGCCGGCTGGCAAACGCGCCCACGCCCTGGGAGATGGCCGACGTATCGCCTGCGGTCATGACGATATCTTCCAGGCGGCAGCCGACGCGGTCGGCCACGATCTGCGACAGTGTCGTGCGCGTGCCCTGTCCTTGCGACGTGGCGCCGGTCGCGACCGCAACCTTGCCGTTGGGGAGTACGCGCACGGTCACGCCCTCGAACGGCCCAAGCCCCGTCCCCTCGACGTAATTGCCGATGCCGATGCCGAGATAGCGTCCCTCGGCGCGCGCGCTGCTTTGGCGTGCGCGAAAGCCCCGGTAATTCGAAAGCGCGAGCGCCCGGCGCTGGCTTTTCGGAAAATCTCCGCTGGCATAGACCAACGGCTTGCCGTCGCGGAAAAGTAAGCCGACGGAATACGGCATCTGCTCGGGCGTGATCATGTTGCGCGCCCGCAACTCGGCGGGATCGATTCCGAGCTCGCGCGCCGTGCGGTCCATCAGCCGCTCCATCGCGAACACGGCCTGCGGCCGGCCGGCGCCGCGCACGACTGTGGTCGGGACGCGGTTGGTGAGCACGACCGTCACCTCCAGCGCATAGGCCGGCACGACATAAGGGCCAGGGAACGTGGTGGCGGCGATATAGGGCGCGATGATGCCCCACGGCAGGAATGCGCCGTTGTCGTGCAGCATGGCGCCGCGCAGACCGAGGATTTTTCCGTCCGCATTCACCGCGATCGCGACCTTCCAATGCTGGTCGCGCTCCTGCGTTGCCGAGAGAAAATGCTCGCGCCGGTCCTCCTGCCACGTTACCGGCCGGCGCAGTTTCATGGCAGCGGCCGCAATGACCGCTTCCTCGGCGTAGAACGGCGCCTTGGTGCCGAAGCCGCCGCCGACATGGGGCGCGATCACGCGGATCGATTCGAGATCGCGCTCGAGCAGATCGGCGAGCGTGCCGCGGCACAGGTGCGGCGTCTGGGTCGCCGACCACACCGTCAAGACGTCGCTGCCCGGATCGTAACTCGCAAGCACTGCGCGCCCTTCGAGCGTCATGGCGCCGCCGCGATGAAGCGAAAGTTCTTCCTCGAACACGTGCGCCGCGCGTGCAAATGCCGTGTCGACGTCGCCATAGGCCATGGGGACGACGGCGGCGATGTTGCTGGCGAGGTCGCTGTGGGCGCAGGCGGCGCCGGGTTTAGCTGCATCGCGGTAGTCGCTCACCGCGGGCAAGACCTCGAAATCGACGGCCACCGCCGCGGCGGCATCCTCCGCGAGATAACGGTTGGCCGCGATCACGACCGCGATGGTCTGCCCGACATAGCAGACTTCGTGGCGGGCGAGCGCCAGCTGCGTGCGCGGGGTCCTGATCGACGGATTGGGCACCAGCATCGGAATCTGGCCGGTCGCCATGCGCGGCGGCAGATCATCCGCCGTGAGCACCGCGTGCACGCCGGCCATCGCGAGCGCCGCAGCGATGTCGATGGAGCGAATCTTGGCATGGGCATGCGGAGCGCGCACGAAGCATGCGTGCAGTGCGCCGGGTATCCGGATATCATCGACGAACCGGCCGCGCCCGGTGAGCAGCGCCGGATCTTCGAGGCGCGCGACGCGGGCGCCGAAATGTTTCGCGCCCATGGTCGTCGTCCCGGTACAGCGCAACAAGGCAACGGACGATACACCGGCAGCGTTGCATTGCAATCGCGACAAGCCGTCCCTTGGCAGCTACACCTTTCAATAGCGGGCGTTCTATGGTTATGGAGACCGGAGTACGGCTTCAGCCGGTCCGCCGTGAAACCTGAAATCGTCACCGCCGGGGTTTGTAGATGCTCGACGTGAGCGCCGATCCGCGTAGATCCGCACGACCGCCGGCCGGCCCGCCGCTTGATTTCCAGGCGCACCTCGCCGCGCTCGAAGCGCAGGGACTGCTCGTGCGGGTCGACCGCTCGATCAACAAGGACACCGAGCTGCATCCTTTGGTGCGGTGGCAGTTCCAAGGCGGGCTCGCGGAAGGCCAGCGCCGCGCGTTCCTGTTCACGAACGTTACGGATTCGTCCGGCCGACGCTATGACATTCCGGTCGCCGTCGGGGCGCTCGCCGCTTCGCCGCAGATCTATGCCATCGGCATGGGCCGCCCGGTCCAGGAGATCGAGGCGGCGTGGGTGCACGCCATCGCCCATCCGATCGCGCCGATCGCCGTGTCCTCGCCGCCATGCCAGGCCGTGGTCATTCAGGGCGATGACCTGCGCGGTCCCGGCAGAGGGTTGGCGCGGCTGCCGGTGCCGATCTCGACGCCGGGCTTCGATGCCGCGCCATATCTCACCGCCACGCTTTGCGTGACGCGCGATCCCGACACCGGCATCCAGAACATGGGCACCTATCGCGGGGCGTTGAAGGCGACGGACAGGCTCGGCGTGCGGATGGCGTCGCGCATCGGCGGCGCGGGCGGCTATCTGCATTGGAAGAAGCACAACCAGCGTCGCGAGCCGATGCCGTGCGCCATCGTCATCGGCTGCGCGCCGGTCGCCATGTTCACGGGCGGCATGAAGCTCGCCGTCGATCTCGATGAGATGGCAGTCGCCGGCGGGCTCGCCGGCGCTCCGATCCGGATGGCAAGAGCCGTCACCGTCGATCTCAATGTGCCGGCCGACGCCGAAATCGTCATCGAAGGGCTGATCGATCCCGACCTGCTCGAGCCGGAAGGCCCTTTCGGCGAAAGCCACGGTCACGTCGCGCTCGAGGATTTCAACATGTCCATGCGCGTGACTGCGATCACGCACAGGCAGTCGCCGGTGTTCGTGTCGATCATCAGCCAGGTGACGCCGAGCGAATCGAGCGTGCTCAAGAAAGTGGCGATGGAGCCCTTCTTCTTCACCCATTTGCGCGAACACCTTTCGATCAAAGGCGTTCGGCGCGTGGTGATGCACGAGCCGCTCTCCAACCTGCGCAAGGTTATCTTCGTCCAGTACGAACGCGGCACGCCGCGGACCGAGGTCTGGCGCGGATTGCACGGTGCCGCGACGCTGCTCGCCGATTGTGGGAAGATCTGCATCGCGGTGAGCGAGGACATCGATCCGACCAACACCGACGCGGTGTTCTGGTCGCTGGCCTACCGCTCCAATCCGATCGAGGATGTGCACATCGCTCCCCATCGCTCCGCCGGTCACGGACCGAAATCCGGCCCGCGCAGCGAAGAGTTGACCATTCTCATCGACGCGACACTGAAGCACTCGGCGCCGCCGCTGGCGCTGCCGGCGCGCGACTTCATGGAACGGGCGCAAACGATCTGGCAGGAGCTCAAGCTGCCCGCCCTCACGCCGCAACCGCCCTGGCACGGCTATTCGCTCGGAGACTGGTCGGAGAACTGGTCGGCCTATGCGGAACGCGCCGTGGCGGGCAACTGGGAGCAGACCGGCGAGGAAACGTTCGCCCGACGACGCGGCGGATTGATACCCGAGACGCCGGTGCGCGAGGTCGAGGGAAAAGAGAGCAAGGATTGAGTTCTTCGCGGCGATGCTGCCGGCTGTTCACACCACGATCGTCAACCGCTTCGCGGCCCGTGTCACGCCGGTATAGAGCCAGCGATCGCGATTGTCCGGAAACGCAGCGGATTCATCGAACAGCACCACATCGTCCCACTGCGAGCCTTGCGCCTTGTGCACCGTCAACACGTAGCCGAAGTCGAACTCGTCGTAGGCTTTGCGTTGCGGCCAGTCAAACTCCTCGATGGTGCCGGTAAAGCATTCCGGCCGAACCGATACCTTGATCAGCCTTTCGCCCAGGTCCTCATCGGGCTTGAGCCGCATCCGGATGATTTGCCGGCGCGCCTTCGGGCTTTCCTTCACCATCCAGAGGCCGCCGTTGAACAATCCTTTGCGCCGGTTGTTGCGCAAGCAGACCAGCTTGTCGCCCGCCATCGGCAGCGCGTCGGTAAAGCCGCGGCGTTCGCGCAAGCGTGCATTGTAGGCGCGGCGGGTGACATTACGGCCGACCAGGACCTGGTCGGCGTCGAGCACGCGCTTGGGGTCGAGCGCGTCGCGCCGCACCACCTGAGTCTCGCCGTATTGGCCTTGCGTCAGCGGATTGCCGGCGCGGATCTCCATCGACAGCCGCACGATCGGATCGTCCTGCGCCTGCCGATGAACCTCGGTGAGCATGGCATCGGGCTTGGCGTCGGTGAAAAAGCCGCCGCCGTGAATGGGTGGCAGTTGCGCGGGATCGCCAAGCACCAACAGCGGCACGCCAAACGACATCAGGTCGCGCGCGAGCTCGGCATCGACCATCGAGCATTCGTCGATGATGATGAGCTTGGCCTTCGAGGCGGGCGCATCGTTCCAGAGCTCGAAGCTCGGCGTCTCCTCGCCGCTTTCGCGCGCCTTGTAGATGAGGCTGTGGATGGTGGAGGCGCTGTAGCAGCCCTTGCTGCGCATCACGCACGCCGCCTTGCCGGTAAAGGCCGCGAACAGCACCTTTCCGTCCACTCCTTCGGCGATGTGTTTGACGAGCGTCGTCTTGCCGGTCCCGGCATAGCCGAACAGCCGAAAGATCGAGGAACGCCCGCGCGCGCCTTTGAGCCAGTTCGAGGCCGCGCTCAGTGCGGCATCTTGGTGGGGCGTGAATACCGGCATCGGCAATAAGGGCACTCTGGCAGCATAAAGAACAAAAAGAGAACTGATGTCAACCGTCCAGGACGGCTAACCCAGCCCGCCAGAGCGAAAGGTGCGGAGCCGTGCACGCGCCAAACGAGGGCGCGCACGTCCGCAGGGTATCAGACGAACAGGAACCGTACCGTGGAGGCGGCCGCCAGCGCCGCGCCCAAAGTCGCCAGCAGATACTTGATCCAGGACGACTCGGCCGGCGCGGGTGTCGGAGCGGCGGCAAGGTCGAGTTCGTTGACCTCGTTCGGATCAACGGTCGCTACGCCGTTGGCCAGGGCAGGCGCGGTCGGTACCTCGCCGGCGGCGGCGACCGGGACGCCAGCGCTGGAGGGTGTGGGCGCAACCGGCGAAGCCGTCATGGCGGGCGCCGGGTTTTCGGTCCGCTGGACCTCAGCGGGCGCCGGCGTCACCGCCGCAGGCGCAACTGCGGCCGAATCGACCGCCTGCTCCTGCTTCTCCGGCTTGGCTGCCTTGGCGCGGGAAGGAGCGCGCGCTGCTTCTCGTTCGCTCTTCGGTCGTGCCTTCTCGTCCTGAAGCGTTGCACGCTCATCCTGGCGTGGTGCCGCTTGATTTGTTGCCTTCTTGCGCGACGGTGCACCGGGTGCGGCCTTGGCCGGCGCCTCGGTCGTCTCCGGCGCATCCGACACGATCGGGCATGGAAAGCGATCGTTGTCGCAGGCCAGTGCGGTGCTGAATGGCAGACCCGTGATCACCCCAGCCGCAGTCGTCACGACTGCCAAAGCGCATAATGTACGCATGTATCCTCCTGTCCCCATAAGGTGGATACCCCTATACGCATCCGCGGTGATGGCTTCAGATTGACGCAATTGAGGAATTGTTCGCGCAATTCAGAGGAAAAGACGGCGGTTCGGAGGCAGTCGCTTCACCGCGCCCTGTAGCAAAGGAGCAATCATGAACGAGGACGTTTTTAACGGCAGCATCCGCAAATTCCTCAAGACGCTGGGCGTGACCGCCCAGCGCGAAATCGAGAAGGCGGTGCGCCAGGCGCTGGCGGAAGGCAAGCTCAAGGGCAACGAAAAACTTCCCGCCCATGCCACCATCACGCTCGGCGGCATCGGTTTCTCGCACGAGATTGAGGGCGAGATCGAGCTGGAATGACCCACGGCTCACGGTGTCCCGCCGCGGCTTCCTGGGCCGCGCGGGCGGCCGCAGCATCAATCCAACGTCGACCACGATCGCCTTGATCGGCGTGGCTCGGTTCTCGATCTCAACTCTTGACGACCTGGACGAGGCGTTAGTCCACGCTCACGCCGCTGGCCTTGATCGGCGCCGCCCACTTTTCGATCTCGCTCTTGAGGAACTGGCCGAGGTGCTCCGGCGTGGTGCGATCCTCCGAAACGACCACGGCGCCGAGCCCTTCGAGCCGTTCGCGCACCGCCGGGGTTTTGAGCGCCTGCACCACTGCATCGTTTAATTTCTTGACCACATCGGCGGGCGCCCCTTTCGGCAGGAAGATGGCATTCCAGGTATAGGCTTCGAGGTTCGGTGTTCCCTGCTCGAGGCCGGTCGGCAGGTTCGGCAACGCTTTCGAGCGCTCCTTGGTCATGATCGCAATCGGCTTCACCGTGCCGCCGTCGATTTGGGGCTTGGCGGTGCTGACGATTTCGCAGAGATAGTCGATACGGCCGCCCTGGAGGTCCTGCATCGCAGGGCCGGTGCCGCGATAGGGTACGTGCGTGATGTCGACGCCGATGAGGTAGTTGAGCAGCACGCAGCCGAGATGGGTTGCCGAGCCGGCGCCGGCCGAACCGTATTGCATCTTGGTCTGATTTGCTTTCGCGTAGTCGATGAATTCCTTCAGGTTGTTCACTGGCAGGTCCTTGCGTGTGATCAGCGCGATCGGGACCTCGGCGATGAGCGCAACGGGCGTGAAATCGGTTGCCGCGTTGTAGAGCGGCTTCTTGTACATGGTCTGACTCTGCGCGTGGGTGCCCACCGTGCCCAGCACCAAGGTGTAGCCATCCGGCGCGGCGTCGGCGACCCGCTTGGAGCCGGTCATGCCGCCGGCGCCGCCGACGTTCTCCACCACAATCTGCTGTCCCAGAATCTCGCTCATGCGCTGCGCCATGACGCGGCCGAGCACGTCAGTCGGGCCGCCGGCCGCGAACGGAATGATCATTGTGATCGGTTTGGAAGGATAGGGCTGGGCCAGTGCCGCGCCTGTGATCGCGAGCAACAGGCCGAGGGCCGCGCCCGAAATTTTTCTGAGCATTTCCTTGATCTCCCTGAATTTCCGGAACACTTGCCCACTGCCGGATAAGGGTCAAGTCGCTGTTTGACGCGGGGTTCCCTGTGCTTGTGAGCGAAGAGCGCGCCCGCTATGACGCAAGCTCCACAGCCGGAGACCCTGCTCGTGAAGGTTCGCCCATGCCCGTGATCCGGGTCGCCATTGCCGGCCTCGGCGCCATCGGCCGCGTGCTCGCGCGCAGGCTGGCCGATGGCATACCGGGCCTAGTGCTTGCCGCCGCGGCGGCTCGCGATGTTGCCAAAGCGCAAGCCTGGCTTGATGCCGAGCGGATCACCTGTCCGCTGGTCGAGCCCGAGGCGTTTCCCGCCCTGGCCGATCTCGCGATCGAGTGCGCACCGGCGTCGGTGCTGGAACGGATTTGCCGGCCGATGCTGGAGGCCGGAAAGCAGGTGATGGTGCTCTCCGCCGGCGCGCTTTTGCCGAGACCCGAACTGGTCGAGCTAGCAAAGGCGCGGGGAGGGCAGATCATCGTGCCGACCGGCGCGCTCCTGGGGTTGGACGCGGTCACCGCCGCTGCCGAGGGCCGAATTCATTCCGTACGAATGATAACGCGCAAGCCGCCGCGCGGCCTTGCCGGGGCGCCGTATCTCGAGGCGAACGGCATCTCCATCGAGGGTCTCAACGAGCCCAAGCGGGTATTTGCCGGCAGTGCCCGCGATGGGGCGGCGGGTTTCCCAGCCAACGTCAACGTGGCGGCGGCGCTGTCACTTGCCGGCATCGGACCTGACCGCACCATGATGGAGATCTGGGCTGACCCTACGGTCGAGCGTAACTGCCACACCATCGAGATCGACAGCGACTCGGCTCGCTTTACGCTCTCGATCGAGAACATTCCCTCGGAGAACCCGAAGACGGGGCGGATCACTGCGCTCTCGGTCCTGGCGGCCCTGCGAAAGCTCCAGGCACCGCTTCGAGTTGGAACTTGAGTTAATCTTTCCTAAATGTCGCAGTCGCGTTTTTTACGACCAAGGCGCGTGGCCCGTCCCCCCTGCCCAGCATCAATATACCGTTTTCTGGCTCCCGGTACCTCTCGTTAACAATCTGATTTGGTTATTAAATTTCTTAGGCGGCGACAAAGCCCGGGGGGCCGTGGATCAGCCATAATGTTAGGTGCCAAATCACCTGGGCAGCGTCGGGGATCGGGGAAAAGGGGGGTTGGGCTGTGCCATCTCTGTGGCGGAAGCGTGAACCCAATCGCAGCCCCCCGCGACTAATCTTACGAGTCCGGCCGTCCGAAGGCGATGCAAGCGAAATCAGACGAGGTGCTGATCGGACGAATCGCGAACGGCGATCGGCTGGCTATGCAGGTGCTCTACGCGCGCCATCATGTGCGAGTGTTTCGGTTCGTGGTGCGTCTCGTGCGCGACGAGGGCATGGCAGAGGATCTGATCAGCGAGGTGTTTCTCGACGTGTGGCGCCAGGCTGGTCGATTTGAAGGGCGCTCGGCGGTGTCGACTTGGATGTTGGCGATCGCGCGCTTCAAGGCTCTCTCGGCGCTCAGGCGCCGCCCGGATGAGGAACTGGACGAAGAGACCGCCAGCGCGATCGAAGACCCGACCGACGATCCGGGAACCACGCTGGAGAAGAAGGACAAGGGTGCAATGATCCGAAAGTGCCTCGTGGGACTTTCGGCAGACCATCGGGAGATCATAGACCTCGTGTACTACCACGAAAAGTCAGTCGAGGAAGTGGCGCAAATCGTTGGAATCCCTGAGAACACGGTCAAGACGCGCATGTTCTACGCGCGCAAACGACTGGCGGAGCTGCTCAAGGCAGCAGGAATTGAAAGAGGTTGGCCATGAACATGATCAATAAAGAGCCAGAGCGATACGACATCGAAGCTCTGCTGCCGTGGCACGCCGCTGGTACGCTGAGCCGCCGCGACGCCGATCGCGTTGAGCAGGCGCTTGCGGGCGACCGCGAGCTTGCGCGGCGCTATGACCTTGTTCGCGAAGAGTTGGCCGAGACGATCCACCTCAACGAGACCCTGGGTGCGCCGTCGGCGCGGGCCATGGAAAAGCTGTTCGCAGCGATCGACGCCGAGGAGGCGCGTGCGCCGCGCCGCCAGCGTTCGTTCGATTTCGGTACCCGCATCTCGGAGTTCTTGTCGAGCTTCACGCCGCGCACGTTGGCCTGGTCGGCAACCGCCGCCGCAGTCGCGATTCTGGTACAGGCCGCGGTGATCACCAGCGTCGTAGTCAAGGAACAAGGCACATCGACCGGGCCCAGCCTTGCCAGCGCGGTCAGCGACGGCTCATTTGCGGTCGTGCGCTTTGCGCCGCAGGCGACGGCGACCGACATCACCAATTTCCTGGGAGCCTATAAGGCCACGGTTGTCGAGGGGCCGCTGAATATGGGTGGCCAGCTCTATCGCATCCGTCTGTCGGAGGCCAAGCTGCCGAAGGATGAGGTTGGCAAGATCATCCGACAGATGCAGGAAGAATCCAAGGTCGTTGGTTTCATCGCCGTCAACGAGTAGCGCCAAGCGAGACTTGGGTGCAGTACGGTCCCTGTAAGCGGGCCGCCTCCGGGTGGAGGAACTGCGCGGGCAGCGTCCAGAGAGGACAAGCCATGCGCTCGAACGACACCAAATCCACCGCCACCAAATCATCCACGCCGATCAGGTCGCGCCTGCGTTTGTCGCTGGCGATGACCGCGATTGCCATGGTGTTCGCGCTCGTTTCCGGCGCGGAAGCCGACCAACGCAAGCTGGCATCGGAAGGGGCCGGCGGCAGCGGTGCCGGCAGCGCTGGTCGCGTCGAGCCCGGGGGTGCCCCGGATGGCCGACGACAGATTGCCCGTCGCTCCGCGATCGCCGTGCGGCGCGCCAATGAGCGCTACGTCCGTGATGAAGTCCTGATCCAGCTCGCGTCGAGCGTCCCCAGTGAGACGATCGATGCGCTTGGCCGGCGGCTGCGGCTCAATCGCGCCGCCTCCTTCACCGCCAACAACATCACGACCTTCCGTTGGAAGATTCTCGACGGGCGCCCCGTGCCCGCTGTCATTCGCTCTCTCGAGGCCGAACCCCTCGTCCTGGCGGCGCAGCCCAACTACTCTTACCAACTGGGCCAGGAGCAACAGAGCGGCGACCAGCCGCGCCTCAATGGCTTCAGGCAAAATGCGTTCTTCAACTTAGGCGGGTCTGAGCCCCAAAAACTCGCCAAAGACGAGAGACGTTGAACATGGCGGCGCAGGACTTGGACCAAGCGCTCGCACTTGGGTGGGTCGACCAGTCCGAGCCGTTCTTGGGCGGGCGACTGCCCGGCCTTCGGGCCCGAAACCGCGACTCCCGGCCGCAGCCGGAACCATTTTTTTCCGCTCGCCACCGGCAACATATTGAAATAACTTATATCTTCCTTCGGGGTCGGACGACCTGCACCCCGCTGGCAACAGGCCAAAAATTTCCGCCCGAACTCTTAAATCGGCTTGAACCTTTTGGAGCCCTCGGGACACTAATAAACAACTAGGCCGACATGGCCGAGAGTTTACAGCCCCGATCGGCGCTCACGCCCCCCCGATCCCCTGCGCCGATCAACGCGACCCGC
>CAWIGD010000024.1:0-237411 GCA_963835165.1 uncultured Alphaproteobacteria bacterium
GGGGTGAAGCTCCAGGCGGTGCCCTATCGGGGCGCATCGCAGGCGGTGACCGACCTCCTCGCCGGCCAGGTCGACGGCCTGTTCGGCGACGTTCCGACCATCATCTCGCAAGTCAAGGCGGGCAAGCTCAAGGCGCTGGCGGCGACCTCGCAGGAACGCTCCGACATTTTCCCGGATGTCCCGACCTTCGTGGAGCAAGGGTTCGTCGACACCGTCGCCAACCAGTGGGCCGGCATTCTGGCGCCGGCGCTCACCCCGCCGGCGGTGATCACCAAGCTCAACGCCGCCCTCAATGCCGCGCTCAACGACGCCGATGTGCGCGGCAAGCTCGCACAGGCCGGTGTGACGCCTTCGCCGGGGACGCCGGAGGAATTCGCCCGCGACCTCGCGCGGGAAATCGCCCGTTGGGGCCAGTTGATCCGCGCCAAGGGCATCAAAGGCGAATAAAGCCGCGAAGGAGATCAGCTGCTTGAACCCGCGCGGGCACCGGCGCGACGAACGGTGGGGGCGTCAATTGGAGGGTGCCATGATCGTTCAATCGCTGGTAATGGCCTTCACCATCGCCTTCCTCACGACCGCGGTACTCGGCCACGTGCTGCTGCTGCGCGCAGCCTTGGTACCGGCCAAAAATCCGAAGTCAGGAAGAGCCGCGTAACGCCCGTCAGGTCGGACGCCAATCGCCGGTGCTGGGATCGCGGCGCAGGGTCGGCAACGCCTGGCGAGCGGCCGGATCGATGGAGGAGGCCTTCTTCACCCGATCGAGCTCCTCGTTGATGCGCCGCACCTCTTTCACCGCCCAGTGAACGATCGCGCCGGCGCCGAGCGCGCCCAGTGCAAACTTAATCAGCGGCGAGAAGATGAGCGGCGGCATGGGTGTCTCCTTCGACGTCCTCACAGTCCGTAGCGCGCCCAGTGCGCGCGTGTTTCGAGCGCCGAGATGATCTCCTCGGCGAAATTACCACTACGCAGCACGCTATCAAGGGCCGAGACGCCCGGCTGCACGCGGCCGAACCAGCCCCGCGCGGGCGAGACCAAGGGCGTGACGACATCATCACCGAAGCGGGCACGCAATGTGGTTCGCAAGTCGCCGATGCCGTCGGCCAGGCCGAGTTCGATCGCGGTGCTGCCGGTCCAGTACTCGCCGGAGAACAAGGTTTTTTCTGGACCCTTGAGCCGCGCGCCCCGGCTTCCCTTGACCAGGTCGATGAAGCCCTCGTGGATCTCCTGCTGGATCGCCTTGAGCCGCTCCACGTCCTCCGGTTTCTCCGGCAGGAACGGGTCGAGCGTGGCCTTGTTCTCGCCCGAGGTATAGAGCCGGCGCTCGATGCCGAGCTTGTCCATGAGCTTCACAAAACCGAACGAGCCGCCGACCACGCCGATGGAACCGACGATCGAGGACGGGTCGCAGATGATCTCGTCAGCGGCACACGCGATCATGTAGCCGCCGGACGCCGCGACGTCCTCGGCAAAGGCGATCACCGGCCGCTTGTTCTCGACCGCGAGCTCGCGGATGCGGCGGTAGATCAGATGCGATTGCACCGGCGAACCGCCGGGCGAATTGATCACCAGCGCCACCGCCTGCGCCCTGCGCATGCCGAACGCGCGTTCGAGCGGACGCGCGACGCCGGCGAGCGTAAGGCCCGACTTCAGCGGGGTCGAAATGCCGATGACTCCCGACAGCCGCACCACCGGAACGACGGGCGTGTCGCCGCGCAGCCGCTTCGGCAATATCGGCCGCAGCGCGGCGCGCGCGCTGGCAAACAGCTGCTTCAAATGCTCGAAGATATCCTGATCAGCCATAACGTTGTGTTCTCGTTTCACAGCAAGGGGCGTCGCGTGCTCGCAGCCTAAGGGCATAGCCAGGGGCTGCGGGCCGGGGTCGGGCGCGGCGCGATGTCGCGTCTAGGCCGCCTGCATGTCGGCCGCAAGTTACCCTTCGTCAACTACTGGAATGCTTATTGCAAGCGGATCGATGCGGCGCGGCCGTTCAGCGGCCAGCCCAGCCCAGGGGAAACGATGAAGATTTACATGTTGATGGTCCTGATCGGCACAATTGCCGCGATGTCCCATCTCGATTTCAAGCGCAAATCGCCGGGGCGGGGAGCCTGATCACCGCTGCGTTACCGCGCGCGATGCGATGACTGCGGGCGATATCTGCCTACCCGGCGGGCAACGCAATCACGACAACGGCGCATTCAGATTTGACTCAACGGCAGTACGGCGCCGCCGCGCAGCACCGATTCAGCCTGCGCGGTCGGAACCCCGGCGTCGTCATTGAGGACAAATCCCGGCAACAGCGCCAGCGGAGCGCGGCTTGCTTTCGCCGCCCGCACCAGGACCCGGATCGCCGGCTCTCCCGCCTTGGAGTGGACCGGCAGCACGGTCACCCCGCCGAATGCGGCATCGAGCGCGCGCAGAACGTCGGCGAGGCCGTCCGCGCGCCAGATCAGGGTGAGGGTGCCACCCGGACGCAGCAGCCGCGCGCCGGTCTTGATCCAGGCGGCCAGCGTCCCGTCCGGGCCGGCATGCGCGAGGCGGCGCTGACGATCGGGTGACGTCCGTTGGCGCGCCGGATCGTTGAACGGCGGATTCATCAGGACGCGCGCCATCGATTCAGGCGCGAGCCCCGCCGCCGCGAACGCGCGCGCCGGCGCCGCAACATCGAGCACGGTGGAACCGACCCGCGCGGCAAGTCCGTTGACCTGCGCGTTCTCGGCTGCAAGCGCGGCGAGACCGGCATCGACCTCGACCAGCGTCACTCGCGTGCCCGCAACGCGGAGCGCGAGCGCCAGTCCTGCCGCTCCCACGCCCGCCCCGAGATCCACGACGCGGTCGCGCGCGCGCGCCGGGCATGCCGCCGCCAGCAGGATGGCGTCATGACCGACCCGATGTCCGCGCCTGGGTTGCTTGAGCAGCAGCCTGCCGCCGAGCACGGCGTCCTGGGTGACGTCAGCGCCCATCGGGACGAAGCTCGTGGCCCAATCCGGCCTCCGCGAGCAACCGGCGCGCATCGTCGATGCAGCACTCGTTGACCAATATCCGGCGCGGCAGGATGCCGATCGAGCCTTCGAGCACGCTCATGTTCTGGTCCAACACGAGATGGGGAATGTGGGCGGCGTCGAGCAGCGCCTGGACCGCGGATACGAGCACGGCATCATTGGTGCGGACGAGTTCGTGCCACACGATGTCTTCGTCGAACGTATCGCCGGGCTCGCCCACAGCCGTCTCCCTCAAACGTCTTGCCGGTCCCGCTGCTCGCCGGGCGCCCGGTGCTGCAGGTACGCGATCAGCTTCATTTCCCGCCGTCCGCGGGTGACGGTATCGAGCACGAGACCTGCAACAATCGAGAGACAGGCCAACAGCATCAGCCCGGTGGAAAGGATCGCCGTGGGAACGCGGGGAACCACGCCCTGCTCCAGAAAGGTCACGAAGATCGGTATCGCGAGGATGACGGAAATGACCGCGAGGGCAATACCGAGGGCGGAGAAGAAGGCAAGCGGCCGCTCCGAGCGGTAGAGCCCGACGATGGTGGACAGAATCCGCAATCCGTCGCGCCAGGTGCTGAGCTTCGAGGTCGATCCCGCCGGCCGCGCGTAATAGGGCGTCGAGACCTCGCCCACCGGGAGATCGAGCTCGAGCGCGTGCACGGACAACTCGGTCTCGATCTCGAACCCCCGCGACAGCACCGGAAACGACTTCACGAACCGCCGCGAGAACACGCGATAGCCGGAGAGGATGTCGGTGAACGTGGCATTGAACACCGCGGCGAAGAAGCCGGTGAACAGCCGGTTGCCGGTGCGATGGCCGGGACGATAAGCGTGCGCCTCCCCTTCGACCCGCGCCGCCACCACCATGTCGAGACGGCCTTCGATCAGGCGCGCGATCAGGGCGCGCACGCTGCGGGCGTCGTAGGTGGCGTCGCCGTCGACCAGCACGTAGATGTCGGCCTCGACGTCGGCGAACATTCGCCGCACCACGTTGCCCTTGCCTTGGTGGCTCTCGCGCCGGACCACCGCGCCGGCGGCGCGGGCGACCTCCAGGGTGCGGTCGGTGGAGTTGTTGTCGTAGACGTAGATCGTGGCCTCGGGCAGCTCGGCGCGGAAACCGGCGACCACTCCGGCGATGGCGGTTTCTTCGTTGAAGCAGGGGACCAGCACGGCCAGACGCTGGTCGGTGCGGGGCCACCATTCCTCCGCACGGGCCGTGATCGTCTCGGCCTTTGACATCAATTCGCCTCTTTCGAAACCGGGCGCTCGCGCATATGTGCTTTTTGCCGTACTTGCCGCGGCACCATAGCGTTTCTATGCTCGCGCGTCCTTGTGCTCGGAGCCCTCCTCTTGGCCGTTATCGTCCCATTTGAAGGCCATTCGCCCACCAGCATCGACCGTCTGATCGACCTCGTCGCCGCCGACATGGGTCGCGTCAACACGACCATTTTGTCGCGCACGGGATCGCAGGTGACGATGATTCCCGAGGTCGCCAATCACCTGATCTCGTCCGGCGGCAAGCGGCTGCGCCCGATTCTCACCCTGGCGATGGCGCGGCTGGCCGGGTATGACGGCGCCGGCCACATCAAGCTCGCGGCGGCGGTCGAATTCATGCACACGGCCACGTTGCTGCACGACGACGTCGTGGACGAAAGCGAGATGCGGCGCGGCAAGCTCGCCGCCCGGATGTTGTGGGGCAACGAGGCCAGCGTGCTGGTCGGCGATTTTCTGCTCGGCCAGGCGTTCAAGATGATGGTCGAGGTCGCCTCGCTGCGGGCGCTCGAAATTCTGTCCTCGGCCGCCGCCGTCATCGCCGAAGGCGAGGTGATGCAGCTCGGCGCGGCCAAGAATACCGCCACCACGGAGGATGATTATCTTGCCGTCATCCGCGCCAAGACCGCGGAACTGTTCGCCGCCGCCTGCGAGGTCGGTCCGGCGCTGGCCTCACGCCCCAAGGACGAACAATCCGCCTGCCGCTCGTTCGGCATGAATCTCGGCGTCGCCTTCCAGCTCGTGGATGACGCGCTCGACTACGGCGGCAAGGCAGCCAAGCTCGGCAAGAACGTCGGCGACGATTTTCGCGAAGGCAAGATCACGCTGCCGGTGGTGTTGTCGTTCCGGCGCGGATCCGAAAGCGAGCGGGCGTTCTGGCGCCGCACCCTCGAGGAAGGCGACGCGACCGATGCCGATCTCGACCATGCCATCGGCCTGATGATGAAGCACCGCGCGCTCGAGGACACGATCCAGCGCGCGCGGCATTACGGTGCCATCGCCACCGACGCGCTGGCGCTGTTTCCCGCCTCTGCGATGAAGCAGGCGCTCGAAGAGACCGTCGAGTTCTGCATCTGCCGCTCGAATTAGCGCAGCCGGTTGGGCAGAGACGCGCCGTCGGATGTGCAGGCGCGCCGGGGCGGCCTACTGCCCGGCTCCCAGCGCCGTCGCACGCACCCACCATTGCGGGTAGCCGACCCGCAACGTTCGCGCCGCCGCGGCGGCAGCGGCATTGGTCGGGAACAGGCCGAAGCAGGTCGCGCCTGAACCCGACATCCGGGCGAGCCGGCAGTCCGGCAGTGCCTGCAGCACGGCGAGAACATTCGCAATCGCGGGTTCCAGCTCGATGGCCGGCGCCTCGAGATCGTTGCGATCCTTGGCCAGCGCAGCGACAAACGCGGTGGGCTCGCCTCCCCACCCTTCCGACACAAGCGGGGTGGGAGAGGAAGCGCCGCCGCTTGCGGCAGGTGAAGCAAGGTTCAGCGCCGCAAACACGTCTCTGGTCGAGACCGCAACGCCGGGATTGACCAGCACCGCGAACAGCCGCGGAAGATCGAGCGGAGCGGATAGAACGTCACCGACGCCGCGCATCAGGCGCGGCTTCGGATCGAGGCACACCGGCACATCGGACCCGGTCGCCTGCGCCGCCTGCATCAGGCGGGGATCGTCGAGCGCAACGCCGTTGGCGCGCGCCAGAAGGCGCAAAGCCGCCGCCGCGTCCGCCGAGCCGCCGCCCAATCCGGCCGCGACCGGCAAGCGCTTCGAAAGCGCGAAGCTGCCGAGGGTGAGACCTGCGATCCGCTCGGCGAGCGCGCGAGCGGCCTTGAGCACGAGATTGTCGGCATTATCGCCGACGGCTTGCGCGGTCGGCCCGCTGACCGCGAGCGTCAAGGCGCCGCCGGGTGCGAACGTCAAAGCGTCCCCGACGCCGGCAAAGGCGACCAGGCTCTCGAGCTCGTGATAGCCGTCGGCGCGCCGGCCCAGCACGCGCAGTGTCAGATTGATCTTGGCGGGCGCCTTTTCGGCGCGCGCAGTCGACCCCATGCCGCCGACTTAGCCGCCGCCTGGCTTCTTGTGCTCGGCCTCGGCGGCCGACGAGGTGTCGTCGGGGAGCCCCGATTTCAGCTTGGCTTCTATCTTGACGAGATCCTCGGGCTCGGGCTTGAGATCGCGCGCGTGCGACCACTGGAAGCGCGCCTCGAGCACTCGTCCGACCTTCCAATAGGCGTCGCCGAGATGATCGTTGATGGTCGGGTCTTCCGGCTTGAGCTCGACCGCTCGCTCGAGCTGCTTGACCGCCTCCTCGTTGTTGCCGAGCCGGTAATAGGCCCAGCCGAGGGAGTCGACGATGTAGCCGTCGTCAGCGCGCTGCTCGACCGCGCGCTTGATCATGCGCATGCCCTCGTCGAGATTGATGCCCTGGTCGATCCACGAATAGCCGAGATAGTTCAGGACGTGCGCCTGGTCCGGAAACAGCTCGAGCGCCTTCTTGAGATCGGCCTCGGCCTTCGCCCATTGCTTGGAGCGCTCGAAGCAGATGCCGCGGAAGTAATAGATCACCCAGTTCGACTTCTCGGACTTGGTGAGGGTTTCCACACCCTTGGAGTAGACGTCCCCACATTCCGCGAACTGCTTGCGCCCCCGCATGACATTGCCGAGCGCCATGATGGCTTCGAGGTCCCCGGGATTGGCGGCAATGAGCTTTTCAAGACTCGCTTTCGCCTCGTCGGTGCGATCGAGCGCATCCAGGTTGAGCGCGAGCTGGATTTGCGCGTTGCGCTGAAGCGGCGAATTCAGCGGCACCCGCTCGTAGATCTTGTTGGCGAGTTCCGGCTTCTTCATCGCCTCGTAGAGGTCGCCGAGCGAAAGCAGCGCGAGCGGATGCGACGGCGCCAGATAGAGCGCGAGCTGCAGGTAGACGAGGCCGAGATCCTCCCCGCCACGACGCCCGAGCGCAGCGCCGAGCCCATACAGCACCTCGGCGGCGCCCGCCTGCGGCGTGTCGATCATCATCGGAAGCTTCTTGCCGGCCTTGAGCTCGGCGGTCGCCTCCAGCATCAACGGATGGCGCGGCAGCGCCTCGTCGAACGTGGCGAATATCTTCAGCGCTTCGGCGGTATTTCCCTGCCGCGAGAGAAAACTGCCATAGCTCTGCACCACGCGCAGCGCGGTGGGATCGAGCTTGTAGGCGCGCTCGAAGCGCTTGGTTGCATCCTTCTTCTGGCCGGCAAGATCGAGGATCATCGCGGAGTGCAGATCCTTGAAGATGGCGTACCAGTCCGGACCGGCAAGCTTGTCGATGGAATCGGTCGCAGCCTTGACCTCGGTCGGGCTCGCCATCGTCCACGCCGACAGCAAGGTCGCGGCGAGATCGGTGATCGGGCCGCGGATCGACTGGGCGAGTTCCCGGCGCGCGATCGGATACTGCTTTTGCTTGATCGCGCGCACCCCGAGCACGAGCCGGGCGATGCGGTCGGTCTTGTCGATCTGCAGAACGCGTTCGGCGAGCTTGACCGCCTCCTCGACCTCGCCATTCGCCAGCACCGCCAGGAAGGTGCGACCAAGAAGCTCGTTGTTGCGGGGGTCGCCGCGCAGGGCGGCGCGATAATACGATGCCGCGGCGGCGGCATCCCGCTCACCGCCCGCGTGCCGTGCGGCCAGATAGCTGCCGGAGGGAGAGATCCGGGAGAAATTCGTAGGTGCCTCCGCCCGAGCCGAAAGCATTGCCGGCCAAGTGATGGCGAGTGCGGCCACTGCGGCCACGGCCGCACGCCTGAAACGTGGCGAAAGGATCACGGCTGATCGACTCCATCTGGCGGACGAGCGCCCCTGGCGCGGCCGCGTTGAGCAGAATGGCCTGTTTGGGTCAGGCGCGCAATAACTGCCCGGATTGGACATGTCCGCCAGCTTTGAAGCGCCTTGATAAGGGCAGCATCGTGACGCCACCGGTCACATCGGTTGCATATTGGGGTAGCCGGGTCCGCCGGCCCCGGTCCAGTAATGGGCTGATTCGATACCTGAAACCGGCGTTCGCAGTCGACGCCGTTCTGCCGGTCGGTGGCGAACGCCACCTTCGCCACGGCCAAACTCTGGATGCCGGCCGGGCATGCGCGCGGCACGTCGCGGGCAGGCTTGGGCGTGGGCGTGCGACCGCCGGCCCAGCGAGGTCCACGACCACGCTCACATGTTGGGGTAGTTGGGTCCGCCGCCGCCCTCGGGGGGGACCCAGGTGATATTCTGGTTCGGATCCTTGATGTCGCAGGTTTTGCAGTGGACGCAGTTCTGCGCGTTGATCACGAAACGCGGCGAACCACCCTCCTCCACCCATTCGTAGACGCCCGCCGGACAGTAGCGCGCCGAGGGTCCGCCGTAGCGATCGTGCTCGGACGCCTTCTGCAGGGCGAGGTCGGCGACCTTCAGGTGCACCGGCTGGTCCTCCTCGTGATTGGTATTGGAGAGGAACACCGAGGAGAGACGATCGAAGGTGAGCTTGCCGTCCGGTTTAGGGTAGGCGATCGGCTCACATTGCGCCGCCGGCTTGAGCGTTGCCGAATCGGGCTTGCCGTGGCCGAGGGTGCCGAACAGGGAAAACCCGAGCGTGTTGGTCCACATGTCGATGCCGCCGAGCGCGATGCCCAGGAACGTGCCGAAGCGCGACCACAGCGGCTTGGCATTGCGCACCTTCCAAAGATCGGGACCGATCGCGGACGAGCGCCATGCCGCCTCGTAGTCTGCGAGTTCGTCGTTCGCGCGGCCGGCCGCGAGCGCGGCGGCGACGTGCTCGGCCGCCAGCATGCCCGACAGCATCGCGTTATGGCTGCCCTTGATGCGCGGCACATTCATGAAGCCGGCCGCGCATCCCACCAGCGCACCGCCGGGAAAAGAAAGCTTCGGCACCGACTGCCAGCCGCCCTCGGTGAGTGCGCGCGCACCGTAGGCGAGCCGCTTGCCGCCCTCGAAGGTGCCGCGCACCAGCGGATGCGTCTTGAAACGCTGGAATTCCTCGAACGGCGAGAGGTACGGATTTTGGTAGTTGAGATGCACCACGAAGCCGACGGAAACGAGATTGTCGTCGAAATGATAGAGGAACGAACCGCCGCCGGTGCGGCTGTCGAGCGGCCAACCGAATGTGTGCTGGGTCAGGCCCGGCCGGTGTTTTTCGGGCGCGACCTGCCACAGCTCCTTCAGGCCGAGCCCGAATTTTTGCGGTTCGCGGCCTTCGCCGAGGCCGAAACGCTGCAGCAGGGTCTTGCTGAGATTGCCGCGCGCGCCTTCGGCGAACAGCGTGTATTTCGCGCGCAGCTCCATGCCGCGGGTGAAGCTGTCCTTGTGATGCCCGTCCTTGGCCACACCCATATCGCCGGTGGCGACACCAGCCACCGCGCCGTTGTCATCGAGCAGCAGTTCGGCGGCGGCGAAGCCGGGATAGATTTCGACGCCCAGGGCTTCCGCCTTGGTTGCCAGCCAGCGGCAGACGTTGCCGAGGGAGACGATATAGTTGCCGTGATTGTTCATCAGCGGCGGCAGCATGAGATTGGGCAGACGCACCGCGCGCGCGGCGGACAGCCAATAGAAGCGGTCATCGCCGACCTTGGTCTTGATCGGACTGTCTTCGTTTCGCCAGTCCGGAATGAGCTGGTCGAGGGCGACGGGATCGATGACCGCGCCCGAGAGAATGTGGGCGCCGACCTCGGAGCCCTTCTCGACCACGACCACGCTGGTGTCCGGCGAAAGCTGCTTGAGCCGGATCGCGGCGGCGAGCCCGGCCGGCCCCGCGCCCACGATCACGACGTCGAACTCCATGGTTTCGCGGGCAGGCAATTCCTCAGTGCTCATCGCTCCTCCGATAGGCGATCCTGTTGCGGCCGGCTGCCGAGGCATCGCACCGGGGTCTCGGAGTTACCCGAGATCGTGTCGACCCCATCCCTCGGCGACGGGGGCAATCAGGCAAACCCCTCGGGGATGAGGGAGGATCGACCCGTGATGTTATTCTAATTCGAAGATATCGCCTTTTTTAGCAAACCACATGCCAACCGGGTGGTGATCGCCCAATCGGCCGCCGCCATTCGGCCGCCAGACGGCCGGGGAACGAGGCGACCGAAACCCACAGCTCGCACCAGCCGCACTTTCAATGCGGGCGCGCCGCGGGCATGGTTGCAAGCGTTGCGCCATGGCCTTACCGCACACCTGGAATGAACAGAAACCGCGACCAGGCTGCCCGCGAGCTTCTCGCCTTCTACCAGGAGGCGGGCGTCGACGCGCTGGTCGGCGAAACGCCGGTCGACCGGTTTGCCGACGCGCCGCCCAAGACCGCGCCCGCTCCACCAGAGGCTGCGCGGCCGAGGGTCGACCCGGGCAGCCCCGCGCCATCGGTTCGCCCGCCGGCTCCCGAGCCGGCGGCCCGCGGCGGCCCCGCACTTCCGCAATCGCCTGACGCTGCGGTCATGGCGGCGCGCGAGGCGGCAAGAAGCGCCGCCAGCCTGGAGGAACTGCGCGCGATCCTGGACCGCTTCGAAGGTTGCGCCTTGCGCAGCACGGCCACCCAACTCGTGTTCGCCGACGGCAATCCGAAGGCGCGCGTGATGTTCGTGGGCGAGGCGCCCGGCCGCGATGAGGACATCGAGGGCCTGCCGTTCGTCGGCCGCTCGGGCAAGCTGCTCGATCGCATGCTGGCGGCGATCGGGCTCGATCGCACATCGGTCTATATCGCCAACATCGTGCCGTGGCGGCCGCCCGGCAACCGCACGCCGACGCCGCAGGAATCCGCGATCTGCCTGCCGTTCACGCTGCGCCAGATCGAGCTCGCGGGTCCGGACGTGCTGGTGTGCATGGGCGGGCCGTCGGCGCAGACCCTGCTCAACATCAAGGACGGCATCCTCAAGACCCGCGGCCGCTGGTTCGCCTACCAGACCGGAACGCGCGAGATCCGCGCCATCGCAACGCTGCACCCGGCGTATCTGCTGCGCCAGCCGCTGCAAAAGCGTCTCGCCTGGCGCGATTTTCTGGCGATCAAGAAGGCCCTGGCGACCTGAGGCGTGATCGGCGAACCAGAGCGGGCAAGCGAGGAGACGCCGGCGGAATCGCCATTCAACATCCGGCGGTTTCGCCTTAGGTTCTGAGCCGGCAGGCAATGGCGGAGGCGGAGCATGGCAAAGACGGTCGAGCACGTACACTGGCCGGATGCGCCCGACATGTGGATGCCCTATGCGCCCGCGATCAAGGTGAAGGGCGGCACCACGATCTATCTCGCCGGGGTTACCGCGGCGCCGGTCTATCATCACCACCCGCACCGGCCCGAGGAATTCGATTCCATGCCGCGCGACATGGAAGGCCAGGCGCGGGCCGCGCTCGAGAATCTCAAGCGCGGGCTCGAAGCGGTGGGCGCGACCTTCGCCGACGTGGTCACGGCCGACCGGTTCGTCACCGATCTTTCGGACCAGGACGCGTTCAACCGGGTGTGGGGCGAATACTTCCGCGACGCCAAGCCGGCCACGACCACCGTGCAGGTGGTGCGGCTCGCCACCGATCCGCGCTGTCTCGTCGAGATCAATGCGGTGGCCGTGATCGATTGATCGGTCCGGCGCGCTGTCGGACCCCGCCCCTCGCTGCCGGATCAATCAGTATCGTCGTGGTCACCGCACAGCGTCATGGCATCGATCGTCAACCCCGCATAGAGCATGCAGTATTTGGTGTAATGAACAGCCTTATAGACGTCGTAGTAGTAGAATGCGCCCGCAACCAGGATCCGCTTCGTACCGCCATCCCTCACCTCGGCCATGTCGCGCGGATCAAAAGCGCGGGTGGTTCCGGCGAACCGAAGCTCGCGGCCGGGGCCGAGCGTATTGGTGTTGTGGTGCGGGATGTGAAAACTCGCGCTGCTCGAACTCATGATCGCGGAACCTGCTTGGGACCTCGCCGGCGCGGAGCGGAAAGTCGACGACCCTGACGAAACCCCTAACGTGAGCCTTGTAAGCGGGAGTCAGTCCGACATTCTTGGCGGTGAGATCGGCCTCCAGGGCGTTCGACGTCATCCGGATGCCACTGCCCTCGATCACGACGTACGGCCGTAGCTGGATCTCGGCGTTGTTTCTGGCCAGGTCCGCGGACTCGCGCGCTGCGTCGGCCGATTGTTTGGCCGCAGCGGCCGATTGTTGCGCCGCAGCCGCCTGATCCTGAATCGGGGCGTACACTTTGATCATCTCGCGAACTTGCCAAAAGACGCCGATCGTCGTGGAGACCAGCAGCGCAACGGTCAGCCACTCCCTGACTTTCGTCCCGCGATCACTCTCGCTCGCGCTGTTCCCGAAAGGTCCGCATCTCATCGGTCGCCGCCTTGACCAGGATGGCGAGGTCAGACCCTGGGGTGTTCGACGCGTGCGGCTCACTCTCGCCAGCGTTATGGTCGGGTGTCTCTGACGCCACGGCTTCGGCATCCCACCATTCTGGTCCGCAAACTCAGCGTGACCGCTTTCGGTTGGTCCGGCTCCCACGCCGGGCGACCGGGAACGCAGCGCCGGTCCGTGTCCGGCCCGGCCGCGTCCAATCTACAACGCCACGAGCACAGCGCCGAGCGCGATTAGTGCCACGCCGCTTGCATCAGCCCGGCTCCATGCCCTTGGCCTTGAGCAAGGGAACGACGGCTGGTGAGGTGATGAGCTTGATCAGGTCTCGGGCGGCCTGCCGGTTCGGGGATTGAGCCGAAACGGCGGCGGTAAACACGATGTACGACTGAACCTCCGAGGGGAGCGGCCCCACCAGTTCGGCCCCCGGCACCGAGAGAATGTTGGGAATGACGATGATGCCGAGCTCGACCTCGCCTTGCGCCACCCGCTCGGACACCGTTTCGGTATCCGGTTTCACGGTTTTTGCCCGCAGCGCCTCGGCGATGCCCAGCCGCGTGAACAGCCGATCGAGGTAGATGGTGCTCGCGCCCTCCTTGAGATAGGTGATCGATTTGGCGTCGAGCAGCGCGCGCTTGAACGCATCGACCGTGCCGATATCGGGCTTGGGCGCTCCCCTTTTCACCGCGACTCCGATGCCGGCTTTCATCACATCGGTCCGCGTCTCGGCGACGAGCTTACCGGCCTTGATCAGTTCGTCGGCCTGGAAATCCACCAGCACCGCAAGATCGAACGGCTCGCCCGCCTCGATCCGCCGTTTCATCACCGCGGCCACGTCAGCCACCACCACGGGCGTGTACCCGCTGCTGCGCTCGAATTGCGGACCCAGCTCGGTCATGACCATTTTGGTGACGCGCGAGCCGAAGATCTTGAGCTCGGCGCAGTTCGCGCCGCTCATCGGCGCCGAAACGATCAACAACGTCGCGGCGAGTGCGATGCAGAGCACGGGAGTGATACGAGGCGATTGCATTGCGCCCCTTCGTCTCTATAGCGGTAGCGCGAATTTGCTGGCGAAGATGATGGCCAGGATCACCACCGCCGGCTTCGCCTCCGTGAACTTTCCGGCAACAAGCTTGGCGAGCACGTAGGTGATGAAGCCCAGGCCGATGCCGGTCGCAATGGAATACGTGAGCGGCATCGTGATCGCGGTCACCACCGCCGGTGCGTATTCGGTGATGTCGTCCCAATCGATCTCCGCGAGCGAGCGCGTCATCACGCAGGCGACGTAAAGCAGCGCCGCCGCCGAGGCGTAGGCCGGAACCATTCCGGCGAGCGGGGAGAAGAACAGCGCCAGGAGAAACAGCACCGCGACGAAGACGGCGGTCAAGCCGGTGCGGCCGCCTGCCGACACACCGGCCGCGCTCTCGATGTAGCTGGTCGTGGTCGAGGTGCCGATCAGAGCGCCGAACATGGCGGCGAAACTGTCGGCAAGGAGTGCCTGCTTCATGCGTGGCAGGTTGCCGTCCTTGTCGAGCAGGCCGGCACGCTGGGTGACGCCGATCAGCGTGCCGGCATTGTCGAACACATCGACGAGCAGAAAGCTGAACACGACGATAATGAAGGTGACCTCGGTGACACGGGAAAAGTCGAGCTGCAGAAAGGTCGGCGCGAGCGAGGGCGGCATCGACACGATGCCGTTGAATTGCGTAAGCCCGAGCGGCAGGCCGATCAGCGTCACCAGCAGGATGCCGATGAGCGTGGCGCCGCCGATATTGCGGTAGTTGAGCGCCACGATCACGACGAAACCGGCGAGACACAGGAGCGCCGGCCACTGCCTGAGATCGCCCAGCGTGACGAGTGTCGCCGGATTGGCGACCACGATCTTCGCTTCTTCAAGCGCGATGATGCCGAGGAAGAGCCCGACCCCTGCCGCGATCGCAAACTTGAGATTCTTCGGAATCGAATTGATGATGTATTCGCGGACCCGGAAGATCGAAATGAGGAAGAAGATAACGCCGGAGCAGAACACGCCGGCAAGCGCCTGCTGCCAAGTATATTTGTAGCCGAGCACCACGGTGAAAGCGAAGAAGGCGTTGAGCCCCATGCCCGGCGCAAGCGCGATCGGATAATTGGCATAAAGCGCCATGACCAGCGTGGACACCGCGGCCGCGATGCAGGTCGCGACGAATACCGCGCCCTTGTCCATGCCCGCGTTGGCGAGGATCTGCGGGTTGACGAACACGATATAGACCATGGTGAGGAAGGTCGTGACACCGGCGATGAACTCGGTGCGGACATCCGTGCCGCTCTCGGTCAGCCCGAAATAGCGATCGAGAAACGGTCGTTCGCTCGAAGGCTTCGTCATGTCGCTCATTGCGTTCCCCCAGCCGATCGGACGCTGCGGCCCACCACTTCAACCGGGACCCTGTCCTGGGAAGCACGGGCCGAGCGTAGCGGCGGCCACAATAGCGGCGAACGGGCCGTGAACCCACTGCAAACGCGCGCCCATCGCCAGTTTGTCCACCGCTCGCCGGGCCCGGTCTCCCGGTTTGCGCAGAAGTTCATGCATTCCTCGCCGGATGATCTTGGCGATCTGGCTCATCTGAGCGATCATGCGCTCGCCACGGTTCGTTTCTCGCTCTCTTTGACTATCGGGGCATGACCGATGGAGTTCGATCCCGTACTGCTGGCCCGTCTCCAGTTCGCCTTCACGGTGACGTTTCACATCATTTTTCCGAGCTTCACCATCGGGCTGTCCGCTTTCATCGCGACGCTGCTGGTCCGCTGGATCGTCACCGGGGGCGAGCATCTCCACCGCCTGGCTCGGTTCTGGACCAAGATCTTCGCCATTTCATTCGGCATGGGTGTCGTCTCGGGCATCGTGCTCAGCTACCAGTTCGGGACCAACTGGAGCCGGTTCTCGGTCGTCGTCGGCAACGTCATCGCTCCCCTGATCGGTTACGAGGTGCTGACCGCCTTCTTCCTCGAAGCGACCTTTCTCGGGGTGATGCTGTTCGGCTGGAAACGGGTGCCGCCCTGGCTGCACGTCTTTGCCGCCGTGGCGGTCGCGGGCGGCACCGCGATGTCCGCGTTCTGGATTCTGTCCGCGAACAGTTGGATGCAGACACCGGCCGGACATGAGGTGCGCGACGGCATCGCTTTCCCGGTGGATTGGTTTGCGGTGATCTTCAATCCAAGTTTCTTTTACCGCCTGCCCCACATGCTCACCGCCGCCTATCTCACGACCTCGCTCGTGATCTTGGCGGTGGGGGCGCGTTACCTCCTCGCCGCCCGCCACATCGACGAGGGGCGCACGATGCTGCGCATGGCGATCGGGATGCTGGCAGTGCTCGGCCCCTTGCAACTCCTCATCGGCGATCAGCATGGTCTCAATACGCTGGAGCACCAGCCGATGAAGATCGCCGCTGTCGAGGCTCACTGGGACGGCAGCAAGCCCGGCGCGCTGGTGCTGTTCGCCTGGCCCGACGCGAAGACGGAGACGAACCTGTTCGAGATCGCGATCCCCAAGGCCGGGTCGTTGATCCTCAGGCACGACCCCGACGGTCTCTTTCCCGGCCTCAAGAGCGTGCCGCCGTCCGACCGTCCGCCGCTGGTGCCGGTGTTCTTCGCGTTTCGCATCATGGTCGGGATCGGCGTCATTATGATCGCGTTCGGACTGGTGGGCGCGTGGCTGTGGTGGCGGCAAACGCTGTTCGATTCGCGCTGGTACCTTCAGCTCGCGGCGCACAGCTGGTGGCTCGGCTTCGTCGCCGTGATCTCGGGCTGGATCGTCACCGAGAGCGGACGCCAGCCGTGGGTTGCATACGGCATATTGCGCACCGCCGATGCGGTCTCGCCGGTTCCGGGCGCGAGCGTGGCGACGACGCTGGGCTTGTTCGTGCTCGTCTACGGCGTCGTGTTCACGATGGGCATTTACTATATCAACCGGCTGATCGCGCTGGGACCGCAAGGGCGGGCGGCAGAGCCGCCCCATACCGGCACGCCGGTCCGGCCGTTGTCAGCCGCCATCGACGCCGCGCGCGAAATCTCGTCCCCGCAACGGTAACGCGAGGGAAGCCATGGAAACCTACCTTCCTGTGATCTGGGCCGGGGTCATCGGCACGGCGGTCGCGCTCTATGTCATCCTCGACGGCTTCGACCTCGGCACCGGCATTCTGTTTCCATTCGCGAAGACCGAGCGCGAGCGCGACCAGATGATGGACTCGGTTGCGCCGTTCTGGGATGGCAACGAGACCTGGCTGGTCCTGGGCGGAGGCGGACTGTGGGTGGCGTTTCCGCGAGCCTACGCGGTCATCATGCCCGCCCTGTACCTTCCGGTCTTCGTCATGCTGCTGGCGCTCGTTTTTCGCGGTGTCGCGTTCGAATTTCGCTCGGTCGCGGTGACGAGCAAGGGTTACTGGAACGTTGCCTTCGCCGGCGGTTCGACGATTGCCGCCATTTGTCAGGGCGTGATCCTCGGCGGCATCATCCAAGGCATCAAAGTGGAGAACGGCGTCTTCGCCGGCGGACCATTCGATTGGGCAACCCCGTTCGCCTTGCTGTGCGGCCTGGGGGTGACGGTGGGCTACGCCCTGCTCGGCGCCACTTGGCTGGTGATGAAGACGGACGGCGAGGTCGCCGAGCGCGCGCGCGGTCAGGCCACGGCGGCGCTCGTGGGCGTGCTTGCGTTCATGGCGGTGGTCAGTATCTGGACACCGCTCGCGTTCGACCGCATCGCGGCGCGTTGGTTCTCGGCCCCCAACATCTACTTCTTGTGGCCGGTACCTTTGCTTACGGCGCTGACGGCGCTGATGGCCTGGCGCTGGCTCGAGGGGGGCCGCGAGATACTCCCCTTTTTCGCATCGATTGTGCTGTTCCTGCTCGGCTATCTCGGTCTCGTGATCTCGACCTTCCCCTATCTCGTACCGCCGACGCTGACGCTCTGGCAGACCGCCGCCGCACCCGCGAGCCAACTCTTCATGCTGACCGGGACGCTGATCCTGCTGCCGATCATTCTCGGCTACATCGTATTCGTCTATTGGATCTTCCGCGGCAAGGTGCGCGAGGGCGAGGGCTATCATTGAGGGGTGACGGAAGAGGGAGAGGACGGAGGTTTTACTTGTTCTCCGTCTTCTCCTTTCCGTCACTCGGGGTTGGCGGTCGGTCCGGGCTTTGCGGCCTGATCAAAGCCCAGCCGATGCGCATGAGCGGCAGCCGACCCTGCACCGAGCGCTCGAACGCGCGCGGGACCTCGGGAACAAGATCCGGAAAGCGCTCCTTGATCGCGGGCGGCGGGGTGCCTGCGGTATCGGTGGTCGGCCAGACCACGATCGCACCCTTGGTCTTGATCGTATCGGCCGTGACCCACGGCGAGCGCTCGGGCGTGGCGCTCAAATAGACGCTCGGGCGGCTCGCGGCGCCGAGCGCGACCAGCGCGGCGATGCCGGGATCGCCGGTGACGACGCGCAGTGGCGCACCGATGCGACGCTCGAAGCTTTCCGAGAAGAACCGCGCCATGGCTTCGGCCGGATAGGTCACCCGCAGGTCGATATTGAGCCAGGGGAGCACCACGACCGCGGCGACCGCCATGATCGGCGGAATGACCAGAAGCCCGAACCAAGCCGCGATCACGACGCGCTGGCGGCTGAACTCGATGGCGTCGCCGGCCGCCACGACCACGAGAAGACCGGAGAGAATGACCAGCGGCGCAATGCCGCCGACCGGTCCCGCCCATCCCAGCAGCACGGCGACGAGCGTGCCGGCGAAAGCCGGCGCCACCGCAAAAAAGTAGACGAACTGGCGCGCCAGCGGACCGACCTCGCGGCGCACGATCACGGGCGCGGGATCATGGCGCGGCCACGGCCAGCCGGCCACCAGAGCGACCAGCACGATGAGACCGGCATGCGCTGCGAAGATCAATCCGATCTGCCGCAGCCATGCCACCAAATTGCCGACGACGGCTTCAGGCGTGCGCAGGCGCAGCAGGATCGGCCGCAAACCTTCGCCCGAATCCGCCACCCAGATCAGATGCGGGCCCATGACGATGCCCGCGACAACGGCTGCGATCAGCGGGTCGTATGAGTTCAGTGCCGCCCGCGCGCGCGGGTTCACAAGGGTAAACAACACGAGCAATCCGACCAGGATCAGCCCGACATAGGTCGTGAGCAACAACAGCCCGATCTCGATCGCCAGCAGCAGCCAGTACGCCCGCCGGCCCTCGCCGACTGCGCGCCAGTAGTGCAACAGGATGATCGCCCACAGCGGCATGGTGAGGATGACCGGCCCGAAGTCCGGCGTGGGCACCGTAAAGGCGGCGACTCCTACCATCAGCAGCACGGCGAGCGCCGCGTGCTGCGCGCCGACGATCGAGCGCCCGAGCGCGAACACGGCCCAATAGGTTGCGACCACGCAGATCTGCGACAACACGTAGACGCCGAACATGCCGGCGAGAACGAATGCGATGTCAGCCAGCCAGAATGCGAGCGGAGGTCCGAGATAGGTGCCGAGCTGGAACTCGTGGCCGACGGCGAGCACATTCGCCACGTCGCCCGGCGGGCTCGCATAGAACAGAGAGGGTACCAGCGTCCACAGCAGCGCCTGCACCAGCGCCGCCAGCCAGATGGCCAGCGACGGGCGTGAGCGCAGCAGTTCAACGAAAATGGAGACGTAAAGCATCAGCCGGACGTTGGTTCGACGCGACCGGCACAGATAAGGCCCCGGCGCTAGAGAGGCAACACGTCCGGCTCGATGGTACCGGTCGCCATATCGGCGGTCACGAGATCGCCATAGGCCGCGGCAACGGGGGCAAACGAGCGGCGATGGTGGATGGTGGGGCCAAGCCGCGCAAGTGCGCTGAAATGCGCGGGCACGCTGTAACCCTTGTGATTCTCGAAGCCGTAACCCGGATAGAGCAGGCCCAATCGGATCATCAGCCGGTCGCGCGTGACCTTGGCAACGATCGAGGCGGCGGCGATCGAGGCGATGATGGCGTCGCCGCTGATGACGGCCTCGCAATCGCACGCGGCCTCGATGCGGTCGCGGCCGTCCACGAACACCAGCTTTGGCTTGACCGGTAGCGCCGCCACCGCGCGCGCGAGCGCCCAAAGCGACGCCCGCAGGATGTTGTCGCGGTCGATGCGCGAGGGCGGCGCGAACGCCACCGCGACCTCGGCGCTGCCGCAAATCTTGGCGTACAGCTTCTCGCGTGTCTCGGCATCGAGCTTCTTGGAATCATCGAGGCCGCGCGGCACGCGCTTGGGATCGAGAACGACCGCGGCCGCGACGACCGGCCCGGCGAGCGGCCCCCTGCCCGCCTCGTCGCAGCCCGCGACCGGCCAGACGCCGCGCTTGAGCGCGGCGCGCTCGCGGCGGAAGGTCGGACGAATGTCCTCCTCGCCGAGCGGAAGACGCACGACATGAATGGCGTCTGCTCGGCGCGGCGCCGTGCGACCGTCTGTGACCCGACTCATGGCACGATGGTGCGCGCCGTGGGACACAAGTCAACAGTCGCCGGTTCCCGCATGTGAAGGGCGGGGAAAGAATTGCGTTGATCCGGCGCCAGCCGCTATCCGCGTTTGCGAGGTCGTCCCGCTGGCGCGACGACGACCGCTTAGAACAAGCTCAACTGCTCGGCGCCGCGTCGCGGCGGACTGAAATGATCAGTCGTCAGCTTGGTGCGAACCTGGTTGAAGCCGAGTTTCTCGCAGGCAAGTTCGAAACGCCGGCCGATCATCCAGGCGACCGGGCCGCCGCCAGTCATGCGTTTGCCCCAGCTCGAATCGTAATCCTTGCCGCCGCGTGTCTCACGAATGAGCTTGAATACGTGGCGATAGCGATCAGGAAAATTCGCCATCAGCCATTCGCGGAAGAGGTCACGGACCTCGAGCGGCAGCCGCAACAGCACGTAGCCGGCTTCGCGCACGCCGACAGCGGCGGCGGCATCGAGAATGCGTTCGATCTCGGTGTCATTGAGGGCGGGAATCACCGGCGCAACCATCACCGACGCCGGCACGCCCGCCGCAGAGAGCTGGGCGAGCGCGTCGAGGCGCCGTGCGGGCGTCGCGGCTCGCGGCTCCATCACCCGCGCAAGCTGAGGATCAAGCGTGGTCACTGACAGCGCAACCTTGACCAGATTGCGCTCGGCCATGCGGGCGAGGATATCGAGGTCGCGCACGACCAGTGCGGATTTTGTCACGATGCCGACCGGATGGCCGTAACGCTCGAGCACTTCGAGGATGCGGCGCATGATCTGATGCTGGCGTTCGATCGGCTGGTAGGGATCGGTGTTGGTGCCGATTGCGATGGTGCGCGGCAGGTAGCCCGGGGCCGACAACTCGCGTTCCAGCAGCTTGGCCGCTTCCGGCTTGGCGAACAGCTTTGATTCGAAATCGAGGCCTGGCGACAGGCCGAGATAGGCGTGGGTCGGGCGGGCGAAGCAATAGATGCAGCCGTGCTCGCAACCACGATAGGGGTTGATCGACCGGTCGAAAGAAATGTCCGGCGAGTCGTTGCGCGTGATGATCTTGCGCGTGGAATCGATGGTGACCGTGGTCTGGAACGGCGGCAGATCCTCGAAGCTCTGCCAGCCATCGTCGAAAGCGGTTCGGGCCACCGACTCGTAACGGCCCGACGCGTTCGACTGCGCCCCGCGACCGCGGCGGCGGGGCGCTTCGATCGCCACGTCCCCATCGGTGGGCGCAGCGAGGTCGACCGCGGCGGGACGGGGCCGCACGTCCTGTCCGTGCAACGGCTGACCTCGTCGCGCGAAGCCGCCCGCCGGCGCAGAGGTCTCTGGCAAGGAGGGCTGGCGCGCCGGCGGGCGTCGGACGGCTGCAGATTGGCTAGCCATGGGAATAATCCTAGTACCAGCGCTACGAACAAAACAAGAACATAATCACTCAAAGTGCTCGCGCAAGCCCTGGAAACACCCATATTGCGAGATCGGCGCCCGGTTCCGAAAACGCGGCGCGAAGGAGGAAAGCCATGAACAAGCTGATCGGCGGCGCCGCGCTATTGTTCCTTGTCGGCGGGACAGGATCAGGTGCCCAGGCGGCGCCCTGGTGCGCCTTCTATGATGCCGTCGACCTACAATTGCGGCTTCCACAGCTTCCAGCAGTGCCTGGCCACCGTCCGCGGCGCCGGCGGATGGTGTCGGCAGAATTTTTTCGAGCCCTCCGGCGGCGCTCGGCGGCCGACCGGCAGGAAGACGCCCGAGGCGCGCTACTGACGTTTCGCCTTTTGTGGTAGCCGTTCGCAGATCATCGCCGCGGACTCGCATTAGGGAAAGACTCCATGCTCAGCGTGGTGATTGCCACGCATGACAGCGAACGCGCGTTGCTGCCGACGCTGGCCGCGCTGGTTGCGGGCGCGGCGGCCGGCGTCGTACGCGAGGTGATCATTGCCGACGCCGGTTCGCGCGACGCGACCGACGCGATTGCGGATGGCGCCGGCTGTCGTGTGTTGATGTCGACGCAGCCGCGCGGTGCACGCCTCAAGGCCGCCGCCGACGCCGCCCGCGGACCTTGGCTGCTTTTCCTTGCGCCCGGCATCGTCCCGAACGTCACCTGGGTCGATGAAACCAGACGCTTCATGGAGGAGGCCGAACTGCGGGAATACGCAGGCGCCTGCGCCGCCGCATTCCGCCGGGATTCGGCACCTTTTCAATCCCCCCTGCTCGAGGCGTGGGCTCTGCTGCGCACCGCGCTCGGCGCAAGGCCCAAAGCCAGCCAGGGGCTGCTGATCGCGAAGGCATTCTACGAGGCACTCGGCGGCCACCGGGGTGTCGAAGCCCCCGAGCGTGATCTTCTTCGCCGGGTTGGCCGCCGTCGAATTGTGCTGTTGAAATGCGCAGCCACGGCCATGGGAAGCGGCAGTTAGTTGACTTTGTCACATATTTATTTGATGCTGCCACATATCCAGGATTGTGGGCGAGCATGTCCGGCCATTCCCTCGACCACCATGTCGGCGCCGTCCGCCGTTTCAACCGGTCCTACACGCGCCGGATCGGCGTCCTGCGCGACGACTTTCTGAAAAGCCCATACTCGCTCGCCGAAGCCCGCGTGCTTTACGAGCTCGCACACCGCCAAAAACCAACGGCCGGGGAAATTGCTGCCGAGCTCGGCCTTGACCACGGGTATCTCAGCCGCATCTTGCGCGGCTTCAATGAGCGTGGGCTGATCATCAAAACACCTTCCCCGGACGACCGACGACAAAGCCTGTTGTCGCTGACGGTCAAGGGCCGGATGGCTTTCGCGCCGCTCGACCAGCGATCGCAGGACGACGTCGCCGCCATGCTCGGCAAGCTCTCGTCGGCGGACCAGGACCGCCTCGTCGCCGCCATGGGGACCATCGAGCAGGTGTTGGGCGAAACTCCTTCGCCGCCCGTCTCATACATCCTGCGGCCTCCGCGTCCCGGTGACATGGGTTGGATCGTCAGCCGGCATGGCGCGCTTTATGGGGAGGAATACGGCTGGGACGAACGGCTCGAAGCGCTGACGGCGGAGATCGTCGCAGCCTTCGTTCGCAATCAAGACCCCAAGCGCGAGCGCTGCTGGATCGCCGAACGGGACGGTGAGAATGTCGGCTCGGTCTTTCTGGTGAGGGAGACCGACGAGGTCGCGCGACTGCGTCTCCTTCTGGTCGAGCCGAGCGCGCGCGGGCTCGGCATCGGCGCGCGGCTGGTCGAGGAAGCCCTGCGCTTTGCGCGCGAGGCGCGCTATCGCACGGTCACGCTGTGGACCCACAGTGTGCTCTCCGCCGCGCGCCACATCTATGAGCGCGCGGGCTTCAGGCTCATGGAAACGAACAAGCACAATGAATTCGGAAGGACGCTGGTTGGCGAGACCTGGAAACTCGAGCTGGAAAAGCACCAGCAGCAGTGAGCGTTAATCAAACCGTCGCGCCCTTGGCTTTGGCGCGGCGCAAATGCTCGTCCAGGCGCGGCATGATCTCGACGAAATTGCAGGGCCGGTAGCGGTAGTCGAGCTGGTGCACCAGGATATCGTCCCAGCCGTCGCGGCAGGCGCCGGGGGAGCCTGGCAGGCAGAAAATGTAGGTTGCGCCGGCGACGCCGGCCGTCGCGCGCGTCTGGATCGCCGAGGTGCCGATCTTGGCGTGGCTCACCATCAGGAACAGCGTGGCGAAGCCGTCCATGCGCTTTTCGAACAAGGGCTCGACCGCTTCCGGCGTCACGTCGCGGCCTGTGAAGCCTGTGCCGCCCGTGGTGATGATGACGTCGACGTCAGGATCCGCAATCCAGTCTTTGATGCGCGCACGGATCTTCTCGACGTCGTCGCGCACGATCGCACGGGCGGCAACCGCGTGACCCGATTTTTCGATGCGCTCGACCAAGGTGGCGCCGGATTTGTCGTCGGCCAGATCGCGGGTGTCGGATACCGTCAGCACGGCGATCTTCAGCGCTATGAATTGCCTGCTGTCGTCGATTCCGGCCATGACGAGTTCACTTACATCAAAGCCGGCAGCTGGCAGGAGCAGCGCGCCAGCTCGCCGACATCAGATGGGTTCCTCCCGGGCTTCGCCCACCTACTCCGGCAGGCTCGCGGTCACGCACCGCTCACAGCTGCGCCGACGCGAAGGTGTTGCAGCTTGACATCGAACCCGATTTGAAGCCGGCGGTAAACCAGCGCTGGCGCTGCTCCGCGCTCCCGTGCGTAAAGGAATCGGGGACCACGTAACCTTGCCCCCTTCGCTGCAGCGTATCGTCGCCGATCGCAGCCGCGGTGCGCAAGGCAGCCTCGACGTCTCCCGGTTCGATGAGCGCCGGTTTCCCCTGGCTCCGGAGACTTTCATTCTCGCGGTTGGCCCATACGCCGGCGAGGCAGTCGGCCTGCAGCTCCACCTGTACCTGGATGTGATTGGCACCCGCTTTGCTGTCCGCCGCGCGTTGCGCCTGCTGTGCCTTCGGCAGGATGCCGAGCAGGTTCTGCACGTGGTGGCCGACCTCATGCGCAATCACGTAGGCCTCGGCGAACTGGCATGCCTTGCTGCCGACGTCGCAGCCGCGAAAGCGGGTCGCGATCTGGTCGAAGAACGAGGTGTCGAGATAGACCTTCTGGTCGGACGGGCAATAGAACGGTCCCATGGCGCTCTGCGCAACTCCGCCGCAACTGGCTTGCGTCCTCCCTTTGTAGAGAACAAGAACCGGCGCCCGATATGTCTTGCCGTCCTTGGCGAACACTTGCTTCCACTGCACCTCGGTGCTGCCGAGCACCTTGCTCACGAACCGGCCCATGTCATCCTGAGGTGTACCCGTGCGCCGCGCCGTGGAGGGCGCCTGCACCTGCGACTGGTTGGGGCTGGTCAAGATCTCGGCACCGCCGATGAGGATGCTCGGATCGATGCCGAGCGCCCAGCCGACGAGGCCGAGCACCACGATCGCTCCGATGCCCAGGCCGCCGCCTCCCATCGGGATGCCAAAGCCGCCGCCCCCGCCGCCGAAACCACCCTCACCGCGTCGATCTTCGACGTTGCCGCTTTCCGGAAGATCATCCAATCGCATGGCTTCCCTCCTTCTTGCCGGCCGCCGGATTCGAGGATCGCCGCGGCTGTCGCTTCAGTCTACCAGCGCCCGGATCAACGCGCTTTGGTCAATATAGTTGCCAGGCACACCTTTCCCAGGACCGGGCTACCCCGGTTAAGCCGATTTTTACTTTGGGCACTCATAGTGCGCCGGTCGGTTGTAGGTCCCGCGTCACCGGCCGCGTCGCCTGAGTCAGAGTCCTGAATCATGGTAGTGTCGCGTCGCGGGGCGTCCGATCGGGCGCCCCGCGCCAGTTCCAAGGCGAGCGAGCGCGGCCGAGTTCTGATCGGTGACTGCGTTGCCGAGATGGCAGCGCTGCCGGCAGAATCGGTCGACCTCGTTTTTGCCGACCCGCCCTATAACCTGCAGCTGCAGGGCGACCTCAAGCGTCCGGACGATTCGCGCGTCGACGCGGTCAACGACGCGTGGGACAAGTTCTCGAGCTTCTCCGCCTACGACGATTTCACCCGCGCCTGGCTCATCGCCTGCCGGCGCGTGATGAAGCGCTCGGCGACGCTGTGGGTGATCGGCTCTTACCATAACATCTTCCGCGTCGGCACGACCCTGCAGGACCTGGGCTTCTGGATCCTCAATGACGTGGTGTGGCGCAAATCGAATCCCATGCCGAATTTCCGCGGCCGGCGTTTCACCAACGCGCACGAAACCCTGATCTGGGCGGCGCGCGAACCCGGCGGCAAGGGTTACACCTTCAACTACGAAGCGCTCAAAGCCGGCAACGACGATGTGCAGATGCGCTCGGATTGGATGCTTGCGCTCTGCACCGGCGAGGAGCGCCTCAAAGGCGGCAACGGCAAAAAGCTGCATCCGACGCAAAAACCCGAGGCGCTGCTTGCGCGGGTGATTCTCGCATCCTCGCGGCCCGACGACCTTGTGCTCGATCCGTTCTGCGGCACCGGCACGACCGGCGCGGTGGCGAAGCGGTTCGGCCGCCGCTTCGTCGGGATCGAGCGGGATGCTGGCTATGCCGCGGCCGCGCAAGCGCGCATCGCAAGCGTCGCGCCCCTGCCGGAGCAGGCGCTCGCACCTTTCCAGACCGCGCGGGAGGCGCCGCGAGTGCCGTTCTCGGCGCTGATCGAGCGCGGGATGGTGATGCCGGGCGCCCGCCTGTGCGACGCCAAGCGCAAGGTCAAAGCGCTGGTGCGCGCGGACGGCGCCATTGCGCTGGGCGATACGGTAGGGTCCATCCACCGCATCGGCGCGCTGGCGCAGGGCCTGGAAGCCTGCAACGGCTGGGCCTTCTGGCACCTCGAAACGACCAAGGGCCTGGTCTCGATCGACGCGTTGCGCGCGGAGATCAGGGCGGAGATGGGTCCACGCTGACCTGCCGGCCGCGCGCGCAGGCGCCGCCCGTTGCGCCGGTTCACCGCACCGCGAACGGCGAATTGTACGGCCGTCCGAACGGCACGCCGGCCGTGACCGTCTGCACCGGCTTGAGATAGGCACGACCGGTGCGGATGTTGTTGCGGGTGTCGACGAACGACACGTCGCCTTCGACCAGTTCCATGATCGCCACATCGGCGGGCGCTCCAACCTGCAGCGTTCCGAGCTTGGGCGCGCGGTTGATCACCTTGGCGGGGTTGATCGTCGCCATGGCGACCACCTGTTCGAGCGTGAAGCCCTGCGTCAGGAATTTGCTCATGACCCAGGTCAGATACGGCATTCCCGGCGTGTTGCCGGAAAACACGTGGATGTCGGACGAGATGGTATCGGGGGTGCAACCCTGCGCGATCGCCGGCTCGGCCACGCTGAAGTCGAAGCTGCCGCCGCCGTGGCCGACATCGAAGATCACGCCGCGCTGCTTGGCCGCGAGCGCCGCGGGCAGCAGCCGCCCGTCCTGCACGATGTTGGTGAAGGCGCCGGCGAGATTGGGCGCGCCGGAATAGGCATGGGTGAGGATATCGCCCGGCCGCAGCGTGTCCAAGATTTGCGCCATCAATTCGCGCGTCTCCACGCCGCCGATATGGCACATGATCTTGCCGCCGGTGCCAGCCCGCTCGCACGCCGAGATCGCCCGCTTCAACGGTTCAAGACCGTGCTTGGCGATCACGTTCTCGGACATCCGCACTTTGACGCCCAGCACCATGTCGGCGTTCTCGGCGACGGCCTTCGCGGCGGCGTCGACCTGCGCGAAATCGATGTTGTAAAGCTCGGCGACCGGGAACGGCGCCAGCCCCATATTGGCGATGTGCACAAAGGCGTAAAGACGCGTGCGCGTTTGCGCGACGATGTAGCGGCGGAATGCCGCGAAATTGTTGGCGCCGGCATCGCCGGCGGAAACGCAGGTTGTGCTGCATTGGTGGGGCACAAGCTCGTCGGCCGGAATACCGATCGCCGATCCGTAGGGGTAGACGTGACAATGCAGGTCGACCAATCCGGGCGTGACCAGCTTGCCGCCGGCGTCGAGCACCCGCAGCGCGCGCGCGGCGGGAATGTCGGTCTCGACCGCCTCGATCAAGCCATAGCGGATGCCGATGTCGCGCCTGCCGCGCAACGACTGGCTGGGATCGAGCACATCGGCGGCCTTGATCACGAGATCGAACTTGTCGTCAGGCCCCATCGCGCCGAGTGCCTGGCCGGGCAGCGCGGCAGCGAACGCGAACGAGCCGGCACCGGCAAGGAATTCGCGACGTGACCGTCGACGCCGCGGCTGTTCGTGATGCGACTGCTCGCGCTGCAAATAGCTGATCGTCATGGCTTGCCTCCCACTGCGATGTTGAACCTCGCTCAGATGGGCGATGATAGTACCGATCCAGGCCCATGGCGCGCCTTGTATCTGGGACGACAATGACGGACGCTGCCGCCTGATCGGTTGCCAGGCTCACGCACAAATGACGATGAAGTCAGCGCCCTCCTCCTTCCGCCGCATGAGCAAAGCGGCGCTCGCGGCCACCGCCCTCGTGCTCGCCATGCATGGGCGGTGCTGGGCGGATTATCCGGAGAAGCCCATCCGCCTGCTGCTGCCCTTCCCTGCCGGCGGCGCGGTGGACTTTGTCGCACGGCTGGTGAGCGCGCGGATGGCGGACGAGCTTGGCCGCCCCTTCGTGATCGAGAACAAGGCTGGCGCGGGCGGGATCATCGCGACCGACGCGACCGCCAAGGCGGCGCCCGACGGCTACACCGTTCTGCTCACGACGCCCAATCACACCATCAATGCCGCGCTCAATCCAAAGCTTCCTTACGATCCCGAAAAGGACCTCGTGCCGGTCTCGCTCTGGGCCGAAGTGCCGGAATTGCTGGTGAGTCATCCCGCAGCGCCGTTCGACTCGTTTGCAGGATTTGTCGAATACGCCAGGAAGAACCCCGGCAAGCTCAACTACGCGTCCGCCGGCAATGGAACGCTTCCGCACGTGAGCATGGAATTGCTGTTGCGGCGGACCGGCATCGAGGTCGCCCACATCCCGTACCGCGGTGCGGCGCCGGCCATGACCGACCTGCTCGCCGGCCAGGTGCAGCTCAAGATGGACACCTACGCCACCGCCAATCAGCTCGTGGCCGATAGCAAGCTCCGCGCGCTCGCCTACGCGAGCCGCGCACGCTCGCCGCTGATGCCGAACGTGCCGACGGTGGCCGAGATGGGGCTTCCCGGATACGAGGGCATCCTGTGGATCGGCATGATGGCGCCGGCGGGAACGCCGCGGCCGGTCATCGACAAGCTTGCGATCGCGGCGCAGCGCGCGACCCACGCGCCCGATCTGGCGGAGCGCCTCAAGCGCGACGGCGTCGATCCGGCGGGCGGCACGCCCGAAGCGTTCGGCGCGCTGATCGTCCGGGAAATCAGGGAGTGGCGGAATTTGGCGCAGTCGTCCAAGATCACGCTCGACTGACCCGCCCCAATCCCTTCAGCCCAGAGCAAAGCCAAGTTCCGATGCCGATCCTCACTCAAGGACCCGACCCCAATCCCAAGACGCCGCGGCTGCGAGCCCCGCCGGGCGCCTGCGACGCTCACATCCATCTGTTCGGTCCGGTCGCAAAATATCCGTTCGCGCCCGACAGTCCCTACACGTCCCACGCCGCCTTGCCCGAGACGTTCATCGCGCTGCAGGACAAGCTCGGGCTCAGCCGCGCCGTCATCGTCAGTCCCGGCGGCTATGGTCGTAACTACCAGATGCTTGCCGACACGCTCGCGCGCTTCCCCGACCGCTTCCGCGGCATCGCGCTGATGCCGGAAGATACCGGTGCGTCCGAGTTCGCCCGGCTCACCCGGCTCGGCGTGCGGGGGCTGCGCATGATGAGCGCGAAGCGCGGCCCGCACGTTCCGAGCTATTCCCGCGACATCGCCGTGCGCGCGGCCGAACACGGCTGGCACGTCCAGTTCTATCCGCATGACGCCGACATCGTGGATTACGCCGACAAGCTCCTGGCGCTGCCGAATACGATCGTGCTCGATCACTTCGCCAGCGTTCCGGCCGCCGGCGGCGTGGATCAGGCGGCTTTCACGACGGTGTTGCGCATGCTCGATACCGGTCGGGTATGGGTCAAGCTTTCAGGGCCGATGCGCTGCACGAAGCAGAACTATCCCTATCCCGAGGTCACGCCGCTCGCCCACGCGCTGGTGCGGCATGCGCCCGAACGTCTCGTTTGGGGCACCGACTGGCCGCACGTGAACCTCGACGGCCGCGAGATGCCCAACGACGGAGACCTGCTCGACCTGCTGGCGGAATGGGTGCCGGACGGCGCAACGAGAGATCGAATCCTCGTCGACAATGCGCGCGCGCTCTACGGATTTCCACCGGCAAAAGCAGCGTAAGAACATGTTGCCGATGCGCCAATAAATGGACGCGCAAAGCGCTTGTTCAATCTACCTGTCTTTGCGATTCGAGATTTTGACCGCCTGCGCATCGATCGTGAGCTTGAAGCGCGACAGAAAGCTCATTCCCAGCAACCCATCGACGCCCTCACCGAAGGTGCCCTGGCCATCAGGCTGGACGACGACAGCGACATCATTGGCCTGAAGCGAGCGCAGTTGGATCGTTGCGGCTCGCCCCCGCTTGCCTTCGGCGATCCCGTTCGCCGTGTGCAGTCTAACGGTGCTGTCTTGATCGATTTGCACATTGGCCTTTTGCGCGAACGTAGCCTTCAGCGACACGAATGTTGCGCCGGTGTCCAGGACGAGATTGCCCCGCACTCCGTTGATCGTGACCGGCAACTTCACCACGTTGCTTGGTCGCGAGAGCGTGAAAACTTCCTCGCTGGTGGTCGCCGCGACCTGGCATTTGCCCTTCGCCGTGTAAGCCGCGATAACGGCCCGGGTTTGGCTGGTATCGTTACGCGTGGGATTCAATGCCACCCACGTTTCGATAGGAAGTATGGCGTCACAGAATTGGCCCAGCTTCTCGTAATTTCGCGCCATCGCATAATAGGCAACGCTTCCGATTTTCTCCTTGTTGCCGAAAAGTTCGATCGAGGTGATGTAGTCGTCGATTGCCTTCTTGGGAAACCCGCCACGATCATATGCAACGCCCCTCAGGTAATAACCGCTGTCGCTGAATGGTTGCAGCTTGATCAGGTCCGACGCGACGGTCGCGGCCTTCGGATAGTCAGTCAGTCTCAGCAGGATGATCGCTGCAGCCCTGAGGGAAGGCGGGTAACCGCCGCAAGTTTCTGAATAACTGACATGAGCGTTTGCAGCCTCTCGCCGATAGCCGACTTTGTCCAGTTCCGTACCAAGTGTCGCGATCGCCTTTTGATCGCAGCGTTCGCGGCTGAGTTCCTCGAGCGGTTTCCTGACGGGATCGCTTGCGGCAATCTCCATCGGAAGCTTGATCGCCAGGCGGTCCATGGTCGCGAGGATATCGGCGCCAACGCCCGGGGGCGTCTGCGCGGCGCCCGGAAAGCTCAGGGCGAGGCTCCACGCCAGCAGCCAGCCAAGACCCATGCAGCAGCGATAGGCCTTCAAGGCCGTCATGCGAATAGCCCTCGTCCCCAAGGCGGACGATCGAGAACCCGAATCAGCGGCAGTCGCCATGCGCGCACTCGATCCTGCTCACTCCGACGCCTGGGTGCGCCAATCCGCAAGCGATCGCGGGTTGCTCTCCGCATCTCAACGCGCCGCCACCACCATGATCTCCACCTTGTATTGCGGCGCGGCGAGCTTGGCCTCGACGGTGGCGCGCGCGGGCGTATGGCCGGGCGTCACCCAGCTATCCCACACGGCATTCATTTCGCCGAATGTCGCCATGTCGGTCAGCCAGATATTGGCGGAAAGAAGCTTTGCCTTGTCGGTGCCCGCCTGCGTGAGATAGCGATCGATGGTGGCGAGGATTTCTCTGGTTTGCTCGGTGACGCTCTTGCCCGCATTCTGATGCGCGACAACCCCGGCAAGATAGACGGTGTCGCCGTGGATGACGATCTGGCTCATCCGCGGACCGACTTCTTTGCGTTCGACGCTCATGCTTATCCCTTCCGAATTGACTCAGCCGCCCGGTGCGCCCTGCGTGTTCACGTAGAGTGAATAGACCGAATGGCTCGCCGCCATGAACAGCCGGTTGCGCTTGACGCCGCCGAAGCACACGTTGGCGCAACGCTCGGGCAATGCGATGAAGCCGATCGCCTTGCCGCTCGGATCGAAAATCTTGACGCCGTCTTGCTCGGCGCTGCCCATGCCCCAGCCGCACCACAGGTTGCCGTCGACATCGCAGCGGAAGCCGTCGGGCGTGCCCCCCGGCTCGGCGGTGATGAAGCTGCGGCCGTTCGCGAGCTTGTCGTCGTTGACGTCGTAGACGCGGATCACCCGTGGGACCAGGCCCAATTCGACGACATAGAGCTTCTTCTCGTCGGGCGAGAAGGCAAGCCCGTTCGGGCGATTGATCTCGCCGGCCACCACCGTAGCCCGCCCGGACTTCGGATCGAGGCGGTACAGGTTGGTCGGCAATTCGGGAGTGGCCACGTGGCCCTCGTAGTTGCCCAGAATGCCGAAGGGCGGATCGCTGAACCAGATCGAGTCGTCGGATTTGACCACGATGTCGTTCGGCGAGTTGAGCGGCTTGCCGTCGAACTTGTCCATCAGCACGGTGACCGTGCCGTCGTATTCGGTGCGCGTCACGCGCCTGCTGTCGTGCTCGCAGGTGACGAGCCGGCCCTGGCGGTCGCGCGTATTGCCGTTGGCGTTGTTCGACGGGGTGCGGTACACGCTGGCGCGTCCCGTCCCCTCGTCCCAACGCATGATGCGGTTGTTGGGAATATCGCTCCAGAGCAGGCAGCGCGCGTCGCCGAAATAGACCGGCCCCTCGCACCAGCGCATGCCGGTCGCAAGCCGCTCCACGCTCGCCTGCGCGATACGATATTTCGCAAAGGCGGGATCGAGAATCTGGATCGCCGGGTCGGGATAGCGCGCGCTCGGCTCCCAGCCGCCGAGCGCCGTACGGGTGAATGTCATCGCGGCCGCTGCCCCCGTTGATGCGAGCATGTTGCGTCGGGTAAATCCCATGACACGTCCTCCCGTGACTGGCCATGACCTCTGCGGATCCTTGGCGGCATCATCATAGAGCGCGCGCAAGGAAGTAAACACCGGTCTTGCATCGGGACGTGCTCCATCCGGTTGGTCGGCGTGCTTCAGCCGGAAAGCACGCGCGCATGCGCGAGCACCTTGCGCATGAGATTGGGCAACGCTTCGCCGGGCAGATCGGCGAGCGCCACCCAGCGCATGCCGGCTGGCGCCGGCGCGTTGGCGCCGACACCGGCAGTATAGACGGTGAGTTCGAGCGGGAAATGGGTGAACACGTGCGTCACGATACCGGGCCGGCGCAGCCATTGCGGCGTTGCGCCCGGCAACAGCGGCGCCTCGCGCAACGCATTGCTCACGTCGAAGTCGTGGCTCCATTCGTTCGTCGGCACCTCGGTCATGCCGCCGAGCAAACCCGTCGGCGGACGCGAGCGCACGAGCACGAACCCATCGGCGCGAATGACGACAAAGGCTGCGCCGCGGCGCAATCGTCCTTCCTTCTTCGGCGCCTTGAGCGGGAAAGTCTCGGGGTCGCCGCGCGCCCGCGCCGCGCAGTTCCCCATCCATGGACAGAGCGCGCATGCCGGCTTCTTCGGCGTGCAGATGGTGGCGCCAAGGTCCATCAGCGCTTGCGCAAAATCGCCGGCGCGCCGCGCGGGGACCAGGCCCTCGGTGAGCCGCCGGATGTCCGGCTTCGCCGCCGGGAAGAACTCTTCGACGGCGAACAGCCGCGCCACCACCCGCTCCACATTGCCGTCGATCGCGGCAGCCGGGGCGTCGAAGGCGATGGCCGCGATCGCCGCCGCCGTGTAGGGGCCGATGCCGGGAAGCGCGGCAAGCCCCTCCTGGCTTTGCGGAAAGCATCCGCCGTGACGCTCGACCACCGCTTTGGCGCAGGCGTGGAGATTTCTGGCGCGCGCGTAATAGCCGAGCCCGGCCCACAGCTTGAGCACGTCATCGAGCGGCGCTGCCGCGAGCGCCCGCACATCGGACCAGCGCGCCGTAAAGCGCGCGAAATAGGGGCCCACCGCCCTGACCGTCGTCTGCTGCAGCATGATCTCGGAAAGCCAGACGCGGTAAGGATCGGGCGTCTCGCCGGGCAAGGCGCGCCACGGCAGTTTGCGGCGATGTCGATCGTACCAGGCCAGGAGATCGACGTCGCTCGGGCCTGCCCGCGGGGCCGTGCGCTTTCGTCGTGCCATGCCAACTGCTAGCGTCATGACGAACGATGTGGCAGAGCCTCGCAACGTGAACAAGTCCGGCAAATCTTATCCACGTCCGCTGGCGGACCTTCTGCACAGGACGCTCAGCGACGCGTTTGCCAAACAGGGCTTTGCCTCGACCGAGCTCGTCACGCGCTGGACGGAGATCGTGGGCGCGGAGATCGCCGCCCATTCGGAACCGGAAAAAATCCAGTGGCCGCGGCCGTTCGAGCGCCAGATGCCCGAGCCGGGCGTCCTTGTGCTGCGGGTCGAGGGACCGATGGCGATCGAAATCCAGCACCTCTCCAACGTGGTCCTGGAGCGGGTGAACCGCTTCTTCGGTTGGCGTGCGGTCGGCGGGCTGCGGCTGCGGCAAGCGCCGCTTCGCCGCAAGCAACATGCGCACCAGACCGCCCCCGATCCCGAAGCCACGGCGCGCATTGCCGCGGGTCTCTCCGAGATCGCGGACGACCGTCTGCGTGACGCCCTCGCCCGGCTGGGGGCGGCCATCAAACAGTCGTGAGCGCGCCTCTGCCTTGGCAGCGCGGCCTCCCATTGCCACGTTTTGCGTTTCAGGGTAGCGACTTCCCTCAGGATCCTGGGCGAAAGCCGCTCAACCGCACGGATGACAGGCCATGACCAAGGACACTGAAGACGCCAGCCCGACCGTCACGCGTCGTTACGTGCTCATGGGGGGCGCCGCGCTTGCGGTCGTCGCTGCAGCCAGCGGGGCCGGCTATTACCTGTGGACCCAGCCCGACACGGCGGTGGCGCAGCCCGCCGGCGGTGGCGCCGAGGTTCCCATCGGCGAACTCATGACGCCGGGCCCGCTCGGCGATCAGGCTCAGGGGGCGGCCAATGCTCCGGTCACGATCATCGAATATGCCTCGATGACCTGCCCGCACTGCAGCCACTTCCACGAGACCACTTATCCGGAGATGAAGAAGAAATACATTGATACCGGCAAGATCCGCTTCATCTTTCGGGAGTTTCCGCTCGATCCGCTCGCCGCCGCCGCCTCCATGCTGGCGCGCTGCGCCGGCGGCGACAAATATTTCCCGCTGATCGAGACCTTCTTCGCGCAGCAGAAGGACTGGGTGGTGCAGAAGCCGCTCCAGCCGATGTTTGCGATCGCCAAGCAGGCCGGTTTCACCCAGCAGAGCTTCGACGAATGCCTGGCGAATCAGCAGATGCTCAATGGCATCGAGGAGTCGCGGACCCGAGCCGCCAGCAAGTTCAACGTCAACTCGACCCCGACCTTCTTCATCAATGGCAAGATCTTCCGCGGCGCCCTGACCCCGGAAGAACTCGACAAGCAGGTCGCCCCCTATCTCAAGGGCTGATTAAGGGTTTTTTAACCATTTTTTCGCTTGGTGGGGTGGGCCGTGGCTTCTGGGCCGCCCGGCCGCCCCGTCGCCCCATCACAAGGGACGGGACAACGTCTTCTTCCTGTTGCGGAATCGCGCCTGGCGATTCATTCTTCCGGTCGATGCGGCGTCCGTCCTTCCCCCGCTCGACCCACTCAATGGGCCAGAGCCCTGCGCGATTCCGTCAGGGCGAGGCCGCCAGTATTGGAACAGCGTCGGTATGAAACTCACGCGGCTACGCCTGCTCGGATTTAAGTCCTTCGTCGAGCCGACCGATTTTCTGATCGAGCCGGGGCTCACCGGCGTGGTCGGTCCGAACGGCTGCGGCAAGTCGAACCTGGTGGAAGCGCTGCGCTGGGTGATGGGCGAGACGTCGCACAAGTCGTTGCGCGCCGCCGACATGGACGATGTGATCTTTTCCGGCACCAACAACCGGCCGTCGCGCAACAACGCCGAGGTCGCGATCCAGATCGACAACCGCTCGCGCAAGGCGCCCGCCCAGTTCAACGACCACGAGACGCTCGACGTGTCGCGCCGGATCGAGCGCGAGGCGGGCTCCACCTACCGCATCAACGGCCGCGAGGTTCGCGCCCGCGACGTCCAGATCCTGTTGGCCGACGCCTCCACCGGCTCACGTTCCCCGTCGATGGTACACCAGGGGCGCATCGGCGAGATCATCCAGGCCAAGCCCGAGCAGCGCCGGCGCGTGCTCGAGGAGGCTGCCGGCATATCGGGACTGCACGTGCGGCGGCACGAAGCCGAACTGCGGCTGCGCGGCGCGGAGCAGAACCTGGCGCGGCTCGAAGACGTGATCAATCAGCTGGCCGCCCAGATGGACGCGCTCAAGCGGCAGGCGCGGCAGGCGATCCGCTATCGCGCCGTGGCGCAGCAGGTGCGCAAGGCCGAAGCGACGCTGTTTCACCTGCGCTGGGTGGCCGCCAATACCGAGCTTGCCGAGGCCGAGCATGCCAAGAATGCGGCCGTACGCATGGTCGCCGAGCGCACCGGCGAGCAGGCCGAGGCGTCGACGCGCCAAGCGCTCGCGGCCGCCGACCTGCCGGCCATGCGCGAGGCCGAGGTCAAGGCCGCCGCCGCCCTGCAACGGCTGACCGCGGCGCGCGAGATGCTCGAACGCGAGGAGACGCGCGCCAAGGACCGCATGGCCGAGCTCGACCGCCGCCTGGTTCAGCTTGGCGCCGATATCGAACGCGAGCAGCGCCTGGCTGCGGACGCCGAGGCGGCGCTGGCACGGCTGGCGGGCGAAGAAGACACGTTGCAGCGCGAGACCAGTGCCAACGAAGCCCAGCGCGCGGGCGTGGACCAGCGGGTCGCCGAAGCGGACGGCGTGCTCGCGACGTCGGAGAAAGCCGCGGATGAACTGACCGCTACCCTCGCCGACCTGGCCGCGCGGCGCCACGCCCTGGAAAATGCCGCGCGCGAGCACGGCGATCGGATCGGCCGTCTGACCGACGAGATCGCCGCCGTCGCGACGGAGCTCGCGCAGATCGAGGGTGCGCAACGCGCCGATCTGGCAACGCTCGCCAGCGCCGCCGAAACCTCCGAGGCCGCGGTGGCGGAGGCCGAAGCCGCTGCGCTGCGCGCCGAGGCCGCGCATTCCGCGGCGCGCCAGGCCCTCGACGTCGCGCGTGGGCCGCTCGCCGAAGCCGAGCGCCGGGCGCAACGTCTCGACACCGAATCCAAGACACTGGCGAAGCTTCTGCACATCGACACCAAGAATCTGTGGCCGGCGGTGATCGATGCCCTCACCGTCGACAAGGGTTACGAAACCGCGCTCGGCGCAGCCCTCGGTGATGATCTCGAAGCTCCCATCGATCCTTCCGCGCCGATGCGCTGGGCGGGCGCGACCGTCGATCCCACCGATCCCGCGCTGCCGGACGGCGTCGAAGCGCTGGGCGAGCATGTCAAAGCGCCGCAAGAGCTGGCGCGACGCCTGGCCCAGATCGGCGTGATCGGGCGTGAAGACGCAGCCCGTCTCACGCCGATGCTCAAGCCCGGTCAGCGCCTGGTTTCGCGAGAGGGCGACCTGTGGCGCTGGGACGGCTTCTCGGTCGCCGCCAATGCGCCGACCGGCGCCGCGCGCCGTTTGGCCGGCAGGAACCGCCTCAGCGACATCGAGGCGGAGCTCGAGGCCATGCGCCGCGAGGTCGATACGAAACAGACGGTGGTGACGGCCGCCGAGACCGAGATCGCGTCCGCCGCCGAGGCGGAGGCCGGGGCGCGCACCCGCTGGCGCACGCTCCAGCACGAAGCGCACGCGGCACGGGACCGATTTGCCGAGGCCGAACGCGAGATGGCGCGCAACGCCGCGCGGCTCTCGGCGCTCGGCGAAGCGAAGGCACGGTTGAGCGCGAGCCGCGACGAGGCTGCCGGTGCGCGCGACGAGGCGGAGCGCGCGCTCACTGCACTGCCGCCGGCGCTTGATATCGAGACACGGCTTGCCAGCGTAAAGGGCGAGATCGAGGGCCAGCGCACGCGGCTCGCCGAAGTGCGCGCGGAAGCACAGGCCCTGGCGCGCGAGGCGGAAATATCCGCGCGCCGGCTGGCCGCGATCGCCGCCGAGCGGCAAGCCTGGAGCGGCCGCAACGACAGCGCGGCCTCGCAGATCAAGACCCTGGACACCCGCGTCGAAGAGGCCAGGAACGAACGCGCCAGTCTCGAAGACACCCCGCGCGTGTTCGAAGAGAAGCGGCTCGCGCTGATCAGCGAGATCGAGACCGCCGAAAACGCCCGCCGCACGGCGGCCGACCAGCTGGCCGCCGGCGAGAATGCACTCGCCGAAGCCGATCGCGCAGCGCGCGCAGCGCTGGAGGCCATGGGCACGGCGCGCGAGGAGGCCGCGCGCGCGGAGGAGCGTTTCGAAGGCGGCAAACGCCGGCTCGCCGACGTCGCCCATGAGATTCACGAGATGCTGGAAGTCGAGCCCGCGGAGGTCGCCAACCTCGCCGCCATCGACCCCGACAAGGCGCTGCCCGAGGTGGCGGAGGTGGAGGCCAACCTGGAGCGGCTGCGTCGTGACCGCGAACGGCTCGGCGCCGTCAACCTACGCGCGGAGGAAGAGCTGCGTGAGGTCGAGACTCAGCATGGCTCGCTCACCGCCGAGCGCGACGATCTGGTCGAAGCGATCAAGCGGCTGCGTCAAGGCATCCAGAATCTCAACCGCGAGGCGCGCGAACGGCTGCTCGCCTCCTTCGAGGTGGTCAACACCCATTTCAAGCACCTGTTCACGCAGCTGTTCGGCGGCGGCACCGCGGAACTGCAGCTGATCGAGAACGACGATCCGCTGGAAGCCGGCCTGGAAATCATCGCCAGACCGCCGGGCAAGAAGCCGGCGACCCTGTCGCTGCTTTCCGGCGGAGAGCAGGCGCTCACCGCGCTCGCGCTCATCTTCGCCGTGTTCCTCACCAACCCGGCACCGATTTGCGTGCTGGACGAGGTCGACGCCCCGCTCGACGATCACAATGTCGATCGCTTCTGCGACCTGCTCGACGAGATGACGCGCGCGACCGACACGCGCTTCGTGATCATCACCCACAATCCGATCAGCATGGCGCGGATGAACCGGCTCTACGGGGTCACCATGGCGGAGCGCGGCGTCTCGCAGCTGGTCTCCGTGGATCTCCAAGGCGCGGTCAAGCTGCGCGAAGCGGTGTGACGCGCGCCGACCGGGGGCCGTTCAACTCGCTCTGGCGAGCTTTCGCTCCGGCGCCCGCGCAACCGTCGACGAGGGAATGCGGGCTGCCCAGGGCTGAAGCAGCCGGACGGCCCCGACGACCTCGCGCCGTTCGAGAATTCCCACCAACTTGGCAATCGTGAGTTCGGCGTTGCGGTCGGCAGAGTCGAGATAGGCGGCCAGTTCGGCCTGCGCACGGCGCACCGCTTCCAGAACCGTAACGAGTTCGTCTTTCATCGCAGTTACTCTACGCTCTCACGCTCGCCCCCGGCTCACGAAAACGCTCGGCGGCGTTTTCGGTTGCAGGCCAACTTTGTTGTGAACGGACGTCGGCGCGGGACAACGCGTCGCATGTCCGCGCGCGGCCTCCCGCAAACCCGCTTGGTCATCGCGCCGGCGCAAGAAAGCCGCCTGAACCGAAAGCCGGTCGTTACGGAACGGGTTGCCTCGCGGGCCGTTATCCCGGAGGAACCCGAGTTCGGCCATGTATGTCCTGGAAAACCTGAAAAAGACCCTTGGAAAGGTAACGGGGGTCGGCAAGCCGTCGGCCTCCTCCGCGCGCCGGGCGGTTCGCCGGAGCAAACCGCACACGCTGATGTTCAAGGACGACGGCAGCATTCCGAACAATGCTCATCTGCCATTCCTGCTTTACCGCGGCGCGGTTGGTCTCACCGGCTCGGCGGACCCCGCCGCGCTGCTGGAAGAGCTGTTCCAGGCCAACGATTGGGGGGATTCCTGGCGCAACGGCATTTACGAATATGTGCACTACCATTCGCGTACCCACGAAGTGCTCGGCATCGCACGCGGGCACGCGCGGGTGCGGTTCGGCGGCAACGAAGGCAAAATTATCGCGCTGCGGAGCGGGGACGTCGTGATCCTCCCGGCCGGTACCGGCCATCAGCGCATTTCCGCAAGCAAGCAGCTCCTGGTCGTCGGGGCCTATCCGGCTTCCGGAACCTACGACGAATGCATGCCCTTGCCCGAGCATCGCGAGCGCGCCTTGAAGTCGATCCCGAAGGTACCGACGCCTGTCAAAGACCCCGTTTACGGCAAAGGCGGACCGCTCCCGGAGTTATGGCGTCGGCCCTGAGCCGCGTGCTCGCGCCTTCTCCGAGAGCTCGCGCCTTCTCCGAGATACGGCAAGAGTGCCGGACCTCACCGTAAATTGTTCTGCAGCCATCCATCCACCAGGCGCGCGATGTCGAGATTGTTTTTCTCGATCATCACCATATGGCCGTTGCCATAGATGCCCTTGTCCTGCAGCCGGATATATTCGGTCTTCACGCCCGCCTGGTTGAGATACTTGGCCGTGCAGTGGTCGTAGGCCTGGTGATAGGAGGCTTCCGCCGCCATCACCATCACCGGAATGTTCTTCAGGTTGACCAATTGCCGGGCCGGCGCCTTCTGCATCCAGCAGACGAAAAGATCAGGCCCGTCGGCCTGCGCCTCACGTTCGACCGCAAGCTCGCCCGGATCCTTGACCGGCGGATCGTACGTGATCGGGATGTCGGTCGGGCCCCATACGCGCGCCTTGCCGGTGCCAATGATCGTGGCCTCGAAGGGAGGGCCGGACGGCTCAATGGCGACGATGGCCTTGACGAGTTGTGGCCGCGCGTCGGCGATCAACCAGCCGAACGCGCCGGACTGGGAATGGGTCAGCACGACCGCGGGTCCGATCTTGTCGAGCAGGGCAGCGCCGGCGTCCTGGTTGCGTTGCTGCGTCACCTCGTTGGAGATGACGGTCTCCACCTGCGTGGCGTAGAACGCATCGAAGATCGGATCGCCCTTCTGCCCCTTGTTCGGACCCTCGCCGGGCCATTGCGTGTGTTTCTTCGCCTGCGGCCAGGTTCCCCTGACGGTGTTGGCGGTGAACTGGAATTCCTCCTGCTGGGCGGTGAACATGCGCGTTGCGCCGTCACCCGGATGCCAGGCGGAGCGGCCGCGCATCGGCTGGTCGATCATGTAGACGACGTAGCCTTGCTCGACGAAAAATTCCGCCCAGCCCTTTCGCCCATCCGGCGTTCCCATCCAGTTGGTCGCGGTCTGCGCCGCCCCATGGATGAGCACCAGCGGATAGGGCCGACGGACATCTTTCGGCGCGAGCACCTCGACGTAGACCTGGCCCTGCATGATGTCCTTGCCGGGTTCGCCGGTGTATTTCCCGCCGACGTAGAAATACCCGCGCTGGGCGACCGCCGACTGGTCTATCGCCGGCACGGGCAGCTTGGGTGGCTCCGCCCGGCTGGCCGCCGAGGCGGCGAGTACCATTGCCGACGCCAGCAAGGCGCAGGCGCCGCCCGCTATGAACTCAGGTCTGATGACGTTGCCGATACCGACATCGTTCATGATTTCCTCCCGCCACCGCGTTCGCGCGGATATTGAATTTCACCCAGCGTGCCGCCCGCGTTCCGGCCGTGTCAATGGATGAGGATGCAAGGCAGCATCTCGAACGCAGTCCGGGCGTCGTGGGCGCCGAGCGCGAAGCAGGCCTGCCCACTCGCAGTGTGGGCCGCCCCGGTCCGGATCGTAACGCGTACTACTCTCCCTTGATGTTGGCGTCACGAATGGCTTCGCCGTATTCGTCATACCGTTTGCGGACCAGCGCCGAGAAATCCGCGCCGCATCTGCCGACCGGATAGAGGCCCTGATCGGCCAGCCTCGCCTTGACCTCGGGAAGCCCCAGCGCCGCCGTGAACCAGCCGGCGAGCTGGGAGAGCGTGTCCTTCGGCGTCTTCGCGGGCGCGACGATGCCGAACCAGTTGTCCACCTCCAATCCCGGGAAGCCGGACTCGTCGAAGGTCGGCACGTCCGGCAGCGGCGCGATCCGCTTGAGCGTCGCCGCGGCGAGCGCCCGCAGCTTGCCCGCCTTCAAGTGCTCCGCCACCACGGCGTATCCCGTGAACACCGACGTCACGTGCTCGCCCAGCACCGCGTTCACGGCGGGCGCGCTGCCGGCATAGGGGACGTAAGTCATGTTGACGTGGGCCATGCGCGTGAACGTCGCGAACCCGATGTGAAAGGATGTTCCCGGGCCGACACTCGCCATGGTCAATTCCGCGGGCTTGGCGCGGGCGGCGTTCAGCAGATCAGCGAGCGTATGATAGGAGGACGCGCTGTTCACAACGAGGACCGCCGGCGACTCCACGAGGAAGCAGATCGGCTCGAAGCTGGTGACCGGATGGTAGCTCGCCTTCCGCATCTGCGCGTCGATCAGATAGGTATTTGCCGTCATCAGCAGCGTGGTGCCGTCGGGCGCGGCGCGCGATACCGCCTCGGTTCCGATCATTCCGCTGGCGCCCGGGCGGTTCTCGACCACCATGGTCACCCCTTGCGCGCGGCCGATCTGCTCCGCCATCAGGCGAGCCACGAAGTCGGTGCTGGCGCCTGGCGGGACCGGGACAACGATCTTGATCGTTCGCGCGGCCTGCGGCCATGCGCCGTGAGACCACAGCGTGAGCGCAATGATCGAGAAACAGGCGGCGCAAAGGCGTCCGAGCCGACTCATTTGATATCCCCAAGGCCCTGAGAGACGGGGCGCGAGAGTGCGTTGTTGTGTCTCGACTCGCAAGGTCGGCGCAGGCCAAGCGCCGCGCCCGTGCCGCCAGGTCGACGGCGGCGGCCACGCGGCTTCAGTCGGCGGCGGCGAGCGGGCGGCTGATGCTCTCCAGCGACTTGCGCTCGGCCGGAACGGCGAAGAGCGCCGCAACCAACGCCGCCGCGAGCATCAGCACCGAGCCGAACAGGTAGCCGCCGAAAACACTCCAGCGAGAGCCGGTGTCGATGAGGACGCCGAACAGCCAGGGTCCTGCCACGCCGCCGATACCGGTGCCGATGGCGTAGAAGAAGGCGATAGCCAGCGCGCGGACCTCGAGCGGAAAGGTCTCGCTCACCGTGAGATACGCCGAGCTCGCCGCCGCCGAGGCAAAGAAGAAGATGACCATCCAGGCGATGGTCTGGCCCGCGGCCGACAAGACCCCGATGGCGAACAGATAACCCGCACCGGCGAGCAGCAGGCCGGACACCGCATACGTAACCGCGATCATCGTACGACGTCCGACAGTGTCGAACAGCCGGCCGAGAAGCACCGGCCCGAGAAAGTTTCCGGCCGCGAAGGGCAGCAGATACCAGCCGACGTGGTCGGCCCGTATGCCGTAGAAATCGGTCAGCACCAGCGCGTAGGTGAAGAAGATGGCGTTGTAGAAGAACGCCTGGGCCGCCATCAGCGTCAAGCCTACGAGGGTGCGCCGGCGCTCGACGCTAAAAAGCGTGTTGGCAACCTCCGCAAGCGGGGTGAAGCGGCGCGTGCGCAGCCGCATGACGGGGAGCGGTTCGTCGTCGAAGCGATGCCCGCGCGCGCGGAATTCGGCCTCGATGCCTTCGAGCACCCTGTTGGCTTCGTCGACACGCCCATGCGTCATCAGCCAACGCGGCGATTCGGGCAGCCACATACGCATCAGGAAGATCACGAGGCCGAGCATCGCGCCGATGAGAAAGGCGAGGCGCCATCCCCAATCCGGCGGCAGTACGGCGGGATCGAGCAGAATGATCGAGGCCACCGCACCGGCCGCGGCGCCGATCCAGAAGCTGCCGTTGATGACGAGGTCGGTCCAACCGCGGTAGCGCGCGGGGATCAGTTCCTGAATCGCCGAATTGATGGCCGTGTACTCCCCGCCGATGCCGGCGCCGGTCAAGAACCGGAACAGCGCAAAGCTCCATAGATTCCATGACAGCGCTGTGGACGCGGTGGCGACCAGATAGAGCGCGAGCGTGATGAAGAACAGCCGCTTGCGCCCGAGCCGGTCGGTGAGCCAGCCGAATAACAGCGCGCCCACCACCGCGCCCACAAGATAGGCACTGCTCACCAGGCCGACCTCGGCGTTGGAGAAATGCAAGCGCGGGCTCTCCTTGAGGGCCGGAGCAACGGCGCCGGCCAGCGTCACCTCGAGACCGTCCAGGATCCAGGTGATGCCGAGCGCCACGACCACGAGCGTGTGGAAGCGGCCCCAGCGCAACCGATCGAGCCGCGCCGGGATATCGGTCGAGATGATCGCCGCGCCTGCCTGCGCGGATGCCTGTCCTACGAGCGGGGCGGTGGATGTCATCTTGGACTCATTGGACTCATCGGGCTTGCGTCAGGCCGGCCCCGGTGAAGGCAACGATCGATGCGATATCGCGTTCCCCAGAATACCGGCCGGCGAGAACGCCCGCTTCCCTCTGTCCCCGCTACGCCATAGATTGCACCGGCCGACATAAACCTTCGCCCGCCGAGGAGCCCCCTGATGTCTTCCACCGCCATCACCTGGATCATCATCGGTCTGATCGTGTTGTTCGTGCTGTGGATTATCATGATCTACAACGGCCTTGTGGCCCTGCGGCAGCGGGTGAACCAGGCCTTCTCCGACATCGACGTCCAGACCAAACAGCGCCACGACCTCATTCCCAACCTGGTCGAAACGGTGAAGGGTTATGCGGCTCATGAGCGCGGAACCCTGGAGGCGGTGGTCCAGGCGCGCAATGCGGCGGTGACCGCACAGGCGGGAGGGGTGGCCGCCCAGGCCGCCGCCGAGAACGTGCTGAGTGGCGCATTGCGCCAGTTGTTCGCGCTCAGCGAAGCCTACCCCGACCTCAAGGCCAATCAGAACTTCCAGCAGCTCCAGGCCGAGCTCTCAGATATCGAAAACAAGATTGCCGCGGCGCGCCGCTTCTTCAACAACGCGGTGCAGGAATACAACACCGGCATCCAGCAGTTCCCCGCGGTGCTGATGGCGGGGGCGCTCGGATTCACGCAAAAGGAATTCTTCGACGTCGGTGTCGATGAGCGCAAGGTGCTCGAGCAGGCGCCGCAGGTGAAGTTTTGACGTTTCGATCCTGCGTCCCCGGTGCGATGTGGAGCCTAGCGCCTGCGGAGCGGTGCACCGCTGAACCGGGACCGCCGCCAACCGAAAGCGTCGCGGGTCTGCAGCGCATCGCTGCGCGCTTGGCACTCGCGCTGCACCGCGCTCCGGCCACGCGGATCTGAGCGTACCAATGGCCGCCTACGGGCTCTACACCCACATCCAGTCGAACAAGCGGCGATCGATTGCGCTGCTGGCAGGGTTGTTTTTTCTCGTCTACCTCCTCGTCTATGCCGGCGCGCTGACCGGCGAGGCCCTTACCAACGACGCGCCACTCGACGTGCTCATGCGCGCCGCCCTGAGAGATGCGCTCTATGCCGCACCTTGGGCGACGCTCGGCACGGCGCTGTGGATCTTGATCGCCTACAAATTCCATCAGGCGATGATCGACGCGGTGACCGGCGGACGCGAGGTCACGCGGCAAGAGGAGCCGCGGCTCTACAATCTGCTCGAAAACCTCTGCATCTCGCGCGGCATCACGATGCCGAAGCTCAAGGTCATCGAGGACGACAGTCTCAATGCGTTCGCCACCGGCATGAACGAGAAACAGTATTCGATCACCGTCACCTCCGGGCTGATCAATTCGCTCGACGACGCCGAGATCGAATCTGTGCTCGGACATGAACTGACCCACATTCGAAACGGCGACGTGCGCATGCTGGTGATCGCGGTGATCATCGCGGGGGTGATCGCGTTCTTCGCCGAACTCGTCTTCCGGTTGATGTTCCAGAGCGGATTGAGCTGGCGCAGCCGCAGCAGCGGCGACCGCAAGGGCGCGGGAGCGGCGATCCTCATCGCCGTCGTGCTGATCGCGGTTGCCTGGATACTCTCGATCGTCATCCGCTTCGCGCTGTCGCGCCAGCGTGAGTATCTGGCCGATTCGGGCTCGGTCGAGCTCACCAAGAATCCCGATGCGATGATCTCGGCGTTGCGCAAGATCGAGGGCCGCGGCGAACTGCCGGGCGCTACCTCGGCCGTGATGGAAATGTGCATCGACAATCCGCGCGGGGGATTCTCCAACGTCTTCGATACTCATCCCCCAATCGACGCGCGTGTGGCGGCGCTGGTCAAGTTCGCCGGCGGCCACGATCCCGGGCCGCTCGCGCTGCCGGAGCCGGCCGCAGCCGACGCGGCCGACGAGCAGGAGAGTGGCGAGCAACCCGCTCCTGGCGGACCGTGGGGCGCGACCCCGGAGACGCAGGGCGGGGCCAAGCCGTTCCTGCCCGCGCAGCCGCCGGTCGAACTCGGCGGCTCCGCGTCTGCGGGTAACGACCCCGGCCCGTGGGGACCGCACCGGAAATAGCCGACGCGTGAACCAGCCGGGCGGCGCGCGCAATCCGCCTTCAATGACCCTCGAATGTAATGAGCGTGCGCACCGGGACGTCGAGCTTGCGCAGCTTGTCGGCGCCGCCGAGATCCGGCAGATCGATGATGAAGCAGGCCGCTAGCACCTGGGCGCCAAGTTGGCGCAGAAGCTTGACCGCGCCCTCCGCGGTCCCGCCGGTGGCGATCAGATCGTCCACCAGAACGACACGGTCGCCCGCCTCCACCGCGTCCTCGTGCATCTCCATCTCGTCGAGGCCGTATTCCAGCGAATAGGCGATCGAGACCCGCTTGTGCGGCAGCTTTCCCTTCTTGCGGATCGGCACGAAGCCGGCCGAGACCTGGTGCGCCACCGCGCCGCCCAGGATGAAGCCGCGCGCCTCGATGCCCGCCACCTTGTCGATCTTCGATCCCGCCCAGGGCTGGACCAGTTCGTCGACCGCGCGGCGAAACGCACGCGCGTTGCCCAGGAGCGTGGTGATGTCGCGGAACATGATCCCGGGCTTCGGGTAGTCCGGAATGGTGCGGACCGATGCCTTGAGATCGTGCTCGAATTCCATGCTGATCATGAGTTTCTCTCGTAGAAGACCTTGCGGGCTTGCGCGCAAACTCACTCTGGCGAACCATGCGAGCGCGCGCAACCGGAGACGGGATATGCCGTGGTGGACCGATTGACAATGTCGCGGGCGCCGATCGTGCCCATCATCGGCGGGGGACCCGCGGGCATGTCCTGCGCACTTTGGCTGCATAATTACGGGCTGCGCCCCGTCATCGTCGAGCGGGAGACCGCATTGGGGGGTATGGCGCGGCGAAGCCCTTATCCCAACGAGGGACTGCTCGGGCAACCGGATCAAAGCGCGCGCGAGAACGCCGCCAAGTTTGCCGACCACCTCGGCAAACTTGCCGTCGAGACTTGGCTTGGCAGCCGGCCGCAGCGCCTCCGGCGCGAAAGCGATGGATTTCGACTCGACATCACGTTCCCCGGCCAGCCAGAGGCGCGCTCCCTGTCGGGGCCGGCCCTGGTGATCGCGACCGGAACCCAATTCCGCGGCGAGGACTGGCTCGACCAGGTCAACAATGCGCGGCAACTCGCGGCGGCGGGCCGCGTCCACCTCGGCCCGGCAGCGGTCGGCGAGCGGGATGCCGACTTGGGGACCCATGTCGCCGTGATCGGCGGCGGCGACAATGCCTTCGACGTCTCACGCATGCTGGCCGAGAAGGGCGTGCACGTATCCCTGGTCATGCGCGCCAAGTCCCCGCAGGGGCAGCCGCTGCTGGTCGAGCGCCTGCGCCCGCATCAAGCCTCCGGAATGGCGGACCTGCTGGTAGAGCGCACGGTTACGGCGCTCGAACAGGCCGGGTCGAGAATCCGCGTGCGGTTGAACGACGGCGGGGAGATCACCGTCGACCATGTCGTTCTCCTGTTCGGCTACCGGCCGAACACGAGCGAACCCTGGATCGCGGAGCTCGCCCTGGAGAAAGACCCGCGCGGCTATCTCGTGGTCGACGGCAACATGGAAACGTCCCGTCGCGGCGTGTTCGCGGTGGGCGACGTCGCCAATCCGGGGCATCCATCAATTGCCACCGCGATCGGGAGCGGCACGATGGCCGCGCGGCGCATCCAGCAGCTGCTGGCGCGGCAGCACGTGCCGCGCTCGTAAGTGGGATTAGCGCTGCCGGTGCGGTCGCTACTTCCGGCTCTCGGCGAGGTAGCTCTCGTCGACGAACTTCGCCGGTTCGAACGGTACCTCGCGCGCCAGCGCACCTGCCTGCTGCATGATGCTGAACACACGCCGCAGGCTCGCGTCCGTAAGGGAGAGGTCGCGCGACATGATGTCCATGCTGAGCGTGTCTTCGAGCGCGCGCCGGGCGAATGCAGGGCTGGTGCGCAGTTCCTTGGCGCCGAGCTCCGCCGATTCGTCGGGGTGCGCGAACATGTATTCGGTGCCGCGCCGGAGCGCCTTGATAAAGGCGGCGACAACCGCCCGGTTCTTGCTTGCCCAATTCTCGTCGACGATGACCGAGACGAACTGATAGTCGGGAACGAGCTTTGCCATCGCCCCGAGATTGGTGAAGCCTTGCGCTTCCGCTTCGTAACTCAGGGGATAGGGCTGCAGGCCCATGTCGATCTTGCGCTCCTTGAGCAGCCGCGCCCGCGTGGGAGAACCCCCGACCGCCTCCACCTTTACGTCATTGAGAGCGAACCCGCCGGCTTTGGCGATATCGGCGACGAAGAACGTGGTGCCCTCGTGCATCGACACCACGCCGATGGTCTTTCCCTTGAGGTCGGCAAGCGTCTTGATCTCGGGCTGCGCGATGATGAAGTGCGGGGGCCGCTTGGCGATGCCGGCGACGATCCGAAGCGTGCCGCCCTTGTAGGACTCGGCGATGACGCTTTCGATCGAGGCGATCGCGATCTGGTGCGTGCCGGCACGCAGATCGTGAAAGATCTTTTCCGAGCCGTCATAGACCTCGATGTTCACATCGAGACCTGCCTCCTTGAAGAAACCCTGCTTTTCCGCGGTCCATGCCGGCATATAGAACACGGTGCGCGAGACCACGGGAACCCGCAACGCGGTCTGGGCATGCGCGAGCACCGGCATGACCACCAAGACAACCAACGCCGCGTTTATGATCGAGCGTGACAAAATTCTCCAAGGCATCGTCTGCTTCCTCTGTGACGGCGAAGTTCCGCCCTTGGCAATACCCGCAAGCCGCCAGCGTGGGCTGCGTCAGCGAATACCACCCTTGTTCTTGACCTCGCCGATATAGGATTCGAAGCGCTTGCGCAGCGCGGAAAGCTGCGCGGGATCGGTGACCAGCTCGGCCAGGTCATTGGCGACATTGTAGTCGAGGATGGGTTTCAACCCGAACGGTGGCGGAACGTCGTTGCGCGCCGACCAGGTGCCAATCCGCGCCTGCTGTTCCTTTGCCATATACCATTGCAGATAGAGTTTGGCGGCGTTGGGATGGGGGGCATCCTTGAAAATCGCGCCAAGCTGTCCCCAGATCGGGATCGCATCGGTTGCCGGGAACGCCACATCGATCGGCTTGCCTTCGCTCTTCTCCACCATCGTATGGTGCAGCATCATGTCGAAGGTCGCGAGGCTCTCTCCGGCCGCCACACTGCGCACCACGCCGAGGTGACCCTGAATGAACTTCGGCTCTGTCGCCATGTAGTCGTCCATGTACTTCCAGCCGTATTTCTTGACGATGGTCTGGAAGGCAAAGAGGGTCGCGTCATCGTCGTTCGGGTAGGCCGTGATCAGCTTGCCGCGGAACATGGGCTTGAGAAAATCGAGCGCCGATCTCGGCGCGTCCTCGCGCGCCACCAGCTTGGTATTGAACGCCGGCGCGATCGCGAACACGTTGATCGGCGTGTAAGCCCCGTCCGCGTCGCGAAAGCGCGGATCGAGCGCCTCGAATCCCTGCATCTTGAAAGGCAGCAGCGCGCCCTCCCGCTTCCAGCGGATGAATTCCTGCACCGCCTGGAAGGTCACGAAATCGACGTCAAGCTTGCCGTCCGCAATCTGCTTGTCGATCGCGGGCGCAAGTCCGCCCGCATAACCGCCGGTCACCCTCACTTTGATGCCGGGGAAGCGCGTCTCGTACTCTTTCACCCAGCCTTCATAGAGCCGCGCCGGTCCGCCGCCATAGATCGACAGCGCGCCCTCGCCTTTCGCCCGGGCGTAGATCTCGTCGAGGGTCTCGGCACGCAGCGGTGATGCCGACAAGCCGAACAGCGTCGCAGCAAGCAGTGCGGCGAAAAGCGTCCCCATGTTTCCTCCCGTGCGCTTCGGCACCTTTGTTTGAGGCATTCTGATGATGGCGCCAGCAGCCCGTCAAATAACGCAGCGTTGTGTCTCGACCTCATCCTTCGAGACGACAGTGTTTCGCAAGGCTCATCAGCGCGAGGCGGAACAGAACTCAGCGCCGCTTCTTCAACACCCTTCCTGCTACGGCGTCGAGCTTCCTGAGTAGCGTCTTGTCGCGCGCCTCGGGCGCCGTGATCAGTGCGGTATCGAGCGCGCGGTCGGACCCGATCGGACAGGGCTCGTGCTCGCGCGGGAAATCGCGGGCAAGCCGTGCCACGAGCCCCCTCGCCTTCTCCGCGTTGGCCGTGAGCACGGCGATGATGTCCCGCACCGTGACCGCGTCGTGATCGGGATGCCAGCAGTCGAAGTCGGTCACCATGGCCACCGTCGCGTAGCAGAGCTCCGCCTCGCGCGCGAGCTTTGCCTCCGGCAGGTTGGTCATGCCGATCACGGAGTAGCCGAGCCCCTTGTAGGTCATGCTCTCGGCCAAAGTGGAAAACTGCGGCCCCTCCATGCACACATAGGTGCCGCCGCGCACGATCTCGATGCCTTCAAGCCCGGCGGCGGCCGCGACGCGTTCCTGCAACAGCGGCGAGACCGGGTGCGCCATCGACACGTGTGCGACGCAGCCCTTGCCGAAGAACGAGCTCGCCCGGTTGAAGGTGCGGTCGACGAACTGGTCCACGAGCACGAAGGTGCCGGGGGGCAACTCCTGCTTGAACGAACCGCATGCGGACAGCGAAACGAGATCGGTCACGCCCGCGCGTTTGAGCACGTCGATATTCGCCCGGTAGTTGATGTCCGACGGCGAAAGCCGATGACCCTTGTCGTGGCGCGACAGAAACACCACCGGCGTCCCCGCAATCTCGCCGATGCGCAGTGCGGCCGACGGCTCGCCCCAGGGACTCTTGATCTTCTTCTGCCGCACCTTCTCGAGTCCCGGCAGGTCGTAGATGCCGGAGCCGCCGATGATGCCGAGCACGGCCTTGGTCATGAAACTCCCCTATGCGCGCAACTGCGCCGGTATTCCCGCCGGCCGCGAACGCCGTCAGCTTGATCGGCCGGCTCTGTCCTCTGTCCCGCGGCGCCGCCGCGCCGCACAAGCGCGAATGGCGGCCGAGCCGGCTTTTTCACCTTGTCTCATGTGGAAACCTCGCGGTCGAAGGACCGCGAGCGCGGCCGCGCATCCGAACCGCCATTGTCATGCTCCGCGTTGGTTTTGCAACTCATACACCCTACAGTGCGCCGGTCCGCAACAGAGGCATCGACCATGTCCAATTCCGGCGTCCTCGACACGCGATTCCGTTCGGCGCTCGAGCGCATGGCGGTGCAAGGACGGCTCCAGGTCTACGCTGCGCCGATCGACCCCTATCTCGAAGTGGCCGCCGTCATGAAGAAACTGGACGGCGGACCGGCGCTGCTGTTCAGCGCGGTCGACGGCTACGACATGCCCGTGATCGGAAACCTGCTGTCGTGCCAGGCGAATTGCGAGGCCGCCTTCGGCATCGACTTCGACGGTATCCGCGAATTCGTCGGCCGGGCGCTCGGCTCGCCGCAACCGCCGGTGCTGGTGGAGAAGGCGCCGGCGCAGGAGCATATCCACACCGACGGTATCGATCTTGCCCGCATGCTGCCCGCGCTCCACCACACGGCAGCCGACGCCGGCCGTTACGTCACCGCCGGAATCGTGATCGTGCGCGATCCCGACACCGGCACCTACAACGCGTCCTATCACCGCCTCCAGATCGTCGGCAGCGACCGCGCCGCCATCAAGCTCGACTTCGGCCGTCACTTGCGCCTGGCTTTCGAGCGCGCAAAACGCAAGGGTGAAGCCTTGCCGATCGCAGTGTGCATCGGCTCCGACCTGGCGCTGCACTACACCGCGGCGACCATGGGCTCGCAGATGCCGGAGCATGCCGACGAGATCGCTGTCGCCGGCGGACTGTGCGGGCGGCCGCTCCCGGTCGTAAAGGGCGTCTCGCAGGACCTCTTGATCCCGGCGGAGAGCGAGATCGTGCTGGAGGGCCGCATGTTGGTCGACGGCACGGTGGTCGAAGGGCCGTTTGGCGAGTTCGTCGGATACCTGTCGCCGGCCGACCAGGCACCCGTGTTCGAGATCACCGCCGTGACCCATCGCGACCGGCCGATCTACCACGCCATCAACGGTTACGGCCGCGAGACCATCATGCTGCGCAAATACGTGCTGGAGGCAAGCCTGCTCAAGGTTTTGCAAGCCGCGGTGCCGATCGTGGTCGACGCCGAAATGACGGCAGGTGGATTGCACCGTTTCCATGCCGTGGTGCAGGTGCGCAAGGCCACGCCGCAGCAGGAAGGCTTGCAGCGCAACGCGATCTTCGCCGCCTTCGGGGCGCTCAAGGACCTCGACCTGGTGATCGTGGTGGACGAGGACATCGACATCCGCGACCCGCATGACGTGGAATACGCGCTGGCGACCCGGATGGAAGCCTCGCGCGACCTCATGGTCATGCCCGCCGCCCGCGGGCACGAGTATATTCGTGTCGGTCAAAACGGAATTCGGGCAAAGCTCGGCATCGACGCCACCATCCCGTTCTCGGAAAAGGCGCGCTTTGCGCGCTGCGAATTCGAGAAGGTCAGTGTCGACCCGAGCACCCTGTCGGCCGATCCAGAGGTGATCAGGGCGCGGCTCGGTTTCTAAGCTCACGGACCACGCAAATTGGTCCGTGCGGCTTGGTCGCCCTACGGGGGGTGATGCTATGTCCGCGGATATTCCGCCGGCGGGCGCGGCGTGAGCTTGTCCGGATGCAGCTTCACGTCGTGCCAGACTTTCTTCTTGGTGAAGTAGAGAAGACCGGACAGCACGATCAGGAAGATCACCACCTGCAGGCCGATCCGCTTCCTGGCCTCGAGGTGCGGCTCGGCGGTCCACATCAGAAACGCCGAGATGTCTTTGGAATACTGCTCGACGGTCATCGGTGCGCCATCGGTGTAGTCGACGCGCTGATCGGTCAGCGGCGGCGGCATCGCGATGCCGTGGCCGGGAAAATACTTGTTGTAGAAATTTCCGGGCGGCAGCGTGACGCCCGCGGGCGGGCTGTCCTGATAGCCCTGGAGCAGCGCCGTGAGGTAGTCGACGCCCTGCTCCTGATATTGCGTGAACATGTCGCCCACCCAACGCGGGAAGCCGCGCTCATAGCCACGCGCCTTCGCGATGATGGACAGGTCGGGCGGCACGGCATTGTAACGCGCACGCGCCGCCTGCTCGTTGGGGAACGGCGCCGGGAAGTAATCGGCCAGCCGGGCGGGGCGGGGCTTGATCTCGCCCTGGTCGTCGGGCTCGGCCGGGACCTGGTATTCGGCCGCGATGGCCGTCGCTTGCGCGGTGGTGAAACCGGGGCCGCCCGCTTCCGCCAGCGTGCGGAACGCGACCAGCTTCAGCCCGTGACAGACCTGGCAGACCTCGCGATAGACCTTGAGCCCGCGCTGCAGCTGCCCGCGATCGAATTTGCCGAACGGTCCGGAGAACGACCATTTGTTCATCGGCGGGGCCGGGGCATCGTGCTCTTGCGCCAGCGCGGGAGCGGCCAGCACGGCGAGCGCAACGGCAACAGCGAGAGTGCGCGCAATGACCATGATGTGGCCTCAAGCCTTGGCGAGCGGTGGCGGCGGAGCGGGCGCCCCGAGCGGCGGCTTGCCTTTCAGCAACACCGATTCCGCGATCGAGTTCGGCAGCGGCTTGGTTTTCTCAACCTTGCCCAGGATCGGCAAAATCACGAGGAAATAGGCGAAGTAGTAGACGGTGAAGATGCGCGCGAAGAGGACGTAGTTGCCCTCCGGCGGCTTGGAGCCGAGCCACCCCAGGCCGATGCAGACAATGACGAACGCCCAGAAGAACTGCCGGTAGAGCGGACGATAGCGTGCCGACCTGACCTTCGACGTATCGAGCCACGGCAGAAAGGCGAGGATGACGATCGAGGCCCCGAGCGCCATGACGCCGAGAAGCTTGTTCGGGATCGCCCGCAGGATGGCGTAGAACGGCAGGTAATACCATTCCGGGACGATGTGTGTCGGGGTCACCGCCGGGTTGGCCGGGATGTAATTGTCGGGATGGCCGAGAAAATTCGGGATGTAGAACACGAACCACGCGAACAGGATGCAGAACACGACCAGGAAAAACCCGTCCTTGATCGTGGCGTAGGGCGTGAACGCGACCGTGTCTTGCTCCGTCTTCGGCTCGACGCCGTCCGGATTGTTCTGTCCCGCCATGTGCAACGCCCATACGTGCAGCACGACGACGCCGACGATGACGAACGGCAGCAGGTAGTGCAGCGAGTAGAAGCGGTTGAGCGTCGGATTGCCGACCGAGTAGCCGCCCCACAGCCACGTGACGATGGATTCGCCCACCAGCGGGATGGCCGAGAACAGGTTGGTGATGACGGTCGCGGCCCAGAAGCTCATCTGTCCCCAGGGCAGCACGTATCCCATGAAGCCGGTCATGATCATGAGCAGCAACAGGATCACGCCGAGAATCCACAGCACCTCGCGCGGCTCCTTGTAGGAGCCGTAATACATGCCGCGAAACATGTGGATGTAGGCGGCGAGAAAGAACATGGACGCGCCATTGGCGTGCAGATAGCGCAGCAGCCAGCCGTAATTGACGTCGCGCATGATCTGCTCGACCGAATTGAAGGCAAGGTCGACATGCGGCGTGTAGTGCATCGCCAGCACGACCCCGGTAATGATCTGCGCGGCGAGCATGAACGACAGGATTCCGCCGAACGTCCACCAGTAGTTCAGGTTGCGCGGCGTCGGATAGACGATGAACGACGAATAGACGAGCCCGGCGATCGGCAGCCGGCGCTCCATCCATTGCATGAATGCGTTTTGCGGCTGGTAAGTCGAGTGTCCGCTCATGATCGAACCCTGAAGGATGAAGTCGAGAGGCGGTCAGCCGATCCGAATCTTGGTGTCGGACAGGAATTCGTAGGGCGGAAGCGCGAGGTTCAACGGCGCCGGTCCTTGCCGGATGCGACCGGAGGTGTCGTAGACCGAACCGTGGCAGGGACAGAAGTAGCCGTCGTATGGCCCCTGGTGCGCAATCGGGATGCAGCCCAGGTGGGTGCAGATTCCGATCAAGACACTCCACTGGCTGTGGCCGGGCTTGACGCGCGCCGAATCCGGCTGCGGATCGGGCAGCTTCGCCACGTCGACGTTCTCCGCCTCCTCGATCTGTTTCTTGGTGCGGTGATTGACGTAGATCGGCTTGCCGCGCCAGAACACCTTGATGACCTGACCGTCGGCGATGGGCGAAAGATCGACCTCGATCGGGGCGCCCGCCGCGATCGTCGAGGCGTCGGGATTCATCTGCGCAATCAGCGGCACCAGCGCCGCGGCGGCTCCGACGGCACCGACGGAGGCCGTCGCAATATAGAGAAAATCGCGACGTGTCGGCTCGGCCGAGGACATCGTGGTCACGGTACAGTCCCTTTCTTGTTCCGTCAGTCCACCCGCAACCAGCTTGCGCAGGCTGCGCGCTGCCTGCAGCCGAACCTGTGCAGGCTGTGTAAGCTTGCCTGCGTGCAGGCGGCCACGGTTTCCTCCGGCGCCCGACACGGAGACGCCGCCTGGCGGCGGCGGGCGAACCGGCCGCTCCCCTCTCGCAAGCAAGCGCTAGGTTGCAAGCAAGAGGCCAAGCGGCTTAATCCAGCGGCGTTTTATTGGCACCCTTGCCAAGGGAGCGCAAGTGGGGAAGGCGCGGGCCTGCACCGTAATGACCAAAAGTCGCATAACTCGTTTGCCATCCGCAGGTTTTCGGGCCGGACCAGTGCCGTTTGCGCGGGCCGGAACGCCCTCACGGCGGGCCTGGTCGTGTGGGGGGATTCCCAGCGGCCGCAAGGACGATTCTTCACCACGCCGTGGCCGCTCATAAGATAGGCCGACCGGATCGGGAGCGAGTTTGACCCCACACCTGCGCGTTGCGCTGCTCGAGCCCGATATTCCCCAGAACACGGGGACCATTCTCCGTCTCGCCGCCTGCCTCGGCATCGAGGCGCACATCATCGAGCCGGCCGGCTTCCCGACCACCGACCGCGCCTTTCGGCGGGCCGGCATGGACTATCTCGATCAGGTGGACATCCTGCGTCATCCGACCTGGGAGGCATTCGAGGCTTGGCGCAGTGGGGCCTCCGCGCGGCTGATCCTTTTCACCACGCGCGCCCGGTCGTCTTATCTCGACCACGCGTTTCGGCGCGGCGATATCCTGCTGTTCGGCCGCGAATCGTCGGGCGTGGGCAACAAGGTCCACGAGGCCGCCGACGCAAGGCTGGTCATTCCGATGCGGGAAGGCTTGCGCTCGCTCAATGTGGCGATGGCAGCGGCAATGGCGGTGGGCGAGGCGATCCGACAGATCGACTCCCCGCGCGCTGAAGCCGTCACCCGGCGCTGATGTCTGGAAGCACGAGGCGGGTGAGAGACAGTACACGCCCCGAGGCGTTGCCCCTCACCCGCATCGCTCGCTTGGCGCTTGTCGTCACCCGCCGCTTGCCAAGTCCCCACGCAAGCGGGGGTACGACATCGCACTCCCCGATCCCCCACATGCACAACTTTTCCCGAAACAATGGCAAAAAAAAGCTCAGTTGCAATTTTCTCCCGTCCTTCGCACACGCGCTCCAGGCCGCGATGGTATGCGCATGCCCCGTAGGTGACGGCTCGCCGGCCATGTCCTAAATGGAAGATCGGAGGTGGCGATGAGTAACGATCTGCTCGAAACGCGCAAAGCGCGGGCGCGCGCATGGTTCGAAGCGCTGCGGGACGACATCTGCGCGGCATTCGAGGCAGTGGAAGCCGGTTTGCCTCCCGCCGCGCCGTTCGCGGATCGTACCGCGGGACGATTCGTTCGCACGCCCTGGAGCCGTAGCGATCACAGCGGCGCGGACGGCGGCGGCGGGGTGATGTCGATCCTGCATGGCCGCGTATTCGAAAAGGTCGGCGTCCACGTCTCGACCGTCTTCGGCGAGTTCGCGCCTGAATTCCGCAAGGAGATCCCCGGCGCCGACGCTGATCCGCGGTTTTGGGCCTCCGGCATTTCGTTGATCGGCCATCCGCAAAACCCGCACGTGCCGGCGGTACACATGAACACGCGCTTCGTGGTGACGACCAAGGCGTGGTTCGGCGGCGGCGCCGACTTGACCCCCGTGCTCGACGCCCGGCGCACGCAGACCGATCCCGACACGATCGCATTTCATGTCGCGATGAAGCAGGCTTGCGACGCCCATGCGGGCGTGGCGCCGTACGAGAAGTACAAGCGCTGGTGCGATGACTATTTCTACCTGAAGCACCGCAAGGAGATGCGAGGCATCGGCGGCATTTTCTACGACTACGTCGACAGCGGGGACTGGGACGCGGACTTCGCCTTCACGCAAGACGTGGGCAGCGCCTTCCTGCGGGTTTATCCCGAGTTGGTACGCAGGAATTTTGCCACGCCCTGGGGTCCGGCCGAACGCGAGGAGCAACTGGTGCGCCGCGGCCGCTATGTGGAATTCAACCTGCTGTACGATCGCGGAACTATTTTCGGGCTGCGCACGGGCGGCAACGTCGACTCAATCCTGTCCTCGCTGCCGCCGGTGGTGAAGTGGCCGTGATCGATCTGTCATAGACGGCACGTATGCTGATCCTCCCGAGTGCGAGCAGGAGGATGCCATGGCGTTTGAGCCCGGAGATGTGGTGTTCCTGAAATCAGGCGGATCGGCCATGACGGTGGCGGCTGTCGGAGGGGACAGCGTCGACTGTCTTTGGCTCGGCGAAGAGGGTGACTTGTTCCGCGAAACCATCCCGACCGTCGCGTTGATGATCGCAGCCGACTCGGCCGAGGAGGAAGATCACGACGAGGACGACGAGGACGAGTCCGCACGCGACCAGTCGGACCTCGAGGAGGCCGACGAAGACGAGGTCAAGCCGGCAAAGAGCAAGCGCAAGACGGGCTGATGGCAACGTTTCATCTGCGCGAGCCGCGTGTCCTCTGCTCGACAATGCCGCTCAATCCACGCTGCCCAATCATCAATGCGCGAATGCATTGACGATCATCACCGCGCCGCCACCCAGCACCATCGCGTCGAGGATCGCGGTGTGCACATGCACAGGCAGCCGCTTGGTCAGCGCTTTGGCGACGAAAGCGCCGGGAAATGCCACGCAGCCGATGAGCAGCGCGATCGCGATCACCTTCGCGTCTATGGCGCCCGCGAGCCCGAACGTGGCAAACTTGGTCAGCCCGATGCCAATGGAGACCACGGCATCGGTTGCGACGACGGCGGCGCCCTCGAGCCCAGCCGCCATCAGGAGCGACAGCAGGATGATGCCGGCGCCCACGGTGCCGCCGGCGAGTGGGCCCCAGCCAAAGGACGCTGCGGCCAGGCCGCGGGTTGATAGCGCAAGTCCGCGCCGCCGCATCAGCCGGCGGAGCGGGACGCTCGCCATCAGCATTCCGCCGATCACAATCGCAGCGCCCTTGCCGGTGAGCATGGTGTAGCCCCAGGCACCGAGCGCGCAGGTCGGCACCGCTGCGACCAGCACGATGAGCGCCCGGCGCCGGTCGATGAGGGGCCAAAACGCCGCCACCCGACTGGAATTGGTGAACAGCGCCGACAGCGAGAGAATCGGCACGACCGGCTCGGCGCCCACGATCGGCACCAGCACCAGCGGCATCAGCGCGCCGGTGCCGTAGCCGGCAACCCCGCCGACCACCGAAGCGACCAGCGCCATCCCGGCGATCAGGGCGAGTTCCGGCAAGGAGATGTCGGCGAAGCCAGAGACCAGCGATTCGAGCATCACGGCGATCTTATATCAGCGGCCCGCGTCCCCGCTCGCCTCCGTCAGGACCAGGCGCGATCGCGCATTGGCAGCAAGTCGAACCAAAGCCGCTACAGCGATCATGACGATTTTTTAATGAAACACGGCGGCGACACCGCGGTTATCGTTTAGGGTACAAAGCGTTCGGACATCGAATGACATTTTATCGTCGATGCGGACTCGCGGCCGTGTTGGTGCTTTGCAGCGCTGCTCTGGCAGCCGCGGGCGATGCCCAATTCCGGGCTTCCGACGATTTTGTCCTGACGGGGGCCCAGGAGGATCTGATCTGGCAGCGGATGGGCCGCGAGATCCCGAACGACGACGACGGCGCTCCGTGTGGATGCAAGCCGACGCTGTTCTCGGAGGTGCCTTCCCCGGTGGCGCTTCACGTTTTGCCGGCAGCCGTCACCGCGCAGATCCCGATGCTCAAACCCTACAGGTACACGAAGCTGGGCAAGCGGCTGTTGATCGTCAATCCGGACGACCGACGAATCGTCGACATCATCAGCCCGTGGAAGATCGTCGACGTCGTCCGCCCGTAGGCGCGGGCAATACCGCCCCCTGCTCGCTGTCGATCGACCGTTCGCGTCGCGGGCGACCGCCGCTCAATCCGCGCTGGGAAGACGCCGCATGGTGAATTCGATGCGATCGCCGGGCAGCACCCGCCAGGATTCGATCTCGGTCATGTAGGCTGCCTTCGGAAAACGGCGGAACATCTCACGCGCTTTCTCGCGCGCGGCTTCGCGCGGCAGCGCAAAGGTCTCGCGCCGGAAGGCGTCGCGCGCGGGCACGTTGCCGGCGAGCGCCTTGGCCGAACGGCGGGCGACGTCGGCCGGACGACGGGTGGTGTTCGTGACACGCCTCATCTCCCACAATGTAATGCGAAACAGCGCAACGGGCGAGTCGCATCCGGCCACAGCTTGCGCTGGGAACAAAGCCTGCTCGTTTCGACCGGGTGCCGTACCAACATAATCGCCGCGCCGGCGGGCAGTCAGGCCGGCATCAGGAGTGGCGCCGGGATGACGACCTCGCCGCGGGATTCATGGCCGTCGCGTCCGCGATGGCCGCCAGCGCCGCTCCATCGTCGGGAAAGCCGGCAGCGATCCACGCCTGCTCGGCGGCCGCGAGAGCGGCGCCCAACCGGGGCCCGGGTGCTATGCCGCGGCCGACGAAGTCGGCGGACTTGAGAGGAAAAACCGGAGCGCTCCAGCGCGATGGCAAGGTTGCGAGCGAATGCCACTGCGGATCCGCCGCCTCGGACGAGCGGGTCCAGGCAAGCAGCATGCGATCGGTGTAGCGTTCAGGACCGAGGCGATAGAGCAAGACCCGCCCTTCCTGCTCGCCCCAATGGCTGGAAAGGTGCCACCAGCCATCGGCCATCGAGGCTAACCGCGCATATTCAGCATTGGCAAGACGCAGGCGCTCACGCAGGCGCTCGGCGTCTTCGACCGTGGACACACCGAGCGCGCCGAGGCCGCGCACCGGATCCGGCGCGAGCGCAAGCGCGGCCTCGAGTTTCCTCATGTTGGCATGACTGGCTAGCAGCGGCACGCCGCCGAGAACCCGATCGAGCAATCCTGATTCCGTCATCGCGGCGAGCACCGGCACTGCGTGCCTGGCGGGCAGAAGCTTGATGAGCTCGGCCCGGACGCGCTCGCGCGACAATTGGTCGAGGCCGGCGCGCCCGGCGATACAGGCGGCAACCCCTGCCGGGTCAAGCGCGCCCTCGCCGTAGGCGGCATGAAAGCGAAAGAAACGCAGGATGCGAAGATAGTCTTCGGCGATGCGCGTGGCGGCGTCGCCGATGAAGCGCACGCGTCGTGCCTCGACGTCGGCGAGCCCGCCCACATAATCGTAGACGGTGCCGTCGCGCGCGAGCGACAGCGCGTTCATGGTGAAGTCGCGGCGCTCGGCGTCGCGTCTCCAGTGCCGCCCGAACGCCACCTTCGCATGGCGCCCGAAGGTCTCGACGTCCTCGCGCAAGGTCGTGACCTCGAACGGCCGCCCGTGGGCGACCACGGTGACCGTGCCGTGCTCGATCCCGGTTGGCACCGCCTTGAAGCCCGCCACCTCGGCCCGGCGCATCACCTCCGGCGGCAGCGCGGTGGTGGCAATGTCGATTTCGCCAACCGGTTCGGCCAGCAGCGCATTGCGCACGGCGCCGCCGACGACCCGCGCTTCCTCGCCGGCGCCGTCGAGCACGGCAAGCAGATCTTTGAGCGGCGCCTCCTGCAGCCACGCGGCATCCACGCGAGGCAGGACTCTTGTCACTTGGTTTCACCCGGCACGAACCGGCCGTCCTCAATCCGGGCGGGAACATAGGTCGAGCCGGGCGGCGCGCCGCCCCAGTGCGCGAGCACGATGAAGCTGCCGATCGTGAGGACGAGCGCCGCCATCAGCAGCCAAGCGAGGCGGGCAAGGGTCCAGGAACTCGGATCCAGCACGCCTGTCTTGGTCGCCCACAGGAATATGGCGTAGGCGATGAACGGCGCCAGAAACAGCGCGATTTCGGTCAAGACCGGGCGGATCATGGCAAGCCGAGCGCGTTCGGAGTCATCATCCGTGCTCTCGGTAAGATTCCAGACGCATAACCTCATCATACGCGAAAGCGGACGTGCCAGTAATCCGCGACATTCGTACGGGGCATCTGGGCGTCATCTGAATGCTATGGTCGCTGGATGCTCAATCTCATGGGCATCGAATCAGCCTTGATAGATCCGTTCGTACAGATTGCGAAGGATACCCGCGGTCACGCCCCAGATGTAGCGCTCGCCGAACGGCATTGCGTAGTACTTCCGCTCGATGCCTTTCCAGTCACGGCTGTGCAGCGCGTGATTGTGTGCGTCCATCAGGAAGGCGAGCGGCACCTCGAAGGCATCGGCGACTTCCGCCTCGCACAGCACAAGCTGGTAGTCGGGACGGACCCGCGCGACCGTCGGCAGGATGCGGTAGCCGGAGAAGGTGAGATAAAGGTCCAGATACCCGATCGGCTCGATCAGTGCCGGGCCAAGCCCGATCTCCTCGCGCGCCTCGCGCAAAGCAGCATCGGCCGGGGTCCGGTCATGCGGATCGATCTTGCCGCCGGGAAAGGCGATCTGGCCGGGATGGCTCGGCAGCTCGGTGCGCAACGTGAGCAGCACGGCCGGCTCGGGCCTGTCGACAACCGGAACAAGCACGGCGGCCGGCCGCGTCGCCTTGACGCCAGCGCGCTCCCAGAGCGAGGGATCGAGGTCAAGATCGCCGCGTGTGGCCGGCGCCGCGTGATCGTCGAGCGCGGCCGGTACGTTGAGGGTGAGCCGCGCGCGAGCGCGGCGGAAAAAATCGTGGCCGGTTTCGCCGATCGGCGGCGCCAGATCCATCAGACAAGTCCCTTCAGGCTCTCGGCCGGCGCCATCGCGAAGAACTCCCCCGCCGACGCAATACCGAACATGCGCCGCCCGCCGATGTCGCGCTCCTCACCAAGTTCGACCAGATCGTAGAACAGGGCGCGCGTGACCTTCGCCCACAGGTCTCGCCGCACATGAAGATAGGGCTTGAGACCGCCCGTCTCCGGCTCCGGTTCGAAACGCAGCGCGTGATCGGGCCCGCAGGGCACCCAGTCGTCGACGTTGGTGCGAAACTGAAGTGCCTGGCCACGATCCCCTTGCTCGACTTTCAGTTCCACGGCGAGGAACGGTGCGTCCTCGACGACGAGCCCGCATTTCTCGACCGGGGTGACGAGGAAGTATTTGTCCCCTTCCCGCTTCAACACGGAGGCAAACAGTTTTACCAGCGCCGGCCGGCCGATCGGCGTCTTGAGATAGAACCAGGTGCCGTCCGAGGCGATGCGCATGTCGAGGTCGCCGCAGAACGGCGGATTCCAAAGATGCACCGGCGGCGCTCCCTTGCGCGACGCCTCACGTGCGACGCCCGCGATGGCGTCCAGCCCGTGCCGCGTCTCCGTCTCCTGCGCCATGGCTGCGATATGTCCTCGGGAACGATCGTCGGCAAGTGTAACATTTCGGCTGCGCCGTCAGCGAGCCTCCACGCCATGGGGTGGGAACACATGTCAGATTTCGATGCGGAAGCCCACTTCGGACAACCCGTCAGCGGGGATCTTGAAAAAGTCAGGTGCGCGGCTCGCGATGCGCGTTAGGAATGCGAAGACCGCGAACGGAACCGCCGCCATCGCCGAATTCTTAGCGCGACGCGCGACGATTTCATGCGCGATGTAATAATGCACATGCTCCATGTCGGCCGCGAAACCCAGCATCTGACAATTCTTGAGCGTCAACGGGATGTCCGGTGTCTGCATGAAGCCGAGCCGGACGTGGACGTGATAGATGCCGTGGCCGAGGCGTTCGATCTCGTGGCGTTCGCCGAACGGAACGCGCGGCCGCCGGTCCGAGATAAACGTCATCAGCACCAAGGTCTTGTGCATCACGCTGTTGTGCTTGATGTGATGCAGCAGTACCGGAGACGCGCCGTGCGCCACTTTCGTCAGCCACACACCCATCCCCGGCGGACGCGCCACGACCATGTTGTCGATATTGTCGATGAACTGTTGGAGCGGCATCGACATTTCTTGCAGACGCTCGCGCACGAGCGATGAACCGCGCTGCCAGCACAGCATCAATCCGACCATGGCGCCCCCGACCGTGATCGGAAACCAGCCGCCCTCGAAAATCTTCAGCGAATTGGAAGCGAGAAAGATCGAATCGACGGCGCCGAAGACCACGATGATGAGGATTGCGAAGGCGGGTGGCCACTTCCAGCGTGTGATTGCGACGCGATACAGCAGGAGCGTCGTGATCAGCATCGTGCCTGAGACCGCGATGCCGTAAGCGCCGGCGAGATTATCCGAAGTCTTGAACAGGACGACCACCAGTAGCGTGCCGGCCATCAACAGCCAGTTGGCAGTCGGCACGTAGATCTGACCGGCTTCGTCGCTCGATGTCGGCACGATCCGCATGCGCGGGCAAAGCCCCATCTGCATCGCCTGCCGGCTGAGGGAAAAGACGCCGGAGATGAGCGCCTGCGACGCGATGATGGTGGCGAGTGCCGCCAATCCGACCAGGGGAATCAGGGCCCAGTGCGGCGCCAGTTTGTAAAACGGACTATCGACCGCGTGCGGATCGGCAAGAACCAGCGCCCCCTGACCGAAGTAGTTCAACAACAACGCGGGCAGGACCAGGCCGAACCAGGCGCGGCGGATCGCCGTGGGCCCGACATGACCCATGTCGGCGTAAAGCGCCTCCGCGCCGGTCAGCGCGAGGAAAACGCCGCCCATTACCGCGAAGGCGATGACCGGGTTCGCGGCGACGAAACGGGCCGCCTCGACCGGACTGAACGCTTTCAGGATTTCCGGCGCGGCCCAGATGTTGATGAATCCCAGCAAACCGATGACGACGAACCAGACGACCATCACCGGCCCGAACAGCCGGCCGATACTCGCAGTCCCGCGCCGCTGAATCATGAACAAGCCGATGAGGATGGCGAGCGTGAACGGCAGGATGAATTTGTCGAATGCCGGCGTCACCAGCTTGAGGCCCTCCATGGCCGAAAGCACCGAAATTGCCGGGGTGATGACGCCGTCGCCGTAGAGCAGCGCCGCACCGACGATGCCGAGCAGGACCAGAATCGGAATTCGGGCGCCGTTGGCTACGCGTTCCGGCGCCACCAGGGACAGCAGCGCCAGAATGCCGCCTTCGCCATCGTTGTCGGCACGCAGAACGAAGACGACGTATTTGAGCGAGACCATCGCCATCAGCGCCCAGAAGATCAGCGACACCACCCCCAGGACATCGGCGGCAATCGGCGGGGCATGGCCGGTGGCATTCAGGGCGACGGAAAAGGTGTAGAGCGGGCTCGTGCCGATATCGCCGAACACGACGCCAAGCGCGGTGAGCGCGAGGAACCAGCCGCTCCCTTTATGGGGAAGTTGGCCGGCGCTAGACCGCTCGGCGGCTAGCGGGCTGTTCACGGCGCCGCGAATGGAAGCATCCATGAGGGTATCATTCCGCGGAAGGCGAAGGCCCCGGGGGCGTGGGCCTTGGTGCCCTGCAAGATTCAGGTTACCGACCCGCGCAGGCGTCATGGCCGGTGGAGAAAGGTTCCCGTTTGTGACTTTGTCCTTGATTGCAGCCCTTGGCGCCAGACCGGAGAATCGCGACTTCACAATGAATTCAAGGCTTCGCGCCCTCGCTTCGCCATGGTTTGCCCGGAACTTGTGCGGGTGACCGGCTGTTTCCCCCACGATCGTGATCGCAAGCGAACTTATCCACCGCCCAAAAGGCCTGGGCCGGACCGGAAAAGCTCAAGAATTCAAGCGTTCACAGCGCCTTCTGCGGGATCAGTCGCCTCGCGGCCCGGGCAGGCCCTGACCCGTTGCGGGATCGCACCCGATGGAAAAGAGCGTAATCTCCAGGCAGTTTGGGGGTGGATTCGACGCGCCGAGCCACCTCCACATGTGATATTTGGCCCGAATGTTGCACGTTTTTTGGTCAACCCGGTCGGCCTGGATTGGCGATCCGGACCCTGACACACCCGGATAACAGCCGGATAACAAGGAGCTGATGTCATGGCGGTAGCCACCGAAGGCCTGGAAAAGCTCGAAGACATGATCGTACGTCAGGCCGAGGCGACAGGCGCGCAAGTCGCCGCCGCCAAGGCCGCGATCGGCAACGTGATCTTCGGGCAGGAACGGGTGGTCGAGCAGGCGCTCATCACCGTGCTCTGCGGCGGACACGCGCTGCTGATCGGCCTGCCGGGCCTCGCCAAGACCAAGCTGGTCGAGACCATGGGCATTGTGCTCGGTCTCGACGCGCGCCGCATCCAATTCACGCCCGACCTCATGCCCTCCGACATCCTGGGCAGCGAAGTGCTCGAGGAAGGCGCCGGCGGCAAGCGCAGTTTCCGATTCATCCCAGGTCCGATTTTCGGTCAGCTCCTGATGGCGGACGAGATCAACCGCGCAAGCCCTCGCACCCAGTCGGCGCTGCTGCAGGCCATGCAGGAACACCACGTGACGGTCGCGGGCAATCGCCATGACGTTCCGCGCCCGTTTCACGTGCTCGCGACCCAGAACCCGATCGAGCAGGAGGGCACCTATCCGCTGCCGGAAGCGCAGCTCGACCGCTTCCTGATGCAGATCGACGTCGACTATCCCGATCATGACGCCGAACGCAAAATCGTTTTCGACACGACCGGCACGGAGGAGAACAAGCCGAAACTGACCATGACCGCCGATGAGCTGCTGGCGGCGCAGCGCCTGGTGCGTCGGCTGCCGGTCGGAGAATTTGTGGTCGAGGCGATCCTCACCCTCGTGCGTTCTGCCCGTCCCGGCCCCGACGCTGGCGAGATCGGCAAACTGATCTCCTGGGGACCGAGCCCGCGCGCCAGCCAGGCACTGATGCTGGTGGCGCGCGCGCGCGCCCTCGTCGATGGCCGGCTCTCGCCCTCGATCGACGACGTGGTCGAAATGGCCGAGCCGATCCTCAAGCATCGTATGGCGCTCACCTTTGCCGCGCGCGCCGACGGCCAGAGCGTGGAAGCGATCGTCGGCAAGCTCAAGAGCCGCATCGGATAATCGGATGGCGGCGGCAAAGCCACGGGCGGACAAGAGCGAAATCGCGGCTACACAACGCGCGAATGCGCAGTCGCGCGCACTGGCCGAAACCCTGCCGCGCCTCATCCTCGAGGCGCGCCGCATTGCCGCCACCGTCATCCACGGGCTGCACGGCCGCAAGCGAGCCGGGCCGGGGGAGAATTTCTGGCAGTACCGCCGCTTCCTGTCGGGCGAACCCGCGCGACGCGTCGACTGGCGGCGCTCGGCGCGCGACGAGCATCTCTACGTACGGGAACAGGAATGGGAAGCCGCGCATACGGTGTGGCTGTGGCCCGACCGATCGCCGTCCATGGCGTTTCGGTCGACGCTGGCCCAGGAGTCCAAACTCGACCGTTGTCTGGTCGTCGCTTTCGCCCTTGCTGAAATTCTGGTGCAGGCCGGCGAACGCGTCGGTGTCCCCGGCGTGATGCGGCCGACCGGCAGCCGCAACGTGCTGGACAAGTTGGCGAACGCGATCCTGCATGACGTGACCGAGCGGCCGAGCCTGCCGCCATCCTTCGCACCCTCCGCGCTTGCCGAGATCGTCGTGGTCTCGGATTTCTGGAGTCCCATGCCGGAGGTCCGCGCTACCCTTTCACAGCTCTCCGCCACGGGCGCGCATGGTCACACGGTGCAGATCGTCGATCCGGCCGAGGAGACGTTTCCCTATTCCGGCCGCGTCGAGTTCATCGAGCCGGAAGGCGGCGGTTCCATCACCGCCGGCCGCGCCGAAACCTGGAAGGCCGAGTACGACACGCGTGTTGCGCGCCACCGGGCCGAGATCAGGGCCGAGACCGATCGGCTCGGCTGGAGCTTCACCATCCACCGCACCGACCGGCCCGCGACCGAGTTGCTGCTTGCGCTGCACGCCCGGTTGGGCGCGCCGCCTCCGGGCGCAATGATCGGCGGCCGTTTGAGCGCGGCGAATCCCGGGAGACACGCATGATGCGCGTGTCGCCGCCGGATCGCCTTGGTAGCGGAGGCCGCAGATGATGCCGTGGCTCCCGCTCGGCTTCGCGCAGCCGCTGGTTCTGCTCGGGCTGTTGAGTTTGCCGGTTCTGTGGTGGCTACTGCGGCTCATTCCTCCGCAGCCGCGGCGCGTCGCGTTCCCGCCGACCCGGCTGCTGTTCGACATCACCCCCAAGGAGGAGACGCCGCAACGAACGCCCTGGTGGCTCACATTGCTGCGTTTGACGCTCGCCGCGCTCGTTATCATCGCCGCCGCCGGTCCGTTGTGGAACCCTCCGGTGGCGACCGCGACTGCCAAGGCTCAGCTCGCGCTCCTGATCGATGACGGCTTTCCGGCGGCGGGAACCTGGGACGCGCGCATGCGCACCGCCGAGGATCTGATCGCGCGCGCCGAAGCAGACAATCGCGGCGTCGCGCTCATCCCGCTATCCGAGCCGACGCGCGACATTTCGTTCGAGACGCCGGCCGCGGCGCGGGTGCGGATAAAGCAGATGAAGCCGAAGCCCCACGCCGTCGAGCGCGCCGATGCGCTGCCCGCAATCGGCCGGTTCCTCGGCGCCACGCCGGACATCGAGTTGGTCTGGCTCACCGACGGCGTCGATCTCGGTGGAGGCGGCGAATTCGTCGCGGCGCTGGGACGATTGGTGGAGCAAAGACCCATGACCGTGGTCGAAGGCGGCATCGCAGGCGCACGCGCGCTCTCGAGCGCCGACAACGCCGCCGGCGCGCTCACCGTCAAAGTCTTGCGTGCGAACGGCGGCGCGACCGAGACCGGTACCGTGCGCGCACTCGACCTCAAGGGGCTCCCGCTCGGCGACGCCGCCTTTTCCTTCAAGGACGGCGAGCGCGAGACCGAAGCGGAACTGACGCTGCCGGTCGAAATCCGCAACGACATCGCGCGGCTGGAAATCGCCGCGGAGCGCTCGGCCGGCGCGGTAGCGCTTCTCGACAAGCGTTGGCGCCGCCGCTCCATCGGCGTGATCACCGGCTCGAGCAGCGACACCGCGCAGCCGCTGCTGGCCTCGACCTACTATCTCACGCGCGCGCTCGGCCCGTTCGCGGACGTGCGGCTCGCCGACCGCGGCTCGCCGGCGCAGGCGGTGAGCCAGTTCATCGAGCAGCGCCTGCCGATGCTGATCCTTGCCGATGTTGGCAATGTAGCGGAGGCCCGCGAGCAACTCACCCGCTGGGTCGAAGAAGGCGGCGTGCTGGTGCGCTTTGCCGGACCGCGGCTCGCCGCGGCCGACGATGATCTGGTGCCGGTGAAGCTCAGGCGCGGCGGGCGCGTTCTCGGCGGCAGTCTCTCGTGGGAACAGCCGCAGCAGCTCAACGCATTCACGCGCGAAAGCCCGTTCTTCGGAATGACGGTGCCGACCGACGTCACCGTGAGCCGCCAGGTGCTGGCGGAACCCGACGCCACACTGACCGAGCGCACCTGGGCGACCCTCGCCGACGGCACGCCGCTCGTGACCGCCCAGCGCCGCGGCAAAGGCCTTGTCGTCTTGTTCCACGTCACCGCCGATACGCGCTGGTCAGACCTGCCGCTATCGGGCACATTCGTCGAAATGCTCAAGCGAATCGTGTCCCTGGCCGGTTCGGTGACAGCGGCCGACGGCAGCGCCGCAAGCGGGCGCGCCGCACGCGAGGTGTTACCGCCGACCCGCGTTCTCGACGGCTTCGGCATCTTCGGCCCGCCGCCCCCGACCGCGCGACCGGTGCCGGCGAGCTTCGGCGGACGCGCCACCTTCGATCATCCCCCGGGATTCTACGGGCCGCCCGAGGGATTGTTGGCGGTAAACGCACTCGCGCCCGCCGATCGGCTTGCGCCGCTTGACGTATCCGCGCTCAATGCGCGCCGGGAGGCCTATAGAATGAGCGAACCGGAAGATCTGCGCGGACCGATTCTGCTGGCCGCGCTTGCGCTGCTCGCGCTCGACGCATTGGTGATATTCCTGCTCTCCGGCGGAGTGCGGCAACTCCTGCGGCGCCGCCCCGCGGTGGCAACCGCACTCGCCGTCGGGATCCTCGGCAGCGTGCTGCTCGGATCGCCGCAGGTATTTGCGCAGAGCAACGACGAGCAGGCCTTGAAGGCGACGCTCGAGACCAGACTCGCCTACGTCATCACCGGCGACGCAGAGGTCGACAGGATCAGCAAGGCCGGCCTTCAGGGCCTCACCTTGTTCCTCGCCCAGCGTACCGCCCTCGAAGCGGGTGAGCCCGTCGGCCTCGATCCCGCGCGCGACGAACTGGCCTTTTACCCGCTGATCTATTGGCCGATCGTGCCGAGCGCACCAAAACCGACGCGCGAGGCCCTCGAACATATCGATGCCTATATGAAGCAAGGCGGCACGGTGCTGTTCGACACTCGCGATGCGGTCGAGGCGCCTCCCGGGGCCGGCGGCGACACCCGCGGCCCGGGCATGCAGGCCTTGCGCGCCATTCTCTCTTCGCTCGACATTCCCGAGCTCGAGCCGGTGCGGCGCGACCACGTGCTGACCAAGACCTTCTATCTGCTGAAGGACTTTCCCGGCCGCTTCAGCTCCGGTCAGCTCTGGGTCGAGGCGCTGACGGCCGCGAACGAGGACGAGCCGGCGAGCCGGCCGGCGCGCGCCGGCGATGGCGTGTCGTCGATCATCATCTCCTCGAACGATCTTGCCGGGGCGTGGGCCATGCGCCAGGACGGTCAAGCGATGCTGCCGCTCGTATCCGCGGAACCGCGCCAGCGCGAATTCGCTTTCCGCGCCGGCGTCAACATCGTGATGTACACGCTCACCGGCAACTACAAGGCCGACCAGGTCCACGTTCCGGCGTTGCTGGAACGGCTGGGACAATAATGGCGGCCTCATCCTTCGAGACGCGCCCTTCCGGCGCGCGTCAGGATGAGGAGAGCCGTTGATCCTCCTGGTGAGGAGCGTCGCGCAGCGACGCATCTCGAACCATGGGGCCGCGATGATGACGATTGAGGACGAAGCTTGAACCTTGGTATTTCATTTTCGCCGCTCGTTCCCGCCTATGTCGTCTGGGCGGCGGCTGTCGTTGCCTTCGCGATCTCTCTGCTGATCGTACTCGGCCGCACCCGCGGCGCGTTGGTCCGGACCCTTGCGCTTGCGCTGTTCGTGCTCGCGCTTGCCAATCCCTCGATCACGCGCGAAGACCGCGACCCGCTGACCTCGGTTGCGGTCGTGGTCGTCGACAAGAGCCCGAGCCAGGAATTCGGCGACCGTCTGCAGCAGACCGAGGCGGTGCGCGCAGCGCTGGCCGAACGGCTCGGACGCATGCCGGGCATGGAAGTACGCTTTGTCGAGGCCGGCCAGGCGGACGGCGAAACCGACGGCACGCGGCTGTTCGCGGCGCTGTCCTCGGCGCTATCCGACGTCCCGCATGACCGCGTGGCCGGCGCACTCTTCATCACCGACGGGCGGGTGCACGATGTCCCCAACGAGGCTGCCGCGCTCGGTTTCGCGGCGCCGGTGCATGGCCTGATCACCGGTCACAAGAACGAGCGCGACCGCCGGGTCGTGCTGACGACCGCTCCGCGCTTCGGCATTGTCGGGCAGACGCAGACCATCAGCTTCCGCGTCGAGGATCAGGGCGCACCGCCCGGACCGGCGCAGGTGACGATACGCCGCGACGGCGAAACGATCGAGACGCGCAATGTCCGCGTGGGCGCCAGTGCCAATGTCAGCGTGCAGATCCCCCACGCCGGGCCGAACATCGTCGAGATCGAAGCATCGCCGCTCGACGGCGAGCTCACGGGCGTCAACAACCGTGCGGTCGTCTCGATCGACGGCGTGCGCGACAAGCTGCGCGTCCTGCTCGTGTCAGGCGAGCCCCATGCGGGCGAGCGGACCTGGCGCAATCTTCTCAAGTCCGATGCCAGCGTCGATCTCGTGCATTTCACCATCCTGCGCCCGCCGGAGAAGCAGGACGGCACGCCCATCAACGAGCTCTCGCTGATCGCATTCCCCACCCGCGAGCTGTTCCAGCAGAAGATCAACGAATTTCAGCTCATCATCTTCGACCGCTACGCGCGGCAAGGGGTCTTGCCGATCATCTATTTCGACAATATCGCACGCTACGTGCGGCAGGGCGGGGCGGTGCTGGTGGCGGCCGGGCCCGACTACGCCAGCCCAACCAGCATCTGGCGCACGCCACTCGACGTCATCCTGCCGGCCGAGCCGAGCGGCCGGATGAACGACGGTGCGTTTCGCGCTCAGCTTACCGATCTCGGCAAACGCCATCCGGTGACGCGCGGCCTTGAAGGCTCCGATTCCGAACCGCCGCACTGGAGCCGCTGGTTTCGCCTCGTCGACAGCCGCGCCGCAAAGGGTACGGCCGTGATGCAAGGGCCCGACAACAAGCCACTGCTGCTGCTGTCGCGGGAAGGCGAAGGTCGCGTCGCGCTACTCCTGTCCGACCACATCTGGCTATGGGCCCGTGGCTACGAGGGCGGCGGCCCGCACATCGACCTGCTGCGGCGGTTGTCGCACTGGCTGATGAAGCAGCCCGATCTGGAAGAAGAAGCGCTTCGGCTGATGGTGCGCGGGCGCGACCTCACCGTGCAACGCCAGACCATGTCGGACACCGTGAACGAGGTGACGCTGACGACGCCGTCGGGCAAGACCCGAACCTTGACGCTTTCCGCCGCCGAGCCCGGCGTCTGGCGCACGACCATCGAAGCGAACGAGCTCGGTCTGTGGCGCGCCACCGACGGTACGCTCAATGCCCTGGCCAATGTGGGCCCGGCCAATCCGCGCGAATTTACCGAGGTGACATCGACCACCGATGTGCTCGGCCCGCTGTCCAATGCCACCGGCGGCGACGTTGTGCGGGTCGAGGACGGCAGCGGCGTGCACCTGCCGCGGATCGTGGCCGTGCGCTCGAGCGATACCTATCACGGCGACGACTGGCTTGGATTCAGGGTACGGGAAGCGAGCGTGGTGCGGGGCATCGGCGTGCTGCCGGTGTTCGCCGGACTGATCGGCCTTCTCCTTCTGATCGGAAGTCTCGCTGCGACCTGGATGCGCGAAGGCCGCTGATCCAAATTCGCTCGAAGAAGGCTGGACGCACGCCGAATCGATGGCGGCGCGCGCGTTGATGCGCGCCCTCCGACTGAGGACTTTTTGCAACACGCGAGCTGAATCGAGATTGACCGATCGATGAATCGGGATCGGCCGATTGCCGCAATGTTACATTGTTACTAGTGTCGCCACATCGGCCGGCAGGAATAAGTCTGCGACCGACGTGAGAGCGCCAAGCGCAACGACGATGAACTGGTTCCGATCACGGTCGAAATGGGGTGCGTACCTGGCGCTGTTTGCGCTCGCGTTCCAGCTCGCGCTCACGTTCGGGCATGTGCATCTCGATCGCTTTGCCCTGCCCACCGCAGATAAATTCGCGGTCGCCAGCGCAGATGCGTCGAGCGACGCACTTAACGCGCCCGCCGATCCGACGGGCCGAGACGATCGCGCGGACCACCGGTGCCCGATCTGCACGCTGATCCATCTCGCTGGCGCGTTAGTACTTGCCGAGCCGCCGTCCTTGCCGCTGCCGGCTGTCTTCGGCCGCTTGCCAACCGAAACGGCCGTCGCGTTCGACTTCGCCGAACCCCAACGCGCTCTTTTTGCGGCGCGCGCACCTCCCACTGCCTGACATCGATCTGGTGCCGGCACGCCCTCGCGCCAGCGACGGCCGCGCCGATACCCCGCGCAGCGGCGTTTCGCCGTGATGCGTCGATCTTTGGGGCGGACGGGGTCACTCCCGTCAGGGATTGGGGATTGTCATGTCTATCCGCAGCAGGCGCTTGCTTCTTCTGAGCAGTTCAGCGCTCGCGTTGCTTTGTTTCACCGGTGTTGCCTGGTCACAGGCGCCATCTCCGGAACCTCCACCCACGAGCGGTCCGCCGGCGTCGGAAGCGCCCGCTCCACCGGGGTCGCAAGCCGCTCCGGAAGCGCCGCAGGCCGCACCACAAACCGGACCGAGCGTCTCTATTCCCACCGTCACGGTCACGGCGCCCCCGCGCCCACGCACCGGCACGGCAAGGCCGGCTGCGCCCGCTCGGGTCACGACCCCGCCCCCACCGCCGCCAACACCGACGGCAACCGCGAGCGCAACCACCGCCGCGCAACCGGCGGCAACGTCGCCGTTCAATCAGCCGCCGGCTTCATTGAGCACCATCACCAGCAGCCAGATTCAAGCGAGCCCGGCCCAGAGCTTCGGCAACCTGTTCTTCACGCTCCCCGGCGCCACGTCGGCCGGTCTCGCACCCGGCGCATCGCGCCCGGTGCTGCGCGGGCTCGATGATTTCCGCGTCCGCGTGCAGGAGAACGGCATCGGCTCCATGGACGTCTCCGACCTCGGCCAGGATCACGGCGTGCCGATCGATCCGCTTTCGATCCAGAAGATCGAGATTTTCCGCGGTCCGGAGGCACTGCGCTACGGCTCGCAGGCGGTCGGCGGCGTCGTAGAGGCCACCAACAACCGCATTCCGTTCGCCGCGCCGGTCGGCGGCTGGCAAGCCCAGATCCTGGGCGCCACGACGACGGTCGACCGCGGGCTCGAGGGCGGCGCCTTGTTCGATGCCGGCACCCGCGATTTCGCGATGCATGCCGACTTCTACGGCCGTCATGCCAGCGACTATTTCGTCCCGAGCTACCCGTATCTTTTCCCGACCGACCCGGCGCCGTCCTTCAACGGCAAGCAGCCGAATTCCGGCTGCATTCCGAGGGACAGGCGGTGGGCGCCTCCTACCTGTTCGATGGCGGCTATGTGGGCGCCGCGATCTCGCGCTTCACCAGCGTCTATCGGATTCCCACGCTCGATGGTGCCCAGACAAACACCCGCATCGACATGGCGCAGACCAAGATCACCAGCAAGGGCGAGTTTCGTCCGCAATCGTCCGCCATCGACGTCGTGCGCTTCTGGCTCGGCGCGGTCGAATATCAGCACGACGAGTTGGGATTGGACGACGCCGGCCTGGATACCGCGCGCGCGACCTTCAACAACCATGCCCAGGAAGCCAAGGCCGAAGTCAAGTTCATGCCGATGACCACGCCATTCGGCACTCTGATCAGCTCCATCGGCACCCAGTTCGACCACCAGCAGATCGACACCGCGGGTGATGCCGGCAGCCTGCTCGGCTCCGCGCGGACCAATCGGGGCGCGGCCTATTTCTACAACGAGTTCTGGTTGACCGACACGCTGCGCACGCTGCTGGCCGGCCGCATCGAGACCGTTCGTCTCGACGGGACGGCCGGCATGTTTCCGTCGACCCTGCTGCCGCCGCCGGATAATCCCGACCTGCTGCTGCAATCGCTCGGCTTCATGCCCAAGAGCATCAGCTTCAGCGTGCTCAAGGACCTGCCGTCATGGATGGTCGCCAGCGCGACGGTGCAGCGCATCGAGCGGGCGCCCACCGCGCTCGAGCTGTTCGCCCATGGCGCTCATGACGCACCCGGCACGTTCGAGATCGGCAATCCGGGCCTGAAGGTCGAGACCGCCAATACCGCCGAGATCGGGCTCAAGCGCATCGACGGCGCGTTCCGCTTCGACGCCAAGGTCTACTACACCAAGTACAACAACTTCATCTTCCGGCAGGCGACCGGCATTCTGTGCGGCGCGGAGTTCGCGACCTGCGGCACCGGCACCGAGTTCATCCAGACGGTCTATGGCCAGCGGGACGCGATCTTCCGCGGCGGCGAGATGGCCTGGCAATGGGACCTGCTCCCGGTGGCGGCAGGCATCTTCGGCGTCGACGGCCAGTACGATTTCGTGCGCGCAACCTTCACTGACGGCAGCAACGTTCCCCGCATGCCGCCAATGCGCGTCGGCGGCGGCAGCTATTGGCGCAACGACAACTGGTTCGTGCGCATGGGCCTGTTGCACGCGTTCGGGCAGAGCGACCTCGGCCAGAACGATACGCCCACGGCCGGCTACAACCTGCTCAAGATGGAGATCAGCAACAAGCAGTACTGGAGAAATTCGCCTTGGGGCGCGGCCGAGATCACGACCGGCCTCGTCGGCGACAATCTACTCGACGTCGACGTGCGCAACTCCGTGCAGTTCCACAAGGACGAAATCCTGATGCCGGGGCGGAGCATCAAGTTTTTCATGAACGCCAAGTTCGGCGGCGTGCCGCCGATCAACAAGGGAGGCTACAAGGCGCCGACCAGATTCGGAGGGCCGATCTTCAAGGCGCCGATCCGCTCGGCATGGACCTGGGCCGGCTTCTATGTCGGCGGCACCGTCGGCTACGGCTGGGGCAAGTCCAACACCGACGCGGTCTTCAGCGATGCCGCAACGTCAGGTCAACTGTTTGCCACCAGCGGTGCGCGCAAGCTTGACGGGGCGATCGGCGGCGCCCAGGGCGGCTACAACTGGGTTGCCGGCAACATCCTGGCCGGCGTGGAAGCGGACCTGAACTATTCCGGCCAGCGCGCGCGAATGCGAGCCAGCTGCCCCAGCGAAGTCTGCAATCCGGCGCTTGTCGGAGTTGTCAGCGACCCGTCGGTTCTGGCGATCTCAGACCAGGGCCAGAAGCTGGAGTGGTTCGCGACATTGCGCGGGCGACTGGGTGCAACGGTCACACCCGATGCTCTTGCTTACGTAACCGGCGGTCTCGCGGTCGGGCGAGGTCATGACCGCCGGTACCGTGTTCGGTTTCGACGGCGACGGCAATCCCGTCAACACCATCGTCAGCAGCCACAACACCAAGGCGGGCTGGACGGTCGGCGGCGGCATCGAGGCCCGACTGGCCGGCAATTGGACCGCCAAGCTCGAATACCTGTACCTCGATCTCGGATCGGTCTCGACGGTACCGACCCCCGCGGCGAATGCGACCGTGGCGGTCGCCTTCAATTCGCGCGTCACCGACAACATCGTGCGCGCGGGCATCAACTACAAGTTCGATCCGAACGAGATCTGGGCAAACTACTGAGCGCGAAGAAATCCAGCCGACGCTCAAGGAGACTCTGATGACGAAAACCCTCACTGCTTTAGTAGCGGCCGCGACGTTGGCGATTGCGACCGCAGCCGTGCCGACCGCCGCGGATGCGCGTTGTCCCGGCTGCGTCGGCGAACCGCCACCCTATGCGCCCCCCGGCTATGTGTACTATCCCGCCTATGGGCAGCAGCTGCCAGGGCCGAACTGCTATTGGTTCCGCATGCCGGTCTACGACGCTTACGGCAACATGGTCAGCTGGCGCGGGCGTCCAGTGGCGTTCTGCTCCTGGTTAGCCGGGTTTCGTCCCTGGCCTCCGGCGCTGTGACGTTTTGCCAATGGCGAAGCTGCCACAATCAACGGACCCACTACCGAGCCCGATATCACGTGCGGTGAATTCTTGGTCGCGGCTCTCACTCCACCGGTTGTGGCTCACGTCTCCGGATGCTACGCGCGCAGGAACGGAGCCATGGCCTCGAAAGTCATGCCGGGAAACTCCTCGTGTACGGAGAGCTTTCCGCGCGGCAGCACAACGCTCCGAATGCCGGAAACGGCGGCGAGCGCCTCCATTTCCGCGCGCGATCTCAGCGGCGTCTCGGCCCCGTAGAGCAACAGGGTCGGAACGCGCGTGCGCCCCGCGAGCGCGAGCAACTCGTCACGGCTGTCGAGCGGATCGAGACGGCCGGTGACGAAGCGCACGGAAGCAAATCGCGCTCCCGGCGCGCGAACGACCTCGAGCTTCTGGCGCAACCGCTCGCCTGTCAGAAACGCCGGTTCGGTGTAGACGTGGCCAGCCGCCATGTGGCGCATCATGAACTGGTTGACGTTGAGCCGATAGACGAGCGGACCAATCCCGGAAAGATCAACGAGGCGGCAGAGCCGTTCGAGGAACGGAGGGCGCCGATCCAGCATGGTCGGCAGCGGCCCTCGCCACGTGGGAGCGATCAGGACCAGCCGCGCCGCGGCTAGCGGTGCGCTTGCGGCATATTTGAGGACATAGCTCGCGGCGTGACCGGCCGAGATGATCGCGTAGGGATGCGGCACCACCGAGGTCAAGACAAACTCCAGGAAGGCCGAATAGGCATCGGGGGTCCAGTCGACTCGCGGTCGCGCGCGAGCGCCAAATCCGGGCCAGTCCACGCACAAGGTCGAATATTGCCGAGCCAGAAGCTCCGCCAGCGGGCGCATCTCATGGCGCGTGGAGATCGAGCTCAACGCCGGCAGGAGGAGCAGCTGCGGTCCCGTTCCGCTCGAGACGGCATCCAGGCGAATGTTCGCGCCGTGCCAGTTCCAATCCAGTGTAGATGTCGGCATGCCTGTCGGTCCGCTAGATCCTGGCATAGCAATTGAGCGAACGCGCGCCTCGATCGTGCCCCTCGAAACCAGGTTGGCTACGACTGCCGGTCACTTGCTCATGATGTTCTCGGCCGCGGTCATCAAGCTCATTTCCGGATTCTGTCCGCAATAGGCCGCGAGCCTCTCGGCCTTGTGCTTCATCTTGTCGAAATCGACGACAGCGGGATCCTCTTCGTCGGTCAAATGACCGTCGAGCCACATGGTAACGGCGTTGACCGTTTCTTTCGGCAATTCGATGAACTGCTTGCATCTGAGGGTCGAGAGATCCACAAGCTGCGCGTTACCTGGCTGTGCGGCCAGCGAGCCGGCAGCAACAAGAGCAGCGATAGCGACTCTCCAGAGCATTCGTTCCTGGCAAGTGCGAGAACCGCGAGCCGCGCGGCGCGACCGACGTTAATGCCGTGGATTCGAAGTTGCCAGAGATTGTAACCGCAGCCTGCTTGGGAACTTCAAATCCAAGCAGCCGATCAAGCCCCGGTCCAGTCCGGTCGGATCGGCCCCGACACGCCTTCGAAGGCGCCGTCGGCGAGTTCGCAGATGAGGAGCCGCGCCGGGTCGACCGGGCCCGGCATGGTGACGCTGCCCTTGGGGATACGCTTGAACCCCGCTTTGCCGTAGTAGGGCTCATCGCCCACCAGGACGACCAGCCGGTGCCCCTTCGTCTTGGCCCCGGCGAGCGCACGCGCGATCAAGGCATGACCGATGCCACGTTCGCGGAACGGCGGCTCGACGGTGAGCGGCCCGAGCAGCAGCGCCTTGCTCTCTCCGATGCGAATCGGGGAGAGCCTGACCGAACCGACCAGCAGGGTGCCGATCCGTGCGGTGAACGACAGTTCGAGCTGGTGACCCATACCCTCGCGCAGCCGATAGGCCGATTTCGCATAGCGGCCGGGACCGAAGGTGCGCTCGTGCAGCCGTTCGATCGGCACCGCGTCGTCGGCCGTTTCGGGCAGGATGGTGAAAGACGGTTCTGTCATCGGCGAATTTGCCCCAGGCGCGCTTAGCATTTGACAGGCGGCAGGTCCATCGCCCGGCGCGGGCGTCTAACCTGTTCCAGGTGGAGGGAGAGGTGAAAGCGCCCGAGCGGATGGTTAGATAGGCTGCAGCGACACGAACAAAGGATGTGGATATGGGCCTTCTGGTCGACGGCGTCTGGCGCGACGAGCAGCATGGCGAACGCGCACCGACCGGACGCTTCCTGCGGCCGACCACGCACTTTCGCAACTGGGTCACCGAGGACGGCAGCCCGGGCCCGAGCGGCACGGGCGGGTTCGAAGCCGCGCGCGGGCGCTATCATCTCTATGTGGCGCTCGCCTGTCCCTGGGCGCATCGCACCGTGATCATGCGCATGCTCAAACGGCTCGAGGATACCGTCTCGCTGTCCGTGGTCGAGCCGCTCTATGGGCCACACGGCTGGCGATTCGGAGACAGCCCCGGCACCATTGCGGACAGCGTGAATGGCGCGAGCGAACTCGCCGAGATCTATCTGCGCGCCGATCCGCGCTACAGCGGCCGCGTGAGCGTGCCGGTTCTGTGGGACAAGGAGCGCGCCACCATCGTCAACAACGAATCGTCCGAGATCATCCGCATGTTCAACGGCGCCTTCGGCCGATTCACCAACGAGCGGACCGACTACTATCCGGCGCAACTGCGCGAAGAGATCGATCGCGTCAACGCGTTCGTCTACGAGAACATCAACAACGGAGTCTACCGGGCCGGCTTCGCCACGTCACAGGAGGCTTACGAAGAGGCGTTCCGGGCGCTGTTCGCCGCGCTCGACGACATCGAGCAGCGGCTCGCGCGGCAGCGCTACCTCGTCGGGCCGGAGATTGCCGAGGCCGACTGGCGGCTGTTCACGACGCTCGTGCGCTTCGATGCGGTCTATTACGGCCACTTCAAATGCAATTTGCGCCGCATCGTCGACTATCCCAATCTTTCGAACTACCTGCGCGATCTCTACCAGCAGCCCGGCATCGCCGGGACCGTGAACATGGACCACATCAAGCGCCACTATTACGGCAGCCAGCGCAACGTGAACCCGACCGGCATCGTGCCGCTGGGGCCGCGGCTCGATTTCCTGGCGCCGCACGACCGCGACCGATTCGGCGGCTAGCGACCCCGGACCTGCGCCGCCCCGCCCGCTCCGGCCAGACGCCGGACCAGCCGGTCGAGGAATTCCCTGCTGTCGTAGACAGCTTTCACGCCGACCTGCTCGTTGCGTCCATGCACCCCGTTGTTGCCGGGATCGCTGAACAGGCCGGAAATGCCGTAGGCGGGAATTCCGGCGTTACGCAGCCATCGGCTGTCGGTATACCCCCCGGACATGGCGGCGTTGAGCGGCACGCCCGGCCACATCTCGACACTGATCTGGGCGATCGTCTGCATGACCTCCGGATTGAGCGCGGACGGCGGGCTCAACACCGCCGTACCCTTGGGAATGACGGCGACCTTCTCGTCGGCGATGACGCGGGCAAGCGTGCGTCCGACCTCCTCGACCAACTCCTCCGGCATGACCCGGCAGTTCACGGTGGCGCGCGCGGTCTGCGGCAACGCGTTCTCGGCGTGCCCGGCCTCCAGCATGGTGGCGACGCAGGTGGTGCGGATCTGGGCGTTATAGTCGGGGCGAGACGTCAGCGGCGCCAGCGCGGCGGCATCGGTGCGGCCGGCCAGCAGCGACTTCATCGCCTCGGCCATCGGCGGCGTCTCGGTCACGGCCATGCGCTCGAAGAATGCACGGGTCACGGCGTTGAGCCGCGGCGGAAAATCGAACTGCGCGAGGCGCTGCAAGGCGTCGGCGAGGCGATAGATCGGGTTGTCGCGACGCGGGGCGGCGCTGTGCCCGCCGCGATCGGTGACCTCGAGCTGGTAGGTCTGATAGACCTTCTCGGCGAGCTGGACCGCCAGGCGGAAGGGCTGGCCGTTGCGCAATGCGCCCCCGCCGCCCTCGTTGATGGCGAACTCGGCGTCGATCAGCTCGCGGTGGTGCTGCAGCAGCCAGCGCACGCCATTGTGAGGCGAATCCGAAAGCTCTTCGTCGGTCGTGAGCGCGAGGATGATGTCGCGCTCGGGCTTGTAGCCCGCTCTGACATAGCCGATCATGTTGGCGACGAAGATCGCGGCCATCGCCTTGTCGTCGATGGCCCCGCGCGCGCGGAAATAACCGTCGACCTCCTGCAGCTTGAAGGGATCGAAGTCCCAGTCCTCACGCTTTGCCTCCACCACATCGAGATGGGCGAGAAGCAGAAGCGGCCGGCGCACGCCGGTGCCGCGCAGTCGCGCCACCAGATTCCCCTTGCGCGGGCCGGAGGACAGAACCTTGATGTCCGCGGCCGGTAGGCCGCCGTCGCGCAGTCGCGCCGCCATGGCCTCGGCCGCGCGCAACGTGTCGCCGGAGGACTCGGTGGTGTTGATCTCGATCAGCTCACGGTAGATGTCGAGAAACGCCCGCTGGTCCGCCGACAGCGGCTCCGCGGCGGGCGCGCAAGACAATCCGCCGACGAGCGCGCCGACGATGATCGTTGCAAGCACGCCCAGTCGCAAATGAAATGGCATCGGTCGACGCTCCTGGCGCGCGCTAATCACGTGGATCCCGCTTGCGGCTCGTTGCGCAGAAAGGCCGCGATCCTCGCATCCTCCTGCAGCCCCGCCAAATCCTCTTCCGTCGGCAATTGCGGCTTGTCGCGCGTGGCATTCACCATGCAGAGAAAGCCGAGCGGCTCGCCTCGGGTGGCGCGAAACTGGTGCCAGGTCATCGGCGGCACGGTGATGAGATCGCGGGTCTCGATCGGCTTCACTTCGGCGCCGACCAGGCAATGGCCGCGCCCGCGCAGGATCAGCACGGCGTGCATGTGCTGGTGCCGTTCAAGGGTCGAAAAGCCGTCCGGCTCCATCTCGAAATAGCGCAACTGCGCGTGCATCTGCGGATCGGAGAACAGCACCTGCCGGGTGATCGCCTTGAACAGGGCGCGGTCGTCTTCCTTGTACGGAAGCTGCTCGACGCCTTCCCAGCGGTAATCCTTCGCCTTGCGGTGGACCGTTCTGTCGTGGGTCGCCATGATCTCAACTCATCTGGCCCGGCTCACCTGCCCCGGTCCGTACCCATGTCCGTGTACTTTGGCCACGAACGCGGAGGTCGCCTCGGTGAGATGCTCGCGCGCTTCGAGCAACGCGCCGCCGATCAGCAGCATCACGTCGGCGCCATAGAAATCAAGCATTTCCGGTACCCGATCGGTGGTCATGCCGCCGGCCGGCACCGGAACGCTGGGGCGCAGGCCGTCGCGGCCGTCCAAGGCCGCCCGCGCGAGCGCCCGGCACGTATCTGGGGAGTAACCGAAGCGTCCGCCATAGTTCGGGAACACCACGGCATCGGCCCCGAGGATGCGGAACAACGTGCCCAGCAGGAACGCGGGCGCGATCCGCGCCGCCCCCGCCATGGTGGGATGGGCGACGAAGGCGACCGCGGGATTTTCCCGCACCAGCCGGTGAAAGTTGGACAGGCCCGAGATCATCGGTGCGATCATGACGGTATCGACGCCGGCACGGCGGGCGGCGGCGATCTGGCCGCGCATGGCGTCGAGGTCGCCCGCGAGGCTCGGGACGTAGCGCACGGCCCCGTCGCCGGCCGGCGCGACGGTACGTAATGCTGCCGCAACCGCTTCGACGCGCTCCCGGAAGGGGGAATAGGCTTGGTCGGCCAAGCCATGGTCGTCCTTGATGTAATCAACGCCGCCGCGCGCAAAGCGCAGGGCAAGATCCGCGAGCTTCGCCGGAGACAGACCTTGCGGCTTGAGCGCGGAGCAGGTCAAAGCCCGCGCCGGCGCGCCCACCCGGCGCCGCAGCTCATGCAGCCCGTGACGGGGGCCACCGAAGGCTTTGATCAGCTCTTGCGGAAACACGACATCGTGCAGCGTCACGTCCTCGTGCAGCGAGGTGTTGCCGAACAGCATGTTGATGAGTTGCCCGGGATCGCTGCCGATGGTTTCGGCGGCGAGCGAGATGCGAACTTCGAACAGCCCGTGTTCTTTTTCGGTGATGCTCTCGACCCGGCCGACGATCTCGGCGCGCACGAAGTCGTCCACGATCGCCGACAGCGGCATCTCGACGCTCTGCTCGACCGCGATGGCGCGTGCACGCGCCTCGATCGATCTGGCGTCGCCGCGGGTGTGGTAGATCGCCTGCAAACGTGGTGACACGGTGCTCTCTGACCAACTCACGGCGCCTTGGACGACCTTAGAGCATGATCCCGAAAAGTTGCAGACTTTTCGGACACGATCACGCGACCGAACAAATGCCTAGAGCGTGATTGCGGTTCAATCCTAAGCGATTTCGGCGTGCGCGCGTCGTTCCAAACGGCAAGCGCGGACTTTCCTGTTCTCACCAGCGTTCGCTGACAGGGGCACCGTTAAGCACTTCGAAGATGCGCGCGCGCGTCGAGGCGGTGGTCTCGTTGGGCAGAGCGTCGGGGGCAAAGAAGCCGTGCGCGACGATCTCGCGGTCGGGCACCGGCGCCGCCACCTGGCGGAATGCGCGCACCACGAACACCGCGACGTGATCGCGGCGGGACGCCCGATCGTGGAAAAACATTCCGTGCAGTTGCGGCCGGGCGGTCACCTCGATGTTGCCCTCCTCGCGCAACTCGCGCGCGGCTGCTTCGAGCAGGGTCTCGCCGACCTCCACCCCGCCGCCCGGCAGATGCCAGCCGCTGACATAGCTGTGCTTGACCAGAAAGATGCGTCCTTCCCCGTCGATCACCAGGGCGCGCACACCGAGCGTCAGGGCGCGTGCGAAGCGCCAGTAGAAGTGCAGTACGCGCCGCAGCGCCGGCTCGAGCGCGCGGCGGGTCCCCTCGACACTGACCCGTTTCATGCCGGTTCTGTCACTCCTCGGCGCTGCAATGACGTCAATCGCCCCCGACTTGTCAAAGGCCTGCATTTATTGTTTAGAATAGTTCTAATATTTGGGGGCCCTCCGTGAAACGCTTCGCCGACCTCACCGAACAGGAAATCCTCGCTCTCGCCATCACCAACGAGGACGAGGACAGCCGCATATATCGCGGCTTTGCCGAAGGACTTCGCCAGAAATATGCGGCGTCGGCCAAGGTTTTCGACGAGATGGCGGATGAGGAGGTGCGCCACCGCACCATGCTGTTCGAGCTCTACCGGTCGAAATTCGGCGAATACCTGCCGCTGATCCGGCGCCACGACGTCAAGGGCTTTATCTCCAAGAAGCCGCTCTGGCTGATGTCGCCACTCAACCTCGACGAGGTACGCAAGTTCGCCGAGAACATGGAATACGAGGCGGCGCGCTTCTATCGCCGCGCTGCGGAAACGACCCGGGACGCGTCGGTGCGTCAACTCCTGGTCGAACTGGCCGAGATCGAGACCGAGCATGAGGGTCTCGCCCACAAGCTCGGTCAGCAAATCCTCACCCCGAGCGCGCGCGACAAGGAGGATGAAACCGCGCGCCGCGTGTTCGTGCTGCAATACGTGCAGCCGGGTCTGGCAGGGCTGATGGACGGATCGGTCTCCACGCTGGCGCCGCTGTTCGCCGCCGCTTTCGCCACCCACAATACCTGGGAGACGTTTCTGGTCGGGCTGGCCGCCTCGGTGGGCGCCGGCATTTCGATGGGCTTTGCCGAGGCGCTGTCCGACGACGGCTCGCTCACCGGACGCGGGGCGCCGGTCGTGCGGGGCGTCGTATGCGGGACGATGACCGCGATCGGCGGGCTCGGCCACACCCTGCCCTATCTCATTCCGAATTTCTGGACGGCGACTGCCATCGCGATCGCGGTGGTCGTGGTCGAGCTCATCGCGATCTCCTATATCCGCCACCGCTTCATGGACACGCCATTCCTGGCGGCGAGCTTTCAGGTCCTCGTCGGCGGTGCGCTTGTGTTTGCCGCCGGGATTCTGATCGGCAGTTCATGAAACCGTGCATTGTGCCGCCCGCTGGCAGGGTGTCATCATCCGTGCCCGCTCCAGCGGATGGCCTCCATGTTCGTGCTCGCACATCTGTCGGACCCGCATCTGGGTCCCTTGCCGGCGCCGCAATTGCGCGAGCTCCTGGGCAAGCGGGCGACCGGCTTCATCAACTGGCGGCGCAAGCGCCAGCGCATCCATCGCGGCGACGTGCTCGCGCGCATCGTGGCGGATCTGACGGCGCAGGCACCCGACCACATCGCCGTGACGGGGGATCTCGTCAACATCTCGCTTCCAGGCGAATACCCGCCGGCACTGGCGTGGCTTGCATCGCTAGGAGCGCCCCACGACGTCACCCTGGTGCCCGGCAATCACGACATCTACGTGCGCGAGGCCGCGCGTTTACCGCAGCTCCACTGGAGCGATTACATGCGCGGCGACGATTCCGCCATGACCGCGTTTCCATTCCTGCGACGGCGCGGTCCGCTGGCGCTGATCGGATTGTCGACCGCGGTTCCGACCGCGCCTTTCATGGCAACGGGACGGCTTGGTGGCGGGCAAATCGCCCGGCTTGCCGAAACGCTCGACCGCTGCGCACGCGAGGGTCTGTTTCGCGTCGTCATGATCCATCATCCGCCGATCAGCACGCCGGCGCGACGCCTGAAACGGCTGGTCGACGGCACCGATTTTTGCGCCGTGCTGGCGCGGCACGGTGCGGAGCTGGTCATCCATGGCCACGATCACGCGCGCTCCCTGATCGAGCTGAAGGGACCGCGCGGGCCCATTCCGGTCGTGGGCGTCCCTTCGGCCTCGGAAGCGCCGCCCGGCGAGCATGACCCCGCCGGCTACAATCTCTATGTCGTGGAAGGTGAAGCCGGCGGGTGGCGCTGCGAAGCGATCTCGCGCGGGCTTTCGGCCGGCGGCGACACGGTCGCCGAGGTCGGGCGGACAGAACTCGTGGGCCGGCACGGCGTCGCGCTCGCAGCCTCCTGAAACGGTCGGGTGTGGCTACGGTTTCGGACCGAACAGCAGCGCGGCAGCGATCAGGATCGCGCAGCCCGCGAGCAGGCCCAGGACAAAAGCCTTGACACCGCGCCCTCGGCGACGGCGGCGCTCCAGCCGCGCCTCCTCCTTGAGGTTGCCGATGGCGGGCAGCGAACCGTCGGCGAGCGCCCGTTCGCGCTCGATCAGGCGCTGCGCCAGATATTTCGTCACCGCCTCGACGATCTCGGGGATGTTGCCGGATTCGGCCAGCACCTTGCGGCCGTAGCGGGTGTCCTGCAGGAACCGGTACATTCGCTTGTCGCGGCCCATGGCCACATGGGCGATGGAATCGATCCACAGGCGCGGCGTCTCGCCCCGGCTGATGCCGCGATCGAACAAATCGACCTCTTTGGGGATTTCCTCGAACAGCGAGTCGAGCGCCTCGTCCAGCAGCTCGAGGCGTGCAACCTCGGCATCGTGCAGGTCGACCACGACCGCATTGCGCTCGGCCTGGTCGACCCGTGCCTTACGCAACGCGTCCTTGAGCCGCTCCGGCCGCGGTTCGCTTGCCCTGGCCGCTTCGGCGGGTTGACGTTTACGACCCCACATGGCCGCAACCTACCAACGGATGGCCGCAAGGCAAGGGCGCGAGAGCGAACAATCGGGAATGGACAGAGATATTTCGCCGGACGGTGAAGAGCCGCCTACACGCACCGCCCGCCATCGACCTCCAGCACATTGCCGGTGAGGAAAGAGGCCTCGTTCGAGGCCAGAAACAGCGTCGCATTGGCGACATCGTCGACGGTGGCGAAGCGTCCTAGCGGCACGGTGGCTTTGAATTGCGCGCGCAGCTCGGGCGAATCACCTCCCATGAACGTGGGCAGCAGCGGCGTTTCCGCCATGACCGGCGCGATCGCGCAGACGCGGATACCGTCGGGCGCGAGCTCCGCCGCCATCGATTTCGACAGCAGATTTACCGCCCCCTTGGAGGCGTTGTACCAGGTGAGCCCGGGCCGCGGCCTGATCCCGGCGGTCGAACCGATATTGATGATCACGCCGCTTTTCCGCGCCCGCATGAGCGGCACCACCGCATGGGCGAACAGAAAGATCGACTTCACGTTGACCGCGAGAAGCCGGTCGAACTCGTCCTCCTCCACCTCCAGCATCGGCCGCCGGACGTGGCTCATTCCGGCGTTGTTGACGAGGATGTCGATCGCTCCGAAGGCATCGACCGTGGCCTTCACCGCGGCATCAACGTCGGCACGCCGGGAGACGTCGCAGCGCACGGCAATGGCCTTGTTGCTGATGGTGGCTGCCGCAGCCCGCGCGGCCCGCTCGTCGATGTCGATGACGGCGACGCGCGCGCCCTCGCGCGCGAACGTCTCGGCAATGCCCTTGCCGAAACCCGATCCAGCACCGGTGACCAGTGCAACCTTGTTGTCGAGACGCATGTTGCTTCCTTTCGAGCGCGACGGATCCAGAACGGCGCCGTGGACTGATCGACGTTGCTGCTCATCCGGACGGACGATAGCAAACGCAACTCAACGATCCCGCGGCACGACACCATAGCCGTGCGCCCAACCGAGACCGTCCTCGGTCTTGCCACGAGGCCGGTATTCGCAGCCGATCCAGCCGCGGTAACCGACGCGGTCGAGCGCTGCGAATATGGCGGGATAGTTCACCTCGCCTTCGTCCGGTTCGTGCCGCGACGGCACGGCCGCGATCTGCACATGACCGACGACGGGAAAATGCTTCTCGAACCGCTTGATGAGATCGCCGCCGACGATCTGGGCATGATAGAAGTCGAACTGGATGCGAACGTTCGAGCGCTCCACCTTGGCGATGATATCGGCCGCGTGCTCGGCGCGGGTCAGAAAATAGTCGGGCCGGTCGCGCGGATTGATCGGCTCGATCAGCACCGTCACGTTCTTCTCGCGCGCCGCGTCGGCCGCCCATGCGAGATTGCGCACGAAGGTGGTCTCCGCCGCCGGACGCTGCTCCGGCGGCACCCTCCCCGCGAGGCAGTGGATCTGGCAGCCACCGATGGCGGTGACGTAGTCGAGCGCCTGCTTGAACACGGCGGCGAATTCCTGCTCGCGGCCTGGAACCGCCGCCACGCCGGACTCCCCGGTTGCCGATTGGCCGGGCGCGGTGTTGACCCCGAGCACGCTCAGGCCGTGGCGTTCGAGCTCGGCCCTTACGGCGGAAGGCGCCTGGTCATAGGGCAGTTGCAGTTCGACCGCGCGGAAGCCGGCCGCGGCCGCCGCCGCGAAACGCTCGATCAGCGGGCGTTCGGTGAACAGGTACGCCAGGTTGGCGGCAAAGCGCGGCATCGGCAAAGACTTCGAGCGCTACTGTCCCGTGACCCCGGCCTGCTTGATGATGGGCACCCACTTGTCGATCTCCTTGCTCACGAACTCGGCGAGCGCCGCCGGCGTCTGGGCGGATTCGGGAGGCAGTTCGACCGCGAGCTCGAGGAGCCGCCGGCGGGCGTTGTCGTCCTTGAGCGCGGCCCGCGCCACGGTGCTGAGCTTGTCGACGATCTCCTTCGAGGTCCCCTTGGGCGCGAATAGCGCGTTCCAGCCCACGGCCTGGAATTCCGGCAGGCCCTGTTCGGCGGAGGTGGGAACATCGGGAATAACCGCAAGGCGCGCGGGCAAGGCGACGACCAGGCCATTGATCATCTTGGCCTGGATGCTGGGTACGACGCCGACGGTCTGGTCGCAGACATAGTCGACCTGCCCGCCCAGCAGCGCGTTCAACGCAGGTCCCGAGCCGCGGAACGGAATGTGCTGCGGCTTCACGTTGAGCAGGGCGTCGAGAAACAGACAGGTGAGATGCGAGGTGGCGCCGACACCGCCGGTGCCGTAATTGACCTTGCTGTCGTTCTTTTTCAGATACGTAATGAACTCGCGAAAATCCTTGACCGGCAGGTCCTTCTTCGCCGCCACGATCATCGGCGTGCCGCCGGTATTCATGATCGGCTCGAAATCGCTGCGCGGATCGTAGGCGAGGTTGGGGTAGAGCCCGACACTGGCGGCCTGGGTGCCGAGATTACCCATGAGCAGCGTGTAGCCGTCGGGCGGCGACTTGGCGACGCGGGTAACGCCGACCGTCCCGCCCGCTCCCACGACGTTCTCGACGATGACCTGCTGGCCGAGCGCCCGGCTCATGGGCTCCGCCATGAGCCGCGAGATGATGTCCGTGGGGCCGCCGGCGGCGAATGGAACGACAAGGGTGATCGGTCGCTCCGGATAGACCGCGAGCACGGGCGTCGCGAACGTCAGCGCAGCCGCTCCCGCGACGGCTTGCAGGCCGGCGCGCAGCAATGTGCGAGAAGTCATCCGTATCCTCCCAGGTGGCAACCTTGTCGTTGTTCCGGCCGGCGCGGACTTGCGGCCGGCATTCGATCCGCATAACCAGCGTATCGTTGCATCGAATGGCATGTCTACCCTTCCGGCATTCGGGGAGAGCATCGCATGCTCGCCAATGACAGCTTCCACATCGCCGTCCTGCCAGGCGACGGCATCGGGCCTGAGGTCATGGCTCCTGCCCTCGAGGTCCTGAACAAGGTCGCGGCGGCGACGCCCGGGCTGAACCTGCGCTTCACCGAAGCGCCGGCGGGCGCAGGCCATTATCGCGACACCGGCGCGTCGCTTCCGGAGTCCACGGTCAGGCTCTGCGAACAGGCCGATGCCATTCTGCTCGGTGCCTGCGGGCTGCCGCATATCCGCTATCCCGACAACACCGAGATCATGCCGCAGGTGGAGCTGCGCTTCATTTTCGATCTCTATGCCGGCGTGCGTCCGTGCCGGCTGATCCCGAACATCCCAAGCCCGATCGTGGGAGCGGCCGAACGTGGCATCGATCTCATTGTGATCCGCGAGTCGACCGAAGGCCTGTTCGCCTCCATGGGCAAGGGCGTGGTCACCGACACCGAGGCGCGCGAGACCCTGCTGATCACGCGCAAGACCTCCGAGCGTCTGTTCGACTTCTCGTTTCGCCTGGCGCAGCGGCGCAAGGCACGCGGCGCGCCCGGCCGGCTCGCCTGCGTCGACAAGGCCAATGCCTTCAAGGCCTATGCCTTCTTCCGCAAGATCTTCGACGAATGCGCGGCCCGTTATCCCGACGTCGCCACCGACCGCATCTATGTCGATGCCTGCTCGGCCATGCTGGTGCGGCGGCCGTGGGATTTCGACGTGATGGTGATGGAGAACATGTTCGGTGACATCCTCTCCGATCTCACCGCCGGTCTGATCGGTGGCATGGGTATGGCGCCGTCGGCCGATATCGGAGACAAGCACGCGGTATTTCAGCCCTGCCACGGCACCGCGCCGGACATCATGGGCAAGGGACTGGCCAATCCGACGGCCATGATCCTCTCGGCCGCCATGATGCTGGACTGGCTCGCCGACCGTCACGGCCACGAGGGGGCGGCGCAGGCCGCCCGCGCCATCGAAGGCGCCGTCGACCGCGCCTTTGCAGGCGGCCTCAAAGCATGCGAATTCGGCGGACGCGACGGCACCGCGGCGATTGCCGGCGGCGTGTTGCGGGCGCTGGATTCGCCGGCGGCAAAGTAGCAACCGCCGGCCATGGCGCTCGGGTGGGACACTTCCCATCTCCCCCTATGCAACCCATGATGCGGTACATCATGCGCATCTTGCGCCTCTGAACATTAGCGTTTCCGCCATTTGGGCATTTGCCCACCATGCCTCCCACCGGGCAGGTGGGATGTTTTGTGGTTGACGCCTATTGGCCCAGTTGGTTCGCTGGGCTGGTTCGGCGCATCACACAAGCCCTTCGCAACGGGCGCGCGCAGGACCGGAGCGAAACTCTCAACCGAGGCGTCTGGCATGAACGCCCAAGAACTGCTGCAGGAAATCGCCGACTATTGCCGGCACAGCGGGCTTGCGGAATCCACCTTCGGCCGCCGTGCCGTCAATGACGGCAAGCTGACCGCGCGGCTGCGCAACGGCGGCCGGATCACGACCGAGACGCTCGACCGCATCCGAGGCTTCATGGACAACAACCGGACGGCCGCGAACGCCGCGCGTCCTGCGATCATCGAGCGCCCGGCGCGTCCGCCGTCAGTTGCCGCTTCATTGCGACCGGTCCCTGCCGGTGAGCGCGATCCGCAGCGCAACTTCCGCTTCTTCGACAACCGGCAGAAATACCTGCTGTTCGTCAACACCTGCAGCGAAAAGTGGGTGGTCGCCAGCCGGGTCGGACTCGAACTCGCCAATATCCATCCGCGCCCCCCGGCGCTGCGGGTGTTCGACGCCGGCGTGGGCGATGGCACCGTGCTGCTGCGGGTGATGCGGGCAATGCACGACCGCTTTCCGCACACGCCGTTCTACGTGGTCGGCAAGGAGATCAGCCTCGAGGACGTCCGCCTCGCTTTGCAGAAAATGTCCGACCGGTTTTTCGAGCATCCGGCAACCGTGCTGGTGCTGACCAATCTGGCTTACGCCGACGCACCGTGGCTGGCGGTGAAATCGCTCTCCGCCGCCTCGAGCATGGTGTGGCACGAAGTGCCGCTGTCGGGCGATTCCGCCTACCGCTTCGAGCAGCAGATCACCGATCTGGTGCCGTTCCTGTCGCAGAATTGGCGAGCCGGGGTCAGCGCCAAGACCGGCAATCCGGTCTACGAACGGCCGGTCGTGCTGGTGCTCTATCGCGAGGACCACAAGTTCCTGCTCGACCCCATTATTCCGCGTCCGGGCGGCACCGTCGCCAATTACGACCTGGTCATCGCCTCGCAGCCTTACCGCGCGCGCGCGTCGCTCGATTTCAAGGCCAAGCGCGTGATCGCGCCGCTGGCAAAATCGCTCGGACCGGGCGGGCGGCTGATCGCCATCCATTCCCACGGCCACGATCCCGGCATGGAGATCATCCAGAAGGTATGGCCGGGTGACAATCCGTTTCTCCACGACCGCCACCAGATCATGAAAACGGTGAAACACGAGCTCGGCCCCGCCGGGCGCGACCTCAACTTCAACGCCTATGCCGACAACCGCTCCCTGTTTCGCTACGACATGCACACGCTGCCGAGCGAAATTTCGGACCAGTCGATCGGTACCTCGACGCTGTTTGCGGCGTGGAATGCGGCGATCTACGTGGCGCAGGTCGAGGATGACCGGCTCGCGGATGTCGTAGCCGACGGCCGTTATTTGGAATCAACGCGCGAGGTTCTGCGTGAGCATGGGGCGCTCTGGTTCTACGACGAATCGTACGTGATCTCGCGCCGGCGCGAGTGATGCTTCGCCGAATTCTCTCCGCAGCAGGCCTGATTCGCGGCAGCGACAGATGTCCATTGTCACACCTTCGCCCGTGAGCCCGTTCGCGGATCGCCCTGATCCAGTCGACGCGATCGTGGATTTCGTGCGCGGCTTCTCGCTCGAAGCGACGCGGCCGTCGGCGGAAGATATCGCCGTTCTGGCCGCGGTCGCTCGCCCCGGCACCCGTGTCTATGTGAGCGCGCTGCCCACGAGGCCGGTACAGGATGCAATCGAAGCGGTGGCGAGCTTGCGCGCGGCAGGTTTCGAACCGGTGCCGCACCTTGCCGTGCGCAACTTCGCCACGGCTCGCGAGCTAGACGATTTTCTCGCCCGTGTCGGCGAGGCGGGAGTGCGGCGCGTGCTGGTGATCGCAGGCGACCGCGATCAGCCCAGCGGCGACTTCCGCAGCTCGATCGAGGTGATCGACGGCGGTGCGTTGCAGCGCCACGGGATCGTGGAGATCGGGATCGCAGGTTATCCCGACGGTCACCCGCGCATATCGGAGCAGGACCTGGAGCGCTCGCTGGCAGAAAAGATCCATGTCGCAGAGACGACCGGGATGGCGGTCCACATCGTCACCCAGTTCTGCTTCGATGCGCCAACGATTCTGAAATGGATCGGCCGCTTGCGCGATTTCGGCGTCGAACACCCGGTACGGGTCGGTCTTCCCGGCCCCACCAACCTCGCGACCCTGTTGCGCTATGCCCGGCGCTGCGGCGTGCGGGCGTCCGCCCAGGGGCTGGCGCGGCAAGCCGGCCTGGTGCGGCAGCTCTTCGCCATGTCGACGCCCGATGTCCTGGTGCGCGCGATTGCCGAGGCGCGTGCTCACAAGCATCTCGGCGAGATCGCGCCGCATTTCTTCTCCTTCGGCGGACTGGCGCAAGCGGCACGGTGGGCCGCGGCGGTGGCGGAGCACCGCATTGCGCTCGAGCCTTCGGCCGGATTCCGGGTCGAGCCGCCGCGCCCGAAAGCGTGATGCGGCGGTTAGACTTGCGCATCACCTGGCTTGAATGGGAGAGCACGCGTCTATGCCGAGGTGCGGTCGATCGGAGCGGTGCGTCACGCCATGGAAGCTCATTCGGCTCGTCTTGGCGAAGTATCGGCGCCGCTCGATCGCCGTCATTTCATCGCCGGTATCGTCGGCGCGTGCACGGCCTGCTCACTCTCCAAACCGGCCCAGGCGAACGTTCCCGTCGCGTACGACTGGAATGCCGCGCCGCCGACGGACCCGAAGGCTGATTTCATCAATTGGATGACCAGGAACCGCGGCGAGGACCCGACCTTTCTCGGGCAACGCTGGGACCGGTTCAAGCAGTTGCTCGCCAGCCGCGACATCTGGGACAAACGGGATTTTCGTGCATTCCTGCTGACGCCACGCGAAGAGTTCGTCACCAGGCAAAATCTCGGCCGTGCCTATGAATGGCACTATCTCAACATCGGCTATGGGGTGACGATTACCGGTCCGCACACGGTCGCGCGCATGACCAATTCCATGGATGTAAAGTTCGGTGACAAGGTGCTCGAGATCGGCACCGGTTCGGGATATCAGTCGGCCTATTTGTCCAATCTGACCGACAAGGTGTGGTCGATCGAGATCATCAAGCCGTTGGCGGAGCGCACCCGGCGCATCTACGACACGCTCATCGAGCGCGGCTACAGCGAATACAAGGCGATCACCACCAAGAACGCGGACGGCTACTACGGCTGGGAGCAGGAGGGGCCTTTCGACAAGATCATCGTCACCTGCGCTATCGATCACATTCCGCCGCCGCTGCTGCAGCAGCTCAAGCCGAACGGCATCATGGTGATCCCGGTCGGCCCGCCAGGGGTCCAGCACGTGCTCAAGGTGGCCAAGCAGCAAGCCGGCGACGGCGCCATCAATATCGCGCGCTCGGATATCTACGAGGGCGGCCGTGTCTCTTTCGTGCCCTTTACCAAGCTCGATGGCGACCTGATCAAAGGTACCCACAGCGGGAGGTGAGCCAGAGCAGCGATTCCGCGCTAGTACGCGGCCGAGAGCAAGGTGCGCACGTCTTCCGCCGACACCTTCCGCGGCGCGCTGATCGACATCGCCGCCACTTCGCCCGCCACGAAATCGACCTTGCCGCGATCGAACCCGACCTCCGCCAATCGCTGCGGGATCGGAAAATCCCGCAGCATGAGGGCGAGGCGGTCCGCCGGGTCACCGCCCAGTGCCTCGACCAGGCGCGCCTGCGCTTCCGGCGCCGCCGCGAGGTTGAACCGCGTCACATGGGGAAGGATGATCGCGTGGGTCTCGGCGTGCGGCAGGCCGAGCCCGCCGAGCACGTGCGCGAGCTTGTGCTGCAGCGCCGTCCCGGCGGTGAGCACGACCCCGGCCAGCCACGCCGCAACGAGACATTCCGCGCGCGACTCGCGGTCGGCTCCATCGGCAATCACCCGCGGGAGATGCACGCCGAAACGGCGTGTCGCGTCGCTCGCGAGCGCCATCAGGAACGGCGTGCGGTCGGACACCCAGAGCCCTTCGACGCAATGGGCGATGGCGTTCATGGCGCTGGCGGCGCTCACCGCGGCGGGCAGGCCGATGGTGAGATCAGGATCGTAGACGATGGTGCGCGGCAGGACGCGGGCGTCCTTGCCGGTGAACTTGCGCTCGCCCTCGCTCATGCCCCAGATCGCCGTTGCCTCGGATCCGGAATAGGTGGTGGGCACGGCGAGAATGGGCAGGCCGCGCTCGCGGGCGATGAATTTGGCAAGACCGATGGCGGCGCCACCTCCCGCCGCGACGAGGCCGTCGGCATCGGCTGCCGCGGCGAGGCCTGCTTCCGCCACCGCCTTGGGCACATGCACCACCGCCTGTGCATGCAGTCCCGCCGCCCGCGTCCCCAGAATCTCGATCAGCCGCGCCCCCAGCCGCGCACCGCTCCCGGGCGTGGCGATCACCAGCGTACGGTCCATGCCGAGGCGCGCCGCTTCGTCGGCAACGCGCGCGATAGCGCCCGGCGCGAACACGACGCGCTGAGATTGCAGCTCGTGAACGAAGGATGTGGTCATTCGCTGCTCCGACGCGAGCGGGAGCCGGGTCGAAAGTGGCTTCGACACAACAGATTATTGTGTTTCGCGAAGCTCGCGCCTGATGCGATGCTCGGCGTGTTCAGACCCGGGCCCGCGCCGAGCGCAGACCCGGCCTTCGCACCAAAGCGGGCGCCCGGCGTGACAGCCAACAAAAACGCCTAGTGCGCGCGGGTGTCCTCGCGCCAGATTCCGAGCGCTTCCTGCGAAGGGCGGTCGGAGATCGAGAACAGCACGGATTCTTTCTCGGCATTGTGGGAGAAGCGCTTCCACGGCGGCACCACGAACACGTCGTTGGGTCCCCATTCCAGCACTTTGCCATCGACCGTGGTCGTGCCCTTGCCCTCGACGCAGACGAAGATGGAGCCGTCGGTCGCGCGGTACTGCTCGCCCTTGAAGCCTTTCGGCAGGAGCGCGAGGCCCGCCCCCATGGTGGGAAGCACCGGGCCGCCATTGATGGGGTTGGCATATCGCACGCGCGCGCCATGGCGCTTGTCGATGTCGCCCGCCTTCATCATGCGTTCGATGATCGGCCGGGTGCGCGCGTAGGTGTAGTTGATGACCGGACTGCGGTTCATGTGCGCCGGAGCACCATCCGGCAGCACGCCGGAGCCGTAAAAGGCAAGCGAGTCGCCGTCCGCCCGGCTGGTGGACTGCGTCGCCTCTTCGAAATGCTCGGCGAAGGACGCTTCGAAGAAATTGACCTGGGGAAAGTCGAGCACGTCGAGCCACAGCATCGGCTTGTTCGACGTATTGCCATGGTCATGCGGCGCCCAGTTCGCGGTGATGACGAAATCGCCGGGAGCCATGAAGGATTTCTCGCCTTCGACCGCGGTGTAGGCGCCCTCGCCGTCGAGCACGAAACGGATCGCGGAGGAGACATGCCGATGCGCCGGCGCGACTTCGCCCGGCAGGATCATCTGCACGCCGGCAAAGAGCGTGTTGGTGGCGCGGGATTCGCCGGGCATGCCCGGATTCTCGAGGATCAGCACGCGGCGCTCGGCCTCTTCGGCCGTGATCAGCCCGCCCGATTCCATCACCAGACGCTTGATGTCGTCATAGTGCCAGATGACCGGCGCGCAGCGTGTCACCGGCTCTTTGGTGACGACGCTGTTCATCACCTTCCAGAGCGGCGTCATGCCGTGCTTGGCAATGCGCTGATAGTATTCCTCCCGCATCGCCTCGATATTGTGCTTGGGGCCGGGGGCCTTGGTCTCGGCTGGGTGGGTTGCGGTCGCGCTCGCCATGGCGCTCTCCCTTGGTCTGGGTGATCCAGATTAGAATAATCCAAAAACAGGCAATTAGTATATAATGAAACTATCTCCCTCCGGAAGGCCCGGAACATGGGGATTTTGGCCGCCGCGACCAGGCCTCAGGTGTTCACATTGCCGCCGTCCACCGCCAGCGTCTGGCCGGTGATGAAATCGCTGTCGGCTGAAGCGAGGAAGACCAGGGCGCCCAGCAAGTCCTGGGGATGCTGGTCGCGCTGCAGCGAGCGGGACTGGATGGCGCGGTCCCGGGCGGTCTGGACATGGCCCGGGTTCTCGCTCATCACCGTGTCGCTCAAGGTAAAGCCCGGAGCCAGGGTGTTGACCCGGATGCCGTTCCCCCCCAGTTCGCGCGCGAGCGCCCGGGTGAACGCCATCATGCCGCCCTTGCTCGTGACGTAGTGCAGCATCCAGGGGATGCCGCGATACGCGGTGCCCGAGCCGATATTGATGATCTTGCCGTAGCCGCGGGCGATCATGTGCGGGGCGACGTGCTTCACCATCAGGAACGGCCCGCGCAGATTGACCGCCATCACCTTGTCCCAGAGATCGGCGTCGATCTCGGTGCACTTGGTCTCCTGCAGGGGCGCGAACAGCGCGGCGTTGTTTACCAGCACGTCGATCCTGCCGAAGCGCTCCATGGTGGCGGCGACCAAGGCCTTGACCGCGCTTTCGTCGCTGACGTCGGCGACGGCGCTGATCACCGAATTCGCTCCGTGCTTGGCGGCGATCTCCTCCGCGATCTCCTTGCCGTCGGAGATATCGGCGATCATGACGCGCGCGCCTTCGGCGGCGAACGCCAGCGAATAGTGCCGGCCGATGCCCTTGGCTCCGCCGGTGACAATGGCGGTACGGCCGGACAATCTCCCCATGCTGCTATTCCTTCGGGCCCAGGCGGCGGATGAATTTCTCGAACGCCGCGAGCTGCTGCTTGATCAGGTCGATGGCGGTCTGATCCTTGAGCTCGAGCGTCTTCTCGTCGAACTTCTGCGCGGCAAAGGTGACGAGAACCTCGGGGCGGCCAAACAGGACGACATCCACCGAGGTGAGCGACTGCCGCAGGTGATACTGCATACGCGATCCGCCCAGGATGCCGCCGGCGGCGGACTGCAGCGCGACCGGCTTGTCCTTGAACGGCTGGTCCTTCATGCGCGACACCCAGTCGATGGCGTTCTTCAGGCCGCCGGGAATCGACCAGTTGTACTCGGGCGAGACGATGATCAGGCCGTCCGCGCCGCGGATGGCGTCCGCCCAGGTCTTCACTTCGGCCGGGAATCCGGTCGTATCCTGGATATCGTGATTGTAGATCGGGAATTTGTCGAACGCCGGCGCCGGGCGCAGCTTCAGTCCGGCCGGCGCCAGTGCCGGCAACGTGCGCGCCAGCGCCGCGTTGTACGAGCCTTTGCGCAGCGAGCCGCAGATCACCAGCACATCGAGTTGTTTGTCAGCCACGTGTCGTCCCCCCTCAAGCGCGCGCGTTTTCACCGCGCAATGTCAAAAGCGAATTGATAACGGATCGGCGCGGCCCGGCAAGAGCGGGTCCGCTTCAGCTCTTGGGCGCCACCCGCGCGATGTAGGTCGCAAACGCCGCAAGCTGCTGCTTGATGAAGCCGCGCGTGGTCTCGTCCTTGATCTCGCCCGTCGCTTCGTCGAGTTTGGACGCGCAATGGCCGATGAAGATTTCCGGCTTGTTGAGCGTGTGGGCGTCCAGAAACGTCATCGCCTTGCGCATGTCATATTGCACGCGGGCGCCGCCGACCGGGCCGGGCGAAGCTGATTGCAGCGCAACGGGCTTGCCCGCGAACGGCTGATTCTGCAGTCGCGAGACCCAGTCGATGGCATTCTTCAGGCCGCCGGGGATGGTGAAATTATATTCCGGCGTGCAGAAGATCACGCCATCCGCGGCACGCACGGCGTCGGCGAGCGTGTTGACCGCTGCCGGAAAGCCGGTCGAGTTCTGGATGTCGGCGTTGTAGAGCGGAAATTCAGCAAAGGACGGAGCCGGCTTGATCGTCATGCCCTCCGGCGCCAGCGACGGCAGCGCCCGCTGCACGATGGCGTTGAAGGAGCCCTTGCGCAGCGAGCCGCAGATCGAAAGAACGTTGAGTGTGGGCATGGCGGTGTCTCCAGCACGGGAAAGAGGTGTTGTGTAAGCTCGCGCGGTGGCCCTTGAAGTTCCTGCTGTTGCAGCGGCAGCCGCGTTCAGGAACTTCAAGACCGCACTAGAATGATAGGGTTGCCTCGTGTCCCGATGCGGCGGGAGCGATGGTTACTTCTCGTTCTCGATCGGGTTCGAAAGCACGCCGACGCCCTCGATGTCGATCTCGCAGGTATCGCCCTCCTTCATCCATACCGGGTTCGGCTTGCGCGCGTGGCCGACGCCGGAGGGTGTGCCGGTGAAGACGACGTCCCCCGGCTCGAGCGTGATGCCCTGGGTGACATAGGCAATGGTCTCCGCGATCGGAAACATCATGTTGTCGGTATTGTCCGATTGCATGACCTGGCCGTTTAGCCGGGTCTGGATCTTCAGGCCCTTGCCGCCCGCCGGCACCTCGTCGGCGGTGATCATCCATGGGCCGAAGCCGCCGGTGCGGTCGAAATTCTTGCCCATGTCCCACTGCGTGGTCTTGCGCTGATATTCGCGCACCGAGCCTTCGTTGCCGCAGGAATATCCGGCAATGCAGGAATATGCGTTGTCGAGGGTGAGGTGCTTGGCCCGCTTGCCGACGATGAAGATGAGCTCGGCCTCGTAATCGAGGGTCTCGGACGCCTTCGGCCTGATGATCGGCTGACCGTGCGGCACGAGCGAGGAATTGCCGCGCATGAAGATGGTGGGAAATTTCGGAATATTATCGCGCTGCGAGCCTTCCTTCACGTGGTCGAGATAATTGAGACCGAGACAGATGACTTTGCCGGGCATCGCCACCGGCAGCGCGTATTTCAGGCCTTTGAGCGGGCGGTGGGCGGCGGCGGGTGCGCGCTTCGCGGCGTCCTTGAGCGCCGACAGGTCACCGTTGCTGCGGCGCAGGCATTCGCCGAGGTCGCTCGGTATGCTCTTGTCGACCGCCTGGAGATCGATCACCTGATCGCCCTCGACGACGCCGAGATGCAATCCCCCATTCGCTTCGAAACCGACGATTTTCATGGATACTCCCTCACTTGGATCGGCGCCTTGTAGCAGCCGTGTGTAGAGGGGGCAAAGGCGCATGCTGAGGCCGACGCGGTCGGTGCCGGAGCTGCCCCGTTCCGGCGCGACCGGTGTGATGCTCAGGCAAGACGGGTGGGCAAGCTTCGCTTTGCCAACCCGCACGGCCGCTGGATCATCACGCCGCGCGGGCGAGGAAGTGCGTCCGCAGCAGTTCGCGACCGGCGAGACCCGATTGCAGGTTCGAGGCATTCACGACGGCGAGCCGAAAACCTCCCGGCGGCATGGCATGGAGCGCGGGCTCCATCTCCTCGTGGAACGTGATCTGCACGCTGGAAACGCCAGGCAGATGCCGGACCTGGGTCACGAGCGCGGGAGGCGGGTGGCGATAATGGGGGCCGTGCGGCCCGAACAGGACCACACTGTAACCGTCGCGCCGGTCCTCGTCGGCGAAGTCCCATGTGCGCTCATGGTAAAGGCGCACGAGCGCGTCGACCCAGCCGGGGCCGTAGAGGTCCGGCCACTGGTCGCTCATGCGCAGATGGACCTCGATCATACGGCCGCCGATGGTCTCGGTATTGAGGATCCCGGTGTAGCTCGCGAGGTATCGGCGAATCCAAGCGCCGCAGTAAGTCTCGATCTCGGAATCGTGCGCGGCATGGACCGTCCAATAGTCGAACGTGCCTTCTCCGCCGGGACGGCCAGTGACGTGGCGCCACCAGCGCGGCTCGCCGGCGACGACGGCGACATCCGAGCTGACATGGCGGCCTTCCAGGAGCGTCATCCACATGTGGCCGGGCGTGAGGCTCTGCTCGTACTCGGCCTGCGAGCGCAGCACGCAGCTTCCGACTCCCATGCCCTTGAGATTGATGATCGGCTTGGAGAACACGGGAAAGCGCGGCGGGACTACGCCATGGGGTCCGGCCTCGAGCCCCTGGCTCTGGGCGATCGCGATCTTGTCGTAGACCCATCGATGATCGGGATACCAAAGCCAGGCGTCGCTGTCTTCGGTGGGAATGTTCACGCCGGCCGGACAGGCAGCGTGTTCGAAATATTGCAGGCGCCAGGGGTCGGCTTCACAGATCGGCATGGGCCCAAAGTATCAGCGAGCACGGAACGAGCAACGGCGCAGCTGGATGGAACGTCAATTCCGCCACTCTAGCGCGCAGACGCCGTATCACCGGTCCTCGAACACAAGAGCATGAATGGAGAAATTCGCACCGGCATCCGTCCAGGCGGAGATCGGCTGCCATCCCGATCCGCGCGCCAATGCCGCAAAGGAATCGAGCGTATATTTGTAGCTGTTCTCGGTGTGGATGGTTTCGCCGGCGCGGAATTCGAACAGCCTGCCTGCCACCCTTACCTTCTGTCGCTTGTTGCTGGCGAGATGCATTTCGATGCGGCGGCGATCGGAATTGTAGAAAGCATGGTGGCTGAAATTGGCAAGATCGAAGTTGCCATCGAGTTCGCGGTTGATGCGCGCGAGCAGGTTGAGGTTGAACCGGGCCGTGATGCCGGCTTTGTCGTTATAGGCGGCATTGAGGATCCGGCTATCCTTCACGAGGTCGATCCCGATGATCAAGGTTGCACCACGCCCGAGCATGCGCCCGGCATGTCGCAGGAACGAGCAGGCTTCATGCGGCTCGAAATTTCCAATCGTCGATCCCGGGAAGAAGCCGACATGTGCCATGCCGGCGGCCGCCGCCGGCAACGAGAACGGTCGCGTGAAATCGGCCTCGACCGGCAGAACCGCAAGTTGCGGATAGTCGCGGCGCAAATCCTCCGGCCTCCTGGACGAGCATCTCGGAAGAAATGTCGACCGGCACATACGCCGCGATCGTCGGCGCAGCGGCGAGCAGGATCCTCACCTTCTTGCTCGAGCCGCTGCCGAACTCGATCAGCGCCGAGGCGGGCGGGAAAAACCGCGCCAGGTCGGGCGCCCGGTCGCGCAGAAGGTCGAGCTCGCAACGGGTAGGGTAATATTCCGGCAGTGCCGTGATCTGCTCGAAAAGCTTCGACCCGACCTCGTCATAGAAATATTTCGGAGAGAGTCGCTTGGGCCGCGCGGACAAGCCGGCGATCACGTCGCGCGCGAATGACAATTCCTCCTCGACGGGTTCATAGCGAAGTGCGGCACCGGTCTGCGCGGCCATCATCAACTCCAGTCATCAAGCACGCTCGGCGCGCTCATCCGGGATAGTCCGAAAGTCTCAGTCCGCTGAACTGCCACCGCGCCGGTGGATAGAAGAAATTGCGGTAGCTCGTACGCGCGTGGCCGCTGGGCGTTGCGTGCGAACTGCCACGCAAGACCATTTGGTTGATCATGAACTTGCCGTTGTACTCGCCGAGCGCGCCGTCTGCCGCGCGGAAACCCGGGTATGGCGCGTAAGCGCTGCGCGTCCACTGCCATACGATGCCGAAGGCATCCTCGAGCAGGTTCGCCCGGGCAGCGACCTCCCATTCCGCCTCGGTGGGCAGATGCTTCCCGGCCCAGCGCGCAAACGCGTCGGCCTCGTAGTAGCTCACATGGGCGACAGGCGCGTCCGGGTCGACCGGCCGAAGGCCACCGAGCGTGAAGGACATCCACGCTCCGTCGACCTCGCGCCAATAGCCGGGCGCCGTCCAGCCTTCCGCCTCGAGCGTGGTCCACCCGTCGGAGAGCCAAAGGGACGGGGTCGCATAGCCGCCGTCGGCCATGAATTCGAGCCATTGTCCGTTGGTGACGAGACCGCGCCCGACGCGCACCGGCTGCAGGTAGACCTGGTGCGCAGGTCCTTCGTTGTCGAAGCAATACCCGTCGCCCTCGAAACCGATGGTGTGAATGCCCGAGGGCAGATCGACAACCGCGCCGGGCGCAGGCCGTGCGCGGGGCGGTCGCCAATCGGGATCGTAGGCGGGCGCCACGGGACTTTGCGCAAACGCGTGCAGGATATCGGTGAGAAGCAGTTCCTGATGCTGTTGCTCGTGATGCAGGCCGATCTCGAGGATGCGGGCCACCTCGGCCCAGTCCGCATCCTTCGCGACCGCAAGCAACCGCTCGACCGCTTCATCGACGTGGGCACGGAAGGCCGTCACGTCGTCGCAATCCGGCCGCGTGAGCAGCCCCCGTCTCGGACGCGCATGGCGCGGGCCGGCCGCGACATAATACGAGTTGAAGAGATACGCGAAGCGCTCGTCGAACACGCGGTAGCCGGCAAGACGCGGCGCCAGCAGGAACTGCTCCAGAAACCAGGTCGTATGCGCGCGATGCCATTTGGTCGGACTGGCATCGGGCATCGACTGCACCACCTGGTCCTCGGGGCTCAGGAGCCCGGCGCGACGTTCGGTTTCCGCGCGCACCGCGCGAAAGGCATCGCGCCAGACGGTGCGTGGATCATCCGGTGCGGCGGCTTGGATTGTGGAGCCATCCGCCTCGTCGCGCGGGCGACGAAGGACTGAAGACGAGGTAGCGGGCGGCATGCCCAATCCCGGGGTTGGAGAAAATCGTAAAGGTTCGGTGACAGGAAACTGCTTTGGGGGATCGATTGTTCCTTATTATACGGGATGGAGCACGGTTGGGTTGCGGCTCGCGGACATTTTATGTGGCGTGAGGGCGTCGCACGACAGCCAACGAAAACTCAATATTTTCCATAGCGTTAGAGGATTCCGTCAGGCTGGGGCGCGACCGGAGTGCGGGCCTGGATGCATACCGGTACCGTGCCGGGAGGCCGCAACCGCGCCGCGGCTCGCGCAAGTCGCCCCTCGCATGTCGATCTACGTTCGCCGCGTTAGATGATGTCGCGACGTGACCCGGTCAATCCCGCTTCGCGAATACGTGTACGTGCCGGCGTGCGAGTTGCGCGGCGAGCCGGGAGCGATTACTTGGCCGCGCTGGCGCCGGCGGCCGCGGCCACGCCGTCCTGCTGCCCGGTGCCGCCGCTCGCGCCGACCGCGCCGATGATCTTGCCGTTGACGACGATCGGAACGCCGCCTTCCGATGCCACCGGTCTCTCGGGAAAGGTCATGAAGGCGGTGTTGCCCGCGGCATATTGATCCGCGAAGCTCTTGCTCGGACGACGGAACATGACCGCCGTGCGCGCCTTGCCTTGAGCAATCTTCGCCGATGCCATCTGAGTCCCGTCCATTTTCTCAAAATAGACGAGCTCTCCCGCCGGTCCCACGATGGCGAACGCCATGCGCCAATTATTCTTCTTGGCCTCGGCGAAAGCAGCGGCTGCGACGCCCTTCGCCTGCTCGTTGGTGATCGGCGGGCCATAGTCCGGTGGAGGAACGGGCGCGGGGCCTGGGGACGCCGCGGGGGGTGTCGACGGCGCCGGCTGCTGCGCCAGCGCTGTGGTGCCGAGCACCAGCGCCGAGCCGATGCCGAGCGCGATCAAGACATGAAGTCGCATGGTCCAGCCTCCACCTAAGTTCTTTGCTATGTTGAAATCGCAATTTCGTAGGCAAGACGCGCGTTTTTGCGGCGTGCAGTTTCCCTCCGTCGGACAGGCTATAGCCGCAGCGTCATGATGTTGTCGAAAATTGGTCGTCTGTGGGCCGCGCGCCGATCACTCATAGTATCGCAGGGTCGCCTCAGGGCGACCCCCTCCACTAGGATAGGCGAGTTGCCGTTCCACGAGCAAGAAGCGCTGTCGCCAAGGCACGGCGCGATCAATCGGGCAGCCTGCCCGGAAACGCGGCGAGGCCGGTACATGACGATGCAAGCGAAGCAGGGGATGGGGGCTCTGTTGGCGGTCCTGCTGGTGGGCGCCCCGGCGGCAGCGTTCGGCCAGGCGAACTGCCGCAACACCGGGGCGTTCGAGCCATGGCTCGCCACCTTCAAGAAGGAAGCGGCGGCCCAAGGCATTTCCCAAGCCACGATCGCGGCCGCGGCGCCCTACCTGGTGCTCGACCAGCGCATCATCAATATCGATCGCGGGCAGCGGTTCTTCGCCCAGAACTTCCTGGAAATCTCCGACAAGATGCTGGCAGGCGGGCGGCTCCCGAACGGTGCCGCCCAGATCAAGAAGCACCAGGCCCTGTTCGCACGCGAGGAAAAGGAATTCGGCGTACCCGCTTCCGTGATCACCGCCTTCTGGGGACTCGAGAGCGATTTTGGCAGCGGTCAGGGCAAGGACCAGGCGATCAAATCGTTGGTGACCCTCGCCTACGATTGCCGCCGCTCGGAAATGTTTCGCGGGCATCTGTTCGACGCACTGCGCCTGATCGAACGCGGCGACCTGCGCGCCGATGAAATGATCGGCTCCTGGGCAGGTGAACTCGGGCAGACCCAGATGATGCCGTCCGAATATATGGCCCATGCCATCGACTATGACGGCGACGGCAAGCGCAACCTGATCCGGTCCGCCTCGGACGTGATCGGTTCGACCGGAAAATACCTCGTCCATCTCGGGTGGAAACGCGGCGAGCCGTGGCTGCAGGAGGTGCGCGTGCCCGCCAACCTTCCCTGGAAAGACGCGGATCTGTCGGTCCAGTACCCGCGCTCGAAGTGGGCGGCCTTGGGAGTGACGCGCGCCGACGGCAAGCCGCTCCCGAACGACAACATGCCGGCCTCGGTGGTGCTGCCGATGGGACGGTTCGGACCGACGTTCATGGCCTACGATAATTTCCAGGCCTATCTGAAGTGGAACCAGTCGCTCAATTACTCCCTGACCGCGGCCTATTATGCCACGCGCCTGGATGGCGCACCGCCCATGAGCAGGGGCAGCGGAGAAATTCCAAAGATCACCTTCGAAGAGACGCGCGAATTGCAGGAGCTCCTGCAGAAGCGCGGTTATGACGTCGGTCGCGTCGACGGCGTGCTTGGACTCAAGAGCCGGGTCGCCATCCGGGACCTGCAGATCAAATCCGGCCTGCCGGCCGACGGCTGGCCGACGGCGGAGCTGCTCGCGCGCGCTCGCACCGGGAGATGATTCCGGCGCGAAATACTCGTCCCGCCCGGGTGAACGCTAGGAAGGTCAGGCCGCGGCCAGCAGAACCTCCGCGGTGCGCTCCGGCATATCGATCATGACCTCGTGGCCGCACGGCATTTCGAACGTGCGCCAGGACGGATCGGCCTTTACCTTGGCATAGGCCCTCTCGAAATTGGGATTGTCGTAACCGGTCGCCCGGACATAGGTCTTTTTCGGCACGCGGTCGCGCGCGCCTGTCAGCCTGATCGGCGTGAACGCAACCCCGATCGGCTGCGCCGTGAATTTCTCTTGCACCCAGGGCTGGTCTTTTTCGTTCACCTTCCAAACCGACGGGTGCGGCGCAGGTCTCGACACTTCGGCCCGCTTCATCGCCTCTTCGATCTCGGCGCGACTGCGCGGCGAATTGGTGTCGAGCACGCGCTGTCCGTTCTCCGGCATGAAGGCATCGAGGAAGACGATCGAGGCAATCTTCTTCTCGACCTGCTCGGCCGCGCCCGAGATGATCCAGCCGCCGTAGGAGTGGCCGACGAGCACGAAGCCATCGAGGCTTTCCCATCGAATGACGTTGACCACGTCGGCGATATGGGTGTCGAGCGTGATCATGCCGCTCATGAGATGCGAGCGCTCGCCGAGCCCGGTGAGAGTCGGCGCGAACACCTTATGCCCCTGTTTCTCCAGGATGTCGGCGACGCGCCGATAGCACCAGCCGCCGGCGGAAGAGCCGTGGACCAGAACGAAGGTCTTGCGGTCGGTCTGCGCCAGCGCGGGCGACATTCCATCCAGGGCGGCCCCGGCCGCCAGCCCCAACGCGGCGTGGCCGATCACAGCCCGTCGCGTCGGCGAATGCTTCTCGTTGTCCATCTCGCTCTCCTGGATCGTGGCGGTGGGGCTGTTCGCCGGACTCTCGCCCGCTCGTTCATCGACCGCGTCCTTGGCCACTCGTCGATGGCAGTTTGATAGTGTACATCACCAAAGTCACGCGGTGATCACGCGGGTCAGAATGCAACTCACGTGAGCGCGTCGGCGGGGCACTAACCCCCATCGGGAGACAAGGAATGGCGTTGAAAATCCGCCGCGTCGTGACTGGACACGATGACAACGGCCGCGCTGTCGTCGCCGTCGACGAAATCTGCAAGAATGTGATGTCGCGCCGGCCCAACCACGAAAGCTGCGTGGTCTGGTCGACCGGATCTTTTCCCGCCGACAATTCCGGGACGGAAGACGGCGGCTTGCGCCCGGTCGCGACCACCGATCCGAACGGCACCGTGTTCCGGATCGGCGTCTATCACCCCGGCGTCGCGCCGCGCAATCACCGCACCGAATCGATCGACTACGCCATCGTGCTGTCCGGCGAGATCGACATGGAGATCGACGGCGCGATCGTCCATCTGCGCGCGGGAGATGTACTGGTGCAGCGCGGGACCATTCACAACTGGACCAATCCGGGCACCGAGCCCTGCGTGGTGGCCTTCGTGCTGGTTGCGGCCAAGCCGGTGGAGCGCGCCGGCAAGCTCCTCGGCGCGATCGGTTGAGGACAATTGCCGAAACTCTAGGGAGAGCAAAGTGAAGGTTCGAATTCTGTTGGTCGCATTGGTTTGCGTCTTAACCGGGCAGGCGCAGGCCCAATCCAACTATCCGTCGCGGCCGGTGCGTATCGTGGTGCCGTCGCCGCCGGCGGGCGGCACCGACATCATCGCCCGAGTGCTCGCCCAATATTTCTCCAACGCCACCGGCCAGCAGTTCTACGTGGAGAACAGGCCCGGCGCCGGAAACATGATCGGCATCGAGAGCGTCGCGCGCGCCGCGCCCGACGGATACACGCTGCTGTTCGTTCCGAGCACGCTGGCGCTCAACAGCGTCATGTACAAGAAGATATCGTACGACCCCGTGCGCGACTTTGCGCCCATCACCTTGGCCGCCGCCGCTCCCAATGTGCTGGTGGTCAATCCCAAGGTGCCCGCGCGCTCCATCGCCGAACTGATCGCGCTGGCGAAGCAAAGGCCGGGGCAACTCACGTATGGCACACCGGGCATCGGCACCTCGCCGCACATGGCCATGGAGTTGTTCAAAAGCCTGGCCGACGTCGATCTCCAGCACATTCCATATCGCGGCACGGCGCCGGCGATGACCGACGTCATCAGCGGACAAATCACGGCCATGTTCTCGAACGCGCTCACCGCCAAGCCGCAGATCGAATCCGGCGCCGTGCGGGCCTTGGGCGTTTCGAGCCGAACGCGCAGCGAGTCCATGCCGAACGTGCCCCCGATCGCGGAGGCGGGGGTGCCCAATTACGAGGCGACCCAGTGGTACGGGCTGGTGGCGCCGGCGGGAACGCCCCCCGACATCATCGTGCGCCTGCACGCCGAGGCCACGCAGGCGCTCAAGACCCAGGACATGAAGGATAAACTCGCCAGCGACGGCGCCGAGCCGGTCGGCACCACGCCCGCGGAGTTCGCCGCCCATATCAAGAGCGAGCTGGAGAAGTGGGCAAACGTCGCGCGCGTCGCCAAGATCGAGCCGCAGTAGGCTAAACAGTCTCGCTACATTGCGTCAGCGACGCGCTGCGGCGCCGACCCCGCAACGCGCTTCGCACTATCCGCCGCCCTTGGTCTCGGCCAGGAGCTTGCGGACATAGTCCAGCAGCTCGGGCGGCGCGCCCGCGATCCGCTCGATCGCCTGGAGGACCCCGTCGCCTTCGATCGGGCTCACGTCGACTCTAAGTCTCGCCGCATCCTCAAGATAGCGCGCATCGCTGTGGACGGCGAGGAACGCGCGCCGCAGCGCCTTGACGCGGTCCGCGGGGACATCGGGCGGCGCCGCGACCGGCCGCGACAGCGTGTAGGGCAGTTCCACCAGTTCGATCAGGGCTCGCGCCGCCTCGTTCTTCGCGAGCTCCCGCGCCGTGGGCACGTCGGGGAAATCCGGATGGCGGGTCGTTCGCGCGAACTGAACCAGCACGCGATAACCGCTGTCCGGCTTGAGCCATTCGGGCTTCATCGATTTCACCGAGGACAGATCGACGGTACGTCCGTGGACCTCACCGCGCTCGATCGCGAGAAAGATCGCGGCGCTGTCGGGATAGCCCACCACCTGCTTGACGTGAAGACCGATCGTGTCCCGCAGAATGATCGGCACGTCGTTGCCGGTCGCACTTTCGGCGTTGCCGCCGAGCACGAGTGCCGGAAGGTCGGCGCGTCTCGCCTCCTCGATGGATTTCACAGGCGCGTCCTTGCGGACGATCAGAATGTAGGCGTCGTTGACGAAGCTCGACGAAGACCCGAGCCACGTCAGCTTGCGCGGCTTGAACTGAACGTTCGGATTGCCGCCGAGCAGACCGATGAGCGGCATGTTGCGCGAAAACATGCCGATCGTGGTGCCGTCCTTGGGTGCGGCATTGTAGAGGTAGTTGACCGCGCGCAGGCTGCCGCCACCGGGCATGTTCTGCACGATCACGCTTGGATTGCCGGGTATGAATTTGCCGAAATGGCGCGCCAGCAGCCGGGCATAGGTGTCGTAGCCACCGCTCGGTCCATAACCGACGATCAGATCGATCTGCTTGCCCCGGTAGAAATCAGCGACCTCGTCGGGGTGCGCGGGCGCAACCGCGAACACAGCGGTGATCGCCATCGCTGCCGTCCAGCGCGCGGACATCCTTCCTCCCGGTGGCGCGAAGGATAAACGTGGCGGTCGCGCGATTCAATGCCTGGGCTGAAGCTAAAGCCAACCCCGGATCCGAACGATGACGTACATGACGATCGCGGAGACCACCATCAGGCCCAGGGCCCAGGCGTAGCCCCATGTCCAATCGAGTTCCGGCATGTGCTTGAAATTCATGCCGTAGACGCTGGCCACCAATACCGGCGGTGTGAGCAATACGCCGAGAATCGTCAGGATGTTGATGACCCGGCTCTGAAGGATTCCGATGTACCCCACCGCGCCGTCGAGCATGAATGCGTTGGTCGCCGACAGGTCCTCCTCCGCTTCGGCAAGCGCCTTCAGTTCGTGCTCGAACGCTTTCAGCTTTAACGCCAAGGGGCTGTCGACGCCCCGTTCCTGCAACAGAATGACGACCCGGCGAAAGCTCAGGACGCTCCGCCGCAGCTTCACCAGCACTTCGCGACAATAGCCGAGCTCGGTGAGGACCAGATCGAGCTGATGCGTGCGCCGTCGCGGCGATGCTTCGATCCGCAGCCGGTGCTTTGGCGTGGCATGATGCTGAAACAGCGAACGGTTGATCCGCTCGAGATCATCACCGACATGATCGAGCAGGTCGGTGGCACACTCGATGATCAGATCGAGCAGGACCAGGAAGGCATCGCTCGAGCCGGGCGGAACGCAGTCGTCGCATTGCTGCGCCAGCCACGCCAGTCCCCCGGAACCCCCCTTGGTCACAGTGACGAGGGGGCCCTTGGCGCGAATGAACTGCACGGTGACCAGCGTCGGCCGACGCGCGTCAAAGCCGGCGAGCAGCAATGCGGTAAGGGTGATGATGCCGGCAGTCGAACGGACCGGGGTGGAAATCTGAAACTTGGCGGGCTCCTCGGGCAAACGGAGCCGGATGTCGAGGGCCTGCTCGACGGCCTTCTGCTCGGCGGGCGTCGGCTCGTAGATGTCGATCCAATAGGCCTCGGAAAGTTTGGCGAGCTCCCCGGACACGGGCTTGAGACCGCCGCCTTCGACCACATAGGCCTGCAACACTCAAATGCTCCCGAAATCAGAAGTCGTCGAACGAGGAGGCGACACTACTCCAACGCGCAACCGCAGCAGATTGTTTCGGCAACGCGCGGCCGTCTGTCGTTCAGCGCGGCCGCAGCCCGAACATCGTCTCGGCATTCTTGTGGCAGATCTTTTCGCGGTCGGCCCGCGATATGTCGAGCAACTCGATCACCTCGATGGTGGAGCGGATGTAGCCCCTGCCCTTTTCCTTGTCGAACGGGCAATCGGAGGCGAACAGCACGTGATCCGCCCCGAAGAACGACAGTCCGCAGACGGTCGGAGCGCGGGCCCCCGCAAGCGCGGTGTCGCCATAAAAGCCCTTGAAATAATCGAAGGGTCGCTTTTTCAGCTTCTTCAAGAGCAGCGAATAATCCTCATCGGAGGTGCGCGCGCCCAGTTGATCCCAGCTGTGGGCCACCCGGCCTTCGAAATACGGAATGATGCCGCCGAGATGGTGCGAGATCACTTTCAGATCGGGGAAGCGGTCCATGATCCCGGAGAACACGAGGCGCGCAAGTGCGGCGCCGGTCTCGAACGGCCAGCCGATGACGCTGCAGATCTCGTATTTTGACTTCGTCTCGTTGCGGTAGTCCGCCATCTCGCGCGTGCGGATCGGATGCAACAGGATCGGCTTGCCCGATTTCTCGATGATCTCGTAGATCGGCAAGAACTGATCCTGGTCGATGGGAGCGCCGTCGACATTGGTGTGGAGCTGGATCGCGTTGGCGCCGTTCGACAACACGCGCTCGGCCTCCTTGGCCGCCGCCTCGGGCGCGTTCATGGGCAATGAGGCGGCGTAACCGACGAAATGGTCGGGATATTTGGCGACCATGTCGGCAAGTCCGTCGTTGCCGATGCGGGCCCATTCCGGAGACTCGGAGGGACTGGCGAGCCGATCGATCGCCGGCATGCCGAGGCAGATCACCTGGCTATAATCTGGAAAGGACTCCACGACGCGCAGCCGCTCGTCGATCTCGTAAAGGGCGGGAATGCCCCGCATCCGTTTGCCGAGATCCTTCTGTCCCGCCGGCGACTGCAGCAGCAATTCGTAGATGCGCCCAGGGAAGAAATGATTGAAGGCATCGATGTAGCGCATATCCTGTTCTCCGCTTTGTTGGCTGCCGCACCGATGCGCGAAAACCCGACGATGCGATTGTGTTGCAAGATCGCTTGTTTGTATACTCGAGCCATCGGCGGGAAAACATATCGTCCTCACAACACCGCTGCCCAGCGATCAAGGGAGGTCACCATGAAGCGAGGGCTCGTCGGGCTCCTCATGTTGCTGAGCTCATCGGCACTGGCTCAACAATCACCGCCTGAAATTCCGTACGACTCCATTGCCAACCTCCTGAAGCTGCCGCCGGACATGCATCTTGGCGAGGTGGCGGGTGTCGCCGTCAACTCCAAGGGGCACATCTACGTCTATTCGCGCGGCGGTTCGAGCCACGGGCCGGCCTACGGCAATACGGCCTCGCAAATTCTCGAATTCGATCGCAACGGCGTGTTCCTGCGCGAGATCGGCAAGAACCTCTACGCCTGGGCCTTCGCGCACACCGTACGCGTCGACAAGGACGACAACATCTGGGCGACCGACAAGGGCTCGGACATGGTGATTAAGTTCAGCCCGGAAGGCCGCGTCGAAATGGTGTTCGGACGCAAATCCGAAGCGTCCGATGTCGAGGCCCACCCGCACGAGCGCAACACCAATCCGCCGCTCCCGCATGTGGATGGCCGCTTCCGCCAGCCAACCGACGTGACCTGGGATGCGCAGGGAAACATCTACATCAGCGACGGATACGTGAACTCGCGCGTCGCCAAATATGACAAGAACGGCGACTGGGTAAAGTCGTGGGGGCAGCGCGGCAAGGGTCCCGGCGAATTCAACCTCGTGCACAGCATTGCGTCCGACGCTCAGGGCAACATCTATGTCGGCGACCGCAACAACCGGCGCATCCAGGTGTTCGACGGCGACGGCACCTTCAAGCGCGAGATCAAGATCGACGTGCCGTTCGACGAGAACGCCAAGCCGGCCATCGGCAACAAGCCCGACCTCACCAACTATCTGCAAACCGGCGGCAGCTTCGCGCCCGGGGCGCCTTGGGCGCTCTGCATCACGCCGGGGCCGAACCAGGTGCTCTACAGCTCCGATTCCTATCCCGGCCGCATCTACAAGCTGAGCCTGGACGGCAAGGTGCTCGGCTATCTCGGCAAGTCGGGCAAGCAGCTCAAGCAGTTCGGATGGATTCACGAGATGGCGTGCCCGTCGGAGAACGAGCTCTATGTCGCCGAGATCCTGACCTGGCGCGTGCAGAAGCTGATCCTGCGGCCGGACCAGCAGCGGGCGGCCGGGGAGCAACGATGATCAGTGCCTGACGTCCCGGACGCGGTGCAGCGTGGAGCGCTTTCGCGGCCGAACGGTGCGCCGCCGATCCGGGACAGACCGGGGATGGTCGCTGACATTTCGATGCCAAGGCAGGTCAACGTGACGCGCCGATGATCGTCCTCTGATAGAGGTCCTGCCACTTTCGCGCTTGATCGAGCATCGCCGCCGAATCGATGAGCTTGAGCGAGCCGCGATTGATCGGCGTCTCGAGCGTTCGCGTCACGGTGACGAACTGGCGGCTGGCCAGGAGTTGCTGGCCCTCCCCGATCAGGAAATCGAAGAACAGCATCGCCGCGTTCGGATGCGGCGCGTTGCGCGCGAGCCCTTCGGCCGTCATGCGCGCGACCGCCGGCGGAATCACGAACCAGTCGAGCGGCGCGCCTTTGCGCTTCGCTTGCTCGGCCAAGAAGCCGTAGACGGTCAGCGCGAGCGGGACCTCGCCGGCGGCGACCAAGTTGGCGAGGAGATTGTGGCCCTTGCGCACCGAGACGCCATTCGCGGCGACAATGTCGCGGAACAGTTGGACTCCGCGTGTCTCGCCGAGATCCATAACGACCTGCGCGAACCAGTCGAAATCCTCCAACTCGATCCCGAGCTTGCCCTTCCATTCCGGCTTGAGCAGGTCTCGATAGGACTTCGGGAGGTTGTCCTTCTGTATGAGATGCGTGTTGTAGGCTTGGACGATGGTGTTGAGATAGACCGCCGTCCATTGCCGGTGCGGGGCAATCGCCTCGGGGATAAGGTCGGCGAAATTCGGCGATTTCACCTCCTGGAGCAAATTCTCGCGAGAGAGCGGCTCGAGCGCGGAGGTCGAGCCGGCCATGACATCGACCTCGAAGCGCCGGGCCTTTGCCTCGCTTATGATACGCTGCAGGAATCCTTCCGAGTCGGCGCGCCAAACCTTGACCTTGACGCCGTATTTCTTGTCGAAGGCGGCGACCAAGGCGGTAATGTCCTCGGTCGGGATCGACGAGTAGAACGTGAGCTCCTTTTCCTTTTTGGCGCCTTCGAGCAGCCGCTGGCCGCGGTCGGCGCCTTGGTAGGTCGCGATCTCGGCAGCGGGGTTTGTTTGCGCGAGCGCGGACTGATGGAGCGCGGAGGGAACGCTCAGAAGGATCGCGAGCGCCACCAGGCTGTCAGCAATAATCCGTTGTGGTCGTCGCATGCCGGCGGAACTCCGGGCTGCGGTTGGTCATGCCGGCAAACCATGGCACAATTTCGTGGGCCTTGTCAGCGCAACCAGCATGCCAAAACAGGACGGGGAAGCATCCAATGAAGATCGTGAAGCTCGAAGACTTCCATGTGGATGGCGGCTGGGACACCTATTCGTTTCTCAAGATCACCACCGACGAGGGCGTCACCGGCTGGTCCGAGTTCAATGAGAGCCGCCGCAAGGGCATGGCCGGGCGTGGTCCAGGGCCTCGGCGCCGCGCTCATCGGCCAGGACCCGCGCGCAGTCGGTCGCATCGATGCGACCCTGTACGCCCAATCGCGCCCGACCGCGGGCGGGCTCACGTCTCACGCCATCGCCGCGATCGTGAATGCCTGCCTCGACATCAAGGGCAAGGCGCTCGGCGTTCCGGTCTACGAGCTGTTCGGCGGCGCCCTGCGCGACCGGATGCCGGTGTATTGGTCGCGTTGCGGCGTCCTGCGCGCGCGCTGCGCTGATCTGTTCGACGGCAAGGTGATCGACCGGCCGGCGGTGCGCAGCCTCGATGATCTCAGCCGGGCTGCCCGCGAGGCGCGCGAGCGGGGCTTCAAGGCGCTCAAGACCAACCTGCTGCTGTTCGACGACAAGGGCGGCCGGCAGTTCGCTCCCGGGATGGCCGGCGCCGGCATCGGCCATCCCGAACTCAATCTCACCGACGACATCCTCGACGCGCTGATCGCACAGCTCACCGCCCTGCGTGAGGGCGCAGGTCCCGGCGTGCGCCTGCTGGTCGATCTCAACTTCAACTACAAGCCCGAGGGTCTGCGGCGGATCGCCAAGGCGGTCGAGCCGTTCAACCTGCTGTGGCTCGAAATGGACATGTTCGAGCCCAAGGCGCTCAGCCTCATTCGCCAATCGACCACCACGCCGATCGGCTCGCTGGAGACGATCCTCGGCCGCCGCAACCTCAAGCCCTATCTCGAGAACTATGCGGTCGACGTCGCCATCATCGACGCGCAATGGAACGGACTGGTGGAGTCGATCAAGATGGCGAGCATGGCCGATGCCTACGAGGTCAACGTCGCCTCGCACAATTTCAACGGCCCGCTCGCCAATATCATGAGCGCGCATTTCTGCGCCGCGATCCCGAACTTCCGGATCATGGAATTCGACGTCGACGAGGTGCCCTGGAAAGCGAAGCTTCTCACCAACCCCTACGTGATCGAGAATGGCGACCTTCTCCTCCCCACCGGGCCCGGCTGGGGTACCGCCGTCAACGAAGCCGTTGTCCGCGCCCATCCGCCGAAGATGTGAATCGCCGGCATCGGTGCTCGCCTCGCCACGGCAGCTCCTGCCGCGGCCGCAACGTTTTCGCCGCTCAGTGATCTGCTTCACCATCGCGCGAACCCGCGTGTGACACACATGCAGGCGGCCGGCACAGGCCGGCCTCGACGACGTGCGAGTCAAGGCAAGCAAACAACAACAGAGGAGAATGACCAAGATGAACAAGATCATCCTGGCGATCGTTCTGACGATCGCGACCCTCGCCGCGGTTCCCGCCTCCGCTGGCCCGTACTGCCAGGAAGACCTGGGCTACGGACGCACCAGCAGCTTCGGCTGCGGCGGCTAAGGCGTTACCGATCAGATGCATGCCCCGGCCGCATCTGGCGGTCGGGCTGCTCCGTCGGATTTTCGGCTCGGACCGGACTGCATGATTTGCATCCGGTCCCCGATGCCATTGGTTTGCTGTTTCGGGTCGCCTGCGGCTAATGCTCCGCGCGGTGAAGCCCGAGCAACGGCGCGTGTCCTCCGCGGTGTTGTCAGCATTGGCCACCTTGCTTGGACCGTGACAGCTCTTGGTCGTGCACCCCGGCCGGATCTCGGCCGGCGACCAAGCCTTTTCCTGCAGAAAGACTCCGAGGAAGGGCCCGAGTTCGTCGCGCATGTCGGCCAGGAAGAAGTGCGCAAGCAGCGACTTCATCATCGGGGGTGTCACTTACTTTCAGTTGGAGAGCGTCGCTGTGTTGGGCAGCGGCCGCATCATCGGAGTGATGCGTCGCGGCCACATTCGACATGTTTCAGCCGCGATTTGCGGATGCCGCGGGCTCGCGCGTCCGACAAGGCGAAAAAATTGACATCGTCGATATATCAGGATGCGCGTTTGATATCGGGCATGGACATGGACTTTGTGCTGCTTCCTTCACGCTCGCCGGCTGGCCATCGAGGCCCTCGCATAAAGACGCAGTAAACACATTCCTACGGATTCGTAATTTGCGGAGCCATCGTTTTGCAGCGATAGTTTTGCGCCGCAATATTCCATTTGGGGAGATGATAAACGTGGGTGCAGAGGGGAACACTGCAGCATCACGCGGCGGCCGCCGTCTCGTTCTCACTATAGGTTTCCTTGCAATCCTCGCGGCTGGCGCAGCCGTTTACTGGTACGGCGCGCAAGGGCCGCGACCAGCGCACGCCGCACGTGCTGCCGCACGACCGGGCGTGCCGGTGAGCGTCGCCATCGTCGGCCGGCAGGACGTGCCGGTCTACTTGACCGGGCTCGGTACCGTGCAGGCGTCGTTCACCGTCGGCATTCATTCGCAGGTCGACGGCAAGCTGCAGGAGGTGCTGTTCACCGAAGGCCAGCACGTCAAGAAAGGCGACGTGCTGGCGAAGATCGACCCGCGCCTGTTCCAGGCCGCGCTCGACCAGGCCAGGGCCAAGAAGGCCCAGGACCAGGCCCAACTCACTTCGGCCGAGAAAGACCTCGCGCGCTCGAAGACGCTGGTGCTCTCGAACATCACCTCACAGCAGATCGTCGACCAGCAGCAGGCCAAGGTCGATCAGTTCAAGGCCTCGATGGCCGCCGACGAGGCGGCGATTCAAACCGCCGAGACCCAGCTCGACTACACCACCATCACGGCGCCGAGCGACGGGCGTGTCGGGGTGCGCCTCGTCGACCCAGGAAATATCGTCCACGCCAACGACCAGGGCTCGCTCGCGACGCTGGTCCTGACGCGGCCGTCCGCGGTGCTGTTCACCCTGCCGGCGCGTTCCCTCGACGATATCCGGGACGCGATGGCGCGGGGTCCGGTGGAAGTGGTCGCCTACGATCAGGACAACCGCCGCGCGCTCGCCACCGGCAAGCTGCTCCTGGTCGACAACATCATCGACCAGACCACGGCCACGATCCGGCTCAAGGCGATCTTCCCCAACGACGACGAAAAGCTGTGGCCGGGCGAGTTCGTCAATGCGCACGTGCTGCTCGACACCCGCAGCGCCGCCGTCGTGATCCCCTCGGGCGCCGTCCAGCGCGGGCCGAATGGCCTGTTCGTCTGGACCGTCACCGCGAACAACCTGGCCGAGCCGCGCCCGATCGAGGTCGGCCCCACCTACCAGGATCTGACGGTCGTCGCCTCCGGCCTCGCCGGCGGTGAACGCATCGTGACCGACGGGCAATACAAGCTCCAGCGCAACGCGCCGGTCGCGGTGAGCGCCCCGCCGACGGCGGCGGCGGGGAGCAGTTCGTGAACCTCTCCGAACCGTTCATCCGCCGGCCGGTCGCCACCACGCTGCTGATGGCGGCGCTGGCATTCGTCGGCCTGGTCGCCTTTCCGTTCCTGCCGGTCGCCCCGTTGCCGCAGGTGGATTTTCCGACCATCCAGGTCACCGCCAATTTTCAGGGCGCAAGCGCGGAGACCATGGCCTCTTCGGTCGCCGCACCGCTCGAGCGGCAATTCGCGCAGATCCCGGGCGTCAGCCAGCTGACCTCTTTGAGCGCGCTCGGCGCGACCACGATCGTCATCCAGTTCGATCTCAACCGCAACATCGACTCGGCGGGGCAGGACGTGCAGGCGGCCATCACCGTCGCCAACAAGACGTTGCCGCGCGAGATGACGGCACCGCCGAGCTACAAGAAGGTCAACCCGGCCGACTCGCCCATCATCATGTTGTCGGTGCGCTCCGACACGATGCCGCTGACCATCGTCGACGACTACGCCGATCTCTTCCTCGCCCAGCAGATCTCGCAGGTGCCCGGCGTCGCCCAGGTCTCGATCTTCGGCGACCGGACGCCGGCCATCCGCATCCAGGTCGATCCGGCCAAGCTCGCCGCCAGCGGCGTCACGCTGGAAGAGATCCGCAGCACCCTCGTCACCTCCACGTCCAACGCCGCCAAGGGCACGATCAACACCGACAAGCTCAGCTTCACCATCGCCGCCAACGACCAGATCACCGAGGCCGAGAAGTTCAACGATGTCATCCTCGCCTATCGCAACGGCGCGCCGATAAGGGTGCGCGACGTCGGCCAGGCGGTGCCGGAGGAGGTCGACCGGACCGTCGCGGCCTATCAGAACAATCAGCCCGGCGTCATCCTGGCGGTCTTCAAGCAGCCCGGCGCCAACGTCATCGAGACGGTCGACCAGATCAAGGAGCAGCTCCCGCAGCTCACCGCAAGGATTCCGCCGGCGATCGAGGTGAAGACCATTCTCGACCGCACCACGACCATTCGCGCCTCGGTGGCGGACGTGGAATTCACGCTCGCGCTGACCATCGCCCTCGTCGTGATGGTGATTCTCCTGTTCCTGCGAAATTTCTGGGCCACCCTCATCCCGAGCATCACCGTGCCGCTCGCGCTGCTCGGATCGTGCGCGGCCATGTACCTGCTCAACTTCAGCCTCGACAACCTGTCGCTGATGGCGCTGACGATCGCGGTCGGCTTCGTGGTCGACGATGCCATCGTCGTGGTCGAGAACATCTACCGCCACATCGAGCACGGTACGCCGCCGTTCGAGGCCGCCATCAAGGGATCGCGCGAAATCGGCTTCACCGTGTTGTCGATCAGCGTTTCGCTGATCGCGGTTTTCATCCCGCTGCTGCTCATGGGCGGGATCATCGGCCGCCTGTTCCGCGAGTTCGCCCTGACCGTGACGGCGTCGATCGCCGTCTCGGCGCTGGTATCGCTCACGCTCGCGCCGATGCTGTGCTCGCGCTTCATGCATCGCGAATCCGGGGAGCACGGCCGCATCTACCGCGTGATCGAGGCCGGGTTCAATGGCGATGCTGTGGTTCTACCGGCGCACGCTCGACATCGTGCTGCGCCACCAGTTCATGACCCTCTGCGTCTTCTTCGCCACCATGGCGTTGACCGCGGTCATGACCGTCACGATTCCGAAGGGCTTCTTTCCGATCCAGGACACCGGCCTGATCTCGGGCTTCGCCGAGGCCGCGCAGGACACGGCGCCCGAGCAGATGATGCGCATCATCCGCGAGTTCGGCGACGTGCTGCTGCACGATCCGGACGTCGCCGGATTCGGCTCCTTCACCGGCAGCACCGGCGGCGCCCAGACCGCCAATACCGGCCGTTTCTTCATCGTGCTCAAGCCGCGCGACGAGCGCGAACTCACGTCTTCGCAGATCATCGACCGGCTGCGGCCGCAACTCGCCAAGGTCAAGGGCGCCAACCTGTTCCTGCAGCCGACGCAGGACATCACCGTGGGCGGCCGCATCTCCCGCGCCAGCTTCCAATACACCCTGCAGGATTCCAACGTCGCCGAGCTCAACGAGTGGTCGGACAAGCTCCTGGAGAAAATGCGCACGCTGCCGCAGATCGCCGACGTGTCGAGCGATCTCCTGGCGAATGCGCCGCAGCTCAAGGTCACCATCAATCGCGACCAGGCCTCCCGCTTCGGCATCTCGCCGCAGATGATCGACGACACCCTCAACGACGCCTTCGGCCAGCGCCAGATCGCGCAATATTTCACGCAGCTCAAGACCTACTGGATCATCCTCGAAATCCTGCCACAGCAGCAGCGCGACCTCGCCTCGCTCGACCGCCTCTACGTGAAGTCGCCGCTGACCGGGGCCGCCGTTCCGCTGTCCACGCTGGTCGAGGTCGATACCGGCAAGGTCGGCCCGCTGTCGATCGCGCATCAGGGCCAGTTCCCGGCGGTCACCCTGAGCTTCAACCTGCAGGCGGGCGTTGCGCTCGGCGAGGCGGTCGACGCCATCGCGCAGGCCGCGCGCGAGATCGGCATGCCGTCCACGGTGAGCGGCACCTTCCAGGGCAACGCGCAGGCGTTCCAGTCCTCGCTTTCGAGCGAGCCGGCGCTGATCGCAGCCGCCCTCATCGTCGTCTACATCATCCTCGGCATCCTCTATGAGAGCTTCATCCATCCGCTGACCATCCTGTCCACGCTGCCGTCGGCCGGCATCGGCGCGTTGCTGGCGCTGCAGTTCGGCCACATGGATCTTTCGGTGATCGGCATCATCGGCATCATCCTCCTGATCGGCATCGTGAAGAAGAACGGCATCATGCTGGTCGACTTCGCGATCGCCGCCGAGCGCGACCAGCGCATGCCGCCGATCGCGGCGATCCGCGAAGCCTGCCTGCTGCGTTTCCGTCCGATCCTGATGACGACGGCAGCGGCGATGTTTGCCGGCATCCCCTTGGCGTTCGGGCACGGCACCGGCTCCGAGCTGCGACAGCCGCTCGGCTACGCCATGGTCGGCGGCCTCGCGCTCAGCCAGGTCCTGACGCTCTACACCACGCCCGTGGTCTACCTCTACCTCTCGCGCGTGCAGAACTGGCTCAAGGGCGGCAAACGCGCGCCGTCGCAGGATCAGGAGCAGGAGCGCGAACGGCTGCGGGTGGTCGCGGCCGAGTGAGCGCGGCGTCCTCCGCCATTCCAGCGATCGCGGCATCATCACCCGCCCACGGCTGCCCATTCCAAGCAAACCGGATAACATCGCACCGGTTATGCCGTATCGCCGTTGGAATGGAGCTCCCATCATGCTGAAAGCCGCCATGCTCGCCGCCGTCGTGGTCGTATCGGTTGCCGCAGCCGCACGACCCGCATCCGCGCAAGCCGCGCCCGCCGGGGTCGAGAAGAAGAACTACAATTACTCCGAATGGACCAAAGGACGGTTCTCCGAGGCGGTGACGGTCACCGGCCCCGGCAAGATGATCTTTCTCGCCGGCGTCGGCGCGGAGGACGAGAACGGCGCGCCGGGGACGATCCTCCACAAGGGCGACTTCGGTGCACAATGCAAATACGCCTACGACAAGATCAAACGGCTTCTGGAGAAGCACGGCGCCACGTTGGCCGATGTCGCCAAGATGGTCAGCTACCTGACCGACGTGCGCTATCAGCCGGACTACGGCAAGTGCCGTGTCGAGGCGTTCGGAAACAATCCGCTTCCCGCGCACACGCTGCTGACCATCAGCCAGCTCGCCTGGCCCGGGATGATCGTCGAGATCGACGTGACCGCGATCGTGGCGAAGTAATAAGTGTAGCTCGTAAGGCTCGATGCAGAACTGTTGCCGCGCACTCGGTGCGCTCCCCTCCCCCCTTGCGGGGAGGGGGTGGGGGTGGGGTAGCAGTTGGCGGACACAGCTCGTTAAACAACTAGGACCCCCTCCCCAACCCTCCCCCAACGCAAGTCGGGCTTGCCCGACTTGCGCAAGCTAAGCCGCGACCCGGGCAAGCCCGGGGCGCGTGGTGGAGGGAGCAGACCGAGTCTGTCGCCCACGCTATGTCCATTTGAACGGGACAAGCGCCAACTCGCCGTACACGCTCAATGCGTTCGCGCCTTACAGCGACACCGGCGTGCCCATGAAGTCGCGCTTGCCGAGCTCGATCCCGCAATGGCGCAGGATGTCGTAGGCGGTGGTGCAGTGAAAATAGAAATTCGGCAGCGAGTTGTTGAGCAGCAGCGACTGGCCCGTGAACTCGCGCACGGCGCCGCTCGGGAACGTGATCTTGATCTCCTTGTCCTCGCTGCCGTCGATCTGCGCCGGTTTCAGGCCCTTGATGAACTCGATGGTCTTGGCGATGCGCTCCTTGAGCTCGGGAATGGTCGCGTCCGAGTTCGGAAGGGTCGGCATCTCGGCGCCGGCAAGCCTTCCGCAGGCATTGACGGCATGATCGGTCGCCGCCCGCACCTGCCGCCCCAGCGGAAACATGTCGGGCGCCAGCCGCGTGTTCAGCAGCACCGACGGCTCGATCTTCTTGGCCTCGCAAAAGGCGGCCGCCTTGTCGAGCACCGCCGACAGGCTGGTGAGGAACTGCACGAAGATGGGAGCCGAGATCTTGTACATGGAAATGGTGGTCATCGCACACAGTCCTTCGATTACGAGAGAACATGCATTTCATACCAGACTAGCGGGCCTCGGTCATGAGCGCGCCTTTCAGCAGCGCGGCCTCGACGTGCTCCTTCGGACCTGACGGATGGTCGAGCGCCATCCGGCTGAGGCAGTCGCGAATGTCGGGCGCGGCCGCGGATGACAGAAATCCGCGTCGCCAGCAGAACGGCGAGCTGCGGGAGCGAGAGCGACCGCAACCGCTCCAGCGCCGGGAGAAGACGCTGTTCCGTCGCGGTGAAATCGGTGCCGAACGGAAACGGCGGCAGCAGCCCCTGCTCGCGCGCCGGCTTGAGCGCGCGCGCGATGCGCTCGGGGGTGTTGTCGCGGCAGGCCGCCGGCAGCTCGAAGCCTTGCTCGATCTTGCCCGCCTCCTTCGCCTGCCGCAGCAATTCGTCCTGGAAGCGGGAATCGGCGACCGCGAGCATGGCCGCGATCGCGTCCCGGTCGGTCTTCCCGCGCAAATCCGCGACGCCGTATTCCGTCACCACGACGTCGCGCAGGTGGCGCGGGATGGTGGTGTGGCCGTAGTTCCAGCGGATGTTGGAGGCCGTCCGCCGGTGCGCCTCGCGGGTCGCACGCACCATGATGATCGAGCGCGCGTCGTCCAGCGCGAAGGCCTGGGCGACAAAGTTGTATTGTCCGCCCACGCCGCTCACGACCTGCCCGTTGTCCAGCGCATCCGAGACCACGGCCCCGAGCAACGTCGCCATCATGGCGTTGTTGATGAAGCGCGCCTTCACCCGCGCGCGGCGCTTGGCCGCTTCGTCGCCATAGAGCTGGTTCACGAACAGGACCGAGGTCATCCGCAGCTTGGCCAGCTCGGCCTCCGGCATGTCACGCAGCGCGCGATAGAACGCGCGCGAACCCAGAAAGAACGCGGCGTGCAGCAGCGCGCCGTCGACCTCGCGCTTGAGGATGCCGGCGCGCATGAGATCGAGGAAGCTCTCGACCAGCATCTCGCTCAGGCCATGCAGGCCCGCCGCGAACGGATCGCTTTCCCGCATTCCGATCGGCGCCCTCTCGGCCGGATCGAGCCGCGCCGCGATAGCGCGAAAATCGGAACTGGCCCGATGCCGCAGGATCAACGCATGCGCCACCGCGTCGCCGAGCGAGCCGATGCCGAGCTGCAGCGTGCCGCCATCGGCAATGGTGCGCGCGACATGGATGCCGGTGGCGTGCTCGGCGAGATCGATGGACTCGCGCGGCGGCGCGAACAGGGGAAAGTCGGTGGCCGGGCCCTCCAGGACCAGGTCGAACTCTTGTTCCGCGACGTCGCCATCGCCGGGCATGAAGGGCAGCTCCGAATTGACCTGCCCAACGAACAGGAAATCGCACTGTTCCCGCGCCCGGGACGCCAGCAGATCGAGCGTGAGGTCGGGGTTGCAGCTCAGGCTCAGTCGCGTCTCGCCGCCGCGCTCGCGCCTGGCGACGAGCTGCGCGACCACGTTCACCCCGCGCGCGAGCACATAGCGCAGGGCATGGGTGTAGTTCGCGGAAATATAATTCTGCTGCGCGGCGGCGACGCCGAGCCGCGTACCGGCCTGGAAGAAAAACTCATCGACCGTGATGTTGGGTGCAAGTGTGCCCGCTCGCTGCGCCGCGCCATAGGCGAGCGCCGGGTAGCCGGCGAAGACCCGCTCCGCGAACGGCTGCACGAAGCGCCGTTCGAGGCCCGGCGCCCCGCGCGGCGCCTCCAATGTGAGCGCGGTGAAGATGTGGAGCCGGATCGAGGAATCGTTCGAGGCGCGGGCAAACAGGGCATTGGCGACGTGATTGGCCTTGCCGAGGCCGAGCGGCAGCGCCAGCACGAGGTTCTTGCCCACGCGATTGATGATGGCATCGGCGACGCGGTCCGGATCGTCGAACCGGTCGGGGCTGCCGCGGCTGCGTTTCATGTCAGGCCATTGAAGTGAAAGCTTGACCCGTCATCCTGAGGCGCGAGCGCAGCGAGCCTCGAAGGATGAACGGCCTCGACCGGGCCGTCGCCCTTCGAGGTTCGCCCAAAAGGGGCGAGCACCTCAGGGTGACGGGGAAAGAAGGTCACCCCCAACGCCGGTCACCCCAGCCGGTCCCAGCCGGGAGCGGGAAGAAAGCGCTCGCCGTAGCGTTGCGCCAGTCGTTTGAGCTCGGCGAAGATATTCGCCACGCCGCGCGACCGGATGTAATGCATGGGGCCGCCGCGGAACGGGGCGAAGCCGGTGGCGAAAATCATCGCGCCGTCGAGCGTGTCCTCGTCCGCGACCACCCCCTCGCGCAGGCAGGCGACGCACGCGTCGAGCATGGGGAGGATGAGGCGATCGGTCATCTCCTCGGTCGGCTTCGGCGCGTCGCGATCCTTCACCGCCTCGCCGCGCTTCCACTCGTAGAAGCCCTTGCCGCTCTTGCGGCCGAGCTCGCCCGCCTCGACCTTTTTCCGCAGCAGCGGGGACGGATCGGGCATCGGGCGCACCAGGCCGGCCTTGAGCGTCTCGGCCACGTGCAGGCAGATGTCGAGGCCGACGGTGTCGGCGAGCTCGATCGGTCCCATGGGCATGCCGAAGTCCACGGCGGCGGCGTCGATGGTCTCGCGCTTGATGCCCTCGTCGAGCATCACCATCGCTTCCAGCATGTAGGGCGTGAGCGCGCGGTTGACCAGAAATCCCGGCGCGCTCTTCACCGGCGCCGGCAGGCGATCGATGCGTCCGAGGAATGCGCGCGCCTTGGCCAGCACGTCGGGGGCGACCTGATCCTGGCTCACCACCTCGACCAGTTGCATGCGCGAGACCGGATTGAAGAAGTGCAGGCCGACGAGATGATCGGGCCGCTGCAGCCCCACCCGCAGCTCCTCCAGCGGGATGCTCGACGTGTTGGTCGCGAGAATGGCGCCGGGCCGCATCTTCGGCTCGGTCGCGGCATAGACCTTGCGCTTGAGCTCGAGCGTCTCCGGCACCGCCTCGATGACGAGGTCGGCGGAACGCACGCCCTCCCCGGTGAGGTCGGGGATCAAGCGGTCGAGCGCGTCGCGGGTCTCGATGCGCTTGTGGCCGATCTTGCCGTACAGAGTGGCGGCACGTTCGATCGCCTTGCCGAGCGGCTCGGCCTTCATGTCGGCGAGGGTGACGATGAAGCCGTGCCACGCGCACCAGGCCGCGATGTCGCCGCCCATGGCGCCGGCGCCGATGACGTGGACATGCCGCCCGGTCCACTCGCCGTCGGCCAGGCCCTTGAGCTTCTCCCGCAGGAAGAACACGCGCACCAGATTGCGCGAGGTATCGGTCAGCATCAGGCGCGCGAACGACGCGATCTCCGCTTTCGCCATGTCCTGCGGATTGCCGCCGTGGTTCTCCCACAGCTCGATCAGCGCGTGCGGCGCGGGGTAATGCGCGATCGGCGCCTTCTTCGCGGTTTCCGTCCGCATGCGCTTGGCGGCGAGCTTGCGGCCATAGGTGCTGTTGACGAGCTCGATCAGCATCCCGCCGCGCCGGGTCTTGAGCTGGCCCTCGACCGCGGCGGTGGCGGCGGCCTTCACATGACGCTCGGGCGTGACCGCGTCGACCAGGCCGAGCGACTTTGCGCGGCCGGCACGGACATTGCGGCCGGTCAGCATCATGGTCATGGCTTCGAGCGGATTGATCAGCCGCGGCAGCCGCACGGTACCGCCGAGGCCGGGATGCAGGCCGAGCATCACCTCGGGAAAGCCCAGGCGCGCGTCCTCGACCGCGATCCGAAAGTCACAGGCAAGCGCAATCTCGAGCCCGCCGCCCAGGCAATAGCCGTGAATGACGGCAACCGTGGGCACGGCCAGGTGATCGAGCCGGTCGACGATCGCGTTCCCCCTGGTGAGGCGCGCCTCGACGTCGGCCACGTCGGTCATGCCGCGAAATTCGCCGATGTCGGCGCCGGCGATGAACCCGCCGGGCTTCCCCGAGCGCAGCACCACGCCTTTCGGCTGCTCGCGCTCCAAGGTCGCGAGCACGTCGTCGAGCTCGGCGAGGACCTCCTCGGACAGGACGTTGGCGCTGCTGCCCGGCTTGTCGAGCACGAGCCAGGCGATGCCGTTGTCATCGCGCGCGAGCTTCCAGTTCCGCCAGTTGCCCTGCCCGCGCGCCGATCCGGCAAGCGGACCGAGCTCCAGATTGCGCGGCGGGTTAAGGTCTCCAGAACCGCTCCTCACCCACCTTCCCCGGCGGGGAGGGCCCGAGTTGCGCCGCTCCCTACACCGTCTCGATCAACATCGCGCCGCCCTGCCCGCCGCCGATGCATTCGGTGGCGATGCCCTGCTTGACGCCCAGCCGTTTCATCGCGTTGACCAGATGCAGCACGATGCGGTTGCCGCTGGCGCCGACCGGATGACCGAGGCCGATCGCCCCGCCGTCCACGTTGAGCTTGTCGCGCTCGATGCGGCCGGCCGCGCCCTCGAGCCCCAGCGCCTCGCGGCAGAACGTCTCGTCCTGCCAGGCGGCGAGGCAGGCCAGCACCTGCGCGGCGAATGCCTCGTTGAGCTCCCACAGCCCGATGTCGCCGAGCGCGAGCCCGTGACGGCGCAGGATCGCGGTCGCGCACAGGACGGGGCCTAGGCCCATGATCGAGGGGTCGAGCGCCGACCACTCGCTGTCGACGATCACCGCACGCGGCGTCAGGCCGTGCTGCTTCACCGCCGCTTCGGATGCCAGAATGACCCACGAAGCGCCGTCGGTGATCTGCGAGCTGTTGCCCGCCGTGACCTTGCCCCACGGCCGCTCGAACGCCGGCTTGAGCTTGGCCAGCGACTCCACCGTGGTATCCGGCCGCACCCCGTCGTCGTGATCGTAGACGGTACCGTTGCGGCCGAAGGCGGGCTCGAGCTCGCCGTCGAACAATTTCTCGCGTTGCGCGCGCGCGAGCCGCCACTGGCTCTCGGCCGCGTATTCGTCGGCCTGGTGCCGCGACACGTGAAAGAGATGCGCGAGGATTTCGGCGGTCTGCCCCATATTGAGCTCGACCACCGGGTCGGTCAGCCCGCGCTCGAGCCCGATCACCGGCTTGAGGAACGAGGGACGAAATTCCGCCAGCGCCGCGAGCCGCGACCAGACGCTGCGCGCGCCGAACAGCTTCGCGTACCACTCGACCGCGCTCTTGCGAAAGATCAGCGGCGACTGGCTCAGCGCCTCGGCGCCACCGGCGAGGATGAGGTCGGAGTGGCCCTCGCGGATATATTGATACGCGGTGTCGATCGACTGCATGCCGGAGCCGCAGTTGATCTGCACCGTGAACGCCGGCATCGCGTCGCCCATGCCGAGACGCAGCGCCGCGATGCGCGCCGGGTTCATCTCGTCGGCAAGGACGTTGACGCAGCCGAGAATGACCAGGTCGAACACGTCGGGCGCGAACGGCTGGCGCAGCAGCAGCGGCCGGCCGCAGGCGACGGCGAGGTCGACCGGCGTGAACGGTCCCGGCCGCCCGCGCGCGCGGATGAACGGGGTGCGGCTGCCGTCGACGATGTAAACCGGACGCGCCGCTACTCCGCGGCCGTCGGTCGCGACATGGTTTGCGATAGCACGTCTCCTAAGGCTTGACGCGGGGACAACTCCTCGGGCGCAAAATCATCGACCGCGACCGCGGCCGCCACCGCCTGCGCCGCGGCATGCAGTTGCGCCGCCTCGGTATCGTTGATCAGCGCTTGGCGCCGCGCCTGATCGATGTCGCGCACATGCGCGCGGCGCAGGCGCTCGCGCAACGGCGCGGCCGCGACCGTGAGCGCGAAGGCGCGCTCGAGCCGCGCGACCCCGTCGTCGCCGATGCCGTGGAAGATATCCACGGTGAGGCGGTCGCGTGCGGCCGAGGGGTTCAGCAGAATGTCGGCGCAGGCCTGCGTCAGCCGGTCGGACGGACCGCGGCGGCGCGCGCCGAACGGCAGCAAGCAGAAAGCGCAGCAGCCACGCCGCCGGTCGGTTGGGAAAATTCGCGAAAATCTCGTCGAGCCTGATCTCGATGGTGGCGAACCCCTTGTCCATGCACCAGGCCACCAGCGGCAGGTCCGCCTCCTGGCGGCCCTCGTCCTCAAAACGCTTGAGCACGGCGGAGAGGAGGTAGAGCTCGGAGAGCACGTCGCCGAAGCGCGCGGAGATCATCTCCTGGCGCTTGAGCGCGCCGCCGAGCGAGAGCAAGGCGACGTCAACCGCGAGCGCGAAGGCCGAGGCGTAGCGCCCGAGCGGCCGGTAGAAGCGACTCGCCGTCGCCCGCCGCCGGCGCCGGCGCGAACATGCCGCCGGTCCAGGCGCGGCCCCAGGCGCGCAGCGCATTGGTCACGCTGTGCGCGACATGCGCCCAGAAGTCGCGGTCGAATTGTTCGAGGCCGCGCGCGCGGTCGGGGTCCTCGAGCGCGGTCATTTCCTTGAGCAGGTAGGGATGGCTGCGGATGGCGCCCTGCCCGAACTGGATCAGGCTGCGGGTCACGATATTCGCGCCTTCGACCGTGATGCCGATCGGCACGGAGCGGTACGAGGTGCCGAGGTAATTGTGCGGGCCGTCCTGCACGCCCTTGCCGCCGTGCACGTCCATGGCGTCGTTGACCACCACGCGCAGCCGTTCGGTCGCCTGCTCCTTCATGATGGCGGTGATCACCGCCGGCTTGTGGCCGTGATCGATGCCGGCGCAGGTGAGACGGCGCGCGGCGTCGAGCAGATAGGCGGTCGCGGCCATGCGGCCGAGCCGCTCCTGGATCGCCGGAAAGCGGCCGATCGGCTGATGGAATTGCTCGCGGATGCGGGCATAGGCGCCGGTCGTGTGCGCGGCGAAGGCGGCGCCGGCCGCCGACAGCGACGGCAGCGAAATGCCGCGCCCGGCCGCGAGCGCGCTCATCAGCATCTTCCAGCCTTTGCCCACCTGCGCGACGCCGCCGATGACGTTGTCGAGCGGGATGAAGACGTCGCGGCCGCGGGCCGGACCGTTCTGGAACGCCTGCAGCGCCGGCAGATGCCGACGGCCGATCTCGACGCCGGGCAGATCGGTCGGCACCAGCGCGACCGTGATGCCGATGTCGTCGCGGTCGCCGATCAGGTGATCGGGATCGTAGAGCTTGAACGCAAGACCGATCAGGGTCGCGACCGGCGCCAGCGTGATGTAGCGCTTATCCCAGTTGAGCCTGATGCCGAGCACCTCGCGCCCCTGCCAGGTGCCGCGGCAGACCACGCCTGAATCCGTCATCGACGCGGCATCCGAGCCCGCTTCCGGGCTGGTGAGCCCGAAGCAGGGGATCTCGCGCGCGTCGGCGAGCCGCGGCAGCCAGTAATCCTGCTGCGCCTTGGTGCCGAATTGCAGCAGCAGCTCGCCCGGCCCGAGCGAATTCGGCACCATGGCGGTGACCGCGCCCGAGATCGAGCGCGTCGAGAGCTTGCGGATCACCTCGGAATGCGCGGTGGCGGAAAAGCCGAGCCCGCCATATTGCTTCGGAATGATCATGGCGAAGAATTTTTCGCGCTTGAGCAGGTCCCAGACCTCGGGCGGCAGGTCGCACAGGTCGAAGGTGATCTGCCAATCGTCGAGCATGCGGCAGAGTTCGTCGACCGGACCGTCGAGGAACGCCTGTTCCTCGGCCGACAATGTCGCCGGCGGCACCGCGAGCAGCTTCGCCCAGTCGGGATTGCCGGCGAACAGGTCGGCGTCCCACCACACGTCGCCGGCTTCGATCGCCTCGCGCTCGGTGTCCGACAGCGTGGGCAGCACGTGGCGCGCCCAGCCGAAGATCGGCTTGGATATCCAGTCGCGGCGAAATGAAGGCTCGCTCATCGATGCTCCGGCTCGGTGCGGCGCAAGTAAAGCAGGTGGCCCACCCTGCGCCAAATGAAAATCCCTCGCGCCCGCCGGTCATGGCCGGGCGTGACGTCGCAACTCCTATATATGACTGACCGCGCTTTTATGCGGCGGAACGCGGACCCACCCGGGTTCCGCTACACTTCATCGTGTCTGATGCAGCGCGTTCCCCCGCTCCGCCTTCAGGATCGTCTCCGGAGACGCCCCTCATTAGCAAGGCGAAACGGACCACATGCGGACGCGATGTCTTGGGCCCGGCAATCCGGCGACCGATCACTGTCCTTCGATCATGGTCGCCCATCGCTTGAGCGTGGCATCCGGCACCAGCGGAAAACCCTGGTAGTCCTGCCAAAGCTCGATCGAGCTCGCACCGAGAGAAACACCCTTCTTGATGGTGCCTTCGAAATCCTCGGGAGTCTCGTGCAACGTCTGGAACTGGATCTCGGGTCCCATTCTCTGCATGACGGCGTAGATCGGAAGGAGGCTCTTCGGCGGGTTGGCATCAAGATCGTGATTGTCGAAGACGCACCGCCGCCCGACGGCCTGGCGGCAGGAGCGCATGACCCGCTCGGTAAAGGCAACATCACCCACTTTCCGACTCAACCCATAAAACGGATTGAGCGAGAGCACGAGCCGCGACGCCTTCCACGGCGCGTAGTCGGCAACGGCGTGCTCCAGGCATTGTCGATGCGCCGCGTCGGTATAGCCCGCCGCGCGCAGCGGATTCGCCACTGTCGGCTCATTCGGAAGGAAGAACGGCTCGGCCGTAAACGACATGCAAGACGTGACCGCGACCTCTCGGATCAGCGGCCGTGCATCGTACTTGGCGGCAAGTTGCGCCTGAAACCGCGACCACGCCTCTCGATAGGCTTCGCTCCAGAATCGGCCGAGGACACGCTGCCTGCCGTTGTGCTCGGTGACGATCGGCGCACCGCCGAGCTGCATGGCCCAGTCCGGCGCCTCGAACCCGCCCCACACCCGCAGCTTGACCGCGAGCGGCTTGGCGGGATTGCGGGCGTTGTAGGCCCTGACATCCGCCAGGGCCTGGTCGATGACATTGTTCTCGCCGATCTCGGAGGTAGGGGTCGGTTGGAGCTGCTTCCACGTCGCGATGATCACCAGCCCACCGAAGATCCCTGCCTTCGCGTTCAGCGGCTCCAGCGTATTGACGGGATCGCCGCCTTTGCCGACGAAGCGGTACGCTCCCATGGATACGAGACCGCGGATCGGCGGTTTGATCTGAGGATCGGCGGCAGGCGCACCGCCCACCGGCGGCAGCGACAGCATTGCGCAGACCACGAGCAGGCGAGCGCGACTGGTGATGACCATTGATGCAGCAATCGACGTTCCAGCGAGGGACTATAGCCTCGCAGACGGGAGCAAGTACAGTTCACCTCGTCGGCGCAGACGAGCAGCGCGGCGGACCGAGGCCGAGCGCCTTGGCGGCTTTGAGCTTGTCCCTCGTGACAGGTGGCGCAACCGTCCGGACCGTCACGAGAGGAGAAGAGCTCGGGCGCGGCACAAGACATATCGCAACGGCGCGGTGTTCTGATGCCGGCGGATGACGCCAAGCTTTTTCTGCCGCGACCAGGCGACGCTTGCAATTTAGTCGGGCGCCGAATTGACGTGCGCCCGCTCATCCTCGATGATCGTGGGGCAACAAGCATTCAGGTCCTGATGCATGATGACGCTACCCGAGCTGGCGGCAGAGGCCCTGGGTGCGTTCCTCGCCTCGGATATGAAGGATCGGTTCGGCGCCTCGCATGCGCGCCTGGCCGAGCTCGTCCCATTTGCCGCCCGGCTGGCGCTTGAATGCATCGGGAATAGCGACGCGCTTTATCACAACGTCGAACATACGATGCTGGTCACACTGGCCGGCCACGACATCTTCAAGGGTCGCGCGCTGTTGCTGCCGTCGACACCGTCCGACTATTCCAACTTCATCGTCGCGTGCCTGACCCATGATATCGGCTACGTCCGCGGCGTCGTCAAAGGGGACGGAGACGACGGCTACGTTGTCGATGCCGCCGGCCACAAGGTTTCCTTGCCGCGCGGATGCTCCGATGCCGCGCTTGCCCCTTATCACGTCGATCGGTCGAAGCTGTTCGTGCTGGATCGCGTGGCGCAAATCGACGAGCTCGACGGTCCACGGATCGCCCGCGCGATCGAATTCACGCGCTTCCCCTACCCAGCCGAGACCGACGAGAGCATCGACGAAGAAGGGTCACTGTTACGAGCCGCCGATCTCATCGGTCAGCTTGGTGACCCTCATTATCTGAGAAAATCCAACGCCCTTTACCACGAATTTGAAGAGAGTGGTCTGAACAAGCAGTTCGGGTATCGATCGCCGGCGGACCTCGTGGATAAATATCCGCAATTTTATTGGAACAGCATCTCTCCACACATCCAGGCCGCCATCCGTTATCTCAACATCACGTCGAGCGGGCGTCGTTGGATCGCAGGCCTCTACAGCAACGTCTTTCGCGCCGAGCGCGAGGTGAGCCTTTCGGGACCACAGCCGTAGCAGGGGGCCGCGTTACTCACCGTGTGCATCGCGATCCCGGCGAGCGAGATGCGCGCTTCACAGGCCAAGGATCGCACCCGGCATGCCGGTGGAATGCTTTATTCAGACCAGCCCCCGCACCGTGATGTCCTTCTCGTCAAGCCGCTCCACGACAGATAGCCGCGCGTTTGCGAGAGAGGATAGGCACCACGACGGGCCGGCACGAATCTTGGCACTTCCTCGCCTCAACGCTGTCGTTCGCGCCAACAGTCACGTTGCCTGCCCCAGAGCACCCGCGGCGCGTTCCGCGTCCAGCATTTCCTCTGCGCGAGCTACGGTTTCCAACAGGCGGCCGCTCGCGAGCTGAAGGAAATAAAATCCGAATTCCGGGTTCTCGAAATAGAGCGCCCGCACTTCGTCATAAGGCAGCGTCAGCACATGGCCGCTTTCGATGCATTCGACGGATTGCGTTCTATTGTAGCTCGGCGTCAACAATGCCAGCTCTCCAAAAATCTCGCCCGGCTGCAATTCATTGCCCAGCTCGAGCACCCGGTATCTGCCTTTGCCGATCAGGAACATTTCGTCGGCGGGATCGCCCTTACGAAAGAGAATGTCACCCTTCCGGTATCTTCGCTTTTTCATGTAAGGTCTCAGCCAATTCATTGACAGATCAGTCCTCGCTGCAGCGCGAACCTTCTTGATGAGCTCCAGCATCTGATAAAGACGGAACGCATGCACCGGCAGCAACAGCGCATATAGAAGTATCGCCGGCAGCGAGCGCGCCAGTACCGATGAGCCCAGCAAACAGGCGGCGCTCACAATGCTCGTTATGCGCAATGGAATCACCGTCTTCATCGACATCGATATGACGTAGAAAAGTGCGCCGGTGGCACCGAGCACGTTCGGCAATGAGACGAAGCTCATCAAGTAGTCCGCGCTCAGACTCTCATTCATCGTAGCCTCCAGCCTGGCATCAACCGACGGAGTGAGCTTACCCGGGCGGCAATTGCAAGCCCGTCTGATCAATATCCGCATCGCCTCGACCGCCTATGCCGTGGTCGAGCCCCGGCAAAAGGCGCTGGCCCGCACGATGTGACGATTTCAACTCCGAGCCTTCGGAATTGCCGCAGATGCTGGAGAGAGACCGCAATCGCGACGGCATGCTTGATCCCGACGAGATCGAAAAGCGGGCCGGCCAAGTTCCACACACCGGACCGCAATCACTCAGCCACTCTGAGCCGGCGGAATTGGGACAATTGCGATTGACCCAAGATTTTCCGGGGCGATCCTGCGCCGACGGACCGGGGCGTGCCCGTCGCGTCGGTCGATGTCCGCTTGTTGGAGTAAGGCGGCCCACGGCGGACGTTCCCCGATCTTCGGTTTGACCAACGCGGACGCCGGCCGCATTCGTCGGCAGTCGGCCGGTGTAAAAAGGCGAACCCACCCGCTGATTAATCCGCGGCAATTTGATACCGTGGAACCCGGCTTGGCTGGGAGCGGATCGAATGCAATTCGATCATTTGAAACGACGCGATTTCATCGCGTTTCTCGGCGGCGCGGCGAGGTGGCCGCTCGGGGCGCGGGCGCAGCAGCCGGCGAGGCCGGTGACCGGATATCCCGAACCCGGATCGCCCGATGCGCGGCGCGGAGTGGTTCGAATCCTGTCCGGCTGCTTGCTCCTGAGCGGCGCAATGGCAATGCCGGCGGCCGCCCAGAACGCGCCGGGGGTGACCGATCGCGAGATCAAGATCGGCCAGACAATGCCTTATACCGGTCCGGGCGCCCGGTTCTCGGCTTCCGGTGTGGCCGAGATGGCCTACATGAAAATGATCAACGATCAGGGCGGCATCAATGGTCGCAAGATCAACCTGATCAGCGTCGACGACGGCTTCATGCCGTGGCGAACCGGGAACGAGACGCGCAAGCTGATCGAAGTGGAGCAGGTCGCCTTTGTTTTCGGTTCGATCGGGACGACCACTCAGCTCTCGGTCTCGAAATATCTCAACGAGCGAAAAATTCCGCAGCTGTTCATCGAGAGCGGCGCTTATCGCTGGGGCCATTACAAGGACACGCCCTATACGATGGGCGGCGTACGCCCGAGCTACCGACTGGGAGCGCGTCTTTACGCCCGGCACACTCTCAAGCAGAAGCCAAATGCAAAAATCTGCATCCTCTATGAGGACAATGACTGGGGCCGCGACTATACGGACGGCGTGCGCGATGTGCTGGGCGACAAATACGCCGCGACCGTGAGGGAAGCGACCTACGAGTTCACGGATGCCTCGATCGACCGGCAGATCGTCGAACTCAAGGCCACCGGCTGCGATGCGCTGATCGCAGCCACCGTCCTGCAGTTCGCCGAGCAGACGATCCGCAAGGTCCACGATCTCGGCTGGAAGCCGATTTTCTTCATGAACAATATCTCAGCCTCGGTACCCATCATCCTCGAGCCGGCCGGGCTCGAGAGCAGCATCGGTCTGTTGTCATCGGCCTATGGCAAGGATCCGCGTGATCCTGCGTTCGAGAATGACCCGGCGATGACAGATTGGCGCGCCTGGATGAGAAAGTATCTGCCGGATGCGGATGTGCGCCTGCCGAGCTACGTCAACGGCTACAACTCCGCGGCCACCATGGTGCAGGTGCTCAAACAGGCCGGCAGCGATCTCTCGCGCGAGAATATCATGCGCCAGGCGACGAACCTGCGCGAACTCGAGCTCCCGATGCTGCTGCCGGGAATCAAGGTCAACACCAGTCCGACCGACTATTATGCGGTCCAGCAGTCGCAGCTGATGCGGTTTGACGGCAAGCGCTGGGTGCGCTTCGGGGATTTGGTCTACGACGAGTGAGACGCAACGTCCCTCCGCCGAACGCGTGGAGAGCCCGCCCCTTGTGCTGGCGAACCGCTGCGAGCGACAGGCGCAGGCGCTTGAATTCGGATCGCCTTTGATTCAGATCAAACCTGGCACGCGCCGACGGGCGCAAGGAGGCGCCTCATGACGCGTTCCATCACCTGTTGAACAATGCTACTTGTGCGGGGCCTTACGGCCTTCACAGCTTGACCCGGGAAAAACACGATGAGCAACGGCAGTTCGCCTTCTCTCTCCGAACTCGAGCAGCGCATCGCCATCGTGCGCGACAACATCCGGCAGCTGATCGAACAAGCCGCCGCATATTCAGGCGCCGAGGATGAAGATCGCAACGCCGACCGGATCGCGCAGCAGACGGAAGAGCTCGAAAGGCTGAACAAGCAACGCGATGCGCTGCTGAAGAAGTAGGCATTCGACACGCCCGTTTTGCGCGCCCGTGCCGCCGAGGATCCGACCATGAGCCGCCCGCCGCTTCCCCCCTTCAGCGCCGAGACCGCCGCGCAGAAGGCGCGCATGGCCGAGGACGCCTGGAACACGCGCGATCCCGCGCGCGTCGCGCTCGCCTACACGACCGACAGCCGCTGGCGCAATCGCTCGGAGTTTCTGCAGGGCCGCGCCGCCATCGAGGCGTTCCTGACGCGCAAGTGGACCCGCGAGCTCGACTACCGCCTGATCAAGGAGGTGTGGACGTTCCGCGACAACCGCATCGCCGTGCGCTTCGCCTACGAATGGCATGACGACAGCGGGAACTGGTTCCGCAGCTACGGCAACGAGAACTGGGAATTCGACGAGCACGGCCTGATGCGGCTGCGCATCGCCAGCATCAACGACCTCCCGATCAGCGCGAGCGAGCGCAAGTATCACTGGCCGCTCGGCCGGCGCCCCGACGATCACCCCTCCCTGAGCGAGCTCGGGCTGTAGCGCGCGTGCCCCGAGACGACACCGCACGCGGCAACGATGCGTCGGGCCCGTATTTTGTCGGAGAGCATGGCAGCGAACTATGCTGCCCCCGGCGCTGACTCTCATCTCATCTAACTGACTTCCTGGATTCCGGGCTCCCTGGTGCGCTGGTGCCCCGGAATGACGGCCGAGAATCGGCGCACATACCGGCGGTTCGCCCGCACCGATGCCATATCCACCACCCCCTTACCGGCAATTCCCGTCAAGCCCCCTTTGAACCTTTCCCACCCCCATTGCGACTAACTGTCTGAAGGCCCTTGCCGGGGATCAGGTGGCAAGAGGCGGATCGAATGGGGGGCATCATGCACGCAAAACGTGTACACATCCTCGACTGCGATCTCGGTGCACTCACGGTGCTGCTGATCGGGATCAGCGCCGTTTCGTTGCTGGCATTCACCTTCTGAAGGCGTCCGGCTCGCCTGTCGCGAGCCAGTGGACACGACCCTTCGAGGCCGCATGCCCAGAGCTTGGGGAGATATTCCTATGTCCAATCCACGTAACCGCATCCTGGCGAGCACAGCGCTGGCGCTGGTCCTTGCCGCCCCGCTTGGCTACCTGGCCAAGGGTCACCTCACCGCCATGGCCGCGACCTCGGCCGAGCCGGCTGCCACCCAGTTCGCCCCGGCGGTCGCCATCCCGGCGGTCACCGCACCGGCCAACGAGCCGGCGGCGATCTCCAACAGCGTGCCGGCAACCGCGACCGAGCCGGCGCCGTCCGCCCAGCCGGCGGCTGCCACCGAGCAGACCGCGATCGAGCCGGCCGTCGCGCCGGACCCGCTCGCCGCGCTCGACCCCGCCGACCGCGCCGTCGCCGAAAACATCCGCGATCTCCTGGCCAACAGGGGCGACAAGCTCTTCCCCAGCAAGAAGGAGCGCGCGGAGGTCGAGGCGTTCTACCAGAACCGCAAGCTCGCGCCGCTCTGGCTCGACAAGGGCGTGCAGAACGCGCGTGCCGAAGCGGTCATCGCCCGCATGAAGAACGCCGATGCCGACGGCCTCGAGCCCGGCGACTACAAGGCGCCGAGCTTCGCCGGCCTTGCCCCCGAGGCGCTGGCCGAGGCCGAGCTCAGGCTCACCCGCGCCGTGCTCACCTATGCCCGCCACGTGCAGGCCGGCCGCTTCCCCTACACCCGCGTGAGCAAGAACATCGAGCTGCCGCAGGCGGCGCCCGAGCCGGCGGAGGTGCTGAGCAGCGTCGCGGATGCCGCCGACGCGGGCAAGGCGCTCGACCTCTACAGCCCGCAGAACGAGCACTACCGCAAGCTCAAGGCGGCGCTCGCGGACCTGCGCGGCAAGCCGGGTGCGTCGAAGGGCCAGATCGAGACGATCACCGCCAACATGGAACGCTGGCGCTGGTATCCGCGCGACCTCGGCAACGCGTACTCGCTGGTCAACCTGCCCGACTTCACGCTCAGGGTGATGCACAACGGCGGGCAGGTCTGGACCACGCGCATCGTGATCGGCAAGCCCAGCATGCCGACGCCGCTGCTGAGCGAGACGATGAAGTACCTCACGGTCAACCCGACCTGGACCGTGCCGCAGTCGATCGTGCGCAACGAATACCTGCCGGCGCTGGCACAGGACCCGACCGTGCTCGACCGCATGGGCCTGCGCGTGAGCTACAGCGGCGGCGGGGTCACGATCACGCAGCCCCCGGGCGACGGCAATGCGCTCGGCCGGGTCCGGTTCAGCTTCAACAACCGCTTCTCGGTGTTCCAGCACGACACGCCGGACAAGGGCTTGTTCAGTGAGACGGTGCGCGCCTACAGCCACGGCTGCATGCGCGTGCAGGATCCGCCGAAATACGCCGAGGTCCTGCTCAACATCGCACGCCCGAGCGAGCATTGGACGGCGGAGAAGATCCGGCGGATGTACGGCGGCGGCGAGCGCGACCTCCCGCTGCAGGCAACGCCGATCTGGGTGCACCTGACCTATCAGACCGCCTTCGTCGACAACGCCGGCAAGCTGGAAATGCGCCGCGACATCTACGGCCTCGACGGCCGCACCATCGCCGCGATCAAGAGCGAACGCGGCAACCTGGAGGCTGCGCCCGAGCGCAAGCGCGAGGAGATCGCGACCGCCCCGCGCAAGCCAGCGGCCCCCGCCGCCCGGACCGGAGCACTGTCGCAGACCACGTACACCACGCCGGGCTACACCAGGCAGCTGCCGCCGTCGATCTTCCGGTAAGCGCTGTCATCCTAGAGCGACAGCAGACCCCGGGCTCACGCCCGGGGTTTTTCTTTTTGCACGAACATTGTTCCGTAGTTTCACGCAGGAACGTTCTCCGGCAAGGCCTACATCACCACGCGGCAGCTTGTGAGTCACAGGCCTTTGCCGTTTCGATCACAAGGCGTTCAGAGTTCGGGCGCACTCGTTCTGGGAGCATCAGGCTCGCTCGCTCCGCAGGATGAGGACAGCAGCCGCCTGGCCTGCGGTCGCGAGCCGACGTCAGCTGCGGCGTAGAACTCCACGAACATCCGCACCGGCCCGAGCGGCTGGACCTCGTGCAGCTGCCCGGGCCGCACCACACCCGGTTTCTGCGGCGTCAGTTCGGTCTCGCTCGCAGGGTCAAAGGTGCGATATTGCAGGCTGCCTTGCAGCACATGAATCAAGGCCCAGACGCCAGCCTTGGTGCAGTGGCTGCGACGCAACCCCGCAGGCAGGCTTTCTTGATCGAAAACCGGGGTTCGCTTGTAGGCCTTCATGCCGGCCGGCAGCGCGTCTTGCACCGTCGCCCCCTCGGTGGCGTGCAGTCCTGGCCGCTCGAAGCGCTCGCCTTTCCGCAGCAGCGCGCCGTGCGCACCGGCGATGCCGAGCTCCAGGCTTTCGGCGATGCGGCGCGCGCGTTCGATCAAGTGATCCGCCGCCTTGGGCGGACAGAGCTCTCGCGCGGTCGCCTCGAACAGCGCCAGCCAGCGGTCGAAGTGCGCGGCGTCGACCGGCAAGGGCAGATGCTTCTGCATGGGCTGGCCGTGATAGCGGCCCGTCATCAGCGCGACCGATGACCAGAACGCGCACATGCGCGCGAGATGCGGCTCCCAGTCGGCAATCCGGGCCGCGAACACCGGGCCGATCACGGCATCGTCCCGGACACGGCCGTAGAAGCCGCGGACCAGCCGCTCGATCATCGCCTCCTCGATCCCGGTCTCGCGCCGGATGGCGTCGGTGATCTCCGCCCGCCGTTGCGCCGCCGATGTCACCGGGATGGTCATGGCCGCGCCTCGATCGGGGCGGGATCCGACAACAGCCGCCGCATGCGGCGCGCGGAACCCGCGTTTGCGATCAGATCGGCCAGCGAATATCGGTCGAGCACCGCGAGAAAGGCGCGCAGGGCCTCATCGAGCACCCCGCGCAGCCCGCAGGCCGGCGATATCACACAGGCGTTACGCTCGCGGTCGAAGCACTCGACCAGTGCAAAACTGTCCTCGGTGGAGCGCACGACCGCGCCCAGATTGATGGCGGCGGCCGGACGCTCGAGCCGCAGCCCGCCGCCGCGGCCGCGCGACGCGCCGATGAAGCCGGCCTGCACCAGCGTCTGCGCCACTTTCATCAGATGGTTGCGGGAAATGCCATAACGCCGCGCCACCTCTTCGATGGTGTGACGATGATCCGGCTCCATCGCCAGCAGCATCATCAGGCGCAGGGCATAATCGCTGTGAAGCGTCAGGCGCATCGACAGACCCGTACCGCAAGGATGGTCGCTCGCCGATGCCGTCGGGCCCGGAGCGGCGCACGAGGTTGGGGTTCACAGGACATGACGGCTCCGGAGCTGATTGCGCAGATAGTCCGCGAGCACGACGGCGTTGTTGTGTGCGGGATCATGCGCGGCGTAGAGCAAGGTCGTGCGACCGGCTTCGACGTAGCCCCGAACGCGATCGACCGCGGGCGTGTTGGCAGCGAGCTCGTCGCGGTAGCGACGATGAAATTCCGGCCAGCGCGCGGGATCGTGACCGAACCATTTGCGCAAGGCGGTGCTCGGCGCGACCTCCTTGATCCACATCGTCAACGCAGCCGCCTCCTTGGTGATACCGCGCGGCCAGACCCGGTCCACGAGCAACCGCGCACCGTCCTCCGGGCTCGCCGGCTCGTAGATCCGCTTGATCCGGACAGCGGCCGCCATGCGGATTCTCCGTCGTTGCGGCAGCGGGCAGCAGCCGCTTCATAAGAAGTATATAATATACCTGTTATCTAGCGCCAGCCCCTGTTTGCGGCAGCGGCGGACTGCCGGCGCGCCCCGGCCCGGATGGATCAACGGGAAGAAGGGCACCCAGCCCCTGCCATGGTCTATGAACCCCGACTGCGAAGCCATTCGATGCTATTCATGGGGCCGCACTAGACGGAGACGGAATGGCGCTCTCGCCGCTCGCCGGCAAGCCGGCCCCGAAGGAACTGCTGGTCGATCTCGCCCGGCTGGAACGCGACTACCTGGAGGGCCGGCCGGATCCCGACGATCCCGCCCAGCAGGTCAGCTTCGGGACCAGCGGGCACCGAGGATCGCCTCTGCGCGGCTCGTTCACCGCGGCGCACATCTTGGCGATCACCCAGGCGATCTGCGACTATCGCCACGCGCACACCGTCACCGGCCCGCTCTACATGGGCAAGGACACGCACGCGGTCTCGGGTCCCGCGCAACGGACCGCGCTCGAGGTTCTGGCGGCAAACGACGTGGCGACCATCATCCAGCGCGACGACGGCTTCACGCCGACGCCGGCGATCTCCCACGCCATTCTCGTCCATAACCGCGGGCGCCATGACCGGCTGGCCGACGGCATCGTGGTCACGCCCTCGCACAATCCGCCGGAGGACGGCGGCTTCAAGTACAACCCGACCCATGGCGGGCCGGCCGACACCGACGTCACCCGGTGGATCGAGGATCGAGCCAACGCGCTGCTGCGCGACGGCAATGCGGGCGTGAAGCGGCTGCCGTTGCAAGTCGCAATGGGCAGGGAAACGACCCAGCAGCGCGACCTGATGCTTCCCTACGTCAACGACCTGCGCAATGTCATCGACATGGATGCCATTCGCGGCGCGCGGCTGGCGCTGGCGGTCGACCCGCTCGGCGGCGCTGCGGTGGGCTACTGGGACCTGATCAATGCGATCTACGGCCTCGACATCGCGGTCACCAATCGACAGGTCGATCCGGCCTTCGCGTTCATGACCGTCGACCACGACGGCGCCATCCGTATGGACTGCTCGAGCCCCTATGCGATGGCGCGGCTGGTCGACCTCAAGGACCGCTACCGGGTGTCGTTCGCCAACGACCCGGACTCCGATCGGCACGGCATCGTCACGCCAACCGCGGGGTTGATGAATCCGAACCATTACCTGGCAGTGGCGATCGAGTATCTGCTGACGCATCGGCCCGACTGGCCGAGTTCGGCCGCGGTGGGGAAGACCCTGGTCAGCAGCGGCATGGTCGACCGCGTCGTGAACAAGCTGGGACGCCGCCTGTCCGAGGTGCCGGTGGGATTCAAGTGGTTTGCGCCGGGCCTGTTCGACAGCTCGTACTGCTTCGGCGGCGAGGAGAGCGCCGGCGCGAGCTTCCTGCGCCGCGACGGCAGCGTATGGACGACCGACAAGGACGGACCGATCATGAACCTGCTCGCCGCCGAGATCACCGCCCGAACCGGCAGGGATCCGGGCGAGCGCTATGCCGCGCTCACGGCGGAATTCGGGGAAGCCCACTACACCCGCATCGACGCACCGGCGACGCCGGAGCAGAAGGCGAAGCTCTCGCGGCTGTCAGCCGACTCGGTCAAGGCGTCGATCCTGGCCGGCGAACCGATCATCCAGAAGCTCACGCGCGCCCCGGGAAACGATGCGCCCATCGGCGGGCTGAAGGTCGTCACCGCGAGCGGCTGGTTCGCGGCGCGCCCGTCCGGCACGGAAGCCGTGTACAAGATCTACGCCGAGAGCTTCCGCGACGAGCGCCATCTGCAAATGCTCGTGAGCGACGCGCAGCAGATCGTGCAGGACGCCTGACGGGCCCGAAGCGAAATCGCTCCAGCTTGAAGGACGATTTCGCTCCAGGTATCCGTCCGACCAATCTACTTGAATACCGGCGTTTTCGGACATGCTCTAATGGCAGTAGGGGCCCACCCAGCTGCCCGAGCTGTCATACTGCATCGTGGCGTGCCCACATGTGCTCGGACCGGCAGATGCCGGAACGACGTAGCTCGCAGCCATGGCGAGCGCGAGTGCCAGAGTGATCCTGGTCAACATGGTCATTCTCCTCATGTCGAAGCCGGAATTGGCTTCTGCAGACCAGATCGGCGTGTGCGGCGCTTATTTCCGCGCACACGCTTGAAAGAGAGTGAGTGAGCTACACGTCTTCGTGCGTCCGGCGCCGGCGCCGTTCACATCGGCGTCAGCCGCAAGCACGCCGGGAATAACCAAGCCTGATCGCTGATCTCGTCTCCCGGAAGCCATCAAGGCTGCAAGGGAGATTGGCGATGACATCTGATCACGATGACGGCCGCGGCGTCAGCCGGCGCAGAATTCTGGAGTGCATGACCTGGGCCGGGACCGGCGTCCTATGGACCCTCGCAGGCGGAGTGCCGCAGTCGATCGGCATCATCGGCGAGGCCACGGCTGCCGAACCGAGCGGGCTTACATTCCTTCAGATCAGCGACAGCCATGTCGGGTTCGACAAGGCTGCCAACCCCAACGCGATCGGCACGCTGGAAGAAGCGATCAGCAGAATCCAGTCCATGCCGATCAAGCCGTCCTTCATCATTCATACCGGCGACATCACCCATCTCTCCAAACCGTCCGAATTCGATGACGCCGACCGCATCATCTCGCAAGCGCGTCTGGACGTGCATTACGTCCCCGGCGAGCACGATATCCTCGACGAGGACGTGAAGCTCTACCGCGATCGTTACGGCCGCGGCACCAAGGGCAACGGCTGGTACAGCTTTGACGCCAACGGCGTGCACTTCATCGGCCTGGTCAATGTCGTCGACCTCAAGGCCGGCGGCCTGGGCAATCTCGGGAACGATCAGCTCGCGTGGTTGGAGGACGACCTCAAAGGCCGCTCGGCATCGACGCCAATCGTCGTCTTCGCGCACATTCCGCTGTGGACCGTCTACCCCGCCTGGGGCTGGGGCACCGAGGACGCGGCGCGCGCACTCGACCATCTCAAGCGCTTCGGGTCGGTGACGGTGCTCAATGGCCACATCCACCAGATCATGCAGAAGGTCGAGGGCAGCGTCACCTTTCACACCGCCATGTCTACCGCCTTTCCGCAACCAGCGCCGGGCGCGGCGCCCTCACCGGGACCGATGAGGGTCGCCGACGACAAGCTACGCTCGCTCCTCGGCGCTACCGACGTCAGCTTCAAGCGTGGGCAAAAACGGCTCGCGATCATCGACCGACCGCTCCAGGGCTGAGGCGGGAGATCCGGATCATGACAAAACTCGCAACCAACATCCGTATCGCGATCGCGCTTGTGACCGTCGTGCTTGCAATGGCTGCCGTTGTTCCCGTCGCCTCGGCGCAGTCCGTGGATCTGCAGGTTCAGATCGACCAATTCATTTTCGCGCCGCAACGCATCACCGTGAAGACCGGCACGACCGTAACCTGGATCAACGACGACGACATCCCGCACATCGTCGTCTCGAACAACAAGCTCTTCAAGTCAAAGACCCTCGACACCAAAGACAGCTTCTCGTTCACGTTCATGACGCCCGGCACCTACGACTATTTTTGCTCCCTGCATCCGCACATGACGGGAACGGTCGTGGTCGAGGCGGCGACCGGGAGCAACGCGCTGCCGTGATGTTCGGTTGACACCGACAAATTAGGCCACGCGCGACGCGGGAAAGCGGGCACGACATGACGACGGGTAACGGAAGCGACGCTTCTCATGACCAGGCGCGGCGTTTTCGCGATGCCGCGCTGCCCCTTCTCGACGACGTCTACACCCTGGCGCGCTATCTGCTGCGCAATGCGGCCGACGCGGAAGACGCGGTGCAGGAGTGCTATCTGCGTGCGCTGCGCCATTTCGATACGTATCGCGGGCCGGAGATCAAGCCATGGCTGTTCGCCATCCTGCGCAATGTCATTCGCGGCGAATTCGCGCGCCGGTCGTGCGCGACGCTCACCATGGACGGCGACACGGCAGAGGATGCGGACGCCATTCCCCTGTGGCAGGAGCCGCCACCCACGCCAGAATCCGAAATCCTGCATGAGCGGGATGCCGACATGGTTCGTCGTCTCGTGGCGGCCCTGCCGGAGCCGTTCAGGGAGGCGATCGTGCTGCGCGAGATCAACGAGCTGTCGTATCGCGAGATCGCCGATGTCGTCGGCGCGCCGGTCGGCACCGTGATGTCGCGGCTGGCACGTGCGCGCTGCATGCTCCGGCAGGCGTGGATTGCCGCTGAAGAAGAGGAGGGCTTGCCGACATGACCTGCGCCGAGACCGAAATTCTGATCCACGCCCTCCTCGATGGCGAGCTCGATGCCGGGCACGCCCACGAGGTGGAAGCGCATGTGGGTTGCTGCCCGCATTGCGCCGCAGAACTCCGCGGTTGTCGAGAGCTGCGGCGGGCAATGCCGGCCGCGCAGCTGCGCTTCGCGGCGCCGACGCGCTTGCGCCGTTCCATCGAAGGGGCGCTGCCGTCGGCGCCGCCACGGGTGTCGAACCGCCGCTCGGTGCTGAAGGGCTTTGCCATGGGAACGGCGCTGTCGGCAGCTCTGGCGGCGAGCCTGGTCATCGCCGTTGTTCGAACCGATCAGGACCAGCGGGTTCTCGGGGACGTGATTTCGGCACATGTGCGCTCGCTGCAGCCGGGCCACCTGACCGACGTGCAGACGAGCGACCAGCACACGGTAAAACCCTGGTTCAACGGCAGGCTCGACGTCGCACCTCCGGTGGTCGACCTGACGGCCCAGGGCTTCACGCTGATCGGCGGACGGCTCGATTATATCGACGGCAAGGCTGTCGCCGCGATCGTCTACCGACGTCGCACGCACGTAATCAATCTCTTCGTCGCGCAGGGAACGGCCTCCGCGCAGGGCGCGGCGGAACGCGCGACGGTGCAGGGGTTCAACGTCGAGCACTGGAGTACGGGGGGTCTCGCGTTCTTCGCGGTCAGCGACATCAGCCCCGATGAGCTGCGGGACTTCATCGAGACATTCGAAGCTGCTCACGTGCCGTAGCTGAAAGCCGTATCGACGACGCCGCCATTTTCATTCATTCGCACTGAGGCCAGCGCATCGACGCAACGGGAATAAATTATTGCACCGGCGGTCGTGTCTCCGGTTGGCCCGATACGGGCCTTGCGCAAGGAGGACGGACCTCATGACGAACGATCCTGACAATCATGCGGAGGATAGCACCGGCCGGCGCGCCGAACATCGTGCCGGCGAAGCGAGCGATTCCCATCGTCGACGGCGGATGTCTTGCATGAGCAAGCCATTTACGCTCAGCGGCACAACCGACACGAGGACGCTGAGCACGTCCGAAATCGTCGTTGTGGCTGTCACCGTGCTCGGCACCCTGGTCGCCTGGCTGACGGGGCCGCATATCCCATTGCCACCCCTGCCCCACGACGTGTCAGGCATGGCATGTGACGCTCCGGCGAGCGCGGTCCGGAGCGTCATGCCGCTTTTGTCTTCGCGGTGATCTGCTCGAGGACGAGACCCTTGGTCTCGATGCCGACGAACCACAGCGCGAACGAGGCGATCAGGAACGTCAGGGCGAAGGTGTGCAGGACATAGGCGCCGAGCCCGTAGGCCAGCATGAAGCCGACCACGGCGGGCGCGAGGAACGAGCCGATGCGGCCAATGCCGAAGAACCAGCCCACCGCGGTCGCGCGCAGGTGGGTCGGGTGAAGCTCGCTCACATAGATGCCGGTCGAGCCGTAGACGCCGGGATTGACCCAGCCTACCGCCGCGATTGCGGCGTACATCCACAGCCCCGAGGATTCCGCAAACCAGAGGTGAAAGAAAGCGCCGACGAAATAATAGAGAAACAGCACCGGCCGCCGGCCATACCAGTCGATGAGAAAGCCGCACGCCGCATAGCCCACCACCGCGGCCAGGGACTGAACGAGCTGAAAGCTGATGGCCTGCGACAGCGGAATCCCGCGTTGCGTCAGGATGGTCGGCAGCATGAACAAGATGCCGTTCGACGACCACAGGAAGCAGAACGAGACGATCCAAAGCAGGATGGTTCGCTTGCGGCGGCCAGGCGCGAGCAACTCGAACACGGTGACGCGGTGCGCGGCGGCGGCGCCGGTTTCCGCGACGGCTTCCGGAACAGCCTGCGTTGCAGGTACGGCGTTGACCTTGGCGCTCCCTTGGCCAAGCGCTTCGCGCTCGATCTGCTCGACGGTGCGCTCCGCCTCCGCCACCCTGCCCTTGCTGAGTAGGTAGCGGACCGATTCCGGCATGTAACGGCGCACGAAGAACAGCAGGATCGCCGGAACGATGCCGACGATGAACAAAGCGCGCCAGCCGAAGTTCGGCACGATGGCGAGACTGAGCGCGGCCGCCACGACAAGGCCGACTGGAAACCCCGCCATCATGGTGCCGGTCATGCGACCGCGGATGCGTCCCGGGCTGAACTCGGAGGTCAGGGTGAGCGCCACCGGGACTTCGCCTCCCAGACCGAAATTGGACAGGAAACGGAAGACGCCGAGCGACGCCACGTTCCAGGACGCGGCCACCAGGCCGGTGAACAGCGCGAAGATGCCGACCGTGGCCTGGAACGAGGTGCGGCGGCCGATGTAGTCCGAGATCGTGCCCCAGAACAGCGCGCCCAGAAATGCGCCGACCAGGCCGACGGTGGCGAGCAATCCGGCCTGCGCGGGCCCCAAGCCGAATTCCCGCGCGATCGGCGGCAGTGCGGCGCCGAACAGCGCGAAATCGGCGGCGTCGAACATCACGCCGAGAAAGGCCAGCACGAAGAAGTTGCGGTGCCAGCGCGAGAACGGCAGCCGCTCCAGGCGCCCGACCAACTCGGCGGATTTTTCTGCGTTTGAGCTCATCGGCCCCCCTCCCATCGCACCGGCGGATCATAGCGGACCGCACGCGGGTCATGGCAAGCTTCAAGGACCAATGAATCATCGAGTCGCGTCCGCAGGCAAGACGGTCGAGTACAGGCTGTCGAACCAGCTGACGCCGGACGTGAAGAACATGATCGGCATCACCGGCGACCCGACCCGCGCCGATTATGGCTTCGGAGTCGGCCTTGCGGTGCGCACGACGGCGGGTATCGTCCGCATGCGTGCCGCCTATGCTTCCACCCGTCGCGACAGGGGCCGGCTATCCCTGAGAGTTGATTGCGAATTGATCCCGCACGCCACAGGAGTTCTCTACTCTCCGCGGCGACCTCCGACACCGTGAAGTCGCATCGAGGAAAAGGGCCAGCCCATGCCAAGCCTCAAAGTCAGCATGCTCGACGCATTTGGCGATTTCCGCACCAGCGGCCTTGCCCGCCCGGCGGCTGAAAAGTTCGCGGGCGCGTGGCTCGCCTGCTTCCTGGTGATGGCGCGCGGCAACATTTTCGCCGCGTTCACTTTCGAGCACGCGAGTCTTGCCTCGATTTGCGGCATCGTCAGCGCGGCGGTGACCGTCGGCCTACTGGTGCAGATGGACCGAACGACCGACAGCGTCGGCCGACAGGCGACCATCAGCGCGGTGGCGACATTCGTCGGCGATATCTTCGCGCACCCGTCGCACTTTCCACCGCAATGGGCGGAGCCGACGATCACGGCTGCGGTATCCGCAGGCATTGCCATCGCGCTCTGGTACGCGAAGCGGTGGGCAAAGAGCCCTGGCTAGGGATCCGCTGGACCAGATGCGGCGACCGCAACAGCCGCCTCAATACCTCGCGCTCCCCGGCGTTCGCGGGAACGGGATCGCGTCGCGCACGTTGGAGAGGCCGGTGACATACGCGATGGTGCGCTCGAAGCCCAGGCCGAAGCCCGCGTGCGGCACCGTGCCGTAGCGGCGCAGATCCCGGTACCAGGCGTAGTGCTCCTTGTCGATGCCGTGCTCCGCCATGCGCGCGTCCAGCACTTCGAGCCGCTCCTCGCGCTGGCTGCCGCCGATGATCTCGCCGATCCCCGGCGCGAGCACGTCCATGGCCGCGACCGTCCTGCCGTCGTCGTTGAGGCGCATGTAGAACGCCTTGATGTCCTTGGGGTAATTCATCACGATGACCGGCTTCTTGGCGTGCTTCTCGGTGAGATAGCGCTCGTGCTCCGACTGCAGGTCGACGCCCCACTTCACCGGAAACTCGAACTTCTCCTTCGCCCGCTCGAGCACCGCGATGGCCTCGCCGTAATCCATGCGCACGAACTCCGAGCGCACGATCCCCTCGAGCTTTGCGACCAGTCCCTTCTCGATCCGCTCGTCGAAGAAGGCGAGATCGTCCTGCCTTTCCGCGAGCAGCGTCTCCAAGGTGAATTTCAGCAGCGCTTCCGCCAGGGTCGCATCGTCCGAGAGGTCGGCGAACGCGATCTCCGGTTCGATCATCCAGAACTCTGCGAGGTGGCGGCTGGTATTCGAGTTCTCCGCGCGGAACGTGGGCCCGAAGGTGTAGACCTTGCTGAGCGCGAGGCAGTACGCCTCCACGTTGAGCTGCCCCGACACCGTCAGGAACGTCTCGCGGCCGAAGAAATCCTTGGCGAAATCCACCTTGCCCTGCGGCGTGCGCGGCAGGTTGGCGAGATCGAGCGTCGACACCCGGAACAGCGACCCCGCCCCTTCCGCGTCGGACGCGGTGATGATCGGCGTATTGATCCAGAAAAAGCCGTTCTGGTCGAAGAACCGGTGGATCGCCTGCGCCAGCGTGTGCCGCACCCGCGTCGCCGCCGCAATCACGTTCGTGCGCGGCCGCAGATGCGCGACATCGCGCAGGAACTCGAGCGTGTGCGGCTTCGGCTGGATCGGATACGTATCCGGATCCTCCACCCAGCCGATCACCTTGATCGCGCTCGCCTGCATCTCGAACGGCTGGCCCTTCGCCGGCGACGGCACGATCATCCCGGTCGCCTCCACCGCGCAACCGGCCGTGAGCTTCATGACCTCATCGGCGTAATTGGGCAGCGTGTTCGGCGCGACCACCTGCAGGGGATGGAACAACGACCCGTCCGACAGGTGCACGAACGAAATGCCCGCCTTCGAGTCGCGCCGGGTGCGCACCCAGCCTTTGACCGTGACCGGCGCATCCTGCGGCGCCTGGCCGGCCAGGATCCCGCGCACGTTGAAGTCTCGCTTGTCCATTGATCGAGAGTACTCGGGCCGAGCGGCTTGTCCAGCGATCCGCCGAAGCGACGAAACCGCCCGTCGTTCTCAACGCGCCCGCCGCCGCGCGCAATTTCGCTGCGACGCACGCAGCGTGCGGAGGTTTGGCACCCGGACCGCTGGATCGGGTCGCAGCAACGCAATAATCTCACCGGGAGCAAAGCCCGTAGGCCAACGAGGAACGGTCAATCCGCTACGGCACGAGTCGCTCAGGGGAGGTCTCACGATGCGCATCGCACGCGCCGCTCTCGGCTTGCTTGTCATCGCCATTCTCGCGCTTGCCGCACCGCCCGACAGCCGGGCGCAGGCGCCGTCGACGCTCCTCATCCGGGGCGCGACGATCATCGACGGCGTCTCCGACGCGCCTCTGCGCGATCGCGTATTGCTGATCGAGGGGAACACCATTCGAGACGTCCTGCCCGCGGGCGCCGCCGCGCCGGCGGGCGCGCAGGTGCTCGACCTCAGCGGAAAATTCATCATCCCGGGGCTGTTCGATTCCCATGTGCACTGGGAAGAGTATATGGGCGAGCTGTTCGTCAATCACGGCGTGACCTCGATCGTCGCGCTGGAGAACGCACCGAAGGCGTTGCGCGCGCGCAGCCAGGACGCCCACGACCTTCCGCGGGTCTTCCATCCCGGGGGCCGGCTGCAGCACTCCAACGACGCTTCGGAGGGCGACATCCGCCAGATGGTGCGGACCTGGCTCGGGAACGAACCCGATTTCGCGTGGTTCGCTCAATACAACGACAGGAATTCCCGCGCCTATGCGATCGCAGCCGACGAAGCCCACAAATCAGGATTCGTCATCTTCGGGCATACCGACAACGCGCCCGGCTCGGTCCGCGACGGAATGGACATCATCGAGCATATCTGGGGCTTCGCAGAAGCCGTCATGTCGCCGGAGCAGCTGCGTTCGTTCAAGGAAGGCAAATTCCTGACCTGGGCGACCTTCCTGACCGACTGGAGCAAGCTCGATGCAATGATCGCGGACGCGGTTCGCCGGGGCGCGTACCTCAATCCCACGCTGCACTACGAATGGGGCGGCATGAGCAGGCGCGCTTTGCAGCGGGAACTGGAGGATTATCGGCTCCTCAGCAATCCGGACCTCTCCTATATCCCACGCAATGTCGCCGATGGCATTCTCGGCCGGCAACGGCAGATCAAGAACTTTTCTTCGCGCTACGAGAATACGCCGTGGATCAGCCGCCTGTCGGCGGACGATCGCAAGGAATTCGAGACCGGCTTCCAGAACGTGCTCGAGTTCACCAGACGGTACGTCGCGGCGGGCGGCAAGATTCACGCCGGCACGGATACGATCGCGGGAGGGACCCCGGGCCTCGGCATGCATCACGAGATGGAGATACTGGTCGAGGCCGGCCTCACGCCGATGCAGGCGATCAAAGCGGCGACCTCATGGCCGGCAGAATTGCTGCAGGGCAAGAACGGAAGCCGCGGCACGGCGAAAATCGGCTCGATCCGACCCGGCAGCTTTGCCGATCTCGTCGTCGTGAGCGCGGATCCGCTGAGCGACATCTCCAACACCAAGAAGATCGAACGGGTGATGAAGAACGGACGCTGGGTCGAACTGGGCTACCATCCGGAGTATTTCACGTCGGTCCGGCCCGCCCGCCCGATCGTCGCGTCGAACCAGGCGCCGACGATCAGCTCAATGCAGCCCAATCGCGTGCAGGAAGGATCATCGCCCGTGCACGTGATGTTGGAGGGCAGCGGGTTCACGACCACGTCCCTGGTCCGGGTCGACGGCATTTCGGTCAAGACGACGTTCCGCAATCCACGGCTGCTGGAGTTCGACCTCCCGGCCGGCGCGGTTGCGCGCGCATCCCCCGACCCGTTCAGTCCGCCGGGGCCGGCGCAAAACGTCGGGATCATCGGCTATCGCTCCGTTGCGGTGCATGTCTTCAATCCGCCGCCGGACGGAGGGACCTCGAACACGGTCTACCAAACGGTGCTGCCGAAGTAGGCGCGTGTCCCGCGTGCGCGCCGCGACTACGACGCGCCCGGGCAAGCCCGGCGCGCGTGCAAGCCGGGATTGCCGACTTGCGCGATCAGTTGATGAACTCGACCTTGATCCCCCGGTGGACCATCTTGCCCAGCGCCTCGGCGTCCCAATTGGTGAGGCGGACACAGCCGTGCGATTCGGTCTTGCTGATGTTCTGCGGCTCCGGCGTACCATGGATGCCGAAGCCGTCGCCGAGGTCGATCCAGGTGTTGCCGACCGGATTGTTGGGGCCGGGGGCGATGGTGAAGGGCTTCGTCGCCTTCACGCCCTTGAACTTGAGCTTGGGACGATAGGTGTAGGTCGGATTCTCGGCGACGGAGCGAATGGGCAGCGTGCCGCTGGGCGCGGGGCGCTCCTCGCTGCCGACCGACGCCGGATAGAAGCTGATCAGCTTGCCGTCGCCGTCCAATGCGCGAACGGTGCGCGCGGATTTGTCCACCACGACCTTGGCGACCTTGGCCTGCGACGGCTTCTTGGCGACGTTCGGCACCATGATCTTGGTGCCGGCGGCGTCGAACGACGCCTTCGGATTGAGCCTGGTCAACAGCGCCGGGTCGATGTGGAATTTCTCCGCGAGCAGCTCGCGCGGGTTGGTGAAGTTGAGCGTCTTCAGCTCCGCCTTTTTTTCCAACGTCTTTGGGATGGTCGTGTTGAACGGGCCTTTTACGTCCGCCGGCTGGATTTCATACTCGACCAGCGCCGGGTCGGACGACGTCGCGGTCAGGCGGCTCCAGGTTTCGGCATCGAGCGTGCCGCTCGGCTTGATCCCGTTCGCGTCCTGAAATGCGACGAGAGCCTTTTTATCATTTGTCCCGCTCTTGCCGTCGATCACGCCGGGCGAGAAGCCGGCGCGATCGAGCAAAACTTCAGCCTTTATGAAGGTGGCGGCGCTGGGGGCGGGAGCGCGTCCTTTGCCTGACGACACCGCCAGCTGGGCCTCATTGACGGCCTTCGCATCGAGCGCCGGAGCGGCGCTCGCCTTGGCACTCGCCTTGGCGCTCGACCTGGCGCTCGACCGGGCGTTCGCCGCATCCGACGTGATCACGAGCGCGCCGGCGCAGATGAGAACCGCGGCAATCGACATGCCGCTCCACCAGGGCGCGGCGCCCAAGCCGCCCATGCGCCTGCTCCGCGTCGTGCAAAGCCGGTTCCCGGCGCCCGGGGCGGCGCCACCGAGGACGTCATCAAGCATTGCCATCGTCAGCTCCTGGTCTAGTCGAAGAGAATCAGTCTTGCGCATCCGAACGACGACGGCGTCGGCCCAACCGGGAACGTCACGGCGTTGCCCAGCGTCATCAACCGCCGCCGTCTCATATCGAACAGCTCCCCTCCCCCGCCGCCGACCCGTCCACCGCACGGTGCCCGCCACCAGCTGGCCGACAAGCTCCTGCTACACCTGAATTTCCTGGATCGACGCGAGGCAATACCTGATCTCAATACCGCCCGCACTCTAGTCCAATGGAACTTTTCCGGCCAGGGCCGCTGCTTGACCGTTCAAGGTGGGTCCTGGTGGGCCGAGAAGTAGAAGGCGAAGACGAGCAGATCCGGCGGCCGTCACTTGTCGTTACGACCGGTCAATGGCCGGTTCGGCAGGTCCCCGCGCGCAGATGCAGTCCGTCAACTTTCCGGTGGCACGGGACGCGGCCGGCGATCGGACCCGACTGCGACATAGGTGAAGATGCCCTCAGTGACCGCGATATGCTCCTCGCCGGTGCCGCGGCGCACCCAACTCTCGACCTTCACCGTGATCGACGTAGTCCCGACCTTGATGATCTCGGCATAGCAGGTCACCTCGTCGCCGACGAAGACCGGACGATGGAAGGTCATCGCGGTGATGGCCACCGTGGCGGTGCGGCCCTTGGCCCGCCGCGTGGCCGCCGTGCCGCCCGCGAGGTCCATCTGCGACAACAGCCAGCCGCCGAAAATGTCGCCGTGGGGATTGGCATCGGCCGGCATGGCGATGGCGCGAAGCGTGGGCTCCGCCTGGGGCGGCTGTTCGGAGGCGGCTCTGGTCGTCATGGAATGCTTTCTGCCAATTCTTTCAGGTCGGGAGCGATCGCCGCGATCGTAGCAAAGCGGAAAGACCTGGGGTCACCACTTCGAGTCGGTCCGGAGATCGGTGCGGCGGACCCGGAATCCATCATCATCGGCAGCGGTTATCTCGTCCGGGCGCCTCGGTGCGCCCGGACCCCGGAATGCGGCCAGGGGGCCCCGCTGGCATCTGCGATCGCCCTCGCCTATGGAGTTGACGCGTTTGCTGCGGCGAACGTGTCGGTCCCCGGATCAAGCCCGGGCGCCGGCCCCGGATCAAGTCCGGGATAAACTTTCGCGCAACAACGCTTTGGAGGGACATGCATGGCCAACGAAATTGTCACCGCCCGCAAGGGACCGGTGCTCGAGATAACGCTCAATCGCCCGGAGATCGGAAACGCCGCCTCCGACGGCATGGCGGTCGAATTGACCAAGCTGCTGCTCGGCGCCGGAGAAAGCTCTGAGATCGTGGTGTTGCGCGGCGCCGGCGACGACTTCTGCGTCGGCCGCGAGACCATGGGCAAACGCCCTCCCGGCCAGCAGCCGGACGCGCTCGAACTTCGCCGCCGCAACGACGTGGTGTTCAACTGCTACGGCGCCTTCCGCCGCTGCGAAATCCCGGTGATCGGCGTGGTGCGCGGGCGCGCCTTCGGCTTCGGCTGCGCCATTGCCGCAGTCTGCGACATCACGCTCGCCGCCGACAGCGCCAAGTTTCAGGTGCCGGAAATGGCGCACAACATCATGCCGACCATGGTGATGTCGGCGCTGGTCGATCGCGTGCCGCGCAAGGCCATGACCTATCTGGTCTGGTCCACCGCCGTGGTCACCCCGGCGCGGGCCCGCGAGGCCGGGATCGTGAGCGAGATTTTCCCCGCCGCCGAGCTCGATGCCGCGGTCGATGCGCTGTGCGAGCAGATCATGAAAGCGCCGCGGCCGGCACGGGTGGGCTGCAAGGACTATGCGCGCGCGGCGCTCGACATGGATGTCACCGGCGCGATCGAATACGCCCGCAGCATCCACGCGGTGATCAACTCGTCGAGCGAGATGCTTCCCAAGGGACATAAGTAGACGGAGAGAGGATCGACGCCGGCGCCTGACGGCGCCTGCATCGCTTTCAGGCATCCCTCACCGCATGCCGGCGGCGACGAATTTCTCCAGGCTCAACGGGTCGCCTTTCCTCGCCGGCTCGCGCAGCGCGACGCCGGCAAAGCGGCTCGCCTCGGCGAACCATTGCTGGCGGGCGGGAAGCTGCCAGCGCCGTTTCATGGACTGGCTCGCATCCCAGCGCATCGGCTCGTTCTCGATGTCCATCACCTGGTAGTGGGTGTTGAACAGCTCGATGCGGTGGCCGTCGGGATCGCGCATGTAGACGAACAACGCGTGGCCGGGCCCGTGGCGGCCCGGCCCATATTCGATATTGGCGGCGAAGCCCATATTGGAAGCCAGGTCGCAGACGTAGAAGAAGTGGTAGGATTCCGGGATGCCGAACGCGGCGTGATGCAGGCGCGGTCCCGTTCCGGGGGCGAAGACGATGTCGTGCGGGTTGCCCTTGCGCTGCAGAAATACGAACAACAGGTCCTCGGTGCCGTCGGGCGAGATGTATTCGGACAGCCGGAAGCCCATGCTCATCCAGAACTCGCAGGCCTTCTGCACGTCCGGCACCAGCAGCTGGAAATGATCGAGCCGTTGCGGCACCGCGCCGCGGTGGTGCTCGAACGCGACGACCAGACGCGGCTTCAAGTCCATGGTGGCGCAGAACTCGATCGGGGCGCCGCTCGGATCGCTGACATGCAGGGTGCGGCCCTGGTACGGGACCTCGACCCACTGCGCGGGCAGGCCGGCCTTCTCGAAAAACGCCTTGGCCTTCTCCAGATCCTCCTCGGTGAAGACGCGCATGCCGACGCGCTCGGCCTGCGGCTCGCCGCGGGCACGCTTGAGAACCAGGCTGTGGTGACAGGCCTCGGCGACGCCGCGCAGATAAAGCGTGTCCTTGTCTTCATCGCTGACGATGAAGCCGAGCAGATCGACGTAGAAGTTTCGGCTCACCGCCAGATCCTTCACGGTGAGCACCGAGTGGCTGGCGCGCGTGACATTGAAAGGCGGATTGTAGACGGGCTTGGGGATGCTCATGGCGCGCTCCAGCGGTGATGTTGATAGGCTGCAGGAACGCATCTGATCGAATTCGATCGTGATGCGCTCCAGATTTATTGATTTGCGTATGTCCTATTCGGAAAGCCGGTCCTACTTTGAAGGGACCTGCGCCGAGCGCGCCGGCGCGCGGCGCGCTGCCTCCAGTTGAGGCTTTCGCGGCTCACCGGGGTTTGACGGCAGTCGCCGACTGGGTAGATGCGCCGGGCGAAAGGGCCGGCTTGGCAACGGTGGCGGCACGGGCACGATCCGGCTGGCGCGGCTTTCGCACCGCGCAGAAGCTTTCGACCGCGTCGGTGACCGCGGCGCTGATGGCGGATTGGCGCTCGGGAGAGCTCATCAGCAACTCCTCGTCGCGGTTGATGATCGAACCGGCTTCGAGCAGCACCGCGGGCATCTGCGTGTTCTTCAACACGATCAGCTGGTCGTAGCGATAGACCCCGGTCCTGGCATCCACCAGCAGTCTCTGCCGATGGCCCATGAATTTTTCGATGTAATGCGCGGTGTATTGCAAGTCGCGGGCCTTCAACTGCTCGCCCATCAGTTGGCCGAACAGGAAGCTGCCGTCGACGTCGGCATTGTCGTTGGAGATGAAGATGGAATGACCTTTGAACCGATCACTGAAATAGTGCTCCGCGCCCTCATATTGCCAGCGCTGCAGGAACGAGTTCGGCACCGAATCGTGGTGGATCGACAGAAACAGATCGGGCGACAACGCGTTGGCCCGCGCGACGCGCTCCGCGAGTCCCTTGCGCGTGGGGCCGTCGGTGACCAGGAGGACGGTCCGACCAAAGCCGGCGCGGACGAGGTCCTGCTCGATGCGTCGCGCGAGCCGGAGGTTGAAGTCATATTCTCCCACGCCGCGGGCGCTCATCGCCCCCGGCGATTGGGCGGTGTGCCCGACATCCACGGCGACCCGAAACGCCGCGCGATCGCAGAGCGGGTTCGGCGGCCTCTTGGCGGCACCGCCGGCGGGTCCGGCCCAGGCCGAATGCCCGGCGGCCTGCCATGCCAGCAGCGTAGCGGCAGCGGTTGCGATCACGCCGCTCCGTCGGAGGAAGGTCATGAAAAAGCCCCAGCGATCCCTTGGCCGATAGCAAGTCCTAATAGGACTTCGGCAGCCCCAAGGCCTTCTCTGCAATGAAATTAAGGATCATATGTGGCGTAACCGGCGCAATCCGGGGAATCATGACCTCGCGCAGGTAGCGCTCGACATGAAACTCCCTCGAATAGCCCATGCCGCCGTGGGTCATGACGGCGGTCTCGCAGGCGTGAAATGCTGCCTCTCCCGCCAGATACTTAGCGGCATTGGCCTCGGCGCCGCAGTCCATCTTGCCGTCGTAAAGGCTCGCCGCCTTCATCACCATGAGATTGGCCGCTTCCAGATTCATCCAGCATTGCGCCAGCGGATGGGCGATGCCCTGATTCTGGCCGATGGGACGCCCGAACACCACACGCTCGCGGGCGTAGCGGGCGGCTCTTTGCAACGCCGCGCGGCCGATGCCGACCGCTTCCGCGGCGATCAGGATGCGTTCCGGATTCATGCCATGGAGAATGCAGCGAAAGCCCTCCCCCTCGGCGCCGATGCGATCGGCGGCGGGCACCGCCATGGCGTCGAAGAACATTTCATTTGAGTCGACCGCGTGGCGACCCATCTTGTCGATCACGCGGATGGCGACATGGCTGCGATCGAGATCGGTGTAGAACAGGCTCAGCCCGTGAGTCTTGCGCGTGACCTGGTCGAGCGGGGTGGTGCGGGCCAGGATCAGGATCTTGTTGGCGACCTGGGCCGTTGAAATCCAGATCTTCTGGCCCGACAGAATGTAATGATCGCCGCGGCGGTCGGCGCGGACCTTGATCGCGGTGGTGTCTAGCCCGGCGTCGGGCTCGGTCACGGCAAAACACGCCTTGTCCTTGCCCGCGATCAGCGGCGGCAGCATGCGGCGCTTCTGCTCCTCGGTCCCGAACACGACCACCGGCTGGAGACCGAAGATATTGATATGAACCGCCGACGCCCCGCTCATGGCCGCGCCCGATTCGGCGACGGCCTGCATCATCAGTACGGCCTCGGTGATGCCGAGACCGGCGCCGCCGTGCTCCTCCGGCATCGCAATGCCGAGCCAACCGGCCGCGGCCAGGGCGGCATGAAGCTCGTGCGGAAAATCGCCGGTGCGGTCCTTCTCCAGCCAGTAGGCGTCGTCGAATTGCGCGCAGAGCTTGCGGACCTCATCGCGGATCTGCTGCTGCTCCGGACTCAACGAGAAATCCATGATCCTGTCCTGCCGATTCCGACCCCGCGATTGTAACGGATTTGGCGCGAGTGATTCCGTTTTATTGCCAGCACCGGCGGCGTGTTGAACTCGCCGCGCGGGCGTGACAGACGTATTCGACCGAGGCCAAACGGGCCCAAGAGATGGACCTGAGACATGGATCTGGCACTGACTGGCCGCCGCGTCCTGATCACCGGAGGATCGCAAGGCATCGGCAAGGCGATCGCGCGCGGCTTTCTCGCCGAGGGTGCAAAGGTGGTCATCGTCTCGCGCGATCAAGCGCGGTTGCAGGCAGCGTTGGCCGAGTTCGCCACCCTTGGACCGGTGGAAGGGAAGGCTGTCGATCTCGCCCAGCGCGGCGCACCCGAGGCCGTCGCCGACGAGTTCGGGAATGTCGATGTGCTTGTGAACAATGCCGGCGCGATCCCGACCGGCGACATCTTCAGCGTCGACGAGACACGCTGGCGGGAGGCGTGGGATCTCAAGGTGTTCGGCTATATCAATCTGATGCGCGCGATGTACCCGCGCATGCGCGGCAAACCGCCGAAAGTCATCGTCAACGTGCTCGGCCTCGGCGGCGAGAAGCCGCAATGGCACTACGTCTGCGGGAATGCAGCCAATGTGGCATTGATGGGCGTCACCAAATCGCTGGGCGGCCGAAGCATCGACGACGGCATCCGGGTTGTCGGGGTCAATCCGGGCGGCGTGGAGACCGAACGAATGATCATGATCCAGCGCACGCGCGCACAACGCGAGTTCGGCGATCCCGAACGGTGGCGGGAGTACTTCAAGGACAAGCCGCTCAACCGGGCCGCCACGCCCGACGAGATCGCGAACGTGGTGTTGTTCCTTGCCTCCGACCGCGCCAGCTGGGTCAGCGGCGCTGTGGTGCCGGTGGACGGCGGCTTTCTGCATCGGGAGAGCTGGTTCTAGCCAGCCCCGCGTTGAGGAATCGGAGCAACGCAGCAACGGTTCGCCAAGACCAACGCGATACCCGCTAGTCGCCAGCCTGCCGAAAATCGGGCGACACGGCCGCCTCGATCGCTGCGGCGATCGCGAGCAGGCGGCGATCGGCACCGTGCTCGCCGATCAGCATGAGACCGACCGGAGCTTCGCCGCCACGATGACACGGAATCGAGATCGAGCAGCGGTCGAGGAAATTGGCGACCGACGGGTTGCGCAGCACGAGAAAGTTGACCTGCCGATAGGCGTCATCGGCCACGAGATCGGCGACCGGCGCGGCTGTCACCGGCACGGTGGGCATCACCAACGCGTCATAGGGGGCGGTGACCGCGGCAACGCGACGGATGAAATCCGCCCGCGCGCTGACGAGATCGATGTAGTCGGCGGCGTCCTGTTCCCGCCCGCGCAGGAGACGGGTGAGCACGCGCGGATCGTACTTCTTTTCGGCCTTGGCGATCAGCGCGCGATGGATGGCATACGATTCGGCCGCGGCCAACCCGCCCTTGGCGTTGATCTGCGCGAGCTCGGCCAGTTCGCGCAAGCGGGATATCGACGATGCGCGCGCCGGCTTTGCGCAGCGCGGTCAAGGCGGCATCGAACGCGCGCGCCACCGCAGGTTCGACGCCGTCGAGCACCATGGTCTGCGGTACCGCCAGCCGCAGCCCGTCGACCGGGAAGGCCGGAAGATCGGCCGCCGGCTCGCCCGCGAGAACCGCATCAAGCACGGCGCAGCAAGCGACCGTCGCCGCCAACGGCCCGACCGAGTCGAGCGAGGTCGAGAGCGGAAACGCACCCTTGGTCGGAACACGGTGTGCGGTCGGCTTGAATCCGACAATGCCGCACAACGCCGCCGGGATGCGGCACGAGCCGCCGGTGTCGGTGCCGAGCGCGCCGAATGCCATGCCGTCGGTCACCGACACCGCCGCGCCCGAAGATGAGCCGCCGGGGATGCGTGCCGCGGCGCGGTCATGGGGATTGAGCGGCGTGCCGTAATGCGGATTGATCCCGAGCCCGGAGAAAGCGAACTCGGTCATGTTGGTGCGCCCGATCGGAATGAACCCCGCGGCGCGTAGCCGCGCCACGCAAGGTGCATCGCGCGCCGCGGCCGCCGCGCCGCGCAGCACGACCGAGCCGGCCGTCGTCACCTCGCCGGCAACGTCGAACAGGTCCTTGATCGAGACCGGAATGCCGGCGAACGGCGACGGCGACGCACCATGCGCGCGGAGGCGGTCGTGATACTCGGCCGCCGCGAGCGCGTCCGCGGCATTGACCTTGAGGAAGACGCGGCCGCCCTCACCCGACTTGTCGTCGATCCGGGACAGGCATTGCTCGACCAGCTTGCGGCTGGTGCCGCCGCGGGCGAGTTCGGCTTTGAGCTGGAGAAGGGAGGGCATGGCCCGCACCGAGATGAGGCCGAAGCCTCCGATGGATTGGCCCCCATTTCGTGGTGTTGAAATGGTGAAGTCAATGACTTATCAAAGCGTGCGAGAGCCCTTTCAGCTTCGACTGATCCGCCGTTCTCGCAGTGCTCTCCGCAATCCCCATGTCTGGGCCCAACTATCGGACGTGTCGTGTCGCCGCGCATTCTCTCTCTCACGTTGCAGGCCAAGTCGAACACACGGCCCAGCGAGGTCGCGATCGAACAGGCTGTCGTCGCCGGATGGACTGGACGCGATCCGGCCGCGGTCGAGAAGCACATCAGGGAATTGGAGGCGCTCGGGGTAAAGCGCCCTGCCACCACGCCGATCTTCTATCGCGTGTCGGTCGCACGGCTTACCACCGATGACCTGATCGAGGCCACGGGCGAAGGCTCCGGCGGCGAGGTGGAGTTCGTGCTGCTGCAGCACGCAGGGAAGCTTTGGGTCGGCACCGGCTCCGATCACACCGATCGGGAGGTGGAGAAATATGGGGTGACGGTCTCCAAGCAGATGTGCGAGAAACCGATAGCCCCGGTGTTTTGGGCTTACGAGGAGGTAGCGCCGCACTGGGATCGCCTGATCCTGCGCGCGCATGTGGTCGAAGGCGGCAAACGCGCGCTCTACCAGGAAGGGCCCGTCACCGCCATGATGGATCCGCGCGCGCTGATCGCACGCCATGTCGGAAATGGCGGCGGGCTGCCCGAACGCACGCTCATGTTCTGCGGCACGCTCGCCGCCCATGGTGGCGTACGACCGACGCGCGAGTTCGCTTTTGAAATCGAAGATCCCGTGCTCGACCGCAAGATCGCGCACGCCTATCGGGTGCAAACACTTCCCATCTTGGGATGACGACGAAACGACTGCCGGAGCAGAACCCATGCCGATGAACAAGCCCCATCTCGAGTTTACCCGCGTGGACATGAACAGCGGCTGGGCCACACCGCCCGGATATCCGGCGGGCATCAAGCAAAAGATCCTGGCAAGCGATCTCGACGAGAGCCGCAAGATGGGAAGCCGCACGCGTCTGCTGCGCTTCGATCCCGGCGTCTATACCACCGCACCGTTCGTGCACGATCACTGGGAAGAGGTGTATCTGATTTCGGGTGATCTCATCGTCGGCAACGACACGGAGGGCAAGGGCGGCGAACCTTTCGACGCTCCGACCTATGCCTGCCGTCCGCCGGGCGTCCATCACGGTCCATTCAAATCGGACCGCGGCTGCATGCTCTACGAGATCCACTATTACGACGAGAGCAGCAAGAAATAACGCTGGGCTGCTACGAAGCCTGCGGAGGGCATGACATGCTGGCGCCGGACGAGAAGCTGAAGCTTTCACCCAAGCCATATCTTTCGGCCACACCAGGCTTTACGGGCGGCGCCGACACCCCGCGCGATTTTCTGGAACGCTGCCTTGCCGATCTCGCGGCGCTCGAACCCAAGATCGGCGCCTTCGTCAATCTCAACCTCGCCGGCGCGCGCTCGGCCGCCGACCGGGCCACGGCCCGCTGGCGCGAAGGCCGGCCGTTGTCCAAGATCGACGGCATGCCGGTCGGCATCAAGGACATCATCGAGACCGCCGACATGCCGACCGAGAACGGCTCGCCACTGTTCGCAGGCTTCCGTTCCGAGCGCGATGCCGCGAGCGTCGCCGCGTTGCGCGAAGCCGGCGCCGTGGTCGTGGGAAAGACCGTCACCACCGAATTTGCCGCCAGCGAGCCGCGCGGCACCCGCAACCCGCATGACCTGCGCCGCACGCCCGGCGGGTCGAGCAGCGGTTCGGCGGCGGGCGTCGCGGCCGGAATGATGAGCGCCGCGCTCGGCACGCAGGTGATCGGTTCGACCATCCGTCCGGCCAGCTACTGCGGCTGCGTCGGCTTCAAGGTCACGGTCGGCGCGCTCAATCGCGGCGGCAGCTACGACGGATTGAGCCAGAGCTCGTCCGGCGTGCTGGCGACCACATTGGAAGATGCCTGGCAGGTCGCCTACGAAATCGCGGTGCGCGCCGGTGGCGATCCCGGATACCCCGGCCTGTTCGGTCCCGCCAGCACGCCGGCGCCGAAAAAGCCGCATCGCGTTGCGTTCCTCGAGACGCCGGGCTGGGCTACCGCGTCAGCGGGCGCCAAGCAGGCGATGACCGACGCGCTGGCGCGGCTCGAGGCCGCCGGCATCGCCGTGTTGACCCCGCGCTCCCATGCCAAGGTTGCCGCCGTCGAGGCGGCGATCGCGCAAGCGCGCCCGCTCTCGATGCGCATCAACGGCTGGGAATCGCGCTGGCCGCTCAATACCTATCGCGAGCGGGATGCGAGCAAGCTCAGCAGCGTCATGCTCGCACGTCTCGCCGAAGCCGAGGCCATGACCCTCGACGAATACCGCACCGATCTCGCGCAACGCGACAAGACCCGCGCGCTCTATGCCGAGCTTGCTGCGGACTGCGATGCCTGTGTGAGCCTCTCCGCGCCAGCCGCGGCGCCCATGGGGCTCGAATCGACGGGCGATCCCAATTGCACCGTGCACGTCTCGCTGCTCGGCATTCCCGCGCTCTCGCTGCCGGTGCTGACCGACGATGGGCTGCCGCTCGGATTGCAGGTCACCGGATTCACCAACGGCGATGCGGAGACATTCGCCGCAGCGGCCTCGATCCAGACTTTGTTGCGATAACGGGCGCGAAAGCGCGTGTTTGGCGGAGGCGCCGATGGACGATCGAGCTGCAGCCGCCGCGTTGAGCGCACTCGAGCGCTACCGCGACGGACCGCCGAGGCATTCACGCAGCTATCCCGACCTGCACGAGCACGTGCTCGCGCTTGCGCGCGAAGGCCTGCTCGTCGTTGTCGACGAGCCGATCAACAAAGACACCGAGATGCACCCGCTGGTGCGCTGGCAATATCGCGGGGGCATTGCCGAGCCTGAACGCAAGGCGTTCCTGTTCACGCAGCCGACCGATTCCAAAGGCCGTCGCTTCGATATAACGGTGCTGGTCGCGGGCCTGGCGGCGAACCGCGATGTATATCGCATCGGCTTCGGCAAGCCGCTTGACCAGATCGGCCCGACCTGGGTCAAGGCCATTGCCGATCCGGTTCCGCCGCGTGAAGTGACCGACGCCCCCTGCCAGGAGATAGTGATCACCGGCGACGCCCTCGATCGGGACGGCGGCGCGCTCGACGGACTGCCGGTACCGATCTCGACCCCCGGATGGGACAACGCACCGTATCTCTCCGCCGGCCACTACATCACCAAGGATCCCGAGACCGGCATCCAGAATGTCGGCAACTACCGTGGACAGATCAAGGCGCCACGCCGGCTCGGCATGAATCCATCGGTCGAGCTGCGCGCCGGCATTTTTGCTCACTGGCAGAAATGCAAGGCACGCGGCGAGCCGCTGCCCTGCGCGGTCGTCGTCGGCTGCCCGCCGGTCGTCTCCTACGCCTCGGTCCAGAAGCTGCCGGAGAATCTCGACGAGCTCGCGGTCGCGGGCGCGCTCGCGGGCGGGCCCATCAACGTGACCCGCGCCAGGACGGTCGATCTGCTGGTCCCGGCAGAGGCGGAGATCGTCATCGAGGGCCTGATCAACACCGAGCTGCTGGAGCCCGAGGCGCCATTCGGCGAATCGCATGGCTACGTGAACCTGCAGGAATACAATGCATTCATGGAGGTGACCGCGATCACGCGGCGGCGACATCCAATCCTGACCTCCTTCATCAGCCAGGTCACGCCAAGCGAGTCGAGCGTCATCCGCCGCGTCGCGATGGAGCCGGTCTACCTCCACCATCTGCGCACGGTGCTCGGCATCAAGGGCGTGAAGCGGGTCGCGATGCATGAGCCGCTCACCAGCCTCTATGCGGTGATCGCGATCCAGTGCGCGCGCGGCACGCCGGAGAGCGAAGTCTGGCGCGCACTCTACGCGGCATCATCGCTGCACCGCTTCGCCGGCAAATGGATCGTCGCCATCGACGAGGACATCGAGCCGGAAAATGCCGACGCCTTGTTCTGGGCCATGTCCTACCGCTGCCAGCCGCAGCACGATCTCAAGGTCGTTCCGCACAAGGACCCCGGCCACGGACCGCGTGGCCCGCGCGACGACGGCGAGAGCGCGGCGGTGCTCATCAATGCCACACTCAAGGGCACCTATTCGCCGGTCGCGCTGCCGAAGCGCGAGTTCATGGAGCATGCCAAGGCCATCTGGGAGCGGCTCGGGCTGCCGCCACTGACCCCGCAGCCGCCATGGCACGGCTACGATCTCGGCCATTGGCCGCAGGAGCTGGAGCGCCAGGCCGAGATGGCGGCGAAGAGCGAGTACTTCGAACTTGGCAAGAACCTTGCAAATGAACGCCGTAGCGACGTCGCCATGAATACGCCGGTGCAACGCGACTAGCGGACCGGATTCCACGAGTTACGGAGCACTCGCATGAGCATCACCTGCCCAATCCTTCGGCGCGCCTTGCTGGGCGCGCTCACATTGACCGGTGTGGCCTTCGCCACCTCCACTCTGGCGCAGCAGCCGACCGCGCAACTGGTGCCCTGGCGACACGGAGTGCTTGAAGCCAAGAGCGACGCCGGCTTCGTCTTCATGCCGAGCAAAGGCGGCTTCGCCGAGAAGCAGGGCCTCAAGGTCGAGACGATGCAGTTCAAAGGCGACGCGCTGGCGCTCAAGGCCCTGATCGCCGGCGAGCTCGACACCTACGAAGGCTCCCCCGGTGGGCCGATGCTCGCCGCATCGAACGGTGCCGACATCAAGCTCCTCGGCTGCTATTGGCCGCTCCTCACCTACGGCATTTTTTCGAAGGCGAGCATTGCGAGCCCGCAGGATCTCAAAGGCAAAGTCATGGCGATCTCTTCGCCCGGCGCGCTGCCCGACCTGCTTGCGCGTGCCGTGCTGGAGAATAACGACATCCCCTCCTCCGACGTGCGCTTCGCGATCATGGGCAGCGACGCCGACCGCTTCAGAGCGGTCATGGCCGGTGTGGTCGATGCCGCCGCAGCTTCGACCGAGTTCGTCCCGATCGCACCCTCGAGCGTCAAGCTGCTGGTCCATGCCCATGACGCCGTGCCGAACTACGTGCGCCTGTGCCTCTACGCGGGCGGCAAGACGATCACGCAACGGCGTGACCAGCTCGTCCGCTTCCTCGCCGCACAGATCACCGGCGTGCGCCACGCGCTGAACAATCGCGACGACGCGATCCGGTTGGCGAAGGAGATGACGGAGGCGAAAGCCGACGACCCGCGCGCGGCCTACATCTATGACGAGGTCGTGCGCTATTCGGCGATCACGCCTGAGATGCCGATCCCCATGGAAAAGCTCGCCTGGATGCGCGAATTGCTGACCAAGACCGGTAATCTCACCAAGCCGCTCGACCTCGCCAAGCTGACCGACGACGGCCCGCGCGCCCAGGCGCTGGAGCTGGCGGGGAAGTGAGGCAGCTTATCCGTGTCCCCGGGCGCGGCGCAGCACAGCCCCGGGACATTGATCGGAGAATAGAACAATGAAGCTCGCCGTGCCGGACATGATCTCGAACTCCTATTTTCCCGCTATCGCCGCGATCGAGCTCGGCTGCTTCAAGCAGGAGGGGCTCGATGTTTCGCTCGAGCTGATCTTTCCCGTCGACAAGTCCTATGCGGCGCTGCGCGATGGTGCGGTCGATTTCGTCGGCGGATCCGCGCATTCCGCGCTTGCGGCGTTTCCGCAGTGGCAAGGGGCCAAGCTCCTGTGCGCACAAGGCCAAGGCATGTACTGGTTCCTGGTCATGCACAAAGACCTCGGCGCCAAGCGCGGCGACCTCAGCGTGGTCAAGGGACGCAGCATCGGCGCAGCGCCGTGGGTCGAGATGGGGCTTCGCCGCCTCCTGATCGAAGCCGGCATCGACCTGGCACGCGACGGGGTCAAGATCGCGCCGGTGCCGGGCGCGCAAGGCGCCGGTGTGAATTTCGGCGTCACCGCCGCGAAGGCGCTGGAAGAGCGCAAGATCGACGGTTTCTGGGCCAACGGAATGGGAACCGAGGTCGCGGTCCGTCGCGGGGTCGGAACCGTCGTGCTCGACGTGCGGCGCGGCGACGGGCCGAAGCCGTGCTTCAACTACACCATGGCCTCGATCGCCTGCAGCGACCGCCTGATCGAGCGCTCGCCCGAAACCGCGGCCGCCGCCGTTCGCGCCATGGTGAAGACACATGCCGCCTTGAAGCAGAATGTCGCGCTCGCGACCGAGATCGGGCGCAAGCTGTTTCCGCCGTCCGAGGCCGAGCTGATCGCCGAGCTCATTCGCCGCGACCTGCCCTACTATGACGCGTCGATTTCGAAGGACTTCGTCGCCGGCATGAACCAGTTCTCGCGCGATGTCGGCAACCTCAAGGGCGACGTGCCGTACGAGAGCGTCGTGGCGACGCAATTTTCGCATTTGTGGAAGGGCGCGTAGAGGGGCGCTCAGCTGCAGGTGGGCAGAGAGCGACGCGCGCCCAGGCTGCGGTCTACGGTTGTGCCAGCGGCGGCAGATTGAGCGCGGCGTCGACCAGCGCGGTGGCGCGCTTGAAATCGAAGTTGCGATAGACGTTCTGTTTCACCAGGAACGACGCCCCGCCGTAGAACTTCTCGTATTGCTGATGCCGGCTGCCGAACTCCGAACCGATGAAGTCCCAGGCGAGCCGCATCAGCGCCACCCTGGATTTCGCGTCCGATGAGGCCGAGCGCATGTAGCGCTCGACGTCGCCGGCGGTCTCCGGATTCTCGAAGTCGTGCAGCGAGGACGGCAGCGTGATCATGGCGGAACCCGCGAGCTCGCGGATGATCTCGAGCATGCGGCCGTTGAGCTCGGACTGCAGCGCCATCGACGAATAAAGCGCGGTCTTGGAGGGCCACAGCACCCCATTCTCGATCGGCGCCATAACCTCGTGCGCGAGCAGCATGGTCTCGTAGACCGAAACCAGGGCGGCGAGTTCCCCCATCATGATCTGCACCGCCGGGTTACCGGTATTTCCGGTCATCTCGTTCATGCGTTGCGCGATGCCGATCATGAAGCGCAGCTTGGTGACGTAGCGCACCTGCGCCTGATGGTTGCCGTAGAGGTGCGATGGCGTCTTCCACCATTGATCGCGCGACACTTCGATGTTGCGGTAGATGAAGACCTGCTCCCAAGGCACGAATACGTTGTCGAAGACGACATAGCTGTCGGTCTCGTCGAAACGGCTCGACAACGGGTAGTCGAAGGCATTGGTGGCGCCGATCGCGAACGGCCGACGCGGGTAGAGCCTGACCCCCGGCGCATTGACCGGGATCGCAACGCAATTGGCGTAGTTCTCGTCGCCCGGCTGGAGCGGATGGATGCAGCTCAAATGGATGAGATCGGAGATGGCGCCCGCAGTGGCAAGCTGCTGCGCGCCGGAGATGACGATGCCGTCGTCGCGCTCCTTGACCACCCCGGCATAGAGGGTCGGATCACTCTGCTTGTGCGCAGGTTTGCTGCGGTCGATCTGCGGAGGGACGATGGCGTATGAGGCATAGAGGTGGTTGTCGCGCATGTGCTCGTAGAAGGCGACGACGTTGTCGGCGAAGCGCTGTCCCCCCGCCGCCAGCACGCCCGGTGTCGCGGCATAGCCGCAAAAGAAGCCGGCGACGTGATCGGGGGTGCGACCCATCAGTCCGAAGGTCGCCTCGGCCCAGGTCTCGGAAAACAGCCGCCGCGCCCGCAGATCGGCATGATTGCGCGGGATCTGGTAAGCGCGCAGCACCGGCTCGCCGGTCTTGGGCGAGACGAAGGTCATGCGCTCGCGCATCTCCGGCGCCGCCGCAATGTCATAGAGTTTCGCGATCGAGCGGACCGCCTCGCGAAAGGCGAGATGGGTGGTGACATCCTTGACGCGCTCGCCGTCGACGAAAACCTGCCGTCCGTCATCGAGCGAGCGAAGATATTCCGAGCCGGTTCTCATGACCAATAAGCCGTGTTGTCCCGGACTGTCCGCGGGGCGCCACGGATCGTCCCTTGGGGGTATCGATCAATGTTGGTATTACGCGATTGCTCGCCCTTCAAGCCTTTGCGCCATGGGCAATGAGCTCGACCAGCTTTTGCGGCGTGATTGGTGTTTGCGCGATGCGGACACCGAATGGTTGCAACGCATCCTCGATGGCTGAGATGATCGCGGCCGCGGTCGGGATCGTGCTGACTTCACCCGCGCCCTTGGCGCCGAGCGGATTGAGCGGCGACGGGGTCTCCTTGTAGAGGGTCTCGATCGCAGGCACTTCCATGGCGCCCGGTAGCAGGTAGTCGGCGAATGTCGTGGTGGTGGGCTGTCCGCTCTCATCGAATCCCATCCACTCCAGGATCGCGTTGCCGATGCCATGCGCCACCCCGCCGCGCACCTGGCCGTCGACCATCATGGGATTGATCAAGATTCCCGAGTCCTGCAGTGCAACGTAATTCAGAATCCTCACTCCCCCGGTGTCGGGATCGACCTCGACTTCAGCGACGTGACAAGCATTAGCGTAGGCGAGCGAATCGGTTCGCCAGTTCACATTGGCCTCGAGGCCAGGCTCGATATCCGGAGGGAAGCCGTAGCCCGGCGCGCCTTTGAGAATGCGCGCGAGCTCGCCGAACTTGACCGAAAGTTGTGGTGCGCCGACGACCCGTACCTCGCCATTTGCAAACTCGAGATCGTGCTCAGCCGCCTCCAGCACGTGGCTCGCGAGCTTTTTCGCTTTCTCCGCCACCGCGCGCGCGGCAAGCAGCACGGATGAGCCAGCGGTGACGGTCTGCCGGCTGGCAAAGGCGCCGAGGCCAAGCGACACACCGCTGGTATCGCCAGGGACCACGGTGATGTCGGCGGCCTGCAGACCGAGCTCGCCGGCGCAAATCTGCGCCAATGCGGTGCCGAGGCCCTGTCCGATCGCGGCAGCGCCGGTGAAGACCGACACGCGCCCGGTATTCGACACTCGCACCAGGCCCGACTCGAACGGACCACGCCCCGTGCCCTTGATGCCGTGGGCGAGCCCGATGCCGATATAGCGGCGCTCGCGGCGCGCGGCAGCCTGCCGTTGCGGGAAGTCCTCCCACCGCGCCGCCTGCAGGACCTCCGCCTGGCACCACGGATAATCGCCGCTGTCGTACTGCATGCTGGCGCCGGAACGCGCCTTCAGCGCCTTGGTGTAGGGCATCTTCTCCGGCGGGATCAGGTTGCGGCGGCGGACCTCGGCGCGCTCGAGATGCAATTCGCGCGCGACCCGGTCCATGAGCCGCTCCATGGCAAAAGCGGCCTGCGGATATCCAGCTCCGCGCACCGATGACACAGGCGTCTTGTTGGTAGCGGCGACCGTGACGTCGATCGACAATGCCGGCAGCATATAGGGGCCGCTCATCATCGAGGCGGAGTTGAACGGAATGTTGACATCCTGCAGCGCGTAGGCGCCGAGATCGTGGATCAGCCGGCCGCGGACGCCCAGGAGCCTGGCATCGGCGTCGACCGCGATATGGATCGACCAATACTGGTCGCGTTCCTGGGCGGCGTTGGTGAAATGCTCGCGCCGGTCCTCGATCCATTTGATCGAGCGCCTGAGGAGCTTGGCGGCCGCCACCACCGCGATGTCCTCGGAGTATACGCAAAGCTTGGGCCCGAAGCCGCCGCCGACATCGGGTGTCGCGACACGCAGCCGGCTCTCCTCGAAATCGAGCAGCGCGGTCAACGACTGGAAGAGATCGTGCGCCTTCTGGGTGGAGGCCCACACGGTCATCATGTCATCGCGCCATTGCGCGAGAATGCCGCGACCTTCGATCGGATGGGCGGCGCCGCGATGCTGCCAGAGTTCTTCGTGAAAGACATGCGCAGCCTTGTTAAAGGCCGCATCAGCGTCGCCGTAGACGACCTTGTAGGCGGCGGCGACATTGGTGTTGAGCTCACGCCGTACCGCGGGTGAGGTTGGCTGAGCCGCCTTGCGGCAATCCGCAACGGAGGGAAGCACGTCGTAGTCCACGGCGACGAGCGCCGCCGCGTCCTCGGCGACGTAGCGGTTTTCGGCCAGGACCAGCGCGACCGCCTCGCCGACGTAGGACACCTCGCCGTCGGCGAGTGCGAACGACCAATACCGGTCGAGCGGCGTCCCGGAATTGGAGTGGCGCAGCATCCGGCGCTTGGCCAGGACCGGCGCGAGATCGTCGAGCGTGAGCACCGCATGGACACCTGGCAATGCCAGGGCGTCGCGCACCTCGACCGCGCGTATCGCGGCATGGGGGTGCGGGCTGCGCACAAACGCCGCGTGCAGGACGCCGGCCAGCACGATGTCGTCGACGAAACGCCCCTTGCCAACGAGCAGGGCGCCGTCCTCGAGGCGAGGAATGCGGGCTCCGATCAATCCACCCATGTCCTAGACCGCGCCTGCGTGTCGCCGCGAACGGGGCTCAGTCCGACATCGCCTTGGCGGCTTTGGCGACGACATCCTTGGGTGTGGCATAAGCCTCCGCCAGCAACGCGTCGAGCTTGGCCGCGCTCACGGGATTGACGTCCAAATCAAGCCGCTGCGCCTCGGCCAGAAAATCGGGATCCGCGTTCGTGCGTTCGAAGGCGGCGATCAATGCCGCTCTGCGATCGGGGGGGATCCCAGGCGGGGCGGCGAACGGCCGCGCCATGGCTTGTCCGATGAGGATCAATTTCAGGATCTGGGCCTGATCCGGCCGGGTCGCGAGTTCGGTCGCCGATGGAACATCCGCCAGCTCCGGTTGCTTCTTGATTCCGGCTTGAACAAGGATATTGGCCTTCTTGTCCTTGAGCCAATGCGGATAGCGGCCCTTGAGCGTGCTCCAGGACAAGCCGCAGAGTCCGTCGACCTCGCCGCGCTCCGTCGCGAGCTGGATGTCATTGGTGCCGGGGTAGCCGGTCACGATCTTGATCTTGGCGCCGAAGACGTTGCGGTAGAGCAAAGCAAAGATATTCGGATCGGAGCCCGCACCCTCCCCGCCGAAGGTCGCAGGGGTGACCAGGAGCTCGCTGAAGGTTTTCACCGGCGCGTCCTGACGGGTGACGCACAGGCTCACCTCGTCGGTGACGCTGCCGAGCCAGGTGAACTTGGTGCTGTCGAACTCGGCCTTGTCGAGGAGCGGCGCGATGCCCTGGCTGCGTGAGAACGTGCCGATGACCGAGCCGTCCTTCGGGGCCACGGAATAAAGATAGTTGGCGGCCTTGAGACTGCCGGCCCCGGTCATGTTTTGCGGCTGCACGTTGGGATTGCCGGGAATATGCTTGCCGAGATGTCTCGCCACCAGCCGCCCATAGGCATCGTAGCCGCCGCCCACGCTATAGCCGATGAGGAGAGAGACGGTCTTGCCCTTGTAGAAATCCTCAACCCCGGCGGGGCGAGCCTGCGGCGGCGCGACCAGGAGAGCGAGCGCGGCGGTGATGCCCCAAGCAGCGCATGCCGACGTGCTACGGATCAGGTGCATGACATGTCCTCGAGACTCGCCGATCAATGCTTGGGAAACAGCTGCGGGAATTTCGATCGCAAGCTCCGGCGCAGATCGGGGCTGACGTCGACCGTGATGGGGAACGTCCCTTTCAGCTTCTTGTCATAGGGGATGCAGGCATCGACAAGGATCCGATTGTTGAAGTTGCCGGGAAGGAACAGCGGGTCGCGCTTGGAGGCCCAAGCTTTCTGAATCGTATCGATATCGGTGAGCGGATCGAAGCGCGTACACATCGCCCACAGCACCTGGTCCAGGTCGCCGGCGTCGATGTCCTCATCGACCACCACCGTCCATTTTCCGGCATAAGCTCCACCCTGGCAGGATGATGCGATATGCAGCGCCTGCCGCGCGTGGCCGGGATACCGCTGGCGAATCTGGATCGCGGTGAAGCGGGTGGCCGGGCCGGCTTCGTGATTCCACACGCCCAGCACCTCAGGGACGCCGCAGGCGTCGAGCGCGCGCCAGATTTGGGCTGCGCCGGCGATGCCCTTGAGCAGGCCCGTCTCGTCGACCGGCTTGTGCTGGGGCGCGCAGGTGAGGATCGGATCGTTGCGGTAGAGGATCGTCTTCACGTTGACGTAGGGGCGCGCCTGCGTGTCGTCGGAGTAGTAGCCCATCCATTCGCCGAACGGACCTTCGGGCTTGACCTGGCCGGGCACCGTCTCGCCTTCGATCGCGATTTCGCAGTCGGCTGGAATTGGGAAGCCGGTATAAGGCCCACGCACCACGTCGATCGGCTCGCCGCGCAGCCCTCCGGCGATATCCATCTCGCCCACCTCGGGCAGCGGGCTCGAGGACAGCATGAACAGGAGCGGGTCCTGGCCGCACAGGATCACCACCTTCATCGGCTGTCCGCGCTCGAAATATTTATCGCGATGGATGCGGCCGTGCTTGCCCTCGGTGATCTGACAGCCGACGGTCTTGCCGTCATAGACCTGGCTGCGATAGGCGCCGAGGTTGAACCAGCCCGTATCCGGGTCCTGCGTCATCACGCAGTCGGCGGTTCCGATGAAGCGCGCCGTGTCGAGCTCATGATGGCGCGGCACCGGAAACTTCAGCACGTCGACGTCGTCGCCCTCGACCACGTTCTCGAAGATCGGTCCGTCGTTGACAAAGCGCGGCGCCAGCGGCTTCAAGTCCTGCATGCGGGCGTGATAGTTCTGCACGACATCGACCTTGCGCTGGTATTCGAGCGGCAGGCCCAGCGTCAAGGCAATACGGCGTGCGGACGAGAGCTGCCCGTAGAGCGTGCGGAAGCCTTGGGGATAGCCGGGCACGTTGTCGAACAGGATCGCCGGCGCCGCACCGCGGCTTTTTTCGGTGAGCATGTGGGTAATGGCACCCATCTCGACGTCCCAATGAGCGCCGTCCACCTTGCGCAGCTCGCCCATCTTGTCGACTTGCTCGAGCCACCCGCGCAGCCCGCGGTATTGCATCCGCTGCTTCGAAACTGCCTCAGCGCCGGCGCGGGCCATGCTGTTCTCCATGCCGTGGAATGCTCAACATCTATACAACCGTATGCCACGTTGGCAAAAACGCCTCCCTCACCCCCGCGGCAGGACGTGCGCCCACTTCGCGCGGATGCGGGCGTCAAGCTCCTTGCTCGAGCGCGCCACGATCGGGAAGGTGTCGCGTCGCGACCACGGCTTGCAGGCATCGATGACCACGCGGGCGTTGCGCGGATCGTCGCTGCTGTAGGCCATGGGGTCGAGCACCGTGCTCCAGCAGCCGCGCAGAATTTCGATGCCTTCGCGCGGTTCAAAGCGCGTGCAGATCGCCCACACCACCTGATCCATGTCGGCGGGATCGATGTCGTCGTCGACCACGACCACGACACGATTGGCGTAGGCCCCGGCGTGGCACTGTGAGGCGATCAGTCCGGCCTGCTTGGCGTGGCCGCCATATTGCTGCTTGATGGCGACCGTGAGCCAGAGCCGGCTGCCGCCGGCCGCATGCGCCCACACGCCCTTGACCTCGGGCACGCCCGCGGCCTCGAGCTGATTCCAGACGGCGCCGGAGCGGTAGGTGCCGCGATAGAAGGAATTGTCGTCGGGCGGCATGCCCGGAATCGCGCCGAGCAGGATCGGGTCGTTGCGATGCATGAACGTCTCGATGCGGATCGCCGGCTCCTTCTTCTGGCCCCCGGCGTAATAGCCGGTCCACTCGCCGAGCGGGCCTTCATCGATCAGATCGTTGGGGTGCACGAAGCCCTCGAAAGCAATCTCGGCCTGCGCCGGGATGGGTAATCCGGTGCGCGGCCCTTGGATGACCTCGACCGGCTCGCCGATCAGACCACCGGCGACGTCGTATTCGTTTTTCCCGTAGGGAATCTCGAGCCCGGCCACCATGAACAACGCGGGGTGCATGCCCACCACGACCGCCACCGGACACGGCTCGCCGCGCTCGTGATAGCGGCGCTTGATCAGATCGCCATGCTTGCCCTTGGAGCACATGACGGTCGCCACATCAGGCCCCTGGGATTGCACCCGGTAAGCACCGTAATTGATCCAGCCGGTATCGGGATCCTTCATGATCACCATGCAGCCGGTGCCGATGTAATAACCGCCATCGTGCTCGTGCCATCGCGGCGTCGGAATGGTCTGGATGTTCACGTCCTTGCCGCTGCGCACGTTCTCCAGGAGCGGCCCGGACTTGACGGTAACCGGTGCGATGCTGCGCGCCTCCTTCATGTATTTGCGCCAATAGGAGACCAGCTCGATCGCAGAGCCGTCGATCGGCATGCCGAGCGTGAGGTTGATGCGCCGCACCGAGGTCAGAATGTTCGCGAGAATGCGGTGACCCCGGGGATAGCCCGGAATGTCATCGAACAGGACCGCGGGATTGCCCATCTTGCGCATGTAAAGGTCGACGATGCCGCCGATTTCGGCTTCGCGCTCGGCGCCGTTGATCTCCTGCACCTCGCCTGCCGCACGCAGCGCCTCGATCCATGCGCGCAGATCCTGTTTCGACACCGCCGACGCTTTCTTCGCGACGCGTTTCGCACCCGGGATGTCGGTAACGGTCATTTGGAAAGCTCCTCGCTCGCCGGCTCGATGCAGTTTAGCCCGCGGCCCGAAGGAAGCGGAGCGAAATCCGGGGCTGTCGTCCGCATTTTGCTTCGCGTCGTAGCCCGCAAAGACGCGAGAAACGCCTTTGCGCGGCCTAGTTGCTCCGGCCGTTCAGGATCTGCTTCAGGCGCTGGGGCGTGACCGGCAACTGCGTCACGGCACCCGGCATTCCAATGGCGTCATCGATGGCGGAAGCAATCGCGGCACCAACCCCGGTGATACCGCTCTCCCCTGCCCCTTTGATCCCGAGCGGATTGAGCGGGCTGGTGTAGTCCTCGCGCAACAGGACGTCGACCTTGGGCGTCTCGCGCACCGTCGGCATGAGATAGTCTGCAAACGTGGTCGCCAGCGGGTCGCCGCGCTCGTTGTAGGTGAACTCCTCCAGCAGCGCACCGCCCAGGCCTTGGGCGAAGCCGCCGACGATCTGCCCTTTCACAAGCGCGGGATTGATGGCGCGCCCGATGTCGTAGGCGATGGCGTAGGATTCGACGCGGACGCCACCGGTCTCCAGGTCGACCTTCACGACTGCGAAATGGAGGCCATAGGGATAGACCTGATGCTCCACCCGGAACCAGCCTTCGGCCGACAAGCCCGGTTCACGGTCGCCGAGCGTCTTCGACGTCGGTGCGAGGTGATTGGCGATCTCGCCGAGGCTCATCGATGGCCCCAACGGCTGATCCTTGCGCACCACCTTGCCGTCGATGATGTCGAGTGCGTCGGCCGGCGCTTGCATCAACTCGGCGGCCACCTCGAGCGCCTTCGCCCGCAGCTTCACGGCGCCGTTGTGGGTGGCGGATGCGGTCATCACCGTCGCGCGCGACGCATGCGCTCCGATGCCGTAGGCGATGCGGTCGGTCTGCCCGTGGGTGACGCGCACACGCCGGTAGTCGACCCCCAGCATCTCGGCGCAAACCTGTGCCATCACGGTCTCGAAACCCTGGCCGAGCGAGGCGCCGCCGGTGATGAGTTCGACCGCGCCGGAGGTGTCGACCTCGATCCGCACGCCATCCGCGGGGCCGAGCCCGCTCTTCTCCACGAACATGGCAAATCCGGCGCCGACCGCCTCGCCGGCAGCGCGGCGGCGCGCCAGTGCAGCTTTGAGCTTGTCCCAATCGAGCGCAACCAGGAGCTTGTCGAGCAGCCCGACATAGTCGCCGGAATCGTGCTCGATCTCCTCGCCCAAAGCCTCGAGCGGACGGTGGTAGGGCATCTCGTCCGCCGAGATGGCATTGCGGCGCCGCACATCGTTCGGATCGATGCCGAGCTTGGCCGCGATGGCGTCGACCAACCGCTCGCGCACGAACGTGGTCTCGTAGCGCCCGGGCGCGCGATAGGTGGCCGCCGGGGTCTTGTTGGTCAGACGAAAATGGCCGATGGCACGGTAAGCCGGGACCCGGTAAGGGCCCGGCAGAATGCCGGCGGTCATGTGCACGACGCGCGCGGCATGGGTGCGGACATAGGCGCCCTGGTCATGAAAATAACGATCGTCGATGGCCAGTATGCGGCCCTCGCCGTCGATCGCCGCGCGGATGCGATGGAGCTGCTGGCGTGAATGATTGGCGGCAATCAGATGCTCGCGCCGGTCCTCGATCCATTTCACCGGGCGTCCCAGGCGCATGGCCGCGACGCAGACCAGCACGTCTTCCGGGTAGAGTTCGCCGCGGATACCGAAGCCGCCGCCGACGTGCGATTCGTGCACATGGATCGACGAGGGCGTCAGGTTGAGCATGCGCGCGAGCAGGTCGCGATTGCGGTGCGGCACCTTGGCGGCGCCGTGCAATTCGAGGATGTCGCGGGAGGCGTCGTAGCGGCCGATTGCGCCGCGGGCCTCGAGGGGGACACCGGAATGGCGGCCGATCCCGAGTTCGAGTTCCACCACCATGGGTGCGGAGCGAAGCACCGCATCCACGTCGCCATAGCCCTGCTGGATCACGGCGACTTCGGTGTTGCGGCCGGCAGAGAATTCGCCCGGCTCACCTTCGGCTGCGAGCAGGATCGGCAATTCCTCGATCTCCACCGTGACCAGGTCGGCCGCGTCTTCCGCCACGTAGGGATCCTCGGCGAAGATCGCGGCGACGGGCTCCCCGACATACCGCACCTTGTCGATGGCAAGCACCGGCTGCCGGTACGGCTCGAGCGCGGGAATTCGTCCCTCACGAAAATCGATCGGCGGGATGTCGGCAATGTCGGCGGCGGACCATACGGCGACGACGCCGGACAAGGTGCGCGCGGCCGACGTATCGATCGCCGTGATCCTGCCGTGAGCGTGGTTCGCGCGAACGATCCGCATATGGAGCTGGTGCGGAAATGAAATGTCGGCGGCGAAGCGGCCGCGACCCCTGACCAGCGGCGGATCTTCCAGCCGCTCGACCGATTGTCCGATCCATTTGTTATTGCCGGCCGTCATCGGCCGCCGCTCATTTGGGCCGCGGCGGCACGAACCGCCTTCACGATGTTCTCGTAGCCGGTGCAGCGACAGAGATTTGACGACAGGACATCGATGAGATCCTCATCGCTGATGTTCGGCTCGCGCTCGAGCACGCCGGTCGCCAGCATCAGAAATCCCGGCGTGCAGAAGCCGCATTGCAATCCGTGGTTCTCGATGAATGCCTGCTGCAGCGGGTGCAGGTCAGCACCGTTCGCCAGGCCTTCCACGGTGCGGATTTGGCATCCCTCGGCCTGCACCGCGAACATCAGACATGAGCGCACCGGCTCGCCGTCGATCAGCACCGTGCAGGCGCCGCAGACGCCGTGCTCACAGCCGATATGCGTCCCGGTCTGACCGCAATCGTCGCGGATGGCATCGACCAGCGTTCGGCGCGGATCGATGCGCACTCGGTGGCTGCGCCCGTTGACGGTGAGCGTAATCTCGCGTTTCTCGATCATGCGGATGCCTGTTCGAGCGCGCGACGCGTGACGGTGTGCGCGAGATCGCGGCGGTAGCAGGCGGTGGTCGCGGCATCTTCGAGCGGATCGACGGCTGCGGCGACCGCGGCGGCCGCGGCCTCGAAAGCCGCGCGGTCCGGCGTGCGGCCGGCAAGCATCTGCTCGGCTTGCGCGATCCGGCGCGGCTGCGGCTCCACCCCGCCGACCGCCACACGCGGCGCGCTGATCACGCCGTCCTGCACGCGATAGGTGACCAGCGCCATGGCGAGCGCAAAATCGCCTGCGCGGCGATTGAATTCGTAGAACCCGAATCGAGTGTCGGCGGGGAGGATCGGCAGGCGCACTTCGGTGAGGATCTCGTCCTCCTTGAGGGCCGTGGTCATGATTCCACGGAAAAAGTCCTGCGCCGCTATGGTGCGCGTGCCGCCCGCACGTCTCGCGACCATCTCGGCGTCAAGCGCGGCGGCGACCGCGCACCATTCGGAGGCTGGATCGGCATGAGCGATGCTGCCGCAGAACGTGCCGCGGGTGCGAATGGGATAATGGGCGATGTGACGCACGACGGTGGCGAGGAGCCGCCCCAGCGGGCCATCGGTGACGGGCCTGTGAAAGGCGGCGTGGCGCACGCACGCGCCGATGGACAGCCAGTCGCCGTCCACGGCGAGCCGCCGCAGCGCCGTCACGCCATTGATGTCGACCAGATGGCCGGGGCGCGCGAGGCGGAACGCCATGATCGGCACCAGGCTCTGGCCGCCGGCGAGCACGCGTCCGTCCTCGCCCGCAACCTGGGCAAGGGTTTCGACCGCCTCGTCGATCGTTTTCGGCGCGTGGTATTGAAACGGCGCGGGCTTCATCGTTCCTCACCGCGAACACGGTGGGCGTCGAAGCAGAGAACGATCACCGCAGATTGTCCCATATTTGGGAAACTGAGTTTTTTTTGGATTGATGCACAGTTGTTGGTGTATGTAAAGAACGGCACTCAGCTCGATCCGGCACCAGATGAAGCCACCGCCCTTTCGCTATCACGATCCGAAAACGGTCAACGAGGCCGTCGGGCTGCTCGCGCAGCTCGAAAACGCCAAGCTGCTCGCGGGCGGCCAGTCGCTGATGCCCATGCTCAACTTTCGCTTCGTGCAGCCCGATCACATCATCGATCTCAATCTCGTGGAAGGACTGTCCTACATCCGCGAAGTCGAGGGTGCACTCGAGATCGGCGCCATGACGCGCCAGCGCGATCTGGAATTTTCCGATCCGGTGCGCGCGCGCTGGCCGATCATGCACGAGGCGCTGCTGCAGGTCGGACACCGGCAGACGCGCAACCGCGGGACGATCGGCGGCTCGCTCTGCCATCTCGATCCGGCGGCGGAGCTGGTATCGCTGGCGACCGGATATGACGCGACGCTGACGGTTGCGGGTCCGAACGGCCAGCGCGAGCTGCCGTTCGCGGAATTTCCGGTCGCCTATATGACGCCGGCGATCGAGCTGAACGAAATTGTGGTGGGCGTGCGCTTCCCGCAGTGGGCACCCAATCACGGCTATGCCTTTGTCGAGTTCGCTCGCCGGCACGGCGATTTCGCCATCACGTCGGCCGCCGTCCTCATCGAAGCTGACGCCGCCGGCAAACTCACGCGCGTCTCGGTGACGATCGGCGGCATGGGAACCGCGCCAGTCCGCGCCCGCGAGGTCGAGCAGGCGCTGGTCGGACAAGTGCCGACAGGCGAACTTTTCCGTGCGGCCTGCGAGAGCTGCCGCAAGCTCGAAGCCATCGACGACGTGCACGCACCCGCATCCTATCGCCAGCATCTGGCTGCGGTGCTGTCGCGGCGGGCCTTGGAAAAGGCGCATGCGCGCTTGCTCGATCCCCAAGCGGGACGTCCGCACTAGGAGCGATGATGACCGGTGCCATACACCCCGCGTGGACCGCTGACGGCGCTGCAAGCTGCGAGCGGCGGCGGGACATCGCAAGTTCGCAAGCGGCCGCAGCCTAGGAGCCACCATGGGCGAGACGCGAAAAATCGCGCTGACCGTCAATGGGAAGCGGTACGAGGAAGAGGTCGAAGTCCGGGTGACGCTGGCTGATTTCGTGCGTCACCAGCTCGGCCTGACCGGCACCCATCTCGGCTGCGAGCACGGCGTCTGCGGCGCATGCACCATCCTCCTCGATGGCCGCTCGGCGCGCTCCTGCCTGATGCTCGCGGTGCAGGCGAACGGACATGAGCTCCTCACCGTTGAGGGTATCGCGCCGTCCGCCGACCGATTGCATCCCCTGCAACAGGCGTTCCATGAGCACCACGGCCTGCAATGCGGCTTCTGCACGCCCGGAATGCTGACGACGCTGATCGAGTTCCTGCGCGACAATCCCGACCCGACCGAACAGGAGGTGCGGATCGCGATTTCCGGCAACCTGTGCCGCTGCACCGGCTATCAGAACATCGTCACGGCCGCGCTCGATGCGGCGAAACGGCTGCAAGCCCAGGCGGCGCCGTCGCCCTGAGGATTTCGGCCATGCGAGAAGTTGCGCTTCTGGTTTGCAAAAAAGGGCGTCATTGCCGGAATTGACGACGGCGGGTGCTACAGCACGTCATGGCCATTCGCTTCGACGATATCGGCAACCGCCTCAAAGCCTTTCGCCTCGGCTCCGGGCTGAGCGCCGACGAGATCGCCAACCGTCTCGGTATTTCGCGCACCGCACTTTACCGGTTCGAGAAAGGCGAGCTCGCCAAGATCGAGACGCTGGAAAAGCTCGCCGAGCTGCTCTCGGTCTCGGTGCCGACCTTGCTGGGCGTCGGCGTCGAATACGTCGCCTCGGCGGTGAGCTATTTCGAGCGCATGCGGCAGATCGAGGAATCCTCCGAGCACATCATCGTGCTCGCCGGCCCGATCTCCTACCTGCTGGCCTCCGACGCCTTCGATCAGGCGCTCGGCGACATCTTGCGGGAAAGCATTCCCGACGGTCTGCCGGGCCGCAAGCGCGCGCTCGATCAGGTCGACGAGCTCACCGCGGTGCTCCGTCAGCGCAAGGACAATTACCGCCGGCGCCAACCCGGCATCGTGAACCTCATCTCGGCGATCGAGATGGAGCATTTCCTGGGGAACGGCCTGGTCGGCCGGCTCGGACTGCCCGACAAGGTCCGGCGCGAACGCCGTGCAATGGCGCGGGCGGAAGCGGAACATTTCATCGCGCTGCTGGAGGACGAGCCGATCGGAGTCCAGATCGGGATCGTGCCCGACACGCTGCCGCATGCGAGCTTCCAGCTGTTTCGGCAGCCCGACCGGCAGGTGCTGGCTTTGAGTCCGTTCCGTCTGGGCGAACAGCCGAACATTCGAGTGGGCGTGGCGATGATCACCTCGGCACCCGAGGCGCTCGCCCTGCATGAGAAGATGGCCAAGGAGCTGTGGCAGCGGTCGCTCAAGAACGCGGCGGCGGTTCGGCTCATGCGAGCCCTGATCGAGAAGCAATGAAACAGAAGCTGGTGAAGGTAATATGGTAGCGAAACCGCCGCTTCTGTTCAAAATTTGGAAAAAATCTTGATTTTGGTACGGGCGACAGCTTACTGAAATCTCGATCCGGCCGTCCAGTGGGCGAGCCGCAGGACCGCGCAACAGGATTTCCAGACCCATGGCGCACCGGCCGTTCGCATCGGCGCCCTATATCGTCGGCAGGAGCGCGCCTACGCCGGCCGAGGCGCATATCCCGGCCGAGGAATCGTTGTGCCCGGTCGTGTCGCACGACTGGGTCAATGCCGAATACAAGCACCTCATCGTGGATGCGTCGCCCAAAGCGCTGACCGTCAAACCCGGCCAGTTCTTCAACCTGCTCTGCCCGTCCCCCGACGAGGGCGAGCTATGGCTGCGGCGGCCGCAGAGCGTCTATCGGATCGACCAGGCCAAACGTCGCATCGAGTTCCTGTACAAATGCGTGGGCCGCGGCACGAACGGGCTCGCGAAGCTCAAGCGCGGCGACGATCTCAACATGGTCGGGCCGCTGGGCGTAGGGTTCAGCGTCGATCCCGGCTGGAAGCACGTCGTCGTGCTGGGCCGCGGGGTCGGCCTCGCCACGCTGGCGCCGATCTCCCAGCTCGCCGGAGAGTCCGGCATCGGCGTGACCGCGATCCTGAGCGCCCGCAGTCCGGAATTCGTGATGGCGGGCGACCTGTTCGCGAAGGTCGGCGACGTCGTCAGCGTGCTCGACACCGACGACAGCAGCGCGGTGGAAAACGTCGAGGCGATCCTCGCGCGGCTGATCGCCCAGCGAAAAGCCGACGCGTTCTACACCTGCGGCTCAAATCGTCTCTTTCAACTGATGAAGCGCGTGGGCAAGGCCGCCGGCATTCCCGGGCAAGTTGCCATGGAGCAGGTCATGGCCTGCGGGCTCGGGCCCTGCTACGTCTGCGTGCGCACCTTCGAGGTGGATGGCAAGAAGGAACTTCGGCGCGTGTGCATCGAGGGGCCGGTATTCGATCTGCAGGAGGCAGTCGGATGGTAGACATGAGCGTGAAGATCGGGAGCGTGACCCTCAAGAACCCGATCATGCCCGCGTCGGGGTGCTTCTCGACCGACCTCGCGCAGGTGATCGACCTGAACCGGCTCGGCGCGCTGGTGGCGAAGACCGTGTCGCGCGAGTTCCGCGCCGGTAACCCGCCTCCGCGCGTATCCGAGGTCGAGGGAGGCATGATCAACTCCATCGGCCTGCCGACCAAGGGCATCGAATATTTCCTCACCCACCAGGTGCCGGACTACAAGCGCTTCACTCCGCCCCTGGTCGGCTCGATCTCAGCGACGACGATCGAGGACTTCGAAGCGATGGCGCGCGATGTCAGCACGTCCAACATCGACGTGCTCGAGGTCAACATTTCCTGCCCCACGCGCGACCCCAAGGGCGGCAATTTCGCGCTCCACGCCGAACACACGTTCGACGTGATGAGCCTGATCCGCAAGACCACCGACAAGCCGATCTGGTGCAAGCTCTCGCCCAATGCCGGCGACGTCGTTGCCGTCGGCAAGGCGGCGGAGGCGGCGGGGGCCAACGCGCTGGTGGTCTCGAACACCATCCTCGGCCTCAAGATCGACACCAACACCTTCAAGCCGGCGATCGGCAACAAGTTCGGCGGGCTCTCGGGACCCGGCATCAAGCCGATCATCGTGCGCATGGTCTACCAGTGCGCCAAGGCGGTAAAGATCCCGATCATCGGCTGCGGCGGCATCGTCAAAGTGGAAGACGTGGTCGAGTACATGCTTGCCGGGGCGAGCGCGGTCATGATCGGCTACCTCATCTTCCGCAATCCGTCGGGAATGATCGCGATCATCGAAGGGCTGGAGCAATGGTGCGCGAAGCGCGGCTTTGCCCGCGTCGCCGATCTCACCGGCGCCATGATCGACGAAGCGCCACGGGAAACCTACGCCGCCGCCGCGGCCCCGATCGGTTGAGCAGGGGTGGCCCGCCCTGCCGCTGCGAGGTCTGAAATGACCAGCCGCATCATCATCCGCAAACCCGACGACTGGCATCTGCACGTGCGCGACGGCGCCATGCTCAAGGCTGTCATGCCATTCACGGCCAAGCATTTCGGCCGCGCCATCCTGATGCCCAATCTCATTCCGCCGGTCACCACCACCAAGGCGGCCGTCGCCTATCGCGAGCGCGTCATGGCCGCGCTGCCGACCGGCTCGACCTTCAAGCCGTTGATGACCTGCTACCTGAGCGACGACACGGATCCCGATGACGTCGAACGGGGGTTCAAGGAGGGCGTGTTCACCGGGGTAAAGCTCTATCCCGCCAATGCCACCACCAACTCGGCAGCGGGAGTCACCGACTATCGCAAGATCATGCCCGTGCTGGAGCGGATGGAAAAGATCGGCATGCCGTTTCTGATGCACGGCGAGGACGTCGATCCCGATGTCGACATCTTCGACCGCGAGGCCATGTTCATCGAGCGCTATCTCTCCAAGTGGACGCGGCGGTTTCCGGGCCTGCGCTTTATTCTGGAGCATCTGTCATCGAAGGAGGGCGTCGATTTCGTGCGCAGCGCGGCGCCGCAGGTCGGCGGCACGATCACGCCCTACCACATGATCCTGACCCGCACCGATTGGCTCGGTTGGGGGCTCAAGCCCTACATGTACTGCATGCCGGTGATCAAGACCGCGAAGGACCGCACGGCGTTGCGCAAGGCCGCGACCTCGGGCGAATCCTGCTATTTCCTCGGCACCGATTCCGCGCCGCATCCGATGGCGAAGAAACTCGCGCTGAACGGCATTCCCGGCTTGTTCAATGCGCCGGTCGCAATCGAAACCTACGCCAAAGTGTTCGAGGAGGAGGGCGCCCTCGACAAGCTCGAAGCCTTTGCCTCGCTCAACGGCCCGAAGCATTATCGCCTGCCACCCAACGAGGAACGGATCACGCTCGAGAAAACCTCATGGACGGCACCGGAGGAGGTCAAAGTCGAGGGGCCGGATGAGAAGGCGCTGGTTTACCGCGGCGGGGAAGCGATCGAGTGGAAGGTTGTGGCCAGTTGAAATCTCCGCTTGTCACGGCGAGCGAAAGCGGCGCATGCACGGAGGGTACCAAAGGCAGGCGCGCCACGCGCTTGTCGTTCCGGGCGCCGCGCAGCGGCGAGCCCGGAACCCATACTGTGCAGTCCATGGTTATGGATTCCGAGCTTCCCGCTTCGCTCGGCCCCGAAATGACACAGAGCAGGTGATGTCGAGACATAACGGCGAGATCGGATCATGACAGCAGGCATAGGCTTTCCCGACAAGAAGGTGATGGCCGAGCTTACGGCGAAAATGCTGCTCGAGGTGGAGGCGGTCCGCTTCATGACGGACAAGCCGTTCATCTTCACCTCCGGTTGGGCGAGCCCGGTCTATACCGATTGCCGGCGGCTGATTTCGTTTCCGCGCGTGCGCCGGACGCTGATCGACTTCGGCGCGGCCACCATCATGCGCGATGCCGGCTTCGAGCAGTTCGATGCGATCGTGGGCGGCGAAACCGCGGGCATTCCCTTTGCGGCCTGGATGGCCGACCGGCTCGATCTGCCGATGCTTTATGTGCGCAAGAAACCCAAAGGATTCGGGCGCAATGCGCAGATCGAAGGGCATCTGAACGACGGACAACGCGTGCTCCTGGTCGAGGATCTGACCACCGACGGCCGCAGCAAGGTGAATTTCTGCAAAGCGTTGCGCGAGGCCGGCGCGACGGTCGAGCACGTGCTGGTGTTCTTCTTCTACGACATTTATCCCGAGGCACGGACAATCATCAGCGATCTCGGGGTGACGCTGCATTCGCTTGCGACCTGGTGGGACGTGCTGGCCGTCGCCAAGGAGGGGGGCAAGTTCGACGCCGCCAAGCTCGCGGAAGTCGAAAAATTCATGCATGACCCGGCGGGCTGGTCGAAGGCCCACGGCGGCGTATCCGCCGCCGCAGCTGAATGAATTCCATCTCGCGCGCGCCGGGATAGTGACACGAATATCATAGAGGTCTGGAATGGCGAAGCTGGATGCGGATGTCATCGTCGTGGGTGGCGGCAACGCGGCCTTTAGCGCCGCGCTGGCAGCGCAGGAACAAGGCGCGTCGGTGCTGATGCTGGAAGCGGCGCCGGAGGATGAATCCGGCGGCAATAGCCGGTTCACCGCCGGATCGGTTCGGGTGGTTTACAACGGCGTCGATGACATCAGGGCGCTGGTGCCGGATTTGACCGAACAGGAGGTCGCGACCACCGATTTCGGCACCTATACCCAGGAGCAATTTTTCGACGACATGGCGCGCGTGACGCAGAACCGCGCCGACCCGGATTTGGTCGAACTCCTGGTCACCAGAAGCTTCGATACGTTCTGCTGGATGCGCGACAAGGGTGTGCGTTTCATCCCGATCTACGGCCGCCAAGCCTTCAAGATCGACGGCAAGTTCAAGTTCTGGGGCGGGTTGACCGTCGAGGCCGTGGGTGGCGGCCCCGGCCTCATCAAGATGCTTACCGAGGCGGCGACCAAACGCGGCATCGGGATTCGCTACGAAACGCGCGCGCTGAGCCTTGTCTATGACGGCGTCCGTGTGGAAGGTGTCCGCATCCGGCACCAGGGCGCCGAAAGCGAATTGCACAGCAAATCGGTCGTGCTCGCTTGCGGTGGGTTCGAATCGAATTCCGAATGGCGCACGCGCTATCTCGGCCCCGGCTGGGACCTCGCCAAAGTGCGCGGCACGCGCTTCAACACCGGCGACGGCATCCGCATGGCGTTGGATATCGGCGCAAGCCCGTGCGGCAACTGGTCCGGCTGCCATGCGGTGCAATGGGAGATGAACGCGCCCGAATTCGGCGATCTCGCGGTCGGCGATCAGTTTCAGAAACACTCCTATCCGTTTGCCATTCTCGTCAACGCCACCGGCAAGCGCTTCGTCGATGAAGGCGCCGATTTCCGCAACTACACCTATGCCAAATACGGTCGCGTGGTGCTGGAGCAGCCCGGGCAATTCGCCTGGCAGATCTTCGACCAGAAGGTGAAGCACCTGCAACGCGACGAGTACAAGATCCGGCAGATCACCAAGGTTGTCGCCAACACGATCGAGGAATTCGCGCACAAGCTCGAGGGCGTGAACGCGGAGCAGTTCCTCAAGAGCATCGCCGAATACAACAAGGCGGTGCGCAGCGACATTCCGTTCAATCCGAACGTCAAGGACGGCCGGCACACCGAAGGCCTCGCCGTCAACAAGAGCAACTGGGCCAACACCATCGACCAGCCGCCGTTCGAAGGCTACGCCGTCACCTGCGGACTGACCTTCACCTTCGGCGGCGTGCGCATCACCACCGACGGCGAGGTGCTCAATACCGACTACCAGCCGATCCGCGGCCTTTATGCGGCCGGCGAACTCGTCGGCGGGCTATTCTATTTCAACTACCCCGGCGGGTCCGGCCTCACGTCGGGCGCGGTGTTCGGCCGCATCGCCGGGACGACGGCTGCGCGTGCGGGCAAGAATTGAGTGCCATTTCCGTGAACGTCTCGATGGCGCGGGCGGCCGGCGCGGGCGCACGCAACACGCTTACGGCGACAGAGATCGTCCACGCCATCGCTGCGGGCGAAACGACCTGCGAGGCCGTCGTCCGGGATTGCCTTGATCGCATCGAGCAGCGCGAAAGTATCATTCATGCCTGGGCTGGCATCGACCCGGAGCTGGTGCTGCGTCACGCCCGCGAGCGCGACCGCAGTGCCGCGCGCGGCCCGTTGCATGGCGTTCCGATCGGCGTGAAGGACATCATCGATACCGCCGATCTGCCGACCGAAATGGGTTCGCCGATCTACCGCGGCCACCGGCCGACGACCGACGCCGCCTGTGTGGCACTGGTGCGCGCGGCCGGCGCGGTGATCTTGGGCAAGACCGTCACCTGCGAATTTGCCGGCATGGCGCCGGGCGCGACCGCCAATCCGCATGATGTCGCGCACACGCCCGGCGGCTCGTCGAGCGGATCAGGCGCGGCGGTCGCAGATTTCATGGTTCCGGCGGCATTCGGCACGCAGACCGGCGGCTCGGTGCTGCGCCCGGCCTCCTATTGCGGCGTATTCGGCTTCAAGCCGACCTTCGGCGCCTTCAACCGCAACGGCGTGTACCCGGCGGCCGAAAGCCTCGATACGCTTGGGCTGATCGCCCGTTCGCTCGATGACATCGAGCTGCTGAGCGCCGTGCTGGAATTGCGCACGCCGTCGCCGCCACGTCCGCTCGACCGTCCGCCGCGCATCGGGTTGTGCCGTACTCCGTTGTGGAACGCGGCGCAGCCGGAGACGGTGGCCGCCATCGAGGACGCGGCACAGCGACTAGACAAGGCCGGCGCACGGGTGCGGGAGATCGTCCTGCCCGATCAATTCGCGGGGCTGCGCAACGCCGCGCGCGAAACCATCAACAATTACGAGCGCGCGGCGGCGATGGCGCACGAATGGAACAACCATCGCGATCAGATCAGCGACAAATTGCGCAAACGCATCGAGCTCGGGCGCGCCATGCCGCACGCCGACTATGTCGCGGCCTTGCGCCTCGGGGAAGACTGTCGCGCACGGCTGCCAGTCGTTTTTGAAGAGGTGGATGTGCTGCTGACGCCCAGCGTCAATGGCGAGGCCCCGCGCGGGCTCGACGAGACCGGCGACCCCGGCTTCCAGGCGATCTGGACCATTCTCCACACGCCCGCGCTCACATTGCCGACGCATCGCGGCCCACGGGGGTTGCCCGTCGGCATCCAGCTCGTAGCGCCGCGTTTCGCCGATCGCCGGCTGCTCGCCTGCGCCAGCTGGATTTGGCAGGAACTCGGCTCGCCTGACATGGTTGGCTATCGGGGCTAGAGAAACATCATGGAATTCGACAATACATTCGAAGTGCCCCTGCCTCCGGCCCAGGCTTGGAAACTGTTGCTCGACATCGAGCGCATCGCGCCCTGCATGCCGGGGGCGGAGCTGACCGAGGTGGTCAGCAAGAACATCTACAAGGGCAAGATCGGCGTGCGGCTCGGACCGGTCGCCTTGACCTTTGCCGGCGTCGTCAAGTTGGAGGATATCGACGATTCCGCGCATACCGCCCGAGTGGCGGCGCAAGGCACCGACGCGAAAGGCCGCGGCGGCGCCAATGCGGCCTCCGTTTTCCGTCTCGAGCCGGCCGGCAGCGGATCGAAGGTCGTGGTGCACACCAATCTCACGCTGTCGGGGGCGGTGGCGCAATACGGGCGCGGCGTCGGCATCATCCAGGCAACGGCCGCGCAGCTCATGAATCAATTCGCCAAGTGCCTGGAGGAAAAGCTCGCGCAGGACCATCCGGCTGCGCCGCTTCCGCCGCCGTTGCAGCCCTCGCCCTCCATCGTCCCGCCGGGCGCGCCGCCCGCTGCTCCGCAGCCGCCACCTGCGTCACCATCGCGAGCTGCCGCAGCACCCCCCCGGGTTGCGCCGGCGGCGAAGCCGATTTCAGGCTTTGCGTTGATGGCGAAGGTGATCTGGGGCTCGATCGTCGGCATGTTCAAGCGATCGTAGCGGCCAGCCCAGACAGCACGTTCCTGCTTGGGGCGCTGCGCCGGCCTACTCCTTGAGCGCTTCCTCGCGCCTGACCCGGATGGCGGGCGCCGCAAGCACCAGCAAGAGGCCCGCCGCCACCAGCAGGAAGGCCAGGCTGATCGGCTCCTGCAAGAAAACCATGGGGTCGCCACGCGAGATCAGCAGCGCACGGCGGAGATTCTCCTCCATCATCGGTCCCAGCACGAAACCCAGGATGAGCGGAGCCGGCTCGCAGTCCAGCTTGAGCGCCACGTAGCCGAAGACTGCGAAAAACGCCATCACGAATGCATCGAATGGCTTGCTATTGATGATGTAGACCCCGATGCAGCAGAACACGATGATGGCGGGGAAGAGGAGCCGGTACGGCACCCGCAGCAACCTGACCCACACGCCGACCATAGGCAGGTTCAGGACCACCAGCATGAGATTACCGAGCCACATGCTGGCGATGAGTCCCCAGAACAACCCCGGACGATCCGTCATCACCCGCGGACCCGGCGCAATGCCGTGAACCATCAACGCCCCGATCATCATCGCCATGGTCGGGTTGCCCGGAATGCCCAACGTCAGCATCGGGATGAACGACGTCTGCGCACCGGCATTGTTGGCCGCTTCCGGAGCGGCGACACCTCTGATGTCGCCGTGGCCGAACTGGCGCGGCGGCTTGGCGACGTTCTTCTCGAGCGTATAGGCCGCAAACGATGCCAGCAGCGCTCCGCCTCCCGGCAGCACGCCGAGAACGGCGCCAAGCCCGGTGCCGCGCAGGATCGAGCCGGCGCAGTACTTGAGATCGACGAGGCTCGGCCACACCCTGCCGACCGCGTCGGAGACGACGCTCGTGGCCAGCTTCTTTTCGAGATTGTAGACGACCTCGGCGATGCCGTAGATCGCCATCGAGAGCGCTACGAATTCAATGCCGTCGGCGAGCCCGGTCATGCCGAAGTTGAAGCGCCGAGCCCCCGAATTCACATCGGTGCCGACGAGACCGAGCAGCAAGCCGAGAACCACCATCGCGATCGCCTTGACGAGCGATCCGCGGGCAAGGACGACGGCCGCAATCAGGCCGCAGACCATCAGCGAGAAATATTCCGCCGGCCCGAATTGCAAGGCGATCGCGGCGAGCGGCGGCGCCGCGAACGCGATCAGCAATGTCGAGACGCAGCCGGCAAAGAACGAGGCGATCGCCGCAATACCGAGCGCCGGCCCGGCGCGTCCCTTGAGCGCCATCTGATGGCCGTCGATGGTGGTCACGACCGACGAGGCCTCACCCGGGATGTTGACCAGAATGGCCGTGGTCGAGCCGCCATATTGGGCGCCGTAGTAAATGCCGGCGAGCAGAATGAGCGCGGATTCCGGCTGCAGCGTGAACGAAATCGGCAGCAGCATCGCAACCGTGGTAACCGGACCAATACCGGGCAACACGCCGATGACGGTGCCGAGCAAGACGCCGATGAAGCAATAGACGACGTTCTGAAGCGTCAGCGCGACCGCAAATCCGAGTCCGAGGTTGGAAATCACGTCCATCTACAAGCTCGGCCAGATGGCGAGCGGAAGGCCCAGCGCATAGACGAACACGCCGATGGAAAATGCGATGAGCACGGCCGCCAACGCGACCGTTTCCAGCAAGCGGAACTGCGGGCCGGCCCATGCCGACAATCCCGTCAACACGGCAATCGAAACGACGAGACCGAGCGGTTCGATCAGAAGACCGAACAGGCACACCGCCGTCGCGATGATGATCAACGGCAGGATGTGAAAGGGCGATATCGGTTCGTCGTCGACGACGACAGACCTAGCGATCAAAATTGCGCCCATGGCTGCGAGCACGATGCCGAGCAACAATGGGAAATAACCCGCCCCCATCTTGCCGGCGCTTCCCAGCGAATATCCCCGCGCGGCCAGGATGGCGATCGCGGCGAAACCGCAGAACATTACGCCCGACCAGAAATCCTTCGGCGCGCGAATCTTCATGTGCCCCTCACGCACGATGTGCCGGCATCATGCCCGCCGTCGTCGCGACGAGCCACGATCAGTTTTCTTTGATCTTTCCGTCGGTAATGACCTGCCTCCATTTGTCGAACTCTGCGCGCAGGAAGAGTGGCGCCCTCCTCCGGACTGGTCCCGCGCGGCTCGACCCCGACCTTGGCCAACGCCGCTTTGAGGTCGGCAGCCTCCAACGCTTTTGCCAGCTCGCCGTTCAAACGCGCCAGGATCGGCACAGGCAGTTTGGCCGGTGCGAACACGCCCAGCCACAAGTCGACTTCGAATCCCGCAAGGCCCGCCTCGGCGACGGTCGGCAAATCGGGGTAGACGCTACTCCGTTTCGCGCCCGTGGTGGCGATTGCCCGCACGCGATTGTCGGTGGTGAACGGCAGCGCGCCGGCGATGCTGGAGAACGCCATCTGCACCTTGCCGCTCATCATATCGGTGTAGGACGCACCGATGCCCTTGTACGGAATATGCGTCGCGTCGATGCCGGTGCGGAGCTTGAACATCTCCCCGGCGAGATGCGGCGTCGTGCCGATGCCGGCCGAAGCGAAATTGAGCTTTCCGGGGTTGGCCCTGCCGTACGCCACCAGTTCGGGAAAGGTCTTCACCGGCAAGATGGGACTGATAACCAGCACCTCCGGCGAGGAGCTTATGATCGACACCGTCTGCAAGTTCCTGAAGACGTCGTAGGGAACGTCCGCTTGCAGCGTCGGATTGATGATGATCGCCGGATCCATCAGTACCAGCGTGTAGCCATCGGGCGCCGACCGCGCGACCGAGTCCGTCCCTAGAACACCACCGCCGCCAGGCCGGTTCTCCGCAACCACGGGCTGGCCGAGATTCTCGCTCAGCTTTTGCGCGAGCGTGCGGCCGACGTAATCGATGATGCCCCCGGGCGCATAGGGAAGTACCAGCCGAACCGGCTTGTTGGGATAGTTTTGCGCCTGGGCGCCGGTGAGCGCGCCGAAAGCGAGTGCCGCGGCAACAGCCAGGGCCGAAGAAAGAGCAAGCCGCAACCACATCGTACGGTTCGTCATGTCCGCTCCTCTAATCCCGGCGCTCGGCAGATAAGCCGTCGTTTGTAACAAAATCAATATTTCTTCCAATTTCTGAACGAACAGGTATGTTCACACCCTTGGGTGGTCGGCCTCTGACGACACACTTTCAGCCCATCAGCGGCGCCGCGCGCGCGGCCCGCTTCGCGAAATCTCGGAGTATGGGATGGCGGCTCGGCAATCTGGATCGCGTCTTTGCCATCATCTACATTCCCGGCCGCGATCGCGCATGGAATGGTGCAGGTGACAAAGTCGCTCGGATTTATTGCAAGACACGGCCTCTGGACCGACGAGCAGAGACGACAAGCCGAGGACCTCAAGCGCAGGATCGAGACCGACAATCTGCATCTCGTTCGCCTTGCATGGGCCGATCCGCACGGCGCGTCGCGCGCGAAGGCGCTGACGGCGCCGGGTTTCCTGGCTGCGCTCAGCAACGGCCACAACATCAACGTCGCGACCAGCACGCTCGATTCCGCCAACGCCCGCACCTTCGACTCCTTTACTCGCGGCGGAGGGATGGGCCTCGACGAGATGACCGGCTCGCCGAATCTCACCGTCGTCCCCGACCCCTCCACGTTTCGCGTGCTGCCCTGGGCGCCCGGTGTCGGTTGGGTGCTGGGCGACGAGTATTTCAACAGCGGCGTGCCCTTTCACTTCTCTCCCCGGCAGTTGTTGCGCAAGCAGCTGAAGCGGCTGGCGGAGAAAGGCATGAGCTCGCTCGTGGGGCTCGAAATCGAATGGTATCTGCTGCGCGTCGCGGACGATCATCTAACCCATGAGCACACCGGCGTGCCGGGTGTGCGCGGGCGCCCGATCGGCACCTGGCCGGTAGAGCCGGGCTTTTCCTACCATTCCGAATCCAACATGGATTTGATGCAGCCCGTGCTCTCCGCTCTCGCCACGCGCTTCGACGAAATCGGGCTGCCGCTGCGATCGATCGAGAACGAATTTGGGCCGGGCCAGGTGGAGTGCACCTTCGCCCCGCGTCCGGCGCTGGAAGCGGCCGATCAGGCGCTGCTGTTTCGCACGGCGACCCGGCAGATTTGCCGCCGGATGGGCTTTTTCGCCACTTTCATGTGCCGGCCGGCGCTGAAAGGCTTCTATTCGAGCGGCTGGCATCTCCACCAGTCACTGGTCGACGGCAAGAGCGGCCGCAACCTGTTCATGCCGACGCGCGAGCGCGAATATCTGTCGCCGCTGGGTTATGCCTTTCTCGGCGGCTTGATGACGCATGCCGGGCCCTGCACGCCCTTTGCGACCCCAACGGTCAATGGCTACCGACGATATCGGCCGAACTCGCTCGCGCCCGACCGGGCCACCTGGTGCTACGATCATCGCGGCGTAATGATCCGCGTGCTGGGCGGCCCCGACGATCCGGCGACGCGGATGGAGAACCGGATCGGCGAGCCGTCCGCGAATCCCTACCTCTATATCCTGTCGCAGATCGTGGCCGGGCTCGACGGCATCGAAAACAAGCTCGAGCCGGGCCCGCCGGACGATGATCCCTACAATGCCAACCGGCCCATGCTGCCCGCAAGCTTGCCGGCCGCGTTGGATGCGCTCGAGCGCGAGCCGCTCTTTCGTGCGCAACTCGGAGAGGTGTTCGTCGATTATTTCCTCAAGCTCAAGCGCAATGAGGCCGGCAGGTTCGCGCAGTGGCGCAAGGATGCCGGCAGGCAGGAGGACGAGGAGCCGACCGAGTGGGAGCAGAACGAGTATTTCGATTTTTTCTAACGGATGCATTATAGCGTCATGTGACAAGCGCGGAGCTGGAGCGGCAACCCGCAGCGGTGAAGGAGTGGAACCCATGCTGGAGAAGCTCACCTCAGCGCGGATCGAGAGCGCGGCGGAACTCTATGACTGGGACGAACTCGTCCAGGAGGATCGCGTCCACCGTCTGATCTATACCGACCCCGCTATCTTCCAGGCCGAGATGACCAATATCTTCGGCGCGGTCTGGGTCTATCTCGGCCACGAGAGCCAAATTCCCAGGAACGACGACTACATCACCGTACGACTGGGGCTGCGCCCGATCATCCTGTTGCGGGATTCGCAGGGCAAATTCCGCGCGCTGTTCAATCGCTGCACCCACCGCGGCACGACGCTGTGCCGCAAGGACAAAGGCTCGGCGCGCATCTTCACCTGTCCGTATCACGGCTGGAGCTATCTCAACACCGGCAAGCTGCGCGCCGTGCCGTGGCCGGACGGCTATGCCTGCGACTTCAAGGACTCCAAGTTCAACGTCGCGCAGGTGCCACGTGTGGACAGCTATCGCGGATTCATCTTCGCCACGCTCAATCCGGATGCGCCGTCGCTGCTCGACTACCTCGGCGCGATCACCAAGCCGATCGACGAATGGCTGGACCGGCAGCCCAAGGGAAAGATCGCGGTCTGCGAGGCGAACCGGCTCAAATACAAGGGCAACTGGAAGCTGGCCTACGACAACTCCGGGGACGGCTATCACGTGGTGTTCTCTCATCGCTCGCTGCTGGAGATGGAGAACCGCCAAGCCGACGTCGCCAACAAGGGCATGTCGTACTACAAGGGCTCGCCGGACACCGCGCCGATGTACATGGCCTATATGGGCAACGGCCATCACTTCAAGGACAAGCGGCCGAACATCCAGAAGCGCGCCGGCGGATTGTGGGCGGTGGAAGGCCCCGCACCGGGTTCCGAGCATTACGCCGAGGAACTGCGCCGCCGCTTCGGCGCCAGGGCGGAGGAAATCCTCGACCTCGCCTCATCGGAGCCGGTCAACATCAACGTATTCCCTAACTTCTCGCTGCTCGGCAATCATATCCAGGTATTCGAACCGGTCTCGGTCGACGAGACCAACGTCACCTGGTACGGCACGGCGGTGGTCGACGAAGACGGCACGCTTGGCGGCGCGGTCGACGAGGTCAACGCGTTGCGCATGCGCACGCAGGAACAATTCCCGAACTTCGGCGAAGTCGACGATCTCGCCAATTTCGAGGAGATCCAGCGCGGGCTCGCGTGTCAGGAGGACGAGTGGATCTACATGCATCGCGGCCTCGACATTCCCGGCCGCGTGAAGACCGACGAGAACGGAATCATCACGGCACCCGCCACCGATGAAGCGTTCATGCGCGAATACATCAAGGAATGGAAACGTTTGATGAAGGCGACGCCCCACCTCGTGGTCCAGCGCGAGCCGTGAGCGCAACCATGCAGACCGTGCACGATCCGTCGACCAGTTCCTATTACGTCAACGAGCAACTCTATCGGGACTTGGTGGCGAGCTTCACCGATTGGCAGCGGGACGACTTGGCCGTCCACGATCCGTCCGAGCGCGATCAATTCCGCATGTTGGTGGAAAAGGAAGCTCGCCTGCTCGACCAGCTTTGCTTCGACGAATGGCTGGCGATGTATTCGCCCGAATGCATCTACTGGGTGCCGGGAACGCCGGCCGCGGGAGATCCCCGCCGCGAGATCGCCATTTCCTTCGATGACCGTCGGCGCATGGAGGACCGGATTTACCGGCTGCGCACGGGCTACGCCTGGTCGCAAGCGCCGAAATCCCGCACCGTCCGGATGATCTCGAATGTCGAGACGTTCGCCACCGACCAAAGCACAATCCGCATGGTCCGTTCCAATTTCCTGATCAGCGAGTTTCGCGTGGACGGCACGCGCTTTCTGTCGGGCTGGTGCGGGCATCGCCTGGTACGAGCCGCGCATGGCTGGGACATCCAGGTCCGACAGGTCAACCTGATCGACTGCGACCAGAACCTGCGCAATCCCAGCATCGTGCTCTGACGCCACGGTCGATGTCGCGACCCCCGCCCCGGATGATTTCAGCAAGAATGTGCGGATGGAGTTCTCCGCCGCGTCCATGAGGGCAGGCACCCAGTAACCGCCGGCGCGCGTGGAGGCATGGCTTGCATACTTCAGCGCCGGTGATTACTGGGATCGTCCGCCTTCGGCCTTCGCAAACGATGCGCATATCGACGGCCCGGCGCTTGGGCGCAAAGCGGCCTGAGTGGGAGAAAGAACATGACGGCGACTGCGCTCGATTCCGTGATCTTCCGTGACATCTTCACCACGCCGGAGATGCGGGAGGTATTCTCCGATGAAAGAAGGACCAGCTATTATCTGGAGATCGAGGCGGCGCTCGCCCGTGCGCAGGGCCGCCTCGGCATCATCCCCGACAAGGCCGCACGCGAGATCGAGCGCCAGTGTCGGATCGAAAACATCGATCTCGCCCGCCTGAAGCAGCAGACCGAGCGCGTCGGCTATCCGATCCTCGGCGTGGTGCAGCAGATCGTGGATTTGTGCGCCGACGGTCTCGGCGAGTGGTGCCATTGGGGCGCCACCACGCAGGATATCACCGACACCGCCGCGATCATGCAGATCCGCGCCGCGCTCGAACTGGTGGAAAAGGACATGGAGGCGACCGCTGCGGCGCTCGCCGACCTTTCCCGGCGCTACCGCGACACGCCGATGGCGGGACGCAGCAACTTGCAGCAGGCCGTGCCGCTGACCTTCGGCTTCAAGACCGCGGCGCTACTCGCCGCGATGCAGCGCCACCGCGAACGATTGGCGCAGTTGCGCCCGCGCGTTCTGGTCGGCGAATTCGGCGGCGCGGTCGGAACGCTGGCCTCGCTCGGCGCCGATGGCCTCAAGGTGCAAGCCGCGATGATGGAGGAGCTCGGCCTCGGCCAGCCCGACATCGCCTGGCACACGGTGCGCGACCGCATCGGCGAGGTCGCCTGCTTTCTCGGACTCCTCACCGGCACGCTCGGCAAGATATCCATGGACGTGAAGCTCCTGATGCAGACCGAGGTCGCCGAGGTCTACGAGCCTTTCCACGAGGCGCGCGGATCGTCGAGCACGATGCCGCAGAAGCGCAATCCCATCTCCTGCCTCTATATCCATTCCACCGTGGCGCTGGTTCGGCAGCACGTCGCCGCCCTGCTCGAAGCCGCGGTCGCCGACCACGAGCGCTCGACCGGACCGTGGGAGATCGAATGGATCTCGCTGCCCGAGATCTTTCTGCTGGCGTCGGGCGCGCTGGCGCAGACCAAGCTGCTGGTCTGCGGCCTCGAAGTCGACGCCGATCGCATGCGGGCCAATCTCGATCTCACCCGCGGCATGATCGTTTCGGAAGCGGTCATGATGGGACTGGGCCCGCACCTCGGACGCCAACGCGCCCACGACCTCGTCTACGACATCTGCCGCAAGGTCTCCGCGACCGGCGTGCCGCTGGTCGAGCTTCTGGCGCAGAATGCCGATATCTCCAAGCATCTCACACGGGCGGAGCTCGACAAGATGTGCGATCCCGCAGCCTATCTCGGCCTCGCGGGTGAGATGGTCGACAAGGTGCTGGCGCGCGAGCCTCGTAGCGTCGGTTGAGCCCAGCGATCCGCGTCACAGTGATGTGAGGGACCAGTGGCGACCATGTGGCGATTGCCAAGGAGCTCGGCATCAAGCCAACGCAGTGACGCGTGCGGCGTAACCACCGGGTCTCGGCAGGCCTGCCCGCGCAATCCCCTCGATGCTGCCTTCTGCGTCTTGACGTCAGCCGGCCGTGCGACTTCCAAGGAGAGCAACATGAACATCGAGGGAAAGGTCATCGTCATCACCGGTGCCGCGCGCGGGATCGGGCAGGAATACGCGCGCTATCTCGGTGGTCTCGGCGCTCGGATCGTAGCTGCCGACATCAACGACTGCTCGAACACGCTCGACCTCGTCAAGTCAGAAAGGGGCACCGCCGTCGGCGCCAAGCTCGACGTCGCGAGCGCCGCGTCGGCGATGGAGGTTGCGCAGGCTGCGCTCGACGCATTCGGACGCATTGACGCGCTCATCAACAACGCCGCGCTCTATGGTGGCCTCAAAGGCGGCCGCTTCGACACCATCAGCGAATCCGATTGGGACGCGGCGATGGCGGTCAATGTCAAAGGCATCTGGAACTGCTGCAAGGCCGTCGTCCCGGCCATTCGCCGCGCCGGCGGCGGCAGCATCGTCAATATCGCCTCGCTGGCGGCGACCTATGGGATGCCGTACGGCTTGCACTACACGACCTCGAAGGCGGCCGTGATCGGTCTTACCCGCGGCCTCGCGCGGGAGCTTGGCCGCGACAATATCCGGGTGAATGCCGTGGCGCCGAGCGCGGTCTTGACCGAGGGCACCCGCGAGTTCTTCGCGGAAAAAACCGACAAGGCGCTCGATACCATCAAGATGAACCAGGCGATTGCCAGAAACCTGGAGCCGGCGGACCTGGTCGGCACCGTTCATTGGCTGGTGTCCGACGCCAGCCGGCTGGTCACCGGCCAAACCATCGCCGTCGACGGCGGAACGGTCATGCATTGAGCGGTTGCGGCCCGCACACATTCCCGCACGACGTGCCACCTATTGATCATCCAGCGCCCGACGGATTTGATGCCCGCGCGCGGCGCCGGAATGAGCGTGTGCCGAGGGAGGATACCGATGGATTTGGGACTGAAGGGCAAGCGCGCGCTCGTCACCGGGGGAAGCAAGGGTATCGGCCTGGCGGTGGCGCAATCGCTCGCGGCCGAAGGCTGCCGCCTTGATCTTGCTGGTCGCGGCAGCGCCGCACTCGAGCAGGCGCGCGACGCGCTTCGACGGGCTGCGCCGGACATCGATGTCCGCATCCACGCCGTCGACCTCTCAAAGCTCGAGGATCAGGAACGCCTCGCGCAGGCGTGCGCCGAGGTGGACATTCTCGTGAACAACGCAGGGGCCAACCCGGCGGGAGATCTTGACGATACCAGCGATGAAATCTGGCGCCGCGCCTGGGACCTCAAGGTGTTCGGCTACATCAATCTCTGCCGATCGATCTGCCGTGCGATGAAGCAGCGGCGCGACGGCGTGATCGCAAATATCATCGGCTACGCCGGAGAGCAATTCTTCTCGCGTTATATCATCGGCTCCGCCGGAAACGCCGCCCTGATGGCATTCAGTTGTTCGGTCGGCAGCCAATCACCGGACTTCGGTGTGCGTGTCGTCGGGATCAACCCGGGCTACACCGCAACCGACAGGGCCGAAAGTGTGCTGCGCAAGATCGCCGAGAACAAGTTCGGTTCTGCCGAACGCTGGCGCGACGTCGAGGGCGAACTTGACCTTCCGTTCGGAAGGATGGGCAAACCGAAGGAGGTCGCGGACGTCGTGACCTTCCTGGTATCGCCGCGCGCCTCCTATGTCAGCGGAACGGTGGTGACCGTGGATGGCGGAGCGGCGCATCGAAACGGCTAGTGGGCTTAGACTTCCGGCGCTCCGCTATCGTCACGCTGATCGACCAGCAACCCGATATCTCAACGAGCTGCGGGGCGACGATGACGTGGTTCAGCCCACGCCATCGCGTGAGAAGTTGGGCGGGCGTTTTTCGCGCAGCGCGGCGGCGCCCTCCGGCAGTTCATGTCCGCTGAAGCCGAGAAATTCCATGCCGAGCGAGGCGTCGAAGATGGGACCGGCCGCGCGCAGCCAGTTGTTGAGCGCGTATTTCGTCCACCGAATGGCATTCGGCGCGCCCTCCGCCAGCCGCACGGCGACGTCCAGGGCGCGGGTCTGCACCTCCGCGTCGGGCACCGCCAGCGAGACCAGGCCGATGCGCTCGGCCTCCTCGCCGCTGACCGGCTCGCACAGCAGCAGGTGGTACTTGGCTTTGGCCATGCCGCACAGCAGCGGCCAGATGATCGCAGCATGGTCTCCGGCGGCGACGCCGAGCTTGGTGTGGCCATCGATCAGGCGCGCGGATTTCGCCGCGACGGAAATATCGGCGAGGATGGCCAGCACCAAACCAGCGCCGACCGCCGCGCCGTTGATGGCGGACACGACCGGCTTGCTGCAGTTGATGAGGTTGTAGACCATGTCGCGCGCTTCCTTCCACACGCGCATGCGGGTGTCGAAGTCCGCGATCATCTTGTCCACCAGGTCGAGATCGCCGCCGGCCGAAAAGGCCTTGCCGGCTCCCGTCAACAGGACCGCGTTCACACTCGGATCGGTGTCGATCACGCGCCAAATCTCGGTAAGGTCGGCGTGCATCTCGCCGTCGGCGGCATTGAGCTTTTCCGGCCTGTTCATCACCACCCGGAGCACGCGCGGATGCGGCCGGTCGATCAGCAGGCGCGAAAAGCGGGCATAGCGTTCGTCCATGTCGTCGTTCTCCAAATCATTGTCGATCAGTTGGCGGCCGAAATCCGCGCCAAGACATCGCGTACGAGCGCATGGCGTTGGATCTTGCCGGTCGGGGTGAACGGGAATTGCGTGAACAGCTCCAGCCGCTCGGGCAACTTGTAGGTGGCTACGCTGTCGCCGATGAAGGCGATGAGGCTTTCGATCGTCGGCGCCTCGCCGGCGCGCGGCACCAGGCAGAGGCAATTGCGCTCGCCCAGCCGCGGATCCGGAATGCCGACGATGGCCGCGTAGAGCACTTGCGGATGGGTGTACAGGATCTCCTCGATCTCGCGCGGAAAGAACTTCTTGCCGCCGCGATTGATCATCTCCTTGAGGCGGCCGACGATGCGCAGGCGCCCGTCCGAATCGATCACACCGAGATCGCCGCTGCGGAACCAGCCGTCGGGGAGGAAAGCGTCCGCATTGGCGCCGGGATTGTTGTGGTAGCCGAGATGCACGGAGGGGCCGTCACAGCAGATCTCGCCCTCCTGGCCTGCGGCGACGTCACGGCCTTCGGCATCGATCAACCGCAGCCCCATGTGGCTGGCTGGGACACCCACCGATCCCGCGACGCGTTCGGGATCGTCGGTGGGGCGGGTATAGGCCTGGTATCCGGTTTCCAACATTCCCAGCAGCTCGAGCAGGACGCCGGGAGCGGCTCGGCGCCAGGCGCGGATGGTCTCGACCGGAGCCGAGGCGCCCCCGCTCACCACGAATCTCAGGCTGCTGAGATCGCGGCGATCGAGATCGCCTTGCTGCAGGATGGCGGTGAGGGATGCCGGCGCGGTGGGGATATAGGTGACCCGCTCGCGCGCGATGAGGTCGAGCGCCGCGGCCGGGGTGAAGCGGTCGAGCAGCACCGCCTTGGCGCCGGCCAGGAGCGACTGGATCAGCGTGAGGTAACCCCAATTGAGCCCGAGCGGCAGCCAAGCCATCATCACATCGTCGGCGCAAAGCCCGAGATCGCCGTTGAGAATGCGGGCCGCCGCCAAGGTGGTGTTGTGGCTGTGCATCACCCCCTTCGGATTCCCCGTGGTCCCCGACGTGAAGGCCATCCGCATCACGGCATCGGCATCCATGGCGACCGGCACGAAGCCCGCCGGTTCGCCGCGCGCCGCGGCGACGTCGTCGAGACCGACCATGCCCGCGCGCGCGGCACCGCGAACGATGCCGATGATAGCAAGCGCGGGCAGCCGCAGCTTGAGCTCCGCCGCCATGGCGGCGTGATCGAAATCGCGGAACGTGGCGCAGCAGACCAGCATTTTGCTGTCGGCGAAGCGCATGATGTATTCCAGCTCGCGGCTGCGGAAATCCACGCTGACGGTGACCGCCACCGCGCCCAGGCGCTCCAGGGCGAAGAACACCAATGCAAACTCGACCCAGTTCGGCAGCTGGATCGTCACCACGTCCCCGGCTCCAATGCCGAGCGCGCGCAACCGCGCCGCCATGCGATCGATGCCGTGCGCGAGCTCGCGATAGCTGAGCCGGCGCGTTCCATCGGTCAGCGCCTCGCGATCGGGCGTCGCCCGAACCCTCCGCGCCAGCACGGTCGCGAAGGTCTCGTCGCTCCACAGGCCCGCGCCGCGCCAGCGCGCCGCCATCGCCGGCGTCAGACGAGTTGCGAACGCCACGCGCTCCTCCCGACTAGGACGGCAGACGCCATCACCCGCTCTTCCTCATGGCCACGCCTGTTCACGCCGCGATGATCTGCCCACCATCGACCTGCAGCACCTTGCCGGTGATGTAGGCGGCGTCAGGCCCGGCCAGAAAGCAGACGACGCGCGCGACCTCCTCCGGCGTCCCGATCCGGCGCAGCGGGATGCCGCGCACCACGCGGTCGGTCAATTCCGCACCCCATTCGGCGAAAGCGGTACGCGCCATCTCGGTGTCGGTGAGGCCGACGGCGACCGCATTCGCGCGAATGCCGCGCCGCCCCTCCTCGCGCGCGACGACGCGCACGATCGCCTCCAGCCCGGCCTTGGCAGCGGCACCCTGCACGTTACGCGCCTGGCACATTTGCGCGGCGATCGACGAGATGGCAACGATCGCGCCGCCGGCCTTGCGCAGATGCGGCAGCGCCGCACGAATGACGTAGAACGCTCCCGACAGGTCGACCGCCACGTAGCGATCCCAATCATCGGTCGAAAGCTCGGCGGTCTCGTGCCAGCTGCCCATGGCGCCGGCCGCCTGCACCAGAATATCGAGCCGCCCGAATTGCGCCGCGGCACGGTCGATGGCCGTGCCGACACCGTGGGCATCGGCGAGATCGGTCTTGAGCGCGAGCGCGACCCGACCAAGCGCGCGAATGTCTCCCGCCGTGGTTCCGGCTTCGACATCCCGGCTGTGATAGATGAAAGCCACGTCAGCGCCTCTGCGCGCAAGCTCCAGGCACACGGCGCGTCCGATCCCGCGGCTGCCGCCGGTCACCAGAGCCTTCTTGTCCGCGAACTCGCGCCTGGACTCACCGTCGATCATCGCTCTGTCACGCCCTTCCGGCAAAACGCCATTGTCATCGTCGCAGCTGTCACAGCGTCAGGTACCTGGCCTTGACCTCCTCGCGCTCGGCCCGGAACCGCTCGAGCGGCGCATGATAGACCATCTGTCCCTTGACCATGACGTAGACCACGTCGGCCACGGCTTCGGCGAGATTGAGGTTCTGCTCCACCAGCAGGAGACTCACGCCTTCGTCCCGCAGTCGCATGATCAGGCGGGTGAGTTCCTCCACCACGAGGGGAGCGAGGCCCTGCGAAGGCTCGTCGAGCAGGATGACACGGGGGTCGGTGACCAGAGCGCGCGCAACCGCGAGCATCTGCTGCTCGCCGCCGGAGAGCTGCGAGCCCTTGCTGCGCCTGCGCTCGGCAAGCGCGGGAAATAACCCGAACAGGCGCTCCATGGTCCAAAGGCGCGCCGGGACGCGCTGGGCAACCTGGATGTTCTCGACCACGGTCAAATCCGGAAAGATCATCCGCCCTTCCGGAACATAGCCCAGACCGACGCGCACGATGCGGTGCGGGGGCCAGCCGGCGACATCCCTGCCGGCAAGCAGGACATGGCCGCGCCGCGGCGGCGTGAGCCCCACGATCGAGCGCAAGGTCGTGGTCTTGCCGACACCGTTGCGGCCGAGCACAGCCGCAATGCGGCCGGCCGGCACTTCGAGGTTCACGCCCTGCAGGACGTGACCTTGACCGTAATAGGTATGCAGCTCCTCGACGCGCAGCATCACTGCGCTCCCCCCAGATAGGCGCTGCGGACCTCCGCGCTGGCGCGCACGGCGACTGGAGACCCGTCGGCGATCACCCGGCCTCGATGCAGGACCGTAATGTAGTCGGCGAGCTTGAACACCACTTCCATGTCGTGCTCGACCAGCAGCACGCTCAGATCTCCTTCCGTCAGCATGTCCTTGAGGATCTGCACGGCCCGCCCGGTCTCCTCGATCGACAAGCCCTGGGTGGGCTCATCCAGCATCAGCAGACGCGGCTTCTGCGCGATTGCCATCGCGATTTCGAGCAGGCGTTGGTCGCCATGCGAGAGCATGGCGGCGGTCGCATCGGCCATACGAGTGAGCCGCAGGCGTGCAATGGCCTCGTCGGCGGCTGAGGCCGACCGGTTCAACACGCGGCCACCGCCGAGGAACTGCCAGCGCCGGGCATCCCGCGCCTGGGCCGCAATGCGCACGTTCTCGCGCACGGTCAGGGCGGGAAAGATGTGGCAGAGCTGGAAGGTGCGCGCGATTCCCTTTTGCGCCACCTCATGCACCGGCATTCCGGTGACGTCTTCGCCGGCGAAGATCACCTGCCCGGCGCTCGGCCTGAGCACGCTGGTAATCAGATTGAAGACGGTGGACTTGCCGGCGCCGTTGGGCCCGATCACGGCGCGAATCTCGCCGGGCTCCACCGCCAGGTCGATGCCATCGACGGCCACCAAGGCACCGAAGCGGCGGACCAGGCCTCTGCATTCAAGTAGCGGCACCGGGTGCCTCCTTGGCGCTGTCGGCGTCCGGCGCGCGCCTGGATCTGAAACGGCTCGTCAGGATGCCCCAGATGCCCTGCGGCGCGAACATGACGAAGGCCATGAAAATGGTGCCGAAAATCAGCGGCCACAGGTCGGTGACCTGCGACAGCTGATGCTCGAGGAAGACGAAGGACACGCCGCCGAGGATCGGGCCGATCAGCGTGCCGGCGCCGCCCACGATCACCATGATGAGGACCCGGCCCGACGTCAGCCAGAAGAACAGTTCGGGTGACGCGAAGCCGGCGAACGCGGCGTAAAGCGCGCCGGCCAGCCCGCCGAAGCCGTAGGCGAGCACAACGGTCGTGATCTTGTACGCGCGCGTGTTGTAACCGAGCGCGATGGTCTTGGCCTCGTTCTCGCGAATGCCTGCGAGCACGGCGCCGAACGGCGAGCGCACGATGGCGCGGCACAGAAGATACGAGCCGAACAGGCAGGCGAGCACGAGGTAGTAATAGCCCAGCTTGCCCTGGAACCAGTCGATGCCGAAGGGACCGGGATGGCGCGGAATGCCGACGAGGCCGTCGGAGCCGCCGGTGATGTCGCGGAAACGGAACAGCATGGCATAGCCGAGTTGCGCAAAGGCAAGCGTAAGCATGGCGAAGGACACGCCGGTCGAGCGGGTGCATATCCAAGCAATCGGAATTGCGATCAGAATCGTGACAGCTACCGCCAGCAGGATGGCCGCCGGCAGCGGCAACGGCACATATGTCAGAATGAGCGCGTAGGAATAAGCGCCGAGACCATAGGCGGCGGCGTGCCCGAACGAGTAGAGCCGGCAATAGCCCACGAGCAGATCGAGGCTCATCGCGAACAGCCCGAGGATCAGTGCCTCGACTAAAATTGTCAGCGAGTGCTGAGGCACCACCAACGGCAGCACCGCGCAGGCAGCCGCGGTGACGAGGAAACCAAGCCTCCAATTCACTCAGTCCTCCTTGCCGAGCAGGCCACCCGGCCGAATGATCAGGACGAGCAGCATGAGGAGGTACATCAATGCCAGCGCAAGATCCTGGAAGTAATAGGCGCCCATCACCTGCACGAACGCCACCAGCACGCTGCCGATAATGGAGCCGAGGAACGAGCCCATCCCGCCGATGATGACGATGACAAAGGCATCGATGACGACGCTTGTGCCCATGCCGAGGAATGCGGTGACCAGCGGCGCGGCGAGCACGCCGCCGAGCGCGGCCAATGCGCAGCCGAATCCGAACACCGCGGTGCGCACCATGTCGACGTCGGTGCCGAGGGCATGGACCATTTCGGAATTCTGCGACACCGCGCGGATCAGCAAGCCGGGGCGCGCGCGCTCGAGGAATTGCCAGATGGCGATGGCGGCGGCGACGCCGAGCCCGATGAGGAACAATCGATAGAGCGGAAAGGGCTGGTCGAGGATGATCACGACACCGCGCAGGAAATCTGGAATGCCGGCGCCGAGCGGCTGCACGCCCCAGATCAGCCGGATCAGTTCGCTCAGCACCACGGCGAGGCCGAAGGTGAGCAGCAGATAAGCCCCGCCATCCCGGCGCCCGTAGAGGCGGCGCAGCAGGGTCCGCTCGAACGCCATGCCGACCAGCCCGACGACGACCGGGGCGACAACGAGCGACACCAGGAAGCTCCCGGTGACGACGTTCGCGGTGTAGCCGACGTAGGCGCCGAGCATGAAAATGACGCCATGAGCGAAATTGACGATGCGCATGATGCCGAAGATCAGCGTCAGTCCGCATGCGATGAAAAACAGGATCGACGCCTGCGAGAGCGCGTTAAGGCACTGGGCCAGGATGAAGCCGAACCAATTCATCGGATGTCTTGATGGATCACGCCGGCCGCGGGCGGCCCGGCCGGGCCGCCCGCAAGCCTGCGGTCACCGGCCGCGAAAGCTGGCGCTTCGGCAGTCCGGTGTCGTCATCTCGCGCGAATAGGTCTTGATGATCTCGCCGACCGGTTCAGCGAATTTGTCGCTCTTGACGACCTTCACCACGAAGCCCTGGTTCTCGCCCTGGTGGTCGCACTTGCGCATGAGCACCGGACCTTTGACGCTGGTGACGTCCAGGCCTTCCATCGCCTCGACGATTTTCATCGGCTCGGCCGAGCCCGCCTTCTCGATGGCGGCGAACAGGATCATCAGCGCCTGATACATCTCGCCGTCCGTCCAGTCCGGGATCTCGTTCTTGTATTCAGCCTGGAAGGCGGAGAGGAAAGCGCGATTCTCCGGAATGTCGTAGGTGACGGGATAGCGCGAGGAGCCGACCAGGCCGAGCGAATCCTTGCCGAGCACCTTGATGTCGGCCTGCGCCACGATCTCGGTGAAGAACTGCACCCGCTGAGCGAGGCCGTACTGGGCGGCTTGCGAATAGAACGCCCGCGCCTCGTCGCCCTGCAGCGCAACGTAGCAGCCTTGCGCACCGGACTGCAGGATCTTGGTGATGTAGGTGGAATAGTCCTTGTTGGCGACCGGGGCGTAGATCTTGTCGACCAGGTCCTTGCCGACGGCCTTGATCTGCTCCTCGAAGGCGGCATTGCTGGACCGGCCCCAGGCGGCATCGGACGCAATGGCGATGAACTTCTTCTCGGGCGCATCCTTGAGATAGAGCGCGAGCGTGCGCGCACCCATCGGCGCCGAGGTGTTGGCGCGGAAGAACCGCGGCACGAACAGCTCGGCCGTGAGGCGGCCGTCGCCGTTGCCGTGCGAGAGGAAGACCGCATTCCACTCTTCGAGTTTCGGCAGCATGGCGGCGGCCTCGGACGAGACGATCACGCCGGTCAGGATCCGGCAGTTGTCGCGCTCGACCAATTCCTGCGACTTGCGCACGCACATCGCGGGATCGCCTTGCGTGTCCTGGAACAGGAACTCGATCGGACGCCCGATCACGCCGCCCTTGGCGTCGGTCATCTTCTTGACCAGCCGGCAAGTCCGCTGCACCTGGCTCCCGAGAATGGCGTAGCCGCCGGTGATGACCGTCGGGATGCCGATCTTGATCGGGTCCGCCGCCAACGCGCGGCGCAGGAACGGCGGCGCGGCCACCAGGGCGGAGCCGGCCACGGTCGCTTCCAGCACCCGGCGCCGCGTGATTGCCTTCACCCGGTACGTGTCCTTCCTGGTCATTGAATTCCTCCCACATTGTTTAATTTTATGGCGGCCGCCTGTCTCGGCAGGCCGAACGGATCAGATCACAGCTCCACGGTCTCGAACTCCGCCGGCAAGATGATCTCGAGCAGCTCGCAGTCGTCGGAATAATCCAGCACCGTGTGCTTGATGCGCGGCGGCTGCAGCCAGGCAGCGCCCGCGCGCATCGTCACCTCGCCCTGCCCCTCGAATTCCGACCTGATCCACCCCTTCAAGACATAGATCATCTGCACATGCACATCGTGATAATGCCGCTTCGAGACCACCGCCGGGTCGCAGGGCGGGATCAGGCGGATAACATGCGCCTGCAGCAAGCCATTGGTGGCCTTGCTCATGCCGAGATCGCGGTATTGCGCGTAGCTTCGCAAGCCATCGGTCCGGAAGTCTTCAGCCCGGAAGTGATTGACGTTGAACGTCTGCTTCGGCTCTGCCGTCACCTTCGATTTCACGCGTGAAGCCACGGCGCCCTTCTTGGGACTCGTTTTCCTCGCGCGCGGCTGCAGCTTCGCCATTGTCTTCGCCATTGTTTTCGCCATGGCTGGGTTCCTCCGTGTTGCTTTGTTTAGGCGGCGCCTTGCGGTCGCAGTTCGATGAAATCCGGGCAGCAGTTCGGGGCGCTCTCCGCCGCATACACGACCGCCTCCGCCACCTCTGCCGGCGTGAGCGCTTCGAATTTCCTGACTTTCAGTGCTTCAAGCACGCGAGGATGGTCGCTTGTGGCGCGGATCTCGGTATCGACCATGCCGGGCGCGATCTCGGTCACCTTGATGCCGTGGCCCTGCAACTCGACGCGCAGGCCGCGGGTGATTGCCGAAAGCGCATGCTTGGTCGCGCAGTAGATGACTCCCAAAGGGTAGACCTCGCGGGCGGCAATCGACGTCATGACGATGATGTGGCCGCGGCGCCGCTCCATCATCGACCTTGCAACCGCGTGCGTGACCCGGAATGCGGCAAGCACGTTGGTGCGGAACATCGCCTCGACGTCACCGTCGGTCATGTCCATCAGCGGCGCGTATTTCAAAATGCCGGCATTGTTGACCAGAATGTCGACGCCATGCGCGCGCTTGGCGAGGTCCGCGACAAAGTGCGCGTCGTTCAGATCGCCTGCGATCGCTTCGGTGACCGCTCCGCCGCATTGCCTTACCAGCGCGTCCAGTTCCTGCTTGCGGCGCCCGGTGGCGATGATTTTCGCCCCCGCTTCGGCGAGCGCGATCGCCGCGGCCTTGCCGATGCCGGCGCTCGCCCCTGTCACGAGTACAGTCTTGCCGGACAACGCCCCGCCCATTTCCTCCAGCCTCTTATTATTATGGACTATAACTATACACGACGCGGCGATCGGGCAAAGCGCGGAAGACGAGTGGCGGCAACCTGCCGTCACGCCTGGTCCCGGTCCGGAATGAAACGCCAGCGCTCCATGTCGCACGTCGCCAGGCGCCGATGTTCGGCCGCATCATAGCGAGTCTGCACGATACCGATCGAAGGCATCAGGTCGTTGGAGGATGAGATGAGCAGCCTCCGGCATCGCGACTTGGAACGTGTGGGCGCGCCTCGAGAGCGCAGCCCGCCGTCGGCAAGACTTCGTCGCCGGCCATGATCGGTGCAGGGGCGATCGGTGCAGGGGCGGCGACGCGGGCTCAGCGGCCGATACCGTCCCCAATTCCGCGAGCGAGCGCTCGGCTGCCTCAATTGACGGCCTTCTGCCGATGCGAATACTCTCGAATCCAAGCGACGCTTTCCCACGGACATGGATCATGCCGTTCATTTCACAGAAGAATTTCCGGATAGCGACAGCGACATCGGTGGCGGTCCTGGTTGCACTCTGCGCCGCCAGCGCGCGTGAGTTCCGCGTCGCCGATACCCAGGCGGAAGACTATCCGACCGTGCTGGCTCTGCAGTTCATGGCCCGTGTGGTCGAGGAGCGGACCGCGGGCCGTCACCGCATCCGCGTGTTCCACTCGCGTCAGCTGGGTGAGGAGAAGGACACCATCGAGCAGACCCGGGTTGGCGCCATCGATCTCAACCGCACCAATGTGGCACCGATCGGGTCCCTGATCCCGGCGGCCAACGTGCTCGCGCTGCCGTTTCTGTTTCGCTCGTTCAATCATCTCCACAAGGTGCTCGATCACGCGATCGGAGACGAGATCCTGGCCGGGTCCCAGCGTCATGGTTTCGTCGGCCTGACCTTCTACGACTCAGGATCGCGCTCGATCTACAACAGCGTGAGGCCGGTTCGCAGCCTCGCGGAAATGAAAGGGCTGCGGATCCGGGTTCAGCAATCCGAGCTGATGTTCGACATGATCAAGGCGCTCGGCGCCGAGCCGGTCGAACTTCCTTATGGCCAGGTGCTGACCGGGCTCTCGACCCGGTTGATCGACGGCGCCGAAAACAACTGGCCTTCCTATGTCACCACCAGCCACTACAAGCTCGCACCCTACTACACCTTGACGGAGCACACGATGGGGCCCGAGGTACTTGTCATGTCGCTGCGCGCGTGGGAAAGCCTTTCGACCGAGGACCGGGAGATTTTCCGGGATGCGGCGCGGAAGTCGAGCATGTTCATGCGCGAGCTGTGGGGTGGGCTGGAAGAGCGCTCACGGCAGCAGGCGCGCGCCGCCGGAAACACGATCATTGCGGATTTCGACCGGAAGCCATTCGAGACCGCGATGGGCACAATTTATGCAAAGGCAGTGACGGATCCGGATTTGCGCCTATTGATCGAGCGTATTCGCCAGGTTCAATGACTTTTGATCTGGTCGCCCTCAAGGATGAACAAGCCGCAGCGCGAAGTGCGCGGCCGCGGCGAAGCCTTGACCTGGAAACCGAGAGCTTCGTCCGGGTGCTGCCTATCCGGTGGCGCCTGTTGTCGATTGCGGCGCTCAACGCGACCGTCGCCGTGATCCTTGCCACGTTGATCTGGAACGGCGCCAACGTTCTGAGCCGGGCCTGGGACGACGTGCGCAAGGTGCGTGAGTCCGACAAGCTTCTGGTCCAGCTGGAAAGCGAGGCAAGCCGCCTCCAGAACCTGATCCATCGCTACATCAATCAGCCCAACCAGGAGGTGCTGACGGAAATTCTGGGATTGCATGGCGAGGTTCTGAGCACGCTACGTAACCGTGGCGCCGCGGATCCGGTGCTGTCGGGCTCCGCCGACGAATTGCGCACGGTCACCGAACGGTTCCTTCAAGGCTTCGGCGAGGTCCGCGCCGTCCAGACAATGATCTCGCACACTTACGAGAACGACGTGATCAAGCCCGCAAAGGAGATGGCGGGACTTTATGCCATCATTGAGGGCGCCATCGGCAAACGCGAAGCCCTGCTGTTGCCTTCACTCGGAAAGTCGCGCGAGGCGTTCACCACAAGCCTCGTCGCCGCCAACGCCTTCTATCTGTCGCTCGCTTCGGACGCCGCCGACGAAGCCCGAAGAAGTATCGCCACCGTCGAGCAGACGATCCCGGTGATGATCGATCTCGCCGAGAACAATTTGCAGCGCACGGCGCTGACTGCGCTGGCGCAGCGCGCCGCCGCGTTCCGTGACGGATTGAAGACGCTGTCCGAGCAGTTCGCGACCCGGACGAACCTGTTGAAGACGGCGATCGACGATAACCAGGCCGCCATGATTGCGGTGATCAACAAACTCTCCGCGCAGATGACGCTGCGTGAGCTGCAGGCGCAGGGAAGCTTCGACCACACCCTTGCCGATATCTATCAAAACGTCGCGCTTGTCGCGGTGATCTTCCTGACGTTGATCGTCGGCATCGGCGTGCTGATCGCACGCAGCATCATCCAGCCGCTCAAGGAAATCATGGCGGCGATGCACGCCGTCGTCTCGGAGAAATACGACGATCCCATTCACGGAACCCACGCGCGCGATGAAATCGGCGAAATGGCGCGAGCGGTCGCGGTGTTTCGCGAAAATGCCATTGCCAAGCGCAAGGCCGAGAACGAGTTGCGGGCATCGAAGGAGCGCGCCGAGCAGGCACTCGAGGACCTGCGCGAGGCGCAGCAGAACCTTATTGCCGCGGAGAAGCTTGCCGCGCTCGGCGGCCTAGTCGCCGGCGTAGCCCATGAGGTGAACAATCCCATCGGGATCAGCCTGACCGTAGCCTCGAGCTTCGCGCGCCGGTGCGACGATTTCGCAAAGGAGTTCCATTCCGGTCCGCTGCGGCGCTCCCGGCTGGAGGAATTCCTCGAGGGCGGCCGGGACGCCGCCACTCAGCTGGTGGCCAATCTCCAGCGCGCCGGCGAACTCGTGCAATCGTTCAAGCAGGTTGCCGTCGACCGCAGCCACGCGGAGCGGCGCCCGTTCGATCTGCGGGAATCGACCGATCAGATCGTCGCCAGCTTGCGCCCTGTGCTGAAGAAATCGCAGATTGCGCTCACCGTCGATGTGCCGCCGGGCATCACCATGGACAGCTATCCGGGCTCCTATGGTCAGGTCCTGACCAACCTGTTTCTCAACAGCGTGGTCCACGCTTTTCCCGAGGGCCGCGCCGGAAGCGTCATCGTCGAGGCCCGCCAGGTCCGCGAGGACGTGGATATCTTCGTATCCGACGACGGTGTGGGCATGAGCGAGGATATCCAACGCCGCGCGCTCGACCCGTTCTTCACCACGCGCCGAAACGAGGGCGGCACCGGCCTTGGCCTTCACATCATCTTCAATCTCGTAACCCAGCAGCTGGGCGGCCGCCTGACCTTCGAATCCAGGTTGGGCTGGGGCACGCGATTTCGTATCACCATCCCGCGCGTAGCGCCGGGCGAACCGCCGACGCGGGCCGCACCAATCATGGATAAAGCTCATGGCTGACGACGACATCGTCCACCTGATCGAGGGACCCGGCGACGAGCCCCCGGAACAGGGTCCGCGCTGGAAAATCGCGGTGATCGACGACGAGCCGGCCGTGCACGACGGCACGCGTTTTGCGCTGCATGACTACCGTTTGAACGGGCAAGGGCTGGAAATTCTCTCGGCCTATTCGGCGGCCGAGGGGCGCGAGCTGATGCGAAGCCATCCGGACGTCGCCGTTGTGCTGCTCGACGTCATCATGGAGAGCGACACCGCCGGACTGGGCCTGGTCGAATTCATCCGCAAGGAGCTCAAGAACGAGACGGTGCGCATCATCCTTCGCACCGGTCAACCGGGCCAGGCGCCGGAGCGGCGCGTCATCGTCGATTACGACATCAACGACTACAAGGCCAAGACCGAGCTCACGGCCGACAAGCTGTTCACCGCTTTGACCGCCGCTCTGCGCAGTCACCAGCAACTCGAGCGTATGGTTCAGACTCGGCGCGGGCTGGAAATCATCATCGAGGCGGCGTCCGCTCTGTTCGACTTCAAGTCGATGCAACGGTTGGCGGAGGGGGTCCTCACCCAGATCGCGTCGTTGCTCAATGTCGATTGCGCGGGAATTTTGGTTCTGCGTGAAGGTCAAAACGCGCACGAGACCTTCTCGGTGCTCGCGGGCTCGGGTTGCTACAGCCGCTTCATCGGCAGCGAAGTTTCCGAAATAATCGAACACGACCTACGACATCTGGTCGAAGAGGCATTCACCCGCCGCCATCACGAGTTTTCGCCCCGTCGGTCGGTGCTTTACATCAAGACATTGAGCGGCCGCGAAGTCGTGGTCGTGCTGGAGGCGGCACGGCATCTCTCCGGCACCGACCGCGCGCTGGTCGAGATTTTCTGCAGCCGCCTTTCCATCGCATTCGACAACGTCATCCTTTACGAGCAACTCCAGCGCGCGAACGCCCGGCTCGAGGACCGCGTCGCTGCGCGCACTCAGGATCTCACCACCGCCAACCGCCGACTGGCGGCGCAATGGGCGCGGCTGCGACAGGCCAATACCTTCAAGAGCGAGATCCTCGGCACCGTCGCCCACGATCTGAAAAATCCGCTCGGCGTGATCCTCGGCCGCACCGAGATATTGCAAGAGATGATCGCCGCCGCCGGCCCTCTCGACGACAACGTCAAGGGGCAGATCGGCTACATCCGGGACGCCGCCAATCGGCTCACCGAGATGGTCGACGATCTGGTGGCGGACGCCATGGCGGACGCGCTCGACATCACGATCCGGCGCGAGGCGGTCGACATTTCGGTCCTGGTTCAGGAGGTTGCGGAGGCGAACCGGCCGCTGGCCGCCCGCAAGGAGCAGACGACGAACGTTGTCGCACCGCCCAATCATGTCGCCATGTGCGATGCGGACCGGATCCGCGAGGCCATCGACAATCTCGTGAGCAACGCCGTCAAATACAGCCCGATCGGCGGTGCGATCGACCTCTTGGTGGCGCGGCAGGACGACGGTATAGTGGTCGAAGTCAGGGATCAGGGCGCTGGTCTTTCGCCGGAAGATATCTCCCGACTGTTCGGCCGCTTCCAACGGCTTTCGGCAAAACCAACCGCAGGCGAAACCTCGACCGGCCTCGGGCTGTCGATCGTCAAACGTATTGTCGATCTGCACGGCGGACGGATCACGGTTGAAAGCGCGGGTCCCGGAAAGGGCGCGACCTTCAAGATGACCTTGCCGGTGACATGAGCCAGGTTCAGCACATCGTCGTGGTCGATGACGAGCAGCCGGCGCGTGAGATGGTCGGTGACTATCTGCGCATGCACGGCTTCAGCGTCAGCCTGTGCGACGGCGGGGCGGCCCTGCGCAAGGTCATCGCCCAGCAGGTGCCCGACCTCATCGTCCTCGATCTCAATATGCCGGAGGAGGACGGGCTTTCGATCATTCGCGATCTCAAGCAGCGCACCAGCGTGCCGATTATCATGCTCACCGCAACCGCGAGCGCGATCGACCGGGTCGTCGGTCTCGAACTCGGTGCGGACGACTATCTGGCCAAACCGTGCGAACTGCGGGAACTCCTGGCCCGGGTTCGTTCGGTCCTGCGCCGCAGCAGCGCCGGTCAGCAACCGGCGGTCCAGCCCGCGGCGAGTCCGCCACCGGCGCCCGAACGCGCCCGGGTGCGGTTCGGGACCAAGTGGCTGGACCACGAGACCCAGGCGTTGCGCGACGATCAGGGCAATGAACATCCCCTGACGGCTTCGGAATACGGATTATTGAAGGTGTTTGCCGCCAATCCCAAGCGGGTGCTGTCCCGGGATCGCCTGCTGGAACTGGCCAATGCCCGCGACTCCGAGGCATTCGACCGGGCCATCGACCTGCGTATCATGCGAATCCGCCGCAAGATCGAACCGGACCCCGCCCATCCCTCGGTTATCCGTACCGTGCGGGGCGGCGGCTATCTGTTCTCCCCGGGCGGCGAAACATCTTCGCTGGATTGAGCGAAAATTTCTTCGCCACGAAACAAATATGGTATTTTATTACCATTTGTTTCGTCGCGGTCTCGGCCACGAAACAATTCCCGCTGCTGACGAAACCATTTTTCCCTGGCGACGTAACATCCAAGCAACAGGCGCCTGTTAGTTAGTTTGCTTAAGGGCAGACTAAAGGGGATCGTCATGCAAAACCAATATGTGCTGCGCGATGTCGCGTCGCCGCATTTTCGGCCGGCTGTCCAGGAGACATCCGACGAGGCACTGATTGGCCTCATCGCCGATGGCGACAAGCGCGCGATGCAGGTGCTCTACGCTCGGCACAATGTGCGAGTGTACCGTTTCATCGTTCGCCTGACCGGGAACCAGTCGCTGGCCGAGGACCTCGTGAGCGAGGTGTTCCTCGACGTGTGGCGGCAGGCCGAGGGCTTCGAGTCCAAGTCCCAGGTTTCCACCTGGCTGCTCGCGATCGCTCGCTACAAGGCGCTGTCGGCGCTGCGCCGCCGCACCGACGAGCATCTGGACGACAACATGGCGGCGACGATCGAGGATACTGCTGACAATCCCGAGATCGTGGCCCACACCAAGGACCGCAACACCATCGTCCAGAAGTGTTTGACCCAGCTTTCGCCGGCGCACCGCGAAGTCATCGACCTGGTCTACTATCACGAGAAGTCGGTCGACGAAGTCGCGCAGATCGTCGGGGTGCCGGCCGCGACCGTGAAGACCCGCATGTTCTACGCGCGGAGCAAGATGGCTGACCTTCTCAAGCAGTCTGGCGTGAGTGCTCTCTGATACACGTCCGTTCCCCTCGGACGATCTGCCCTTCAATCTCAATGTCCATGATAAGGCCCGACGGGCTGGTACCAAGTACCAGCCCGTCGATAATTTTGGGCCCCGAGATCACATCCCCCGGCCCGCAGTGCGCTCATTATCTGGACGCGCTCAGTACCTTCGCCGAAAAACGCTCCGGAACAGGGTGAGTAGCACGGCGGCCGCCAGCAGTGCGCCGGCGAGCGGGATGAAGATTACGAACGCGCCCAACACCAGCAGGAAAACCAGGGCAAGAACGAGCGCGACCACGAGCGCCACCATGGCGAAACCAAAGGGTCCCACCTGAGCGACATAGATTTGCTGGGTGCCGCGGCCATCGAAGGACCCACCCCGGCGCGCACGCGGGTCCGCTTGTCCCGGAGGGATTATTTCCGGCTCGACGCGCGGGCGGTTGGCGTCTGGTACGGGTCGCTCCATCACCGTCTCCCGATCGTGTCTGCGCAGAACTCTATGTAGGGATGGCGGCAGGCAGCCACAACGGGAGGGCTCGAGTGACCGTGGCCAACCGCCCCGATCTGCGTACGAACGTTTCAATTATCTCGTGCGGCGCCGGAAAGCCTGCCATGAAGGGTGACAGTCCGTAGATCGGGCGAACTCATTCCCCGGATCCATCCCGCCACAGCTGGCACGCATAACAAATCAGCGCCGCACTGACCGCATCCGGCTGCTCCGCGATCACCGCGTGACTCGACTGCTCGATCACAACGATGGTCACGCGCTCCGCGAATTGCTCCTTGTAGGCCGTGGCGTCCTCGACATGCGCCAGCGGATCGTGGTCGGGCTGCAGGTAAAGGATAGGCACCCTGCCTGCCGCGAAATCCTCCTCCCGTGAAGTACGATCGCCGGCAATTCGTTGCGCCTGCAAAACCTCGGGATGCCAGCCCTCAAGCCAGCCGCGCGGATCATTGCCGGGAGCAAAGAAGGCAAATTGCAGCGCCTCGATGCGCTCCGCGTCGGACAGCGACGGGTCGGCGCTGTTGCGAATCGCCTGGCGGACCCGCGGCGGGCTCGGCGCCTTGCCGATATTCGCAGCCACGAGTGCGACCGCGCACACCAGATCGGGTCGGTCGGTTGCCAGCATGCGGGCCACCCGGTTGCCGAAGGCGTGTCCAACGACGAAAGCCGGGCCATTGCCTTCGTGCGCGATGACCGCCGCCACGTCCGACGCGTAGTCGTGCAGATCAATTCCTGTAAGCGGCCCCCGGCTTTGCCCGATGCCGCGCGGCTGCGGGCGCAGCACGCGGTAGCCGGCGCCGGCAAGCCGTTCCGCGATCGGCTCGAAGTCGGACGCTCCGCGGCCGAGCGAGGGAAGCAGAACGATGACGCGGCCTCGCTCCTCGCCTTGCGCCAGCACCTCGATGCGCACGTCATGGTTCGCAATGACGTTTCGGGTCGGCGGCTGCGGTGATGCGTCCACGTTCGTTCTTCCCCGCGCGACTGGCGAATGGGTGATTACACGAACTGGGGGGTGCGACCAATATTCGCTTCTGCCGGCACTGAGCGAACGGGCGTAGGCAGAAGGCGCCCATTGCGCTATGCTTCCCAAGGGCCTGGGAGGTGTTTTCAATTCCTTCTAACTCACTCCGCCCGGCATCATCGACAAGACAGCAACAATAAGAATTCCCGTCGAAGGCAGCTCGCAAGAGGAAGCTCATGGCAAAGCTCAATATCAACGGCAATATCCGCGACGTGGAGGTAGAGGCAGATACCCCGCTCTTGTGGGTCATCCGCGAGCAGGTCGGCCTCACCGGCACGAAATACGGTTGCGGCGTCGCCCAATGCGGCGCCTGCTCCGTGCATATCAACGACCAGGTGCAACGCTCCTGCTCGGTTCGCGTCGGAGACGTGAGCGCCACGGACCGGATCGTCACGATCGAAGGCCTCTCTCCCGACAGTTCGCATCCGGTTCAGAAGGCATGGGCGGCGGTCGACGTGCCGCAGTGCGGCTATTGCCAGTCCGGCCAGATCATGGCCGCCGCGGCCCTGCTCAAGAAGATGCCCAAGCCGACCGACAAGGACATCGACGAGGCGATGACCAACATCTGTCGCTGCGGCACCTATCAGCGCGTACGCACCGCCGTCCACATGGCGGCCAACGATACGTCCAGAACCTGAGGGGGTCCGCCATGAACAAGATCATCCGCGATAAATCCGCGAAGCTTTCGCGCCGCAAATTCGTCGTCGGCTCCGCCGCCGCAGGCGGGGGACTCGCACTGGGGTTCAACCTGCCGTCGGGCTTCGGCGCGGCAATGGCGCAGGGCGCCGCCACTAACGGCACCGAAGTCAATATATGGGTCGCCATCAAACCCGACGATACCTGCGTAATCCGCATCGCGCGTTCGGAGATGGGCCAGGGCACGATCACCGGCCTCGCCCAGCTCGTCGCCGAGGAGCTCGAGTGCGACTGGAAGAAGGTGACGACCGAGCAGATCACCCCCGGCACCAATCTTGCGCGCAAGCGCGCCTGGGGCGAGATGGGGACCGGCGGCAGCCGCGGTATCCGCACCTCGCAGGACTACGTCCGCCGCGGCGGTGCTGCCGCGCGCATCATGCTGCTCCAGGCCGCGGCCGACGAGTGGAAGGTGCCGGTCGGCGAGTTGAAGGTCGCGAACGGCGTCATCACCCACGCCGCATCGCAACGTTCGGTGAGCTACGGCAAGATCGCCACGGCCGCCGCCAAGATCGAGCCGCCGGATCCCAAGAGCATCAAGCTCAAGGATCCGAAGGATTGGACGATCGCGGGCAAGCCTCTGAAGCGGCTCGATACCGCGGACAAACTCAACGGCAGCAAGATCTACGCCATCGACGTCAAACTTCCCGGCATGCTGTGCGCCGCAATCAAGGATTGCCCGGTGTTCGGCGGCAAGCTCAAGAGCTACGACGAGGCGAAGATCGCCGGCATGCCCGGCGTGCGCAAGGTGGTGAAGGTGAAGGACACCGGCATCGCCGTCGTCGCCGATACGTGGTGGCGCGCGAAGTCCGCGCTCGATGCCCTGCCGATCGTCTGGGACGAGGGCGCGGGCGCAAAGCAATCGGACGCGACCATTGCCGAGCACCTCAAGGAGGGTTTGACCGCGACCACGATCAACGGCACGCGGCAGAATGGCGACGCGCCCAAAGCGATCCAGGGCGCGGCGAAAAAGGTGGAAGCGGTCTACAGCACGCCGTTCCTGGCCCATGCCTGCATGGAGCCGATGAATGCCACCGTGAAACTATCGGCCGACAAAGCCGAGGTCTGGGTCCCGAGCCAGAACGTCGAGGCCTCGCTTGCCGCACTGTCGGAAGCTTCCGGCGTTCCGCTCGCCAAATGCGATGTCCACCGGCTCGACCTCGGCGGCGGCTTCGGCCGGCGCGGCGGCACCCAGGACTTCGTGCATCAGGCCGTGGCCATCGCCAAGGAATTCCCGGACGTGCCGGTCAAGCTGATCTGGAGCCGCGAGGAGGATCAGGCGCACGACTTCTACCGCCCGATCTCGCAGTGCCGGCTCTCGGCCGGTCTCGATGCCGAAGGCAAGCTCACCGGCCTCCACGTTCGGGTGTCCGGGCAGTCGATCAACGCCACCTTGAACCAGGCGGCGATCGTCAACGGCCAGGACATGCGGCAGCTGCAGGGATTCTATGAGGAGCCGGGTGACGCGCAGCTCGGTTACACCGTGCCGAACCTCCTCATCGAATACGTGATGCGCAACACGCATGTGCCGGTCGGTCCCTGGCGTGGTGTGAACACCAACCAGAACGGCATCTACATGGAATGCTTCATGGACGAGGTGGCGCGGGCGGCAGGCAAGGATCCGCTCGAGTTCCGCCGCGGGCTCATGAGCCAGTATCCCAAGCATCTCGCGGTGCTCAATGCTGCGGCCGAGAAGGGCGACTGGGGCAAGCCGCTTCCTCCCGGCGTCCATCGCGGCATCGCGCAGTTCATGGGTTACGGCAGCTACTCGGCCGCCGTCGCCGAGGTCTCGGTGAGCGACCAAGGCAAGCTCAAGGTTCATCGCATGGTGCTGGCGCTCAATTGCGGCCATGCGGTCAATCCGGACCAGATCGCCGCGCAGGTCGAAGGCTCGGTGGCCTACGGGCTCACCGCGACGCTCTACGGCGAGTGCAAGGTCAAAGACGGCCGCATGGTGGACCTGAACTTCGACACCTACGAGATCATGCGATTGGCCGAAATGCCGAAAGTGGAAACGGTGATCGTGGCGAGCCACGATTTCTGGGGTGGCGTGGGCGAGCCGACGATCTGCGTCGTCGCCCCCGCCGTGCTCAACGCCATCTACGCGGCGACCGGCAAGCCGGTGCGCAGCCTGCCGCTGAAGAACGTCAGGCTCGTTTAATCCAAAGCCGCTCTCGGCGTCACCCCCGGATGACATCCGGGGGTGTATCTTTTTCCCGCCCAAGATAGACTCGCAACGAGGCCCAGGCGCCGCGGGGCTGTGGGCTCGTCGTTCGGCGCGCCCGGCATCCCGCCCCGATCTTGCGTTCAGGGCCGCCCACATGAGTGCCCGCGGGCCTCTTCGGTTCCCGCAGGCTGATCCGGAAGTGTCGCCACCATGCCCGCCACCCTGTTCGACAAGATCTGGGACTCGCATCTGGTGGCCCGCCGCGCCGACGGCCGCGATCTGATCTACATCGACCGGCACGTGCTGCACGAGTTGCACGCCCCCCACGCCTTCGAGCAGTTGCAGAAGCAGCAACGGCCCGTGCGCCGACCGGACCTCACCTTCTCGATGCAAGATCACACCGTCGCCACCAAGCCGGGCCGCGACGACAGCACCAACCCATCGGGCGCGGCTTTTCTCAAGGCGATGCGCGAGGGCAGCCACCGTAACGCCATCAGGCTTTTCGACATCGATGACCCGGAGCAGGGCATCTCCCATGTCGTCGCGCCGGAGCTTGGCATGGTGCTGCCGGGCGCAACCCACGCCGTTCCCGACAGCCATGCCAGCACCGTCGGCGGCCTCGGAGCGCTCGCCTTCGGCTGCGGCACGACCGAGCTCGCGCACATCCTGGCGACGCAGGTGATGGCGCTGCGGCGTCCGAAGCGCATGCTGATACGCCTCGACGGCCGGCTCGGGCCGCATGTGACTGCCAAGGACGTGGCGCTTCGCATCATCGCCGAGCTCGGCGTCGCCGGCGCGCGCGGTCACGTGGTGGAATATGCCGGCGCGGCGGTGCGCGCGATGCCGATCGAAAGCCGCATGACGCTGTGCAACCTCAACATCGAGATGGGCGGCCGCTCGGGCTTCGTGGCGCCCGACGAAAGTACGTTTTCCTGGATTTCCGGGCGTCCATTTGCTCCGCAAGGCGCCATGTGGGAGCGCGCGCTCGCGCATTGGCGCACGCTCGGGTCGGACGAGGGCGCCGCGTTCGACCGCGAGCATGTGCTCGACTGCAGCAGCCTCGAGCCGCAGATCACCTGGGGCACGGATCCGAGCCAGGTGCTCGGCATTTCCGGCCGCGTGCCCGACCCATCGGCCGCCGACCAGAGCCGGCGCGCTGCAATCGAAAGCGCGCTCGCTTACATGGGGCTAGAGCCCGGCATGGCGCTCGCCGGCCTGCCGGTCGATCGCGTGTTCATCGGCTCGTGCACCAACAGCCGCCTGCCGGACCTGCAAGCCGCGGCCGACGTGGTGCGCGGCCGCCACGTCGCCGAGGGCGTCATCGCAATGGTCGTGCCCGGATCGACGAGCGTGAAACGCGCGGCCGAAGCCGCCGGCCTCGACCGCGTCTTCCGCGATGCCGGATTTCTGTGGGGCGAATCCGGGTGCTCGATGTGCGCCGGCGGCAACGGCGATCGCGGCGAGCCGGGAGAGCGCTGCGTCTCGACCACCAACCGCAATTTCGAACACAGACAGGGACCGAAAGTACGCACCCATCTCGTCAGCCCGGCGACCGCCGCCGCGACCGCTCTCGCGGGGCGCATCGCCGACGTGCGGCACGTGCCGCCAGGACGGACCTGATGCAGCCGTTCACGCGTCACACCGGCATCGCCGTCCCGCTCATCAAGGACGACATCAACACCGACCAGATTGCGCCGGTGCAGTCGATGCGCAACCTCAAGCCGGACTATCAGGCGCTGCTGTTCATGCGCGCGCGGCGGCGCGACGACGGCAGCGAGGATCCCGATTTCGTGCTCAACCAGCCCCAGTTCAGGCAGCCCGGCATTCTGGTTACGGGCCATAATTTCGGCGCCGGCTCTTCGCGCGAAGCGGCGGTATGGGGAATGCTGGCGAACAACATCCGCGTCATCGTGGCGCGGAGCTTTGCCGACATCTATCGCGAGAACTGCCTGCAAAACGGCTTGCTGCCAATCGTGCTGGCGGCGGAGACGGCGGACGCCTTTGAGAAGCGCGTCGTGGCGGTGAACGGCGAGGCGCCATTCACGGTCGATCTGCAGAGCCAACTCATCACCGGTCCCGCCGGTCCCGATTTCGCCTTCGACATTCCCTCCGCCGACCGTATGCGCCTGCTCGAGGGCCTCGACGATATCGGCCTCACCCTCAAGCACGCTGAGGAAATCGTGGATTGGGAAAGGCGCATCTGCGCTGACCAGCCGTGGCTGCAGAACGCGGCGGACAGCCGGACCTGACGCTTGCAGTCTTGATCTTTGGAGCAACGACATGAACGAACGCAAGAAGCTCAGAGCGATCATGACGGGCAAACGGCTGGTGCTGATGCCGGGCGCCTATGACGCGCTCTCGGCCCGCATCATCGAGGCCGAGGGCTTCCAGGCGCTGGTCGCCGGCGGCTATGCCGGCGTCGGCAGCATGCTGGCGCAGGCCGACATGGGGCAATCCAACATGCGCGACTATGCCGACCATTACGCGCGCATCTGCGCCGCGGTCGAGCTGCCGGTTTACGTCGACGCCGACACCGGCTTCGGCGGCGTCAACAATGTGCGGCAGATGGTGCGCGCTTTCGAGGCGGCGGGCGTCGCCGGCCTGTTCATCAGCGACCAGGTATTTCCCAACCGCTGCGGCTATCTGCCGGGCAAGCAGATCGTGCCGGTCGAGCAGATGCTGGCCAAGGTCAAGGCCGCGCTCGATGCGCGGCGCGATCCCGACCTGTTCATCGCCGCCCGCACCGACGCCGCGGGGGTCGAGGGCATCGAATCCGCCATCGCGCGCTGCCAGTTGTTCATGGACGCCGGCGCCGATATGGCCAAGCCCATGGGCGTCGATACCATCGCGGACATCAAACGGGTTTTGCGCGAGGTCGGCGGCCCGCACATGGCGACGCTCTCGCAGGCGGCGGGTCCCAAGGCGCGCAGCCTCGAGGAGCTGGAAGCGGCCGGCGTCTGTTCCGCGACATTTCCTTCGGTTGCGCTGTTCGCGGCCGCGCAGGCGGTGCGCAACGTGCTGCGCACGCTCAAGCAGGGCAATTCCCTCGCGCCCTGCCAGGACCAGCTCATCCCGCTCGACGACTATTACGAGCTCGTCGGCCTGAAGCCGCTGCTGGAGCGCGAGGAGAGCTACGACAGCGCAGCCGCGGCGCTCGTTCGCAAGCATGCGGCGGAATAGGCAGGCTGCTATCAATGGCGCCCTGCAAGTCGATCGTCACGTTCTGTCTCGCCTTCGGCGTCTCCTTCGGCGCGCGCGCTCAGGGAGCGCAAGAGTTCTACAAGAACAAGCAAATCCGCATGATCATCGGGCATCCCGTAGGCAACGACTACGACCTTGCCGGACGGTTCCTCGCGCGATACCTCGGCAAGCACATTCCCGGGGAGCCCACCATCATCGTGCAGAACATGCCGGCGGCGGCGAGCATCGCCGCGGCTAATTTTCTCTACGCCCAGGCGCCCCGCGACGGCACGGTGTTCGGATCGTTTTCCCGCAACGTGCCGAGCCAGGCCCTGATGGGCCAGATGAACGTCGAGGCCGATCCGCGGCGTTTCAACTGGCTGGGCGCGACATCGCTACCGGCACGCGTATGCGTGCGTTGGGTCACCGCCCCGGTCAAAACCCCAGCGGATCTTTTTACGCAGGAGTTCATCGTTGGCGGCGCCGGGGCCGGCTCCTCGCTCAGCATCCTGCCGACCGTGTTCAATCACGTGCTCGGCACCAGGTTTCGCATCATCCAGGGCTACAAGGGCACCACCGACACCGTCCTTGCCATGGAGCGCGGCGAGGTGCAGGGCGCCTGCGCCTCGTACGGTCAGTTCCGCATCTACGAGCAGCTGATTCGCGACGGCAAACTGTTGTATCTGCTGCGCGCGGAGGAAACGCCGATCCCCGAAATTCCCGACGTGCCGTCCATCTTCGACTACGCAAAAACCAGCGAACAGCGTCAGCTCATGCAATTCATCTTTTCGAGCACGGAGTTCGGAAGGCCGTACGTTCTGCCGCCCGATGTACCGAAAGATCGCGTCGAGACGATGCGCAAGGCGTTTGCCGATAGCGCTGCAGGATCCGGCGCTCATCGCCGAGGCGGCCCGGATGAAGATGGACATGACCTATCGTCAGCCCGATCGCCTGGAACAGCTCGTCGCCAACCTCTATTCGACGACGCCGGCCATGATCGAAACCGTCAAGAAGCTGGTTCCCAATCTGCAGTAGGTGGACGATAGAGTGCGAGCCTCATCAGAGCGCATGCTTGCCCGAGCAATTTCGCCCGTGACACGGCGCTTGCGGCTCCGGCGTCTTTTCCCCTTGCGAGGGAGGGAGCGCACCGAGATCGCCGCGCCGACGGCGGCTCGCTCGCGATGCTCGTTGCAGCCAATGACAATCGCGACGATTGACCCATGACGCATCCTGACCGCTTCCTACTGGCCGGCCTGATGGGCTTCCCGGTGATGCATTCCCGCTCGCCGAAGCTGCACAACTATTGGCTGGCGCAACACGGCCTGACCGGGACCTACCTGCCGCTTGCGATCAAGGCTGACGGCCTGCGCGCCGCACTGCGGGCGCTTCCGGCACTCGGCTTCGCCGGCTGCAACCTGACCATTCCGCACAAGGTTGCCGCGCTCGACATGGTCGACCGGGTCGATCCGCTGGCGCGACGCATCGGCGCGATGAATTGCGTCGTCGTCGCTCCCGATGGATCGCTCGAGGGCCAGAACCACGACGCGTTCGGCTATATCGAAAGCATTCGCGAGGCACAGCCGGGCTGGCGCGCCGATGCCGGCCCGATCGTGGTGATCGGCGCCGGCGGCGGCGCCCGCGCCGTGCTGGTGAGCCTGGTCGATCAAGGCGCTCGCGAGATTCGGCTGGTCAATCGCACGCCGGCGCGCGCACAGTCACTGGAGCGGGAATTAGGCGGTCCGATCCGCGCGCTGGCTTGGAAGGATCGCGAGGCCGCACTCGAGGACGCGGCAATGCTGATCAACACCACCAGTCAGGGCATGGTCGGCGAGCGGCCGCTGGAGCTTGCGCTCGATGCCCTGCCCGTGACCGCGCTCGTCTCCGACATCATCTATATTCCGCGCGAAACGCCGCTGCTGGCTGCCGCGCGCAAGCGCGGCAACCCGACCGTCAATGGGCTCGGCATGTTATTGCATCAGGCGCGCCCGGCATTCCGCGCCTGGTTCGGGATCATGCCCGAGGTGACGCCGGAACTGCGTGCGATCATCGAGGCGACGACGTGAGCGGCGATGGACAACAGCAACGGTCTGGCCCGGACAAGCCCGGCCATGACGCAAGTGGAAAAGGTAGTGCATGGCCCGCGTTCCCCTGATTCAAGAGCAAGACCATCCTGAATTTGCCGAGGTCGTCGAGAAATATCGGGCCGGACGGCGCGGCAAGCTGATCAACATCTATCGCATGCTGCTCAACGCGCCACCGCTGGCGGAGAGCTGGTTCAACCACTCCAACACGGTGCGATGGAAAACGAGCCTCGACGGTCGGCTGCGCGAGATCGTGATCATCCGCATGGGCCATCTCACCGGCGCGCAATACGTGCTGCGTCAGCATGTCCCCTCGCTGGCGGTCGCCGAGGGGCTCACGCGCGAGGAATGCGATGCGCTCGCGGACTGGCGGCCGTCGAAATTCTTCACCGAGCGCGAGCGCGCCGCCCTCGCCTATGCCGATACGATGACCCGCGACATCACGGTGCCGGATGACGTCTTTGCCGAGGTGAAGCGCCATTTCAATACCCGGGAGATCGTGGAATTGACCGTGCTCGTCGGCAGCTACAACATGAACGCGCGCGTGGTGCAGGCGCTGCAACTCGACCTCGAGCCGCTCACGCCCTGATTTTCCGGAGCTTTCCCTTGCCCGCAAACAACAGCCTGGTCGCCAAAGACGGCTGGCGGCGGCATCGTGCTCGACGCGCGGCCCCGCTTCAATGCGCTCGACGATCTTGCAGGCATGCCGTCGAAGGAGGTGGCGTTGTGAGCAAGGCCTTTCGCTTCCACCGCCATGGCGGGCCCGAGGTGCTGGGCATCGAGGACGTCGAGGTCGGCGCGCCCGGCCCCGGCCAGGTGCGCATGCGCAACACGGCGGTCGCGGTCAACTATCGCGACATCCTGATGCGCCGCGGCGTGCACGCGGTGAAATCCCTGCCCTCCGGCATCGGTCTCGAGAGCGCGGGGGTGATCGAGGCCGTCGGGCCCGGGGTGGAGGGATTTTCAGTCGGCGACCGCGTGGCTTTTGCCGGCATGCCGGAGGGCTCCTACGCCGAGCTCCGCATCGTCCCCGCAGCACGCCTCATCGCGTTGCCTGCCGGCATCGATGAGCGCACGGCGGCATCGATGATGATCCGCGGCATGACCGCGCGTTCCCTGCTGTTCGACGCCTACAAGGTACTGCCCGGCGATACCATCGTCGTCCATGCCGCGGCTGGCGGCGTCGGCCTCATCATGTGCCAATGGGCGAAGCATCTCGGCGCAACCGTGATCGGCACCGTGAGCAGCGATGACAAGGCCGCAGTCGCGCTCGCGCATGGCTGCGATCATGCCATCGTCTACACCCGGGAAGACTTTGCCGAGCGCGTCCGCGAGATCACCGGCGGCGAAGGCGTGCCCGTGGTCTACGATTCGGTGGGCAAGGCGACATTCGAGGGATCGCTGCGATGCCTTCGCCGCCGCGGCGTGATGGCATCGTTCGGCGAATCGTCGGGCGATCCCGATCCGGTGCCGCCACGACGCCTCGGCGCGCTGGGCTCGATCTATCTCACCCATCCGAGCGTCTCGAACTATACCGTCACCCGCGCCGAACTGCTCGCCACCGCGAATGATCTGTTCGCCATGGTCGCAAGCGGCAAGATCAAGATCGAGATCAGCAAGACCTATGACTTGTGGGACGCTCCCCGCGCGCACGCCGACATGGAAGCGCGCCAGACGACCGGGTCGATCGTCTTGGTCGTGTAGGCAGGCAGAGGCGTATTGCTGGCGCCGAAGGCTCAGATGGCGAGGGGTGCTCCGCCCAAATCCTCGGCCCGCTCCACCTTGACCAGCACGCCGAAGCCTTTTTTGTCCGGATCGCTTTTCTTCTCGGGCTCGATGAGACGCTTCCAGATTTCCTCGTAGATCGGACCCGACTTGTAGATCCTGGCGGTGCCGTAGAAGCGCGCGATGCCGCCCCGCGGCAGAAGTCCCAACTCGCGTAACGGCGGCTTGCGGAAATAGATCGTGACCTTGGTGCCGTCCGCGAGATGGCTCGTGGTCGATCCTTTGCCGCGTTCCCACAGTGCGAAATGCTCGTCGTCGTAGACCATCGTGCTGCCGCGCGGAGTGATTTGCGCGTAGCCGTCGGGCAGCGCCGTGCCGATGAGGCAGACATGCGCGGGATAGGCCGTGTTGATGTGCTCCTGCAATACTTTCGGAATGGCCGCCAAGGCATCCTCCCCTCTGTTGGTCATCTTTGATCGGTTGGGACAGTCGCGCTTTGATTCAATATCCGGTCGCCAGCGCCGCCAGCTTGTCCGGCTCCCGGGGAGCATCATTGCTCCGCCAGACCACGTGCATGTCGGGCCGCAGCAGCAGCAGATCATACCCATAGACGTCGCGCGCGCGCGCGTCGGGGACGTCCAGCACCTGCAACGGCGCGCCGATGGCGGCGAACGCCCGTTGCAGCGAACCAGGATCGGCGCCCGTACTGCCCAGTCGCAGCAGCGTATAGCCGTAGCCGTATCCGATGCGGTCCTGCATCGCATGTCCGTCCTGCAACCATACATGCGGCAGCCGCGCTCCCGGCCAGGTCGTGGGCACATACGACATGAAATTGTGCTCCGGAGCCGTATCCGGTTCCCCCGCGATCAACGGCGATCCGGCGTAGCGATAGCCGAGCTCCGCGCCGATCATTTCGCTGGCCTTGTGCTGCTCGACATCGGCAACGCGCGCGAGCTCCTCGCGCACAGCGGCGCCGGTGGGCGTCCGCTCGCGGATTTCCGGCCGATAATATTTGCGCCAGGTCCTGCGACCCTTGGCTGCAAAGCCGGACGCCGCGACGTTGCGCGCCCCGACTTGCCGGCGCTCGACCTCATAGGAGGCGAGCAGGTTGGGTCCGCCCCAGCCCTGGAGCGTCGCTGCGAGCTTCCACGACAAGTCGATGGCATCGCCGACGCCGGTATTCATCCCCAGGCCGCCGGTTGGAATGACCAGGTGAACGGCATCGCCCGCCAGAAATACCCGGCCTTCGCCATAGCGGTCGGCCAGCAGTAGATTCATCTTCCATTGCCCGACATAGAGCATCTCGTACTTGACGGGCATCGCAACCACGCGCTCGAACATCGTCGCCATGTCCTCGTCCTTGTCGACGACGGAATGCAGGGTGAAATGGCGGGTCGAATCCTGGACAATCAGAAAACTCCCTTCGGCGTCCGCGACGTGATAGTGACGCCCCTTGCCGATCGGAATGCGTTCATAGAGATCGTCGCAATAGTAGAGCGCTTGCCGAAGCTGCTGAATGTTGGCTTCGCCGTTGAGCTTGATGTCGAGCGTCCGGCGCACCAGGCTATTGCCGCCGTCGCAACCGACCATGTATGCGGCACGCACCGTGGACGGCGCGCCATCGCTGGTCTTGACCTGCGCCGCGACCGAGTTCTGATCCTGAGCGAACGACACGAGCTCGCAGCCGTAGCGCACGGTGACGCTCGGCAGCGTCTCCGCGATCGACTTCAACAGCGGCTCGAGCGTGTATTGAGAAATGAGCTGATAGGGCTCGAGCGGCTCCGAGCCGTCTTCGGACTTGGCGATCCGCGCCTTCGCCTCCGCCACGGACGGATGCACATGGTGCACCAGCGGCGGCTCGATCAGCGACAGCACGATGAAGATGTCCATCGGGCAATGAGCGGGAAGGCCGGCGGCGCGAACCCGCTCCGCGATGCCCATGCGGCGGTAGATCTCCATGGTGCGGGCGTTGCAACGCTCCATCTTCGGAAGAAACTGAGGCGCCTCCTTCTGCTCGATCACCATGCAGCGCACGCCGCGCCGCCCAAGATCGATGGCGAGCGTCAAGCCGGTCGGGCCCGCCCCGACAATGAGAACCTGGGTGTCCATGCGTAGCCTTGTGACTCCTCAATCCGTAGCCGGCTCGAAATCGGCGAGTTCCGTTCCTTCTTGCACGACGTCGCCGACGGCACATTTCAGCGCCTTCAGGCGACCATCGCTCGGAGCGCGCAGCGTGTGCTCCATCTTCATCGCTTCAAGCACGATGAGCGGCGCGCCGCGCGGCAAATCGGCTCCCGCCTCGGCCAGAATCCGGGTCACCGTGCCCGGCATCGGCGCCACGATGCGGCTGGCCGCCGCGAGATCGGCGACCTTTCCTGCAAAGGGATCGATCCATTGCAGCTTGAGATGGCCGCGTGGCGTCGTCACATCGAGATCACGGCCCGACCAGGCGACGGATGCCCGTTCCGGCGCGTCACCCAGGCACATGTCGAACACACCGCCGTCGCGCGGCACGAATTGCAAGCGAGCATTCGTGCCGGCGAATTCCATGGTGAATCCGTCGCGGCCGTACCACAGCACCGTATCGTACTGCTCGGCGCCGTGCCGAAAGCGCACGCGGCGGCTGCGGCGGCCCGTGAGCGTCCAACCGTCGGTCCGGTTCCAGGGCGAGGTGTCAAGGGTGGCGGCTTGCGCATGCTCATGCTGTTCGCGGACAAGGACCGCGACGCAAGCGGCCGCCAGGTCGAGCGCCGCGACCGCGGGCTTGGTCCGGGTCAGCGCGGAGATTTCCCGCTCGATGAAGCCGGTATCGATCTCGCCGCGGGCCACCAGCGGATGCGTCAACAATGCCTTGAGGAAAGCGAGATTGGTCGTGACGCCGGCAATCTCAAATCCGCCCAGGGCGTCGACCAGGCGGCCAAGCGCCTGCGGACGATCACCCCCCCACGCGATCAACTTCGCCAGCAGCGCATCGTAATAGGGCGTGACCACATCGCCGGCCCGAAAGCCGGTATCGACGCGAATGCCCTCCCCCGCCGGCTCGCGCCACTCGCGGATGGTCCCGGTCGCCGGCAGGAAGCCTTTGTCGGCGTCCTCGGCATAGATCCGTGCCTCGATCGCATGGCCCTGCGCCGTGATCTCGTCCTGACGCAGCGGCAACGATTCGCCGGATGCGACCCGCAACTGCCACTCCACGAGATCGAGACCGGTGATCATCTCGGTGACGGGATGCTCGACTTGCAGGCGCGTGTTCATTTCGATGAAATAAAACCCGTTCCCATCGGCGATGAACTCGATGGTGCCGGCGCCGACATAGCCGGCCGCCTGGGCGGCGGCCCGCGCCGCAGCCGCCATCTCGGCGCGGCGCTCGGGCGTGATGCCGAGGGCCAGTGCCTCCTCCACCACCTTCTGGTGGCGACGCTGCAGCGTGCATTCGCGCTCGAACAGCGACACCACGTTACCGTGGGTGTCGCCGAACACCTGCACTTCGATGTGCCGGGGCTTGGCGACGTATCTTTCGATCAGGACCTGGTCGTTGCCGAATGCCGCACCCGCTTCGCGCTTGGCGCTGGCAACTGCTTCAGCGAGTTCATCGGCGTTGCCGACGACCCGCATCCCCCTCCCTCCGCCGCCGGCCGACGCCTTGACCAGCACCGGATAGCCCACCGCATCGGCGGCCGACTGCAGTGTTTGGAGGTTCTGATCCTCACCGTGATAGCCGGGTACGACCGGGACGCCGGCGGATTCCATCAGCGCCTTGGCCGCCGATTTCGAGCCCATCAGGCGGATGGTCGCGGCCGAAGGGCCGACGAAAACCAAGCCGGCATCGGCGCAGGCCTGCGCGAATTCGGCATTCTCGGACAGAAAGCCGTAGCCCGGATGGATCGCCTCGGCGCCGGTGGTGCGCGCCGCATCGATGATGGCCTCGATATGGAGATAGCTGTCCTTCGCCGGCGCCGGGCCGATGAGCACCGCCTCGTCGGCGAGATCGACATGCATCGCATCGCGATCGGCCTCCGAAAGCACCACGACCGTGGTCAGGCCCATTCGCCTTGCCGTGCGGATGATCCGGCACGCGATTTCGCCGCGGTTGGCGATCAGCAGCTTGTGGAAACGCCGGACCAGCGACACCATCACATCCTGAAGATGCCGAAGCGCGTGGGCTCCGGTGGCGGCGCATTGAGCCCGGCGGCGAGCGCGAGGCTCAGCACCATGCGCGTATCCGCGGGATCGATGACGCCATCATCCCACAGCCGCGCGGTGGCGTAGTAGGGATGGCCCTGCTTCTCGTATTGCTCGCGGATCGGCGCCTTGAATGCCTCGTCGTCGGCCGCGCTCCAGGTCCCGCCCTTGGCCTCGACCGTCTCCTGGCGCAGCAGACCAAGCACCGATGCCGCCTGCTCGCCACCCATGACCGAGATGCGTGCGTTCGGCCACATCCAGACGAAGCGCGGGCCATAGGCGCGCCCGCACATGCCGTAATTGCCGGCCCCGTAGCTGCCGCCGATGATGACGGTGTATTTCGGCACGTTGGTGGTGGCGACTGCGGTCACCAGCTTGGCGCCGTCCTTGGCGATGCCGCCGGCCTCGTATTTGCGCCCGACCATGAAGCCGGTGATGTTCTGCAGAAAGACCAGCGGGATGTTGCGCTGGCTCGCCAGCTCGATGAAATGTGTGCCCTTGAGCGCGCTCTCGCTGAACAGGATGCCGTTGTTGGCGAGGATGCCGACGGGGAAACCGTGAATGTGGGCAAAGCCGCAGATGAGCGTCTGGCCGTAGAGTTCCTTGAATTCCTGGAATTCGGAACCATCCACGAGGCGGGCGATCACGTCGCGGACGTCGTAAGGCGTGCGCGGGTCCGCGGGCACGATGCCGTAAAGCTCCTCCGCCGGAAACAGCGGGTCGCGCGCGGTGCGCACTTCCAGATACGAGCGCTTCACTTGATTGAGGTTGGCGATGATCCGCCGCGCGATGCCAATGGCGTGACTGTCGTCGACGGCATAATAGTCGGTCACGCCGGAGTGCCGGCTATGGACGTCGGCGCCGCCCAGATCCTCCGCGCTCACCTCCTCGCCGGTTGCCGCCTTCACCAGCGGCGGCCCCCCAAGGAAGATCGTGCCTTGATCGCGGACGATGATGCTCTGGTCCGACATCGCAGGCACATAGGCGCCGCCGGCGGTGCAGGAGCCCATCACGATCGCGATCTGGGGAATGCCTGCAGCCGACATGCGGGCCTGATTGTAGAAGATGCGGCCGAAGTGGCGCTCGTCGGGAAAGATTTCATCTTGCAGCGGCAGGAACGCGCCGCCGGAATCGACCATGTAGACGCAGGGCAAATGATTCTCGCGCGCGATCTCCTGCGCGCGCAGATGCTTCTTCACCGTCATCGGATAGTAGGTACCACCCTTGATGGTGGCATCGTTGGCGACGATAACGCATTCACGGCCGCTGACGCGGCCGATGCCGGTGATCAGGCTCGCAGCATGAACGTCGCCGCCGTACATGCCGTGCGCGGCCAACGCCGACAGTTCGAGAAACGGCGTCCCCGGATCAAGCAACAGGTTGATGCGCTCGCGCGCAAGCAATTTCCCGCGCGTCACATGCCGCGCTCTCGCCTCTTCGCTGCCGCCCTGCATCGCGATGTCGAGCTGGGCGCGCAGGTCCGCAACCAGGCCTTTCATCGCCTCGGCGTTGTCGCCGAATTCGCGCGATTCGGTGTCGAGCGTGGTTTGGATGTCGGTCATGCCGCACGCCAATATGTCTGGCCTGCTCCCCAACCTTCCGGAACGGCGTCACGATCGCTCATGCTGCCGGATCGCATCAGCGCGTCTTGTCGAACAATTGCCGGCCGATCAACATGCGCCGGATCTCGCTTGTGCCCGCGCCGATCTCGTAGAGCTTGGCGTCACGCAGATACCGTCCGGTGGGATAGTCATTGATGTAGCCGTTTCCCCCGAGAAGCTGAACCGCATCGAGCGCAATCTTGGTGGCGTTCTCGGCCGCGTAGAGAATAGCACCAGCAGAGTCTTCGCGCGTCGTCTCACCGCGGTCGCACGCCTTCGCGACGGAATAAACATAGGCCTTGCACGCATTCATTGCGACATACATGTCGGCGACCTTGCCCTGGACGAGCTGAAATTCGCCGATGGGTTGGCCGAACTGCTGACGCTCGTGGATATAGGGCATGACCACGTCGATGCAGGCCTGCATGATGCCAAGCGGCCCCGCCGCCAACACCACCCGCTCATAGTCGAGGCCGGACATCAGGATGGTGACGCCGTCTCCGACCCCGCCGAGCACATTCTCTTCGGGAACCTCGCAATCCTCGAACACCAGCTCGCTGGTATCGGAGCCGCGCATGCCGAGCTTGTCGAGCTTCTGGGCGGTGGAAAAACCCTTGAATCCTTTCTCGATCAGAAAGGCGGTGATGCCGCGCGCGCCGGCGGCCGGATCGGTCTTGGCGTAGACCACCAGCGTCTCGGCCTGCGGGCCGTTGGTGATCCACATCTTGCTGCCGTTGAGAACGTAGCGGTCGCCCTTCTTTTCCGCCCGGGTCTTCATCGAGACGACGTCGGAACCGGCCCCGGGCTCGGACATGGCGAGCCCGCCCACGTGCTCGCCCGAGATCAGCCTGCCGAGATAGCGGCGTTTCTGATCGTCGCTGCCGTTGCGGCGGATCTGGTTGACACACAGATTCGAATGCGCGCCATAGGAAAGCCCGACCGAGGCGGAGGCGCGCGAGATTTCCTCCATCGCCACGCAGTGCTCGAGATAGCCGAGGCCTGCGCCGCCCCATTCCTCCTCGACCGTGATGCCGTGAACCCCGAGCTTGCCCAGCTCCGGCCAAAGGTCCCGCGGAAAGGTGTTGCTGCGGTCGATCTCGTCCGCGCGCGGCGAAATCTTGTCGGCGGCGAAGCCGCGCACGCTGTCGCGCAGCATGTCGGCGGTCTCGCCGAGGCCAAAATCAAAGCCCCTGATGTCGTTCACGCGCATCTACGCCGGTCTCGGATTCGCCGTGAAAGCTGCAATCGAAGGTCGATCATCGGATTAATGCACGTCCTTCGGCGGGCAGGCAATATTGCCGCCTGCCGAGCCATTTAGGAGGTTCCACAGCACCATGGGAATATGCGATATCACCTGACGCGTTGATCCGGAGCGGATTGTGGAGTTGATCATCATCGGCGGCGGCATCGGCGGTTTGACGCTGGCGCTTGCCGCTCACGCCGCGACGCCCGCCGCCCGCATCCGGGTGTTCGAGGCCGCGCCGGATATCCGCCCGCTCGGGGTCGGGATCAATCTCGGACCGCATGCGGTGAAGGAGCTGAGCCTGCTCGGGCTCCAGGATGCGCTGGCGGCAGTCGCCTGCCAGCCGCAGGACTATGCCTTCTTCACCAGCCACGGCCAACTCGTCTACCGCGAGCCTTGGGGGCTCGCGGCCGGGCATCAGTGGCCGCATTTTTCCATCCACCGCGCCGATCTGCATCGGGTTCTTTTGGATGCGGTGCGCGACCGGCTCGGGGCGCAAGGCTTCGTCACCGGTCACCGCTGCATCGGCATCGAGCAAAGCGATGCGCGGGTGACCGCGCGCTTCGTCGCGGCGGACGGCACTGCGCTGGAGCCGCGACAGGGCGACGTGCTGGTGGCGTGCGACGGCATCCATTCCGCGGTGCGGGCACAGTTCTATCCGGACGAGGGCCCCTTCGCCTATCGCGGCATCAATATGTGGCGCGGCGTGACGCGGCAAAAGCCGTACCTCACCGGCCGCAGCATCGCACGCATTGGGGCGCGCCATTCGACCCTGATCATCTATCCCATCCGGGACAATTTCGATGCCGCCGGAAACCAGTTGGTGAACTGGGTTGCGGAGATCGAGCGCGACGTCGCCGTGCCGGTCGATTGGAACAAGCCGGGGCGGCTCGAAGACTTCTACCCGGTCTACCGAGACTGGAGCTTCGACTGGCTCGACGTACCGGCCATGATGCGCAACGCCGATGCGATCTTCTCCTACCCGATGGTCGACCGCGACCCGCTCGAACGCTGGACATTCGGTCGGGTCACGCTGCTGGGCGATGCCGCCCATCCCATGTATCCGCAAGGCGGCAACGGCGGTGCGCAAGCGATCCTCGATGCCGCCACGCTGGCGCGGCTTCTCGCCAGCGAGGCCGACGCCGCGGCGGCGCTCAAGGCCTATGAAGCCGCGCGGCTGCCGCCGACCAGCCGCATCGTGCTGCAGAACCGCTCGGCGCCGCCGAACGTCATCGTCGACACGGTGGAGCAGCGGACCGGCGGGAAGCGCTTCGACAAGCTTGAAGACGTCATCAGCCAGGACGAGCTGCGGACGATCTTCGAGCGTTATCAGAAGGTCGCCGGTTATCATGTTCAACAAGTCGGACGTGCACAGGGGTGAATCATGGCAGATACGTTACCTTCGCTGAGGCTGACATCGGACGGCGCAATGAAGCTGCTCAATGCCGCGATGGCGAAGGCGAAAGAAATGGGTGTGCCGCAATGCATTTCCATCGTCGATAGCGGCGGTCACCTGCTGGCGTTCGGCCGCATGGATGGCGCCTTTTCGCAATCCATCGATACGTCGCTGATGAAGGCGATGACCGCCGCCTCGTATGGGATTCCGACCGGCGATATCGCGGCCGGCATCGACCTCAAGCTCGCCATCGCCACGCAGGGCAAGCGAATCAACCTGCCGGGCGGCCTGCCGATCATCGTCGACGGCCACGTCATCGGCGGCATCGGCGTCGGGTCCGGCACCGGCGAGCAGGACAAACAGGTGGCGAACGCGGCGCTCGGCGCGCTGTCCGGCGCACGCACGTTTTGAACGCGAAAACACCGGTCATCCCGCGGCTCCCTTCATCGCGCGCTCGACCTGCGCCAACAGCGGCGCGACGTCATGATCGAGGTAATAGGACGCCCCAACCCGCACCGGGTCACCGGCATAGTAGCGCTCGTATTGCAGCATGCGCTGCCCGAATTGCGTGCCGGTGGCGTCCCACGCGAGCTTGTAGAGCTGGATACGTTTGTCGGCATCGACGCCCGCACCCCGATAATAGCGCGCGATATCGGGGCCGATCTCGGACCGGAGATCGGCCTGCATCGGATTGATCAGCAGGCCGCCGGCGCCCAAGACCTGCGTCACCTGCACCATGCGTTCGTACATTCGCGGCAGGTGGTAGCGCAGCGCCTGCAGCGGCGCATAGGCGGGGCGTAGCGCGCCGCGTCCGGTCGGCTCCGCCTTCTGCTCGGCCATCAGGATCGCAGCCTCGATGAGCTGCAGATACCCCAAGAGCTCTCCGAGCTGCTCCTGCACGTGAAGGAACACGTCGCTCTTGACCGTTCGCGTCATCGCAATGGCGATGCCGGTCATCAATTGGCATTTCGCCAGGCCACGGATCGCGGTCTGGTGACCGGTATGGTTGCGAATGCTTGCCTGCGCGAACAGCGCATTACCCATCTTGACGTCGTTGTAGAGAAAAACCCGATCCCAGGGGATCAGCACGTCGTCGAACACGCAGACCGCGTCGGGTTCCTCGAAACGCGCGCCGAGCGGGTGATCCCATTCCGATTGCACACCGGTGTCGAACGGCTCACGGCAAATGAAGCGAAGACCCGGCGTCGAGGTGGGAATGCCGAAGGCCAGGACGTAACGCTCCTCGCCCTCGCGAATGCCGGGGAGCGGGTAAACCAAAAGTTCGTCGGCCGTGGGGCCGTGGGTCGCCAGCATCTTGGCGCCGCGCACGATCAATCCGTCGGGCGTCTCGTCGACGACACCGAGGTGAACAAAGGCATTGTCCTGCTGATGCGAACCCTTCGAGCGGTCGCTCTGCGGATTGACAATGGCATGGGTGAGGAACAGGTCGCGGTCACGGCAATAGCCGTAATAATTCCTGACGTTCTGCGCGAACTGCTCGCCGCGCTGTCCGAAGAAGTCGGCGCCTTCGGCCCAGGTCATCAGCACCGTGTTGAGATAATCGGGCGAGCGCCCGACCATGCCGAAAGTGGCATCGGCCCAGACTTTCATGGACTCGCGCCGCTTGACGAGATCGGCGTGGGTGCGCGGGATCATGAACGAGGTTCCGGCGAGCCCGCCGTCACCGGAATAGGTCATCACCTCGCGGCGCTCCGGCTGCGACTGAAGGTCGTAGAGTTGCGCAATCGACTGAATGGGCCGCCGAAAGACCGGATCGGTTGTGATATCGCCGACGCGCCGGCCAGAGATCCAAACCTCTCTCGGTGCTCGGCGCAGGCCTTCGATGAATTCTTGTCCGTTTCGCGCTGCCATCAACAAATCTCCCCTGCTTCGCGGCACGCTAGCACGTCTCATTTGTCCGGCTCGCCACACGCCAAAATTGCTCTTGCGCGTTGCTCGAGGGGCGAACGCAAAGGAATGCCGCCGCCGATGCGGGCAGGCTCTTGTGCGACGGCCGCCACAAGACAAGAATGCGACGGCGACCCCTCCCGGCGCTCCGGAGAAACGCATGAAACTTGGATATTTCACGATGCCGGTCCATCCGCCGGCGAGAAGCTACGTCGAGACGCTCAAGGAGGATCGCGAAGCCTTTATTCTCGCCGACCGACTCGGATACAGCGAAGGCTATTGCGGCGAGCACCTCACCGACGCCGCCGAGAACATCCCCAACAGCATGATGTTCATCGCAACGCTGCTCGGCGTGACCTCCCAGATCAAAGTCGGGACCGCGGTGGTCAATCTTCCGCACACCCATCCGGTCGTGGTGGCCTCGAATGCGGCGATGCTCGACAACCTGTTCGAAGGGCGATTCATCCTCGGCATCGGCGCAGGCGTTCTTCGCTCGGACGCCGAGGCACTCGGACTGCTGGATGCCGACCGCAACGACATGTTCGCGGAAGCGATCGATCATATTCTGGCACTGTGGGCCGGAACGGCGCCGATCGACCTCAAGGGGAAATACTGGACCATTTCGACGGTGAAGACGCTGTGGCCCGAGGTCGGCATCGGCGATGTGGTCAAGCCCTATCAAAAACCCCATCCGCCGATTGCCGGCACGGCGACCGATCCGGACTCCAAAGGCCTCATTGCGCTCGGCCGACGCGGCTGGTGGCCGATCTCCTCCCACTTCCTGCATCTTAATTGTCTGAAGAGCCAATGGGCCAATTACGCCAAAGGGTGTGTCGAGGGCGGACACAAACCCGATCGCGCGAACTGGCGGGTGGCCCGCTCGATCTTCGTCGCCGAGGACGACAAGACCGCGAGGGCCTATGGCGGCGACGATCCCGATAGCCCGTATCGCTTCTACATGAGCCAGCTCACGGCGAAGCTGAAGAAGGCGCGGCGGATGATCGCCTTCAAGGCGCATCCCGAAATGCCCGACGAGGACATTACCTTCGACTATATCTTCGACAAGATCGTCATCCGCGGGAGCGTGAACCGGGTCGTCGATCGCATCCTGGAGCTGCATGAACAGGTCGGCGACTTCGGAACGCTGCTGTACTGCGGCAAGGACTGGGCCGATCCGCAGCTCGGCCGCAAGTCCATGGAGCTGATGGCGGAGAAGGTCATGC
>CAWIGD010000025.1:0-44741 GCA_963835165.1 uncultured Alphaproteobacteria bacterium
ATCATCTCATGGCCTTTCGATCGTCTCGATCGTCTCGTGGTCGTCACGGCCGCCCGAAGATCATCTAGCAAAATCCCTGTCAAAGATCATGCTGGCGGGCCCGGACGTGCGGGGATTTGATGCGCGTGGAACTTGCGGCTCAGGGTCATTGCGGACAGCCCCCGCGCCCAATAACAATGCCCGCTGAGCACGGGGAGCCTCCATGACGATACAAGCGACATCGGCGCAAGCGACTTCGGCACAAATGACATCGGCACCAACGCAGCCCGCCGCGTCGGACGCGCGCGGGCCGCAGATCGTCAGCAGCAACGGCACCGCGTCGGTGCATCTCACCCTTGCGGTCTGCGACTACGAGCACGTGCGCGAGATCACGCAGGGCCTGGTGCGCGCGGACGGCATCGCGCTGACGCCGCTGATCTTTCCCTCGATCGAGGAGATCACGTTTCGATTCACCAGGTCGCTCGAATGGGACGTCTCGGAACTGTCGTTCGGCAAATACATCTCGCTGACCTCGCAGGGAAACGCCCCGATGGTCGCGATCCCGGTGTTTCCGTCCCGGGTGCATCGCCATTCCGCCATCTACGTGCGCAGCGACCGCGGGATCAAAAGCGCGAAGGACCTGGAAGGCCGCGCGATCGGCATTCCGGAATGGGCGCAGACCGCCGGCATCTATGTGCGCGGCTTTCTCGCCGAGGACTACGGCGTCGATCTCGCCAAGATCCAGTGGATGCAGGCCGGGGTCAACGAGCCCGGGCGGGCGGAAAAGGTGGAGTTGAAGCTGCCCGCCGGCATCCGCTATCGCCCGCGCCCCGACACCAGCCTCTCCGCCATGCTCGCGAGCGGCGAGGTCGATGCGGTGATCTCGGCGCGCGCGCCGGAGGCATTCGCGCCCGGCGAGCCGGTGGTGCGGCTGTTCCCGAACTACCGCGCCGAGGAGGAGCGTTTCTTCAAGAAGACCGGCATTTTCCCGATCATGCATCTCATCACCATCCGCCGGGCGGCATTCGAGCAGCATCCCTGGATCGCCATGAACCTGTTCAAGATGTTCGACGAGGCCAAGCGCCGCTGCCTCAGCCGCCTGCGCGACTTCACCTGCGCGCGCATCCCGCTTCCCTGGGCTGCCGCCATCGCCGACGAGATCGCCGCGAATTACGGGCCCGACCCCTACCCCTACGGCATCGAGGAGAGCCGGCCGACGCTCGAGGCGTTCTGCCGCTACGCCCACGACCAGGGCGTGACCCACCGGCGTATGACCATCGACGACCTGTTTCCGCGCGAGGTGCGCGCGATGGCGCGGGTTTAGGTGCGGCTGCCCGTCAGCTTCGATTCCGAAGCCCGCAAACGAGACCGTGCGCCGACGACAAGTCATGGGATACGGCGGCGCGTTGTGCTAGCGCCCTGCCAAAATCGGGACGGTGCGACGTATGATCAGCGAACATGACCGTCAGATTCTGAGTCGACTTCCGGTCTGGAATCCCGCCGGCGACATTGCTGCGCAACGCCGCGCCTGGGAGGAGCTGGCGATCGTCTACAACGAGGATCTTCCGGCGATCGGCGGTCTCGAAGAAAACGTGGAGCTGCGCCCGGGCCTCTGCGCCGACGTAGCGGTACCAAAGGGTTCCGGTCGACATCCGGTGGTGATCTATCTGCACGGCGGTGGATGGGCGTTCGGCAGCCCAGCCTCGTTTCGCAAGCTGGGGATGCAGTTGCCGAAGCGGGTTATCTGACAATCATCCTCGACTATCGGCTAAGCTCCGATCAACCAAAAACTGTCTATGGGAGAAAACAGCCATGAGGATCTGCGCAATCGTTATTGCAGCCATCGCGATCGCGTTGGTTGCTGTCCCAGCTGACGCCCAGTTGCAGGAGCGCACGATCCGCTGGGGTCATCTCAACAACACCGACCATCCAGTGAGTTTCGGCGTGCAGAAGTTCGCCGAAATCCTGGCAGCCAAGAGCGGCGGCAAGCTGAAAGTGCGCGAGTTTCCGGCCTCACAACTCGGCAACGAAATGCAGATGCAGTCCGCCTTGCGCGGCGGCACGCAGGAAATGCTCTCCGCGTCGACCACGTCGCTCGCCAGCGTGGTGAAGGAATTTGGCTTGCTGGACTTCCCCTTCGCCGTCAGCACCACCGCCCAGGCGGAAGCTCTCGTCGCGGGGCCGTTCGGGCAGGCGATGATCGACGTGCTGTCCGAGAAAGATTTGATCGGGCTCGGCTACTGGGGTTTGGGATTCCGTAACGCCACGAACAGCAGCCGATCGATCGCCAAGGTGGAGGACTTCGCAGGACTGAAGCTGCGTGTCATTCCCAATCCGGTTTTTCTGGAGACTTTCAAGGCACTCAAAGCCAATCCGGTGCCGATGAATTTCGGTGAACTCTACACGGCGCTCGAGAACAAGACCGTCGACGGGCAGGAAAACCCCTACACCGTTATCCTGTCGAATAAGTTCTACGAGGTACAGAAATACGTTTCGGCGACCAACCACGCTTTCACGCAGAACATCCTGCTCGTCAGCAAGAAGTTCTGGGACAAGCTTTCGCCGGAGGAGCAAAAGATGATGCGCGAAGCCGTCGCTGAGACGCGCGAGTATCAGCGCGAGCAGACGCGCATTCAGGCCGAGAAGGCGCTCACGGAACTCAAGGCCAAGGGGATGACCTTCAACGAGATTGCACCGGCCGAATATGCGCGCATGCAGCAGGCGACCAAGGCGGTCGCGGAGCGGTTCTCTGCCGATTTCGACCAAGGCAAGGTCAAGCTGTTCAACGCCGAGCTGGAGCGTCTCCGCACGGCGAACTAGCGCTCTATCCGCCGCGGCCAGCCTGCCAACTCCGATCCGCGTCGGCCCACAATGAGATCAGGGACAGCTGACATGGCTGACACTTTGCCCGGTATTCTCGCGATTTTTAACAACGTCGCATCCGGCCGCGAGGCCGAGTTCGAGGAGTGGTTTCAGCACGAACACCTGGCGGAGCGGATCGCCGTGCCGGGATTCCTGATTGGGCGACGGCACGAAGCGGTATCAGGCCAGCCGCGCTACTTCAATTTTTATGTTACGCAATCGGCGGCGGTTCTCAAATCCGCCGCTTATCTGGGGCGGCTCGACGAGCCGACACCGATGACGCGTATGGTCATGTCGGAAATCTTCGAGGACATGATCCGGACGGTGTGTCATCGCACCTTCCGGCGCGGTGCCATGCGGGGTACGGGCGTGGTAACGGTACGGTTTGGCGGACGCCCGGCTGACACTGCCTTGAAAGCAGCGATTGAAACATTGATGCGGGACAAGGCGGTCGCTTGCGGCGAAATCTGGCGGGCTGCGGACGCGCTCGAATTTCCGGTATCCACGGAAGAGCGCTTGCGCGGCGGTGATCGCAAGATCGAGGCGTGCCTGTTGGTGGAGACACTCCGCGTACCGGAAGCCGAGAGGATCGCAACAGAGCTCGCGGATGAGTTCCCACGGACCGAGATCGGAGTTTATCGGCTGCTGTGCGAGATCACGGCCAACGGGCTCTCCTGAATGTGAGGGCGCATGCTCCAAGTCGCATCGCAAACCCTTCCCTACCCGCGGACCGCGCAACTGTTTATCGGCGGGGGCCCGGCGCCAAAAGGCCTGTCATGAGCAAGCGCCACCTGCTGCTCGGATTAATCGGGGCCAACATCATGCGATCCGTTTCGCCGGCACTGTTCGGCGACGCCTTCGCGGCCGCCGGGATCGACGGTTTCTATCACCTGATGGATGTCGACCGTCTGCCAGAGCGGCGGCTGGCGAAACTCCTCGATGCGATCAAAGCTGCCGGCTTTGCGGGCGCAAACATCACCTATCCGTTCAAACAGGATGTCATCGCGCTGCTCGACACGGTGGACCAGGAAGCCGCCCAGATCGGTGCCGTCAACACCGTCGCGATCGAGCCGGATGGCCGCACTATCGGCTACAATTTCGATCGACGAGGGTGGCGCAATGGCTTCGAGGAAGGCCTTGGACGCGACAGTGCAAGGGGGTCGATGGTGGTGGTGGTCGGCGCGGGCGGCGCCGGGCGCGCTGTCGCCTTTGCCTTGATGGATTTGGGCGCCGGGGTCATCGTCATTCACGATCGCGATGGCGCTCGCGCGAACGCGCTCAATGCCGATCTTGCGAAGCATTACGGCGCATCTCGCTGCCGCGTCACGACTGATCTTGAACGTGACATCGCGGCTGCCCAGGGGGTGGTGAACGCGACACAGGTCGGCATGCGCGGCTTTCCCGGTAATCCGGTGCCGACATTTGCGCTTAAAGCGTCGCACTGGGCTGCTGACGTCATCTATACACCGGTCGCTACGGAATTCATCAAAGCCGCTGCCGCCAAAGGGGCACGTGTGCTCAACGGCGGCGGAATGTGCGTACACCAGGCGGCTGAGGCATTCCGGCTGTTTACCGGCATCGACCCCGATGTGGCCCGCATGCATCGCGCCTTCGCCACGGCGCTTGCCGCGCGCGAGAAAGGAACGAACGAAGCGACTTGACTCAGCTGATGCTGACCAACCTCGACTATCGCAAGCAGATCCTGTGGCTGTGACCCCGTGGCAGCCGGTTCGCGCCGCCTCGACCCAAAGGGAATGCAAACGTCCCGAGAACTGGCGCATCGCGCCGAGTGCAGCGGCGGGGACGCCTCTGCGAAGAATGCGGTCGTCCATCGCCACACGCTCCCCATCGCGCTCACAGGGTCTCGCGGCGATCACGACCTTCAAAGTTTAGCGGTTAGCGCAACAACACGGCAGCAGGCCCAACGTCAGTTGCCGATTGGTTCACATGTGCAAGGAGCCGGCCGCCCGATCCCAAAGGCACCCGGCGGCTATTAGAGTAGCAGCCGGTGCGACGAGGTGATCGAGTAAGCTAATTCGTGCGCATCGTTTTGTTGCGGTGCATGAGTCAGCTTCTGATGCTGTGGACGGCTCCTCCACCGGCACGTGAGTGCCAGGATGTGGGCGCTGTTAAGGCTCCCGCGATTCGGAGGAGCCATCCATGCAAACGATCACGACAATCGGTCTCGACATCGCCAAAGTCGGTCTTTCAGGTGCACGGCGTTGATGCGGCTGGCAAGGTGGTCGTCCGCCGCCAGTTGAAGCGTCGCTACGTTCTGGCGTTCTTCCAGAAGTTACCGCCATGCCTGATTGGCATCGAGGCCTGCGCGTCATCGCACCATTGGTCACGCGAGCTCCGGGCACTCGGTCACACGGTACGCCTGATGCCTCCGGCCTACGTGAAGCCCTACGTCAAGCGGCAGAAGAATGACGCCACTGACGCCGAGGCCATCTGCGAAGCAGTCACCAGGGCAAACATGCGGTTCGTACCGACCAAGACGCCCGAGCAGCAGAGCTGTCTGATGCTCCACCGCACGCGCCATCTGTTCATCCGCCAGCAGACTGCAGTGATCAATGCGATCCGCGCCCATCTTGCCGAGTTCGGGATCGTCGCGCCGGTCGGGCGCAATGGTGTTGACGGAACTGCTCGCAGGTCGTTGCCGACCCAAGCGACGAGCGGGTGCCTGAGGTTGCGCGCGCATGTCTCGCCGCGCTCGGCACTCAGCTGCGCGATGCTCAAGACGCAGATTCTGGAGTTCGATCGATTGATCAAGGCCTGGCACCGATCCAACGAGACGAGCAAGCGGCTCGATGAGATTCCTGGGGTCGGTCCGGCTGCTGGCGACGGCTCTGGTCGCGAGCGTTGCTGACCCGAAGACCTTCCGATCAGGGCGCAACTTCTCGGCCTGGATCGGGCTCGTGCCGAAGCAGCACTCGAGCGGGGCAAGGACAGGCTCGGCAGTATCAGCAAACAAGGCGATCGCGGTATCTGACGCAGCCTGTTCGCTCGGCCGGCGCGCTCTGCGGTCGATCCGCTACGCCAAGATCCACGGCACCAAGCATCGGCCCTGGCTCACGGCGTTGTTGGCGCGGCGGCCGACGAAGGTCGCTGCCATCGCGCTCGCCAATAAGCTCGCCCGAATGGCCTGGGCGATGATGGCCAGGGGCGAGCGATACAAGGAACCCGTCGCGCTGCGCGGCGTAACGAGATCGCGCCGGCGCATACCGGCGTGATGTGAAGGTTGGGAGGGCGAACAGCACGTAATGCAGAGCCGGTCGATCCGGCGATCAGGACAACCCACTATGTGCCAGCTGCATTTCTCGAATGCGGGCTTTTGACCGGGACCTGATCCGCGGAGGGCATTATGGCCAGCGGTCATGTGAACCGCATCTAACAGGCCGAACACATGGCTGCACCGACCAATGCATCGCACGAACGTGAAGAAAGTCTCCTTGTCCAACTCGGAGCCGTCCACACATGGCACTTTTGAGACGTCCACCGATGTCCGTTATTTGGCCGCTTTCGGGGGCAAAGCGGACATCAGCCAGCGATTGCCGAACAATCGCGATTTATGATTACACGCCCTAGTGACGGAGCGCCTCGACGATTTCGACCGCGGCCTTTTGCAATCCTCTTTCGCCTCACGCCGGACCGCTGGCGCCGCGGACAGATTCGGCGGAACGGAATTTGGACCGGGGACCACTGCGTCAGTCTGGCTTGGCACCCGCGAACTTCACGACTTTGCCCCACTTTTCGGTCTCGTCGGCGAGCAGCTTGCCAAAGTCGGCGGGCGAGCCTGGCAGCAGCGAGGCGCCGAGCTCGGCGAAGCGCCCTTGCGACGTCGGATCGGCGAGGATCGCGTTCACCGCGTCGTTGAGCCTGTCGATGACCGCGGCGGGCGTGTTCCTGGGCGCGCCCAGGCCGTACCACGCGCTGGCCTCGTAACCGGGCAGGAAATCAGCCACCGTCGGCAGGTCCGGCAGCACGTGCGAGCGCGCCGTACCGGTCACGGCGAGCCCTCGCAGCCTGCCCGACTTGACGTGCTCGGCGGAGGTCGGGAGATTGTCGAACATGACATGCACCTGCCCGGCGATCAGATCGGTGAGCGCCGGCGCTCCGCCGCGGTAGGGGACATGGACCATATTGATGCCGGTCATCATCTTGAACAGCTCGCCCGACATGTGGATCGTGGACCCGTTGCCGGACGACGCCATGTTGAGCTTGCCGGGATTGGTCTTGGCGTAGGCGATCAGTTCGGGGATCGACTTGATCGGAAGCGACGGATTCACGTCCACGACGTTGGGAAAGCGGATGATGCCGGCGACCGGCACGATGTCGCGGAGGAATTCGAAATTGAGCTTGTCGTAGAGCGTCGCGTTGATGGCGTTGGCCGGTGCCACCAGAAGCAGCGTGTAGCCATCCGGCGGAGCGCGTACGACCGCCTCGGTGGCAATATTGGTGCCGCCGCCCGGCCGGCTTTCCACGATGACCGACTGGCCGAGCCGCTCCGACAGCCATTGCCCGGTCAGCCGGGCGGTGATGTCAGCGGAGCCGCCCGGGGTGTAGCCAATGATCAACCGTATCGGCCGCGCCGGATAGGTCTGCGCTCGTGCACGGCAAGACAGGGCCGGGAGCGCGACAGCGCCGGCTGACAGATGCAGAAGGCTTCTCCGGGAAAGTTTCATGACGGTTCCCTAAGGTTGTCGCGCAAGGCGCGCCTGGGCGCATCATATCTGGTACGGCTTGTTTTGATGTGAGTAACCGGGGCCTCCTCTTTCTCAAGCCTCAAATCCCTGCTCGCGGCGCGGCCCATGACGTCGGCCTCTTTCTCAAGCCCAAAATCGTTGTTGATGGCGACCTCACGAGCCCTCAACCTGGCTCTCTTGATGTTGGTGATTTTCACGGGCTTAAGTCCGTCGATCGGCGATTTATCGATCACATTGCCCCTCCCGCAGGACACCTCAGTTGGCGGCCTCGTGACTCTACTCCTTTTCGCCGAACTTCTCCCACGCCAGCCATTGCCGCCAGCTCGCCTCGAACTCGGCCTTTGGCGCCTCAAGCGTGGCCACGCGGTTATCTGTGCGAAGGCTCTCCGGCTTGCTCGGGAAGTGCAACGCCCAAACCACCGGAGATGCTCGGGACCGCCCCGAACTTCATAGATGCGTCCGATATTCCACTCGCCGCAGAACACGGTGTAGTCCGCACGGTCCTTGTCGATCCCGGAGCTTAGGCTGGCAGGGCGCATAGTGAGAGCCATCAGCTGGCCCACCCCACGAACTCGGCCTTTGCCAAACCATTATCCATGGTGGCCATGGTTGGCCATGCACGCGTGGTACATGTGCTCCCTGCTGCCGGCCCTGAACGGATAGTTGTGTTTTCTGTCCATCTCCATCCCCATGCACTCCCTGATCCTGCGTAACCGCTCTGGGTCGTCGGGCCGCGGCTGCCGGAACTGCTGAGCGTCTGCAGTCTGCGTGAAAGCTGAGATAACGATGAAGATGGCGCCAACAGTGAGAGCGCCAACAAGCGTCTTCATGATCGCACCTTCCTTTTACAAGGGCCGTGCCCATCCTTTGCCTTGTTCAATTGCGTGTTGAGAGTACCCCCATCCCGCCTGTCATCGGCGCATAGCCCCGATATCGAGCTGCGCATCATAGAACAGCGCCAAGCGCACTTGCCGGCTCACGTCAGCAACATCTGCTTGGTCGAGTAGGAGGTTGGCCGCATGGCGCCAGCGATTGCAGTGCTTGGCCCGCTCAGGCGGGAGGGCCAGCACGTAATTCGCAACCTCGCCAATGGTGCGCAGGACTGTCGCGCCCTTGTTGCGGAGGTACGCAGGAGGCAACGACATGCCGCATAATTGGGCGAAAGAGACCGAGAGTCGAGCACCAGCAGCGCGTCCGCATGCCGATCATGATGTGCTCTTTCTCGGCCAAGCGCGGCGTAGATGTGCATCGCCGGGCGGCGTCTCGGCAGACCGAGCCGCCCCATTCGCGTCGGGTCACCGCCGAGACCGTCTTTTGCGATAACTGCGTGTACTGGATTCCAATCGGCTCAGTTGACCGGCGAGAATAAGGCAAGCCTGCCGCGGACCACGATTCTGATCCGTTTCACCGCGTGTGTCCGCCATGGGCATCCATAGGGCCAGCAGCCGGGCAAGCGACGGCGCCGCGCTGGCCAAGAAAGGGGGCGCGCGCGATGTGGCCCTGCTCCGGCGCGGTTGACACACGGCGCCGAGGGCTCTCTGCAACGGTGTCCTAGGCACTATCCGGTGTCGAGCAAACTTTTCGTAAAATCTGCATGCTCTAAACGCGCCGCGCTGTTCAAGGCTCGCCACGGCACCTCTTCCCTCTTCGCCCACGCCTTCCGGGCTTCCCAACTCGCCTCAAACTCCGCTTCGTCGCAAAACCACCGCAAATGATCGGGATCTTCTTGAACTTCATAGCTGCGGCGAATATTCCACTCGGCGCAGAACTGACCGCGCGGCTCGGATGTAAGATTGCAATGGCTGGTATCTTACGTCGGAAACCCCGCTGACAAATTGCAAGGCGCGCATCACCTGCGGCGCGCCTGCCCATCTCGGAAGCGGACGAAGGTGCAGCGGGAAGCTGATGAAATCTCCGGGATCGCCCAAAATAGGGAGGCCATCATGAGAACCATCACGGTAGCCGCAGCAATGACCCTACTGCTGACGGCTCACGCCAACTCGCAGAATCTGAACATGTTGGGTGGTTTGGGTGACAAGCGTCCTCTATCCGCGGAAGAGGTGGCGAAGCAAAAGGCGGCCGATGAAGCCTACAAAGCGGCGGTCGGAAAAATACCCGACCAAAAATCCACCGATCCGTGGGGGACTGTGCGTGACACCGCTCCATCCAAGAACAGTCAAATGAAGCCACAAACAGTCCCAAAATAGACAGGGCCCGGAGAACGTCAGAGCTTGGCGCCGGCGGCGGTCGAGCCCTGACGAGAGGCCGGCCGCTTCAAGCGCCGGCGAGATACACCGGCCACAGGACTGGCCAGATGGCGGACCAGACCGCACCTTTTGTCAGACTTACAGCGCACGCGCGGTAGCCGGAGCACTGGTGCGAACGAACATACGATTGGAATCCGAAGGTCGTTAAAGCCACGCCGGTGTATATGCCGGCAGCAAATATCGCCCAACCCCAGAATCGCCCCGTCGCCTCAGCCCGCCGCTCACTCATGCGCCACCGGCCTTCGAACCATGCCAGCAGCCACCCGCCGAGCGCTGCCGCCAGAACCGTGCACCCGAGCCAAATTGCAAAACCCATGGGGCTGCCCGTTCGCGATCCGTAGAACCGTGTCGGTCGCTACGCCGAATTGAGCGGCGATCGCGGCACGGTTTGCAAACCAAGCTGCGAGGCCGCCAACTGAGGCGGCCTCGATCGCGTGTCAAGCCCGGCCAGTTGGCCGAGTGCGACTAGCAAGCCGCTAACACGGCCGACACCAGCACCGAAACCGACCGCAGACCCTGGTAAATCCTGGACGGCGGTAGGGTCCCCATCCCCGGCAAGCCGCCGGTTCGATCAGCGTAAAATTCTGCGCACCCGCAGCAATCCTGTCGGCCCCGCGCGAGGTTTGCGCGTCGGCCGTCAAGACCGCCGATCACGCGAACAGCACCCCGATCGCGAGCGAAAGCGTGACTTTGCGCATCGGTCTTCTCCCTGGATTTGTGGGTAAGTCGCCTCTGTTTTCCTCGGATGCTATCAGTTTTGATTTGGCGGCCGCACGGGCAAAACGGGCCACCCGCACACCCCAAACGGCCGGGTATAGACAACGACGCGTTATGTGTCATAAACTTTGCGTATGGGCTTGAGACGGTCACAACCGTCCCCCCGACACCCCTGTGAACGTCGTTCAGCCCCGAGCCCCGACAGTGCCCCCTGTCGGGGCTCATTCGCGTGGCATGACCGTTGCGCAATGTCCCGGGTGGCCATCCCCCCATCCGGGCAAGTGGGGCGGGCGGGGCGGCAGGCCCCGGCTTCCCCCGAGTGCCGTGATTGTGGCTGGACCTGTCGGTCCTTGGGGAGACAGCAGCAAGCATTCGCACGTAGCGAACTTTTCTCAGCTTGACCCCCAACGAAGTCGCGTCTGCTGATCAGGTGTCATGCACCACTTGCACTACCGGCGGACGGCGAGAAAGGTTGGGGTCGCCGAACTGAGACCGTCTCGCCGATCTCAAACGCCATCAAATCCTCACCGACGGCCAGCGGCCCGCCATAGGTTGTTCGCGTCTCAGCGATAATATCGTCGATCGTCGGCGGAGGGATACGCTCGCTGCCGAGTTGAACTATATGCGTATAGACGGCAAGCTTCGGTTTCGTCTGGGCAAAGACAAGTCCGGCCTCCCGTGGTGTCGTGTGGTGGCCGATAATCCTCTGGACGTAGGCCTCCTTCATCAGTTCCGGCCGCGCGCTCGCCACTTCATGGACGAGCAAGTCGGCACCGGCCCCATACTTGATGACATTTTGATTGTAGCGGGTATCGCTGGAAAACACCGCGGCGCGTCCGCCGTATTCGAAGCGATATCCGTAGCACGGCTTGATGACATCGCCATGGTCGACCTCGAAAGCAATCACCCTCACGCCGCCCTGCTCGTAGACCGTGCCGTCGCAGTCAAACTCGGTGACATCGGTCGCAATACCGGAGAGCGGCAGCTTCTCGTCGGCCACGCGGATCTTGATGTCGAGTGCGTAAGCCCGCTCCAAATTCTCGATTAGTTCGCGTGCGCCGGTCGGCCCGATCACGCGGTAGGGCGTCTTGCGTGCTCCGAAATATGATTCGAGCCAGCCGGTGAGCCATACATCAGGCACGCCTGACGTGTGGTCGGAGTGATAGTGGGTGAGAAGCTGCACGTCGATGCGCCCGATCGGCAGCTTGAGCTGGTAGAGCCGGATGGTAGCGCCGCGGCCGGCATCGATGAGAAACTTCTGGTCGCCGGCCTCGACCAGCGTGCAGGGTCCGAAGCGATCGGGGCTCGGGATCGGCACGCCGGTCCCGAGCAGCGTCACGCGGAAGTCGCTGGCCGTCATGGGTTGATCTTGATGCCGGCTTCCTGGACGACCTTGGTCCAGTGCTCCGTCTCGCTGCGCACCAGCGCGCCGAACGCCTCCGGCGTGCCGCCGCCCGGATCAACGCCAAGCTTGACCAGCGCCTCGCGCACCTTGTCGGTTTTGAGCGCCTTGTTGACCGCCTCATTCAGCCGCGCAACGACCGCGGGCGGCGTGCCGGTTTTCACCAAGATGCCGGCCCAGTCCTCGGCCGCCAGCTTGGGATATCCGGCCTCGACGATAGTCGGAACGTCCTTGAGCACCCCGACGCGCTTGCCGGCCATCACGGCCAGCGCGCGCAGCTTGCCGGTGTTGATATGCTGTACCACCGGGAGAATGGTGATGAACTGATAGGTGTTGACGCCACTGATCAGGTCCGCGATCGCCTGCGGAAATTGGGTATAGGGCACATGTGTCGCCTGCACTCCGGTCTCGAGCTTGAACAACTCGCCAAGCAAGTGCGCGGGCGTACCGAAGCCACCTGAGGAGAACGTGTGTTTGCCTGGGTCCTTTTTGAGGTATGCGATGAGCTCCGCCACCGAATTGACCGGGACTGACGGGTTGACCACCAGGACATTATAGGCGGTGCCGACCTGAATGAGCGGCATGAAATCGGTCTCGAGCTTGAACCTTGCATCAGGAAAGAGAGCGGGGACCGCGGCGAAGGGAGCGGTTATCGAGAGCAGCGTGTGGCCGTCGGCCGGCTGCTTCAGAACCTCGGTTATGCCGATCGTCGTCACACCGCCGGGCTTGTTCTCGACGATCACGTTCCAGCCCTCGCCGTCCGACAGCGCCGCGGCGACGATGCGTGCAAGAATGTCTGGTGGTGTGCTCGCCGAGTTCGGCACAACGATACGGATGACGCTCGACGGGTAGGGCTGTGCAAATGCCGGCCAGCGCGCGGCAATTCCGAAGCCCGCTGCCGTGCCTGCCATTGCGACCGTCGATAGGAACGCGCGCTTGGTGATCATGGCTGTCCTCCGTGCTCGGGGCCGTTCTTGTAGCCCGACCGCCGGGCTCAATCGGCCATGCATGGTGCATTCGCGATTGAACTCTGCGCCTTCTTACTATAGTTGGATACCTCGATTTCTCGATGATCTCATAGCTATATGCCTATGGTCGCGCCAAAGCAGGGCACGGAGCGCATCGGTCGCCGGCTCAAGTTGCGCGACCTCCGCATCCTGATGACCGTCGTCGAATGCGCGACGATGGGCAAGGCGGCCGAGCGTCTTGCGATCTCGCAGCCGGTCGTGTCGAAGGCCATTGCCGACATGGAGGACGCCTTGGGGGTGCGGCTCCTCGACCGCAGCCGGCGCGGCGTCGAGCCGACGCCCTACGGTCGGGCGTTAATCAAGCGCGGCATCGCCATCTTCGACGAGATGCGACAAGGCATCGAAGAGATCGAATTTCTGTCCGACCCTACGGCGGGCGAAGTGCGGATCGGAGCGACCGATGCGATCAATGCCGCGATCATAGCGCCGGTCATCGACCGGCTCTCACGGCAATATCCGCGCATGACTTTTCATGTCGTCGCCGGCGTGCCGGGGCCGTTGCGGCAGGAAGTGGCGGCGCGCAATGTGGATTTCGCGATTTCACGATTTGCGCGTCCCGTCGGCCAGGAGTATTCGGAAGAAATTCTGTTCCATGATGCCTTAGTCGTGGTCACCGGGCCGAACAATCCACTGACTCGCCGCCGCAAGATCGAGCTTGCCGAGCTGCTGAGCGAGCCTTGGGTGCTGGATCCGCTCATCACTGATTTCGGCGCGATGCAGGCGGGGGTCTTTCGCGCGGCCGGGCTTGATCCGCCGCGGCTTACCGTGGCGGCTCCGTCCATCACTCTGCGCGACGAGCTGCTCGCGACGGGACGTTTCCTCACTGTGGTCGTCGGCTTCTCACTCCTCCTGCCGCGTAAACATCCCGGACTTAAAGCATTGCCCGTGAAACTTCCCGACATTCGACAACCGGTCGGCATCACGACCTTGACGAATCGGTCGCTCAGCCCGGTCGCGCAAATGTTCATCGAGTCGGTCCGCGAATGGGTGAAACCGCTTGCGAACAGGCGATAGCCCGGCGTTTGCACCCTGCGCGGGCAGCCGGAAACTTCATACGCGTGATCTATCGCTCGTTGCAGAACTAGGTCGGTGCCACTGGCTGAATTTTCGCCTTATACTTCAAACGAGAAATGACCCAGGGAGTCCAACATGCCGATACGCAGCATCGTCTCGCATACCGCCATCGGTTGTGGAGGAGCGATTGCGGGCTGGCTGATCGCCGCCGGCCAGCCGGGTATCACGCAATCATTTGCGCAAGCGCCGGCGGCTATCCGGCCAGCGCAGCACCGAACTTTTCAACCGCGTGATGGATGACGTACTGGGCCGCCGGTTGACCGTTCGCCTCACCGAACGCGATCCCGGCAACGGCAGCGCGGCGCATCGGCATCCTGGAAGTCATACCGTCGGCTACATCCTGGAAGGCAGCTACGAGGTGAAAATCAATGACGGTCCGGTGCAGACTCTGAAGCCGGGCGAGGTTTTCTACGAGGCGCCAAATGCACTGCACGCGATCTCGCGCAATGCCAGCGCGACGCAGCCGCTCAGATATCTAGTGATCCAGGTCTCCGATCCGACGAAACCCGCCACGGTTCCGGAGTGACTCGCCGCAATTGTTCAATTCTTCGGTTTGAAGTTGATCGCTTTGACGGTGGCGGCGATCGCGGCGCGCTGCTCCTCGATTGCGGCCGAGAATTCATCCGGCCCCCCGACATTGATCACCGAGCCTGTGGCCGCCAACCTCGAAGCGATCGAGCCGTCGGCCGCCGCCTCTTTGAAATCGGCCGCGATGCGCTCCTTGAGCTCCTTCGGCATGGTCTTCAGGCCGATCAAACCATGAAGACCTTCGAAGACCAGGGACGGGTAGCCCTCCTCCAACGCGGTCGGAATGCCGGGTACAAGCGACGTACGCGTCTTGTTGTTGAGCGCGATCAGCTTGATCCGGTCGGCGCGCCATTGTGGCTGCACGATCGCAAGCGACGCCATGACCACTTGGATGCGACCCTCCGCAAGATCCGTGGGCGCCAAGTTGATGTCGCGGTACGGAACCTGCGTGATGTTCAGGTTTTCGTGATGGGTATAGGCCCAGAAGGTGAACTCGGTCAGGCCGGGCACGAGGCCGGAATTGAATTTGCCGGGATTGGCCCGCGCGGCCTCGGTGAACTCGCGGATGGTGTTGTAGGGCGAGGACTTCGCCAATGCGACGGCCAGAATGGTGTTTGACGTTCGCACGATGGGATTGAGGTCGTTGGGATCATAGGGAAGCTTGCTGTGCAGGAATGGGTGCACGGTGAAATTGCCAGACGGCATATACAACAATACGTGGTCGTCATTCGCGCTCAGAAACGCCGTGATCGCGATAATGCTGTCGCCGCCGGGCCGGTTCTCGACCACCACGGGTTGGCTCCAGAGCTGCGACAGCTTTTCAGCGAACAGTCGCGCGCCGATGTCGGCGGCGGCGCCCGGTCCGAACGGCACGATGAACCTGACCGATCGCGTCGGCCAGGCCGGCGCCTGCGCGTAAGATACCGCTCCGGGGACGGCAAGACCTGCAAGGAGGGCGCTCACAAAGGCCAAGATCCGAAGTCGCATCATGATGTCCTCGCGTTCAAGTCATCCGAACAATCAAGGGCCATTCGATCGAGCGGCCCTCACGCTTCTCCCTCCAGCGGGGCGCCGGCTTTGCTTCGCAGCGCGCGAAGCACCGCTTCGGGTGTGAGCGGCAACTCCATCAGCCGCACGCCGACCGCGTCGTCGATGGCGTTCGCGACCGCCGGCGACACGCACAGCGTCGCGGATTCTCCGGCACCCTTGGCGCCGAACGGTGCGTTGTGCTGATAGGCGTCGACCGCCTCATTGACCATCATCTCTGGCACGTCGAAGAACCCCGGGATTTTGTAATCCGCGAGCGAGGCATTCGTCACCTGTCCGGCGTCGAGATGCATCTTCTCGAACATCGTGAAACCGAGCTGCATCAGCGCCGCCCCGGAAATCTGCGTTTCGACGATCCGCGGATTGATGGGCGTGCCGCAATCGATGACGTTGACCAGCTTGAGGATGCGCACGTGCCCCGTCTCGGTGTCAACTTCGACCTCCACGCCAGCGCCGCCGATCATCCAGAACGGGGTGATGTTTGGCGATTGGCCGGTTTCGTGCTCCGCCGGCGCGTAGTCGGGCTTGTAAGCGCCGGTACCGATGATGTTGCCGGCCAGCATGCCATATTTCTTCTTGAACAGCTCACCAATGGGCATGTTGCTGCCCTCCGGCTCGCCGACCTCGCTGGCAAGCGCCGCAATCTTGCTGCGCACTTCTTCCGCCGCGATCCGGGTGGCATTCCCCATGTGGAACAGCGACCGCGAGCCCAGTGTGCCCATGTCGTAAGGCGTAACGTCGGTATCGCGCGCCACCACTCTCACCTTTTCGGCTGGAATGTTGAGGGCCTCGCCTACGATCTGCGCCATTCCGGTGTCGGAGCCCTGGCCCATGTCTACCGTGCCGACGTAGAGGGTCACGCTGCCATCGGCGCTGACGTTGATCATCGACACCGACGTGGTGGGCGAAATTGCAGCCTTAAGCGCGATGGCGAGACCGCGCCCGCGTCGCGCCGCCCCGGTGCCGCGATCGAAGGGTGCGCCCCAATTCAAGCGTTCACACAACCGATCCAGGACCTCCTCCAGCGGCGCGTCCCTGAGGATCGTTCCGCTCGCGTGCGGGCGGCCGTCCCGCAGCAGGTTGAGGCGCCGGAACGCGACCGGATCAAGCTTGAGCGCCCGCGCGATCATGTCGGTATGGCTCTCATACGCCCAGGCGAGTTGCGGGATGCCAAACCCACGCAACGCGCCCGCCGGAGTCATATTCGTGTAGAGCGCGTAGGAATCGATGGAGACATTCTCGATATCGTAGGGCCCCGCCGCTACAAAGCCCGACTTGTGCGTGACGCGGGGGCCGACGTCGGCGTAGGCGCCCCCGTTCCAGAACACCTCGCACTTACGGGCCATGATGCGCCCGCTGTCGTCGACACCTGTTTTGATCCGGAGCGTGCTGGGGTGCTTCGTGATCTGGTAGAACTGCTCCTCCATCGTCAGGGCGATCTTGACCGGCCGCCGCGTGAGCAGCGAGAGCGCGGTCACCAGCGCCTCCAGCTTGATGTAGAGCTTGGAACCATAGCCCCCACCGACGAATGGCACCTTGATGCGGACCTGGTTCTGCGACCAGCCGAGCAGTCGCGCGATCTCGGCGCGCACGAACGACGGACCTTGCGAGCTGGTATGGATCGTGATGCTCGACTCACGCGCATCGGCGATCGAGGCAAACGGCTCGAACGCCAGATGAAGACATTTTTGAGTGCGAAAGGTATGCTCGAATATGTGGGCGGCCGAGGCGAAGGCCTTGTCGACGTCGCCGCGCCGCAGCTTGGCTGTCACCGCAAGATTGGTCGACTTCACGCCCTTGAGATGCTTGAGATCGGCGAAACTGCCGGCGGGCCGCAGCTGTTCGTGAACGAAGGCGGTGGAGGTCATGGCTTCCACCTCGTCGTAGACCGCGGGAAGGTCCTCGTATTCCGCCACGATCTCGTGGACCGCGGCTTCGGCGACATGGGGATCGGATGCTACGACCACCGCGACCGGCTCGCCGACGAAGCGCACCTTGTCGATCGCCAGGATGGGCTGGTCGTGGAATGCAGGGCCGTAATAGGGATCGGGGATCACCTTAAGGATGTCGTCGGCGGTGAACACGCCATGGACGCCGGGAATCTTCGCGGCCGCACTGGTGTCGATCGATTTGATCCTGCCGTGCGCCACCGTGCTGCGGAAAATCTTTCCATGCAGCATTCCCGGCAGCCGCATGGTGTGAGTGTATTCGACGCGTCCGGTGACCTTCTCGCGGCCTTCGAGCCGCGGCAATGAGCGGCCGATCTGCCCGCCAGTGCTCACTCTAGTCGGCATCGGCCGGATCCCCCGTGACTAGATGCTCGCGACGCCGGTCAATCGAGTGAGGATAGTCTTTCGCGCCGGGCGGACAACGGTTCCACGGAAAAATGTTCGATTCCGTGGATCAGCTTTTGGCTTTGGACTTGTTCAGGGTCACGGCGGCGCGAACGAGAGTCTTCAACGCCCCCTCGTCTATCTTCTCGCCCTCGTGGAAGTCGATGGCACGCCTTGTGTTCCCGTCAAGACTGGAGTTGAAGAGGCCCGACGGATCCTTCAGAGCCGCCCCTTTGGCGAAGGTCATCTTCACGACGTTCTTGTAAGTCTCGCCTGTGCAGATCAATCCGTCGTGCGACCACACCGGAACTCCTCTCCACTTCCACTCCTCGACGACTTCGGGATCGGCTTCCTTGACCAAGGTACGGAGCCGGCTGAGCATCTTGCCCCGCCAGTCGCCTAGCTCCTTGATTCTCGCGTCTATCAGCTGAGAAGGAGACTTGCTTTTCTGCGACCCGCTCTTCTTCATGCCCGTTTCTCCTCCTTGGCCCCGAGGCTTTGATAAATGGGGGCCATCGCCACCGTGCCGAGTTCTACCTGGGGCTGCGGTTATGCGACAAGTTATCTTGGCGGTTCATCGCTCTATGACTCGGCCGCGGCCAGGCATGACGCGAAGCTTCTGGTCGCCGGCCTCGACCAGCGTGCAGGGTCCGAAGCGGTCGGGGCTCGGGATCGGCACGCCGGTCCCGAGCAGCGTCACGCGGAAGTCGCTGGCCGTCATGGGTTGATCTTGATGCCGGCTTCCTGGACGACCTTGGTCCAGTGCTCCGTCTCGCTGCGCACCAGCGCGCCGAACGCCTCCGGCGTGCCGCCGCCCGGATCAACGCCAAGCTTGGCGAGAGCGTCGCGCACCTTGTCGGTCCTGAGCGCCTTGTTGACCGCCTCATTCAGCCGCGCAACGACCGCGGGCGGCGTACCGGTTTTCACCAAGATGCCGGCCCAGTCCTCGGCCGCCAGCTTGGGATATCCGGCCTCGACGATAGTCGGAACGTCCTTGAGCACCCCGACGCGCTTGCCGGCCATCACGGCCAGCGCGCGCAGCTTGCCGGTGTTGATATGCTGTACCACCGGGAGAATGGTGATGAACTGATAGGTGTTGACGCCACTGATCAGGTCCGCGATCGCCTGCGGAAATTGGGTATAGGGCACATGTGTCGCCTGCACTCCGGTCTCGAGCTTGAACAACTCGCCAAGCAAGTGCGCGGGCGTACCGAAGCCACCTGAGGAGAACGTGTGCTTGCCTGGTTCCCTTTTTGAGGTATGCGATGAGCTCCGCCACCGAATTGACCGGGACTGACGGGTTGACCACCAGAACATTATAGGCGGTGCCGACCTGAATGAGCGGCATGAAATCGGTCTCGAGCTTGAACCTTGCATCAGGAAAGAGAGCGGGGACCGCGGCGAAGGGAGCGGTTATCGAGAGCAGCGTGTGGCCGTCGGCCGGCTGCTTCAGAACCTCGGTTATGCCGATCGTCGTCACACCGCCGGGCTTGTTCTCGACGATCACGTTCCAGCCCTCGCCGTCCGACAGCGCCGCGGCGACGATGCGTGCAAGAATGTCTGGTGGTGTGCTCGCCGAGTTCGGCACAACGATACGGATGACGCTCGACGGGTAGGGCTGTGCGGATGCCGGCCAGCGCGCGGCAATTCCGAAGCCCGCTGCCGTGCCTGCCATCGCGGCCGTCGATAGGAACGCGCGCCTGGTGATCATGGCTGTCCTCCGTGCTCGGGGCCGTTCTTGTAGCCCGACAGCCGGGCTCAATCGGCCATGCATGGTGCATTCGCGATTGAACTCTGCGCCTTCTTACTATAGTTGGATACCTCGATTTCTCGATGATCTCATAGCTATATGCCTATGGTCGCGCCAAAGCAGGGCACGGAGCGCATCGGTCGCCGGCTCAAGTTGCGCGACCTCCGCATCCTGATGACCGTCGTCGAATGCGCGACGATGGGCAAGGCGGCCGAGCGTCTTGCGATCTCGCAGCCGGTCGTGTCGAAGGCCATTGCCGACATGGAGGACGCCTTGGGGGTGCGGCTCCTCGACCGCAGCCGGCGCGGCGTCGAGCCGACGCCCTACGGTCGGGCGTTAATCAAGCGCGGCATCGCCATTTTCGACGAGATGCGACAAGGCATCGAAGAGATCGAATTTCTGTCCGACCCTACGGCGGGCGAAGTGCGGATCGGAGCGACCGATGCGATCAATGCCGCGATCATAGCGCCGGTCATCGACCGGCTCTCACGGCAATATCCGCGCATGACTTTTCATGTCGTCGCCGGCGTGCCGGGGCCGTTGCGGCAGGAAGTGGCGGCGCGCAATGTGGATTTCGCGATTTCACGATTTGCGCGTCCCGTCGGCCAGGAGTATTCGGAAGAAATTCTGTTCCATGATGCCTTAGTCGTGGTCACCGGGCCGAACAATCCACTGACTCGCCGCCGCAAGATCGAGCTTGCCGAGCTGCTGAGCGAGCCTTGGGTGCTGGATCCGCTCATCACTGATTTCGGCGCGATGCAGGCGGGGGTCTTTCGCGCGGCCGGGCTTGATCCGCCGCGGCTTACCGTGGCGGCTCCGTCCATCACTCTGCGCGACGAGCTGCTCGCGACGGGACGTTTCCTCACTGTGGTCGTCGGCTTCTCACTCCTCCTGCCGCGTAAACATCCCGGACTTAAAGCATTGCCCGTGAAACTTCCCGACATTCGACAACCGGTCGGCATCACGACCTTGACGAATTGGTCGCTCAGCCCGGTCGCGCAAATGTTCATCGAGTTGGTCCGCGAATGGGTGAAACCGCTTGCGAACAGGCGATAGCCCGGCGTTTGCACCCTGCGCGGGCAGCCGGAAACTTCATGCGCGTGATCTATCGCTCGTTGCAGAACTAGGTCGGTGCCACTGGCTGAATTTTCGCCGTATACTTCAAACGGGAAATGACCCAGGGAGTCCAACATGCCGATACGCAGCATCGTCTCGCATACCGCCATCGGTTGTGGAGGAGCGATTGCGGGCTGGCTGATCGCCGCCGGCCAGCCGGGTATCACGCAATCATTTGCGCAAGCGCCGGCGGCATCCGGCCAGCGCAGCACCGAACTTTTCAACCGCGTGATGGATGACGTACTGGGCCGCCGGTTGACCGTTCGCCTCACCGAACGCGATCCCGGCAACGGCAGCGCGGCGCATCGGCATCCTGGAAGTCATACCGTCGGCTACATCCTGGAAGGCAGCTACGAGGTGAAAATCAATGACGGTCCGGTGCAGACTCTGAAGCCGGGCGAGGTTTTCTACGAGGCGCCGAATGCACTGCACGCGATCTCGCGCAATGCCAGCGCGACGCAGCCGCTCAGATATCTAGTGATCCAGGTCTCCGATCCGACGAAACCCGCCACGGTTCCGGAGTGACTCGCCGCAATTGTTCAATTCTTCGGTTTGAAGTTGATCGCTTTGACGGTGGCGGCGATCGCGGCGCGCTGCTCCTCGATTGCGGCCGAGAATTCATCCGGCCCCCCGACATTGATCACCGAGCCTGTGGCCGCCAACCTCGAAGCGATCGAGCCGTCGGCCGCCGCCTCTTTGAAATCGGCCGCGATGCGCTCCTTGAGCTCCTTCGGCATGGTCTTCAGGCCGATCAAACCATGAAGACCTTCGAAGACCAGGGACGGGTAGCCCTCCTCCAACGCGGTCGGGATGCCGGGCACAAGCGACGTACGCGTCTTGTTGTTGAGCGCGATCAGCTTGATCCGGTCGGCACGCCATTGTGGCTGCACGATCGCAAGCGACGCCATGACCACTTGGATGCGACCCTCCGCAAGATCCGTGGGCGCCAAGTTGATGTCGCGGTACGGAACCTGCGTGATGTTCAGGTTTTCGTGATGGGTATAGGCCCAGAAGGTGAACTCGGTCAGGCCGGGCACGAGGCCGGAATTGAATTTGCCGGGATTGGCCCGCGCGGCCTCGGTGAACTCGCGGATGGTGTTGTAGGGCGAGGACTTCGCCAATGCGACGGCCAGAATGGTGTTTGACGTTCGCACGATGGGATTGAGGTCGTTGGGATCATAGGGAAGCTTGCTGTGCAGGAATGGGTGCACGGTGAAATTGCCAGACGGCATATACAACAATACGTGGTCGTCATTCGCGCTCAGAAACGCCGTGATCGCGATAATGCTGTCGCCGCCGGGCCGGTTCTCGACCACCACGGGTTGGCTCCAGAGCTGCGACAGCTTTTCAGCGAACAGTCGCGCGCCGATGTCGGCGGCGGCGCCCGGTCCGAACGGCACGATGAACCTGACCGATCGCGTCGGCCAGGCCGGCGCCTGCGCGTAAGATACCGCTCCGGGGACGGCAAGACCTGCAAGGAGGGCGCTCACAAAGGCCAAGATCCGAAGTCGCATCATGATGTCCTCGCGTTCAAGTCATCCGAACAATCAAGGGCCATTCGATCGAGCGGCCCTCACGCTTCTCCCTCCAGCGGGGCGCCGGCTTTGCTTCGCAGCGCGCGAAGCACCGCTTCGGGTGTGAGCGGCAACTCCATCAGCCGCACGCCGACCGCGTCGTCGATGGCGTTCGCGACCGCCGGCGACACGCACAGCGTCGCGGATTCTCCGGCACCCTTGGCGCCGAACGGTGCGTTGTGCTGATAGGCGTCGACCGCCTCATTGACCATCATCTCTGGCACGTCGAAGAACCCCGGGATTTTGTAATCCGCGAGCGAGGCATTCGTCACCTGTCCGGCGTCGAGATGCATCTTCTCGAACATCGTGAAACCGAGCTGCATCAGCGCCGCCCCGGAAATCTGCGTTTCGACGATCCGCGGATTGATGGGCGTGCCGCAATCGATGACGTTGACCAGCTTGAGGATGCGCACGTGCCCCGTCTCGGTGTCAACTTCGACCTCCACGCCGGCGCCGCCGATCATCCAGAACGGGGTGATGTTTGGCGATTGGCCGGTTTCGTGCTCCGCCGGCGCGTAGTCGGGCTTGTAAGCGCCGGTACCGATGATGTTGCCGGCCAGCATGCCATATTTCTTCTTGAACAGCTCACCAATGGGCATGTTGCTGCCCTCCGGCTCGCCGACCTCGCTGGCAAGCGCCGCAATCTTGCTGCGCACTTCTTCCGCCGCGATCCGGGTGGCATTCCCCATGTGGAACAGCGACCGCGAGCCCAGTGTGCCCATGTCGTAAGGCGTAACGTCGGTATCGCGCGCCACCACTCTCACCTTTTCGGCTGGAATGTTGAGGGCCTCGCCTACGATCTGCGCCATTCCGGTGTCGGAACCCTGGCCCATGTCTACCGTGCCGACGTAGAGGGTCACGCTGCCATCGGCGCTGACGTTGATCATCGACACCGACGTGGTGGGCGAAATTGCAGCCTTAAGCGCGATGGCGAGACCGCGCCCGCGCCGCGCCGCCCCGGTGCCGCGATCGAAGGGTGCGCCCCAATTCAATCGTTCACACAACCGATCCAGGACCTCCTCCAGCGGCGCGTCCCTGAGGATCGTTCCGCTCGCGTGCGGGCGGCCGTCCCGCAGCAGGTTGAGGCGCCGGAACGCGACCGGATCAAGCTTGAGCGCCCGCGCGATCATGTCGGTATGGCTCTCATACGCCCAGGCGAGTTGCGGGATGCCAAACCCACGCAACGCGCCCGCCGGAGTCATGTTCGTGTAGAGCGCGTAGGAATCGATGGAGACATTCTCGATATCGTAGGGCCCCGCCGCTACAAAGCCCGACTTGTGCGTGACGCGGGGGCCGACGTCGGCGTAGGCGCCCCCGTTCCAGAACACCTCGCACTTACGGGCCATGATGCGCCCACTGTTGTCGACACCTGTTTTGATCCGGAGCGTGCTGGGGTGCTTCGTGATCTGGTAGAACTGCTCCTCCATCGTCAGGGCGATCTTGACCGGCCGCCGCGTGAGCAGCGAGAGCGCGGTCACCAGCGCCTCCAGCTTGATGTAGAGCTTGGAACCATAGCCCCCACCGACGAATGGCACCTTGATGCGGACCTGGTTCTGCGACCAGCCGAGCAGTCGCGCGATCTCGGCGCGCACGAACGACGGACCTTGCGAGCTGGTATGGATCGTGATGCTCGACTCACGCGCATCGGCGATCGAGGCAAACGGCTCGAACGCCAGATGAAGACATTTTTGAGTGCGGAAGGTATGCTCGAATATGTGGGCGGCCGAGGCGAAGGCCTTGTCGACGTCGCCGCGCCGCAGCTTGGCCGTCACCGCAAGATTGGTCGACTTCACGCCCTTGAGATGCTTGAGATCGGCGAAACTGCCGGCGGGCCGCAGCTGTTCGTGAACGAAGGCGGTGGAGGTCATGGCTTCCACCTCGTCGTAGACCGCGGGAAGGTCCTCGTATTCCGCCACGATCTCGTGGACCGCGGCTTCGGCGACATGGGGATCGGAGGCTACGACCACCGCGACCGGCTCGCCGACGAAGCGCACCTTGTCGATCGCCAGGATGGGCTGGTCGTGGAATGCAGGGCCGTAATAGGGATCGGGGATCACCTTAAGGATGTCGTCGGCGGTGAACACGCCATGAACGCCGGGAATCTTCGCGGCCGCACTGGTGTCGATCGATTTGATCCTGCCGTGCGCCACCGTGCTGCGGAAAATCTTTCCATGCAGCATTCCCGGCAGCCGCATGGTGTGGGTGTATTCGACGCGTCCGGTGACCTTCTCGCGGCCTTCGAGCCGCGGCAATGAGCGGCCGATCTGCCCGCCAGTGCTCACTCTAGTCGGCATCGGCCGATCCCCCGTGACTAGATGCTCGCGACGCCGGTCAATCGAGTGAGGATAGTCTTTCGCGCCGGGCGGACAACGGTTCCACGGAAAAATGTTCGATTCCGTGGATCAGCTTTTGGCTTTGGACTTGTTCAGGCTCACGGCGGCGCGAACGAGAGTCTTCAACGCCCGCTCGTCTATCTTCTCGCCCTCGTGGAAGTCGATGGCACGCCTTGTGTTCCCGTCAAGACTGGAGTTGAAGAGGCCCGACGGATCCTTCAGAGCCGCCCCTTTGGCAAAGGTCATCTTCACGACGTTCTTGTAAGTCTCGCCTGTACAGATCAGTCCGTCGTGCGACCACACCGGAACTCCTCTCCACTTCCACTCCTCGACGACTTCGGGATCGGCTTCCTTGACCAAGGTTCGGAGCCGGCTGAGCATCTTGCCCCGCCAGTCGCCTAGCTCCTTGATTCTCGCGTCTATCAGCTCAGAAGGAGACTCGCTTTTCTGCGACCCGCTCTTCTTCATGCCCGTTTCTCCTCCTTGGCCCCGAGGCTTTGATAAATAGGGGCCATCGCCACCATGCCGAGTCTACCTGGGGCTGCGGTTATGCGACAAGTTATCTTGGCGGCCATCTCTCTATAACCGGCCGCGGCCAGGCATGACACGAAGCGTGCCGGCAAAGCGCGAACTCTAAACCTGCGACCTCTACCGGGGTTTGACCGCGTCCGCCAAGTGATAGAAAATGCTACAGCGCCACGAACGAAACTGGCGGAGTTCGCAACTAAATCGCGCGCCAACGTGACAACGCCGTTGATGAACGTCACCGTAAACAAGCTGTCTGAGGCTGGCGCGGCCGAGATTTTAGGACTCGACTGTTCTCAGCCACTCGACGCGGAGACGCTGAGCGCGCTCAAGCGGACGATGCTGGAATACCCGGTCATCGCTATCCGCGCCCAGACGTCTGACGCCGAAGCAGCAGGCGACATTCTCCCGTCAGCTCGGACCGCTCGAAACCCAGGACCGCACCACCTATACCCATCCGGATGATCCCGACATCCTGATCCTGTCGAATGAGATACGACCCGACGGCACGGCCGTCGGCATCGTGGATGCCGGCGACTTCTGGCATTCGGACTCCTCGCATCACGAAGAGCCCTGCAACCGCACCGTGCTCTATGCCGTGCGCAATCCGAGCCGCGGCGGCGACACCGAATTCTGCAACATGTACCAAGTCTACGACGCGCTCCCGCCGGACCTCAGGCAGGAGGTCGAGGGTCGCTACGGCATCCATCACATCAGCAAGATCAAGAATCCGCGCGTCACTATTTCCGCCGCACGCACCGATGCCAAGGATTACTACAAGCAGCACGAGAAGATGACGAAAGACGTGCTCCAGCCGATCGTACGCACCCATCCGGAGACTGGTCGCCAGGCGCTTTACATCTCGCCGCGCTTCACCATCGGCATTGCAGACATGCCGGATTCCGAAGCGCAGCCTTTGCTCGACAAGCTCTTCGCCGTCATGATGGACGAGCGATTCCATTACCGGCATAAGTGGCAGGATCAGGATCTGGTGATCTGGGATAATCGCTGTCTCAATCATCAGGCCTGCGGAGGCTACAGCCTGCCGGATGTTCGCCGCATGCACCGTACTACAATTCGCGGCGACCGGCCGTTCTATCGTCCGGCGCAAGCATCGGGATGATGAGAACGCACGTCATTGAATATCGGCTTCGAACGGCGCGGGCGCTCGCTGCCGCGATGTTGGCATGCGCGCCGCGACTCGCCTCTGCCCAGCCAGCCGACCAGTTCTTCAAGGGTAAGGTCATCAACCTCTATATCGGCTTCGCAGCCGGCGGCAGCTACGACTATTACGCGCGTCTCGTTGCCCGTTTCATCGGCAAGAACATTCCCGGCAATCCGACCGTAGTGGCGCAGACCATGGCCGGGGCCGGCAGCTTCCAGGCTGCCAACTTTCTGTTTGCGGCGGCGCCGAGGGACGGCACCGCCATGGGGATTATTACCCAGACATTGGCGATCGAGGACGCTTTGCATTCGCCCGCGGTTCATTACAAGGCGAGCGAGTTCACCTGGATCGGACGCGCGACCGCAATTCTCGAAGTGGCATTGACCGGGCCAACCGCGAAGGCGAAAACCATCGACGACGCCAGGCGATACGAGACGCCAGTGGCCGGCACCGGCGCCGGCTCGCCGTCGGAGGGTTATCCGAAACTGCTCAATGTGCTGGCCGGCACTCGGTTCAAGGTCATCTCCGGCTACAGCAGCTCTCCCCAGAGCATGTTGGCGATGGAGCGGGGCGAGGTGGATGGCGCGTTCACCTCATGGAACACGTTGAAAAGGACGAAGCAGGACTGGCTGCGAAATCATCGGATCAATGTTCTGTACCAATGCGCACTTGAACGGCATCGCGACCTGCCGGACGTTCCAACCAACGTGGAGCTCGGCAGGACACCCGAAGCCAAGCAAATCTTGGCGTTCTACACCAGCAGTGCCGCGGTCGGTCGCTCGATCGTGGCGCCGCCCGGCATGCCGGCGGATCGGGTGAAGGTGTTGCGCACGGCATTCGATGCCATGGTCAAGGATCCAGAATTTCTCGCCGAGATTGAGAGGGCCCAGCAGGAGTTCCAGCCGGCCTCGGGCGAAGAACTGCAAAAGCTCATCCAGGATACGGCCAGCGTACCCGCTGAAATCGTCGAGCGGACCGCAGCCATTCTTCGCTCCAAGTGAATTGAATGATGACGCCTGCGCCTGATAGAGCGGCGCTTGGCTGCGGAGAAGGGTACGACGGATCGCGGGCAGGCTCTCATGGCCTTCGGCAACCGGCCCGGGCCGGTTCTTCCCCTCCCCGCCGGGGTGCGAATACCCGAACCCGCACCCCGCTTCGTTGGCGACCTAGTCGAGCGGCTCCACTTTCACGATCCGATGGTCGTGGTTGCTGCCGACCCAGAACGTCACCGGCGTCGTCGAATTGTCGACGAACACCGTGCGCATGTTGGTGTCGGACGGCATCAGGTATTGCACCGACTTGCCGGTCTTGGGATCGAGCCGCACGACGCGGTCGGTGCTCATCGTCGAGGCCCAGAGCTCGCCGTTCTTGTCGAAGTTGGCTCGGTACGGGTACGTGAACGGCGGCAGGCTGTATTCGGCGAGGTATTTTTCCGTCTTGGTGTCGAACAGCGCGACCTTGCTGGTCCGATATTCGGTCACCAGGATGCGGTCCTGGTCGTCGATCTGCATGCGGCGCGCCCGCGCTTTCGGGGTCGGCGTGGCGTACCACGTCACTTCCTTGGTCTTCGCATCGAGCTTGCCGAGATGGCCTTCGGTGAATTCGGCCATCCACAGGTTGTTCTTGGAGTCCGCAATGACCTGATAGATGCCGGCATGCTTGAGATTGGGCGGCAGCTGGTCGGTCGGGTGGAAGCGCTCCCAGGTGTTGGTCGCCAGATCGAGCCGGAAGATGTGCTGGGTGCCGACGCTCTTGGTCCACACCTTGCCGTCGACGTCGTAGCGCAGCCCGGTGAAGTTCAGCTGCACGCGGTCGTCGTTGTATTCCGGCGGCAGCGGATAATAGGCGATCTCGCCGGTCTTCGGGTCGAGCGAGCCGAGCGAGCCCTGGTACATCGTGTCGAACCAGATCTTGCCGGTATGGTCGAACTCGATGCTGAGCAGCCCGGTGGGCGCCTTGTCCTTGAACTTCTTGATCGGATATTCGGTGAGCTTGAGCGTCTTCGGATCGAACTTGCCGATGAACATCTCGCCGAAGTCGGTGTACCAGACCATGCCGTCCTTATCGACCAGGATGTCATGCGGCTCGGTGGTCGGCCGCACCATGTCGTACTCGGTGACGATGGCGCGGGTGTCGCGGCCCTTCGGACGCGGCAGCGTCTTGAGCTCGTACGACCAGTGGTCGCTCGAGCTCAGATTGATGGTCGCCAGATAGTCGGCCATCTTGCGGTATTGCTCGGGCTGGCCCTGGCGGTTCGGATCCAGCATGCGCTGCGGCTTGATCGGCTGGCTCACGGCGCCATAGCCAAACATGCGGGTGATCACCTGCGTCCACTCGTCGGAATCATGGGTCGAGCGCATGATGCGCTCCAGCGTGTGACAGCCCTGGCAATTGAGCAGCGTCGCCTTCTGGTCGTCGGTGCCGGGGATGCTCATCATCCACTCGGCGTTGGTGAGCTGGCTGGCGAGATTCTTGGCCTTCTTGAGCTTGATGTCGGCCGTGGCGGTCTTCTCGGGCTCCACCTTCGCCTTGGTCGGGGCGCCGATGTCGTAGCCGACCGCGCGGATGCTCAGCGCATATTCGCCCGGGTCGAGGCGGTTCTCCGGGAACACGTAGCGGCCCTGCGCGTCGGTGGTCACGCTGACCTCGACGATCGAGCCGGGCCTTTTGGCGGTGACGACGACGCCTTCCATGTTGCCTTCGGCCTCGGAGCTGACCGTGCCGGTCAGCGCCTCCTGGCCCTGCGCCCAAACCGTTTGAATTGTTGGATGGAACAGCACCACCGCTGCACTGGCGGCGAAGCTCAACATCAGTTTGCTTCGCATCGAGATCTCCCTAATGAAAATTTTGTTTTGGCTGCCGTAAAACGCGACTCGCTCGGACGCTTGACCGATTCAGTCGACAGCCGACGAATGTATGATGACTCCGCTTGGCGGGTGGAACAAGCCTCATCCGAGTGGCTTCGGCGCTACATTGGCCGGGTTGACTAAGGGAGAACCCGGGCGTGTCGGGCCGCCTTGCGCCCTGCGCGCTTTGTCTCGATACTTGCGTGTATCGGGCACCGTGCGCAGTCGCGGAGGGAGGAATCCAGCCATGTTCACACGTCTCTTTTCGACGATTGCCGGCGCCGGGATTGGTTTTGCGATTACTGCCGTACCGGCATGCGCCGCCGACGACATCGAGGCAAAAGCGCAGATGTGCGACGCATGCCACGGCCAGAATGGCGTGCCCGCCGATCCAAAGACCATTCCGATCATCTGGGGTCAGCAGCAGAGCTATCTGATGAAGCAATTGCGCGACTACAGAAATGGCGAGCGCGACAACCCGATCATGTCGCCCATAGCCAAAGGCCTTGCGCAGGAGGATCTGCGCAAGATCGCGGCCTATTTCGCGGCCAAGAGCTGGCCGGCGCAACGTGCGACCGCCGCTCCCGCGTCGCCGCCCAACGGAATCGCCCAGTGCCAACCATGCCACCAGCCGAATTTCGAGGGCGGCCCGCCGGCGCCGCGGCTGGCAGGGCTCAGTTACGAATACCTGGTCGCAACCATGCGCGACTTCGCCACCGAGGAAAGGGGCAATAACGGCGACATGCCGAAATTCATGCAGGCGCTGAGCGACCGCGAGCGGGATGCGATGGCGCGCTATCTCTCCGCGCTTTGAAGAAAGGCGGCAGCGCGCGGGCAACCTCACCAGTAACGGCAGCAATGGGCATTCGGTGGTCGTGACCATCAACGATCGTGGTCCCTTCGTGCGGGGGCGGATTATCGACGTGTCGCCTGCGGCAGCTCGCGTTCTCGGGTTCTCGGGACTAACGCACGTTACAGTCAACGGCGAATAGGGCCTCACGCGAGCTTGTCATCAAATCTCAAGACCGCCGAATTACTCAATCTGGAAATTCCGCGTTACTGCTGCTGGTCACGACAGGCAAGCGATTCATGACGATGCTTCCGGGCTGCAACTCATCTTCGCATCAGGTTGGCGTTCGATGGCGGCGGGAAGCGGCGGCACCTCAAACAATATCGGATCGAGCGACCCAAAACCCGTCAACCTCCTCCCAAGAGTGAACGGACCATCTTAACCTCCACTACCGAAAACCCGCATGTCTCATACAATGACTTCGCGGGATTTTCGGACAGCACGTTCAGGTCACACAGCTCGCTGCCGGCCGCGCGTCCCCAATCCAGAATTCTTGCGATCAACCGGCCGCCAATGCCACCGCGCCGGAACGGCGGGAGGACATAAATGGCAGTGATGTGCAACGTCTTCTTTGGGGCAAACGCGCCGCCCAAGGTGATCAGCGCCGCTCCCGCGACTCCAATCGCATCGCTATTTCCCAATTCAGCAATCACATATTTGGCATTATTCCCTTTGAGTTCACCGGCGATGACGATTGCCATTTTTTCCCAAGCGGCATCATCGGTGGCCGGAGCGTGGCCTCCATAGCTCGCCATCTCCCTGACCATATGACGGATCATTTGCACGATGAGTTCTGCTTCGTCATGTCGTGCGTCGCGAACGACTATTTTATCCATCGGCCTTCGCGCCCCAAACAAAGGCTGCAACGTTTCGGGACTCATGTTCTGCGCCAGCCGAAACGAACGTCGGACGGATCGCGCGATGCGGCGCGCTCGAAATATCCGATGCCGTTGTGGCTCCGCTTTCCCGCGAGCGCGAAGATGGCGCCCTGCGGGTCCGTGCACTGGACGATCCAGCTGCCGCCGCCCGGCACTTCAACCGGCCCGCTGAGGACCTGGCCGCCGCCCGCCTGCACGCGCTTCGCCGCCGCGTCGATGTCGCCAATGTTGAAATAGTAAAGCCAGAACGGCACCGGCTCCATCGGGGGCTTGGTGAACATGCCGCCGATCGTCTCTCCTCCGGCGGAGAACAGTTGGTACGTACCTACCGCCCCGGTGTCGGCGCCCGCTTTCTGCCAGTCGAAAAGCTCGGCGTAGAAGGCAAACGCCTTCTCCCAGTCGGCGGCGAGCAGCTCGTGCCAGCCCACGCGGCCCGGTGTGCTCAGTGCGACGGGCTGCCCCTGGCCGGGCGTCAGCCACTTCAACAACGCGATCATTGCCATTTGCGGGTCAACTGCGACCGAGATGCGGCTGATGTTGGGGACGTCCGTCGGTGGGACGTACAGGGCGCCGCCAAGGCGCTTGATGCGGTCGGCGGCGGCGTCCACGTCGTTGACGCCGACATATCCGAGCCAGCCCGGCCTCATGCCCAATTTCCTCGCCTCCTCCGGCAGGTCCATCACCCCGCTGACCGAGGCCGTTCCGGCGGTGAACAGGGTGTAGGGCATGCCGGGCATCGACGCGTCCTGCGTGCCCCAGCCCACGACGTCGGCGTAGAAGGCCTTGGCGGCCTCCATGTCCGTCGTCATCAACTCGTACCAGACGAAACGGCCATCAGCATTGACCACGTCTGCTTCTCCCGTTCGCACCTGCACAGAAGCCGCGGCGCCCGTATTCGAGCCGCAACCTCGGAATCAAAAGGACACTAGACAAATTTATGATTCCAAACCTCATTGCGAGGATCTCGCCGCGCACCCGGTGTCGTCCCCTGCCCTTGCCTTGTGGACGGGAGCACCGAAGTTGCGCCGGGCTGATTCCATTTCGATCGGATACGCTGCAGGCGCGGTTCTTGAGTTGACGTTCTTCCACGAGTTCGCCGCAAGACCGACAGGAACTTCAAATCCATCAGCCTGCACGCAGCGTACACCAAGCCGACACTCGAGCCAGCGATCGCCTTTGGGCCTCCGGTTCTCGGGCTTATGCGCGTCGAGGTTGTCGGGCGCACCTGGATGTTCTGTTCGCGATCGGCGGCAATAATGTTGTTCATATGCCGTTCATGAAAGATGTCGTTCATGATGTCGGAACTCGACGCACCGACAGCGCGTTCTGCAAACGGCTCGGCCTTGCAACGTGCCTATGCAAAGCCTACCCTGCCGCTTCGGGCGACGTCGACTTTCCTGGAAGGCATGGAGGACTCAACGATGCCACTGACGAAGCAGGCTTCGAAGCGAAAGCGCCGCAAGGAAGTCGTACCGGCGTTGGGAGTCGTTGGCGTGTCTTTGTCGCTAGCGGGCGGCGCATCCGCAGCAACCGCACCGGCAGCGGATGTACCGTCGTCGAACACCGCACGGGTTCCCGAAATCACGCTCAATGAAGAAGAAATCTCCGACGTCAGCCTGGGGACATTCTACGTCTTCGACAAGGAAAACACCGGCTCCGCTCGGCAAGGTGAACAAGTGGCCCGAGGTTGCGGAGGTTGCAGAGGCTGCAGAGGCTGCAGAGGCTGCAGAGGCTGCGCCAGAGGTTGCGGAGGTTGCGGAGGCTGCGGCTGCGGAGGTGGCGGTTGCTGCTTGTCGTGGGGAGTTTGCCGCATCTGCTAGACGCGGGCACTTTCCGATTACGCGGGCAGACGCAGGTCTGCCCTGATCGGGTTTGACCAGATTCGACCCGGCCAATCATGTGTCGTCTGCAGTTCAGCCCGCGCGGATGCGCTGTCCCGAGCGCCTTCGCGCGCGTCCATAGCCCGTCAAAGACGGGCGTGAACGCCCTAACGCTGCGCATGACGCCGAGCGGGTAGTCAATCCTCTCGAGAAGCGATAGAGCATGATCCCGAAAGTTGCAGACTTTTCGGATAAGGTCATGCGAGCGAATAAATCCTTGAGCGAAATCGTGGTTCAATCTGAAGCGATCCCGCTCTGCGCCCGAGCCGGACCAACGGCGCCGCCGCACGTGCAGACTGCGTGCCGGGCAATGACGATCCAGACTGGTCGCGGCAAGCGTGGAGGCGCGCGTCCTGGGCTGAGGACCCGCGATCGCGAGAGCGGCCTTACGCAGCGTGACAGCAAAGAGGTTCCGCAGTTCGCGCCGAATTTTACCGTCTATGTGCTGCCGCCTGATGTCGTGTGCCTCTATTCCGAGGACCGGAAGTTCTTTCTCAACGGCGCGCTCTATTGCGCGCTCGCCTCCGCGATCGGAGCCGGCAAGAACTTTCGGCAGCTCTTTCGCGAGCTGGAAAAGGATTTTCCATCCGCCAAGATCCACGAAGCCTTGAAGCGGCTCAGCGACCGCCGCTTCGTGGTCCCGGCACCGCGCTCGTCCGCGGACCACGCGGACGCCTATTGGGCGAGCCTCGGCCTGCTGCCGGAGGACGCGAAGAGAAATCTCCAGAACTGTCGCGTGCGCATTCAATCGATCGACGTGCAGGGCGCAACGGAACTCGGCGCCGCTCTTAAAGCGCTGGGCGCGCGCGTCGTGAAGGGCGCCGCCGACCTGACGGTCACGCTGGTGAGCGATTACCTCGAAGCGCGTCTGGACGAATTGAACCGGCAGCATCTGTCGGACCGCACGCGCTGGCTGCTGGTCCAGCCATCCGGCATCTTTCCGCTGGTGGGGCCAGTGTTCAGTCCAGGCAAGGACCAGAGCAAGAGCGCCTGCTGGACCTGTCTCGCCGAACGGATGCAGCGCAACCGCGAGGTCAAGGCCTTCCTCGACCGCAAACAGGCCCGCCGCGTCGCCGCGTCGCCGCTCGCCCGCGGCCTGTTCGAGCAGAATGCCATCCAGCTTGCGGCCGTCGAGATCGCGAAAGCGATCGCCACCGACTTCCGCACGGACTTGCGCGATCATCTCATCAGCCTCGACCTGCTGGGCTCGACCATCGTGAGGCATTATGTGGCGGCCCGCCCGCAATGCCCGGCCTGCGGTCGCAAGGAACTGCGGGACCCCGGCCGCGCGCCGGCGCCGGTCGAGCTTGGCGCCGGCGGCAAGCTGGTCATGACAAGCGGGGGATACCGGGCGGTTTCGCCGGGGGCCACGGTGGCGCGCTTCCGCAAGCACGTGAGCCCGCTCACCGGCGTGGTCTCGCGTCTCGAGCGGATCGATGCCGACCTGCCCATGAACACCAACTTCCTCGCCACGCATAATTTCTCTGCCCGCCCCGAGACGGTCGACGAACTCAAGGCAGGACTGAACGGCGGCAGCTTCGGCAAGGGCAGCACTGCCGAACAGGGTGAAGCCAGCGCGCTGATGGAGGCGATCGAGCGTTATTCCGGAATTTTCCAGGGCGACGAAATCAGAGTAACGCGGCGGTTCGCGGATTTCCCGCCAGGCGACGCCATTCATCCGAACGACGTCCTGCTGCACAGCGATGCACAGCTGCGGCGAGATCTGGCGCAGGCGAACGGCCCGGACGAGGTGACGCCGATGCCGGCTCCGTTCGATCGATCGGCCGAGATCGAATGGTCGCCGGTCTGGTCCCTGCGCGACGAACGGTTCAAATATCTTCCGACCAGCCTGTTGTATTTTTTCTACCGGGGCCTTGCCGGCTATCAGGTCCACGCGGACTCCAACGGCTGCGCGGCCGGCAACACGCGCGAGGAAGCGATCGTCCAGGGGTTCCTCGAGCTGGTGGAACGGGATGCATATGCAATCTGGTGGTACAATCGATCGCAGCGGGCGGAAGTGGACCTCGACCAGTTCGACGATCCCTATATCCGTGACCTGAAAGCCCAGCTGGCCGAAACCGGACGCCGCCTTTGGCTGCTCGACGTCACCAGCGATCTCGGGATTCCGACCTTCGTGACCGTCGCGCACTGGATCGAAAACGAGCAGGAATTCGTCGATTTCGGTTCCGGCGCGCACTTCGATGCGCGCATCGCCGCGTTGCGCGCGATGACCGAGCTCAGTCAATTTCTGTCCATCGGCCTCATGGGCCGCCGGAACCAGAATCCGTCGAGCCGGGAATCTCATCAAGATACGGACCATGACGGCTCCCCGCTATTTCGGCTGCAGGACCATCCCTATTTGACTCCGAAGGGCGCCCCGGTCGTGCGACCGGACTTCAGTTCGAAGTTCGGCCATCTCGACAAGCGCGATCAGGTGACCGCCTGCGTTGGCCTCGCCAAGCGCGCGGGGCTCGACTTCCTCGTGCTCGATCAGACGCGCCCCGATATCGAGGTCCCGGTGGTCAGGGTGATCGTTCCGGGATTACGGCATTTCTATCGCCGCTTCGCGCCCGGCCGGCTTTACGATGTCCCGGTGAAGCTCGGCTTGCGCGACCGGCCGGTGCCCGAACACGAGCTCAATCCGCTTCATCCCCAGACCTGAGGGTCGTCCCGGCTTGCGCGCTCCCGGAACAAAGCCAGGGCGACGAACGCCGGCAACTCTCTCCGCCCGGCTCGGCGCTCACGTCGCGCTCGAAGCGCGCGCGGACGGAAACATCGTCGCCCGCTTCGATGGCCATTCGGTGGGCTTGGGAAAGTTCAGCGCCGGCGCGGCGGATCGCGCGCAGAACCTGCGCACGGGTCTGCCGCTCGGCTCGTTTGCGTCCGAGGGCCGGAGCATCGACAAGGAGGTTCAACTCCTGGTCCGGCGATTGGCCGGACACGGCCTGCTGGAGTACCGCCTCGGGCGCGCGCGCGACGGCGAGGATCAAGGCGAGGACCAAGTCGTCATCGAGCCGCAGGTTCCCGACTATTGGCCGCGAGCGCAGCAGCTCGGCGAGGCCGACATTCTCGTCCTGTCGCGGTTCGCGTACCTGCGCCGGCGCGGCAACGAGATGGTCCTGGAGTCGCCGCGCGCCGGCGCGTTGTTCAGGATTTGCGATCCGAAGATCGCGGCCGCCCTGGCCCTGTTGTCCGCACCGCAGCCGATCGAACGACTGCGTCGGCAGGACGGTTTTCCGGGGCTCGAGCTGCTCGCCGTGCTGGTCGATTGCCAAATCCTGTTCAAGGTCGACGCCACCCGCGACAGCGGCCTGCGGCCGGCCGAGGGTGACGACAATCTCGTTCTCTGGGATTTTCACGATTTCCTCTTCCACGCGCGCAGCACCGAAGGCCGGCACGCCAATCCGATGGGCGGGGTTTATCCCTATGCCGGCGTCATGGCTCCGCTGCCGGCGGTGCGGCCGCGCTGGCCTGGAAAGAAAATCGATCTGCGCAAGGTCCCGGCCGCGACCGCGCGGCCAATCCCGCCGGCCGCGAAACTTCTGCGTCAACGTCACTCGACGCGCATCTTCGATGACCAGCGACCGGTCACGCTTGCCGAGCTTTCGCGGTTTCTCGACTGCAGCGCGCGTGTCCAGTCGAGATGGAGCAGCAGGCTCGACCTCGGCGACGACGCTCCGATGGTCGCGTATGCCGCCAGGCCGTATCCGTCGGGCGGCGGCGGCTGGGAGCTCGAGCTCTATCTGGCCGTCGACAAATGCGACGGGCTGGCGCGGGGATTCTATCATTACGACGCCGGCGGACATGCGCTGGTGCCGATCGGCGTGCGCGCGCATGAGCTCGACGCGCTGCTGGCGGGAGCCGAATTTGCGATGGGCGCGCCCGCCCCGCCCCAGATCCTGATCACGATCGCGGCGCGCTTTGGCCGGATGTCATGGAAATACAGCTCGATCGCGTATGCGCTCATCCTGAAGGATGTCGGGGTATTGACCCAAACGCTGTACCTGATGGCGACCGATATGGGGCTTGGCGGATGCGCGATCGGGACCGCCAATATCGATCTGTTCGCGAAGATGACCGGGATCGAATTCCACGTCGAAGGCCCGGTCGGTCAATTTGCGATCGGCCGCGGCACCAAACCGGAGGCATCCGACTGACGGTCCGATTGCTGGAGTCGAAAGCAGACAGCCCGGTCCGCCGACGCCCGATGTGCTCACCATCGAATTGCCCTTGCTACGCCGACGAACGGCGAATTGCGCGGCCCGCACAAAAGGGCGTCTCGGCCAGCCGAAAAATCTTGCACGCTGTCGCCGGCATTCCAGAATAAATCTGCGCTAAACTTGGTCGACCGCCCGGCTCGGGCATCACCAGAAGGGGGATGGGCAAGGTGGGAAAGATTCCTCCTGGGGTTGGTCCCAAACAGTCGCAGGTCCTTGTCCTTGTGGGCGCCACCGGCGACCTGTCTCGACGGAAGCTGTTGCCCGGCCTGTTCTACCTGTCGAGCGCCGGGTTCATTCCGGGTTGCCGAATCGTCGGGGTCTCGCTGGACCAGATCGACGCCGATGGCTTCCGCAAGATCGCGCGCGAGGCAGTCGATCAATTCTCCAGCCGAAAGGTGAAGGAGGCGGACTGGGCCGCCTTTGCCGAGACGCTGGACTATGTGCCGATCGGCGCGGGCGCTCCCGTCCTCAAAGCGGCGGTCGCCGCGGCGGAGCAGAAACTGGGCAACCAGAATCGCCGTGTGCACTATCTGAGCGTGCCGCCCAATGCCGCCTTGTCGGCCGTCCGCCTGCTGGCGGAAGCAGACCTCGTCGAGCGCTCCCGGATCATCATGGAAAAGCCGTTCGGCACGGATCTGGCAAGTGCGGTCTCGCTCAATGCCAAGCTGCACGAGGTCTTTTCCGAAGATCAGATTTTCCGCATCGACCACTTCCTGGGCAAGGAGCCGGCGCAGAACATCCTCGCATTCCGCTTCGCCAACGGGTTGTTCGAGCCGATCTGGAACCGCAACTTCATCGATCATGTGCAGATCGACGTTCCGGAGACGCTCGGGCTCGGCAAACGTTCGGCGTTCTACGAGGCGACCGGAGCGTATCGCGACATGGTGGTCACCCACCTGTTCCAGATTCTCGCGTTCATGGCGATGGAACCACCGACGGCGCTGGAGCCGGGGCCCATCAGCGAGGAAAAGAACAAGGTCTTTCGCAGCATGTTGCCGATCGACCCGAAGAACGTCGTCCGCGGGCAATACACCGGCTATCGGTCCGAGGACGGCGTCGACCCGGAGTCCGATACCGAAACCTTCATCGCGTTGAAATGTTCGATCGACAATTGGCGCTGGGCCGGCGTGCCGTTCTTTCTCCGCACCGGCAAGCGGCTCGCGGAGGGCCAGCGGATCATTTCCATCGCCTTCCGGGAACCACCCAAGAGCATGTTCCCTCCCGGCTCAGGTGTTGGTGCGCAAGGCCCCGACCATTTGACGTTCGACCTGGCGGACGCCGCGAAGATGTCACTGTCGTTCTACGGCAAGCGCCCCGGCCCGGGCATGCGGCTGGACAAGCAGAGCTTGCAGTTCGCCATGCATGAAACCGGCATGATCAGCGATGTTCTCGAAGCCTATGAGCGCCTGATCCTGGACGCGATGCGCGGCGACCACACCCTGTTCACGACCGCCGAGGGCATCGAGCGGCTTTGGGAGGTGTCGATCCCCCTGCTCGATGCACCGCCGCCGGTTCGACTTTATCCCCCCGGCGCGTGGGGACCAAAATCGATCCATCAGCTGGTCGCCCCCCATGCCTGGCGGCTGCCGTTCGAGCGAGCCTGGCGCGACCCCAACCCGGTGGGAGGCTGAAATCCGCTCGACCTCCGTTCACGACCGCTCCATCAACTCGGGCGTCGCGTGAGGGACGGCCGGCTCCTCGCTACGGAGCACTGCCGATCTGCTGCAGGATCGGGGCCCACTTGCGCTGCTCACCCTGGATGAACGCGGTGACTTCGGCGGGTGACATCGGAAGCTCATCGCGGCCGAGCTTCGCCAGCCGCTTCCTGGCCTCGGGATCGCTCAGCGCCCTGATCAAGTCGTCGTTCGCCTTGCGCACGATGCCCGCGGGCGTGCCGACCGGCGCCACCAATACCTGCCAGCCGATGGCCGCGAAGCCGGGGATGGTTTCCGCAACGGTCGGCAGGTCGGGAAAGTCGGGCAGCCGCCTGGGCGACGCGACCGCGAGCGGTCTGACCGTGCCGGCTTGAATCGCGCCGGCAATGCCCGAATAGGCCTCGATGACAATCGGGATGCGGCCGCCCATGACGTCGTTGAGAACCTGGGCGGTGCCGCCGGAATAGGGAACCATGAGCAGCTTGATTCCAGTCCGGCTTTGGAACAGCTCGCCGGTCAGGTGGGTGAGCCTGCCCGGTCCGTTCGTGCCGTATGCGAGCTCGCCGGGCCGGCGTTTGGCGAGCTCGATCAATTCCGCCAACGTCGCCACGCCGAGAGACGGCGCGGCCGTAATGAACATGGGCGATCCGCCGAAGTAGCCGATCGGCGTGAAGTCGCGCGGCACCTCGATCGGGAGATTGGCGGCCGTTCCCGGCAGCGCCACGAACGCCGAGAGAGCGGGGATGAAGAGCGTGTAACCATCGGGCGCGGCAGCGGATGCCATGCGGGCCGCAATGGCGCCGCCTCCGCCCGGCTGGTTGACCGCCAGGACCTGCTGGCCCCAGACCTGGGTCAGCCGATCGGCGATGACCCGCAAGGTGACGTCGATGGCGCTGCCGGGCCCGGAGTCCGTGATGATCTTCACCGGCCGCGTGGGATAGTCCTGGGTCTGGGCTTGGGCTTGGGCTTGCGCCGGCACCCCGCCGGTCGCCGATGCGGCCAGCAGCCACAACGATACGAGTTTGAACCAGTACCGGTGTGCTTTCATGCGGCCCACGAGCCCTCGACGCACCACACCAGCGCGCCGACATCCACGGTAGCCGCTGTCGCGGGCATCCGCGACAGCAAAATCGAGTCGTTGACCGAACGATCTCATGCGGTTCGACATCGGCGGCAGGATCGTCGTTCTTGCCGCCGCCCGGGAGCCGTTCCACAATCAAGCCGCCACGCGCAATCATCGCGTTCGGAATCGTCGGCGGCGGGGCGCCAGCGCGGCAAATGGGGCGAAGGGTGGTTGTTCAAATCTTCGATCGGATCGTACGTGCCATCGAGCTCATGCTGGCACTGCTTTTCATCGTGGCGGTCCTGCTCAACTTCACCAACGTGCTCGGTCGCTACCTGTTCGGCATCTCGTTGCTCGGCTCCGACGAAGTGCAGGTCTTCATCATGGTCGGGATGACATTCCTCGGCGCCGTCGTGGTGACGCAGCGCAACCAGCATTTGCGGATGGATGTCCTGGTCGGGTTCATGCCCGCCCCGTTCCGTACGCTGCTTCGGATCGCCGAGCAGCTGCTGCTTGCGGTGTTGGCGGGCTTCGTGCTGGCGCAGTCCTATTTCTATGCCCGGCAGATGCTGCGGATCGGACGCTCGAGCGACATGGCGGGCGTGCCGATGTGGATCCCGCATGGCGTGATAGCGCTCGGATTCGGATTGATCCTCATCATCGCGCTTTCGCGCGTCCTCGGCGCCGCGCGGCGAGCGCCGGAGCCGGCCGCGAAAGGCGAGGCCGAGCCATGACCTTCGCCCTCGCGATCGTGCCGATCACGCTGCTGCTGCTCGGTTTTCCGATCTTCCTGGTGCTGCTCACCGCGGTGACCGTCGCGTTGGTGTTCTTTATGAACGTGCCGCTGGCGGCGCTGCATCAGAACCTGTTCGCCTCGGTCAATGCGACGCCGCTGCTCGCCGTACCGTTCTTCATCTATGCCGGCGAATTGATGGGACGCGGCAGCGTCGCGCAGCGGCTGGTCGATTTCGTGCAAGGCGGGGTCGGCTCGGTGCGCGGCAGTCTCGGAGTGACGGCGGTCGGCACCTCGGCGATCTTCGGCGCAATCTCGGGAGCGAGCGCCGCGACCGTCGCGACCGTCGGCAGGGTCATGGTGCCGGCAATGCGGCGTGCCGGCTACCCCGAGACCTTTACCGCCGGGCTGATCACCTCGGTCGGCGCCATCGACGTGATCATCCCGCCCAGCATCCCGATGATCGTCTATGGCGCGGCGGCGGAGGAATTGGTGGCGCGGCTCTATGCCGCCGGCGTCATACCGGGCCTGATGATCGCGGCGATGATCGCGCTCTACGTCGTGTGGCGGGCGCGGCGGGAGAATTTCGGCGCCGGCGAGCCGTTCGACCGCAAACGATTCCTCCATGCCGCCGGCCGCAGCCTGTGGGCATTGGGCGCCCCGGTCATCATCCTCGGCGGCATCTATGGCGGCGTGTTCTCGCCGACGGAGGCCGCCGCCGTCGCCTGCGTCTATGCCGGTTTCGTCACCACCTTCGTTTTCCGCGAGCTCGGCTGGCGCGACATCATTGAAGCCAGCGCCTCGACCGTGCTGTTCACCGGCCAGATCCTCATCATCGTGGCGTGTGCCGGCGTCTTCGCTTGGCTTCTGACAGTGAATCAGGTCCCGGCGACGATCACGGCATGGCTACAGTCGTTGAATGTGTCGGCATGGATGCTCCTGCTGGCCATCAACATCCTGCTCCTGGTGGTGGGCTGCTTCCTCGACCCGCTGTCGGCGATCCTGCTGCTCAGCCCGCTCCTGGTGCCCATGGTGAAAGCGGTCGGCATCAACACCGTGCATTTCGGTATCGTAGTGACGGTCAACCTGGCGATCGGCCTGTTCCATCCGCCGTTCGGGATCAACATCTTCGTCGCGCAGTCCGTGCTCGGGCTCAAACTCGAAACGATCTATCGCGGCATCATACCCTTCGTGATAATTTATCTGATCGCGCTGGCGCTGATTACGTATATCCCGGACATATCGCTGATCGGGGTGAAGTATCTGCTGGCCAAAGGCTGATACCAGAAAAGACAGGGAGGATGAGCTCGATGACCACGACACCAAGGCGGCTTGCGGCCATCGCGGCGCTGGCGGCCGGCGTTCTCGCTGCGATGCCCGCAGGCGCGCAGCAGTTCACCTTGAAGCTGTCGTCGCCAACGATCAACGACGCCACGCACGAGTTCTACAAGACCCTGAAGGCCGGCATCGAGCAGCGCGCGCCGGGAAAGATCAAGGTCGAGATCTATCCCGCCAACCAGCTCGGCCAGCTTCCGGCAGTGGTCGAGGGCGTGGCGCTGGGCACGATCGAGGCGGGCTCCGCGGCAAACGGCTTCTGGATCAGCCTTGAGCCGCGCTTCCAGGTGCTCGACGCGCCCGGCTTGTTCGACGATATCCCGCATGGCTACAAAATGCTGAACGATCCGGCGATCCGCGCGCGACTTGCGACCTGGGGCGCGGACAAGGGAGTCGAGATTCTGGCCCCCAGCCTTTACAGCCCGCTGATGCTGCTGTCGCACAAGGCGGTGCGAACGGTGGCGGACATTCAAGGACAAAAAATCCGCACGCAGGGCGGCGCGCCAATTCAGGTCGATCCGCTGAAGAAGCTTGGCGCCATTCCGGTCTCGCTGCCGCTCGGCGAGGCGTTACCGGCGATGCAGAACCGGACGATCGATGGAATGGTCGCCGCGGCGGCGCCTTTCGTTGCGTTCAAGTACTACGACATCGCCAAGCCGATGACCTATATGCCGGCCACCTTGTTCGCCGCGCCGGTCGTGGTCAACCGGCAGTTCCTGAAATCGCTCGGACCGGAGCTTGAAGCGATCGTTCGCGCCGAAGCCCGCAAGGCCGAGGCCGTCTTCCTGGATTGGAACGTCAACGACATCAAGGACAAGGAAGAGGTCTGGAAGAAGAACGGCGGCGAGCTCATCACCATGGCGCCGCCCGAGGCGAAGAAATACGTCGATCTGGTCACGCCGGTCGCCGCGTCGATCCTGTCGGCCAATCCTAAGGTCAAGGACGACTACGAGGCTCTGCTCGCGGCAGCGAAAAAATACCGGCAATAGGCTGTGATCACGATTCTCGCCGGCACCGACCGCATCCGGATGGTTTGAGACCAATCGTCTATTTCGTGTCGGCGGTCACAGCGCGCGGGGAACCGAAAGGGCGATCCTCGCCAGCAGTTTGGCTAGGAGGACGCCGCGATGGATGCTTTCGCCCACTATCCTCGGACTCAGGCAGAGGGCGTGCGTCGAACGCCGCCGACCCGGGGGCCCGCTCCCCTGCCCGCCCGAATCGGACACGTCGACACCCCGACCGCACGCCGGGATCAATGTCCGCGATGCCGCGCATTGGCCGCAGGGCCGCGCGTGTCGAGCTACCAGCCGGGAGGCGTGATCGCGCATCATTGGCAATGCGAATGCTGCAACTCCGGTTGGGACACCTTCTTTCAACCGCTGTTGGTCTAGGCATCTCTCGGCACATCCAGGGCTAGAGCCGGCGCTCGAACTCAGACCGCCAGGACGACCGGCCTGGGCATTCCGCCGCTGGCGCCCGCCGACTTGCGGCGCGTGTCGAAAGTCCGATTATTGTCGAAACGCGGCGAAAGGACAGGGCGATCGATCATGACCAGATTGCACCTTGATGACCGGATCGCGGCTCGCCTCAAGGTTGTCGACGAGCATATCAGTTTCGAAAATCAGCATGACCTTGAAGGCATCATGGGGACTTTCGGAGCGACAGCGCGTTACGACGATGAACCGTGGGACGCGCATTACACCGGACGCGACGAAGTCCACATGTTTTACCGGGGATTGCTGCAAGCCCTGCCGGGACTGCAGATCGCGGTGCAGCGCCGCCATGCGAGCGACGCCGCCGTCGTCCTCGAGGTCGTCATTCGCGGGCGGCACCTCGGCCCGTGGCGCGGGCTTCCGGCGACCGGGCGCCAGATTGAATTTTCGCTCTGCGGCATCTTCACGTTCGACGACGACGACCGCCTGGCGGGAGAGAAGATCTACTACGACCGAGCCACGCTGCTTCGACAGCTTGGCGTATTTCACGAACCCGACCGCGCGATGGGGCGCATCACCACCGTGCTCGCTCACCCCCTGACGATGGCGCAAATCGTTGGGCGGAAGATTTGGCGGCAGGCTTAGCCCCCCTGCATTCTTTGGCACCCCTTCTTCGGAGTGTTCAAGCCTTGCGGGGCACAGCCTGCTTGTTCGCAAGATAGATGGTTTGCGTGAAGGGCTTGTCTTGAAGCGGGTTGTGAAACGTCACCTGCTCGGCGCGCGCATCCGCGAAAATGCGCCCGAGGCGCGCCGTGAAGGCGTCGTCCGGACGGTCGTTGGACCAGAGCGCGAAGATGCCGCCGGGGCGCAGATGCGCGGCCAGCCGGGAGAGTCCCTGCTCGCCGTAGAACGCGGCGTGCCGGGGATCGAGCAGGAAGTCGGGGGAATGATCGATGTCCACCAGCACCGCGTGAAACCTGCGGGCGGGGGCGGCCGGATCAAAGCCCGCTTCGGATGCCGCAAGCGCGAAGAAATCGCCTTGCACCAAGCGGCACCGGGGGTCGCGGGTCAGCTCGGGACCCAGCGGCACCAGCCCCTGCGCGTGCCAGTCGATCACCGCCTCCAGCGCCTCGACCACGATCAGCGCGGCGACGTTCCTGTGCTCCAGCACGGCCTTGGCCGTATAGCCCAGGCCCAGCCCTCCGACGACGACGTCAAGTCCAGGTTCGGAAAGTCCCGCCAGCCCCAGCCGGGCCAAGGCGATCTCCGATGCCGTGAACAGACTCGACATCAGAAATTCATCGCCAAGCTTGATCTCGAAGACATCCATACCGAGCTTCAACTCGCGACGCCTGCGCAAGCTCAACGCCCCGATCGGTGTCGGGCGATAGTCCAGTTCTTCGAAGTCGAGGCTCATTGGGCGCTCACCTGATGCGTCGACC
>CAWIGD010000026.1:0-117308 GCA_963835165.1 uncultured Alphaproteobacteria bacterium
CACTGCTCTTTCTGACGGGCTATGAGGATGTCACCCTCGATGAACTCAAGGCGTTCCGGCAATGGGGATCGAAGACCCCCGGACACCCTGAATACGGCCACACCGCTGGCGTTGAGACAACGACCGGGCCGCTTGGTCAGGGTCTTGCGACCGCGGTCGGCATGGCGCTTGCCGAACGCCTGCTGAAGAGCAGCTTTGGCAATAACCTCGTGGATCATTTCACCTACGTGATCTGCGGTGACGGCTGCTTGATGGAAGGCCTCAGTCAGGAGGCGATTTCGTTAGCCGGTCACCTGAAATTGAACCGGCTCATTGTTCTTTATGACGACAACGAGATATCGATCGACGGCGCAACGTCGCTGTCCTGCTCCGACGATCAGATCGTGCGTTTCGCAGCATCGGGATGGTCGGTCCGCCGCATTGACGGTCATGATCCCGAGGCCATCGCCAAGGCCATCGAGGAAGAGCGGGCGAGCGATCGTCCATCTCTGATCGCTTGCAGCACGAAAATCGGTTTCGGCTCACCCAATCGCCAGGGTTGCGAAAAAGCGCACGGCGCTCCGCTTGGAGCACAGGAGATTGCAGCAACCCGGGCTGCTTTGCACTGGCCGCATGCCGCCGTTTGAAATACCCGGTGCGGTTCTTGCCGAATGGCGAGCGCTCGGCGCCCGCGGACAAACAGCAAGCCAGGCGTGGTCAAAGCGCTTGTCACAAACTGACGTTGCCACCCGTGATCGCTTGCAAGATATGCTGGCTGGAAAGCTGGCGAGCGATTACGAGGAAGCTTACCGGTCGATCCGCGCCCGTTTCGCCACCGAGCGGCCTTCGATTGCCACTCGCCAGGCGTCCCAGCAGGTCATCGACGTGCTCGCCGTGGCACTGCCGAATCTTCTCGGCGGCTCGGCTGACCTGACGCATTCGAACCTCACGCTTGCGAAGGTACAGAAGCCCGTCAAACCCGGGTCGTTGGACGGCAGATACATCCACTACGGCATTCGCGAGCACGGAATGGCCGCCGCAATGAATGGCATCGCCCTGCATGGCGGCTTCATTCCCTATGGCGGAACCTTCTTGACGTTCTCCGACTACAGCCGGCCCGCGATCAGGATGGCGGCGCTGATGGGCATTCGCGTCATCCATGTGATGACGCATGACTCTATCGGGCTTGGCGAAGACGGCCCGACCCATCAGCCGGTCGAGCATCTGGCGTCGCTTCGGACGATTCCAAACCTGCTTGTGTTTCGTCCTGGCGATGCGGTCGAAACCGCCGAAGCCTGGGACTGCGCCTTGCGGGCAGAACAGAGCCCATCCATTCTGTGTCTTTCGCGGCAGGCATTGCCTACCTTCCGTGACAATGCAAAGGGCGTGAACAAGGTCGCTCTCGGCGCCTATCTGGTGACTGATCCGGAGGGCCAGCGGGACGTAACCCTGATCGCCACCGGCTCTGAAGTCGCCATCGCGCTTGAAGCTACCCGTCTCCTTGCGAAGGATGACGTCCGCGCCGCCGTGGTTTCGGCCCCATGCTTCGAACTGTTCGCCAAACAATCCGGCGAATACCGGACAGCTGTTCTGGGACGCTGCCCGCGCGTTGGCGTTGAAGCGGCTGTTCAGGGAGAGTGGAACCGCTGGATCGATGCCGCGGGCGAGTTTGTCGGAATGACCGGGTTCGGTGCGTCCGCCCCGGCAAGCGTGCTGTATCGCGAATTCGGCATCACGCCGGAAGCGGTTGCGGTCGCGGCGATGCGTTCGATTGCTCGGTCACGAATTGAAGAGCTGAGCTAGTGCGGATCGAATTTGGGCGAGGGGCGTGTACTTCCGGAGTGACTCCTTTCAGGACATCTAAAGGTTGAGGTAATCGACATGGCACGTATCACTCTGAGACAATTGCTGGATCATGCCGCCGAGCACGGCTACGGCGTGCCGGCGTTCAACATCAACAACATGGAGCAGGGACTGGCCATCATGGAGGCGGCGGCCGCCGTCGACGCGCCGGTCATTATGCAGGCTTCGCGCGGCGCGCGCTCCTACGCCAACGACATCATGCTGGCGAAAATGATCGACGCGCTGGAAGAGATGTATCCGCAGATTCCGCTTTGCATGCATCAGGATCACGGCAACGAAGAAGCGACCTGCGCCACCGCGATCAAGTTCGGCTTTACGTCGGTCATGATGGACGGCTCGCTCAAGGCTGACGCCAAGACCGCCGCCGATTACGATTACAACGTCGATATCACCCGCCGTGTCACCGATATGGCGCACTGGGTCGGCGCTTCGGTGGAAGGCGAACTGGGCGTGCTCGGCTCGCTCGAGCACGGCGGCGGCGAGCAGGAAGACGGGCATGGCATCGAAGGCCCGGTCAGCCACGATCAGTTGCTGACCGATCCGGATCAGGCTGTCGATTTCGTCCGCGCCACCAAGGTCGACGCCCTGGCGATCGCAATGGGTACCTCGCACGGCGCGTACAAGTTCTCGCGCAAGCCGGACGGCGACATTCTCGCCATGAAGGTGGTCGAGGAGATTCACCGTCGCCTTCCCAATACGCATCTGGTGATGCACGGCTCGTCCTCGGTGCCGCAGCACTTGCAGGACGAATTCAATCAGTTCGGCGGCGAGATGCCGCAGACCTGGGGCGTGCCGGTCGAGGAGATCATTCGCGGCATCAAGCATGGCGTCCGCAAGGTCAATATCGACACCGACTGCCGTCTGGCGATGACGGCGGTATTTCGGAAAATAGCAACCAAGACCAGAAGCGAATTCGATCCACGCAAGTTCCTGAAGCCTGCGATGGATGCGATGCGCGACCTCTGCCGCGAACGCTTCGAACAGTTCGGCACCGCCGGAAATGCCGCAAAGATCAGAGTGATCCCATTGTCTGAAATGGCCAAGCTCTATCGCGCGGGTAAGCTTGATCCGCGTATCGGTAAAACGGCCGTTGCCGCGGAGTAAAGTGCGATCTGAAAACTATCACAAGAGTAAGGAGACTATCATGAACGAACTCAGCGGCAAGGAACGCTACAAGTCCGGTGTCATCCCCTATAAGCAAATGGGCTATTGGGACGCCGACTATGTGCCCAAGGACACCGACGTTATCGCGCTGTTCCGCATCACGCCGCAGCCGGGCGTCGATCATGAAGAGGCCGCGGCCGCCGTCGCAGGCGAGTCCTCGACCGCAACCTGGACCGTGGTGTGGACCGACCGCCTCACCGCCTGTGAGCTGTATCGCGCCAAGGCCTATCGCAGCGAGCTGGTGCCCAATACTGGCCCCGGCACCAAGACCGAGGCGCAGTATTTCGCCTATATCGCCTATGACATGGACCTGTTCGAGCCTGGCTCGATCGCTAACCTTACCGCTTCGATCATTGGTAACGTCTTTGGCTTCAAGGCCGTCAAGGCGCTGCGCCTTGAAGACATGCGCATTCCCGTGGCGTATCTGAAAACCTTCCAAGGGCCGGCGACGGGCGTCATCGTCGAGCGCGAGCGCCTCGACAAATTCGGCCGTCCGCTGCTGGGCGCGACCACCAAGCCCAAGCTCGGCCTTTCCGGCCGCAATTACGGCCGCGTGGTCTATGAGGCGCTCAAGGGCGGACTCGACTTCGTCAAGGACGACGAGAACATCAACTCGCAGCCCTTCATGCATTGGCGCGACCGCTTCCTCTACTGCATGGAGGGCGTCAACAAGGCCCAGGCCGAAACCGGCGAGGTGAAGGGGCACTACCTTAACGTCACCGCCGGTACTATGGAGGAAATGTATGAGCGCGCCGAGTTCGCCAAGGAGCTCGGCTCGGTCATCATCATGATCGATCTGGTGATCGGTTACACCGCGATCCAGTCGATGGCGAAGTGGGCGCGCAAGAACGACATGATCCTGCATCTGCACCGCGCTGGCAACTCGACCTATTCGCGCCAGAAGAACCACGGCATGAACTTCCGCGTCATCTGCAAGTGGATGCGCATGGCGGGCGTGGACCACATCCATGCCGGCACGGTGGTCGGCAAGCTCGAAGGCGATCCGCTGATGATCCGCGGCTTCTACGACACGCTGCTGGACACGCATACCGAGCAGAAGCTGGAGCAGGGCCTGTTTTTCGAGCAGGACTGGGCCTCGCTGAACAAGGTCATGCCGGTAGCCTCCGGTGGCATCCATGCTGGGCAGATGCACCAGCTCGTCCACTATCTGGGCGAGGACGTGGTGCTCCAGTTCGGCGGCGGTACCATCGGCCATCCGATGGGCATCCAGGCCGGCGCGGTCGCCAACCGGGTGGCGCTGGAAACCATGATCATGGCCCGCAATGAAGGCCGCGATTATATGCGCGAAGGCCCGCAAATTCTCGAGGATGCGGCCAAGTGGTGCAGCCCGCTGAAGGCGGCGCTCGAAACTTGGAAAGACATCACCTTCAACTACAATTCCACCGACACGGCCGACTTCGTGCCCGTCGCAACACCCGCCATCTGAGGGATACCCTAAGGAGATTTACGCCTATGATGACTAATCACGGCAACCGGATCACGCAGGGACAGTTTTCATTCCTGCCTGATCTCACCGACGCGCAGATCACCGCGCAGATCGAGTATGCGCTCAGGAACAATTTTGCGATCAGCGTCGAATACACCGACGATCCGCATCCGCGGAACACCTATTGGGAAATGTTCGGCATGCCGATGTTCGACCTGAAGGATGCCGCTGGCATCATGATGGAGATCAACAATTGCCGGAAAACCTTTCCCGGCTACTATATCCGCGTCACGGCGTTCAATTCCGTGCGCGGCGTCGAGAGCCCGGCAATGTCTTATCTCGTGAACCGTCCGAAGAACGAGCCAGGTTTCATGTTGCAGCGCACCGAGACTCGCGGCCGGCAGATCCAATACACCACGCGAGCCTATGTCACTGACAAGCCCGCCGGCGAACGCTACAAGTAGTGCCATAAGTCCTCCTTCTGCCCTCTCCCCCTGTGGGAGAGGGCTCCCGCCCTTTAGGCGGGTGGGTGAGGGGGATCGACGGATCAAGGATTGACATGGAAGAGCCCGTGCAGAAGCCAGACGAACCCGCGCAGACCATCAATCTGGCGGAGGAATATAAAAGTTCCGGCGTCGCCGAAGTGCTGGACGAGCTCGACCGCGAGCTGGTTGGCTTGAAACCGGTCAAGCAGCGCATTCGCGACATCGCGGCGCTGCTCATCGTCGAACGCGCCCGCAAGACCCTTGGCCTGTCGCACGAGCCGCCAACGCTGCATATGAGCTTCACCGGCAATCCCGGTACCGGCAAGACGACGGTCGCGCTGCGGATGGCGAATATCCTGCACCGGCTTGGCTATATCCGCAAAGGGCACCTCGTCTCGGTGACGCGCGATGACCTCGTCGGCCAGTATATCGGCCACACCGCGCCCAAGACCCGCGAGGTGCTGAAGCGCGCCATGGGCGGTGTGCTGTTCATCGATGAAGCCTATTACCTCTACCGCCCCGACAACGAGCGCGACTACGGCCAGGAGGCGATCGAGATTCTGCTGCAGGTGATGGAAAACAATCGCGAAGATCTGGTCGTAATTCTGGCCGGCTATGCCGACCGGATGGACCGCTTCTTTGGGAGCAATCCCGGCTTCCGCTCGCGCATTGCGCATCACATCGATTTTCCGGACTATGCGGAAGATGAGTTGCTCGCAATCGCCGAGCTGATGCTGCGCGACATGAATTATAAGTTCAGCGCGGACGCGCGCGAGACGTTCGTGCGCTACATCGCATTGCGAAAGACCCAGCCGCTGTTCTCCAACGCGCGCTCCGTCCGCAATGCGTTGGACCGGATGCGCTTGCGCCAAGCCAACCGCCTTGTCGCCAACCTCGACCGGACCTTGACGTCGGAGGAAGTGATGTCGTTGGAGGTGTCCGACGTCTTGGCCAGCCGCGTGTTTGAGCCAGCGGAGCCTGCCCCAGTCGTGGAGCTGAAAGACAAGCGCAAGTAATGGCGGCGGAAGTAATGACGGTGCCGCATCGGCCGTATGTCGAGGCCGCACCATCTCAAGAAGGATATGCTTCTTAAGAACAAGACGCGCTACGCTTGAAATGGCGCCGCCTCCCGTGACAAGAAATGGGCGGGAGAAATGCCATGACTATTCAGGACAAAAGCCGCTACGGCGAGGTTTACGCCCGATCGCTCCGCGATCCCGAGGGATTCTGGGCCGAAGCGGCGCGCGAGATCGACTGGATCGAGCCTGCGAAAAAGGTCTTCGATCCCGCGATGGGACTTTACGGCCGCTGGTTCGCCGGCGCCGTGGTCAATACCTGCTACAACGCGCTGGATCGCCATGTCGCTGATGGTCGCGCCGAGCAGGCCGCGCTGATCCATGACTCGCCGCTGGCCAATCTCGGCGGACCGAGCACCATTACCACCTTCACCTATGCCAAACTACTCAAGGAGGTGCAGACGCTCGCGGCCGTGATGCAGGACTTTGGCGTGACCAAGGGCGACCGCGTCATTCTCTACATGCCGATGGTGCCTGAGGCGGTCGTGGCGATGCTGGCCTGCGCACGGATCGGCGCGGTGCACTCCGTGGTGTTCGGCGGGTTCGCAGCCAAGGAACTCGCGACCCGGATCGACGACGCCAAGCCGAAACTGATCTTTTCAGCGAGCTGCGGCCTGGAGCCGGGCCGTATCGTGCAGTACAAGCCGTTGCTCGACGAGGCCCTGAAACTCGCCACGGCAAAGCCCGGCGCGTGCATCATTCTGCAACGGCCGCAGCAGCGCTGCGAACTGATCGCGGGCCGCGATCACGACTGGGCGGCACTGCGCGATGCCGCGATCGCGGCAAAGAAGTCCGCGCCTTGCGTGCCGGTGCTCGCCACCGATCCGCTCTACATTCTCTATACCTCCGGCACGACCGGTGTGCCGAAAGGCGTGGTCCGCGACAATGGCGGGCACCTGGTCGCGCTGAAATGGTCGATGTTCAACCTCTACGGCGTCAAGCCGGGTGAGGTCTGGTGGTGCGGCTCCGATATCGGCTGGGTGGTCGGTCACAGCTACATCGTCTACGGGCCGCTGATTCACGGCACCACCACGGTCATGTACGAGGGCAAGCCGATCGGCACGCCCGATGCCGGGGCGTTCTGGCGCGTCATCTCGCAGCACAAGGCGGTAGCGTTCTTCACCGCGCCGACCGCGTTCCGCGCCATCAAGAAAGAGGATCCGGACGGCGCCTTCATCCACAAATACGATCTGTCCAAATTCCGTACGCTGTTCCTGGCCGGCGAGCGCGCCGATCCGCCGACGGTGCAATGGGCGGAAAAACAATTGAAGGTGCCCGTCGTCGATCACTGGTGGCAGACCGAAACCGGCTGGGGCATCGCCGGCAATCCGGTCGGCCTCGGCATGCTGCCGGTGAAGCACGGTTCACCGACCGTGGCGATGCCGGGTTATCAGGTCGACATCGTCGACGAGGCGGCGAGGCCGTTGCCGGCCAATGCGATGGGCTCCATCGTCATCAAGCTGCCGCTGCCGCCGGGTTGCCTGCCGACGCTGTGGGAGCAGGACGCCCGCTGCAGGGAAGCTTACTTCAACGAGTTTCCCGGCTACTACAAGACCTCGGACGCCGGCTACAAGGATGAGGATGGCTACATCTTCGTCATGGGCCGCACCGACGACATCATCAACGTCGCCGGTCATCGCCTGTCCACCGGCGGCATGGAGGAAATTCTGGCCTCGCATCCCGACGTCGCGGAATGCGCGGTGCTCGGCATCAAGGACACCGTCAAGGGCGAGGTGCCGTGCGGCCTGCTGGTGCTCAAGGCCGGCGTGACGCGCGCGCCTGCCGAGATCGAGAAGGATGTTGTGGGGCTGGTGCGCGAGAAGCTTGGTCCGGTCGCCGCATTCAAGCTCGCCATCACCGTGAACAGGTTGCCGAAGACTCGCTCCGGGAAAATCCTGCGCGGCACCATCAAGAAGATCGCGGATGGCGATCAATGGACGATGCCCGCGACCATCGAGGACCCGAAGGTGCTCGACGAGATTCAGAGCGCGCTGAAAAATAGAGTGTGAACTGATTTTCCGGATGTGCCATTCGCCAATCCGGAACGACGATGGTTCGGTATCGCGGGTGGACTTACAATCCCCGCAATTGAGTCCGAACAGTCGCGAAACTGCGGTAATCCCGGAATGATCATGCGACTGAAGACATTCATGCATCTCGCCGCTCTCGCGATGACCGCGCTGTCGCTCGGCGGCTGCGCCAATCTTGAGCGGCACACTCCGAGCGCGGTATCGCAGGCCGATGACGATGCCTATTGCCAGACAAAGGGCGGGCCGCAGGGCTCGGTGGCCTATACCGCCTGCCGCAAGGACCGCGACGTCGCCGCCACTCAGTCGGACCGCATGGAGCGCACCCACCGCAATCTCGCCGAGCGGATGCTGAACGGGCAGTAGGAATTTGTTAGGCTTCGACGTAATTGGCGATACTTGTTGGAGCCGGGATCGCCAGTCCGTCTTCGTTTAAGCCGGCGATATGAAAGCGAATCGCATCACGGATTTCGTGTTCGATGGCTTCCACGCTCGTTCCGGTAGCAACACAGCCCGGCAAGTCCGGCACATAAGCCGAAAAGTTGTCTCCCGCCTTCTCGATCACCACCGCGTAACGCATCAGCGCCGCTCCTTCAGACCGGCCTGTTTTTCGATACTGCCAAACGTGCCCGGCGCAAGATCGTCGGAGAGTTTGCCGGCAATTGTAACACGTCCAGGTTTGGCCGGATGCTTATATTGCCGGTGACTGCCACGCATTGCGACCTGAAACCATCCATCGTCTTCAATCGTCTGGATGGCGTCGCGGACTTTCATAACGATCGAATCCGTATATGAACCCGTTCGCGGCCACTATCATACCGCCGCGTCCGAGCCTTTCAAGACCGAAGCGACAACTTCATTACTCGTCCTCATCCTGCTTCTTGCCGCCGCCGATGGTCTTCAGTTTGGCGAACACGGCGTCGACGTTGAGATCGTCGCGCTGCTTTTCGGTCGGCTCGAATTCGGCGTCCTTGCGTGTGGTCTCCGACGCCGGAAGCAGCGTGGCGCCGCCATACTGCTGATCGGTCGGCTTCTCCTTGGCCGCGCGCTGCACCTCGAAGTCGAGTTCGATCTGCGTACAGAGGCCGAGCGTCACCGGGTCCATCGGCGTCAGGGTCGAGGCGTTCCAATGGGTACGATCGCGCACGCTGGCGATCGTGGTCTTGGTGGTGCCGACCAGACGCATGATCTGTGCGTCCTTCAATTCTGGGTGGTTGCGCACCAGCCAGAGAATCGCGCTCGGGCGCTCGTGGCGTCGCGACACCGGGGTATAGCGCGGGCCCTTCTTCTTGGCGGCCGGCGGCAGCACCACCTTGCTCTCGCTGAGTTTGAGGCGATAATCCGAGTCCTTCTCCCCCTTCTCGATCTCGTCGCGGGTAAGCTGGCCGGTCGAGATCGGGTCCATGCCCTTGATGCCCTGGGCGGCGTCGCCGTCGGCGATGGCGCGGACCTCCAGGGGGTGCATCTTGGTGAAGTCGGCGACCTGGTCGAACGACAGGGCGGTGTTATCGACGAGCCACACGGCAGTCGCCTTCGGCATCAGCGGTGCATTGCTCATGGCAAATCTCCTTTGCGCTTCGCCCACCCCTCAGGGACAAAGCCTTTTGGTCATCAGCGATGACGGGAATTGGGCGTTATATAAGCCGTCAGGGGCCAGATGCGCAATGGTTTGCTCTTCCCGGCCCGTGGCTTGCGGAACGGCCTTGACAGCGCCCAAAAGCCGTCCCAAGTGCTTATTCATCAAGTCCTTATTCCTATTGGCCGTTCCCGCCCTGCCGGTGTGGGGTGATTCGGTCTCCGGATCACCCAATGAATGCCAAACCGAACCTTAAAATCATACTTTGTTCGCCTCGCGGCTTCTGCGCCGGGGTGGTCAGGGCTATTGATACCGTGGAACGCGCGCTGACGCTGTATGGCGCGCCGGTCTATGTGCGTCACGAGATCGTCCACAACCGCTATGTGGTCGACAGCCTCCGTGCCAAAGGCGCGATCTTCGTCGAGGAACTGGCTGAAATTCCCGACGACACCAAGGCGCCTGTGGTGTTCTCCGCCCATGGCGTGCCGAAATCGGTGCCGGCCGACGCGCAGAAGCGCAATTTCTTTTCGCTCGACGCCACCTGTCCGCTAGTGACCAAGGTTCACCGCGAGGCGGCGATCCATTTCAAGCGCGGGCGCGAGATCCTTCTGATCGGCCATTCGCATCATCCGGAAGTCGTCGGCACGCTGGGCCAGTTGCCGGCGGGTGCGGTGACGCTGATCGAGACCGCCGAAGATGCCGAAGCCTTTACGCCGAAGGATGCCGGCAACCTTGCTTTTGTGACCCAGACGACGCTGTCGATCGACGACACCGCCGAGATCGTCGCGGTGTTGAAGCGGCGTTTCCCGAGCATCAACGGCCCGCACAAGGAAGACATCTGCTACGCCACCACCAACCGCCAACTCGCGGTCAAGAAAGTGGCGCCGGTGGTGGACGCGCTGATCGTGGTCGGCGCGCCGAACTCATCGAACTCGCAGCGGCTGCGCGAGGTCGCCGAGCGCCAGGGCTGCAAGGTGTCGGTACTGGCGCAGCGCGCCAGCGATCTCGACTGGAGCCTGTTCGAGGGAATCAGAAGCCTTGGCATCACCGCGGGCGCCTCGGCGCCGGAGGTGATCGTCGAGGAGATCATGGGCGCCTTCGCGGCGCGCTACGAGCTTAGCGTGGAGACGGTGTCGGCTGCGGAAGAAAACGAATTCTTCCCGCTGCCGCGCGCGCTGCGGCCCGACGCGGCCTGACCAAAATGGCGGTGTATACCGACGTCGCCGCCGACGAGCTTGCGGACTTCCTGAACGCCTACGACATCGGGGAACTGCTGTCCTACAAGGGCATCGCCGAAGGCGTCGAGAATTCCAACTATCTTCTGCACACCACGTCCGGATCGTTCTTCCTGACGCTGTATGAAAAGCGCGTCGCGGTTGGCGATCTGCCGTTCTTTCTCGGTCTGATGGGGCATCTTGCGACGCACGGCATCGTATGCCCGCAGCCGGTCAAGACCCGCAGCGGCGAAACGCTCGGCCGTCTCGCAGGACGTCCCGCCGCCATCATCGACTTCCTCGAAGGCGTGTGGCCGCGCAAGCCGAATGTGGCCCAATGCGCTGCCGCCGGTGAAGCGCTGGCGAAACTGCATCTCGCCGGCCGCGATTTCACCCTGACCCGCGACAATGCGCTGTCGGTGTCCAGTTGGCGGCCGCTGTTTGCTCACGCCGCGCCATGTGCCGATACCGTACAGCCCGGTTTGCACGACTTTCTCAATGCCGAACTCGACCACCTCGAACAGTGCTGGCCGAAAAATCTGCCGGCCGGGGTCATCCACGCCGATCTGTTTCCGGACAACGCGTTGTTTCTCGGCGACAGGTTGTCAGGGATGATCGATTTCTATTTCGCGTGCAATGATCTTCTCGCCTATGACGTCGCGATCTGTCTCAACGCCTGGTGTTTCGAGCCGGATCATTCCTTCAACGTCACCAAGGCGCGGGCGTTGCTCGGCGCCTATGGCCGGATCCGTCCGTTGTCCGACGCCGAGCAGAATGCGCTGCCATTGCTGGCGCGCGGCGCAGCGCTGCGTTTTCTGCTGACGCGGCTGGTCGATTTTCTCAACGTGCCGCCGGGCGCGCTGGTGAAGCCGAAAGACCCGCTCGAATATGTCCGAAAATTGCGCTTCCAGCAGAGCGTTGGCAGCATGCGTGATTATGGCGTCGCAGCATCCGGGCTGGTGGCGTGAATTCGTCCGCGCTGCCGCATGTCACGATTTTCACCGATGGCGCCTGTTCGGGCAATCCGGGCCCCGGTGGTTGGGGCGCGATATTGCGGTTCGGTGAGGTTGAAAAAGAACTGAAGGGCGGCGAGCCGCACACCACCAACAACCGGATGGAATTGCTGGCGGCGATCTCGGCGCTGGAGGCGCTGAAGAAGTCCGCATCGGTTGATCTCACCACCGACAGCCAGTACGTGCGGCAAGGCATCACGAGCTGGATTCACAACTGGAAGCGCAACGGCTGGCGCACCGCCGACAAGAAGCCCGTCAAGAACGCCGATCTCTGGCAGCGGCTCGACGAAGCGCTGAAGCCGCATCAGGTGCGCTGGCACTGGATCAAGGGCCATGCCGGCCACGATGAGAACGAACGCGCCGATCAACTGGCGCGCGAGGGCGTGGCGATGGCGCGGTTGAAGTAGGCAAACCGTCATTGCCGGGCTTGACCCGGCAATCCATCTTACTTGAAGAATCTTGCGAAGAAGATGGATGCGCGGGGCATAGGTGAGCGAAGCGACGCCGTTCTTCGAACGGCTATGCCCGCGCATGACGATCCAGTTCACAGCTGCCCCAGCAGCGTATCGCCGCCGGAGACCTCGACCTTGCCGGGGTTCGGTTCAAGGTTGAACTTCTTCACCACGCCGTCCTCGACCAGCATGGAATAGCGCTGGGAACGGATGCCGAGGCCCTTTTCGGATGCATCGAACTCCATGCCGATCGCTTCTGGCGAAGTCGGCGTTGCCGTCGGCGAGGAAGGTGGCCTCGTTGCGCTGGTCGGTGTCGCGCTTCCAGGCGTTCATGACGAAGACATCGTTGACGGAGACGATGGCGATCTCGTTCACGCCCTTGTCCTTGATGGCCTGGGCGTTGAGAAAGATGCTCGGCAGATGCATCTTGTGGCAGGTGCCGGTGTAGGCGCCGGGGACCGCGAACAGCGCGACCTTCTTGCCTTTGAAGATATCGTCGGTGCTTTTCACCTGGGCGCCGTCCTCCGTCATGATGCGGAATTTCGCGTCGGGCAGGCGGTCGCCAACTTTGATGGTCATCGTCAAATCTCCTTGAATGTGCGCAGAGTCTTAGACCGGGCGGCCATCCGGTACAATATTCGGCGGCGGGAACCCGCAGCCGAGCGACGTCAACGTTCCGTCATCAACCCGCGAAACCGCCGCCATCGAGAAAAGCCTGTTCCTCCGCGCTCGTCATGCGCCCCAGTATCCGATTGCGATGCGGAAAACGGCCGAACCGGCGGATGATGTCGGCGTGGACTTGCGCGAATTTGATGTTGTCGGGGCGGCCGCCGCTCTGAAACAGCGTGACGCAACGCTCCTGGTCCGCGAGCTGTTCGGAATGCATGAACGGCATGTAGAGAAATTCGACAAGACCCGGGTCGATGCGTTTATCGACGCCACGCGCGATGGCGCGATCGGCGACGGCGCGGGCCTTGTCGTCGGTCGAAAAGGTGCGGGCATCGCCGCGGAACATGTTGCGGGGAAACTGGTCGAGCACGATGACGAGCGCTAGCGCGCCGTCGTCGGTCTCTTCCCACGACGCGAGTTGGCCTGCGGCGGCTTGTTGCCACAACTCAAGAAAGCGGCGGCGCACCTCGGCGTCGAACGCGTCGTCCTTCTTGTACCAGCGCGCGCTACCGGCCGCGCGCCAGACGGCGAGGACATCGGCGGGTGAGGGGAGATTGGATTGAGACATGAGGGGAAGTTGCTGAGCTTACCTCTCCCCGCATGGGCGGGGCGAGGGGGAAATCATGCCGCCGCCTTCTCGTCGCGCAGTTCGCGGCGGAGAATCTTGCCGACATTGGTTTTCGGCAGGGAATCGCGGAATTCGATCTGCCTGGGCACCTTGTAGCTCGTCAACTGCGTACGCGCGAACTTGATGATGTCCTCAAGCGTGACGTTTGGGTCCTTCCTGACCACGAATGCCTTCACCGCCTCGCCTGACTTTGCGTCCTTGACGCCGATCACGGCGCATTCCAGCACGCCCGGATGACTCGCGATCACCTCCTCGATCTCGTTCGGATAGACGTTGAAGCCGGAAACCAGGATCATGTCCTTCTTGCGGTCGACGATCCTGGCGTAGCCGTCGGCCGACATCACGCCGATGTCGCCGGTGCGGAAGAAGCCGTCCGCCGTCATCACCTTCGCGGTCTCGTCCGGTCTGTTCCAGTAGCCTGCCATCACCTGCGGACCTTTGGCGCAGATTTCGCCGGGCTGACCGAGCAGCACTTCGTTGCCGTCGTCGTCGCGGATCGAGATGTATGTCGATGGCAGGGGAAGCCCGATCGAGCCGGAGAATTTGTCGGCGTCGGCGGGATTGCAGGTCAGGGTCGGCGAGGTTTCCGACAGGCCGTAGCCTTCCGACACCGCGCATCCCGTCACCTTCAGCCATCTCTCCGCCACCACCCTCTGAACCGCCATGCCGCCGCCAACCGAGGTCCTGAGTTTCGAAAAGTCGACCTTGTCGAAACCGGGTTCGTTGAGAAGGGCATTATAGAGCGTGTTCACCGCCGGGAAGCTGTTGACCTGATACTTCATCAATTCCTTGATGAAATTCGGAATGTCGCGTGGGTTCGGGATCAGCAGATTGACACCGCCGGCGCGCATCGCCAGCATGAAGCACGCCGTCAGCGCGAAGATGTGATAGAGCGGCAGTGCGCAGACGATGAAGAGTTGGTCCACATGCGGCGGCGGCTTCTTCAGCGCTGGTTGCAGCCACGCGTCGTTCTGCAGCATGTTGGCGACGATGTTGCGATGAAGCAGCGTCGCTCCCTTCGAGACGCCGGTGGTGCCGCCGGTATATTGCAGGAAGGCCACGTCGTCGGGCGTGAATGTCGGTTTCGAAAGCGTCATGCCGCGACCGGCTGCGAGAGCGTCGTTGAACTTGATCGCACCCGGAATCGACGACGGCGGCACCATCTTCTTGATGTGGCGAACCACGAAATTGACGATCATGCCCTTGAAGCCGAGCATGTCGCCCATGCTGCCGACGATGACGTGCCTGACGCTGGTTTTGCCGATCACCTGCTGCACCGTCGCCGCGAAATTCTCCAGCACGATGATCGCTTCCGCACCGGAATCCGTCAGCTGGTGCTCGAGCTCGCGCGGCGTGTAGAGCGGGTTGACGTTGACCACGGCATAGCCTGCGCGCAGCACGGCCACCGTCGAGACCGGATATTGCAGCACGTTCGGCATCATCAGCGCGACGCGGGCACCTTTTTTCAGCCCTCTGCCTTGCAGATAGGCACCGAGCGCCGACGACATCTCGTCGAGTTCGCGATAGGTGATCGCCTTGTCCATGCAAATGAACGCCTTGCGATCGCGGAATTTGGCGAAGCTCTCTTCGAGCAATTCGACCAGCGAGGCGTATTGCGACGTGTCGATGTCGGCAGGCACGCCTGCGGGATATTGCCTGAGCCAGATGCGCTCCATGGAATTTCCTGTGTCATCCCGCTGTTCAGGGGCGGAAGGTCTTGTTCCGGAAGTATTGAGCAAGGCGGCCGTCCAACGCAAGCGGCCGCGCGGTAACGACGCATGAAACAGCGATCTTGAGGGACGGGGCTCTTGGCCTAGTGGCGTGAATTTGACACCCGCGAGCCACTTGGCCGCAAGCTCCGGACGGGAATGTCAATCGGAGGACTAGGTTCGGGGCGGCGTCTGGTCGCCGGTGTGCTTGGCGTCGCCGGTAGTGGCGTTCTTCGGCTTCGGCTTGCCCTTGGCGCTTGCGGCCGGTTTCGGCTTGGCGTCGGCGTCCTTCTTGCCAGCGACGCTCTTGTTGTCCACTGGCTTCGCCGCTTTGGGCTTGAGCGTCACCGAAACCCGATGCTTTGATTTGGGGTCGGCATTGGCTTCGGACTTGCTTTCGGAATTGGCTTCAGTTTTGGGCGCGGCGTTGTCGTCGTGCTTGGTGCGGGCGATCTTGCTGCGCTTCTTGCCCTTTGGCGGAGTGTCGCGCGCGGCATCGGCTTCGGCGGCGAGGGCGATGGCAGCACCGGTTCGCGTCGGGCCGGTATAGACAACAATGGGGTCCGAGGGCGCCGGCGCCGCCGCGATCATATCCACGGGCCGCAGCGTCGGCGGCTGCAGGCCGGTTGCGAGGAACGACATCACGGCGTCACCGGTGTGCGTCGTGTTGGCGACGGTGTCTTCGTCTTCGTCGCTGGCCGGGCGTTTGCGCTTCGGTCCGCACATTTCGTCGTGCAGATTCGGAGGCGCGGCTGCGATCGGCGCCAGGTTGTCGACAGTGCCGAGCGCCGGACGCAGCCACGACAGCGTGTTGTTGGCGAAGCCGCGTTCGAGCATCTGCGCGGCCCTGACGGCGCGCATTGTCCCCGACGACGTGCCGAGCACCACCGCAATCAGGCGTTTGCCGTTGCGCGTCGCCGACCCGACGAGATTATAACCGGATGCGCAGATGAAGCCGGTTTTGAAGCCGTCGGCACCGGGAAAACGCCCGATCAGTTTGTTGAAGTTATGCGTTACCCTGCGGCCGTAGCGGATCGAGGGGATGTGCACGAAATACTCGTATTCGGGCAAATCCCGGATGATCGCGCGCGCGAGAATCCCAAGGTCGCGCGCCGAGGTGATCTGGCCCTCGGCGGGAAGGCCGTTGGGGTTGACGTAGCTCGTCTGCGTCATGCCGAGACGCTGCGCGGCCGCATTCATTTCCGCGGAGAAGCCGTCGATCGAGCCGCCGACGCCTTCAGCGAGCACGACAGCCATGTCGTTCGCCGATTTCACGAGCATCATCTTCAGCGCGTTGTCGACGGTTACCTGCGTACCGGACCGAAAGCCCATCTTCGAGGGCGACTGCGAGGCCGCGATCGGCGATACCGTGAACAGTGTATCGAGCGTGATGCGTCCCTGTTTGACCGCCGTCAGCGTGACATAAGCGGTCATCAGCTTGGTGAGCGAGGCCGGATACCAGGGATAAGTGGCGTTCTCGGCCTCCAGAACCCTGCCGCTATCGGCCTCGATCAGGAGATGCGCTTCGGTGGCGTGGGCCGCGCGCAAGGGCGCGATCGCGATCAAGCCCGCCGCGAGGACCATCCAGACCGGCAACGATTTGCGAAACAGCGCGATGCGAAACTGGGCGATGAAAGAATGCACGGTCGTTCCGGTCCTTTGAGACTCGCCTTTGGCAAGGAGGCCTGCTTTTTCGGGTTTCAAGCGTGTCCGGGCCGTCGGTAGCGGCGGCTCCAACCTATACCGGCTTGGCAAGCCGGAACAGTGGCCGTCGTCTAATTCCCCGACGAAAGGGGCCGAATTTCGACGGTCGCTGGTTACGACGACGGCTGGCCGGAGCGGGAACTGTCCTGCGTCATGAACTGGGCTTTCGCGAGTTGGGCGAAATGACCACCTTCTTCTCACCAGTTCATCAAAGGTTCCGTTTTCGATCACGCGCCCGTTCTCGAACACCAGAATGCGCGTGGCGTTGCGGATGGTGGACAGCCGGTGCGCGATGACGAAGGTGGTGCGTCCTTTCATCACCTCGTCGAGCGCGACATTGACCTTGGCCTCGGTCACGGCGTCCAGCGCGCTGGTGGCCTCGTCGAGGATCAGGATCGGCGGATCCTTCAGCAGCGCGCGGGCGATCGATAGTCGCTGCCGCTCGCCGCCGGACAGCATGCGTCCGCGCTCGCCTGCATTGGCGTCGAATTTCTTCTCGCTGCGTTCGATGAACTCCAGCGCCTGGGCGCGGGAGGCTGCGAGCCGCAACTCCTTCTCGGTGGCATCGGGCTTGCCGACGCGCAGATTTTCCGCGATCGAGCGGTCGAACAGCAACGCCTCTTGGAACACCACGCCGATGTTCCGCCGCAGCGCGGTCAGCGTCAGGCCGCGGATGTCCATGCCGTCGATCTTGATGATGCCGGATTGCGGATCGAACGCCCGGTGCAACAGAGCGATGGCGGTGGACTTGCCTGCGCCGGTCGGGCCGACCAGTGCAATGGTTTGGCCGGGCAATGCGACGAACGAGAGGTCCTCCACCGCGGGCCGCTTGCCGTCATAGGAAAACGACACGTCGTTGAATTCGACGAGACCCTGCAATCGCCCGGCGTCGATGGCGTCGGGCCGGTCGCGCACCGCCGGAATGGTGTCGAGTACGTTGAAGAACTCCTTGAGTCGCGGCGCCTCCATGAACACGCTGTTGATGAACGAGACGACCTGCTCGAGCTTCTGGATCAGCATGGTGGCGAAGCTCACGAACATCACGATCTCGCCGACCGAGGTCGAGCCCTGCTCATGCAGCAGAATACCGACGGCGAAGATCGCGAGGATGGTGAGGGTGGTGGAGGCGCGCGTCATCACGGTGACGACGGCCCACCACGACAGCACCGGCATCTGCGCTGCCAGCAGCTTGTCGACGACAAACCGCAGCCCCTGAACCTCGGCGTCGACACGGACGAAACTCTGCACCAGCGCGACGTTGCCGAGCGCGTCGGACGCGCGGGCGGAGAGATCGCTGAAATGCGCCTCCACCTCGTCCTGCATGTCGAAGGTCCTGCGTACCACCAGCGTCGTCAGCGTCGTGAACACGATGCAGAGCGCGAACAGCAGGATCGCCAGCCGCCAGTTGATGTAGAGCGACAGCGGCAGCAGCACCACCAGCGACATCATCGCCGCGAAATGCTCGCGGAAGAATCCGAGCCACAACCGCCACAGCGCGTCGGTGCCCTGCAGCATCACCTTCATCAGGCGGCCGGAATGGGTGCCGGTATGGTAGGTCAGCGGCAACTGCATGATGTGCTCGAAGTAGCCGGTCAGCACCGCCTGGCGCTGACGATGCGCGAGGCGATCGGCGTTCAGCGCCACGATCACGCCGCAGACGATGGTGAACAGGCCGAAGGCCACCCATGCCGCGAGCAGCTGCCACGGCGACGTCGAAGTCGTCCCGAAAGGGCCGCGGCGGGATTGCCGGAGAGGACGTCGACGATGCGACCGACCAGCACCGGTTCGGCGAACTGCGCGCCCGCCAACAGCAGATTGGCCACCGCGAGTATCCAGCCAAGTCGCGCTTCCTTGCCGAGCAATTCGAGAACGCGCTTATAAAGGCCGAACATCGACATCGGAAAATGCTCTTGCGGATCGGGAAACGGAAGACGGGTCCGCCGGACGCGAGAGGCGACGGCATTCTAAGCAAGGATCGGTTGTGGAATACAGCGGGTAGTGCGCAGTTCCGAAGTTCGGCTAAATTATCCGCAACGATCTTTAGCGGACTTCGGAAAGTCATGAGCACCAGAAAACTTATGATTTTGGTGCCGTTTTATTCGGCTCGCGTGATCTTGCGGTCGCCGGCCGGCGGCAGAAAACGTCGTCAAAAATATCCGCGGCCGCCGGACGATTGTGAAATTTGAAATCTTCGGCGATCTGGTCGAGCGACGTCTCGAACCGGACCGGGTCGATATCCCCGATGCCGCTGTGCCTGACCTCGCCGGTTAGAATGTTGTCGCTCAGGACCGCGCGCAGGCGCTCGAGCTCGACAGTGCGTGATCCGCCATACATCTGGGTCAATACATCGTCGACGGCCTGCGCGGGCGCCTTGACGGTCAACCGCAGACCGGCAATCACGGCGCGCACAAACGCTTTGACCGCTTCCGGTCTATCGGTGGCGAATGCCGGATTGACGATCAGGACCTTGCCATAGGCGGCGCAGCCGTAGTCGGCAAATCGCAGCACGGCGATATCGTCGGCCGGGATACCGCGATTGCGCAGGTCAATCGCCGAGAGGTACGACAGGCCGGAGATAGCATCGAGCTGGCCCGCCGACAGCATCGGTTCGCGAACGGCCGGGCCGATCCGCTCCAGCTTCACGGTCTTGAGCTGCAAGCGGTTTCGCCGGGCGAGCGCAGGCCACAGCCTGATGGACAGGTCGCCGTTGGCGACGCCGACCGTCTTGCCCTCGATGTCGGCAAGCGCATTGATGCCGCGGCTCTTGCGCGCGATGAAGGCGTAGGCCGTTTTGTCGAACAGCACGAACACCGCCTTGACCGGCGGCACGGCCGCCTTGTCGCGAAAGCGGATCAGGGCGTTGATGTCGGCAAGCGCCAGTTGACTCGTGCCGGCCGCGACGCGTGCGATGGCTTCCTGCGAATCCGCAGCGATCGTGGTGGAGACCTTCAGGCCTTCCGCGTCGAACAGTCCCCTGGTCGATGCTAGCACCACCGGGGCCACGCCGGTATCGATCGGGCGATCGAGCGAAAATTCGACCTGGGTTGGCGCGTCAGCGTCGGCCCGGCTATCCGCGATGCCGAAGCGTGCAATACCGGCCGCGCCCAAGAGCACAAGCAAGACAAACCAGAGGATGCATCGAACGTGCTTGCATGGGCTGTTGCAGCAAATGACGGGTCGCTGGGTTGCCCGAACGCGTGCAGGTTTCATAACACGGTTGCCAGTTTAACCGAGGCAATCTGAACGCGGGATGACCGCCACAATTTGCCGCGGGTCGTTTAGCTTGCGTTGGAATTGAACTGGAACCCGACGTGACGGCGGTGGTTGTCTTCGGAGCGGCCTTAACGGACCGGGAACATCGAAGGATTGCAGATGTTGACGCGCAAGAATTTCAAATCTTCGACCGGGAGCGTCGTTTTGGCGACGGTTGCGGCGGTGGCTTTAACGGCGACTGGCCCGTCTTTCGCGGCATCGCCCGCGCCGGCTGCCAAGGTTATCTCGGCCGGTGGCATCACGGATCTCAGCGCGGCGCGCCGGCACCACCATCATCATCACCGTCGTCATCATGCCGGCGGTGGTGCCGCAGCCGCCGCCGCATTTGCCGGGATCATGGGCACTGTCGGCGCGATCGCGGCATCCCAGGCGCGCCGTGACGCCTACTATGACTATGGGCCGGGCTACTATGCTCCGCCGCCTCGCTACTACTACGGCGGACCCGGCTATCCGTCTCCGTATGGTGGCGCTTATGACGGCCCATACTAAGGATCTTCGCACGCTGCAAGAACGGACAATAGACGCCGGCTGTGATTGCGGCCGGCGTCGTCTTTGAGCGTGTTAGTCGTTAACGCGGTGGCCACCGGTTTGCCTTAACCTGACCGGCATGAGTGATTCGCTGGAGCGGCTTTATCACGCGGTGATCGCGGCCCGGGATCTCGATCCCGCCACGTCGCGAACCGCGCGGCTGTTTCAGCGCGGTCCCTCGAAGATGGCCAAGAAAGTCGCGGAGGAAGCCATCGAAGTCGCGATCGATGCGGTCAGCGGCAACACCGATGCGATGATCCGCGAAAGCGCCGATCTGTTTTACAACCTTGCTGTGCTGTGGGCCGCGGTCGGGATTCGCCCGACGACGTCTGGGCCGAGATGGACCGCCGTGAGCGCATGCTCGGGATCGCCGAGAAGTTGCCGAAAACGTGGCGAAACCGGCCAAGCCATCCGCAAGACTAACCCGGCCGCCCATCGTCACGCTCGACGACCATCGTCTGCGCAAGCGCCGCTGAATCCTGCCGTCAGCCATGGACAAATCCGCCGCGCAATGGTTCATCGCGCCATGCTGAGACGGACCTACGACTGGTGCATCGCCGCCGCGGACAAGCCCTACGCGCTATGGATTCTGGGAGCCGTGGCTTTCGCGGAAAGCTCATTCTTTCCGGTGCCGCCCGACATCATGCTGCTGCCCATGGCGCTGGCGCGGCCGCAACGCGCCTGGCTGTTCGCCTCGCTCTGCACGATCGCCTCGGTCGCCGGCGGCGTGCTCGGCTATGCGATCGGCTCGCTGCTCTACGACTCTCTCGGACAATGGCTGATCGCATCTTTACGGGCTCGGCGACAAGGTCGAGGCGTTTCGCGCCTCGTATGCGCAATGGGGCGCCTGGATCATCATCGGCAAGGGCCTGACGCCGATCCCCTACAAGCTCGTCACCATCACCTCGGGCTTCGCCGGATATAATATCTGGCTGTTCATCCTGTGCTCGATCGTCGCCCGCGGCGGTCGCTTCTTTATCGTCGCGATGCTGCTCAATCGCTACGGCGACGCCATCCGGCACGAGATGGAGAAACGGCTCGGCCTGTGGGTTGCGCTCGGCGCCGCGGTTCTCGTCCTCGGATTTGTGATCGCGTTCCGCCTGATCTAGCGGAGTGGATTTGAAATTCGCTATCCACTTGATAGAATTCTGGACACGATGCTAGCGCATCGCCGGAAATACCAATACGACCGGGCGGTAGCGGACGTCCATGAGGCGATCCGGCTCGCCCCTTCATTTGACGAAGTCCCCGCATCGTGCGGAAACCAATCTTATTGATGAATAAGCCGGAGTTGGAATAGATGGATGAGAGGCCGAAATCCCATGAAGGCGAGACTATCCTTTTAGCTTCGGCGGAGCAGGGAGTACGCATGAAGATCAACGACGTGGCTAAATTCAAGCAAGCGAAGATGATGGCATTCAAACTTGGCTTTGCTGTTCACGAGGCCGACGATTCGAACGACGTCAATCGCTACACGCTGGTTCGTCAAGCCGTGGAAACGGAGTTCGCGACCATCGATGACGTGCTGGCGGAACTGAAACGGATCAAACCATAAGTGCTTTGGACGTGGTCGGAAGCGCTGGCGGGGGGATTTGATACTCACTCCCGTATTGACGGCGAACCCGGAGCGCTGAAGCAGCGGTGCGAGTGTGAGCACGGACCGCTCGCGCCGGTTCTGGCGAGACGGTTCCGGAATTAACGATCCATTAACCATTACTGAGGCATTTTCGAACCGAGCCGGTATGTATTTGCCCCGAGAAGCGCCAGACGCCGGCCGGGACGGGCACAAGGCGATGGATCGCGAAAAGACACCGGCGACCATCAAGGAGCTGCAGGCTCGCGTGGCCGCCGCGTTCGGCAGGCATCCGCTGTGCCGCGAGGTGCGGTTCGACGTCGTCAGCACCCCGAAGACCGGCAGGGGGGCCAACTGGACCGTCAGCATGAGTGCGATTCCGCCTGCCGCGGTCTGGGAGGTGTCCGAACTGGTCGCCGATATTCAGGACGCCTACATTCTGGCGGCCTGAGTGCATGATCCGCAATCGGACGCAAAACCGGAACCCACTTTTGCGGATCGTGCTCGGGCGCGTCGTGATCGCCAGAACCCGAGATTCGTGCAAAAACAGCCGTCCAGCCACCGCCGTGCTTGGTTAAGCCTTAATTCGTATCGATTGTAAGGACAGTCGGCGGCAGTTCGTGGACTGAACCGGAGACCTTGCTTGACGCGGACGATGACGATTTTGGCGCTTGCATGCTGCCTCGTCACCGGCGTCGCGGTGGCTGCGGTTCTCAGCCGGGACGGCCTTCCCACGTGTCTCGTTCATTGCATCGCCCCCGCCGCCTGTGGAAGCCGAACCGACCGCTAACCGCGACCGCAAGGCCGACAGGCTTCCGATGCAGACCGCGGCCCGCGACCCCGGCGGCGATGCGGCGTTGCCCGAACCGCTGCCGCAGGCAGTTGCAACCGACGTTCCCGCCGATGTGGAGGTTTTGCCGCCCGCCGTGCCGGTTGTGGGACCGCCGCTGCCGCGTCCGCGGCCGAAGCTCGCAAACCAGCTCATCCAGAAGAATTATTCGCTGCTTAGCGATATGCAGATCGCGGCGTTGAAAGGGCGGCTGCAGCTAACGCGCGCACAGGAGCCCTACTGGCCGGCCGTGGAAAACGCGTTGCGCGATGTCGCTCGGAAAATCCATGAGCGGCGTTCGGCAGCGGGGACGCCCGCTCTCATCAGCAGCGATGTCGAGCAGATCAAGGCTGCGGCCCAGCCGCTCCTGTCGAGGCTGCGCGAGGAGCAGAAGCGCGAGGCGCGCGCGCTCGCCCGGATCATCGGCCTGGAGGCGGTGGCCTCACTGATCTGAGGATCAATCAGAATCCGTCGACGTCGAAGCACTTCAATTTGTCATGACCGGGATCATCGCGCGTTCGCATAGTGGCGACGATGATGGCGCCGGCGCGCCCCGTAATGCGTTCGCCCGCTCCAACCACCGAGCTGGAAATGACCGCTGTCCCCATTGGCCCATTGCGCCCCGGAGATCAGGCCGCAGCCGTTCGCCAACGCGATTTCGTTCGCGGGCATTCGCGGACGCGTTCTGTTTCTCCCATATTGGTTGATATCGAGAGCGAGGCCCGCTGGGTGCAACGATTGCCGGACGCTGCCATGTGCGCGCCAGCCGCCCATGAAGTGGATCGGATAGCCCCGCCGATCGAGCGCATCGACAAGGCATTGGAATGCGCCGGTCGCGCGACCGGCGACGCGGGCCTTTGCCCCTGATGCCGAGCGTATTACGCCAACGGCTCGTCCCGCACCCTCAGAGAGGACACGCTGCAGGCCGGACGACATGTGTCGCGGCCGAGCTTCGGAAGGGCCGATGATAAAAACACAAAATAAAGCAGCGATGAGAAACCGGGTCATGGTCGCCTGTTAGACGAAAACGGCGCCCGATTTAATCGCAACTGCGCGTAAAGCTTAATAGCACCCGGTTAAGAAATGGCCGATTCGGCGCCGACCTGCTTTGGGGCGGTGGCTGAAGCCTAGGGAGAACCGTCTGGAGCCAGCTTCTGGTGCCCTGGCCGGAATCGAACTATATGAGCATCTATTGGTTACATTGATTATTCTTTGTAAATTTTTTGAAATACCAACCATAATACCAACAAATGCAAGCGATTAGGCCGAAGCGAGACACGGGTCAAAACATCACTGACGGTCTCGTTTGACAATGGCGCAAGCCTAACTGACTGGCCCATCGTCACGGAGAGCGCATTTAGAGTTCCACATAATTCGGGTCGGGTCACCGGCAGGGAGTTGTAACGATCTTGATCGCGCGCAACCAAAATCGCGTCGGATGGTGGTGCGCTGGCCTCCGAAGGCAAAGGTCACACGTTCGAATCGTGTCGGGTGCGCTATTAAATCAATAACTTAGCGTGAGACTTCCAAACTCGTACGGAATGCGTACGGAAAATGGAGGGCCGCCGCTAGGCTCAGGACCCATTAAATCTAATTGCGAGAGGGCCGGCGGGGATTTAATGGCGATGTCGGGGGGCATCGGCTGATTTGTTGTTGCTGTCGGAGGCGCAGCTGCGCGGGTTCGAGCCGTATTTCCGCTGTCAGATTGCGAGGGTTGACGATCGGCGGGTGATCAGCGGCATCGTCTTCGTCATCAGAAACGGTCTGCGCTGGCGCGATGTGCCGCCCGACTATGGTCCGCACAAGACGATCTATAACCGGTTCGTGCGCTGGAGCCGCCTCGGCTTGTTCAACAATATCTTCGCCGGACCGACGCGCAAAGACAGCAAGCCATCTCGCCTGATGATCGATGCGACGTATCTGAAGGCGCATCGCACCGCTGCCAGCCTTTTAAAAAAGGGCCTGTTCCCCGACGTATCGGGCGCACGAAGGGCGGCCTGAACTCCAAGCTGCACGCCGTATGCGATGGTCGAGGTCGCCCCGTCATCATGCTGCTCAGCGAAGGCCAGATGAGCGATTATAAGGGCGCGGCCTTGATGATCGAGGCCCTGCCGCGCGCCACCGAATTGCTGGGCGACAAGGGCTATGATGCCGACTGGTTTCGCCGGGCTCTCGCCGAACGCGGCATCCTGGCCTGTATCCCATCGAAGTCAAACCGTAAAAGGCCGGTCAAACATGACCGCAAACTCTATCGTCAGCGGCACAACATTCGGCAGGCTCAAGGACTGGCGGCGCATCCACACCCGGCACGACCGATGCGCACATACGTTCATGTCTGCCATCTGCATCGCAGCCGCAGTCATCTTTTGGCTCTGATTAATGAGTCCTGACCCTAGCACTACTTTGGCAGATTTTGCTGAAGGCGGCCTGCGAGCAGCATTTCACAGTGCGTGCATCGTAACAGTGGAGGCCGCACGAATAGGTCGAGGCACGAATAGGTCGAGGCTTGTCTGATGGCCGGCATGCTCGGCTGTGGCGGAGGGCCTGAGACTCTTTTTTTCCGTCCCGCTGCGGTGAGGCGGCGGGATTGAGGGAAGGCGTAGGCGATCATCGTCATCAAGGCATGTCGGTGTAGTCCAGCCCACGACCTGCCTTCAAAATGGTCGAGCCCGGCGGCCAGCTCGGCGCCGAGGGCGAGCACTTCCGGATCGATGCCGCTGTTCAACTGGCCGCGCAGCGCGTTGGGACTTATGATTTTTAATCCCAGATAGGTCTTAAGTGCGTCCTAGCGGTTTGTTTATGATATGAGGCGCGCGCGGCGTTTGATAAATCAGCTAAGGGAAAATGCTATGACCGATAATGATATGAAAGCTGAGCTCGAACGTCTCCGCAAGGAGAACGAGGCTCTCAAAAAAGGAGCATCCGAGGGTATCCGGATGAAGGTGAGTGAAAAGGGTGCCGTCTCCATTTACGGAATGGGACGTTTTCCGGTGACGTTGTATAAAGAGCAATGGCTGAAACTTTTGAACATGTCTGACGAGATTCGTGCGTTTATTGCCGAAAATGAAGCACGACTGAAGGCGAAGGATTGACGATTGACAATGAAACGATCGAGCCTAACGGCGTTCTGGCGAGCTTCGAGATCATCGAGTTCGCGACGTTGACCTGGGCCGATTGCCACTTCGCGGAAATAGCTGGCCGGACCAGGTACTGAGAGCTGCGATTTCGCAAAATTCCCTGTTATTTTCCCTAGCTGGCAATTTCCTTGCTAGGACCGGTTCGCATCCGACTGCATCCGCCACCACCTATCTCATTGAATAGGCATGTCATGATTTGCAGTTAAGAGTATTCTTCGGTGGGTAGTTATAAGCGTATCGGAGGCACGGCGGACAGGAGTGCCGAAGGCTTCAGAAATCTACCCCTCTCAAGGCTGAAACAGGGGTACAATTCCCCTAGGGAGCGCCAGCCGCTTCGCTTTCACTTTGTAACGCCTAATCTTTTCGGCACCGTGCCCAAACCGACATCCATTTTTGGGCAAATATCGTTCTCGGTTTGCGCTTCCAGCCGCGACATCGCCGCCGTCGCCAGCCGGATTTGATCGGCATCCCGCGTGTACCTCTCCGCTTCCGCAAGCGACTTGTGACCAAGGACCGACATGGTTTGCTTGGTGCTGCACCCGGCTTCCGCCAAGCGGCGACCAGCGGCTTGCGTAGTCCGTGCGGCTGACAATCCAGCGGCAATCGCGCGGCCCTGATGGCATCGCACATGAAGCCGGAGAAGCCATCCACCGTGAATTGTTTTCCATACTCGGTGACGAGATGCTGACGTGATTGTGCCGCACCCTTTCCAGCACCGTGAGCAAGTCCCGATGCAGCGGCACTTCTATCTTCACGCCGGTCTTTTGCTGCGTGACCTTGATGCGCCCGATGCGGGGATCAATATCCCGCCATGTCATCTGGTGAACGTCGGATCGACGCTGTCCGGTGTATAGCATCAGGGCGAAGGCGGTGCGCTGCTTGGTGCCGATGGGCCAGCGGTTCTCGAACTGGCGGATTTCGTCATCGGTCCACGCTCTGATTTCGCCAATCTTCGTCCGCTTGATGCCCGCTGACGGGTCAGCGCCAATCCATTTCTTCTTCATCGCGTGTTTGATCAGGATGCGCCGCTTCTTCAGCGTGTCGAGTTTCGACGCGGGTCGGTCGTCATAGGCGGACAGCATGGTCTCGATGCGCTCTTGATTGAGGCCCGCCACCGACCGTTCACCATGCTCACGTCTGATTGTATCCAGCCGCGTCATGTAGCTCGCCTTGGTGTCGCGCAGATCGCGAAAGGAGGCGTCCTGCATGTAGGATACAGTGCCGCCATCGTGCCGTTGCCCGGTCGTTCGATTTTCGGTCGGCTGTCCTCAAGCTCACCATGCAGGGCGCGTGCGTAGGACGCCTTGAACTCGTCGGAGCTGCGCGGGCTACCTTTGCGGCGGTCACGGCGAAAGTAAAACCGCATCTTGCCGGTGTGGTCGCGCCACCGCTCAATGTGCAACAGGCTTGATTTGCGCTTGAGCATCTATGTCATCCCAAGTGTGGTCGTCGGCTTCGGTCGCGTTGGTGTCGGCGCTGCCATCAATACCGCCGTCGATGGACAGGCGATCAGCCGCTGCATAGAGTTGTCGGATATCCCACGCAAGGCGACGTTCGCTCAGTCGCAGCGGGCCGGGCATAAGCCCGTCAGCAATCATTTTGTCGAAGGTGTTGGGTGAGACGCCGACGTAAACCGCCGCAACGTCGGGTGCAGGTTCGGATCAGCGAGCCGCGTCGCCTTGCGCGCGCGCATGTCGGCCAGTTGCTGGATTGCGGGCGCGGTCATGTAACCTGCCGCTCTGTGGCTTCGTTGTCGTGATGTTGGTCGGTAGCAATCCTTGGCTGCATGGTTGACCATAAGCAGCACCGTTCGGCGCGGCGACCATATGATCCATCCTCCAATATGAAGTCCCAAATCCTGCTTGCTGGCGACAAGGCCAGCACGCCGCAGGCTTGCCAGTGCCCGCTTGGTAGCCACGTGCTGCGCATCGTTGATTATGCGATTGCCGTCGCGGTCCCGCACCACCTGATAGATTTCAGCGGCGATGTTGAAGGTTGTCGGTGTTCTGCCTGCACTCTCATAACTCGCGATCACGCGCAGGCATTCACGCTGTATCCGGCCCAGTCCTTTGGACATTTAAAGGGCCTTCTTCGTAAGCGTTCCCCAAACCGGAAAATTGCCACTTGAGGAACACTTAAACGCGCGCACGCCTTCGGCAGCGGGATGCGGGGGTTCGTGTATGGCGTGGGGACATTGTGCGCGACCTCCATCGCGGGCAGTGAGATGGGCGGTGACGTATGGCGCGGGTGGTGCAGGTTGGCCACGCATGATCGAGCGCGGTTTCTCGCGCTGCTTCGTGAGGCGTACCGGCAGGAACGTGAGGAGACGCTGGCTGAAAATCGGCGTGCAGCCGGGGTGCCGTCGCCAACGATGTTTGGCGAGACGTCTGTAGCCGCACTGATTTCGAGGCGCGGCCTTGGTGGGGTTGATCGGTGAGGCGCAGGGCTGACCGTTTTGTCCGGAGGTCCGGACACTTTCGAGCCGGGCTGACGGTGAAAACCGTTGTCCGGAGTGGTCCAGACAAAACTTTGAGGCTGACGATGTGGACGCTTACAACGCCTTGTTTCCCGTCAGCACCCCTGAGACAAATTGAGGGACTTTCCGAAGGGAGGATTTCTGGTTCATCGTAGCCGTAAGGAGCGAAGATGAAACAGAAATCCGGGCCGGGCAAAGCGCCCGCAGAACAAGTGCTGAAGGACATTCGGCGCCAGACCCGCCGGCAGTATTCAGTGGAAGAGAAGATCCGCATCGTACTGGAAGGGCTGCGCGGTGAAGAGAACATCTCTGAGCTTTGCCGCCGCGAGGGCATCGCTGCCTCGATGTATTACGGCTGGTCCAAGGAGTTCCTGGAGGCCGGCAAACGCCGATTGGCGGGCGATACGGCACGCGCCGCAACCTCCGGCGAAGTGAAAGACCTTCGCCGTGAGACCTCTGCCTTGAAGGAGGTCGTGGCCGATCTCACCCTGGAGAACCGTCTGCTCAAAAAAAGTATGAGCGGGCCCTATCGGTGAATGCTTCGCATTCCCCTGTCGGGTGAGAGATGGGGAGGACGAGGCATGAGATACCCTGCATCGGAGAAGGCCGGGATCATCGAGCTGGTCGAGCAGTCACATCTGCCGGCCAAACGCACGCTGGACAAACTCGGTGTCCCGCGGGCCACATTCTATCGCTGGTACGACCGCTACCGCGAAGGCGGACTTGAGGCGTTGGCGGACCATCGCTCACGACCGGATCGCATCTGGAATCGCATCCCAGACGACGTCCGCGGCCAGATCATCAACCTGGCGCTGGAGCTCCCCGAGCTGTCGCCGCGAGAGCTGGCCGTTCGGTTCACCGACGAGAGAAAGTACTTTGTCTCGGAGGCTTCGGTTTATCGACTGCTGAAGGCACACGATCTCATCACCAGCCCGGCCTATGTGGTGATCAAGGCGGCGAACGAGTTCAAGGACAAGACCACCGCCATCAACCAGCTCTGGCAGACCGACTTCACCTACCTCAAGATCACCGGTTGGGGCTGGTACTACCTCTCGACCGTGCTCGACGACTTCTCGCGCTACATCGTGACCTGGAGGCTCGGTCCCACGATGTGTGCCTCCGACGTCACGGCCACGCTCGACCAGGCGCTGGCGGCATCGGGCCTTGATCACATCACTGTTGCGCACCGGCCGAGGCTTCTCAGCGACAATGGGTCGAGCTACATGGCAGACGATTTGGCCAAGTGGCTCGAAGGCAAGGGCATGCAGCATGTGCGCGGCGCCCCGTATCATCCCCAGACCCAGGGAAAGATCGAGCGCTGGCACCAGACCCTGAAGAACCGCATTCTGCTCGACAACTACTATCTGCCCGGAGATCTCGAACGGCAGATCGACGCCTTCGTCGAGCACTACAATCACGCCCGCTATCATGAGAGCATCGAAAACGTCACACCGGCCGACGTCTACTTTGGCCGAGCGGAGACGATCCTCGCAGAACGCAAACGCTTCAAGCTGGCCACTATCGCAAACCGTCGCTTGCAGCATCGACTGCAGGCCGCTTAAACTCTAACCCTGATGAGCTAGAGCCTCCCTTCTCGAAATGCCTGATCAGTCTCAGATTATCTGACGACGAACAATCTACCAGAATCAATATGAAATCTGGTCATTAGGAGGCGAAGCGGACCTCGCGTCTAGCTTGGCCGCAAAGCGGCGGTCGCGAATGACCCGAAGCGGTCATCCCGGTCCCGTCAGCTCGCGCCCGGGCGAAGCTTGGAGCCCCGGCGGCCTGGTCTCTCGCTTCCTGACGTCGCGCCGCGTCAGCGGTTTTTCACTGCGCCGAATTGTTGCGCCTATTTTCGATCTGGATCCGGGCTAAAATCTCAGCTTCATGGCGGCTCAGGTTCTCATCGACCTCAAGGATAGCGGCGCGCTCCTCAAAGGCCGCCTGCCAGTCCTCATCATCCCATTCAGCGCGGTCTGCCGGATCATGAAAATCCGCGGAACGCACCGCCGGCGAACTGACAAAACTGACAGAACCTCCAGCAACATGGCTTTGCGATTGAGCGAAGTCCGGAGAAACACGCGACGGAGGCACTGACAAAACTGACAAAACCGTTTCGGTGGGGGTTTTGTCAGTTTTGTCGGTACCGACTTGGAGTACGCCTGAGTTCTTGCGAAGCAAATCTAGCCATTGGCCCATGGCGATTAGCCCTCCGCCTTCAGGACCGGGCTCCAGATGTAGGACAGGGAAGGCCGGCCACCGCGCTCGCTGACCACCGGCGGAATCTCACGGCAATGGTTGGTGCTGACCAAAATGTCGATCGCCGACACAACCGCGTTCCTATCGCCCAGCGAAGCCCATTCTTTTCGCTGCACGTCGCGTGGCGTGAATTGTTCAGGCAACTGGCGGCGACGGGCTAGGATGAGTCGCGCACCGTCCTCCGCGATGGTCTCGCCGGCCGGGCTCGGAGAAATCATCCCGACAGCTGGTATCGAGCTCGAGCGGCTCCCATGGGGACATTGCTGAAGCTGGGAAAGATGGCGGTGATAGAATTGACGGGACTGCGTCTTAATCGAGCGGCAGGGCGTAGCCCCGCCTCGGCGGGTAGGGGGCTTTGAGGCGGAGCCACGCACAACGGCGCGACCCGCTGAATTAATACATTTGCGCGCCGCCCATTCCCGAAAACCAGACGCCCTAAATTTCATGGGCCCGACGTACAGCGCCCTGCAGTTTCTCCTTCTGCTTCTCCCAGGGGGCGTCCTCCGATTGCGCTCGATCTTCGAGTGCGGCGCGCTCGAGTATGGTCCGCACAAGACCGTCTACAATCGGTTCGTGCGCTGGAGCCGTCTTGGTGTGTTCAACAAGATATTTGCCGAACTGGCCCGTCAGGGCGGCACCCCGAAGCGGTTAATGATCGACGCCACCCATCTGAAGGCGCATCGCACCGCCGCAAGCCTTTTAAAAAAGGGCCTGTTCCCCGACGTATCGGGCGCACGAAGGGCGGCCTGAACTCGAAGCTGCACGCCGTATGTGATGGTCAGGGACGTCCGGTCATCATGCTGCTTAGCGAAGGCCAGATGAGCGATTACAAGGGGGCCGCGTTGATGGTCGATGCGCTGCCGCCCGCGAAGCAGTTGCTCGGCGACAAGGGCAAAAAGGCAGTGTTATTGTTCGAAGCGGTACGTTGCGCATTGCGGCGAATCGAAAAAAAACTGCAAGCACTTTTCATCAGAAAAAATATAGGGCAGGACCAGGCTAGGTGGAATTGCGACCCCAGTGAACATCACGGCCAAATCTATCGGGGGTTCGAATCTCTCCCTCTTCGCCAAAATGTCGATAAAATAGGTATTTCTAAGTTCTTAACAGTATGCAAACCATTATCAAGCGCCGCACAGCGATATGCAAATCGATCAATCAGTAGTCAATGCGCTCGTCGCCCAACCGGCAGAAGCGCTCACCGTTGAGGTGAAGCGCTGGATTGATCCTGATTCAAACGCCGGCATTGAGAAAATCGTCAAGGCGGCGCTGGCACTTCGAAATAGAAATGGCGGGTACCTTGTCATCGGCTTTGACGACGTGACGCTATTGCCAAACCTTGGAAGCGAACCGGCGAACGTTCGCGATGCATTTCACCTGGACACGATCCAGGGGCTGATCTCGCGATATTCATCGGAACTTTTCGAGATTGGGGTCGGCTTTTGCCAACGTGATGGCGTCGAGTACCCGGTAATCGTGGTGCCTCCCGGAGTGCGCACCCCGGTGGCGGCGAAGCGCGATCTTAAAGACAATGGCAAGACGCTGATCCGTTACGGCGCGTTGTACTTTCGTACGCTTTCCGCGAATGGCACGCCTAGCACAGCCGAAGCGCGCCCGGAGGATTGGCGCGATATCGTGAAAATTTGCTTTGACAATCGGGAATCCGATATAGGCCGCTTTTTGCGACGGCAACTCGGTGGTGGGGACGTTGCCGCCTTTGTGGCCGCTTTGCAAGCGATCGGTTTAGCTGGCAACGCGCCGGCCGTGCCGACTTTGCGCGATCGATGCGAAGCGCTCTTGCGATATGGAGACGCCCGATATCAGACTGCATTACAAACCCGGACACTAGATGCAGAGGGAACCAGGCTCGTTGCGGCAGGCGCATGGAGCGTGGCCTTGGTGATCGAACCACCCAAAAGCGACGCTCGGCCAGACCGCACGTTCGCTTCGATTGTTGCCGCAAGCAACCCGAATCTAACCGGATGGCCCGTCTGGCACGATTCCAGAGCGTCATCTACGCCGGAAAACCGTCCACACGTTCGAGACAACGCGCTTGAGGCGCTGATAGTCTCGGTTCTGTCAGGGGGGAGCAATCACCTCGACTTCATGCGCCTCGACCCCAAGGGCGAATTTTTTCTCCGACGCGCGTTGCAAGACGATTCCGTTCCATCGAAGGTGACGCCCGGCACCGCACTCGACCCAATACTCGTGATTCTGCGAGTAGCGGAAGCAATCTTGGTTGGGATGGCATTCGCCAACGCACTCGGTTGGCCGCCAGAGGATACCCGCTTAGGATTTGCGTTTCGGTGGCAGGGATTGTCAGGACGTAATTTATCCCGTTGGTCAGACCCTTACGGAGGCGTCGATTGGGGGCAGGCCCATGATGACGAAGTCACTACCTTCACGGAACTTGCGTTGGACACACCGTCGTCCGCTATCGCCCCATTCATCACACAAGCCACACAAGACCTGTTCGTCTTGTTTGACGGACACGTGCTGACTCCCGGCGTTGTGGAGGATTGGGTGCAGCGCTTAATCGAGCGCAGGCTTAGGTAATTTTAGCTCGAACATCGATCGGTTGCGTGGCCCTCTTGCCTCAAGCGGCATCCGAATACGTCGAAACATTCGCCGCCACCACGCCCATGATCCGCGCCTCTACCTGCATCAGCAAGTCACATGCGCGCATTGCGGCAGGAATGTCGGAGCGGTCCATCGCGCGACGCCGACGAGCATCCGCCCATTTCGAGATCGCACTAAGGCGTAGAATTTCGGGCCGTTTGAGTCTCATGGCACGACGCCTCGTAGGATTGAGATTCCCACGATTATACTACATGCGGCGCTTGTCAGGTAGGCCCGATGGAAAGGGGGGCCTGCGACCAGGGCGGTTCGCAGGCCCTATGGTGCCGCCGCACGACCTCCTTCAACTCACGCTCGATCCGCACATCCTCTTCGGTGAGATGCTGCTTGGTGATGCCGACGTCCCTGACCTTTCCGGATTTCTCCCGAATCCTTTTTCCGCTGGTGACGATCTGCTCGATGATGTTTGAATAGAGTACGTCCATCCGCCCAGTTTTACTCACCAAGCCGCAATGTTGCGGCTCACGTTCAATCCGCGCCCCTTGCGGCTCACGTTCAAGGAAGAGCTACTTCCACAATGGGTCAGACAACTCTATGCCAGGTGATCATTCACGAAGCTCCATGACGCAAGGCTCTCCAGCTCCGTACTGATTCAGCACAGTGCAGAGCTTCGGAGATAAAGAGGGCCAACAGAGAAACTCTTGCGACTGGAACCAACATTCCCAGTCCAGAGGTTTGGCACAGAAGGCCGCTGTTCCTACGGATTCTGCGCCATACCGTCATAGCAGAGAATGTTCGAGACGAGGGCGCTGGCGGAGAGGGAGTGATTCGAACCCGACGATCCACAGGTGGCGTACTTTTCAGCTATCAATTGTCCCTCCACGCCAGGGCGGAACGATTTTCCATGGTCAAAACTGGCCTAGATTTCCGATATCACCATACCCCCCACAAGCGGGGGAGGGGACGCTGGCGCCGCTGGCGTTGCATCCTCCCCGGAGATAGCGTCCGCTACGCGACCGCCCTGATCACGCGCGCGACCTTGGCGAAAATATCATCGATCTCGCGCTCGCTCACGATCAGCGGCGGCGTGAGCGCGATGGTCTCGCCGGTGACGCGAATGACCAGGCTCTCCGCGTTGAACGCTGTCTCCATGGCGTCGTAGGCGCGCTTGCCGACATCGCCGGGGCGCGAGGCGAGGTCGATGCCGGCGGTCAGGCCGACGCAGCGGATGTCGAGCACGTTGGGCAGACCCTTGAGGCTCATCGCCGCGTCGGCCCAGAGCGGCTCGAGCGTCTTGGCGCGCTCGAACAGTTGCTCGTCCCGATAGAGCTCGAGCGTCGCGAGGCCGGCGGCGCAGGCGAGCGGGTGTGCGGAGTAGGTGTAGCCGTGAAAGAGCTCGACCACGTGCGCGGGGCCGCGCATGAAGGCGTCGTAGATGCCCTTGCGCACGATCACTCCGCCCATCGGCACCGTGGCTGATGTGATGCCCTTGGCGAAGGTGATCACGTCCGGCGTCACGCCGTAGCGCTCGGCCGCGAAGGCGTGACCGAGCCGCCCGAAGCCGGTGATGACCTCGTCGAAGATCAGGAGAATGCCATGCTTGTCGCAGATGGCGCGCAGCCGTTGCAGATAGCCCTTGGGCGCGGGGAGCACGCCGGTCGAGCCAGCCATCGGCTCGACGATGACGGCGGCGATGGTCGAGGCGTCGTGCAGCGTGACGATGCGCTCGAGTTCGTCCGCGAGATGCGCGCCCCAGTCGGGCTCGCCCTTGCTGAAGGCCTGGTGCTCGCGGCTGTAGGTCGACGGCAGGTGATCGACGCCGGCCAGCAGCGAGCCAAAGAATTTGCGGTTGTTGACGATGCCGCCGACCGAGATGCCGCCGAAGCCGACACCGTGGTAGCCGCGCTCGCGCCCGATCAGGCGGGTACGCCCGCCTTCGCCGCGCACGTGGTGGTAGGCGAGCGCGATCTTGAGCGCAGTGTCGACCGCCTCCGAGCCCGAATTGCAGAAGAACACGTGATCGAGGTCGGCGGGCGCAAGCGCGGCGACGCGGCTCGCGAGCTCGAACGCCTTGGGATGGGAAAACTGGAAGGCCGGCGCATAGTCGAGTTCGGCCGCCTGGGCGCGGATCGCCGCCACGATCGGCTCGCGATTATGCCCGGCATTGGTGCACCACAGCCCGGCGGTGCCGTCGAGCACCGCGCGGCCGTCGGGCGTGTAGTAATGCATGTCCTTGGCGCGGGCGATCAGGCGCGGGGAGGCCTTGAACGCGCGGTTCGCGGTGAACGGCAGCCAATAGGCTTCGAGATCGTTGGGAACGGCGGTCGCTCTGGACGCTGGTGCCGATGGCATGGATTTTCCCTGCTGCTGCGCGATGCGGCGCTGCGAGGCTCGCCTTGCCGCTCCCGGGCCCGGCTGCTACCAACCGCGAACCACGAGGTTGAGCGATAATGGCCGACAAGCCCGATAAATCCAACAAGCTCAAGGCGCGCCTGCCGCGCGGCTTGGGCGATCGCGGGCCGGCCGAGATCGCGGCCACGCGGCGCATGTTGGAAACCATCCGTGCGGTCTACGAGCGCTACGGCTTCGAGCCGGTGGAGACGCCGGCGATCGAATACACCGACGCGCTCGGAAAATTCCTGCCCGACCAGGACCGCCCGAACGAAGGCGTGTTCTCGTTCCAGGACGACGACGAGCAGTGGCTCTCGCTGCGCTACGATCTCACCGCACCGCTCGCGCGCTACGTGGCGGAGAATTTCGACGCGCTGCCCAAGCCCTATCGCAGCTATCGCGAGGGCTTCGTGTTCCGCAACGAGAAGCCGGGCCCCGGGCGCTTCCGCCAGTTCATGCAGTTCGACGCCGACACCGTGGGCTCGGCCTCGCCCGCGGCCGACGCCGAGATCTGCATGATGGCGGCGGACACGATGGAGGCGTTGGGCCTCAAGGGGAAGTACGTCGTCAACTTGAATAGCCGAAAAGTTCTTGATGGGGTGATGGAAGCGATTGATCTCGGCGGTAAGGCGAATGCGGACAGGCGCCTTACGGTATTGCGCGCGATCGACAAGCTTGATCGGCTGAAATGGGAAGGAGTAAGCGCCCTTCTCGGAGCAGGTCGCAAGGATGAAAGTGGTGATTTCACAACGGGCGCAGGACTTAGTGAAAGTCAAATCGCAGCGATCAAGAGATACTTTGAACTAGATCAGGTTTGGAGTTTAGCCGATGCATCTGACTCTAAGTCGTCCGCAGATTTGAGCCATTCCCAAAAATCGATTTCTGCTCTTCAGGCAGAGCGCTTTGCTGATGAACTCCAGCATCCAAAATGGCCAGGACGATATTTTAGCAATGAGGCCGTTCTTGATAATTTCGAAGCAGCCGTCGGAATGAGTCAGATCGGACGCGAAGGTGTCAATGAACTTCGCGAAATTATAGAACTCGTAAAGGCCGCTGGTTACGGAAGTAAGCGTATCCGGATTAACCCTTCCGTGGTTCGCGGGCTTGAGTACTACACTAGTGCGGTTTTTGAGGTTGAGATGGCCGACCTGCAGGTTTTTGACGATGAAGCAGAGGGTCGAAAACTAGTTCGCTTCGGTTCGGTAGGTGGCGGTGGCCGATACGATGGACTCGTTGGTCGATTCCGCAACGAAAATGTGCCTGCCACAGGGTTCTCAATCGGCGTGTCTCGTCTTAGGTCTGCCTTAAGGGCGATCGCGGGCCCTTCTGCGATTGAATCCGAAGATAAGAAGTTTGGGCCGGTCGTGGTCGCGGTCTTCGATAAGGAACGCCTTGCAGACTACCAGCGCATGGTGTCGTCACTGCGTTGCGCCGGAATCCGCGCCGAACTCTATCTCGGCAACCCGAAGGGCTTCGGCAACCAGTTCAAGTACGCCGCCAAACGTGGATCGCCTTGCGTCGTGATTCAGGGCGGCAACGAGAAGGGGAAGGGTGAAGTTCAGATCAAGGACTTAATCCTCGGTGCTGAGATCGCAAAATTGAGCAACGATCGCGACGACTACCTCAAGAAACAGGCGGAGGCGCAATTCGCAGTAAACGAAAGCGAACTGGTGGACGCCGTGCGCAAGGTGCTGCTGCGGCATAGTGCGGTCCCAACTCTTTTTGCCAATCTCATTGGCCAAGAGATCTTCGATTTGCTTTTCGAAGTCACGCCACGTCCTGTGGCTGCCCGCGTCAGCAAAGCACTTGATCACTTCAACAAGGCAAAAGAGCTCAAAGGCGTCGACGACGAGATGGGCATGATCCGCCTTATTGCGGCGGAAGAAGAGTTGGTCGTTGCGATCTTTGAATATTTGAAATCAAATGCTGAAAAGTTGCCTCAACACGACGACTTCGTAAAGAAGTACAAGAATCACAGAGTTAAGCTCGCCTTCTATCCAGTGCTATCGCAGTTCCGTTTCATATTAGAACGCTGGTTTTCGGAAGGGATGATACTGGACGGGCTAGAAGGGCTTGGAAGTTGGAGCGCAAGACCAGTCGTCGTTGAAAGGAAGGTGGCCATTCAAATTATGAATGCCGACGGGAAGGTGTCTTTGAATCAAAATCCGCTAGCAACAAAGATCTCTAGAAATGGCCTATCCGATGAAGAGGTAATTGAGGAGCTATTCAAGGACTTCGTTAAACGCGTACGCAATCAGCACAAGATGGACATTCAAGAATTTGTTACTGCACGAGCCGACTTTCGCAACCAATTATTTTATGCGAGCGACGATGGATTTTTGGGAATGGAGAATAATCTAAACGACTTAATTGAGGACTTCAGGGAAACATTCCGGGATTTGCTTTGGGCGTTGGCCATTCTTATTGGCAACGTGCCCCTAAAAAGCGGGGGGTTGGTCGGACAATTCATTTCGCTATATCGTCGCGTTCTGGTGGAAAGCAGATTGATTTAAACTCGTAGCTACCTCGCCGGCAGGCTAGGCAGATTCTGCAAATCGCGGACATTGAGCTTGCGGCCGCCATGATCATGTCACCGGGCTTCTGCAGGCGCGGACCCACTTCGCACCGATTTGTCATGGTCCGCTCCGGGCGTCCCTGTAATCGCCAAATGATGTGAAGAAGCAGGCCGAGGCGCATTTCGCGGTCAGGGAAAGTGAGCTTGTCGACGCGGTGAAGAACGTGTTCGCGCGAAACCGCGTGACCTGGGGCTGACCCCGCAAGTTAGGATCTGTGCGCAATCATTGCTGCGCAAACCGGCGGACAGGCCGTGTTCGTAGGTTGGTCGAGTTCTTCACGACACCCAACGATCCTGAACACCGCGAGCGGTTGGGTCTCGCTTCGTCGACCCGCTCGGCGGGGCGGCCGCTACTTCTTCTGCGCCGGCGCGCCCGGCCTGGCAGGCGCTCCCGGCATCGCCGGCAAATTCTGCAAGTCGCGGACATTGAGCTTGCGGCCGGCCATGATCATGTCGCCGGGCTTCTGGTCCGCCTTGCAGGCGCCCATCCACTTCGCGTCGATTGTCATTGTCCGCTCCGCGGGCATCCCCGGGATCGCCGGCCCTTCCTGCTTCGAAACGACCTTGACTGTATAGGCGCTGTTGAAGTCGCCGTTGATGACGGCTTGTGAACTGCTGGCGTACGGCCCGATCTTGCAGGTGGAATCGACGACGAAGGTATCGCCGGTTTTTTTCACGTCCGGCTTCGAGCACATGTCCTGGACCATGCTGCCGCCGGTCGCGCTCATCAGCTTGTCGGTTTCGGCGTCAATGCAATGTTCCGCGGTCTGCGCCGGCATGTTGCCGCCTTCGAAGGTCATCTTGAGTTCCCACAGTCCCGCCTTGCGCTCGGGCAGATCGAGCGCCGCGGCGGGCGCGGTGCAGATGAGAACGAACGCGAGGGATGGCAGCCATCGGTGCATCGTAACCCCCTTCAGCGCGTGAGCGATGAATTCGCCGGCAGGTTCTGCTCGGCACTGTGGGCAAATCAAAGGCGGCTGCTATCCGACGGGTGGTATGACCGTGTGGGTGTGCGCGTGACGGGCTAGACGTCCGCATTTCGGCCGCGCCGCGCAATGATGCGGACGTCTGGCCGCCAGCACTAGACCCAAATCAGTTGAGCGCCCGCACCACCGGTCCCAGGCGCGGATAGGCACAGGTCGACCTGGTCGCCACCGCCGGCAGCGCATAGGGGTTGACGTGGGGCGACCACAGGCAATTGAAGGCGATGAAGTCACCATATTGCCGGTGCACGCTGGTGATGCGGTGGTACTTGTCCCAGCGGGCGCAGTACGCCCCGGCGATCTCCTGGGCCATGGCCTCGTTCTCGCACGACCATGGAATGATCCCGCCGGTGTCGTTGGCGCGATAGATCTGCGCCTGGGCGGAAGTCCCCAGCAGAAGGACGCCGATCACGGAAAGCAACGCCGCGCGCTTCATCCACGCCTCCCCCTCTACCCCGGAGGAAGCTTAGACCGCGCTCTGGTCCCTTGCAAAGCCGGGGGCGCAACGAAAGCCGAAGCGTGGCCGTAACGCCACAGTCGACGCTTTCTTGTCCGCGCGGGGCCTCGACATCTTGATTCCGCCGGGGTCGGCGGTCACCGTCACCACGGATTGTCGCAGAAGGAGCCTGAGCATGACCGGCCGCGCCCCGTTGCTCGCCAGCGCGTTCGTCGCGGCGCTCGCCGCGCTCCCGGCCGGGAAGGCCGGCGCCGCCAGCTTGCTGGAGAAGAACTTCTATCTGTCCGGGCCGCAATACGAGGGCAAGCTGCCGCCGTGCGACTACCGCGATGCGCTGACCATGATCGCCTCGCGCTTCAACCAGAAGGAAAACATGTACTGGGCCACCGATCTCCGGATCGTCAATTTCGAGCGAATCCGCGAGACGGCATTCCGGCCCTGGGCTGCCAACGCGATTCCACGCCGCTTCTGCAGCGGGGTGGTCGAAGTCACCGACGGCCGCAAGCATGCCATCCACTATTCGATCTCCGAGGACACCGGGATGATCGGCGCCAGCTGGGGGATCGAGTGGTGCGTGGTCGGGCTCGATCGCAATTGGTCGTACAATCCGGCCTGCAAGATGGCGCAGCCGTAGGGCCGTGCCGGGGCGCCGTCCCCGGAGCGCGGGTCCGCGCTCCCCGACAGGCCTGCTTTTATTTCCGTTTTGTTCTTGAAATGTTCTCTCTTCCTGTGATATCGTCTCCCATCCTTCTCCGGTATGGGGGCGTTCATGGTTAGAGTCGCTGGAATTCGCGCTGCCGGCCGCCATGCATGGGCGGTTTTCGTATTGTGGCTGGCTGTAGGTGCTGCCGCTTACGCCGCCGGAGCGGACCGGCGCCAGAACGAGCCCGGTCAATTCGACTTCTATGTCCTGTCGCTATCCTGGTCGCCTTCGTTCTGCGAAGCGTCCGGCGAGCGTGGCACGCCTCCGCAGCAGCAATGCGGGGCGCGGCCCTATTCCTTTGTGGTACACGGGCTGTGGCCGCAGTACGAGAACGGCTTTCCGGAATTCTGTCAGCGGCCGGCGCCGCGGCTGAATCGTAACATCGTCTCCTCCATGCTCGATCTGATGCCCGCGCCGCGCCTGATCTTCAACGAATGGGACAAGCACGGCACCTGCTCGGGACTGAGCCCGAATGCCTATTTCGAAACCATCCGCAAGGCCCGCGCCGCCGTGAAGATTCCAGGGGCCTATATCGACCCCGGTGAGCCATTGACGGTGTCGCCCGACGAGGTCGAGGAGGCGTTCGTGAAGGCCAATCCCGGCCTCACGCGTGACGGCATCGCCGTGACCTGCGACAGCCGGCGATTGGGCGAGGTGCGTATCTGCATGGGCAAGGACTTTGGCTTCCGTCCGTGTCCCGAGATCGATACGCGCGTCTGCCGCCGCGACAAGGTCGTCATGCCGCCGGTGCGTGGTGGCAGTGCCACGCTCACGCGGTAGAGCGGGATTCCGAAAAAAGTTGCCGACTTTCCGGATCGGATCATGCTGCCGGCGATCGCACGCGTCAGCGCAATTACTTTGCGGCTACCGCGTCAATGCAGCGAGTTGACGCCGGTCACTTTGACAGCGGTGAATTTGCGTCCATGAATTGCGCTCATGAATTATCGCCACGCCTTTCACGCCGGCAACTTTGCCGATGTGGTCAAGCATGCGGTCCTGGTCCGCATTCTGGTGCACCTGCGCGCCAAGCCGGCGGCATTCCGCGTCATCGACACCCATGCCGGCGCCGGCCGCTACGATCTCAACGGTCCGGAGGCGGCGCGCAGCCTCGAATGGCGCGAGGGCATTGAGCGGCTCGTCACCGCCTCGATCGGCGAGCAGGCGCGTGGGCTGCTTGCGCCCTATCTCGACGCGATTGCCGCCTTCAACGGCCCCGGCGATCTCACCAGCTATCCCGGTTCGCCCGCGCTCGTGCGCGCGTTTCTGCGCCCGCAGGATCGCCTGCTCGCCTGCGAGCTCGAGCCGAACGCGGCGGTCGCGCTGGCGCGTTATCTGGCCGGCGACCGGCGCAGCAAGGCGCTGGCGATCGACGGCTGGACCGCGCTTCACGCCTATGTGCCGCCCAAGGAGCGTCGCGGCCTCGTGCTCATCGATCCGTCCTTCGAGGACGCTGGCGATTTCGCGCGCCTTGGCCAGGCGCTCGAAGTTGCGCAACGCAAATGGGCGAGCGGCATCTATCTGTTGTGGTATCCGATCAAGGAGCGGGTGGGGCCGGACGCGCTCGCGCGCCGCCTGCGGCGGAGCGGCATCGGAAAGGTTTTGCGCGCCGAACTCAGCCTGGGCGGGACGCGCGCCGACAATCGGCTCGGGGCTTGCGGGCTCGTCGTCGTCAATCCGCCGTGGACGCTCGCCGGCGAGCTTGCGATCCTGCTGCCGGAGCTTGCGGCGATCCTCTCGGGAGCTGGCGGCGGCGCCCACCGCGTCGATTGGGTGGCAAGCGAAAAGTAGTTTCGCCACTTTTCCACAGCCCTGGATTAGCATATTTTCATGGCTGCTGGCTTTGACGTTCCGCCTCCTGTGGGGGCCGGCGGAGTGACGGAGGCCGTGAGGCCGCTGCTTTCCCCGTTCGCGAATGTCCGGCCGAGCCGCCGTGCCGTGGGGGTCGGCGGCCGAGCAACCACGGGGAAAGGGAGTTTCCCGATGGCCATGGCAGGTACCGTCAAATTCTTCAACGCCGAGCGCGGCTACGGCTTCATCAAGCCGGATGACGGGGGCCGCGACGTGTTCGTACATGTCACTGCCGTAGAGCGTGCCGGGCTCAAGTCGCTGGCCGAAGGACAGCGCATCTCCTTCGACGTCGAGCCCGACAAGAAGGGCAAGGGTCCGAAGGCCGTCAACCTCGTCATCACGGGTTGATATCCCCGCGCGCAGTCTCCCCGGCGGCCGCCCGATCTGTCATGGTGTCGCCCGCCGCCACGGCTTCACGGCGGTCGCATCATCGGTCCGTACATCCATGTTGACGCTCCGTCATTCCCCATCGTCACCCTTCGTTCGCAAGATCAGGATCGGCGCCAGCGTGCTCGGTCTCGACCATGAGATCCGGATCGAGCCTGCCGACACCATGAACCCCGGCGATAGCGTGCGGCAGCAGAATCCGCTCGGCAAGATTCCGGCATTGGTGCTCGAAGACGGCACGGTGCTGTTCGATTCTCGCGTGATCCTGGAATATCTCGATCATCGCGCCGGCGGCGGCCGCATCATTCCGACCGCGGCGAGCGCACGTTTCGCCGCCCTGCGCCTGCAGGCGCTCGCCGACGGCATCATGGATGCGTCGGTCCTGCTGGTCTACGAGGGACGCTGGCGGCCGCCCGAGCGGCACGAACCGAAATGGGTCGATCTCCAGGCCGGCAAGGTCGCACGCGCGCTCTCGGCGCTCGAAGCCGCGCCGCCCGCGCTCACTGCGACGCCCGATGTGGGCCAGATCGCGCTCGCGTGTGCGCTGGGCTATCGCGACTTTCGCTTCCCCGGCACCTGGCGCACGGATTATCCGCGCTTGGTCGCGTGGCTCGACGAGTTCGCCCGCCGCGTGCCGGCCTTTGCCGCGACCAAGCCGCCGGGGTGAGCGAACGCGGGCAAATGCAGCGAGCCGACTGGCAACAAAAAAAGCCCCGGATCGGAATCCGGGGCTTGATCGTGCGCCGTCGCAGCGTGATCAGAACCGAACGTTGAGACCGCCGCGAAAGACGTTGGCGTCGTGAGATACATTGCCGTTGGCCGCGAGACCGCAATTGAAACCGCAATTGAAGTCGCCGAGGTCCACGTAAAGGTACTCCGCTTTGATGCTCACATTGCTCGCGATGCCGACCTCGAGACCGGCGCCGACGGTCCAGCCCGCATTGGTGGCGCTGCCGCCCGGGAACCCGGGCCTGGTCGCGTTGATGTCTCCGGCCGCAAGACCAGCGGTGATGTAAGGCAGGAACCGGTCGAAGGCGTAGCCGAGACGGCCGCGCACGGTGGCGAGCCACTTGTTGCGCGTCTCGCAACCGGCCGCGCACAGCACGTTCGTGCTGCCTTTGACGCCCGACCAGTCGATGTCGCCTTCGGCGCCGACCACGATCTGGCCAACCTGCCAGTTGTAACCGATGGTGCCGCCGATCAGGCCCCCGGAGACATCGAACTTGGTGATCCCATCCCACTGGGAATTACCCCAGCCGCCGCCGCCATTGATGCCGATATAGAAGCCGGTCCAGTTGTAAATCGGATTGTAAGCCGGCCCGACCGGCTGGTAGCGCGGCAGATCGGCAGCGCTGGCTGACGCACCCGCAAGCGCCATCAGGCCGAGCCACGCAACAAAGATACGCTTCATTACCTTATCCTCCAATTCGTCCGTTGGCGCGAACAGTATTCCCAATTTCTGAGTAGTCTAGTGCAAGAAAGACACACTCAATATTGAAATATTTCTTCAAATTTAAACTTTAAAGATGCCATCGAATTGCCTGAGATAAGGTAAATATAACCTTAAATACGCTTTTACACGGTAAACAATTACTTAAGATGTGGGTGAATAGCAGCGGGCGTCGGCCCGAGCAGGATTCCCCGCGCCGAGGGTTCGGCTGCCGGGCAGCGGCAAGCGCGGCGCTCCGCCTCCGCACCGCGCACTGCAATGGAGCGTAGCGTCGGCGGACGCGGTGGAGACGGGTGGCTCAGACTGTCTCGAGCCCTTACCTTCGCGACATGAACGGCACGAAAAACAACGACGTCGACCCGGCCACCGAACTTGTCGAGGAGGACGAGGACCAGGCACTACCCGAACAGGAACCTGCCATCGACCTCGCGGCCGGTGCGGGACCCCTTGCCGTTGGTCGTGCGGTCATCGCGCGTCACGCCAAGCTGGCGCCGTCCTCGCCCGGCGTCTATCGCATGATCGATGCCAAGGGCGACGTGCTCTATGTCGGCAAGGCGAAGAACATCCGCAAACGGATCATCGCCTATACCCGTCCCACCGGTTACGATTCTCGCATCGAGCGCATGATCGCCGCGACCGCCGCGCTCGAATTCGTCTCGACGGCGACCGAGACCGAAGCCCTCCTGCTGGAAGCCAATCTGATCAAACGGCTGCGGCCTCGCTTCAACGTGCTGCTGCGCGACGACAAATCATTTCCCTATATCCTCATCACCGCCGATCATTGGGCGCCGCAGATTCTCAAGCACCGCGGCGCGCGCACCCGTGACGGCAATTACTACGGTCCGTTCGCCTCGGTCTGGGCGGTCAACCGCACCATCACCGCGCTGCAGCGCGCGTTCCTGCTGCGCTCCTGCTCCGATGGATTTTTCGAGAGCCGCACCCGGCCGTGCCTGCTTTACCAGATCAAGAGGTGCTCTGGCCCCTGCACGCGCGAGATCGATTTCGCGGAATACGGCGAGCTCGTGCGCGAAGCCAACGCGTTCCTCTCGGGCAAGAGCCAGACGGTGAAAGCGCTGCTGGCGACCGAAATGGAGAAAGCGTCCACCGCCCTCGACTTCGAGCGCGCCGCGATCTACCGCGACCGCCTCGCCGCTCTCTCCGCGGTGCAGTCGCATCAGGACATCAACCCGCGCGGGGTCGAGGAGGCGGACGTGTTCGCCGTCCATCAGGCCGGCGGCTTCAATTGCGTGCAGGTCTTTTTCTTCCGCACCGGTCAGAACTGGGGCAATCGCGCATATTTCCCCAGGGCCGACCGTTCGCTTGCGGCCGGTGAGGTGCTTGGGGCCTTTCTCGCCCAATTCTACGACGACAAGCCGTGCCCGCGCTGCATCTTTGTCTCGCACGAGATCGAGGAGCGCGTGCTGCTCGCCGAAGCCTTGAGCACCAAGAGCGGTTACAAGGTCGAAGTGAGCGTGCCCCAGCGCGGCGAAAAAAAGGACCTCGTCGATCACGCGCTCGCCAATGCGCGCGACGCGCTGGCGAGGAAGCTCGCCGAGACCTCATCCCAGCGCAAGCTCTTGGAGTTGCTCGCCGAGACCTTCAGCCTGCCGCGTGCGCCGCGGCGCATCGAGGTCTATGACAACAGTCACATCCAGGGAACCAACGCGGTCGGCGCCATGATCGTTGCCGGGCCGGAGGGTTTCCAGAAAAACCAATATCGCAAGTTCAACATCCGTGCCGTCGATCTCACGCCCGGCGACGATTTCGGCATGATGCGCGAGGTCTTGAGCCGGCGCTTCAAGCGGCTGATGAACGATGCCCCGCGGGACGTGCCTGTTGCGCCGTCTGCGCTTGCGGTGGCGGGCCAGATGCCCCCGGCGCAGGACCTCGCGCCGGCGGACGCCGATGAGGGCGTGGACGCCGCGGAAGAGTCACCCTGGCCCGATCTCGTCGTCATCGATGGCGGACGGGGACAGCTCACGGCCGCGCAGGAGACGCTCGGTGCGCTCGGCATCACCGACATACCTCTGCTGGCGGTTGCCAAGGGGCCCGACCGTGATGCCGGGCTGGAGACCTTCTTCGTGCCGGGGCGAGAGCCATTCAAGCTCAAGCCCCGCGATCCGGTGCTCTATTTCGTGCAGCGGCTGCGCGACGAAGCGCATCGCTTCGCCGTAGGCTCGCACCGCGTCCGGCGCCGGCGCGATATCCGCGAGGCCGGGCTGCAGGAAATCCCCGGCATCGGCCCCACGCGCAAACGCGCGCTGCTGCACCACTTCGGGACGCTCAAGGCGATCGAGCGCGCGGCGCTTTCCGATCTCGCCAAAGTTCCCGGGATCAGCGCGGAGACGGCGCGCAAGATCTACGATTTCTTCCACGAGCGCGCGGGATGAACGCGGGCAGGACCGCAGCGAAAGGACGGAACAGGCATGCGGCTCGCAAAAGCAGGATCACGTCATATTTATGTATGGAATGAGTGTTGTATGTCACGGTCATGCCTGCGCGCCAGACATGACCGGCTCAGGCCGATGGGGACGGCGTGCGCATCCCGTTTGACGCGGACGGGGGAAGGGTATTCCTTCAATCCATGAATATAGTTACGTCGAGACAACTTCCGGCGCGGCCCCTCGCGGTGCCGAACCTGCTCACCTATGCGCGCATCCTCGCGGTGCCGGTGGTGGTCGCCTGCCTCTATTGGCAGGACATTTTGCAGGGAGGGCTCTGGCTGCGCTGGGTGGCCTTGGTCATTTTCATCGGCGCGGGAGTGACCGACGTCCTCGACGGCTATTTCGCGCGCAAATGGGGCGAGCAGTCGGCCTTCGGCCGCATGCTCGATCCGATCGCTGACAAGCTCCTGGTCGCGTCCTGTCTGCTGATGCTGGCTGCCGACAGCACCATCCGCGGCTGGTCGCTGTGGGCGGCGATCGTCATTCTCTGTCGCGAAATCCTGGTCTCGGGCCTGCGCGAATATCTCGCCGAGCTGCGCGTGAGCGTCCCGGTGACACAGCTGGCTAAATGGAAGACCACGCTGCAACTCGTTGCCATCGGGTTCCTCATTGCGGGCAAGGCCGGCGACGCGGTCGTGCCGGTGGTGACGCCGATCGGGCTGACCCTGCTCTGGCTCTCGGCGTTACTGACGCTGTACACTGGCTGGGACTATTTTCGCGCCGGGGTGCGGCACCTGATCGAGGACTGAGCCGTGAAGCTTCGCTATTTCGCCTGGGTGCGCGAGCGCATCGGCAAGCCGGAGGAGGAGATCGAGCCGCCCCCGGGGATTGCGACTGTCGCCGATCTCATGACCTGGCTCAGCCACCGCGGTGAGGAATACGCCTACGCGTTCGAAAACCCAAAGGTGATCCGCGCTGCGATCGACCGTGCTCATGTCCGGGCCGACACCACGATCTTGGGCGCACGCGAGGTCGCCTTCTTCCCGCCGATGACGGGAGGCTAGTGCGGTGGCCGCCACCGTCCGTCTGCAGCGCGAGCGCTTCGATGCCGCGGTCGAGGCGGCAAAACTCACGCGCGGCCGCGCGGATGTCGGCGCGGTCGTCACCTTCACCGGCATCTGCCGTGGCGATGAAGCGGGTGCGCCGCTCGTCGCCATGACGCTCGAGCACTATCCCGGAATGGCCGAGGCCGAAATCGCGCGCCACGCCGAAGCAGCCGAGCAGCGCTGGCCGCTGCTCGGAGTCACCATCGTGCACCGGTACGGGCGACTCGAGCCGGGCGAGGACATCGTCCTCGTCGTCACCGCTGCAGCACACCGGCAGGAGGCCTTTGCCGCCGCCGAGTTCCTGATGGATTTTCTCAAGACCCGCGCGCCGTTCTGGAAGGAAGTCGAATACGCCGGTGGGAAAGACTGGGTCGACGCCAAGCAGTCCGATGACGCGCTCGCCGATCGTTGGACGGGTCCGGGCGGCGGCCGCGAGGCGGCGGAGTGAACCGGCAATCGGACTAGCGCCCCTCGGGCCGTTCTGACCTCCGGCGTGAGGCGCGGCTGGACGGACGGCCGGGCCAAAAGGGAGACGGACTCATGATCCGCATGCTCGCTTTCGCAGCGCTGGCGCTGGCGTTGGGGCTGCCGCAAGCGGTGCGCGCGGCGGAGATGACGTTCTATCAGCTTCCGGCCGGCGCTTACCCCCACGACGTTGCCCCGGCACCGGATGGTACCGTCTGGATCAGCGGCCAGCGGCAGGGATTTGCCGGCCGCTTCGATCCGAAGACCGGTCATCTCGAAAAGATCGCACTCGGGCCGGGCGCGGCACCCCATGGCGTTATCGTCGGGCCGGACGGCAATGCTTGGCTGACGGAGGGCGGGCAGAACGCCATCGCGCGGGTCGATGCCAAGACCAAAGAGGTCAGGCTGTTCCCGCTGCCCAAGGAGTTTCCCAACGCCAATCTCAATACGCTCGTGTTCGATAACAAAGGCACGGTCTGGTACACCGGTCAGAACGGCGTTTACGGCCGGGTCGACCCCAAGACTGGAAAGGTGGACGCGTGGGCGTCGCCGAAGGGCCGCGGCACCTACGGCATCACCGCAACCCCGACAGGTGACATCTGGTACGCCTCGCTCGCGGGCGATCACATTGCCCGCGTCGATACCGCTTCGGGCGAGGCCACCGTCGTCGATCCCCCGCGCAAGGGCGTTGGCCCGCGTCGCATCTGGTCGGATTCCAAAGGCCTGTTGTGGGTGAGTTTCTGGCATGGCGGCGCGATCGGCCGCTACGATCCCGCGGCGAAGACCTGGACCACGTATCCCATGCCGCAAAGCAAGTCCGGCACCTACTCGATCTATGTCGACGACAAGGATCGGGTCTGGGCGACCGATTGGATGGCCAATGCCATCCAGCGCTTCGATCCCAGGACCGAGGCCTACGAGACCTTCCCGAGCGACAAGAAGAGCGCGAACGTGCGCCAGATGCTCGGCCGGCCGGGCGAGGCGTGGGGCGGAGAGTTGGGTACGGACCGGCTGGTGGTGATCCGGGATTGAATGCGATCCGGGCGGCCGCGCCCGTATCTCGCCAACCTCGGCGGCCGTCGGCTCGAGCGACATCTCTCTGCGTCAATCGGGGGGTCGCCGCATCAGACAAAGCATTGCCTGGCGCATGATCTTTTTCGAAAAGTCTGCAACTTTTCGGAATCCTGCGCCTCACGGCGCAAATGCGATTTCGATCCGCGTGCCGCGATGGAGTGAATCGTACGAGATGCGGGCGCCCAATTTGTCGGCCATGGCCTTGACGATGCGCTGACCGAGGCCGGTCGAGCCGATGGGCGCCGAGCCGGCGAACCCCACGCCGTCATCCTCGACGCTGATCACGGCGTTGCCGGCTGCGTCCCGCGCCCGCAAGCCGACCCGGATAGGGCCTTTGCCCATGGGGTAGGCATACTTGAGCGCGTTGATCACCAGCTCGTTCACGATCACGCCGATCGCGACGGCGCGGTCCGGATCGGTCTCGACCGGATCCGCCGCGAGCGAGAGTTGTGCGAACGCGTCGCCCTCGGTGGAGCTTCGCAGATCCTCGATCAGCGCATCGAGATACTGATCGATCGCCACCGTCTTGACGTCCTCGGATGTATAGAGGCGCCGATGCACCTGGGCGACGGCCATGACGCGCGTGGCAGCATCGAGCAGCGCTGTCTTCACCTCCTGCCCGGGATTGGCCTGGCTTTGCATCTGCAGCATGGCGGCGATCAGTTGCAGCGAGTTGCCGACACGGTGGTTGACCTCTTGCAGCAGGACCGCGCGCTCCTCCGCGAGCGTCTCGAAGCGGTCGCGCGCTCGACGTACTTCGGCTTCCGCCGTCTCTTTTGCCCGGCGCAGCCGCATCGCCTCCACTGCGCTTTGGAACGTCGCTTTCAGCAGCGGGATGAACTCGCCTTGCGCATCCTTGACCACATAGTCGAACGCGCCCGCCTTGAGGGCGGTCACGACCAGCTTGCTGTCCTGGGCGCCGGTCACGAAGATCACGGGAGGATGGTTCGCGATCGCATGAATGCGCGCCAAGGTGCTTAGCCCGTCGAGCCCTGGCATGTTCTGGTCGAGCGCTATGACGTCGAACTCCTCCGCGGCGAGCGCTCGCAGACCGCTCTCGCCGTCGGACGCGCAGACGACGCGAATTCCCTCTCGCTCCAGCCCGCGCGAAACCAGGCGGCGCAGGCCCTCATCGTCGTCGATATAGAGGACATTGCGGGGCATCGTCAGATGGCGGCAGGAACTTGGATGACGGTGAAGAACAGCCCGAGTTGGCGGATCGCGTGGGCGAAGTTCTCGTAGTTCACGGGCTTGGTGATGTAGACATTGCATCCGAGGTCATAGCAGCGCTTGATTTCCACCGCGTCGTCGGTGGTGGTGAGAACCACCACCGGGCTGCGCTTGAGGTGTTCGTTCTCTTTCAGCCGTCTGAGGATGTCCACTCCGCTCATGTCCGGCAGGTTCAGATCGAGCAGGATCAGCAACGCGTTGCCTTTGTTTACTGCGCCGGTCCCGTCCGCCCCGAACAGGAATTTGACCGCGTCCGACCCGTTGGCAAACGGCTGGATGGGGTTGTTCACGCCGGCGCGGCGGATGTTCTTTTCGATCAGGCGGGCGTGCCCTTCGTCATCCTCCACCATGATGATTGTGACGGGCTGTTCGGCCATCCGGGCGTTCATGCAACACTCCTGTTTTCCCCAACCCAACGGCGCGGCAGCGTGACGGTGAAGACGCTGCCTTTTCCAAGTTCCGACGTGAGGCCCATCGTGCCGCCGAGCCGGCGCACCAGTGCGCGCACATGGGCCAGCCCTATGCCTTCGCCCGGCTGGTCCTGCGGACCCGAACGACGAAAGAGCTCGAATACACGCTGATGATCGTGCGGGTCGATGCCCCGACCATTGTCGCAGACCTCGTATATCACCTGCGTGCGCGTTGCACGGCCCTTGATTTCAATCCTGCCGGGTTCCTCGTGACGACCGTATTTGAGCGCATTGTCGAGCAGGTTCGAAAAGATCTGCTCCACGGCCAGCTGGTCGCTCACGACCGGGGGAAGATCGGAAACGACGACGGTCGCCCCTTGTTCCGACGCCCGATGCGCGACGGTCTGCTCGATCGACGCAAGCAGTGCGTTCATGTCGATCTCTTCGGGCTTGAAGTCGCGGCGGCCCTCGCGCGAGAGCTTCAAGACCGCGTTGATGAGACGGTCCATCTTGGTGATGGAGGTCTTGATGAAGGTGATCGCCTCATCGAAACCCGTGCCCAGCGGATCAGCGGAGGTGCCGGTACTCTCGCGCGGATCGGCGTGGGCAGCAGCCACGCCGGCCTGCTCGCGCAGCTTCGCGATCTCTTCGAAGATGTCGCTGCGCAATGCTTCCAACTCGGTGGTGAAGCCCATGATGTTCACGAGCGGCGAGCGCAGATCGTGGCTGACGATATAGGCGAAGCGCTGAATCTCCTCGTTGGCTTCGGTCAGATCGGCTGTGCGGTGCGCGACGATGCGCTCGAGATTGGCATTCGTGGCCGCGAGTTCATTGCGCGCGGATTCGCGTTGGCGGGACGTGCGCTGGACGAGAAAGACGGACAGCGCGCCGATCAGCACGACAAGCGCCATGCCGGTGAGCGAGACCGCGAGCAAGCGAGCATCGTTGCGCCGGGACGCGGCCGAGCGGGCGAGCAGCAGCCGCTCTTCATCCGCTGACGTCCGCTCCACCAACAGCCGCAATGCGTTCATGGTCTTGAAGCCGTCATCCGATTGCACCAGCGCGATCGCCGCGTCGTGATGCCCGGAGTCCTTTAATTCAACCGTCTTTGCGAGCTCGTCCATCTTCGCCCGCGCCAGCTCGTCCATCTGGTCGAGAACGGGACCGCGTTCCGGGTTGTCGCTCGTCAGAGTTCGCAACTCGGCCAGGTTGGTCTCGATGGCGGGCGCGGCGTCGCGATAGTCCGAGAGGTATTGTTGCCGTCCCGTGAGCAAATAGCCGCGCTGGCCGCTCTCGGCGCGTCGCACGTTCAGCAGCAGATTGGACAGCTTCTCCTGCACGTTGACGGTATGGACCACGCGCCGCGCGTCTTCTGCCGATTGCTCCGCCAGCCATACCGTGGCCGTGCCGATCGCAATCAGCAGCACAAATCCCACGCCCAACAGGATTGGCTGGATCGAAAAGCGGGGAACCGCGGTGAATGTCATCTACCGTACAAAACGACTGGAGGGATTTTGGCTTGGAGATATGGCTTAGGTCACAAGCAAAGAAAAACGGAATCCTCCCCGTAAGGTTCCAAGGGAACTCGGTCCCCCACGCCGAGAGCGCCGTACTCAGGCGGCTCGCCATCCGTGTGGTCGCACAGGTCCAGTCGCGCCGAAAGGGCACGGGCGGCCTTCGTCGCTGCGAGGGCCGCCCGTCCTACGTGGCGCGGGAGGACGACGCCACGCTTACGATCGATGTTGCTCTTTGTTGTTTGTTTGCGCGGAGCGAAGCGCGCTACGCCAATGCCGGATAGTCGATGTAGCCCTTCTCTTCACCGGCATAGAATGTGGCTTGATCCGGTGCATTGAGTGCAGCGTTGCTCCGATAGCGGACGGGAAGATCCGGATTGGCCAGAAACGGCACGCCGAATGCGACCAGATCCGCCTCGCCGCGCGCGATGGCCGCTTGCGCGGTACGGACGTCGTAGCCGCCGTTCGCGATCAGCGCACCCTTGAACTTGCCGCGCAGGATCGGCGTCGCCCGTTCGCTGCCCGCGGGCTTGGCGGGGTCATTCACCGCCTCGGTCACGTGCAGATAGAGCAGCCCGCGCTTGCTCAGTTCCGACGCGATGAAGGAAAAGGTTGCGAGCGGATGCGAGTCCGACATCGAGTAGCCGGAAAAATACGGGGCGACCTTGTATCCCACGCGTTGCGGACCCCAGACGGCGGTCACGGCGTCGACCACTTCGAGCGGAAAGCGGGCGCGGTTTTCGATGCTGCCGCCATAGGCGTCGGTGCGCCGGTTGGATCCGTCACGCAAGAACTGGTCGAGCAGGTAACCGTTGGCGCCATGCAATTCCACGCCGTCGAACCCCGCGGCTTTGGCGTTCTCCGCGCCGGCTCGGAATGTGGCAACGATGCCGGGAAGCTCATCGATTTCGAGCGCGCGGGGGGTCACCAATTTGGTCCGCCCCTGGGTGGTGAACGCCTCGCCTTCCACCGGCAAAGCGGAGGGGGCGACGGGCAGTGCGCCGCCGTGGAAATCGGGATGCGAGACGCGTCCGACGTGCCAGAGCTGGGCGAAGATTTTGCTGCCTGCCCGATGCACGGCGTCGGTGATCGCGCGCCACCCCCTGACCTGCTCGGCCGAGTGAATGCCCGGGGTGCGGATATAGCCAACCCCTTGCGGGCTCACTTGCGTCGCCTCGGTCACGATCAGGCCGGCGGAGGCGCGTTGCGCGTAATAGGTGGCGGCAAGCGGATTGGGCACGTTCCCTTCAAGCGCGCGGCTGCGCGTCATGGGCGACATCACCAGCCGGTTGCTCAGATCGAGATCGCCCAAGCGATAGGGCGCAAACAACGCGTTCGGCGCCGCGGTCGAGGGGACCAGAAGGGGGTTCTGCAATGCGATCGCTTCCTGAAGGCTCATGACTTGGCTCCTGCCTGACTGGGGTCGCCACAAGGGGGATGACTTCCGCCGCATCTTGTGGTACTGACCGGTAACACTACATGATAGATACTGACCGGTAACACCCGAGTCAAGAGGAAACCGCGCCATGTCCGCCAAGTCCGTTGCAACCTACGGGAAAGACGAGCGAATTCCCCCTCGCGCCCGCATTCTGGCGGTCGCCGGCGATCTGTTTTACCGGCATGGAATCAGGGCCGTAGGGGTCGATGCCATCGCCGAGGCTGCGGGCACCAACAAGATGACGCTCTATCGGCACTTCGGCTCGAAGGACGATCTGGTGGCGGCGTATCTGCGCCAGTCCGCGAGCGAGGCCGACGGCTGCTGGGAGAAGTTCGAGCAAGCCCATCCCGGCGACGGGCGGGCGCAGCTTCGCGCCTGGCTCGAGGAAATGGCCGAGCACGTCGCCAATGCCGACCAGCGCGGCTGTCCGCTTGCCAACGCCGCCGTCGAGCTACCCGAAAAAGATCATCCCGCCCGGCGGGTCATTGAGGAATTCAAGGTGGCGCAACGCGCCAAGCTCATCCAGCTTTGCCGCACCGCCGGACTGAGCGAACCCGACATGCTGGCCGACGAACTGCATCTCCTGCTGGAGGGCGCCCGCGTCACTGCCCAGAGCGTCGGCTCCGATGGCCTCGGCGTGCGCCTCGTGCGCATGGGCGAGGCCATGATCGCGGATCACGCGCCCGATTCGGATTAGTCTTGCCGGCGGCGTTACGCCGCCGCTTTCTTGCCCTTGGGCTGCACCTCGGCGGTGTAGTCGGCCATGAGTTGCTGGGTGATCGCGCCGGGCGTGAACCGCCACTGTGCGATCTCCGAAACCGCGGTGACTTCCGCCGCGCTGCCGGTGATGAAGCATTCGGAGAACTGCGTCAGTTCGTCCGGCATGATGCGCCGCTCGATCACCTCGATGCCGCGCTTCCTCGCCAGTTCGATCACGGTCTGGCGGGTGATGCCGTCGAGGAAGCAATCCGCGATCGGCGTGTGGATCTTGCCGTCCTTGATGAAGAATATATTGGCGCCGGTGCACTCCGCGACACGGCCTTGCCAGTCCAGCATCATGGCGTCCGCATAACCTTGGCGCTCGGCCTTGTGCTTGGAAATGGTGCAGATCATGTAGAGCCCGGCCGCCTTCGCGCGCGCCGGCGCGGTCGCCGGATCCGGACGGCGGTATTCGGCGAGATCGAGCCTGATGCCCTTCAGGCGCTGCACCGGGTCGAAATAGCTCGGCCACTGCCACGTGGCGATGGCCAGATGGATTTTGTTGGTCTGCGCGGAGACACCCATCATCTCCGAGCCGCGCCAGGCGACCGGGCGAATATAGGCGTCGGTCTGCCCGTTCTTCTCCAGCACGAGCCGCTTCGCCGCATCGATCTCCGCAACCGAATAGGGAATTTCGAAGTCGAGCAGTTGCGCCGACCGCTTGAGCCGCTCCGAATGCTGCGTGGATTTGAAGATTTCTCCACCATAGGCGCGCTCGCCCTCGAACACCGAGCTTGCGTAATGCAGGCCGTGGGAGAGCACATGCAGGGTGGCGTCGCCCCAGGGCACGAGCTTGCCGTCGTACCAGATCACGCCGTCGAGGCGGTCATAGGGTCGTTCAGCCATGGCGCTTCCTCCTCGGACTTTCCTTTCGCGGCTCCGGGCCGGCCTCTTCCGGGCGCGGGATGACCAATCACCCCGGTATGCTTTTGCGTCGCGGGCCGACACCCGGTATGTTTGCCCATGAGAGCGCGCTTGCGCCTCCGGCGCAATCGGCTCAGGGCGGAAGCCACGAGCACGATCTGGGCACGATCCTTTCGTGGCGGCGCTGTCTCGAATAACAATCTGACCGAAATATGTCAATATGGCTGACCTAACTGTCCCGATTGCAACCGATCGGTCGTTCTCTCCGGGAGATCGGGCGGCACGTGGCAACGAGCCCATCTGGGACGTCATCGAGCTGCTGTTCTTCGCCTACCGCGACTTCATCGGCGATCCCGACGACGTGCTGGCGAAGTTCGGCTTCGGGCGCGCTCACCACCGCGTGCTGCATTTCGTCAACCGCAATCCGGGCATGAAGGTCGCGGAGCTGCTCGACATCCTCAAGATCACCAAGCAGTCGCTCGGTCGCGTGCTCAAGCAGCTCATCGACCAGGGCTACGTGGTGCAGAAGGAGGGCGCGAACGACCGTCGGCAGCGCTTGCTCTATGTCACGCCCAAAGGCGAGACGCTGGCGATGAAGCTCGCCGGGCTGCAAACGGTGCGCATCGCGCGCGCGCTGTCCGAGCTTGGGCCGAATGCCCACGACGCGGCCTGCCGGCTTCTCACCGCCATGATCAACGCCGACCACCGCGATTCCGTGCTGCGGTTCATCGCGCGAGCCGACCGGTCGCGGCGGACGCGCAGCTGAGCGACGGCCGAGATGCGGGCCATGACCACGGTATCCGCCGCTCTTCCCGATGACGCCCCCCATTTGCTCGTGGTCGACGACGACCGGCGCATCCGCGATCTGCTCTCGCGCTTCTTGTTTGCCGAAGGCTATCGCGTCACCACCGCGGAGACCGCCGCCGATGCGCGCGCCAAGCTCGAAGGACTGCGCTTCGATCTTTTGATCCTCGACGTCATGATGCCGGGCGAAACCGGCTTCGAGCTCGCGCGCGACCTGCGCGCATCCTCGAGCGTGCCGATCATCATGCTGACGGCCCGCGATGAAGCACGCAGCCGGATCGAAGGGCTGACCATCGGCGCCGACGATTACGTCAGCAAGCCGTTCGAGCCGAAGGAGCTTTCGCTGCGCATCGCCGGCGTCCTGCGGCGCGCCCGCCCGGCCACGACGCCGGCGGTGGAATCGGTGCGCTTCGGCGACTTCCGCTTCCATATCGTGCGCGGGGAGCTCAAGCGCGGGGAGGAGACCGTCCGGCTCACCGACCGCGAGCGCGACATGCTCCGCCTGCTCGCCGCCACGCCCGGAGAAACCGTGCCGCGGCAGGCGCTCGCCGGCAACGGCGGCGCCACCGGCGAGCGCGCCGTCGACGTGCAGGTCAATCGCCTGCGTCGCAAGATCGAGCACGATCCTGCCAATCCGCTGCTGGTGCAGACGGTGCGCGGGATCGGCTACCGCCTGGTGACGACGCCATGACGACGCTCGATGTCGGCATCGCCGCGCTGCGTTCGAGCCTGAGCGCGTTGCGCTCGGCCGGCGGCCGCTTCTACGACCTCTACGACCGCTCGGGTACGACGCTCAAGAACGTCATGCCCAAGGGCCTCTATGCCCGCGCGCTGTTGATCATCATCGCGCCCATGGTGGTCCTGCAATCGGTGGTCGCCTACATGTTCATGGAGCGGCACTACAATCTGGTGACGCAGCGGCTGTCGGCCGGGGTGGTGCAGGACATCGCGACCTTGATCGAGGTCTACAAGGTCTTTCCGCAGGACGCCGACCACACGCAGCTGCGCCGCATCGCGCAGGACAAGCTCGGCCTGGTGGTCGACTTTCTGCCGGTCAACGAGTTGCCGCCGCCGGGGCCGAAGCCGTTTTTCTCGCTGGTGGACCAGGCGCTGTCGGAAGAGGTCAGGCGGCAGATTGGTCGCCCGTTCTGGATCGATACCGTCGGCCGCTCGGCGCTGCTCGAGATCCGCATCAAGCTCGATAACGCGGTGATGCGCGTGTTCGCGCCGCGGCGCGCGGCCTATGTCTCCAATTCCCATATCTTCCTGCTGTGGATGGTCGGCACCTCGCTGGTGCTGATCACCGTCGCGGTGCTGTTCCTGCGCAACCAGATCCGGCCGATTCTGCGGCTGGCGGACGCCGCCGAAAGTTTCGGCAAGGGGCGGGAGGTTCCGGACTTCCGCCCGCGCGGCGCGCGCGAGGTGCGCCGCGCGGCGCAGGCCTTCATCGAGATGAAGCGGCGCATCGAGCGCAGCCTGGAGCAGCGCACCGCCATGCTGGCGGGCGTGTCCCACGACCTGCGCACCATTCTCACGCGCTTCAAGCTCGAACTCGTCTTGATCGGCGACAGTCCGGAGGTCGAGGCGATGAAGAAGGATGTCGACGAGATGGCCCGCATGCTGGAGGCCTATCTCGCCTTCGCGCGCGGGGATTCGGGCGAGCAGTCGGCGCCGACCGACATGGGCGCCTTCCTCGAGGAGCTCAAGACCGACACCGAGCGCAACGGCCACAAATCGAGCGTGCACTTCCACGGCCATCCGATCGTCACGGTGCGGCCGGCGGCGTTCAAGCGCTGCCTCGCCAATCTCGTGTCCAATGCGGCGCGCTATGCGCCGTCGATCTCGATCACCGGCCATCGCGACCATCGCTGGCTGATCGTCACCGTCGACGACGACGGTCCGGGCATCGCACCGCATCTGCGCGAAGAGGTGTTCAAGCCGTTCCTGCGGCTCGACGACGCCCGCAATCAGGATGAAGGCGGCACCGGCCTGGGGCTCGCGATCGCCCGCGACATCGCCCGCTCCCACGGCGGCGACATCATCCTCTCGGACAGCCCGCTCGGGGGCTTGCGCGCGACGGTGCGGGTGCCGGTATAGAGCGGTTGAGGCTAGCGCGCGGCCTGACAACCACCGGCGGTCAAACCGCGACCGTCTCCTCATCGGGATCGTCTGCCGGACGGCGCCGCCGCGAGCGCATGCGGCACGCATAGCTCGGAATCCGGCAAAGCTCGTCGAGCAGGCCGGACCAGCGCTGGCCGCGGGCGAGCGCGCGGTCGAGCGCCGCCATGGTGCGGGCGAGGCCGGGATCGTCGTCGTCGACCCAGGTGCGCAGCACCGATGCGAACAACAGCGCAAGTCCCTGGGCGCGCACGAAACCGCGCGGACCGGCGGCGCCGATGTCGGCGGCGGTGAGCATCCATTGCTGCGAGCGCAGCCCCAGCCCCTGCAGGGCGAGGGCGAGGCCGGGATTGCGCACGGCCGAGCGCATCAACGAGCGCACGGCGGCTTTATGCGGGGCAAGCAGCTCGATCCGGCGCATCAACACGTCGAACAGCCGCTCGCGCGGCGGCTCTTCGGCCATGTCGGCATCTTCGCCGGCGAGCACCGCGCGGTCGATCCGCTTTACGTAGGCGGCCAGAATCGCAAGGGTCGAATCGAATGCGCCGCGCAGGTCGGAGAGCGAAACGCCGGCGCCCTTCGCGATCTCGGCCAAGCCGATCTGTTCGATCGGCTTCTCCGCAAGCAGCGCCATGAAAGCGTCGATGATGCGGTCGCGCTCGGATCGATCGTCGCTCGCTGGCGCGCGCCGCGTGACCGGCTTTGCTTTGGATTTGCGCGCCATGACGGAACTCCGGGACAATTCTTCCTGCCATCAATGTAGGCGCGCGATCAGCCCCGTTCCAGGGCCGCGTCGTGGTGTTATCCCGCCAGGTCGCGCGAGCGCTTGGTGGCCGCGGCGATGGCTTTGGTCATCAGCGGCTCGAGGCCGTCCTGTGCCATCAGCACATCGAGCGCGGCGGCGGTGGTGCCGCCGGGTGAAGTGACGTGTTGCCGCAGCGTGGCTGCATCGAGCGGCGAGCGATGGAGCAGTTCGCCCGAGCCCGCGACGGTCGCGCGCGCGAGCGTCTCCGCCAGCGCGGGCGGCAAGCCGGCGGCAACGCCCGCCCGCGCCATCGCCTCGGCCAGCAGGAAAACATAGGCCGGCCCCGAGCCCGAGAGCGCGGTCACGGCGTCCATCAGCGCCTCGTCCGGCGCCCATTCCACCGCGCCGCACGGCGGAGAGGAGCGTATGTACCAGCGCGCGCTGCTCGCTCGAGACGCGCGCGTTGGCGACCGCGACGGTGATGCCGCGGCCGATGGCGGCGGGGGTGTTCGGCATCGCGCGAATGACCGCCGCGCCCGGCAGCGCAGCTTCCAGGAATTGCAAGGTCCGGCCCGCCATGATCGACACCACCACCGTCGCGGCGCCCACCAACGGGGCGAGCGCGGGCATGACCTCGGGCGCAACCTGCGGCTTGACCGCGACCATCACGGCGGCCACCTCGCCGATCCGGTCACGGGGCGGGTTGAGGCGCACGCCGCGGTCGGCCAGCGCGGTCAGGTGGCCGGCAGGCGCCGGCTCGATGACGACGATGTTCTTGGGGGCGAGCCCGAGCGCCAGCCAGCCCTCCAGCAGCGCACCCCCCATCTTGCCGGCGCCGGCCAGCAGAATGGTTCCGGACAGGTCGGCGAGGGGGCGCGCGCTCTGCGTGGTCGAAGCCGATGCTGCCATGGCCGTGCTCTCGTCATCACCCGCGAAAGCGGACGATCCAGTAAGCGCAGCATTCGAGATTAGCAAATGGTCGGGAAGCTTACCGGACGTCCGCCGGCGTGGACATGACCGCGGTTTGCGCGCGCTACGCCTGCCCCTGCGTCTCGAACATTGCGGCGTCGAGCGCCTCGCGCGCGGGCTTGCCCGCCCACACCACGAACTGGAAGGCGGGGAAGTAACGTTCGCAGGCGTCGAGCGCGGTTCCCAGCAGCGCCTCGCATTGCCGGCTCGAGGCCTCGACGCCGCCGGCCAGCACCAGCGCATGGCGGTACATGATCAGCCCGTCCTGGCTCCAAAGGTCGAAATGCCCGACCCACATCTGCTCGTTGATCAGCGAGATGAGCTGCTGCACTTCGCCGCGACAGCGCTCCGGTACCTTGAACTCGAAGGCGCAGGCGAGATGCAGCGCTTCGATGTCGAACATCCACGTGTAGGAGACCTGGTAGTCCGTCCACTTTCCCGTCACCAGGATGGTGATCTCGTCCTCGCCCGCGCGCTCGAACGACCAGCCGTTGGTCGAGGCCACCCGCTCGACGACTTCGAGCGGGTTGTCGTGATGCCGGTCGGTAAAATCGATGACGGACATGCTTGTCTCCACCCTGCCGCTCGGAAGTGGGATGCGGACTCGACCGCACGCACACCACGCCGCTTTCGACGCGGTCCCCGGTGGAGCTGATTGACCGCTCCGGGGCGAATCACCTGTGAGTCGAATATAACCCCTTTGATTCCAGCCGCTAAAGCACAATCACCACCGGCGGCGATGAACGACTGGTGGATATGTCGCGGTCACGGAGTCGTTTCTCCACAGGTCGTGAAAAAGCCACAAGACCGGGAGGACTTCGGCGGACGAAGCAGGCGGAACTTTTGTTGGCCGTTCACCGCGGGCGTCGGGCGCCCTAATCGAACAGGCTCGACACCAACTCTTCGGTGGCGGTGCGGCCGATGGCTTCGCCGATCAGGGTGGCGACCGAGAGGGTGCGGATGTTGTGCGCGACGTTGACGGCCTGGGTGGGCTGAATCGAGTCGGTGATGACCAGCTCCTTGAGCCGCGACGCGGTGATGCGGGCGACCGCCCCGCCGGACAGCACCCCGTGGGTAATGTAGGCGTAGACGTCGGTCGCGCCCTGCTCCAGCAGCGCATCGGCCGCGTTCACCACCGTGCCGCCGGAGTCGATGATGTCGTCGACCAGGATGCAGGTGTGCCCGTCGACCTCGCCGATCACGTTCATCACCTCGGATTCGCCCGCGCGTTCGCGGCGCTTGTCGACGATCGCGAGCGGGGCGTTGATGCGCTTGGCCAGGCCGCGCGCCCGGCCGACGCCGCCGACGTCGGGTGAGACCACCATCAGCTTGCCGATATCGAAACGCTCCTTGATGTCGCGCACCATCATCGGCGCGGCATAGAGGTTGTCGGTCGGGATGTCGAAGAAGCCTTGGATCTGGCCGGCGTGGAGGTCGAGTGTCATCACCCGATCGGCGCCGGCGCGGGTGATCAGGTTCGACACCAGCTTGGCCGAAATCGGCGTGCGGGGTCCCGGTTTGCGATCCTGGCGGGCATAGCCGAAATACGGAATCACCGCGGTGATGCGCCGCCCCGACGCGCGGCGGAGCGCATCGATGATGATGAGCAGCTCCATCAGGTGGTCGTTGGCGGGATACGACGTGGACTGGATGACGAAAACGTCGCTGCCGCGCACGTTTTCCTGGATCTCGACGAAGATCTCCATGTCGGCGAACCGCCGCACCACCGCTTTGGTCAGCGGCGTCGCGAGATAGGCGGCGATGGCGTCAGCGAGCGCGGGATTGGAGTTGCCGGCGACGAGCTTGATTGCTCCATTGTTGGGCCGCATCGCTGTCTCCTGGCGAGCTCTGCGCGCCCGCGGCGCCCTATAACAAGGAGGCGGCAAGGCTGGCAATATGACTGGGCGCAGGCGTGGAGCTTGTCCCGAGGATTCCGTCCGTCCGGACGGTCGCGTCTGGTCCTAGCGGGAGTTTTCGGTGGGATCGCCGGTTGCGGAGGCAATCGCCGCGCCGGATGCCACGCCCGCCGCCGGGGCCGGCCGCCCGCGCGGGAGCGGGACGTCATCCGCCGGCGGCTGGACCCTGGTCTCCGCCGCAGTCGCGGGCCGCGCCGGCTCGCGGCCGAAAATGCGGAAGATGCCTGCGGCCTCCGGTGTCCAATCGTCCAGCCAGCCGCCCCATGCGTTTCGTTGCGGCGCAGGGGCGGGACCTCCCGGCGCCGGCGCACGGCTGGTCGCAAGGAACGCCGCGAGCTGGTCCATGCCGGCACGGGCAACGCGGCGTAAGGCCGGATCATCGGTGGCTGCCCAGGGACGGTCGGCAGCCTTTTCCCTGCCGCTCAGGCGAATGACCCGGTGCTGGTCGCCGTCATAGACGTCCAGTGTCCAAGAGATCGAACTTGTGATCGAACCCCTGATCGAATTCGTGATCGAAGCCGGATTCGGAGCGCTCGTGTCCGGATTCGCTGCCGTGCCGTCGTCGCTTTGGACGGCAAGGTATCCGCGCAACCGGTAATTGACCTCTGCCGGCGAGCCCACCGTGATCTGGTGTTGGGCCGCTTCGTCCTTCAGCATCGCCACAAACCTGGGGACAACGGCCGAAGGCGGTCCATCGATCGACTCGAAGGCAATCGAGGGCCGTGCCGTCTCGGTGAGATTTGCGAGCTGGCCGCTCCCCACGCAGGCCGAGACCGCCAGTCCCAGCATCAGCACGGCGACCACGCCGAAGCAGCGGCCCTTGGCCGGCGCCTTCGCGTCTGTGCTGGGAAGGCCCAACCCCGTGCGCATCGACTTCCCCGTCGGCCCGGCGATCCTGCTCGGGCAGCGTGAGCCCGGCCGAGTGTCCTGAGGAATGGAATAGGTGTTTGGCGGCTGTGTCCAGCCGCGCGCCGCGATCGCGGTGCTAATTTGCAAGCGCTATGGCATTGATGTGACGCCCGTAGTCGCGCTCCTGGCGGTGGGTCGACCGGCGGTAGCTGAAGAAGCGCGCGGGATCGCCATAGGTGCAATGGCCGAGATCCTCCACGCGCGCGACGCCGGCGCGCGCGAGTCGCGCGGCGATGTAGCCGGGAAGGTCGAACAGCGCGTGGTCCGGCCGCGGCGAGGGCTGGAAGAAACGCGCGTTGGTGCCGTCCTCGGCTGTGAAGCGGGCGACGAGTTCCGGCCCGACCTCGTAGTTCGGCTGGCGGATCATCGGTCCGAGCGCAGCCACCATGCGCGCACGGTCGGCACCGCACCGCTCCATCGCCGCAATCGTTGCTTCGAGAATGCCGGTCGCGGCGCCGCGCCAGCCGGCATGGGCGGCGCCGATGACTCCGGCCTGCTGGTCCGCAAGCAGCACGGGGCCGCAATCGGCGGTGGTCACCCCGATGGCGAGGCCGGGCGTCCGGGTCACGATGGCATCGGCGCGCGGACGCTCCTGCGCGGTCCACGGCCGCTCGATCGTCACGACGTCGGGCGAGTGGACCTGATAGGCGGTGAGGAAGCGATCCGGCCGTACCCCGAGCATCGCCGCCATGCGGGCGCGGTTCTCGGAGACGTTCGCGGGCGCGTCCTCGGAGCCCGGGCCGCCATTGAGGCTGGCATAGATGCCGTCGGATACGCCGCCATCGCGCGTGAAGAAGGCGTGCCGGATGCCGGCGAGCGCGGCGAGTGCGGGGGCCTGAAGCAGGCTTGCCGCTCGGTCATGGGTGGGGCTCGCGGGCTCGGTTTCGTGCGTCATGCCGACAGGGTCCTCGCGGAGCGCTCAGGCGTCGAAGCCGGGCAGGGCCTCGAGCTTCGGATCGGACACGGCGAGCGCCTTGAACAGGCGTCCCATGCCGGTGCGATCCTCATCGGTGAGGCGAACCAGCGCCGCCTGGATCGTGGCGGCATAGTCCGGCGGCGCGCTCGCCTTGAGCGCGTCCGCCCGTTCCTCGATGCCGAGCCGGCGCAACAGCACGCTTTGCGGCACCGGACCGTGCACGCGCGCGCCCATTCCCTCGGCCGCCTGCGCCAGCGCCTGAAAGTCCACATGCGCGGTCAGGTCGACCTCGCCCGGCGTCAGCAGCGGCTCGGCGACCTTGTGCCTGCCGACGGCTTGCAACGTGTCGCCGATGGCGCTTTCGACGTGGCCGTAGTCGATGATCAGCGCGGCGCCGCCGAAGTGCACCACGCGCCGGCCGATTTCGAGCGCGATGTTGTCGGCGCGCCATTCGAAGATGTCGCCGATTTGCGCCGCGCTCAGGTTGCGCGGCAACAGCTTGTCGAACAGCGGGATCGGATCGCGCTCGGTGCTGAATTGAAACGCGTCGCCCTCGCCGATCTTGATCACACGCTGGTGCCAGCCATCGGCGCACATCACCGCCTGGTGGATCGGCAGCGCATCGAAGAACTCGTTGGCGAGCACGATCAGCGGACCGTCCGGCACCTGCTCGATCGAGCGATGCCACGACATCGGCACGTCGGCGAAGCTCAGCGCCTGGCGCTGCAGGCGCTCCAGCGCCGGGCTGATTTCGATCATGTGCAGGGCGATGGCGGCGCGGAAGCCCGGCATCACCTTTGCGACCCGCAATACGTCGCTCATCATGGTGCCGCGACCCGGCCCGAGCTCCACCAGGTTGAGGCTGCCCGGCGATCCCATCGCCCCCCACACGGCGGCTGCCCACAGCCCCACCAGTTCGCCGAACATCTGGCTGATCTCCGGCGCGGTGATGAAATCGCCCCGCGCGCCGAACGGATCCCCGGTGGTGTAATAGCCGCGCTCGGGATGGGTCAGGCAGAGTTCCATATACGGCGCCACCGCGATCGGACCGCTGCCCTCGATGCGCCGGCGAATCTCCATCTCGAGCGGGACACCCCGGTTCGCCATCATGTCGACCTCGCCGGTTGGCGTCGCATGGCGGCCCACATGATGGCGAGACCGGCCAGCATCAATGGCAGCGACAGCAGCGTTCCCATGGTCAGGCCGCCCCACAGGAACCCGAGCTGCGCATCGGGCTCGCGAAATTGTTCGCAGATCGAGCGCGCGACGCCGTAGCCGAACGCGAACGCGCCGAGGATGAAACCCGGACGCTTGAGCGCGCCGGCGCGGATCAATGCGGTCAGCACCACGAACAGCACGAGCCCCTCGAGCACGGCCTCGTAGAGCTGGCTGGGATGGCGCGGCAGCGGGCCGCCGGTTGGAAACACCATTGCCCACGGCACGTCGGTCGGGCGGCCCCAGAGCTCGCCGTTGATGAAATTGGCGATGCGTACGAGGAAGATTCCGATCGTACCGGCGGCGCAGGTGAGGTCGCCCAGCGAAAGGATGGAGATGCCGCGGTGGCGTGCGAACAGGACCACCGCGAGCACGCAGCCGAGAAAGCCGCCGTGGAACGACATCCCGCCCTTCCACAGCTGCAGGCTCTCCAGCGGGTGCGCGACGAAATAGCTGGGATTGTAGAACAGCACGTAGCCGAGCCGGCCGCCGAGGATGATGCCGAGGGTCACCCACAGCACGAAATCGTCGAAGTCGGTGACGGTCAGGGGTGCCGGTCCGCCCCAGAGCTTCTCGTTGCCGATGGTCGTGCGGGCATAGAGCCAGCCCAGAAGGATGCCGACGATATAGCCGAGCGCATACCACCGGATGGCAATCGGCCCGAAGCTGATGAGCACCGGGTCAAAGGCGGGGAAGGGGATGGCGTAAAGCGGCATCGGCGATTCGCACCACTCTGATGGCGTGATGCGGGCAGGCGGCCCGCGGAGTCAAGCTGCCCGGCGCGCGGTTACCGGCTCCGTTCCGGTGCCGGGCCGCCACGGCCCTCGCGCAGCAACGCTTTGGCGCCCGACACGCAAGGCGCAGGGATGATCTCACGAGCGGGAAAGGGCGGCGTTATCACGCTCCGCTTGTCGCAACGAATGCCACGTGTTGGAAGGGGTTCTGCGGGAAAATCGCGGCAGTGATGTGGTGGGAAGCGTCCCGCTCGGTCGCCTTGGCCGCGGGCGAAGGTGCCGCATGCGCGCCGCGTTTTCGCGCTCCGGGCCGCCATGTATGCTGCGGTGAGAGCTGGGAGTGAAGGCGCATGGTCCGCGTGAGGAGCCCGCAGGATTTCTGGGCGGGCATTCTGTTCATCGGGTTCGGCTGTGCGGCGCTTTGGATCGGTCGGGGCTACGCGTTCGGCACCTTGACCAAGATGGGACCGGGCTATCTGCCCACCGCTTTGAGCTGGGCGCTGGTCGCGATCGGCGGGGTGCTGACCGCGCGGGCGCTCGCCGTCGACGGTCCCGCGATCGAGCGCAGCCAGATCGTGCCGCAGTTGTTCATCCTCGCGGCGATCGTCCTGTTCGCGCTGGGGATCGAACGCCTCGGCCTCGCGCTGGCGGTGGTGCTGGTGGCGGTCACCGCGTCGCTCGCCAGCCGCGACATGCGCTGGAGCGAGACGATCGCGCTTGCCGTGGGCATCGCGGCGTTGTGCGTGCTGTTGTTCGTCCATCTGCTCGGACAGCCCTTCACGGTCTGGGCGTTCTGATGGAGCTGTTTGCGAATCTCGCCACCGGCTTCGGCGCGGCGGTGACGCCGGTCAACCTGGGCTTCTGCCTGTTCGGCTGCCTGATCGGAACGCTGATCGGCGTTCTTCCCGGCATCGGGCCGATCGCCACCATCGCCATGCTGCTGCCGGTGACGTTCGGGCTGAGCCCGCTCGGCGCGCTGATCATGCTCGCCGGCATCTATTACGGCGCGCAGTACGGCGGGTCGACCACGGCGATCCTGGTCAATCTGCCGGGCGAATCGTCCTCGGTGGTGACCTGCATCGACGGCTATCAGATGGCTCGGAACGGGCGCGCCGGTGCCGCCCTCGCGATCGCCGCCGTCGGCTCCTTCTTCGCGGGCTGCGTCGGCACCATCCTCATCGCGGCATTCGCGCCGGTGCTGGCCGCATTCGCGGTCAAGTTCCGCTCGCCGGAATATTTCGCGCTGATGCTGTTCGGCCTGATCGCCGCGGTCATTCTCGCCCACGGCTCGGTGGTGAAGGCGGTCGGCATGGTCATTCTCGGCTTGCTGGTCGGCCTGGTCGGTACCGAATTGCAGAGCGCCACCGCGCGTTTCACCTTCGGCGTGCCCGAGCTCTACGACGGCGTCGATTTCGTGCCGCTCGCCATGGGGCTGTTCGGGCTCGCGGAGATCCTGAGCAACCTGGATCGCCGCCGCGACCAGCGGATCGCCGCGACCGCCATCTCCAGCCTGTGGCCGAGCCGCGAGGAAATCCGTCGCGCCGCGCCCGCCGTCGTGCGCGGGACCATGATCGGCGCCCTGCTCGGGATTCTGCCCGGCGGCGGAGCGGTGCTCGCCTCGTTCGCCGCGTATACGCTGGAGAAGAAGACCTCGCGGTTTTCCGCCGAGTTCGGCAAAGGGGCTGTCGAGGGGGTCGCCGCGCCCGAAGCCGCCAACAATGCCGGCGCACAGACCTCCTTCATCCCGCTGCTGACCCTTGGCATCCCGTCCAACCCGGTGATGGCGCTGATGATGGGGGCGATGCTGATCCAGGGCATCGCGCCGGGCACGGCCATCATCTCGGATCGGCCGGAATTGTTCTGGGGCATGGTCGCCAGCATGTGGGTCGGCAACCTGATGCTGATCGTCATCAATCTGCCGCTGATCGGAATCTGGGTGCGTCTGCTGCGGGTGCCGTACCGGCTGCTGTTCCCGTGCATCGTGGTGCTGTGCTGCGTCGGCGCCTACAGCGTCAATTCCAGCACCTTCCTGATCCTGATGATGGCCGGTTTCGCCTTGCTCGGTTACATCTTCGCCAAGCTCGGCTGCGAAGGCGCGCCGTTCCTGCTCGGCTTCGTGCTCGGGCCGCTGATGGAGGAGAACTTTCGCCGCTCCATGGTGCTGTCGTTCGGCGATCCCACGATCTTCTTGCGCCGTCCGATCTCGCTGTGCATCCTGCTCGCGGGTCTGGCGCTGATCGCGCTCATCATCATTCCGCAATTTCGCACCCGGCGCGACGAAGCGTTTCAAGAATAGCGAAGCCGCAGCAAAACAAGCGCCGGGCCCGGCGCAACCGGGCCCCGAACGGGAGGATGAGGTGATGAACGATCGTCTTGCGATGGGACGAAGGGGTCGCGCGGGCGCACTCGCGCTTGCGCTGCTCGCTCTCGTGCTGGGTCCGCGCCCGGCAATGGCGCAGCAGGATTATCCCAACCGGGCGCTGCACGTCTTCATCGGCTTCCCCGCCGGCAGCGGCGCCGACATCCTCGGCCGCTACTTCGCCGCGCAGCTCGAAAAGCTCGCGGGCAAGCCGGTCGTGGTGGAGAACAAGCCCGGCGCCAACAGCAATATCGCCGCCGGCATCGTCGCCACTGCCAAGCCCGACGGCTACAGCATTCTGTTCATCGCTTCATCGAACATGGCCGGCAGCCGATTCCTGTTCAAGAATCTGCCGTTCGACACGGTGAAGGATTTCACTCCGGTCGCCTCCTACGCCGAAATCGCGTTCGTGCTCACCGTCGGCGCCAAGTCGCCGATCAAGACCGTGGCCGAGCTCACCGCCTATCTGAAATCCCGCAAGCAGAACAAGTACGGCGCCACCAATCAGACCGCGATCCTCTCGACCGAGTACTACAAGCAACTGGCGGGGGTGGATGCCGTGCACGTCGCCTACCGCACGGCGCCGGAAGCGCTGCCGGACGTGGAGGACGGCACGCTCGATTTCATGATCATGGACGGCACCTTCGCGGTCGGGCCGATCAAGGCCGGAAAGATCCGCGCGCTGGCGGTGACCACGGCGCAGCGGATCGCGACGCTTCCCGACGTGCCGACCATGATCGAGGCGGGTGTGGGAACCTTCGAGTTCAGCCCGTGGTGGGGCGTCTATGTGCCGGCCGGGACACCGCAGCCGATCGTGGCCAAGCTCGGCGCCTGGATGAACCAGATTTCGCGCACGGAGGAGGCGCGGCAATTCCTCGAGCGGATCGCCGCGCTGCCGCTGAGCGACGACTCGAAAGCGATGGCCGCGCGTCTGCAGGCGGACATCGTGAGATGGGAGCCGCTGGTGAAGGCGGCCAAGATCGAGCCGCAGTGAGCGAGGAACCGGCACACCAGGCCATGCGCTGACCAGGATGCGCACCGGGGCGGGTCTTGCGGCGGGAACCAACCGTCCCCATTGTTGGGGCAAGTTTTTGGATCGAGCCGAGGCAAGCATGACCCAGACCAGCAACCGTTTCCTGGACGAGATGGCGCGGCTGATGAACGACGCGGCCGGAGTCGCCACCGGCGTGCGGCGCGAGTTCGATACCATGGTCCGTAACCAGGCCGACCGCATTCTGCGCGACCTCGACGTGGTCAAGCGCGAGGAGTTCGAGGCGGTCAAGGAGATGGCGCGGCTGGCGCGCGAGGAAAACGAGGACCTCAAGGCCCGCCTCGCCGCGCTCGAGGCCCGGCTTGGCCCCGGCGGGACCTCCTAAACGATTGAGGCTTCCGTCCTTTTTTGGCCGGCTCGGCCCGTTCCGCATTTCTTGTCTTTCGTCCCTCCGCTCGCTATAAGCGCGCCGAACCCGCAGGCCGGTCTTACGCCGCCTGCTCGAGCAGACCGCGGTCCAGACACCCCTGGAGGCATGCCGCGGAGAGGATGGGCCGCTTTTGGCGGCCGTTTCGTTTCAAGAGGATTTTGCACCATGGCGACCGTCAAAGAGATGAAGGCGGCGGCGCGCTCGCGGGCCGGCAAGGGGGCAGCCCGGGCAGAGCGTCGAGCCGGCCGCGTACCAGGCGTGATCTACGGGGACGGCAAGCCGCCGCTCAACGTCTCGGTCGACCATGCCGAGCTCAAGCAGCGCATCTATGCCGGACACTTTCTCACCACGGTGTACGACCTCGAGGTCGACGGCGCCAAGCATCGGGTCATTCCGCGCGACTTCCAGCTCGATCCCGTGAAGGATCTCCCCGTGCACGTGGATTTCCTGCGGCTGAGCGAAGGCGTGCAGATCCGGGTGCGCATTCCGGTCCACGTGATGAACGCGGAGCAGGCGCCGGGCGTGAAGCGCGGCGGCACTGTCAATATCGTCACCCACACGGTCGAGGTGGTGTGCGCGCCCGAGAACATTCCGGAGTCGATCGATGTCGATATCTCCGGCCTCGAGATCAACTATTCGAAGCATCTGAACGAGGTTGAGCTGCCGTCGACCGTGCGCGTGGTCGGCAAGCTTGATCAGACCCTGGTCACCATCGTGCCGCCGTCGGGCTATGCGGAAGAAATGAAGGCGGCTGCCGAAGCTGCCGCCGCGGCGTCCGCGGCCGCTGCCGCTGCCGCCGCCGCTCCCGTCGAAGGCGCGGCGCCGGGCGCTGCGCCCGGTGCGGCTGCTCCCGCTGCCGGCGCTCCGGCGGCGGAGAAGGAGAAGAAGTAAAGGTTCTCGATTGTCATCGCCCGCGCAGGCGGGCGATCCAGTAACCGCCGGCGATTCGAGCAGAGCTCCGGGCGATGATCTCGTGATCGGAGGCTACTGGATGCCCGCTGTCGCGGGCACGACGGTACGGACATCGTTCCCATGCGGCTCTTCGTCGGGCTCGGCAATCCCGGTTCGCGCTACGCCGGCAACCGACACAATATCGGTTTCATGGTGGTCGACGCGATCGCCAGGCGCCACGGCATTACGCCCTGGCGGCGGCGCTTCCAGGGTGTGTCGGCCGAGGGGGCGCTCGGCGGCGAGCGCGTGTTGCTGCTGCTGCCGGGCACCTACATGAACGAGTCGGGGCGCGCAGTGGCGGAGGCCGCGCATTTCTACAAGCTCGGGGTCGACGACATCGTGGTGTTCCACGACGAGATCGACCTCGCGCCCGCAAAGGTCCGGGTCAAGACCGGCGGCGGTGTCGCCGGCCATAACGGCCTGCGTTCGATCTCTGCGCATGTCGGCAACGATTACCGGCGGGTGCGCATCGGGGTCGGACATCCCGGGGTGAAGGACCTGGTCCATGCCTACGTGCTCAACGACTTCGCCAAGGACGAACGGCCATGGGTGGAGGCCTTGTGCGCCATTATTGCCGACGATGCCGGCCTGCTGGCGAAAGGTCAGGACGCGAGCTTCCAGAACAAGGTGCACCTCGGCATGCAGGCCAAAGGGTTCGGCGAATCCAAGGCGCCGGATGCGCCGGACGCGCCGGCAAGCTGACCGGCCGGACCCGAGGGCACGGCGGGCGCCGCGAGCGTTTTCGAACTTCGGAATTGGGAAACTAGAATATTGGGAAACTAGAATATCATGGGATTCAAATGCGGTATCGTCGGTTTGCCCAATGTGGGCAAGTCGACGCTCTTCAACGCGCTGACCGAGACCGCGGCGGCCCAGGCGGCGAACTATCCGTTCTGCACCATCGATCCCAATGTCGGCGAGGTGGCGGTGCCGGATCCACGGCTACGCGAGCTTGCGACCTTGGCGAAATCCGCCGAGATCGTGCCGACACGGCTGACCTTCGTCGACATCGCAGGCTTGGTGCGAGGCGCCTCGAAGGGCGAAGGGTTGGGCAATCAGTTCCTCGGTAATATCCGCGAGGTCGATGCCATCGCGCACGTGGTGCGCTGCTTCGAGGACCCCGACGTGACCCATGTGGAGAACCGCATCGATCCGAACGCCGACATCGAAACCGTCGAGACCGAGTTGATGCTGGCCGATCTCGACAGCCTCGAACGTCGCGTCGATGCGCTGGAGAAAAAGGCCAAGGGCAGCGACAAGGACGCCAAGGAGGCGCGCGAGACGCTCGACCTCGTCAACCGTTCGCTCGCGCTCCTGCGCGAGGGCAAGCCCGCCCGCCTGGTCGAGCGCAAGCCGGAAGAGGAAAAGGAATTCCACATGCTCGGCCTGCTGACCTCCATGCCGGTGCTCTATGTCTGCAACGTGGATGAAGCCTCCGCCGCCGGCGGCAACGCGTTTTCACGCCAGGTCGAGGCCCGCGCCAAAGCGGAGGGCGCCGGCTGTGTCGTCATCTCGGCCAAGATCGAGGCCGAAATTGCCGTGCTGTCGCGCGAGGAGCGCACCGAGTATCTCGCCGCCGTGGGCCTCAATGAGGCCGGTCTCGACCGCCTGATCCGCGCCGGCTACGCGCTGCTCGATCTCGTCACCTATTTCACCGCCGGGCCGAAGGAGACGCGGGCGTGGACGATCACGCACGGCACCAAGGCGCCGCAGGCCGCGGGCGTGATCCATACCGACTTCGAGCGCGGCTTCATCCGTGCCGAGACCATCGCTTATGACGATTACGTCGCGCTGGGCGGCGAAGCCGGCGCGCGCGACGGCGGCAAGCTGCGGCTCGAAGGCAAGGATTACGTGGTCGCCGACGGCGACGTGATGCATTTCAGGTTTGCGACCTAATCAGACGTAGTCGCGTAGGGTGGGCAAAGGCGCCGTCCCCCGGTCTATCACCTTGAAAACTGATGCGCGCGCCGTGCCCACGCGCGCAACAAACTTCGCGGATTCATACACGCGTGGGCACGCTTCGCTTTGCCCACCCTACGCGACTGCCGCTCTACGCAACGGCCGCGCCTCGCTCACATCTGTCCGCGCTGGCGGATGGCGCCGAGATGCTCGTTGATGCGGAACATGATCAGCACGAACTCGGAGATGATGCGCGCGAAGATCACGCTGATCACCATCCCGATCAGGCTGAGGATGATATAGAACAGGCCTCCGAGCGGGCTGAGCGCCATCAGTGTCAGGCCGGATATGATGCCGGAGAGGCCGAACAAGAGCGCAATGCCGACCGCGAGCCAGTAGAAGATCTTGATGATCGACGGCGTGATGAAGCGTTCCCACTGGAACAAGTCGCGAAAATCAAACATGGGGGTCCTCTCCCGACGCAGGGGCGCCGCCAATGAGTTGAAGCAGTTCGCGCAGCCGGGCCCGCTTAAATCCCCAAAAATCGACCGCGCCGCGGCGTCGCCCGGCTCTCGCCGCAGGCACCCAACACTGCACTGGGCCATTTCGATCGTCAAATCGAGGGTCTCAACTCCGCGTGGTTAATGTCGGCTTAATCCACGCGCGCCCGCGCCGGCTGTGGTTCCAGGACACCGGTTGACCTCGTCGGAGGTGGAGTCTAGGGAACAAAGACGTGTCATCCGCAGGGATCGCCGTGCCCCGCTTGCATTGGGAAGATTTCAGCCCGGGCCAAGTCACCGACTGCGGTTCGCGGCTCATCTCCCGCGCCGAGATCGTCGCCTTCGCCGCCGAATACGATCCGCAGCCCATGCACCTCGACGAGCAGGCCGCGAGCGCGACGCTGCTTGGCGGTCTGGTCGCTTCGGGCTGGCATAGCTGCTGCATTCTGATGCGCCTGCTGACGGACAACCTTCTCTCCGACGCGAGCTTCATGGGCGCGCCCGGCGTGGAAGAGGTGAAGTGGCTTGCGCCGCTGCGGCCCGGCGAACGGATCACCGTGCGCGCGACCGTGCTCGAGACCCGCGCCTCGCGCACCCGCTCCGACCTGGGCTTCGTCAAGTTCCGGTTCGAGCTCCTCGACGCGTCCGACAAGGTGCTGATGACCCTGATCGTGAGCCCGATGTTCGGCCGGCGTACTGCCGCGCTGGCGAGCGAAGCGAGCGTCCAGCGCGGCGAAGCCATATGATGCGCGCTGGCGAGCGAAGCGAGCGTCCAGCGCGGCGAGGCCATATGATGCGCGCTGGCGAGCGAAGCGAGCGTCCAGCGCGGCGAGGCCATATGATGCGCGCTGGCGAGCGAAGCGAGCGTCCAGCGCGGCGAGGCCATATGATGCGCGCGCGGGTCCGGTCATGAAGTTCTTCGAGGACATTCGCGTCGGCGAGACGAGCGAGATCGGCAGCCACACCTTTACCGCCGAGGACATCAAGACGTTCGCGGAGCGCTTCGATCCGCAGCCGTTTCATCTCGACGACGCGGCTGCGGCGCGCTCGCACTTCGGCCGGCTCTGCGCCTCGGGCTGGCACACCGCCTGCGTCTGGATGCGACTCCTGATCGACCGTCGCCGGCGCGAGGACGACGAGCGACGCGCACGCGGCGAGCCGGTCGCCCAGCTCGGGCCTTCGCCCGGCTTCCGCGATCTGCAATGGCTCAAGCCGGTCTATGCCGGCGACACCGTGTCTTACGGCACCGAGGTGCTCGAGATGCGGCCTTTGAACAGCCGACCGGGCTGGGGCATGATTTTCATGCGCAATATCGGCATCAACCAGCATGGCGAGCCGGTGATCTCGTTCATCAGCAGCGCGTTCGTCGAGCGCCGGGGCGAAGGCGGGTGAGCGCCGTGAGTGTCGTCGCATGAGTGTCGCGAGCGAGCATGTGCTCGACCCGCAGCTGCCCGCGGTCAAGCGTGACGAACGTCGCGCCGCCGGCGTTGCCTGCGGTGCCCATGCGCTGCACGACGGCTATACCGACCTGATCTATGTCATGCTGCCGATCTGGCAGAAGGAGTTCGGGCTGGGCTATGCCGAGCTCGGGCTGCTGCGCGCACTATTCTCCGGCACCATGGCCGGCTTGCAGATCCCCTCCGGGCTCATCGCCGAACGCCTGGGTACGGCCGCGGTCCTCGCGCTCGGCACGGCGCTTGCGGGCGCCGGCTACTGCCTGGCGGGCGCGAGCGCCGGCCTCGGGCTCCTGGTCGTCGCGCTCTTCGTCGGCGGCATGGGCGCGAGCACCCAGCATCCGCTCGCGTCGTCGCTGATGGCCCGCGCCTTTGCCGGCCCGCGCTCGATGAAGGCGCTGGGCACCTACAATTTCGCCGGCGACATCGGCAAGATGACCGTGCCGGCCGCAGCCTCGCTGCTGCTGCTGGTGATGTCGTGGCGGCCCGCGCTCGCACTGCTCGGCGCGCTCGGTCTCGTTGCCGCGGTGGCGATCTTCGTGCTGACGCCGCGCTATGGCGCCGAGATCGTGTCGAAGGAGCCCAGGCAGACCATGGCGGGCGGCGCGCATGGCGCCCGGCCTCGCTTCGCCTTTCCCGTGCTGCTCACGATCGGCATGCTCGACAGCGCGACGCGCATGGGGTTTCTGCTGTTCCTGCCGTTCCTGCTCACGGCCAAGGGCGCAAGCGTGCCGATCGTCGGGCTTGCGCTGACGCTCGTCTTCGCCGGCGGCGCTGTCGGCAAGCTCGTGTGCGCCTTCATCGGCGCGCGCATCGGCGCCATCCCGACGGTCTGGCTCACCGAGGGTCTGACCGCCATTGCGATCGTGGCGCTGCTGCCGCTTCCGCTCGAAGCTGCGATGCTGGTGCTGCCGCTCATCGGCATCGCGCTCAACGGTACCTCCTCGGTGCTGTATGGCTCGGTTCCCGATCTGGTGGCCCCCGAGCGTCGCGCGCGCGCCTTCAGCGTGTTCTACACCGGCACCATCGGCGCGGGCGCGCTCGCGCCGGCGGTCTACGGCGTGGTCGGCGATGCGCTCGGCGTATCGACGACCCTGGTCGTTGTCGCCGCGATCGTGCTGCTGACGCTGCCGCTGTCACTCGTACTCAGGCCGGTGTTGGCACGTCCCCTGTGAGCAGATTTTGAGGGGCCACTGCGACCGGCCTGGAACGGGTTCCCGGTCGCCGGCGGAACCATTGCGCGCGTGCCTTGTTGGGACTTCAGGTTAACCCCCGAGAGGACAGCAAATGAAAACCACGATACTCGCAATGGTGACGGCGGCCGCCGCGTTGACGGTGGCACCGCTGCTCGCTGGAACAGCGCAGGCCGATCCGACCCGACTGGCGCAAGTCGATATCAACATCGGCGGCTCTCGTCCCGTGTCGTCGTCGAGCACCGCCGCCGCCCAGCCGTCGTGATCGAGCACCGCCGTCGTCCGGCCGTGGTGATCCAAGAACGCCGCCGTCCAGGCGTCGTGATCGAGACGGAAGGACGGTCTTACCGCTAGTACCCAGCGTTGAGGCGCAGCGGCCTGAAGGTCACGCGCACAGCGGCGACGCGACCGAACCGGCAACGACTGAGCGGAGCGACGGCTGTGCAGGGAAAAGTGGTCCCCGATCGGGGGCCATTTGCATTGGCCGTTTGCAGGCGCCTAGTGTGGCGGTTCAGAAGTCCGCATCATTCTTGCGGCGAGTCCGAAATGCGGATTTCTGAACCAAAGCCACACTAGTGCCGCCGATTTGAAATTCCTGCACCCGTGACGCGAGTCCATCTCAGGAATTTCAAATCGAAAAGCGGCACTAGAATCATAGAGTTGCTAGTGCCCTTTGGTTTTCGAAGTTCGTGCCCGAGGGTGCCGCACGGTATCACGAACTTCGAAAACCGGGCACTAGATCAATAAGTTGCTAGTGTCCTTCGATTCCGAAGTTCGCAACGAGGGTGCCGCACAATGATCCGAACTTCGGAATCGGGACACTAGACGCTATTTCACCGCGTCCCTGACCCACTTGTTCACGGCTGTCGGCAGCACGTCGAGATAGGGCCCCATGAAGAAGGCTTCGCCCTCGCCATCGCCGAAATAGCGGTCATAGGCCTCGATCATGGCGCGCACCTCGTTGGTGCAGCTGGGCATCGACGCCACGATCAGATCGCCGAGATTGCCGTTGCGGTGCCCAAAGCGCGGATCGGTGCTGACCGTGCGCGCGATGCATTCGGTGGCGGAGCGCAGCAGCGGTTGCATGGCCGCGCTCTTCTGCTGCACGGACAGCGCCGGCAACGAACTCGGTTTGGCCGTCGGGCCGGTCGCGACGCTGACGACGAGCGTCGCCGCGGCAAGCGCTGCGAGAAGCATCGGCTGTCCCCCTCCGGCAGGGAAATGTGACGCACCGGGCGCGACCAGCAAAGCCGAAAGTGATGAAAAGCCCCGTTCGGACTGGAGAAATCCGCCCGCTGTGCTGTCCAGGTGACATCGCAGACGCGCGGGAGCCCTCCCTCGCGGCCTCGCGCGGCCCGACGCTGCCGCTGCGATGAAACCAAACGGCGAGTTCGGCGGTTATGCCTGCGGGCGAGCCGCCGGACCCGCATGTCGCGCGCGCTCTTGAGCGCGCCACCCAGGTGCGAGCGGTGTCAGCCACGGACGGCGTTCGTTTTGGATGCCGGATCACAGGAGAGCACCATGCGACGCCAGCTCTTGCGGACCAGTTCTCTCGTTCGGCTTGTGCTTCTCGGCGCAGGTTTCAGCGCGGGCCTTGCGGTCGCCCAGCAGCCGGCGCCCGCCGCCGAGCCGCAGCAGCAACAGCAGCAGGAAAAGGCGCAGCAGACTCCATCGGGCCAGATGGGAAAGGAAGAGCCCAGTTCGCACGCGCCGAGCCAGAAGCCCGCCGACAATTCGGTTTTCGTCAACGGCGCTTTGGCGGTCCCCGGCGCCCCGGAGAATCCGATACCGTGCCGGCCAAGTTCTCCGCGAAGAACGCCGCCGACGACAAGCTCATCACGCTCGCCTACACCTTCAAGCTGCTGACGAGCGAGCAACGCCGCGCGATTTATGACGGGCTCAAGGGTCAGCCGGCCGGAACAGCCTTCAACGCGGATGTCGGAGTCGAGCTGCCGCTCTCGGTCGAGCTGCGCCCCGTTCCGAACGACGTCGCTGCCCGCGTGCAGCAAACCGGTGACTATCGATACGCCGTAGCGGCCGATCGCGTCCTGCTGGTGTCACCGGTGAACCGCGTCGTCGTGGGCGTCTTCATGGACGACGTTCAAGCCCCGAAGGGGGACCAAGGACGCCGGACGCCCTAGCGCGTATCGTGAATTTCGCCGAACGGATTTTGCCAGTGTTAACGGACGTCGTCGCCGCAAGCGCGGTGAACTCCCTCTCCCTGGGGAAGGTGGGGTGCGACCGACCGTCGGCATTAAGGGGTGAGGGGGCTGACCGACCCTGTGGACAAGATCGTAAGCCCTGCAAGCCCCACGGGGAGCCGTCTCACGTCCGCTGGCCCGTCACACTCAAGAACTGAGGCAGCTATTCACCACGTTCGCTTGAATCCGGCCCGCAGACTCTTGGACATATCGCCGGTCGGCGTTTCGCTCACCGAGCCGGTCACGCTGAATGGTCCGCCGAACAATTTCTGCTCGGCGCTCAGCGTGCGCAACCACTTGTCATCCGTGCTCGAAATGTCGGCGCCGATCGACACCGTCGTATCCGTGGGCAGGACATTGAAGCGCAGCGCCTGGCTGCTCGCCCAGCCGTGGCCTTGCGTTCCGCCGCTCGGGAGGCTTCGGGTCACCGAAACGCCGTTCTCCAGCGTCACCGACACGTCCTCGCCGACCGGCACGGAACGGCTCAACCGGGTGCCAAGCTGGCCCTGCTCGCTCGAGGGATCGACGCGCGTCTCGATCGCGGTCTGGTCCCAGCCGAGTGCGGAGCCCAAGCCGGGCGCGGTGATGGTCGCCCACGCCACGCCGGTCGATTGATCCGGGATGGCGCCCGCGGTGAGCTGGTCCGGCTGGAAATTCGTCGCAGGAATTGAAGGTTTCCGGTAGTCGACGCCCACCTTGCTGTCCCACGGCGAAGCGACCGGCCGCTCGACAAACGGCCTGGCGCCCTTGATGTCCTCCGGCTCCGGCGTCGACAGGTCGATGGGCTCGTCGGTCGGCAGCTCGAGCGCCGGCTCGGGCGGTGCATCCTGCGGCTGTTGTTGTTGCGGCGCCTGGGCGCGGGCAAGGCCCGCAACCAGGACCAGCGCCATCGGCACGGCGCACACATGCAGCAGTCGCCTCGAAGTCATTTTCATTCCCACGCGCTCGATTCCTTGCCGCAGTCAACACGATCTCTTGCAACACGATCTCTTGCAACACGATGTCTTGGCATTTTGTTGGCGAAGCAGCCGCGTCGCGGCTTGGTGTGGGTCAACGTACCGCGGGAGCGGTTAATGGTGCTTCCGCATGGCTCCTTGGCCCGGTATCGGCGTAGCGACGATACGCGCCGTCTCACGGCCAATGCCAGCGCGCGAACGCAGCGATCTCCGGCGGCAACGGCACCAAGGCCAGCACGTGCTCGATATCGAGCGAGAGCGCGACTGCGCCGAGCAGCGACAAAAATGTCCCCAGCACCATCCTGCCGCCGAATATCTCATGGTGAGGGTTGAGCACGCGCGCGAAGACCAGGCGCAGCACGAGATGCAGCTGCAGGATCGGCGTCACCACCGAGATCGGCGCGATTGCATAGGCCATGTAGATGAACATCTGGGCGATGCTGACCGAGATGCCGGAATAGGTGAACCACTTCAGCGATTCCGGAGTGATCGCGAGCGCATGGCGCAACTGGCCGGGCCACAGCAGCAGCAGCGCGACCGCTGCGGTGGCGGCCAGGTAGGACACCAGGCCGCCGGCCACGCCGGTGCCGAGGTCGCCGCCGATGATCGCCAGCCGGATCAGGAGCGGCGTCACCCCGTAGACCAGGGCCGCCATGATCGAAAAGGCGTACCCCTCGGCGTAACGCGGCTGGAATTTCGGCAGGCCCAGGGCACGCGCGCTGTCCGGCGCGCCGATCGCCTCGGCTGTGGCATTGCGCATGAGTGCGGGCGCCAGCGCGAGCAACGCGATCCCCAGGATGCGCAGCGGGGTCATCGCCTCTTTCAGCACCAGCACCGCCAGTACCAGCGTAACGCCGAGGCTGAGCTGGATCACCGGTCCCGACAGGTTGGCGCCGATCGCCTGGGCGGCGCGGAAATTGCCATAACGTCCCACCACGAAATGCAGCACGCCGGCGAGCGCCAGCAGGCCCATCGCTTCGCCGGAAAAGTGCGACAACACGCCGAGATAGCCGGTGGTAAGCGCGGCGACGAAGAAGATCGGCACGCCGATCGGCACGGTGATCGCAAGCGCCTGCGCCACGGAACCGGTCAGAACCCCGCGGCGCGCGCTGGCATTGTTGAACGCAAACGTGGCCGCGGACAGCGCGGCCAGCACCACTCCGAGCACCCGGCAGCCCTTCGTGATTGACGCGATGGTTAATTGCGATGGCGCCGACAATCTATTGAAAACGCTGCCTTTAAGCAAAAAATCCCGCTGCCGGTCGTGAGGCTTCCGGGCCACACGCGGCGATGAAACGTAAACCGTCCCTCGCGCGTTAAGGAGGTGAGAGGGAGGCAACTCTAGCGTTTGGAGTGGAAGGTTCGGGAGCGAGACGGATGTCCTCCTTGCGCAACGGCATGGTTATGGTCACGCTCGTGGCTTGCGCGGGCCTTGCCGCGGCCGCTCACACGAGCCTCGGCAGCCGCGCCGGCGGCGCGGAGACGGATGCATCCCTGATGGATGAGACCACCGGCAGTGTCGGTTCCCCGAAATCCACCGAGCTTGCGCTGAGCGACGAGCAACGCGGCCGCATCTATGACGGCGTGATGCTCGTGCCGGACGCGACGGTCGCGCACGTGGCGGCGCCCGCGGTGGCCGATCCGTTGCCGCGCGACGTGCCGCTGCATGATTTGCCGGCCGGCGTCACCCGCGACGTTCCGCTGGTTCGGGGCCATCAATTTGCGAAATTCGACGACCGGATTCTGGTCGTCAATTCGGCAAGCCGCGTGGTGGTCGCAATGATCCCGCGCTACAAGCTGTTGCCTTAGCAAGCTTATTGCAGATTGTCGCAATTCCGGCGATCATCGCGCCACGTCCGCTGAGAGTTTGCCGGCAGCCGCAGGTCGTCCCCACCTCCTCGCCAAATCTGATCGCCCCCGACAATCCGCGGGTTCCATCGCTTGCAGGTGGCAGATGTTGTTGCGAATCCCAGTTTTTCTCTGGCTGATGCGACGCCATCGCCGCCCCTACGACATTTCGTATCGAGGAAAAACCATCAGGATTTTCCCGGGGGTGTTCAGCCCGAAATATGACTGGTCCGGAAAATTCGCGGTGGACTGCCTTCCCCCGCTCAAAGACAAGAGCTTTCTCGAGATCGGGGCCGGATGCGGGATTGTCTCGGTCTTTGCGGCCGCCCGCGGAGCCAGGCTCGTCGTTGCCGCGGACATATCTCCGAACTCGGCGAGCAACATCAGGTTCAATTTCGACGCTCACCGGCTCCCGAATGCCCATGCCATTCAATGTGATCTGCTCGCGGCGATTTCGCACAAGTTCGATTTCATTTTCTTCAACGCCCCTTATTACGGAGAACGCCCGAAAGATTGGTTGGAGCGGGCTGTGACCGATGAGAATTATGACACGCTGAAACGGTTCATCGCAGACGTGAAACGATGTCTTACGGTCGATGGCGTCGTCATGCTCGGCTTTTATAAAGCTCGTGAACCGCTGCTTCATGCGGAATTGCAACGTGCAGGGCTGAAGATCGTTTCCGTCAAAGAACAGAGGAGATGGGGCTACAGGTGTAAATATTTCACGCTGAGTGTAGCGTAAGGCAGCGCGCGCCCCCCTCGTCGGCAATCACCGCCAGCGCGCGAAGAAATTCGGTCTCATCCCGTGCATGAGACCAAGAATTCGTTCGATCTTCTCCAGGCCCCGTTTCCGGGAGGGCCTGGCGTCATCATCGTCGCCTTTGCTCTCGTCCGGCGTGCGCTGCGCGCGTCGCGCCTTATTCGGGGTCGAGTCCTCGCCGCGCTCGTCCCGGTTCTCGGCTTGCTCGGTCTTCCCGCGCTTGCGCGCGGCGGATCGGTCCGTCGTGCTGACCGCGCGCGGCGTGTCGACGGTGGGCTTCGTGACCGTGCTGGGCGCTACCGGCGCGCTGGCCTTCCCGGCATCGCTCGGCGTCGTGGGAATGGTGGTCGCGCTGCTTGTCGGCGCGGATGCCGGCTGAACCGCCTGCCGGCTGGCCAGGCTCATCGATGCCTGCGCGGCTGAGCCCATCACCAGGAGCGCAAAGACGCTTGCGATCAGTACTCGGTTCATTTTGGGCCCCATCCGTCTGGCAGCAGGAGATGGTGGCATACCAAGCCGCCTCCCACCGTGATGTGATCGCCATCACAAATTCGGTATTGTCAGTTTGCATTTTCGTCCCACGCCCGAAATTCGTGTGCAGCGCGGTCGGCGGCGGTGCGTCGCCGCGAGCGAGTGGCCGGACGGCACGGGTATCGCACGCTACTGGTCACGCATGCCGCGGCGGCCTATCATCGACACTTCCAAAATCTGCAGAAACGCAACGCGTACAAGGGAGGGATTCACCATGGAGATGGATCGTGGCATCTCGCGCCGGCGCATGTTGGCGATGTCTGCGGCCGCGGGTGGCGTAGCCCTGGGCGGCGATGTCGGCCGCGCCTTCGCGCAGACGGACAAGCGGATCGAGCAGCTTGCTCCCGAACTGGACAAGATCATCGCGACCAGCGAGCCGATCAAGGAACTGGCCACTGGTTTCGGCGGGCCGCTCGGTCCCGCCGAGGGGCCGCTGTGGTGGAAGGAAGGCGGCTTCCTGCTGTTCACGGATATCCACAACAGCCGCCGCATGAAGCACGTGCCGGGGCAGGCGCCGACGGTGGACCTGGAGCCGAGCAATCGCGCCAACGGCCTCACGCGCGATCTCCAGGGCCGGCTGCTCTCGTGCGAGCACGACACCAGGCGGGTGACGCGGCGCGAGCTCGACGGCAGTCTCACCGTGCTGGCCAACAGCTTCCAGGGGCGGCGTCTCAACCGTCCCAACGACGTGGTGGTCAAGTCCGACGGCGCGATCTATTTCACCGATCCGTGGAGCAGCCCGGCCGCGCCCGAGCAGTGGGACCTGACCTTCGCCGGCGTCTATCGCCTCACGCCCGACCTTGGCACGCTGAGCCTGCTGGTCGACAATTTCGTCTTCCCCAACGGGCTCGCCTTCACGCCGGACGAGAGCGTGCTCTACGTCAACGATACCCGCCGCGGCCATATCCGCGCCTTCGACGTTCTGCCCAACGGCACGCTGGCGAAGCAGAGCGACCGGGTGTTCGCCGACCTGCGCGGCAGTGAGCCCGGCGTGCCCGACGGCATGAAAGTCGATGTCGCCGGCAATGTGTATTGCGGCGGCGCGGGTGGAATCTGGATCCTCGATCCCCAGGGCAAGAAGCTCGGCCGCATCGTGCACGGACACCCCGCGACCACCAACATCGCCTTCGGCGGCGACGACTGGAAGACCTTGTACTTCACCAGCCGCACCCATCTGGGTTCGGTCAACCTGAAGGTCGCGGGCCTGCCGGTGCCGGCGCCGAAGAAAACCGGTTGAGCCGCGCTAGTGTGGCGCATTTGACATTCCTATCAGTATTGGCCGCGAGTCCTTCATAGGAACGTCAAATGCAAAGCCACACTAGGATCATGACTTGCTAGTGTCCCTTTGTTTCCGACGTTCGTAAAAGCGGGTGCTGCGAGATGATACGAACGTCGGAAACGGGACACTAGCAGCGCGACCGCGAACGTAGATCGTGTAATGGAGGACCTGGAATGCTGACGTTGTACTACGCTCCCGGCGCGTGCTCGATGGCGGCGCATATCGTGCTGGAAGAGAGCGGTGAGAAGTACCAGCCGCAAAAGGTCGACCTCGCCAACGGCGAGCAGCGCACGGAGAACTATCTCAAGATCAACCCGCAGGGGCGCGTGCCGGCGCTGCGCCTCGACGACGGCGAGCCGCTGGCCGAGAACACCGCCATTCTGCCCTATCTCGGCAAACGCTTCGGGCTGTGGCCGAAAGAGCAGCTTGCGGACGCCAAGGCGCTCTCCCTGATCGGCTTCTTCGCCGCCAGCGTGCATCCCGCGCACGCCCATGTCGGCCGGCCCGAGCGCTACGCTGCCGATCCGTCCGCTTATCCCACGCTGAAGGAAACCGGTCTCAAGACCTTCCATGGCTACCTGAAGCAGATCGACGACCGGCTGGCGGGACGGGAATGGTTCGCCGACCAATACTCCGTGCTCGATCCCTACGGCTTCGTGTTCTACACCTGGGGCGTCAGGCGCGAGCTCCCCATGGGCGAGCTCAAGAACTACACCGCGTTCAAGGACCGCATGGTCAAGCGTCCCGCGGTCGAACGCGTCATGGCGGACGAGAAGATCAAGCTCTGACCGGTTCGCCCCCCGCCAGTCGCCGCGTACTCGTGTGCTGCCCTCCTCACAAGGGGGAGGGCAGCATCGAGTTTGCCGCTTGCGCTGATTCCATTGCAGCGGGACCCGCTCTAACCTGATCGCCGCAGACAGGAGAGGCTTCTCGTGGCGGACACGCACCAGGCCAGCGCGCCGCCGTCGGCGTGGAGTCCGCTCGCGGTGCCGGCCTTCCGGACCGTGTGGACCGCGACGTTGGTGGCGAATGTCGGCGCCTGGATGGCCAGCGTCGGCACCGCCTGGTTGATGACCACGCTCGATCCGTCGCCGATCTGGGTGTCGCTGGTCGGGGCCGCCACCGCGCTGCCGATGTTCCTGTTCGCGCTGCCGGCCGGCGCGCTCGCCGACATCGTCGACCGGCGCAAGCTCCTCATCATCGCGCAGATCTTCATGCTGGCGGTGATGGTCGTGCTGTGCGTGCTCACGGTGATGGGAGCGATCACGCCGATCACGCTCCTCATTCTGATCTTCGTGCTGGAGGCGGGCTCCGCGTTCGAGACGCCGGCCTTTCTCGCGGTGCTGCCGGAGCTCGTGCCCAAGAACGAGCTCGCACCGGCGCTCGCGCTCAACGGCCTGGGCATCAACATCTCGCGCGTGATCGGCCCCGCGCTCGGCGGCCTGGTGATCGGCGCCGTCGGCGTGAGCGCGACCTTCTTCATCAATGCGATGACGTTCTTTGCCGTGATCTTCGCCTATGCCAGCTGGCGGCCGCCCGCGCACAAAAGTCATCTGCCGGCCGAGCGCTTCACCGCCGCCATCCGCAGCGGCTGGCGGTTTACCCGCGAGGCGCCCGCGCTCAAGGCCACGCTGGTGCATGCCGGGACGTTCTTCCTGTTCGCGAGCTCCTATTGGGCGCTGCTGCCGCTGATCGCGCGCGACCAGCTCGGCGGCGGGGCGCACGTCTACGGCGTGCTGTTCGGCTGTATCGGCGCGGGCGCCGTCGCCGGCGCGCTGGTGCTGCCCGCGATCCGCGGCCGCATCTCGCCCGACCGGTTTGTGCTCGGCGGCGGTCTCGTCACCGCCGCCGCGACCGCCGGCGCTGGCGGTCACGCAATCGCTCGCGCTGGCGGTACCGATCATGCTGATCATCGGCGCCGCCTGGCTTGCGGTGATGTCGAGCCTGATGGTGGCGGCGCAGGTGGCGCTGCCGGCCTGGGTCAAGGCGCGCGGTCTGGCGGTAACCCAGATGGTCTTCAACGGCGGCCTGATGTTCGGCAGCGTGCTGTGGGGCGTGGTCGCCGAACGCTTCGGCATTCCTGCCGCACTGCTGCTGTCGGCCGGCGGGCTTGCGGCGGCGAGCGTGGTCACGTTGCGCTGGCGCCTGCCGGGCGACGACAGCCTGGATCTGCGCCCCTCGTTGCATTGGCCGGTGCCGGTCGTGGCCGGGACGCTGCCCGGCGATCGCGGACCGGTGCTGGTCACCGTCGAATACATCGTTGCGCCCGAGAACCGCGACGCATTCACCGCGGCGCTTGCGGCCAACGCCCACATTCGCCGCCGCGACGGCGCGATCTACTGGCATCACTTCATCGACACCGCCGATCCGCGCCGCCACCTCGAGGTGTTCGTGGTCGAGAGCTGGCTCGAGCACATGCGCCAGCACGAGCGCGTCACGCGCTCGGACTTGGCCATCGAGGCCGAAGTCAGGAAATTCCACATCGGACCAGACCCGCCGCGGGTGTCGCATTTCATCAGCGCGACCTCGCCGGAGTGATGGCGGCGGCATTGCCGACGAGTTGCCGAGGCGCGCAGCGCGCACGTGTCCCGGGCGAGTGCAGCGAGCGCCCTTGCGCGAGCGGAACGAGACACCGATCTCGGGCTTGCCCGAGATCGGCAGTTAAGTGACGCAAGTCGGGTAAACCCGACTTGCGTGGACCCAGCGCAAGACTCGCGAAGCGCGATACGGTGAAGGTCCGGCCGGGGCCCTGGGTCCCGGATCTTCCCTCGCGCTACGCGCTCGCTCGTCCGGGACACGCGGCGGCTTACATCGACCCAAGTGTGATCTGCATCACATAGGCGCCGACCCGGTTCGGCTATCCTGCAGGAGTTGCCGAGCGATCGACGATGGTGGTAGGTCTCCTATCACGGCCCTCTGGGCGTTTCCTCCCTCGACTTGGCCCCGCGGCTCCGGCTGGCGGGGCCTTTTTCGTCTTCGTGCCATTGCGGAGAGGCCGGGGAGAGGTCGCCATACTCGGTCGAACGCAAAAAAACGCGCCGGCCAAAGGCCGGCGCGCGAATGTCGTGAGAGCGGTCCGCCTGGCCTAGTCGCGCAGGCTCGGGGCGTCCGGCACCTTTTTCCAGCCGGTCAGGCTTTCGGCGATGATCTTGGTCGATTGCAACGCCGCCTGGCTCAGGGTGGCATACTCGACGATCTCGCGCTGCACGCGCGCGCCCTCGTTCTGCAGCATGTCCCGCAGGGTCTGCAGCTCGGAGATCAGCTTGTCGATCTCCTGCACCGAGGTCCCCGCCACGCGTTGCAGCAGGGAGGTGATGTTGTTGGCTACCATCTCGCTGTCGCTTTCCGGCTGGCGCCGAAGGCTGGTCGCAACATCGCGACGCACGAATTCCCGGATTTCCCCTTCCACCGCTGTCTCCACCGAGTTGTCGAGATCGGCGGAATCACGCGTATTGAGAAAGGCCATGTTTGATACCCCCGTTGCGCGCCCGTGCGGGCGCAAATCCACCCCCGCGATTGCCGCACGAAAATGTGACCGCTTCGCGACCAAATGGAACCGGCCGCCGCGCTTTTCCGGCGTTTTGGGCGAATAACGGGCTGTTCTCTGCCCCTTCCGGCCGGAGCAGGTGGGCGGGTCCTATTTCGCGGCGGCCTTGAGCTTGTCGTAGAGGAAGACGAAATCCTGCTTGTCGAGCGGCTTGTGGCAGTTGAAGCAGGCAGTGAGATTGGCCGCGGTGTTGGGGCTCTTGTCCGCCTTGAAGGCCTGATACTCCCAGTCGCCGTTGCGGACATTGTCGGGGTATTCGGCGCCCCAGCCCGTGCGCTTTTCCATGACCGCATAGCCGAGGAGGTTGCCCTTGATAAAGCGGCCGTCGGCGTCTTTTTCCGGATTGCCCTGGGCATCGAGCTTGGCGGCGTATTGCAGCATGGTGATCACGGTGCCGTCCGGCAGCGGCTCGCCCTTCTTGGCGGCGTCGAGGGCTTGCGCGCTGGTGTAGAACTCGCGGAACTGCTTGTTGTCGGCGCGATCGACGGTGGTAAATAGCACGCCCGTTGCGTGGTTGTCGGGAAAGGCGACCTTGTCCCCGCCGCCGCGAGCAGGGGCTAAGGCCGTGAATGCCGCGACCGCGGCGATCGACGCAGTGGCGACGTGGATGCGGATTGTCATGGTGTCTCCCCCTTGCGCTGTTGCCGCGACCGGCGCCCGCGTTTCGCAGGTGACTAGAGGCGCGGCTTCGAGGACCTGCCCCGTCATCATATTCGCCGCCCTCGCGCCGCGGTTGTAAAATGGCGGTGATGCGGCCACATCGAATCACGCTCGCGCGCCGTCCGCCCCTCGGCCGGGTTTGACCATGCCTCTCGTCGCTCCGCGCCTCACCTTCGCGATCGGCGATATCCACGGCTGCCTCGACAAGCTGCGCCGCCTGCTGGCGGCGTGCGAGGCCCATGCCGCCGGCCGGCCGGCGCGCTTCGTCTGTCTCGGCGACTACATCGATCGTGGGCCGGACAGCCGGGGCGTGGTCGAACTCCTGATGCGGCGGCAGCAGGCGCAGCCGGGCACGATGGTCTGCCTGCGCGGCAACCATGAGCAGATGGCGATCGCGGCGCACGAGGACGAGCGCGCCATGGCGTTGTGGCTGCGGAACAGCGGCGCCACCACGCAACGCAACTATCGGCGCACCCATGGCCGCATCGAGGAGGCCCATCTCGCCTGGCTGCGCGCCCTGCCGTTCTGCCACGACGACGGGCTGCGCTTCTTCGTGCATGCCGGCATTGATCTGACCAGACCGCTCGACCAGCAGGACGACGAGGTGATGGTGTGGATGCGCGAGCCGTTCCTCACCGATTGCGACCGGGTCGACTGCGGGCGCTTCATCGTGCACGGCCACACCCCGCTTCGCACCGGCATGCCCGACCTGCGCAAGCGCCGCGTCAACCTCGACACCGCCGCGGTGATCGGCGGCCCGCTGACCGCGGCGGTGTTCGACGAAACGCAGCCGGAGCCGCTGGAATTCCTGACCGCGCCCGAGCGGGGGTGGCTCGACTGGCTGCGGTGATGGGGACTGCGCGGGCCCCGACCGAATTCAGGCCCGATGCAGGAAGGCCCCGGCCTTGTGCACATGCGCGCATTGAAGCTGCGCCGGGATTCGAGAGCGCCTAATATCCCCGCGAATTGATCGATGCTCACGCAGGCCGTGCACAGGCATCGCTCGGGTGTGACCTCCGGATCGCTGCGAAGGGCACGACATGGCCGCCATCGACCGCGACTTGCTCGACTTTGCCGGCACCAGCCGCTTCGCCACGCTCCTTGCCGATCCGCCCTGGCAGTTCACCAACAAGACCGGAAAGGTCGCGCCCGAGCACAAGCGGCTGTCGCGTTACGGCACCATGCGACTGCCCGAGATCATGGCGCTGCCGGTCGAGCAGCTCGCGGCCCCGACGGCCCATCTCTATCTCTGGTGCCCGAACGCGCTTCTGCCCGACGGCATCGCGGTGATGAAGGCCTGGGGCTTCACCTACAAGTCCAACATTGTCTGGCACAAGGTGCGCAAGGACGGCGGCTCGGACGGGCGCGGTGTCGGCTTCTACTTCCGCAACGTCACCGAGCTGCTGTTGTTCGGCGTGCGCGGCAAGAACGCACGCACACTGGCGCCGGGACGGCGGCAGGTGAATTTGCTGGCGACGCGCAAGCGCGAGCACTCGCGCAAGCCGGACGAGCAATACACAATCATCGAAGCGTGCAGTCCGGGCCCCTATCTCGAATTGTTCGCGCGCGGCACCCGCAAGGGCTGGGCGACCTGGGGCAATCAAGCCGCCGATGACTACCGGCCGACCTGGAAGACGTATTCACATCATTCGGCGGCCGGCAGGATCATTGCCGCCGAATAGCGGTACCTCCGTACGTCGACTCCGCGCTGTGCCTCGCGGGCTTGTGACGGCGCTCGGCTTGTGGCCGGTCCGGTCCGGGATCATTCTCGAACGCGCAATCCCACATCACCATGCGGAGGAAGCCATGACCAAGATGCTCGTGACGGCCGCTCTGCTGGCCGCTCTGCTACCGGCGACTGCGGCGTCGGCCGATGACCACGTGATTGCGCCTCCCGACAGCCTCAAATGGTCGGCCGGCCCGCCGGCGCTGCCGCCGGGCGCGCAGATCGCGATCGTGAGCGGCGACCCCGGCAAGGAGGGCCTCTACGTGCTTCGGCTCAAACTGCCGGCCGGCTACAAGGTGCCGCCGCACATGCACCCCAACGATGAGAACGTCACGGTGATCTCCGGCACGTTCAACATCGCGATGGGCGAAAAATTCGACGACAGCAAGGGGCCGGGGCTCAAGACCGGCAGCTTCGCGAAGGCGCCCAAGGGAATGGCGCATTACGCGTGGTTTCCGGAGGAGACGATCATCCAGATCCACGGCCTCGGGCCCTCGGGCGTCACTTACGTCAATCCGGCTGACGATCCGCGCAAGCAGTAGACCCGGCGGCCGCCGGCGCGCGTGCGATCCGGCAAGTCTCGGCGCGTCAGGTCTCGGCGCGTCAAGTCTCGCGCGCCACGTGTCGATGCGTGACGTCCGACGCTAAAAGCCTCGACGCGGGGCAAGGGTTCGATCCTCGCCCCGCGGAGCAACTCGTTCTCTCATGGACCTTTCTTGCCGTAGGGATTCTGGCCGGGCTGACCCTGTCCCGCGGTGAACGGTGACGGCGCCGCGCCCTTGTCCTTCTTGTTCTTGTCCTGCTTCGGTTTCTTCTTTTCCTTGTTGCTGCGCATTTGACCCTTGGCCATGACGTTCCTCCTTGGCTTGCCAGCTCTTGCGAGTCGCGGATGAATTCAAGCGCCCCGCCGCGCCGGTTGCAAGTGAGCGTTCACCCGGAACGGAGGCGGCGGCATGTCCCGGGCGAGCGTAGCGGGACACCGATCTCGGGCTTGCCCGAGATCGGCAGTTAGACGACGCAAGTCGGGTAAACCCGACTTGCGTGGACCTAGGGGCGACACGATGGATCGCGCCCCTCAACCATATTGCGCTTCGCGCTTCTGGGTACCGGCTCTCGTTCCGCTCGCGCAAGCGGCGCTCGCTGCACCGGCCGGGACACGAGACCGGCAGTGAGCGGGCGCCTCGGCATGACGAGCTACGCGCGCTTGGTCTTCTTTCTTGCTCGCCGTTTCTTCGGCGGCGGCTTGAACACCATGCCTTCGAGCTTCATGCCGTCGGGATCGGTGAAATAGACCGCGTAGTACGAGGGCTCGTAATACGCGCCCGGCGGATCGACCACGTTCATGCCGTGCTCGACGAGGAAGGCGCCGAGCGCGTCCACATCCCTGCGGCTCGAGAGCTCGAACGCGTAATGGTGAAAGCCGATGTCGCCCTTGCGGTACTTGTGCGTCTTGCCCTTGGCGTCGGCGGCGGCGATCCAGAACAGGGTCTTGCCGTTGCTCCAGCCCGCCATGTCGGGATATTCGTGCTTGAGCTTGAAGCCGAGAAAGCCGAGCACCTTGCCGTAGAACGTCTTCGAGCGCGCGAAGTTGCCGACGCTGAGCACGAGGTGATCGATGCCGACGACGCGGGGCACGCGTGCTACCGCCCGCGCGGCTTCCAGCCGCCGCGCATGCCGGCACGGCCGGAGGTCGAGCGCGGGCCGGGACGATAGGGCTTGGACTCCCGCTGCGGGCCCATCTCGTCGAGATCAGGCTTGCGCGGCCCGTCGCGCTTCGCGCCTTTCGACCCGGTCCCGCCGGGACGCAGCGGCAGGCTCTCGTGGTAGAGCGCGATCCCCATCTCGTCGAGCTCGGGCTTGTGCACCTTGCTGCGCGCACCGGCCGGGCGTCCGCCGGCGCCGGGATTCTTCGCGGTGGGGTCGTCCACCACCGCGAGCTCGGTGGTGCGCAGGCGCTTGATCTCGTCGCGCAGGCGCGCGGCCTCCTCGAAGTCGAGGTCGGCGGCGGCCTCCCGCATGCGGGTTTCGAGATCGGAGATCACCGCCTCGAAATTGTGGCCGATGGTGGCGGCGTCCTCTTCGCCGATGCCGGAGAGCCCGCCGCCGGTCGAGATCAGGACGTGGTCGCGCTCGTACACGCTGGAGAGAATGTCGCCGATCGACTTCTTGATGCTCTCGGGCGTGATGCCGTTGGCGGCATTGAACGCCTCCTGCTTCTCGCGGCGCCGGTTGGTCTCGGCCATGGCGCGCTCCATCGAGCCGGTCACGGTGTCGGCGTAGAGGATGACGCGGCCGTCGATGTTGCGGGCGGCGCGGCCGATGGTCTGAACGAGCGAGGTCTCGCTGCGCAGGAATCCTTCCTTGTCGGCGTCGAGGATCGCCACCAGGGCGCATTCCGGAATGTCGAGGCCTTCGCGCAGGAGGTTGATGCCGACCAGCGCGTCGAAGGCGCCGAGGCGCAGGTCGCGGATGATCTCGATGCGTTCGAGCGTATCGATGTCGGAGTGCATGTAGCGCACGCGGATGCCCTGCTCGTGCAGGTATTCCGTGAGGTCCTCGGCCATGCGCTTGGTCAGCACGGTCACCAGCGAGCGGTAGCCGCGCTGCGCCACCTGGCGCACCTCGCCGACGAGGTCGTCGACCTGGGTGCGCGCCGGCCGCACCTCGACCGGCGGGTCGATGAGCCCGGTGGGGCGGATCACCTGCTCGGCGAAGATGCCGTGCGCCTGCTCGATCTCCCACGAGCCCGGCGTCGCCGACACGCCCATGGTCTGCGGGCGCATGGCGTCCCATTCCTCGAACCGCAGCGGCCGGTTGTCCATGCACGACGGCAGGCGGAAACCGTATTCCGCCAGGGTCGCCTTGCGGCGGAAGTCGCCGCGGAACATGCCACCGAGCTGCGGGATGGTGACGTGGCTCTCGTCCACGAACACCAGCGCATTGTCCGGAACGTATTCGAACAACGTGGGCGGCGGCTCGCCCGGCTTGCGGCCGGTGAGGTAGCGCGAATAGTTCTCGATGCCGGCGCAGCTTCCGGTCGCCTCCATCATTTCGAGGTCGTAGAGGGTGCGCTGCTCCAGCCGCTGCGCTTCCAGCAGCCGGCCGGCGGCGTGGAGCTGGTCGAGCCGCCATTTCAGCTCCTGCTTGATGCCGGCGATCGCCTGCAGCAGCGTCGGGCGCGGCGTCACATAGTGCGAGTTGGCGTAGATTTTGACGAATTCCAGCTCGTCGGTCTTCTGCCCGGTGAGCGGATCGAATTCGTGGATCGCTTCGATCTCATCGCCGAACAGCAGCACGCGCCAGGCGCGGTCTTCGTAGTGGGCGGGAAAGATCTCGACCACGTCGCCGCGCACGCGGAACGCGCCGCGATAGAAGTCGCCGGCGCTGCGCTTGTACTGCAGCGCCACCAGATCGGCGATGAGCTGGCGCTGGTCGATGCGCTCGCCCTGCTTGAGGGTGAACGTCATCGCCGAATAGGTCTCGACCGAGCCGATGCCGTAGATGCACGACACCGACGCCACGATGATGACGTCGTCGCGCTCGAGCAAGGCGCGCGTCGCGCTGTGGCGCATGCGGTCGATCTGCTCGTTGATCGAGGATTCTTTCTCGATATAGGTGTCGGTGCGAGGCACGTAGGCCTCGGGCTGGTAGTAGTCGTAATAGCTGACGAAATATTCGACCGCGTTGTCCGGGAAGAAGCTCTTGAACTCGCCGTAGAGCTGGGCCGCCAGCGTCTTGTTGGGCGCGAGCACGAGCGCCGGCCGCTGGGTCGCCTCGATCACCTTGGCCATGGTGAAGGTCTTGCCGGACCCGGTGACGCCGAGCAGCACCTGGGTGCGATCCCGGCGCCTGACGCCTTCCACCAGGTCGGCGATGGCGGTGGGCTGATCGCCCTTGGGCTCGAAATCCGACTGGATCACCAGCGGCCGGCCGCCTTCGGATTTTTCCGGTCGCGGCGGACGGTGCGGCGTCCACGGCCGCTCGCCGAATTCCGGGCGGCCCTCGCGCAGCAGCGTCTCCAGCGCCTGCACCGTGGAGGCGGCGCCGGTGATCCCGCGAAAGGTCGTGATTGCGTTCTTGTCGGCGGTGCCGGCGCCGGCCGCATCGTCGCCCTCGAAACCGAGCGCCTGCGCGAGCTCGGCGTCCACGCCCGACGGCGTCGCGTCCGAGGGTGCGGGACCATAGCCCGCCTGCGGCGCCTCGCCGAACCCGGTCGACTTGCGCGCCCGGTGGGCGGCCGAAAAATCGGCGCGGCGGTCGAACGAATTGTCCGCCGGCGGCTTTAGCCCGGTCTGCGAGCCCGGTCCCGCGGTGCCCTGGCCGATGCCCGGATTGAGCAACTCCGCGAGCGCCGGGTCGGTCGGCGGCAGGTCGGGCCGCGAGGCCTTGGCGCGCGTGGGCCGCGCCGGATCTTTCTTCGAATGCTTGGCCGGGTCGCGCCCGGGCTTGCGTCCGGGTGCTTGTCTGCGCCCCCGCTCGGGTTCCTGCGGCGCGTCGGGTTCGTCGGGAGCTTTCGCCATCGCTGAAATATGGAGCCTGGGCTATGATCGTAAAAGGGCGGAACAGGGGTTCCGCGCCACAAATCCCCATGCGCTGGCTTGCGGCGCATCCATCGAACGGGATGGTGCCGGCGCACGTCCGCAGCGGGGGAAAAGCGCGAGGGAACGCAATGGGTCACGCACGACGCGGATTGACGCGGCGGCAGATACTGAAGGCTTCGGCGGGCGCGCTGCCGCTCATCGCGGTCACTCGATCCGCCGCGGCGCAGGCCGCCTATCCGGCACGGCCGGTCAAGGTGGTGATTCCCTATCCGCCGGCGGGCGGCGCCGACACGGTGGGGCGCATCCTGTTCCAGAAGCTCGGCGACATGTGGGGCCAGCAATTCGTCATCGACAATCGCGGCGGCGCCGGCGGCACCATCGCCGCCGCGGCGGTGGCCAAGGCGGATCGCGACGGCTACACCATCATGTATGACGCCACCGCCCACTCGGTGAACCCGTCGCTCTACTCCAATCTGCCTTATGACACCGTCCGGGACTTCCAGCCGGTCTTTCTGGCCGCGCTCGTCACCAATCTGCTGGTCGTCAACAAGTCGGTCGAGGCGAAGACCGTGGCCGACGTGATCGCGCTCGCCAAGGCGACGCCCGGCGGCCTTGACTGGGCGTCGTCGGGCAACGGCACCGTGCAGCACCTCGCGCTCGAAATGTTCAAGCATCAGGCCGGCATCAAGCTCAATCACATCCCCTATCGCGGCGGCGGTCCCGTGCTCAACGACCTGATCGGCGGGCAGGTGAAGTTCTACTTCTCGAATGCCGCCGCCTCGATTGGGCACGTGCAGTCTGGAGTCCTCAAGTGCCTTGCCCATACCGGCCGCGGGCGGCTCGCGACCCTGCCCGATGTGCCCACGGTTGCCGAGACGCTGCCGGGATACGAGGCCTATGAGTGGCACGGCGTGTTCGCTCCGGCCGGGACCGCGCCGGAGATCGTCGCCAAGCTCAACGCCGGCTTGAACGCGGTGCTGCGGCAACCCGACATCGTCGCGCGCCTCGCTCAGCTCAACGTCGAAGCGCGCGAGAATACGCCGGAGGAATTCCGCGCCTTCGTCGCCTCCGAGATGGACAAGTGGGGCAGGGTGGTGCGCGAGGCGAACATCAAGCTGGGATGAGTGCCGCGCGACATTATGCGGGTGTCCCGGACGCGGTGCAGCGCGAAGCGTTTGCGTAGCGGTGCACCGCTGATCCGCGACCGCCTCGGAGCGGAACGGTCCCGGGTCTGCGGCGCAACACTTCGCTTCGCTCGCGTTGCGCCGCGCCCGGGACACACGATCAACTATGCATCCTGATCACAACGACCCGCCGCTGATCGCGGGACCCGTTCCAAATCCACGCCGCCCCGCGCTCCCGCCGCCGTCGGGCGCCTGGGACACCCATGCTCATGTTTTCGGTCCGGCCGAGAAATTTCCGTTCGCGCCGGGCCGCGGCTACACGCCGCCGCCGGCGCCGGCCGAAAAATACATCGCGCTGCTGGATCGCCTCGGCTTTGCGCGAGGCGTGATCGTGCAGGGCAACGCCCACGGCTACGACAACAGCGTCGTGCTCGACGCGCTCGACCGCCAAGGTCCGCGCGTGCGCGGTGTCGCCATCACCGACACGCGCGCCGCGCCCGCGACGCTGCGGGACTGGCATCGGCGCGGCATGCGCGGGCTGCGTTTTCATGTCTTCTCGGACGCGGGCCGGCCCGGCTACGTGCGCGGCGTCGGCCTCGACGTGTTCGAGACCTTCCGTCCGGTGATGCGCGAGCTCGGCTGGGTCATGCAGGTGTGGTGCGATTGGCGCGTGCTACCCGACCTCGGCGGCAAGCTGCGCGAAATCGCGGCCGAACTGCCGGTCGTGATCGATCACATGCTGAATATCCCGGCGGCGCGCGGCACCGGCGACCCGGCGTTCCAGACGCTCCTTCGCCTCGTCGGCGAAGGTCACGTGCACGCCAAGCTGTCGGCGCCGTATCGCTTGTCCGAAACGTTTCCCGACTATCCCGACGCGCGTGACTTCCACGACGCGCTCGTGCGCGCCAATCCCGAACGCCTGATCTGGGGCACCGATTGGCCGCACCCGCAGATCGCGGCCGGGCTCATGCCGGACGACGGCCACCTCGTCGACCTGTTCAACGCGTGGACGCCCGATGCGCGCCACCGCCGGCGCATCCTGGTCGATACGCCCGCGCGCCTGTTCGACGCGTGATGATATCCGGCGCGAAAGCCTACGCCGCCGCCTTTTCGCGCCCGCGCTTGAGCGAGCCAATCACCTCGTCGAGCGTCTGCACGTCGCCGAAGATGGAATAGAAATTCCGCAGGGTCGCGTTGTGCTCCTCGTCGGTATAGGTCGCGAGCACGTCATGCACCATGACCACCTTGAAGTTCAGCATCATGGCGTCGCGCGCCGAGCTCTCGCAGCAGACATTGGTGGCGGTGCCGCCGATGAGCACGGTGTCGATCCCGCGCCCGCGCAGATGGGCGACGATGTCCGACGACCCCGGCAGGAATGCGCTGAAGCGCTTCTTCACGATCTGCGCGTCCTCGGGTTTTGCATCGAGCTCGGCCCAGAGCGCGTGTCCTTCGTGCGCGAGATCCATGGTGGCGTAGCGGCGGTCGCGGCGCTGCGGCGTGTGCAGCCAGTCGTGAAACACGCTCCAGCTTTCGCGCGTGTCGTTGGTGGCGTTCTTGACCCACACCACGTGTCCGCCAAGCTCGCGCACGGCGGCGGCGAGGCGGTTGACCGCGGGCACGATGGCGCGCGCCTTCGGCACCTCGCCCTGGAAGCCCGGCTTCATGAAGTAGTTCTGCATGTCGACCACCACGAACGCGGTCTTGGCCGGCTCGATCACGTCGAAGGGATGCGCTCGGCCGGTGCGCGTGGTGACGCGGTCCACGAGGTCGGCGGGGATCGACAATTCGTGCATGGCTTTCTCCTGCGGGGGTTTGCAGCAATGCAGCAATTTTTGTGCCGATGACGCAAGGCCCCTCTCTGGGCGTGGTTGAGATCCGGGCTCGTCGGCGCTGATCATTTATTGGGCGCGCCTGCACGCTTCCTCGCCAGCGTCCGTGGCAGGCGCGGGACGGGAGCGGCGATCATCACCGAAGCATCGGTAATCCTTCGGCTTTCCGTGCCGATGGCATGGCATGCGGGTTGCACGGGTGGGGGCGGCCAAGCAACGAAAGGGCGCCGCGATGATCAGGAAAGCTTTGGGGCTGCTGCTGTGGACGGCGGTATCGGCGGGCGTGGCGCTGTCGTCCGCCGGCGCGGCCGACAAGGTCAAGCTCAAGATGGCCGAGGTCGTGCGCTCGCAGTTCTACATTCCGATGTATGTCGCGCTGTCGAAAGGCTTCGTCGCCGACGAGGGGCTCGAGGTCGAGATGATCACCGCCAATGGCGGCGACCGCGCCGGCGCGTTGCTCCTCTCCGGCCAGACCGAGTTCGCGCTCGCCGGCCCCGAAGTGCCGGTCTACATCTACAACGGCGAGTCCCCGGACAAGCCGGTGATCTTCTGCGCGCTGACCGCGACCGACGGCTTGTTCCTGGCGTCGCGGCAGAAGCTCGACAAGTTCGACTGGTCGATGCTCAACGGCAAGAAGATCATGGGCTGGCGTCCGGGCAGCACCCCCCAGCTCTATCTCGAATATGTGCTCAAGCAGCGCGGCGTCGCCGCCGACACCATCAAGAGCATCGTCACCAATATCGGCATGCCGGCGCGCGACGGGGCCTTCATCGCCGGCGGGTTCGATTTCGCCATCTTCAACGAGCCGAACATGTCGAAGATGGAAAAGGCCGGACAGGCAAATATGGTGGCCTCGATCGGCAAGGAAGTCGGCCGCGCCGACTACACGCTGTTCTTCGCCAAGAAGAGCTGGGTCGAGAAGAATCCCGACCTCGCGCAGAAATGGACCAACGCGATCGCGCGCGGCCAGTCCTGGATGAAGACCGCGAGCGAAAAGGATGTGGCGGAGGCGATCGCGCCGTTTTTTCCCGGCCTCACGATCGAGGACAATATTGCCGTCGTGAGCCGTTACCGCACCGTGGGGGTGCCGATCTGGGCCACCAGCACGATCGTCGATCCGGCCGGCCTCGCCAAGGCGCAGGAGATCATGGTGGTCGGCGGCGTGCTGCCGGCCGACAAGAAGGTCGACTACGACAAGATCGTCACCAACATCTATGCCGAGAAGGCGCAGCAGAAGTTCGCGAGCAAATGAGGAGGCGCTGATGCTCGCGCCGTCAGGAAGCGCGCCGCCGGCGGTGGCAATCCGGGATGTGACGCTGCACTACTTCACGCCCGATCGTGAGACGCTTGCGCTCTCCAGCGTTTCGCTCGAGGTCGAGCGCGGCGAGTTCATCGCGGTGGTGGGCTCGTCCGGTTGCGGCAAGAGCACGCTGCTGTCGATCGTATCCGGTCTGCTTGCGCCGTCCGGCGGCGACATCTTCATCGAAGGCCGCAAGATCACCGCGCCGTCGCCGCAGGTCGGCTACATGTTCCAGAAGGACACGCTGCTCGAATGGCGCACCGTGCTGGACAACGTCCTGATCGGCGCCGAACTGCTCGATCTGGACATGGGCATTGCGCGCCGCCGCGCGCAGGAGCTGCTGCGGCGTTACGGTCTCGGCGAGTTCATGCACAGTTTGCCGCACCAGCTTTCCGGCGGCATGCGGCAGCGCGCGGCGCTCGCGCGTACATTGTGCCCCGAGCCCGACCTGCTGCTGCTCGACGAGCCGTTCTCGGCGCTGGACTACCAGACGCGTCTCGCGCTCTCCGACGAGATCGCGGGCATCCTCGCGGCCGAGCAAAAGACCGTCATCCTCGTGACCCATGACATCGGCGAGGCGATCAGCATGGCCGACCGCGTCGTGGTCATGAGCCGGCGTCCCGGCCGCATCAAGTCGGAGCACCGCATCAGCTACCCGAGCTACGGACCGACGCGGCCCGGTCCGCTCGCGGCGCGCAAATGCGCCGAGTTCGCGGGCTACTTCCAGACCATCTGGGACGAGCTCGACCTCCATCAGGCGCAATAGCGGGACGGGACATGAGCACAGAGCAGGCCAGCAGCCTTTCTCGTGTCCCGGACGAGCGAGCGTCAGCGGGCGCAGATCCGGGACCCAGGGGCGGCATGCTCGACTGGATGTTTCGAACCGCCCGTGTCGCCCTGGGTCCCGGGTCTCGCTCCGCTCGCGCCGGCACGCTCGCTCCACTCGCCCGGGACACGGCCGCAGCGCCGCGCAGCGCGGCCTACGAGCGCTACCTGCGGGCGTTGCGCCGTCGCACCCGGTCGATCCAGGCCTGGCAGCTCGGGGTGGTCGTGGTGTTCCTCATCCTGTGGGAGGTCGCCCCGCGCGCCAACTGGATCAATCCGATGTTGACCAGCTATCCGTCGGCGGTGGCGCGAACGTTCATGGCGATGCTCGAGGATGGCAGCCTGGCGAAGCACACGTGGGTCACCTTCAGCGAGACGGTGGTCGGCTTCGCCGGAGGAATGCTGCTCGGCACGGTATGTGCGGTGCTGCTGTGGTGGTCGACCTTCCTCTATCGCGTGCTCGATCCCTTCATCGTGGTGCTCAACGCGATGCCGAAAATCGCGCTGGTGCCGATCTTCTACATCTGGCTCGGTGACGTCGCATCGATCTACGCGATGGCGATCGCGGTCAGCGTGTTCATCACGATCCTGATGCTGTATACCGGATTTCAGGCCATCGATCCCGACAAGATCAAGCTGGTGCGCTTGTTCGGAGCCTCGCGCTGGAAGGTGCTGACCAAGATCGTACTGCCCGGCAGCGTGCCCACCATGATCTCCACGCTGAAGGTCAATGTCGGCCTCGCCTTGGTCGGCGTGGTGGTCGGCGAGTTCCAGGCTGCCAAGGCCGGGCTGGGATTCCTCATCGTTTACGGCAGCCAGATTTTTCAGATGAACCTGGTGATGACCGCGATCGTCGTGCTCGCTGTCATCTCGTCGCTGCTGTTCGTCGCCATCCAGGCGTTGGAGGCAACGGCGCTGCGTCGTCACGGCGCGGTGGGCGCGACCAACTGAGCGAGCGGTACGAGCCGCGGTTCGGCCAAGCGATGCGGTGAAGCCTTACTGCTGTACGATCACCTTGGCGCCGACATGCACGCGGTCGTAGAGATCCATGATCTGCTCGTTGACCAAGCGGAAGCAGCCGGACGACACCGCATGCCCGATGGTCTCCGGCGCGTTGGTGCCATGGATGCGATAGACCGTGTTGCCTAGATAGAGCGCACGCGCCCCCATGGGATTGCCCGGGCCGCCCGCCATGAAGCGCGGCAGATAGGGTTGCCGCTCGATCATTTCCGACGGCGGCGTCCAATCCGGCCATTCCGCCTTACGCGTGACCTTGAGCAGTCCGTTCCATTGGAAACCGTCGCGTCCGACGCCGATGCCGTAGCGCAGCGCGGTGTTGTTGGGCTGGATCAGGTAGAGGAAGCGCTCGGACGTGTCGATGATGATCGTCCCCGGTGCCTCGGTGGTCCGATAGAAGACCGACTGGCGGCGGTAGGCCTCGGGCACGCTCTTGTCTTCCGGCGCAGGTTCCTGACCCGGCGCGGCGTCCTCCACCTCGGGCGTCGTGACGCGCAGTTCGTAGGGTTTGCCGTGTTGCGCCCATCCGGCCGTCGAGGCCAGGCAGGTCGTAAGCAGCGCGAAAAGGAGGAGACGAATAGGCATGATCGGCGGGGGAACCTGCAGTCAATTGCAATGGAATGCAAGCGCCGCCGGCGTGCGCGCGGGGTTCAATTTCCCGCAATGCCGGCCCGGCAAGGGGGTATGCCGGGCAAAGATTTGCTATGGTGGTCCGTAGCTGCTTCCCCATCCGACGCTATCCTCCAGCGGCATTCGATTGATCGCAGTGCAAGGGACCATGCCCATGATCGACCTCTACTATTGGACCACGCCCAACGGCCATAAGATCACGATCTTCCTCGAGGAGGCCGGGGTCCCCTACAACATCAAGCCGGTGAATATCGGCAAGGGCGAGCAGTTCAAAGCCGACTTTCTCGCGGTGTCTCCGAACAACCGTATCCCGGCCCTGGTTGATCATGCGCCGGCTGGCGGCGGCAAGCCGATTGCCGTGTTCGAGTCCGGCGCCATGCTGCTCTATCTCGCGGAGAAGACCGGCCAGTTCCTGTCGCGCGACCTGCGCGCGCGCACCGAGGCCACCCAGTGGCTGTTCTGGCAGATGGGCAACCTCGGGCCGATGGCCGGCCAGAACAATCACTTCAACAATTACGCGGTGGAAAAGCTGCAGTATGCGATGGACCGCTACCGTAACGAGGTGAACCGGCTCTATGGCGTGCTGAACCGGCGCCTGGCCGATCGCGCCTTCGTCGCCGGGGACTATTCGATCGCCGACATCGCGATCTATCCCTGGATCGTGCCGTACGAACGCCAGGGCCAGAAGCTCGAGGACTTCCCGCATCTCAAGCGCTGGTTCGAGGCGATCCGCGCGCGCCCGGCGGTCGAGCGCGCCTACGAGAAGGCGAAGGCGGTCAATCCCAATGCCGGCGGCATCCGCACCCCGGAAGAGCGCGCCATTCTGTTCGGGCAGACCGCGGCGTCGGTCGAACGGGCGGCAGCCGGCGCGAAGTAGCGGACGCGAATCACATGTCCCGGGCGAGCAAAGCGAGACCCGGGACCCAGAAAGCGAAACGGCAGACGCGAGTGCCTTTTTCGGGCAAGGGTCCTGGCTCGCGCTCGCGTGCAGCATCTGCCTGACCGAGAAAGAGGACGCTCGCTTGGCCGGGACACGCGGGCGCTTTCATCTCACGCCAGGTGCGGGATCTTCGGCCGCTCGCCGCTCGCCTTGCCGGTGATCGGAGGCCGCGGCAGCTTGGTGCGGCCGGCTTCCATGACGAAGCTGTGCTCGAGCGAATACCACGCGCCCTTGACGTCGGGCGCGGGCGCCTTCTCGTTCTCGTGGCGGATGTAGTTGCCGATGAGATGGCGGGTGACGCCGAACTGCACGTCGGTCTCGATGAATTTGTCATCCGGGACATAGAGCTGCGAGACCAGTGTCTTGAAGCCGTCCTTGCTGGCGAGGAAATGCAGATGCGCCGGCCGCATGTTGTGGCGGCCCTGCGCGCGCAGGAGATCGCCGGTCGGCCCGTCGATCGGGATCGGATAGCCCGCGGGCTTCACGCTGCGAAAGCTGATATGGCCCTCGGCGTCGGTGAAGAACTTGCCGCGCAGATTCATGTCGGCCTGGACCGGATCCTGGTTCTCATAGAAACCTTCCGGCGATGAATGCCAGATGTCGACCTCGGCACCGACGATCGGATTGCCTTTTTTGTCGCGGAACCAGGCGTCGACGAACATGACAGGCCCGGGCGTGGGCGAGCGCACGATCGAACCGCCATTGGGCGTGACCGGCGAATGCATCCGCCAGAATGGCCCGAGCATGTTCTGGTCGGTTTCCGTCGTTCCGCGGTCGCCGTTGTTGAGCAGGCAGATCAACGCCGACAGGCCGAGCGAGCCCGACATCAGCACCGCCTCGTTGTGGGACTCGTTGCTGTGCTTGCCGAGCGCGATGACGTGGGCGATGGCGGCGTGAAACTCCTCCTCGGTCAGTTTCACCTCGCGCACGAAGTCATGCAGGTGGCGAACGAAGGCGGACATGATCTCCTTGAATCGGGCATCGGGGGCGCGCTGAAGCTCGGACAGTACCGCGGTCGTGACGTCTCGTTGATTTTCGATGATCATGGGAAGCTCCAGTGCGCCATTCTATCGGTCGCCATCACCCATCCGCCGAACGTTTCTCGCGCAGCGATGAGCGGATGACGCAGTAGACCCCGACACGGCGACTTATAGCAGATGGGGCGGACGCGCTGCGTCCCCGACGAGCTGCCGCGCTCGATCGGACAACGGTGCGGGGCTTTAAGATCAGGGCGCGTGGGCGATCCCGGCTGCCGCCTGCAGGCATCTGGGACAAAGGCAATCCTGTCCCGATGCGGGCTCCGGCATGGGCAGGCGAAAAGGCTGCGCGTGGCACCAGCAGTCGCCGTCGAGGTCGCACGCGAAGGCGGTGCCGCAACGCGCGCAGCTCAGCCGGCGTGACGTGAGGGACTCGCGTGGCTGCAAGCGACCACCTTGCCCGGTTGCGCTATTTGTTGGGCTCGCCACCGAGGAAGCCGGCGATCTTCCAGCTGCCGCCCTCCTTGACGTAGCACAGCTGCTCGCCACCGATCGGCAGCACCGCCTCGACGGGCACGTAGCCGACCTTCCCGGACGACGTCACCACCTTGAGGAAAGCGGCCATCACCGCATTCGCCGGCGATTCGTCGGCGAGCACGCGCACCAGATACAGGCCAAGCTTGTCGACCACCGGCGCGTCCTGTTTTGCCGCCGAGCGCACTTCGATGCCGTCCCGGATCGGGAAGGCCCAGTCGGCGGCGTCGGTATGGGTCACATTGGCAAGCTCGTCGGCCGCCTTCTCGTCGAACTCGGGCTCGGCGGGCGCGCAGACCACGCCGCGGCGTTGCGGGTCGGCCATCGTGGTTGCGTCGGCGGCGTAGGCCGCCAGCGCCTCCCAGCCGAACGCATCGGCTCCGTTGAGGCTGAGCGCTTTGGCGAGGTTCTCGATCGGCGACTTGCTCTTGTCGGCGAGGTCCTTCTCTTCGGGGACCCAGAAGAAATGCTGCGCCACCAGCTTGGCGAGGGCGGCGCGGTCCTTCTTTTCTGCGACCTGGGCGAGCTCCTTGCGGAAAGCGTCGAAGCTGGGATCGTTCAAGGGCGCGGGCATCTTGATCGCGACCGGCTTGTAGGGACCGGGCGGCACCGGTGCGGCTTGGCCCGGCGGATGCGCCGGTGGTTGCCCCTGGGCGAGGGCGCACATGGGCGCGAGCGCGCCCGCGATCACGAACGTCGCCGCGATGATATGGGTTAAGGGCAAGCGTGAATGCCGCATCGCGATGTCTCCCAGGTTCAAGCCGATCAAATAGCGCCGGATTACGTCCGCTCTACGGCAACCAAAAAGTCCCCGGCGCGCATTGGGTTAGCGCCGGTCGACCAAGCGCGTCGAATCGGACGGCCGAGCCTTAGCATGCCGGCCTCGCCACGCGCGGGCAACTGTTGGTGGCGCAGGTCGATGACGCAATTGTATGCATCGCCCGCGCACAATGCGAGCGGGGCGCGCGGGCAAATGCAGGCCTGAAAGCGGGAGAAAAGCGGTTCCAGCCCGGGGCAAAAGCGGGCTGGAACCGGCAGCCATGACGAACTTGGACGCTACAGTTACGGCAAAGTTAGAAGGGCATTCCTTGCGCCGGAATGTCTAGCGCGCGCGTGTAACAGGGGCGTGACGGCATCGGTCCGGCTGTGGACACCGACGCCGTTTACACCGCGCCGGAACCGGCAGGGGGCCCCACAGCGGGCTTGCGGCCAAGCGCATTGGTCGTAGAAAACGTTCCTATTACCCGCTCCCGTTTTCCTCCCATCCCGGTGTGTCCATGCCCGCAATGCTGACTTCGCCTTATGTGCTGACGATCCTCATGCTGCTTGGCTCCAACGTGTTCATGACGATGGCGTGGTACGGACACCTGCGTTTCAAGGAGGTGCCGCTCGCCGGCGTGATCGTGGCGAGCTGGATGATCGCGTTTGTCGAATATTGCCTGGCGGTGCCGGCAAACCGCTGGGGCAGCGCGGTCTATACCACCGCGCAACTCAAGACCATCCAGGAGGTGATCACGCTCCTGGTCTTCGCCGCCTTCTCGGTGCTTTATCTCAAGGAGCCCATGACCTGGAATTATGCCATCGGCTTCGTGCTGGTTGCCGCGGGTGCATTCTTCATCTTTCGCGGTCCACTGTGAGTGGTGTCAGCGGGCGCGGCGGGGTTACGGGCGGCGCAGCGGGGTGCCCGATCCTTCCGATTTTTCATCTTGTGGCCATGGTCATGCAAGGTTCCCTGCCGCAATCTTGACATCGCCGTCGCGGACCATCCTCAGGGGGTGGCGTCGCGTCCGCGGAGAGGACATTGACGCATGGCCCTTGATCCAAAGGCCGAAGCTGCGCTTGCCTTGCATCGGTTCGGCGTCAGTCCGCGCCCCGGATCGATCGCCGCCATCGCCTCGGACCCGCGCGGCGCGCTGCTGGCCGATCTGGACCGCGTCAGCGCCGGCCGCATCTCCGATGCCGACCTGCTGTCGAGCGGTCCTGCCTGGCGCGCGGCATTTGCCTACCAGGAGTTGCAACGCCTGGCGCGGCGCGCCGAACGCGCCATGCAGCAGGCCAATGCGCAGGGTGGCGGCGGCGCGCCGCCGGACATGAAACCGGCGGATCAGCCGGGTGCCGCCGCCGCGCCCAGGCCCAATCCCGGTCCCGGCGTGCCGCAGCAGATTTATCTCGATGAAGCCAAGGCGCGCTTCAATGCCGCGCTCGGCGCCGAGATCGGCTTCGTCGAACGGCTGGTCTGGTTCTGGTCCAATCATTTTTGCGTGTCGGCGGACAAGGGCAATGTGCGCCAAATCTGCGGTGCCTATGAGCGCGAAGCGATCCGGGCGCATGTGCTCGGGCGCTTCGGCGACATGTTGCTGGCGGTCGAATCCCATCCGGCCATGCTGATCTATCTCGACAACGCGCGCTCGATCGGTCCCGACTCGCTCGCAGGCCTGCGGCAGAAGCGCGGCATCAACGAAAATCTCGCGCGCGAGATCCTCGAACTGCATACGCTCGGCGTGCGCAGTGTCTACACCCAGGAGGACGTCACACGGTTCGCCAACGTGATCACGGGCTGGACCCTGGTGGGGATGCGCGAGGACCCGGCGCGCGGCGGCGAGTTCGAGTTCAATGCGCGTACGCACCAGCCGGGTGCGCAGATGGTGATCGGCAAGAGCTATCCCGACACCGGGGTGGAGCAGGGCCGTGCCGTGCTCGCCGCGCTCGCGCGCCATCCCGCAACCGCAAAGCACGTGGCCACCAAACTCGTCCGCCATTTCGTCGCCGATGAGCCGCCGCCCGCGCTGGTCGAGCGGCTGGCCAAGCGCTTTCTTGCGACGCAAGGCGATCTGAAAGAGGTGGCGAAGACGCTGGTGACCTCGCCGGAAGCATGGGAGGCGCCGCGCGCCAAGCTCAAGCGTCCGGGCGAATGGATCGTCGGGGCACTGCGCGCCGTGGGTTTCACGCCGCCCGACATCGGCCCGATGATGCAGGCGCACAATCTGCTGGGCGAGCCGCTATGGCGGCCGTCGGCCCCCAAGGGTTTCACCGACGAGAGCGCGCCGTGGCTCGACGGCCTCGCGCAACGCCTCGACATTGCCAACCAGCTGGCCCGCCGCGTCGGGGGACAGGCCGATCCGAGAGAGGTGTTCGAGGAAGCGCTGGCGCCGCTCGCCTCGACCGAAACACGCCAGACGATCATGCGCGCCGAAAGCCGTCCGCAGGCGCTCGCGTTGTTGTTCATGGCGCCCGAATTCCAACGCCGATGACGCGCTGTGAGGCACTGAGAACGCGCGAACCGCGACCACTCGACAGAGGTGAGCCGATGACTTGCGATCTCCACGCTCCGACCCGCCGGCACCTGCTGCTCGCCTCGGGCACGCTGTTCGCCTGGGCCTATCTGCCGAAAGTCGCGCGCGCGGAGGGCCGCGATCCGCGCCTGCTCGTGATCGTGCTGCGCGGCGCGCTCGACGGATTGGCCGCGGTGGCGCCGGTCGGCGATCCGGATTGGGTCGCCTTGCGCGGGGACAAGGCGCTCACGCTCGACGGCAAGCCGCCCGCGCTGGCGCTCGATTCCTTCTTTGCGCTCAATCCGGCGATGCCGAACCTGCATCGCCTCTACAAGGCCGGCGCCGCCACCATCGTGCATGCGACCGCGACGTCCTACCGCGAGCGCTCCCACTTCGACGGCCAGGACGTGCTGGAAAGCGGTCTCGGCAAGCCCGGCGCCAGCGACACCGGCTGGCTCAATCGCGCGCTCGCTTCGCTGCAGCCGGGCGGCCGCGCCGGTGGCGGCCGCGAGGCTTTCGCGGTCGGGCCCATTGCGCCGCTGGTCGTGCGTGGACCGGCGCCGGTCCTGTCGTGGACGCCGCGGCGGCTGCCGCCGGCGAGCGACGACACGCTGACGCGGCTGCTCGACCTCTACCAGCACACCGACCCCGCGCTCGCGCGCGTGCTCGAGGAGCGCATGGGGCTTGCGACCATCGCCCGTGCCGGCGGCATGGATGGGGAGCAGCCGCGGGCGGCCGGCGCCGGACAGGTGCGTGCCTATTTCGCCGAATCCGCGGGCACCGCGGCGCGCTTCCTCGCGCGCCCGGACGGGCCGCGCATCGGCGCGCTCGCCTTCGACGGCTGGGACACGCACGCCGCCGAGGGCGCCACCAACGGCCGGCTCGCCATGCTGCTCGGCGCGCTCGATGGCGCCATCGCGGCAATCGAGACGGAAATGAAGGACGCCTGGGGCGAGACCGTCGTCGCTGTCGTGACCGAATTCGGCCGCACCGCCCGCATCAACGGCACCGACGGAACCGACCATGGCACCGCGACCGTGGCATTGCTCGCCGGCGGCGCGCTCAAGGGCGGGCGCGTGGTCGCGGATTGGCCGGGGCTCAAGCCCGCCAAGCTGCATGAGGGCCGCGACCTCAAGGCGACCACCGATCTGCGTGCCGTGCTCAAGGGCTTGCTCAAGGACCACCTGCGCGTCGACGGCACCGTGCTCGCCACCAAGGTCTTTCCGGACAGTGCCGCGGTGAAGCCGATGGCGGGATTGCTGCAGCAGGCGTAGCTACCGCTCCACACTGGCGGCGCGGAATGCCTTTGCGAAGGTCTCCAGATCGGGTGCCGCAAGGTCGGACACGGCGTTGTAGACGGTGCCGTTCTCGCTCCAGGACAGGATGTTGTAACCGGCGATTTCCTTCGGCGTGGCGGCGATCGTTTGCCCGCCCGGAACCGCGCTGAGGCTGATCAGATGCTGGCGATGGCGATAGACCAGGGTCGCCACCGGAGCGCGGCCGATCACGTCGACGCGGCCGCCGACCAGGGGAAAACCCTGATCGGCGAGATCGACCACGCGCGGAGCGTCCGCAATGCGGCCGTTGAACCAGGGCTTGACGGTGTGGCGGTCGGACGATGCGACATCGAAGGGCTGCGGTGCCATCAGCGCGCGCACATGACTGGCGACGATCATGTCCGCGGTGGCGTCGGCCGGGCCGGGATGCAGCGCAAACCAGGTCGCGCCGCTCGCCAGGAATACCGCGAGCACGACCGAGGCCGCGAGCGCGCGCCACGACGGATGCGACAACGCACGCGGATCTTCACGCCGCAGGCCAAGCGAGTTCTCGATCCGGCGCGCCAGGCCCGCGGGTGCCGACTCGCGCGGCAGTTGCTCCCGGATGGCACGGCGCAGCGCCTCGACGCGATCCCGCTCGGCCGCCAGCGCGGGATCGCTGGCAAGCTGCCGCTCCATTTCGAGCGCATGGGCAGGGTCGAGCTCGCCGTCGACATAGGCGTGAACGAGCAGGCGTGGATCCGTCGGTGAAACGCTCATGATGCGTCCCCCGGCGCTTCCGTTCCGAGGCGGGCGATCAGCCGGTGGCGGGCGCGCGCCAGCCGCGACATCACCGTGCCGATCGGGACACCGGTCACCTCCGCGATCTCGCGATAGTCGAGGCCCTGCACGTCACGCAACACCAGCGTCTCCCGGAATGGCACCGGCAGCTCCGCGATCGCGGCTTCGAGGCGCGCCGCATCGGCCTTCGCGATCAGCGCCGCCTCCGGCGTTTCCGGAGCCTGCTCGGACAAGGCGCCGGCGCTCGCCTGCTTGCGCTCCACCGCTTCGAGATCGTCGACCATCAGCAGCGATCCCGAACGGTTCTTGCCCAACCAGGTATAGGCGGCATGGCGCACGATCGTGAGCAGCCAGGCCCGGGCGTTGACGCCGGAAAAGCCGCCGATCCCGCGAAAGGCGCGCAGGCAGGCCTCCTGCACCACGTCCTCGGCGTCGGCACGATCGCCGGTCAGCCAGCGCGCAAGCGCATAGGCCTGCGCGAGATGCGGCAGCACCACGCTGCGAAAGCGTGCCTGATCGTCCTCGCTGCTCAGGCTCCCCATCCTCGGTGCGAACCACTGCGGTCATACGGTGGAGATCGGTCACCCGCTCGATTTATTCCCGTGCTTCAAACAAATTCCCATTCTGTCGTCGGATGTCCAGGGAAAGCTCCGACGGGAAGAAAACAGCAGCCGCAGGCTGCGGTGATTTACTCCGCAGCCTGCATGTCGCCGGCGTCGATGAAGCCGCCGGACTGGCGCTGCCACAACGCGGCGTAATGGCCGCCGTGCTGCAACAGCTCGTGATGCGTGCCCTGCTCGACGATGCGCCCGCGATCGAGCACGATCAGCCGGTCCATGCGGGCGATGGTCGAGAGCCGGTGCGCGATCGCGATCACGGTCTTGCCCGCCATGAGGGTATCCAGGCTCGATTGGATCGCGGCCTCCACTTCGCTGTCGAGCGCTGACGTGGCCTCGTCGAGCACCAGGATCGGCGCGTTCTTGAGGATCACGCGCGCAATGGCGATGCGCTGGCGCTGTCCGCCCGAAAGCTTCACGCCGCGCTCGCCCACTTGCGCCGGGTAGCCGCGACGCTGCTTCCAGTCCTCGAGCTCCAGGATGAACTCGTGCGCATGGGCAAGCTTCGCCGCCGCGACGACCTCCGCGTCGGTCGCCTGCGGGCGGCCATAGCGGATGTTGTCGCCGATCGAACGGTGCAGCAGCGAGGTGTCCTGCGTGACCATGGAGATTTGCGCACGCAGGCTCTCCTGCGTGACCGCAGCGATGTCCTGGCCGTCGATCAGGATGCGGCCGCCTTCGAGGTCGAAGAAGCGCAGCAGCAGGTTGACCACGGTCGACTTGCCGGCGCCGGAGCGGCCGATCAGCCCGATCTTCTCGCCCGGCTTCACCGTCAAGGTCAGGCCGTCGATGACGCCCGTTTCCCGGCCGTAGCCGAAGCGCACGTCCTCGAAGACGATTTCGCCGCGCGTCACGTCGAGTGACGGCGCGTCGGGGCGGTCGATCAGCGCGATCGGGCGGGCGATGGTCATCATGCCCTCCTGGATCACGCCGATATTCTCGAAGATCGACGTCACCTGCAGGGCGACCCAGCCGGCGACGTTCACGATCTGCCAGGCAAGCGGCAGCGCCATCGCCACCGTCCCGACCTCGACCTTCCCCTGCGTCCACAGCACGAGCGCGAGCCCGCCGGTGCCGGTCACCATCATGGCGTTGAGGGTGGACAGGCAGAAGCTGAACAGCGTGTTGAGGCGCAGCGAGCGATAGAACAGCTCGGTGTGCTGATCGATGGCGTCGCGCACATAGGCGTCCTCCTCGCGCGCGCGGGCGAACAGCTTCACCGTCAGGATGTTGGTGTAGCTGTCGACGATGCGCCCGGTGAGCATCGAGCGCCCTTCCGAGACGGCCTTGGAGCGATCGCGCATGCGCGGCACGAGCACGCGCAGCATCACCAGATAGCCGAGGAACCACAGCACGACCGGCAGCGCCAGCACCGGATCAGCGGAGCTGAGCAGAATGAGCGCGCTGGTGCCGTAGACCAGGATGTACCAGACGCTCGTGATGAGCGCGACCAGCGTCTCGCGGATCGCCGGGCCGGTCTGCATCACCCGGTTGGCGATGCGGCCGGCGAAATCGTTCTGGAAGAACGCCCAGGACTGGCGCACCACGTACCAGTGGTTCTGCCACCGGATGCGGTTCGAGACGTTGGCCGCGATCGCCTGGTTGGCGATCAGGTTCTGCGAGGCCTGCGCAATCGGCCGCGCGATCAGCAGCACCACCGCCATGCCGGCGAGGTGCGGCCAGAATGTCGCGAACAGTTGGTCCGGCGGGGTCGCCGTGATCAAGGTGATGATGCGACCCATGAAGACCGGAATGGTCGAATCGAGCAGCGCGACCACGAAGCCGGCCGCGAACAACGCAACGAACAGGCCTTTCGCCTGGCGGGCGAAATGCCAGAAGAAGGCGATGAAGCCGGGCGGCGGTTCGGCCTCTTCCGGCAAATCGGTCGGCTTCAGCAGCCGCTCGAACAGCGTAAACATGGCACGGGCTCGAAACGGGGCGCGACCGCTTTGCGACGCCGTGCCTGGCGCCGTCAAACGGTGCGACCCCTCAATTCCTGTTTATCGGATCGGATGCGGCGGGTAGAGAAGCTTCGTGTCGGCACTATGACGCCGGGGCACGTTGCGCGCATGTTTTGTCATTGTTGCGTTTGAGCCACAGTGCCTCTTTGGAGCCGAGTTGAGCCGGTGACATAAGGACATCGGCTCATAAGGACACCGAAAGGGGCGCGACACGGGCGGACACGAGGCGACACTTTTCCACATCTGACGCCCATTTCTCCTTGCTACATCGCCATTTCTACCCGACACTCCCCGACAGGGGGCGGCACCGGCAGCCAGCCGATTTCGTTACCCGCCGAAGCCGAAGGGGTAACATGGCCAAGAGGCTGACAGCGCTAGCGGTGGCCAGTTTGAAGCCGCGCGCGGCGCGCTACGAGGTGCCGGACGGCAGCACCGGCCTGCGCTGTGTGGTCCAGCCGTCGGGCGCACGGGGCTGGTGCGTACGCTTCCGGCGGCCGGACAAGCGGCCGGCCAAGCTAACGCTCGACAGCACGTTCAGCCTCGCGGCTGCGCGAGCTGCCGCTGCGGCAGCGCTGCACGACGTGGCGGCCGGCAAGGACCCGGCGGCGCTCAAGCTGGCGGCCAAAGCGACCGCGACGCAGACGGCGGCGGAGGTGGCGGCCGACACCGTCGAGCGGCTGGCGGCCGACTTCATCGAGAAGTACGCGAAGCGGCGGACGCGCCCGAATACCCAGCGGCAGACCGAGCACGTCCTTCGGGACATCGTGCTGCCCGCGTGGCGCGGCCGGACCGTCCACGACATCAGGCGCCGCGATGTCATTGCCCTGATCGATCACGTCGCTGAGGGCCGGCCGATCCAGGCCAACCGCACGTTGGCGGTACTGTCGAAATTCTTCGGCTGGATGATGGGGCGCGACGTGATCGTGGCCTCGCCGGTGGCCGGCGTCGCGCGGCCAGGCAAAGAAACCGCGCGGGACCGGTCGCTGTCAGACGCCGAAATCAAGGTGTTGTGGCTCGCATGCGACGCCGTCGGCGGGCCGATGGCTCCGTGCATCAAGGTGCTGCTGCTGACCGGCCAGAGGCGCAGCGAAGTCGCTGGCATGCGCTGGGACGAGGTCGCCGGCGACCTGTGGTCGCTGCCGCCAAGCCGGGTGAAAAATAACCGGCCGCATAGCGTCCCGCTGTCCAGGCAGGTGCTGGCCATCATCGAGGCCGTGCCGCGAATTGGCGACCACGTCTTCACCATCAACGGTGCGACGCCCCTGACGAGCTTCTCCGGCTTCAAGCGGGAAATCGACGCCGTCTTGGCGCTGTCGCAGCCGTTCGTCTGGCACGATCTGAGGAGAACGTGTGCCGCCGGCATGCAGCGGCTCGGCGTCAGGACCGAGACGATTGAGCAGGTGCTCAACCATAGAAGCGGCTCTTATCGCGGCGTCATCGGCGTCTATCAGGTCGACCCGATGCACGAGGCCCGTCGCGACGCCTTGCAGCGCTGGGCCGACCACGTCGACGCCGTCGTGCGCGCGGCGAACCGGCCGGCAAGGTCGTCCCGATCCGCATGGCAATGAAACCCACAGCCGTGCGGTGACCCCATACCAAGCATGTCCGACCAAGATGCGATTACCCAGACCACAAACGCGGCACTGGTGCTATTGTTTGACCGAGAGGGAAAGCCGAAGGGCATTGACCACTATCTTGCATCCTTGACGTTGCACACGCTCATACGACCAGAGAAGTGGTTCGGACAAACCGATCTCGCCAAGCCAGACGTTCTTGTTTTCAAATGGCGTGGGGACATGATGGTTTATGATCCCGGCCTCGCCGAGATATTCTTCAGCGAATGTTTGGACCCATACTGCGACCGGATACTGTGCAATGCGGCCGCCGTGATCTTTCGGGCGACGCGCACGATAGCCGACCAGCGCCTTTGGGACTACGCCTGCCGCCGGCTGAGCGGGGATATGCCCCCGCCAACAGTCAAGCGAAAACAGGGACCCAGTGCCGATGACAACCGATGGCGCAACGTGTGCATCGTGGGGTACCTGATCCCGCCGCTGTTGCGGGCGGGATTTTCTGCGACCCGCAACGAGGCGACCGAGACCGAATCAGCATGTTCGATCGTCTCGCAGGCGCTGCAAGAAATCGGAATTCAATTGGGGGAAAGGGGGATCGAAGAAATCTGGGGTAAGTTTACAATGCATTGCAATTACAGCGGAATTTCACGTTCCGGATAATTCGGGTTTTGTCCCGTACGACAACGGGTTCGTGGTCGGCTTGGACTACTCGGTGACAGCAAGCGTCAGCGGAGTTCAGTCCACATGTCCATTACCTCAACGGGTCTGTCCGACTACGAACTCGGCACGAGCACGAGCATCGCACGGTACGAACCTGGCGCCGCGCTCGAATCGAGCACGAGCGTCGCGAAGCGGTTGGACAGGAGCCGCAGGACCATCGAGCGATACGTGAAGCTCGGAATCCTGCCGGAGCCGATAAAGATTCGGGGCAAGAACTTTTTCATTCGCGGCGTGATGCCGAAGCCCGACGCACCTGACGCCGCCTGATGCAGAACGCCGCCCCAGGCCTGGGGGGCGGCGCTCGCATGTGAAGCAAGGGCAAAACCCGGTGGGAGACCGGGCATTTCGAGAGCATCGTGTCGATATCGCAGCGAAACCAGAAAGGCGGGGCGGCCGTCGCGACGCGGCGCATTTCCGATATCATCATCGGCAAGCGCCATCGCCGTGACATGGGCGATCTCGACGCGCTCGCTCGCACCATCCGCGACCTCGGCCTCCTGCACCCGGTCGTCATCCGGCCCGACGGCACGTTGATCGCCGGCGAGCGCCGACTGTGCGCCGCCAAGCTGCTCGGCTGGACCGGCGCTGGCCGGGCCGGGCACCTTTGTCTGATGGAAGCCGCACGCGGGTCTCGCACCTCCCGCGCGCAACTGATCCACAAGGTGCCGGAGACCCACTATGAACACGAAGCTCCAATCCGTCGACGACGCCGCGATCGCCGGCGTCGAAGCCTCCGAGACCGAGGCGACGGCGACGACCATCACCAAGCCGGGGGCCTTCACGCTCGATCGTTTCAAGACCAAGCAAGCCGCGGCCATCGCCAACGTCGAGACGCTGCTCACGGCGCTGCCACATTACAGCATCGCACAGGCTAAGGACTTCGTCCGACTGCACCCGAACGAGGACGAGTATTGGTCGCCCGAGCTGTGCTTCGTGGTCGTGCCCATCAAGGGGCAGAAGAACGACACCTTGCACCTGATCGACGAGGAACTCGCCGTACGCCACCTGCCGAGCGCTAGGATTCAGCGCTTCCGGCTGGCGCTGGCGACGAAGCCCTATGACATATTCTTCCTCGCCCACGTCCCGACACGCAACGCCGACAACCCGTGGAACGCGACCAACATCGAGGCCTGCGAGCGGGCAAAGGCGCGATGGGTGCAGGCGTCGAGCCGTCGCGAGGAGAACGTCGACGGCTACAAGATCGACTTTTCGCGAGACCCCGAGGCGTTCCCGCAACCGAAGTGGCCGGCTCAGCCGCTCAACGAACTGATCGAGCGAACCTTCGCCGGTCGCATGATCATTGAGGATACGCACCCCGGCCTGCTGCGTCTGATCGGCGCCAAACAGCTGCCGACATGAGCGGTGGAAACTTCGACCAAGTCGTCGTCGTCGATTTCGAGTTCGAGGCCGACGCCGGCGAGCTCCCCCAGCCGCTGTGCATGGTGGCATACGTGCTCAGCGAGAACCTGCAGCACTTGCGCACCATCCATCTGTGGCGGGGAGAGTTCGGCTCGGCCCCGCCCTTCGACATCGGTCCCGACACGCTCGTCGTCGGCTACTCGCTGTGGGCGGAGATGACCTGCTTCAAGGTCCTGGGCTGGCGGTTTCCCGTACACCTCTTCGACCAGCACACGGCCTACCTGGCGGCGAGCAACGTCCTGCTGCCCTCCGATCCGGACGAGGTGCGGCAGAGGCCACGCAAGCGCTTGTCCGACGCGTGTCGAACCTACGGGCTCGAAGGTTGGGAGCACCTCGACAAGGAGGAGATCGCGAAGGCCATCGGCGAGGGCCGCTGGCGCGAATTCGGACGCGACGTCGTCCTCGCATATTGCGAGGAGGACGTGCGCATGTCGGCGAGGCTGTTGCGCGCGCAGCTGCGGTGGCGCTGCGATCAGCGCGGCCACACCTCGCTGCCCGCCGCCGACGTCGAGCGCGTGCTGTGGTGGTCGAATTACAGCGCGAAGGTGGTCGCGCTGATCCAGATGCGCGGCATGCCGGTCGACGTCGAGCTCTGGGACCTGGTGCAGGAGAACAAGGGCGCCGTGATCGGGCAGCTGCTGCGGCAGTTTGACCCGAGCCACGACGACGACGACCCGATCTTCGACCCTGAGGGCCGCTGGAGCTACACGCGCTTCGAGCAGTGGCTCATTGGCGCCGGCGTCACCGCTTGGCCGCGCCTGGATAGCGGTCAGCTCGACACTAGCAGCGACGCCTGGAAGTTGATGCACCACGTTCCCGGGATCGAGGGACTGCACGCGCTTCGCGACAGCATCCGCGTGATCGCGGGGGCAAAGCTTCCGATCGGCCGCGACGGGCGCAACAGGCCGAGCTTGTTTCCGTTTGGCACCGTGACGGGGCGCAACGCCCATACGAGGAGCCTGTACAACGCGCACGGCAGCATGCGCTCATTCATGCGGTTTCCGCCCGATCGCACGGGCGCCTACCTCGATTGGCGAACGCAGGAGGTCGGCGTCGGCGCCGCGGCGTCCGATGACGCCGCCCTCAAGGCCGACTATGCCGCCGGCGACGTCTACCACGCGCTGGCGCGCCTGTGCGGCCTCACCACGGACCCGGACCCGGCGCGCTGGAAGAGAGAGAACGCCGCCACGCGCCAGCGAATGAAGGTACTGCAGCTCGGGATCTCGTACGGCATGGGCGTGCCGTCGCTGGCACGCGGGCTCGACCGGCACCCGCTGATCGCGAGCGAGATCATCGAGCGGCATAAGCGGAAGTACACCCGCTTCTGGCAATGGCGCGAGAACGCGGTGCAGGTCGCGATGCTGGACCGTCGCATCGAGAGTATCTTCGGTTGGCCGCTGCACCTGAGCACCAGCCCCAATCGGCGGACGCTCTATAACTTCCCGATGCAAAGCGGCGGCTCGGAAATGTTGCGGCTAGCCACGGTGCGCCTGTGCGAGGCCGGCATCGTGCCGGTCATGCTCGTGCATGACGGCATCCTTTTCGAGGAAGCGGACAAGGAGCGGATCGAGCACGCCAAGGAGATCATGCTGCAGGCCGGCCGCGACGTCTGCGACGGGTTCGAGATCGGGGTTGCGGTCGACCAGATGCTGGAGGGCGGCGCCCGCTATCGCGACACTCGCCCGATGGCGATCGAGATGTGGGCCACCATAATGCGCGCCTTGCAGGCTGTCGGAGTAGCCTTACCGAAGCAGGACGCGGCATGACAGGCGTCATAGTCCGCCACGGTCGCCGCATCGAGGTGGAGACAGTCGAGACCGGCGTTGCCCCGCGACGGCGCCTGCGGGGACACTTCATCCAGGTGCCGTTGCCGTGGCTGGAGCTCCTCGAGGGCGCTTCGGGGCCGGCCTACAGGCTGGCGCTGTACCTCGCCTACTTGAACTGGAGAGGGAAGGGCGCCCCCGTCACGCTATCGAACAGCGCGGTGCGTGGCGTCGGGCTCGAGCGGAGGGCCAAGTGGCGCGCCCTCCGGGAGCTGGAGCGCAGGGGCCTCCTCAGCGTCGAGCGACATCCCCGCAGGTCTCCGATCGTCCGGTTGACGTCCTACGTCGGCCGAACATGAGCCAGATCTGTCTCATGATCGCGAGCCAGGGTATGAGACAGATCTGTCTCATGACGCACCTGCACCATGAGACAAATCTGGCTCAAGGGGTCCTGTTATTATCTTTCTTTCTTGTCTTAGTAATAAATAAATAGGAGAGGGTGAGGAGGAGATCATATGACAGCCGCATCTCGGGAGAGTGAGGATGACTTTTGGCAGAAGCTGATCCTCCCCGAAGAGGATCGCAGGAGCCTGTTTCCAGGAATGGCGTCGGTCGTGAGCGCGCGTCGATGGTTCCGGTCGCCCAATGTGGTCGACCTGCTGCGCTACAGGAGGCGCCGCGCTTCCGATAACAGCGAAGGGCAACAGGCCTAGTCGTGGCCAATGGCGAACATAGCGAACACTCCTATAGGAGAGTGTTCGCCTAAAAATGTTCGCCTATGGAACAGTGCCGAGAGAAGCTGTCAACGAACCTTTGCCCTTCCATCCCGATGAAGTCCGGGCAAGAATCAAGTAGCCCAATAGCGGTTGCTGGCAACCTCGGGGAATTCAAATGGCTAAAACTC